>WOUP01000032.1 GCA_009772895.1 Puniceicoccaceae bacterium 5H | reverse complement strand
AACGGGGGCCGTAGTGGGGCGGGTTTCCGCCGGGGTCACGGCCTGGGGTTGCGGCGAGGGCGTCGGCGGCTCCGGCTCGGCCTCGTCGGTAAAGGTGGGCACGCGCAGCGGTTCGATCAGCATGTCCGGATCCGGTTCCGGGCTGGATGCACTCGTGCTGGGGGCAGTCGTGGCGGATGTGCTCGCTACGGGAGCGCTGGAAGTCGCCGGCGAGTTGCCGGGACGCAAGACCAGCCAGACAATGCCGCCCGCGACCAGCGCGGTGAGCAGGATGCCGGCGGTGATGCCGAGGACGAGGCCGCCGGAGCTGCCCTTGCCGGGCACAATCAGGCCGGCCGTCTGTTGGGTGGAGATGCCTCCGGGGCCGGTCTCGACCTGGCTGCGGGCCTGATCGGCCTGCGCCTTCTTGAGGGCTTCGTTGATCAGGCTCATTTCAATTCACACTCCTTGATGGCCCGGCCGACTTCGTGGTAACCCACCACGTCCTGATTTTTGACGAATGCGGCGAGCAGGGCCTTGTCGCACAGGTTGTTGATAATGCGGGGAATGCCTTGACTGACGCGGTGGATGCGCTTGACGGCGCGTTGGGTAAAGGAGGGGCGCCCCTGGCCGCCGGCGAGGGTGAGCCGGTGCTGGATGTAGAGGGCGACTTCTTCGCGGGTGAGGCGGCGCAGGTCGTAGTGCACGAGCACGCGCTGGCGGAGTTGGCGCAGGCGCTCTTCCTTCAGCTTGGCGCGCAGCTCGGGCTGGCCGATCAGGATGATCTGCAGCAGCTTTTGCGAGTCCGTTTCCAGGTTGGAAAGCAGGCGCAGCTGTTCGAGCGTCTCGAAGCCGAGGTTTTGCGACTCGTCGATGATCACGACGATGTTGCGCCCGGCGAGCACGACTTGCAGCAGGTGCTGGTTCAGCTGGTCCAGCAGGTGGTGCTTGGAGCCGTTCACCGGCGTCTGCCCCAGCTCCGTCAGGATGGCTTCCAGCATCTCGGCCTCGCTCAGGCGCGGGTTGAGGATCAGCGCCGTTTCGACGTCCTGATCCGCCAACTCGTTGAGCAACTGGCGGCAGATGGTGGTCTTGCCGCAGCCGACTTCGCCCGTCAGCACCATGAAGCCCTTTTTCTCGCTGATGCCGTAGCGCAGGTGTGCCAAGGCTTCCTGGTGCGTGGGGGCCAGGTAAAGGAAGCGAGGATCCGGGGTGATGTGGAAGGGCATCTCCCGCAGGCCGTAAAAGTGCTGATACATAGAGTTAGCCTAAGCCGCGTTAACGGACGAACGGAGCCCCATTTAAGGCGGGGCGTTCTGCGTTGGGCAATCCTTAACCGTGTAACGTCCCCTGCCATGAAGGACTTTTGCATTTTCCTGCGTGTATTGTGAGGGCGAGACTGGGTCTTTCACACCAGCTACAAGCGCCTGTATCTGCGATTTTCGTTGCTTATCGCCTTGGCAAACGACAGGGCATGAACCATCTTGACCGCCATGGCACAGTGGTGGGGCAGATTGATTGTCGGATTGCTGACGGGCCTGCTCGTGCTCGTCGTCATGATGGTGGCGACGGTCTGGCTCCAATCCCACCGCGAATACAAGTACCAGGAGCAAAAGGCGCAGCAGGCCGAGGCCCGGCTGGAAGAGCTGCGGGCCGAGCGGGCCCAACGCGAGACCTACCTCCGCCTGGTGCTGGAAGATCCGGAGTTTCTCGAGCGGGTGGTGCGCGAACGCCTCGGCTACCTCCGCCCCAATGAGACGATGTTTCGCTTCAAGGAACCAGAAGACAACATCGCGCAGTAGCGGGTGGCCTTTGTTTTTCGTCTCGGGCTGCGGCGAAACGTCGCACCGGTTGATGCCGTTCAGGTCACAGTTGCGTGAATTGAACTGAAAACCACGCTTTCGGTAGACGCCTGCAGATTCGTCGTTTACGTTTCGCGCTTAGCTATGGATGCACAAGCCCAGTCTCAAGATCTACGGGAGAAGTTTAATGCGGCCGGCCAGGGTCAGGTGTTCCGTTTTTGGGAAGACTTGAGCGAGACCCAACGTGAGGGCTTGCTGCAACAGGCTTCGGAAATCGACCTCTCCGAGGTGGACGGCCTTTACCAGAATCTGGTCATGGGCGGCGCCGAAGAAGGGCAGGGGCTCGACGGCCTCGAACCGGCCCCCTACATGGCGCACCCCTCCAAGGGCGGCGATCTCGAGGCCTGGAAAAAGGCCTTCATGACGGGTGAGGATACGCTCAAGGCCGGCAAGGTCGCCGCCTTCACCGTCGCGGGCGGCCAGGGCACGCGCCTGGGCTACGATGGGCCCAAGGGCACATTCCCCGTCACCCCGGTGAAGCAGAAGAGCCTCTTTCAGGTCTTTGCGGAGAAGATTCGCGCGGCCAACTCCCGCTACGGCTGCTCTATCCCGTGGTTGATCATGACCAGCCACATCAACCACCATCAGACCGTCAATTTCTTCCAGGAGCACGACTACTTCGGCCTCGATGCCAATGAGGTGTGGTTCTTCTCGCAGGGCCGCATGCCCGCGGTCGATGCCGACGGCAAGATCATCCTCGAGGCACCGGACAAGATCGCGATGAGCCCAGACGGCCACGGCGGTGCCCTGCGGGCTCTCGTGCGCAGCGGCTCGGTCGCCCGGCTGCAAGAGCGCGGCATCTCCGTGCTCAGCTATTTCCAGGTCGACAATGTGCTGGTGCGCGCCATCGATCCGGCCTTCATCGGCTTCCACGTGCTGGAGAGCTCCGAGATGTCGAGCAAGATGATCCCCAAGCGCGACGCGTCGGAAAAGCTGGGCATCTTCTGCGTGCAGGACGGCCAGACCAAGGTGATCGAATACTCCGACATGCCGGCGGAAATGCAGGCCGAGACGGATGAAAACGGGGTGCTGCGTTACCTCGCCGGCAGCATCGCCATCCACGTGCTCGACGTGGAGTTTGTGAACCGTGTGGGCTCCGGCGGCGAGTTCCAGCTGCCCTTCCACCGCGCGCACAAAAAGATCCCGACCGCCACCGAGTCCGGCGAAACGGTCAAGCCCGAGGAGCCGAACGGCTACAAGTTTGAGATGTTCGTCTTCGACGCGCTGCCCTTCGCCAAGAACGCGACCACGATCGAGACCTTGCGCGAAGACGACTTCAGCCCGGTGAAGAACGCCGAAGGCAGCGACTCCCCGCAGACGGCCAAGGACGACCAGTTGCGTCAGTTTGCCCGCTGGGCCGAGGCCGCAGGCGTACGTCTGGAGGTGGACGAAACGGAAAAGCCGGCCTTCGACTTCGAGGTCAGCCCGCTCTTCGCCGACTCCGAGGCCGCCTTCGTCACCACCTGGCGCCATCTCGACCCCAAGCCGACCCTCGAGCACGGCACCTACCTCGAGTAGGCGAAGCCAGAATGAGTTCAACAGAAGGGCGCAAAGAACCGCAGGAGCGTTTTTTATTCTCCTCTTCGTGTTCTTGGTGTTCTTCTGTTAGTTCTTTATTTTTCTGATCCAATATTCTTCCCTGTCAGACCATGTCGGTATCCGCCACGCTCTCCAAGCTGCAGCAAGCTCACCAGGACGGTAAGTTGCTGGAAAGCTCCCTCGAAAACGCCACCGCTTACCTGCAGGGCGGCTTCCTGCCCGAATGGGGCGAAGCCAGCCTGGCCGAATTGGCCGAAAAGGAAGCGTGGGACGAGCTGAACGACCGCTTTTACCAGACGCTGAAGTTCGGCACCGGCGGCATGCGCAGCCGCACGATCGGCAATGTCGTGACCGAGGCCGAACGCGGCACGCCCGGCCCGCAGGAGACGCCGGAACACGCGGCCGTTGGTTCCGCGATGATGAACGATTTCAACGTCATCCGCGCCACCATCGGCCTGTTCAACTACTGCGCGCGCCACCTCGAGCAAAAGTATGGCCGCCGCGAAGTGCCCCGCCTCGTCATCGCCCACGACGTGCGCCACTTCTCCCGCCACTTCACCGAGCTGGCCGCGAGCGTATGGACCCGCCTCGGCGGTTATGCGATGATCTTCGACGGCCCGCGCTCCACGCCGCAGCTCAGCTTCACCGTGCGCTACACCAAGGCTACCGCCGGCATCGTCATGACGGCCAGCCACAACCCGTCGCACGACAACGGCTACAAGGTCTACTTCGAGGACGGCGCGCAAGTGGTCTACCCGCACGCCGAGGGCATCATCCACGAGGTCTACCAGATCAAGCTGGCCGACACCGCCCAGTATCTCGAGAAAGAGACCACCGGCGTCGTCACGCTGCCCGCCAGCGCCGACGCGGCCTACATGGAAGTGTTGCAGGAAAACCTGCTCGATACCGAGGTCTTCCGCCGCGCCCAGCCCAAGATCGTCTTTTCACCCATCCACGGCACCGGCGGCGTCAGTGCGCCCCAGGTGCTGAAGAACAACGGCCTCGAAGTCTCGCTCGTGGACGCGCAGATGGTGCAGGACAGCCGCTTCCCCACCGTCAAGAGCCCGAATCCGGAGAACGCCGAGGCTCTTTCCCAGGCGATCGCCCAGGCCAAGGAAATCGGGGCCGAGGTGGTGCTGGCGACCGACCCGGACTCCGACCGCATGGGTGCGGCCGTGCGCGACGAAAATGGCGAGATGGTGCTGTTGACCGGTAACATGATCGGCTCGCTGCTCGCGGATTACCGCATCAACAAGCTGAAGGAGCAGGGCGTGCTGCCGCGCCACGGCACCAAGAGCGCGGCCCTGATCAAGACCTACGTCACCACGCCGCTGCAGGCCGCCATCGCCGAGAAGAACGGCTTGAAGGTCATCAATACGCTGACCGGCTTCAAGTGGATCGGCGAAAAGCTGCGCATCTACCAGGAGGAGATCGCCGAGAAGGTGAAGGCGGAGCAGGGCATTGCGCTCGATTACGACGCTTGCTCGCTCGAGCAACGCCGCCAGCTGGCCCTCGCCCACAGCACCTTTTACGTGTTCGGCGGCGAAGAGAGCTACGGCTACCTCGCCAGCGACCTCGTGCGCGACAAGGATGCCAATGCCGCCGTGCTGATGTTTGCCGAGCTGGCAGCCTCCCTCAAGGACCAGGGCAAGACCTTCTCGCAATACCTCGACGAGATCTACCTGCGCTACGGCTACTACCTCGAGAGCCTGATCAACATCTACTACGAGGGCGCCAGCGGGGCGCAAAAGATCAAGAACATCCTCGAGAGCTACCGCGCGGACGCCCCGAAAAAGCTGGGCGACTTCGACGTGACCTCGTTCAAGGACTTCGGGCGTCAGGATCTCGAGGACGCCGACGGCAAGGAGATCCCCAAGCAGGACTTCTACTTCCTCGAGCTCGACAACGGCTACCAGTTTGCGGTCCGCGGCTCCGGCACCGAGCCCAAGATCAAGTTCTACCTTTTCGCGAGCGAAGACGTATCCGAGCCCGCCGAACTGGATGATGTGAAGGACAACGTGAAGCAGACGCTCGACAAGCTGGCCCAGGCCATCGAAGCCGATGCCCGCTCCCGCGCCGAAGGCGGCCAGTAGGCCGTCGCGTTCACATCCGCTTTTCCCCGCGCCGCCCGGTTTTTCTCCGGGCGGCTTTTTTTGCCGAGCGGCGGCCTTTCCGGTTGGGGTGCAAGATTCTCCTTCCGCTGAAGGGGGAGGGGCGTCACAATCGCCGCATGTCCTTCCATTCCACGGCGGTGATACATGAGGCGACGCGCATCGACCCCAGCGTGACGATCGGCCCGTATGCGGTGATCGAAGACGGGGTGGAGCTCGGCGCCGGGTGCGTGATCGAGGCCCATGCGATGGTGCGCAGCGGCAGTGTGCTGGGCGAGGGGTGCCACGTGTTCCCACACGCCGTGGTGGGCGGCCCGCCGCAGGACTTGCGTTTCGATCCGAAGACGCCGAGCGGGGTGCGCCTCGGGAATCGCGTGACGGTGCGCGAGGGCGTGACGATCCACCGCGCGACCCAGGCGGGACAGTTTACGTGGGTGGAAGACGAGGCGTTTTTGATGGCCTACAGCCATGTGGCGCACGATTGCCGCATCGGGCCGCATGCGATCCTGGCCAACAACGTGATGATGGGCGGCTTCGTCGAGATCGGCGCGCATGCGTTCATCGGCGGAGGCGCGGCCTTGCATCAGTTTATCCGCATCGGCGAGAGCGTGATGGTGAGCGGGGTTTCGCGGCTGACGCGCGACGTGCCGCCGTTTTGCCTCGTGGCCGAGCGGGACGAGTTGAGCGGTTTCAACCTCATCGGGCTCAAGCGACGCGGGTTTGGCAGCGAGGTGATCCGCGAGCTGAAGAAGCTCTACCGCGCGGTGTATTTCGACGGGGGCAACCCCAAGCATTACGCGGAGGCGGCGCGCAACGACCACATGGCGCAGACGCCGGAGGGCACGCGCTTTCTCGAGTTTTTTGCGGGCGGCAAGCGCGGATTCGTGCGCCCGGAACGCCGTCTGCACGCCACGGAGGACGATACGGATGTCTAAGCCCCTTGCGATTACTTGCGGCGACCCGGCGGGCGTCGGCCCGGAAATTATCCAGCGCTGGCTGGCCGATCGGTCCCAGGCGGAACGCGACGACGTGGTCGTGATCGGGCCGGGCGACTGGCTCGATACGCTCCCGGCCCAAGGCGTGCGCGTGGGCTCGGAAGACTTTGTCCTGACTCCCGGACGCCCGGGACGCGAGGGCGCGGCGGTCGCCTGGCAGGCGATGCAGGCGGCGGCCCAGGGCTGCATGGACGGGCATTTTCGCGGCGTGGTGACGGCGCCGGTGGCCAAGGGCTGGCTGCAGGAGGTCGGCTATCCGCACCCCGGGCAGACGGAGTTTTTTGCGGCGGCGTGGGGCGGCGAGCCGAGCATGTCGTTTGTGGGCGAAAAGCTGCGGCTGGTACTGGCGACCTGGCACGACCCGCTGATGGAGGTCGCGCGGCTGCTGCATGAAGACCCGGGGCGGCTGGAGCGTGCGATCGAGCGGGCCGACCGGCTGGGGCGGGCCTACGGGGCGGACGAGCCGCGCATTGCCGTTTGCGGGCTGAATCCCCATGCAGGCGAGAGCGGGATGCTGGGCCGCGAAGAGGTGGACTGGATCGACCCGCGCCTCGATGCCCTGCGCGAGCGCTTCCCCGGCCTTTCCCGCACCCAGCCGGGCGACACGGTGTTTTTCCGTGCCCTGCGGGGCGAATTCGACGTCGTGGTGGCGCTTTACCACGATCAGGGGCTCGGACCGCTCAAGACGCTGGAGTTCGACGTGGCCGTCAACGTGACCCTCGGGCTGCCGCACGTGCGCACGAGCCCCGACCACGGCACCGCCTTCGGTATCGCCGGTCAAGGGCAGGCGAGCATCCGCAGCTTTGCCCACGCCGTGACCGTCGCGCAACGCCTGACGGCTGCATCATAGCCGCCCCTGGGGCAGGCCTCAGCGGCTGCCGGTGGGCGTGAAGCTGATGTCGTGGTCCTTCCAGACCGGCTCGTAGCCCTGCTGGCGGATCATGTCGGCGACGACGTGCGGGGCGCGGCTGTCGGAGATGTGAAACTGTTCGCCCTCCTGCGCGGTCTTGGTCTGGACCCACGCCTCTTCGTCGTAAGAGCTGTAGCCGCCCGGCTCGGTGCAGCTGCCGGCGCTCATATGGGTCACGCCCAGGCGCACGAGGCCGTTGCGCAGGGTGGGGTGCTCGCGCGTGCTCATGGAGATGGCGGCGTGCGGCAGCAACAGGCGGAAGGCTGCAATGGCTTGCACGAGGTCGCGGTCGTACATGTGGAACTCCGGGTTCGGCGTCCAACCGCCGGCGGCGGGGCGCATGCGCGGTAGGGCGATGCTCAGTTGCGACTTCCAGCAGTGGCGCAGCAGGTGCAGGCCGTGGGCTGCTGTCGCGATGGCTTCGTAGCGCCAGTTGTAGAGCCCGAAAAGGGGGCCGATGCCCACCCGCCGGAAGCCTGCGTCGTAGCCGCGTTCCGGCGTCTCCAGGCGAAAGTTGAACTTCTTTTTCGGCCCGGCGGGGTGCAAGCCGGCGTAGGTCTCCGGGTGGTAGCTTTCCTGATAGCAGATCAGGTTTTCCGCGCCTGCGTCGACGATGCTGCGATAGGCATCGGTCTCCAGCGGCCCCAGCTCGATGCCGATGTTGGGCATGATCGGCAGCAGCTCACGGATCACGTCGGCCACGTAGCCGTTGGAGACGTATTTGGGGTGCTCGCCCGCGACCAGCAACAGCGCGCGAAAGCCCTTGCGGGCCAGCTTGCGCGTCTCGTCCACCACCTGATCCATAGGGGTGGTGATGCGCGGGATGGGGTTGTTGCGTGAAAAGCCGCAGTAGGTGCAGATGTTGATGCACTCGTTGGAGAGGTAGAGCGGCGCGAACATGCGGATCGTTTTGCCGAAATACTTCTGCGTCAACTGCATGGAAGCCGCGGCCATCTGCTCGAGGTAGGGCTGGGCGGCGGGGGAGAGCAGGGCGGCAAACTCGGTCAGGTTGGTCGCACGGCCCTGAGCCAGCACGCGTTGCACGGTCTGCTCGGACGTGTCGTGCGACTGTTGCACGAGCGCGTCCAGCGGCAAAGTCGGGAGAACGTCGGAAAAGCGCATAAGAAGAGTGTCTTTCTACCAAGAGAGCGGAGGAAGCTTGGCTGCGTTGCCTCCGTTGACTCCTGTTCAATGGATTACCCGAGGAAGGCGGTGAGGGGGCTGGTGGCTGCGGCCTTTTCCTGGATCCCGGGCAGGCCGAGTTCGTAGGCGGTGCGGCCGGCGATGACGGCGGCGGCAAAGGCACGCGCCATCTGGGCGGGGTTGGAGGCGACGGCGATGGCGGTATTGACCAGCACAGCGTCGGCTCCGAGCTCCATCGCGGCAGCGGCGTGGCTAGGGGTGCCGATCCCGGCATCCACCACGACGGGCACGCGCGCCTGCTCGATGATGATCTTCAGTTGGGCGGCGGTTTCGAGGCCCCGGTTGCTGCCGATGGGCGAACCGAGCGGCATGACCGTGGCGCAACCCACATCCTGCAGGCGGGCGGCGAGCACCGGGTCGGCGTTGATGTAGGGCAGCACGGTCCAGCCCTCTTCGACCAGCACCTCGGCGGCCTTCAGCGTCTCGATGGGGTCGGGCAGCAGGTAGTTCGGGTCCGGGTGGATCTCGAGCTTCACCCACTTGGGCAAGCCGGCGGCTTCGGCCAGGCGGGCGATGCGCACCGCTTCCTCGGCATTCATGGCGCCGGCGGTGTTGGGCAGCACGAGGTAGCGGTCCTGGTCCAGATAATCGAGGATGTCCGCAAATTCATCGGGTCCCTGCAGGGCGGCGCGCTTCAGGGCGACGGTTACGAGCCCGGTTTCGCTGGCCGCACATGCCTCGCGCATGAAGTCGCCCGAGGCGAACTTGCCAGTGCCCACCAACAGGCGGGAAGAGAACTCACGGTCGCCAATCCGCAGGGGTTGCGTCGTCAACGCATCGATCATAGGCCCGAGACAAGCACTGACCCGGCGCCTTGGCAAGGGCAAGCGGGGTCGGAAACAGCCGGTAGTGGCCCGGATGATACGGGCCGTAAGGTGCGGCGGAGGTGCGTTTGGGTTAAAGCCGACCTTACAGGGGGCGCGAGCGGGCATCACCTAGGCCGTTTCGGCGGGACCCCGCATCTGCGCTGCAAGCTGGAGGCTTTCAGCCTGAGGATGCACCTTGATGAGGTGCCATATAAAGAGCGGACGCAGCGCGCCTATCGCACCTCTTCCGGGTGGTAAAGGGTGCATGTATGGAGAGGCGGGTGCAGCTGCCGCGCCGGATGCTAGCGGTAGAGCCACCAGCGTCGGCTTTGCTGCTGGAAGGCTTTGGCCTGTTGGGCCCATTGGCGCACAAAGCGGTCGACGTCGGCCTGCGCGCCCTTTTGCTCCAGCTCGTTCCACCAGGCGTAGCTGCCCACGTGCTTGTTGAAAAGTAGCTGATCGGCGTCGCTGGCGGCGGCAAAGGGGTTATTGCGGTTCCAGGCCGCCGCGAGCACCATCAGGTGAAAGCTGATCTCGGTCGGACGCAGCTTTTGCCAGTCGCTGACCATCACGTAGACGCCGCGATGCGGCTTGCCCTTGACCTCGAACGGCACGACCTCGAAGTCCAGCCCCGGGATGTGGCGCGCCTCCAGCGCCGCTTCGATCTCCTCCGGCTTACGCCCGCTGAACTGGAGCAGGCGGAACGGGTATTTGGTGCCGAAGCCGTGCTTGAAGCCACCCAACTGACAGCCGAGGCCCGTCATGCTGTAGCCCATCGCGGCGGAGAGATCCGGCACGGCTGGGGAGGTGGCGACCCATTCCAGCCCGGTGTCGGGCCACATCATGCTGCGGCGCCAGCCCGTCATCGGCACGATGGTCAGCTGGCCGCGGCGGCGCACCTCGTCGTCGACCTCCATGATGCCGGGCACGTCCTTGGCCATGCGCGCGAGCTCACCGATGGTCAGGCCGTGCACGTAGGGCACCGGGAAGGCGCCCACGTAGCTCTCCAGGCCCTCGTCGAGCATGGGGCCGTCGACCTTGAGGCCGCCGAGCGGGTTGGGCCGGTCGAGCACCACCACTTCGACGCCAGCCTCGAAGCACGACTCCATGGCGTAGCGCATGGCGCTGGCAAAGGTGTAGCTGCGCACGCCCAGGTCCTGCAGGTCGACCACCATCACGTCGATCTGGTCCAGCATCTCCGGCGTCGGGTGGCGGTATTTGCCGTAGAGGGAGTAGACGGGCAGGCCGGTGCGCGGGTCCTTGCTGTCCTGGACCGCCTCGTTGGCCGCCTTGTCGCCGTAAATGCCGTGTTCCAGGCTGAACAGCGCGACGAGGTTCACCGACGGCGCCTGCCGCAAGACGTCGATCGTGCTGCGCCCAAAGCGGTTGACTCCGGCGGGGTGGGTCAGCAGGCCCACGCGCTTACCTTGCAGCACGTCGAAGTCGCGCGACTGCAGGGTGTCGATGCCGAGCCCGATGCGGGCGGCCATCATTGAAGGGACAAACAGGAGGACGAGCAGCCAGGGCAGGAAGCAACGGCCGGAGGTGCGCAGGAAAGCCATGGCCCAGCATTGACTTGCGGCGCGGGCTCTTCGGCAAGCAGAAACGCGCGCCGCTTTGCTTAGCTCAACACTGCCAACTGCTTCCGCAACGCGGCTTCACCTTCGGCCAGACGGCGTTCCAGCTCCCACTCATCGGGCGTCAGCTGGATGGCCTCCAGCCCGGGCAGCGCTTCACGCGCCTGTTCGACCGCCGCCGCTTCCAGCGAGCCTGCCAGCAACAGTTTGCGCGCTTCAGCCGGAGCGGCGGTCAGCACGCTCATGGGCCCCTTGCCTTCCAGTGAGCTGGCGTCGAAGCGGCCTTCGCCGGTGATGACCATTTCGGCGGCTCGCAGTTTTTCCTGCAGGCGCAGCAGTTCCACCACCAGCGGGAAGCCCTCCACGAAGGCGGTGTTGGGGAAGGCGGTGCGCAGGCCGAAGCCCAGGCCGCCGGCGGCGCCTGCGCCGGCCTCCTGCATGCGCGCGTCGTGGGTGGTGAGCGGGTGGTTGAAGAGGCCGAGCAGGCGGCGGCCCATCTTGTCCATCTGACGCTCGAGGCGCGGAAAATCTTCTTCGGTCAGCCCCTTTTGCGGCCCGAATACCCGGGTGGCGCCGCGGTCGCCGGTCAAGGGATTGCGCACGTCGCAGGCGATGCGGATGGGCGGGAACTGCTCGCGGTAATTCACGAGGCCGCCGAGGCTGTTGATGTGCTTCCACTGATCGGGCGAGAGGTGCGTGACCGGTTGGAGCTGGCGGTCGTAGGCCTTGATGCCGAGGGCTTCGAGCGCTCCGGCTCCCGCGTCGTTGGTGGCGCTGCCGCCGATGCCGAGCAGGATGGCGGCGGCCCCGGCGTCGACCGCGTGGCGGATCATCTCACCCACGCCGTAGGTGGTCGTGTGCCACGGGTTACGCTTCTCTGCCGGCACGTGGAGAAAGCCCGCGGCCTGAGCCATTTCGATGATGGCCAGCTTGCCCTCGGTGGGGGCTTCGAGGCGTTTGCGCGCGTCGGGCGGCAGCTGGGCCAACTCCGCCCAGCCCAGTTCGGCATCGCGCGGCTCCCAGAGCGGCCCCGTCACGCGCAGGGTCTCGATCGTGCCGCCCAGCGCGTGCGTGAGGATGCGGGCAAAACCCTCGCCGCCATCGGTCAGCGGTGCCTCCTCGATCTGCCAGGAGCCGTGGCTCGTCTGGAGGGCTTCGCGCCCGGCGGCGCAAGCCTGTTCTGCCGTCATGCTGCCCTTGAACTTGTCGAATGCCAGTAACACGCGCATCCAAGCAAGGTTGCGCAGATTGCCCCGGCGTCAAGTAGAGGTCGGGCCAAGAAGATGCTGCGTGAGGTTTTTGAATGGGCCTTCACTGCGTTCCAGCACGCGCACTAACCGCAAAAGGCGGTTAAATTTACTGGATGAGCTAAAGATAGTTGCGCTTTGGGGTCTATCGCTTATTATCGATAACTGGTTGTCGCTTTGGCGACAAATGTGTCGTTTAGCCTCGTCTCCCTTCGCAGCTCCCCCCGCAGCGGCCAATACCCTGCGGGGGTTATGCTGTGCCAGCCCTACGATAAGCCTACGTTACCTGGTCGGTGGATTGAATCGGAGGCGAAGCCCAGGCTTCTCCCTCCATCAAATGGGTCTGCTCACCAGCCAAAACTGCAAGCCCACTCATACCTGCATACGCGTGTGCGGCCGACTTCACCCGTGGCGTTCCCCCCGAAACAATCCTGAAGGGATTGCATAACGTAGCCGGTGGTTGAGGCCGCGCCAGCGGACGACACCACCGGTCACCAGGCAAAGCCAGGTCGCACCCCGAAGGGCGTGCCATAAGCGTCCGCCACTTACGCTGCGCCTATACTGCCGGGCTGATCGGAATTGGTGTGGTGCTACCGTATCCCTCCATTTATGCGCATTGCCGGAACGGGGCTCGCCGCCTGGAGCGTTTGGCGGAAGCTGAAGGGCCACGATTGCCGCTACTCGACAGAGTGAACTGCTTTGGGGTTGAAGCCGCTGCGCCAGCCTGCAAGCTCGCGGTGCTTTTTTGCCGTCCGATCCATGGCTTCCGCATCTCCACATCTCTCCTGGCGTCAGCTGAGCCGGTTTCTCGGGGGCAGCCGTCGACTCTTCATCGCGGGCGCCACGCTGGCCACCTTCGACGCACTGGGGCACGCCTGCATCCCGCTGTTTTTCCGTCAGGTGCTCAATGGTATCGAGACGGACGCGCAGGCCTTCCTCGCGCACGACTTCTGGCCAACGATGTGGGTGGGTGTGGGCATCATTTTCGTCTTCCTGCCCAGCGCGTATTTCTTCCACGTGCTGCTCAACCTCGCGATCATGCGCTTTTGCCGCAATCTGCAGGTCGAGCTCTACCGACACATCCAGGGGCTTTCGGTCGACTTTTTCCAGCGCTACCAGATCGGCGAGATCAACGCGCGCCTCAACGGCGACCTCGAGAGCGTGGCGCAGGCGGCCGGCCCGCTTTCGGCCATTGTGTGGGCGCCCTGGCTGTTGGTGGCGTCACTCGTCTTCATGTTTCTGATCGACGTGCCGCTGACGCTGATCTGTATCCTGATGCTGGGCGGCGTGAGCTACGCAACGGTGGTCGCCATGCCGCGCCTGCGCCGCTGGAATCGCCGCGTGCGGGATGCCTCGGGCGAGGCCTCGGCCACGATCACCGAATACGTGGGCTTGTTTGGCCTCGTGAAGGCCTTTTCCCGCGAGGACTATGCCGAAGACCGCGTGCGCACCAAATCGGACGACTTGCTGAAGCGGCGCGAAGAGGTGACCTGGTATCAGCATGTCTTCACCGACGTGATGCAGACCTTCACGAAGTTCGGCGCGCCCTTCGTCATTCTGTCGTTCGGGACCTACTGGATCGTCGACGGCGACCTGAAGAGCGGCGACCTCGTGGCGTTCTGGGGCTACTGGATGCAGCTGGCCGGCGTGGTGCAGGCGCTCGTGATGTCGTTCTCCGCCGTGATGGGGGCGATGGCCGCGACGGACCGCCTGCTGGCGTTTTTCGCCGAGAGCCCGCGGGTCAAGGATCCACATCAACCGCAGGACCTGCGCACCCCGCTGCGGGGCGCCGTCGAGTTCCGCGACCTGCACTTTCGCTATCCGGTGGCGGACGACGACGAGGGGCCGGTGCTGCACGGCGTGAACCTGAAGATCGCGCCGGGCGAAAACGTGGCACTGGTCGGCCCGAGCGGTGCGGGCAAGAGCACGCTGCTACAGCTTTTGTTGCGCTTTTACGATCCCGACGCCGGGGCGATCTACGTCGACGGGGTGGACATCCGTGAGCTCAACCAGGCGACGCTGCGCAACGAGATGGGGCTGGTGATGCAGGAGAGCCTCTTCTTTGCCGGCACGATCGCGGACAATCTGCGGCTGGCCAAGCCGGGTGCGACAGTGCCCGAGATGTGGGACGCGCTGGAAGCCGCCAACGCGGCCGACTTCGTGCGCGAGTTCCCGCGGCAGCTCGAGGCGGCCCTCGGCGAGCGCGGGGCCAAGCTCTCCGGCGGGCAAAAGCAGCGCCTCGCCATCGCGCGCACCTTCCTCAAAAATCCGCCGCTGCTCCTGCTCGACGAGCCGACGAGCGCGCTCGATGCCGCTTCGGAGCAACGTATTAAGGACGCCATGAAGCGCCTGCTCAAGGGGCGCACCTCCATCATCGTCGCGCACCGCCTGGCGACGATCATGGACGCCGACCGCATCGTGGTGCTGGAGCAGGGGCGCATCGCGGCCATCGGCAAGCACGCCGACCTGCAGCAGACAAGTCCGCTCTACGCCGAACTGTGCCGCCATCAGGGCCTCGCTGTGCAGGCATAAAAGAAGGCCGCCGAAAGCCATTGCCTTCGACGGCCCTCATAGGGGGCACTTGGGGGAGAATAGGGGGGATCAGTGTTCTGCCGCGACGTCGATATCTGGCGCCGGGGAAAGGCCTTCCGGTTCGCGCACGCTGTCGACCAGGGCGACGACTTCTTCGTGCGGACGGCGGGTGATGGGGGTGAGGATCAGGGTGACGGCAAAGTTCAGCACCATGCCGATGGCCCCGATGCCTTGGGGATTGATGCCGTTTTCGACCAGACCGAACGTCCACAAGTCCATGTCGAAAAAGACGGTGGAAATGATGTAGAAGGCGGTGAAGCCAATGCCCGTCACCATGCCGCATATGGCGGGAATCGTACCCACGCGGCGGCTGAAGATACCCAGCACGATGGTCGGGAAGAAGCTCGCTGCGGCCAGGCCGAAGGCAAAGGCCACGACCTGGCTGACGAAGCCCGGCGGGTAGATCCCGAACAGCCCAGCCACGACTACGGCGATGCCGATCACCCCGCGCCCGACCAGCAGGCGCATGCGCTCCGAGGCGCCGGGGGCGAGCGTGCGGTAATACAAATCGTGCGCGACGGAAGAGGAGATCACGAGCAGGAGCCCGCTGGCGGTAGACAGGGCGGCCGCCAGACCGCCGGCGGCAACGAGCGCGATGATCCAGCTGGCGAGGTTGGCCATTTCGGGGGTCGCCAGCACGATGATGTCGCGGTCCGGCCCGGTCAGGCCGATCTCGCGCAGCTTGGCGCGGCCGTCTTCACCGCGTGCGCCCTCGGTATCCACATGCAGCTGGTGCTGGGTGAAGACGCGGCGCAACTCCGCCTCGCCGAGGTTGCCGCGCCGGAAGATCTCGTTGTCCTCCCCTGCGGAGTAGCGCACCCTGCCGTCGCCGTCGTCCAGCCAGAGGATCAGGCCCGTTTGCTCCCAGCTCTTGAACCACTGGGGCAGCTTCTGCTCGGTCGCGCCGTTGAGCGTCTCCAGCATGTAATAGCGGGCAAAGACGGAGATCGCAGGCGCCGTCAGGTAGAGCAGGGCGATGAAAAACAGTGCATAAAAGCCGCTCCAGCGCGCGGCGGAGGGCGACTTGACCGTGTAGAAGCGCACGATCACGTGCGGCAGGCCGGCGGTGCCCGTCATCAGCGCCAGCGCGACGAGGAAGACGTTGGCCTTGTCCCAGCCGCCGGTAAACGGCTCGGTGTAGGAGCTGAAGCCGAGGTCGCGCTGGATCTGGTCGAGCTTTTCCAGCAGCGGCAGGCCGCCTTCGAGCAACCGGTCGCCCAGGCCGGCCTGCGGAATGGGGTTACCCGTCAGCTTGATCGAGATCGCGATGGCCGGCACGAGAAAGGCGGTGATGAGCACCCAATATTGGGCCACCTGCGTCCATGTGATGCCCTTCATGCCGCCGAGGGTGGCGTAGACGAAGACGATCACCATGCCGATGACGACGCCGGTATTGACGTCGACCTCGAGGAAGCGGCTGAAGACCACGCCCACGCCGCGCATCTGCCCGGCCACGTAGGTGAAGCTGACGAACAAGGCGCAAAAGACGGCGATTACGCGCGCCGGGTTGTTGGCGATGCGGCCCCACAGGGTGTCGGTGTCACGGTCCTTGCGCACGGGGAAGCGGTCGCCCACGAAGTCCGGCACGGTGTAGCGGCCGAATTTGCGCAGGTAGGGCGCCAGCAGCAGCGCGAGCAGCACAAAGCCCCCCGTCCAGCCCATCAGATAAACCCCGCCCGCATAGCCCATGGTGGAGATGAGGCCCGCCATGGAGATGTAGGACGCCGCGCTCATCCAGTCGGCGGCGGTGGCCATGCCGTTGGCGGCGGCCGGCACACCTCCGCCCGCGACGTAAAAGCCTTTGGTGTCGCGCACGCGGCAGATCCACGCGATGCCGAGGTAGAGGCTGAAGCTCAGCCCCACAAAGAGAAAGGTCCAGGTCTGTACGCTCATCGTGCGCCCTCTTCGGCCAGCTTGGCGATTTCACGACGGTGCTTCGCTTCGAGGCGGTTCATCACCACCGCGTAGACGAGGATCAGCGCCACGAAGGTGAGGATCGCCCCCTGTTGCGCAAACCAGAAGCCCAGGGGATAGCCGGTGCCGAAGAGGTGGTATTGGTTGAGCCAGTCGGCAAACAGGATGCCGCAGCCGAGGCCGACGCAGGCCCAGATCACGAGCAATACGGCCATCAGGCGCAGGTTGGATTTCCAGTATCGATTGAGGGAGTCTTGCAGGAGCTGCTGCTTATTAGGGGTATTCATAAGTGGGGTAAGAGAATTTTATCGACACCTCACGCGGCGTAGCAAGTTCAAAGGGCTTCTGGATCTACGACTTAAGCTGTGCTTCACCGCTCGCCTGTAGGTGCATTAGCGTGACAGAAACGGCCAGGGCCGGCGCTAGGGCTGTTCAGGCCGGAGTTTGCTGCTGCAGATTTTTTAGCGAACCGACTATCTCGTTTTTACTCCGTTGATCAGGAGGCGGCACCGTGAAAACCGCTAGGGTAAATCTGCACTCGCCATCGGGCCCGACTTACCTAAGTTCGGCGGCTGTTATGATCGCCAATAAGCTCTCAGGTATGGCCACCGCAGGCGTTAAGGCCCTGATGGTGAGCACGCTCGCTCTCGTTGTCTCTTCTTTGCACGCGGATGAGGTCCGCACGGCCGACGGCTCGGTGTTGCACGGCACGGTGGAGAAGATCTACGAAGGCAAACTCTATC
This sequence comes from Puniceicoccaceae bacterium 5H, assembly GCA_009772895.1. Taxonomy (GTDB): domain Bacteria; phylum Verrucomicrobiota; class Verrucomicrobiia; order Opitutales; family Oceanipulchritudinaceae; genus WOUP01. The sequence continues at coordinate 10,393 of WOUP01000032.1, read as the reverse complement.
TCAGCACGCCTTACGCCGGGGATCTCGTGATCCCGCAGGATCAGGTGGCCAACTTCTCGACGGATGAGCCGGTCGCGGTGCGCCTCGAAGGCGGCAACGTGGCCCAGGGCCCGGTGCAGCCCTCCAGCGGCAACGAGCTGCAGATCCAGACCAGCGCCGGCACGATGACCTCCAGCATGGGCGCGGTCGAGGCTTCCTGGCCCGCCGGGCAGAAGGATCCCGCTGTGGCCGCTCGCGAAGCCACCCTGGAAAACCAGCTGCGCACATGGGCCTACGAGGCCAGCCTCGACATCTCGGGCAAGGCCGGCAATTCGGAGAAGACCAGCACCTCCGCACGTCTGCAGGCCACACTCGAAGGCCCGTCCGACCGACTGCGCCTCTACTCCAACTTTGAGTATTCCCACGACGGCGAAGAGACCACCGCCAAGGAAATCATTGGCGGCGTGAATTACACCAATTTCTTCACGCAGAAATGGGGCTGGTATGTGCGCGAAGAGCTGGAGAAGGACGAGTTTGAAGGCATCGACCTGCGCTCCCTCACCGGCGCGGGCGTCAACTACCGCTTCTACAATCAGGAGCGCTTCAAGCTGGAAGGCCGCTCCGGTCTCAGCTACCGGTATGAGTCCTACGACAAGGTGCCCGTCGATCAGGACGCAACCCCGGTCGTCTACTACACGCCGGATAGCGAGGGCTACGTGGGGATGGACTTCGGTCTCGATGTCTACTGGAAGTTCGCCAACTGGGGCGATCTGCAGTCCAAGTGGACCTACACCCCTGCGTTCGAGGACTTCAACCAGTACATCGTGCAGCAAGATACCAGCGTGAACATCCCGCTGGCGATCTCCGACCAGTGGAAGCTCGGCATCGGGGTGTCCAACACCTACAATTCGCAGCCCGAGGGCGATAAGGAGAACCTCGATACGACTTACTTCACGCGCCTCATCCTGAACTGGAAGTAGCGCCTGAAAAACCGCTTTTCCGAGGCCGGTCCGCTGCGATGCGACCGGCCTTTTTCGTGCGCCGAAACAGCTTTCAGCGGGATCTACCGCAAGCCGAAGTTTCGCCATAACGTAGTCGGTGATTGCACCTGCTTTCGGGTGGATGCCTCCGGCCGCCGTCCCGGACCGTCCCGACAAAAATGGCCTTGGGGGTTGCCACACCTGCGGCTGAGGGGCTCTCTTGGTAGCTTATGTCTCTTTTCAGCAGACTGTGGCGACCGGAAGCCCCCTTCGATCCAGCCCGCATGCCGTTCTTTTACGGCTGGGTGATCGTTGTGGTGGGGGCGCTCGGCATGATCGGGAGTATCCCGGGCCAGACGGTGGGGGTGGGGGCGTTCAGCGACGCCCTGTGTGAGGCGCTGCACATCACGCGCCTGCAGCTCTCCTATGCCTACATGGGCGGCACGGCGGTCAGCGGCTTCCTCCTGCCCATTGGAGGCCAGCTGCTCGACCGCTTTGGTTCGCGTCGATTCTTCGTGCTGGCCTCGACCTGCTTCAGCCTGAGCTTGTTCATGATGTCGCAGCTCGACCACATCCGCCACGGCCCGCTGGGGTGGATCACGAACAGCTGGCACGCCTTTGGGCTCGAGCTCAACCTGGGCTCGTTCCTCATGGCGACGGTGGGTTTTCTCTCGATCCGCTTCTTTGGACAGGGCCTGTTGACGCTCGCCCCGCGTGCGATGCTGATGAAGTGGTGGAACCGCCGCCGCGGCATGGTCACGGCGATCAGCGGCGTGCTGGTCAGCGGCACCTTCGCCAGTGCGCCTGCGCTGCTGCTGCCGTTGATTCACAAGTTTGGCTGGAGCGGCGCCTACGCGTTGCTGGCGGCCTGCATTCTGGTGGGCCTGGGGCTGATCGGCTGGCTCTTTTTCCGCGACAATCCCGAGGAGTGCGGCCTGCAGATGGATGGCAAGGAGCCGGTCGTGGAGACGGAAGAGCCGAAGAATCCAGACCTCGTCATGCGCAAGGAGTTCACCCGCGGAGAGGCGCTGCGCACCTACTCGTTCTGGTTTTTCACGCTCATGATGGCCTTCCAGGGCCTGTTCTTTACCGCCATCTCTTTCCACCTCGTGGACTTGGGCGACAGCCTGGGCCTCGGTGGCGAACGATTGAGTCACCTCTTTGGCTCAGCCGGCCTGATCACCATCACGACGAATCTCATTGTCGGCTTTGCGCTCGATCACATCCGCTTGCGCTACGTGGCCATGGTCATCGGGCTGGGCGGCATTACGTGCTGCTCGGGCCTGCTGTTGCTCCCGGGGCCGCTGGGGCAGGGCTTGTTCGTGCTCGGGCTCGGGCTGGCGTGGGGCTGCTTCCCGTCCGTCACGGGCGTGACGTATGCCCGCTACTTCGGGCGCAAGCATATTGGCGCGATCAGCGGCATGGCGATGTCGTGGCTGGTCTGGGGCAGCGCGTTCGGCCCGGTCAGCTACGCGCAGATCAAGAACTGGAGCGGTGGCTACGAAGAGGCCATCTGGGTGACCCTGGTGGTGTATGCGCTGATGATGGTCGGCGCCTATTTCGCGTCGAATCCGCAGCGCAAGATTCCGGTCAACGAAGAGGCGATGGTCTAGGCTCAGACGGTCAGTTTTCTGGGCGCTCCACCTGATCGGCGAGCTATGGTTACATCAAGCTGGCTGCCTGCCGGTAGGCGGGCGGCTGCGCAACCCCACGCCCCTTGCCCCATGCTCGCCGTTTTTTCCTTCGTCTTCCTGACCGCGCTGATCGCGTTCCTCACCTGGCTCAAGTGCCGCCATGCCCAGCGTAGCGGCGACGGCGCGAAGGAGTATTTCCTAGCCGGGGGCGGGCTGAGCCCGATCTATGTGGCCGGTTCGCTCACGCTGACCAACATCAATACCGACACGCTCGTCGGCTGGAACGGCAGCCAGATGCTGATGCTGATCTGGTTTGAGCTGGCGGGCATTGCGGGCCTCATCCTGCTGGCCAAGATCTTTTTGCCGCTCTACTACCGGCACAATTGCACGACGGTGACGGAGCTGCTGGAGCGGCGCTACCAGAACAGTCAGCTGCGGGCTTTGGTGGCAGTGCTCTTCCTGGTCGGTAACATTTTCGTCTTCCTGCCCATCATGCTCTATACCGGCTCGCTGTTTCTGAAGGCGCTCTTCGGCCTGGAGATCCCGCTGCTGGCCATTGCGGCGGCCATGGCGGTGATGGGGGCGGCCTACGCGATCTTTGGCGGCTTGCGCGCGGTGGCGGTGTCGGACACCTACAGCGGGGTGCTGCTCTTTGGCATGGCGGTGACAGTCGCCGTGCTGGCGCTGGCGGCGATCAACTGGGATCTCTCGGTGTTGCCGGCCGAGCGCAAGGCCTGGTTTGGCGGGCCGGGTTCGAACTTGCCGTGGCCTGCGCTGTTGACCGGGATGATCCCCGTGCAGCTCTACTACTGGAGCACCAACCAGACGATCACCCAGCGCGCGCTGGCGGCCAAAACGCTGAAAGAAGGGCAACTGGGCTGCTACCTGGCGGCGGTGATCCGGGCGACGGTGGTGCCGCTGAGCGTGTTTGTGCCCGGCCTGTGCGCCTACGTGCTGTTCGGCGATGTAGGCGACGCCGCCTACGGCATGATCGTGCGGGAAGTGCTGCCCACGTGGCTTTCGGGCGCGTTTGCGGCGGCGATGGTGGCGGCCACCATGTCGAGCTTCAACTCTACGCTCAACTCCTCCGCCGCGCTCTACGTCTGCGACATCCATCAGCGTTTCATCAACCCCAAGGCCGACATCGCCAAGTGGAGCGTCGGGCTTTCGATCGGGCTCGCGCTGCTCTCCATTGCGCTCGTGCCAGCTTACGTTGGGGCGGAGAGCATCATCCAGTTGGTGCAAAAGTTGATGGGCCTCTTCAGTATGCCCATCCTGGCGGCCTTCATCACCGGCCTGGCCTTTAGGGGTGTCGACGCGCGCGCGGTCATGGCATCGCTGGTCTTCGGTGCCGGCCTCTACGCCTTTTTCACCTTCGTCTGGAATCCCCTGTTCTACCTGCACCTGATGGCGATCACGCTGGTATCCTGCATCGTCTTTGCCCTGCTGGTCAACCGCTTCGTCTTCGGGCGGCCGATCACGTTTGGCGGTGGAGACGCGGTTCCCCTGCCGGCAGAGTAGGGGGCTCGGACCCGGAAATGGACCGTTCAGGGCCCGGACGGGCGCCAATCGCGAACCAGCGGTGGAAACATCGGGCTGGCGCTAGTATGCTGGCGGTATGAAAACGCTCCTCATTACGGGAATGACGGGTCTGGTCGGCTCTTACGTCAAGGCCGTGGCCGAGGCTCTGGGTTGGCAAGTGCGTGGACTTTCCCGCAAGCCCGAGGGGCGGCCAGGGCTCTACTTGTGGAAGCCCAACCGGGGCGAGCTCGATCCACGCGCGCTGGTGGATGTGGATGCCGTGGTGCACCTCGCGGGGGCCGGCATCGCCAACGGCAGCTGGACGCCCGAGCGCAAGCGGTTGATCCTCGACAGCCGGGTGCAGGGCACGCGCCTACTGTCCGAAGCGCTCGCTGCCCTCGAGCGCAAACCATCGGTGCTCGTGTGTGCCAGCGGCGCCAGCGCTTACCCTTATGGCCCCGAAACCTGGGACGAGTCTGGCCCGTGGGGCGATTCGTTTCTCTCCGACGTGGTGAAACAGTGGGAGGCTGCCGCCGGTCCGGCGCGCGAGGCGGGCATCCGCACCGTGCACGGGCGCTTTGGCGTCGTCTTGAGTCCGCAGGACGGCGCGCTGGCCAAGATGCTGCCGTTTTTCAAGGCGGGCCTCGGCGGGCCGGTGGGCAAGGGCACGCAGCACCTCAGCTGGATCACACCCGACGACCTGGCCCAGGCCATCCTGCACGCCATCCGCGATGAGCGACTCGAGGGACCGGTCAACATGGTGGCGCCGCAGACGGTCAGCAACGCGACCTTTTCCAAAGCGCTGGGCAAGGCGCTTGGTCGCCCCGCCGTGCTGCCCATCCCGAGCCTCGCGATCAAGCTGCGCTATGGTCAAATGGGCGAAGAGACGATCCTGGCCGATAACCGCGTGAAGCCCGCCAAGCTCCGGGACGCCGGCTTTGCCTGGGATCAGCCCGAGATCCTGCCTGCTCTGCGCCACGCTCTCTACGGCTAAGCGTGCCGGGCGGCGCAGCTGTTTCGGCGACAAAAAAGCCCGAAGGCGTGGGGCCTTCGGGCGGAAAAGCAGGGACCGTCTCGCGGGGCTCTAGACGAGCATGACGGACGGCGTTTCGAGCACGTCCTTCAGGGCCGAGAGGTATTGCGCGCCGACCGCACCGTCGATCACGCGGTGGTCGCCGGAGAGGCCGACCTTCATGCGGTAGCCGATCGTGATGTTGTCGTTTTCGTCGACGATCGGGGTCTTGACGGTGGCACCGACGGAGAGGATGGCTGCGTTCGGCGGATTGATGATGCCGTAGAAGTCGCTGATGCCGAACATGCCGAGGTTGGTCACCGTGAGGGTGCTGCCGCTCATTTCGTCGGGCTTGAGCTTCTTGTTGCGGGCCTTGCCGATCAGCTCCTTGGCCTCGTGGGCGATCTGACGCAGGCTCTTGGCGTGCGCATCGCGGATCACCGGGGTCAGCAGGCCGTCGTCGATCGCCACGCCAAAGGCGAGCTGCACGCCGCCGTGCTGGATGATGGTGTCGCCCTTCCACTCGCGATTGATCGCGGGGACGCGGCGCACGGCTTCGGTGGCGGCCTTGAGGATGAGATCGTTGACGGTGAACTTCACGCCGCCTTGCTCCGGCGGGAGGTTGGTCAGCTTGTGGTTCAGGGCCGCGCGCAGGTCGGTGATCGGCTTGCCGTCCACCTCGATCTGCAGGTAAAAGTGCGGGGATTGGGCCTTGGAGCCGACGAGGGCTCGGGCGATGGCGCCGCGCATGTTGGTGACCTTGAAGGTCTTCTCCTCGATGAACGGGGCGGCGGGGGCGCTCGCGGCGGCCGGGGCCTGCTTGGGCTGCGGCTTGGCGGTGCCTTCCTTCTCGGCCTTCAGCACGTCGTCGCGCACGATGCGGCCAGCGGGGCCGGTGCCCTTGATCAAGGTGAGGTCGAGGCCCTTTTCCTTGGCCAGCTTGCGGGCGAGGGGCGAGACGCGGATGTCGGGGCCTTCGGTGGTGTCGGCGGCCTTTTCCTCGTCCTCGACATCCTGTTCTTCAGCCTTTTGGGCGTCTTCGGCCTTGGTTTCGGCTTCGGCGGGCTTGGGCGCTTGCTTCGGCTCTTGGCTGGAGGCTTCATCCTGGGCGGGTTGGGCCTTGGATTCGGTCTCCTGGGCGGCCTTGTCGTCGCCGGAAGAGACGGAATCGCCACCGCTTTCGACGGCCGGGGCTTCTTCGCCCTTCTCACCGACGGCGCAGATGGGCTGCCCGATAGCGACGGAATCGCCTTCCTGGGCGTAAAGCTTGAGGATCACGCCGTCTTCAAAGCACTCCACTTCCATGGTGGCCTTGTCGGTCTCCACTTCGCAGATCATGTCTCCGGCGGAGACGCTGTCGCCTTCTTGCTTCAGCCAGTTCACGAGCGTACCAGTGGTCATGGTATCGCTCAATTTGGGCATCTCGATGATTTCGGCCATTTTCGAAACGGGACTGGATAAATATGAGGTGGGGGAGGGGTAGACTCTAGCGTTTGACGTTCAACATGTCGAGGGTCTCGCGGATAATGAGCGGAGCTTCTGGCAGTTGGACTTTTTCTACTGGCGGGCTGTAGAAGGCCGGGGCGTCGACCGCGCTGAGGCGGTGCACCGGGGCGTCGAGGTAATCGAAGCAGCGGCGCTGGATCAGGTGGCTGATCTGGGCGCCGACGCCGCTGTAGGGCTTGTTTTCCTCCACGAGCAGGGCGCGGCCGGTCTTCTTGACCGATTCGATGATGGTTTCTTCGTCGAGCGGGCGGATGGAGCGCAGGTCCACGACTTCGGCGTCGATGTTGTGCTTTTCCTTCAGCTCTTCGGCGGCCTGGAGGGCCATCAGCACGGAGCGACCGTGGGCGATGATGCTGAGGTCCTTGCCCTTGCGCTTCACGTCGGCCTTGCCGAGGGGGATGATAAAGTCTTCGTCGTCCGGCACTTCGCCTTCTTCGCCGTAGAGCACGGTGCTCTCCATGACAAAGACCGGGTCGTTGTCGCGGATGGCAGACTTCATCAGGCCCTTGGCGTCGGCCGGGGTGGCGGGGCAGACGACCTTGAGGCCGGGGAAGTTGGCCACGAGGTTTTCCGGCGTGTGGCTGTGGGTGGCACCGACGTTGGTGCCGCCGTTGGCGGGGCCGCGGATGACGAGGGGCACGTTGATCTGCCCGCCGGACATGTAGCGGACGGACGAGGCGTTGTTCACGGCCTGGTCCCACGCGACGTAGACGAAGGAGAAGAACATCATCTCGACCACGGGGCGCAGGCCCATCATGGCTGAGCCGATCGCGAGGCCGATAAAGCCGGCTTCGGAGATCGGGGCATCCACCAGACGCTTGTCGCCGAAACGGGTCCAGAGGCCCTCGGTCACCTTGTAGGCGCCGTTGTATTGCGCAACTTCTTCGCCCATGACGAAGACGTTTTCATCGCGGGTGATCTCTTCGGCGAGCGCGTCCTTGATTGCTTGGCGGTAAGTAATGACGGCCATTTTGTTGATCAGTTGGTCTTCCTGACTCTCAGGTGGTTGCCGGTAAAGGGTTTAGGCTTGGTATTCGTCGTCCCAGGGCAGGCGGTCGTTAAAGAACATGCGCCCCTGGTTGTTGTGTTGTCCCGGGTTGTCGGTCGCCCAGTAGACGTCCGTCAACAGCTCCTGTGCGGGCGGGAACGGCGAGTTGTCGGCAAACTCGATGGAGGCCTTGGCTTCTTCCTTGGCGGTCGAGTCGATTTCCTTCACCTGCTCTTCGTCCAGCACGCCTTCCTGGATGAGGATCTGCTGGAAGACGCTGATCGGGTCCTTGTTGTTCTGGTAGTCCTCGATCTCTTCTTTGGTGCGGTACTTCTTGTGGTTGGCGTCCGCGATCGAGTGGCCGTAATAGCGATACGTGTCGATCTCGAGCAGCATGGGGCGGCTTTCGTTGCGTGCGCGCTCCATGGCGACGGCGGTCTTGGCCCGGATCTCGTAAAGGTTGGAGCCGTCTACCTTGTCCCATTCCATGTTGTAGGCTTCGGCGCGGGCGGCGAGGCCCTCTTCGGGGTGTGCGCTGGAGCGGGTCTGGCTGGTGCCCATCGAGTAGCGGTTGTTCTCGATGATGTAGACGACGGGGATGTCCCAGAGGCTGGCCAGGTTGAGGGACTCGTGGAAGGGCCCCTGGTTGATGGCGCCGTCACCAAGGTAGGTGAGGCAGCAGCCTTTGAGGCCCTTGTATTTGAGCGCAAAGGCGATACCGAGGCCGAGCGGCGTCTGGCCGCCGACGATGCCGTGACCGCCCCAGTAGCGCTTGTCGGGCGCGAAAAAGTGCATGGAACCACCCTTGCCCTTGGAGCAACCGGTGAACTTGCCGAACAGCTCGGCCATACACTCGTTCATCGTCATGCCCACGGCGAGCGCGTGACCGTGGTCGCGGTAGGCGGTGATGATGTGGTCGTTGTCATCCATCAGGGAGATGGTGCCGACGGCCGTGGCTTCCTGACCGATATACAAGTGCAGGAAGCCCCCCATCTTACCCTTTTGGTAGCTCTGCAGCGCCGCTTGCTCGAATTTGCGGATGCGCACCATGTCGGTGTAGAGCTTGATTTTCTGCTCCGCGGTCAACTGCTGGTTGACGGGAGCCTTGGCGTGGGCGAACAGGTCGTTCTTCGCCTGGGCGGCTTGATCCTGGGTTTCGGTACTCACAGTTTCAGATTCGTTCGACAATTGAACAAGGGCAGGCAGTGGCCGGTGAGATGGCCACTAGGGAGCAATTTGGGATCAACCCGGCGGCTTGTCCAGCTAAAGGCAGGAACTTTGCCGGGTGGTCAACGGAGTTTAATAACAGAGTGTAGCACGGCTAATGGTTTGTGCCAGTGCCATGCAACTGTTGTTCGGTCACGATTTGCAGCGGTTGACCGGGGGTACAGTCGGCCCGAAGGCTCACGAAACCATCGCGATGCTGGAAGTAGACCGGCCAGAGCGATTCACGGTCGGTCTCCGGGATGGGCAGGTGCATGATCTGGGCGGGATCGTGAAAGGCGAAGCTGCCTTCGTCCATTTCCGGCGGCAATTCCGTGATCAACTTGCGGCAGTTGAAGAGAAACATCAGCCAGTGGCAGCGGTGCTCGTAGTTCTTCTCCGCGATCATGGCAAAGAGGTGCAGGTCGTGGTCGGCCACTTCGAGACCGGTCTCTTCGAGGGTCTCACGCCGGGCGGCCTCGAACGGGCTCTCGCCGGTGCCCATCTCCAGCTTGCCGCCGATGGGGCTCCACAGGCCTTCATTGGGCGACTTGCGGCGTTGCAACAGCAAGAGCTCGCCAGCGGCATTGTGCAGGTAGACTAGGGTGCTGATCTTGTACGGGAGCGACATGGCAGGAAGAGTTGGAACAAAAGAACGCCAAGAACACAAAGGAAGAAGCGGTTCAGGAGAAGGAATAAATGCCTCTGAATGAATTGGATGAATAGAAAACAATGGAATCCATCTAGAGCGGGAAGAACCCCGTCTCGTCTTCGTGCCCTTCTGCGAAATTTATGGCAGCATTCTATTGGATTTGGCCGAAGCGGCGGGCGAGTTGCTGTTGGCGGAAGGTGAAGATCTGTTCGACTTTGTCGCGCACGAAGAAGGCGTGAGCGATGTCGCCGATCCAGCCTTTGCCCACGTCGTAGTGCAGGTGGTCGGTCATGCGCGTGCCGCCGTCGATCGCCTCGAAGTGGTGCTGGTGATGCCAGAACTTGTAGGGCCCAAAGCGTTGCTCGTCGATGAAGTAGGCGCGGTCGCGCACCGTCGTGATCTCGGTCACCCAATGGTGATGCAGGCCCGGCAACACGGAAATCCGGTAGGTAATGACCTGCCCTTGATACATGCGCTGCCCGCCGCCGCTGAGGATCTGAAACGACAGGTCGGGTGGCGTGATCGCATCGAGGTTGTCCGGCGCGCTGAAGAAGTCCCAGGCTTCCTCCAGGGCGATGGGCAGGTCTTGCGTGCGGTAGAGCTGATGCAGGGCCATGACGTTTTATCATTAAAAACGTAAAAGGCGGCGAGCGCAGTCTGTTCTGCTTTGGATGGCCGGAAACGCTTGGCGAGTGGAGAAAAGGGGGGGAGTTCGTGGAGCGTGGGCTTTCAGCTCGCGCAGGAGCGTCTACGCAAGGCGGCCGGGTTGGTGCTCTGGGTGGCGTAGGAAAGCTGAGCAAAGCTTGGCCCTTCAGGAAACGGTCCGCTCGCGGCATCCTGAAGGGATGCCGACTTATAGCCGGTGGTTGAGGATGCGTCGCGGCCGACACCACCGGTTATCGTGCCCTCGATGGGAGG
>WOUP01000011.1 GCA_009772895.1 Puniceicoccaceae bacterium 5H | reverse complement strand
GTGCGCCACGAGCACCACCTGCACCTATACCATGCCTTCTTCATGATCGCCTGCATTATGCTAACCATGCGCAGGATGACGTTTTGAAACCGCTTCTAGTGCGGTGGCATCGGTATCAGCTTTGCCTTGATTCCACTTCTGACGAAGGCAGACTGCGAGCCTGGATCAGCCTATATCGTCGATTGCTTTGCCTTGATTCCACTTCTGACGAAGGCAGACTGCCAGCTGGTGTGGATCGCGAGCCCGAACGGCTTTGCCTTGATTCCACTTCTGACGAAGGCAGACTATGGCTGATGCGTTCGATTGCCTGCTTGAGGCTTTGCCTTGATTCCACTTCTGACGAAGGCAGACTGCGTGAGAAGCACTTTCATAAGCGCCTGCTGCTTTGCCTTGATTCCACTTCTGACGAAGGCAGACTCATCCGCACGCGCACCAACGCAATTGCTGCGCTTTGCCTTGATTCCACTTCTGACGAAGGCAGACTTATCTAACCGCAGGGCTATTACTTCTAAAAGCTTTGCCTTGATTCCACTTCTGACGAAGGCAGACTATCTTCTCTGATGATGCCGTATGATTGGATGCTTTGCCTTGATTCCACTTCTGACGAAGGCAGACTGAGAGCCATTGTCGCCCAGCAGGGTTTGCGCTTTGCCTTGATTCCACTTCTGACGAAGGCAGACTTACCTCCAGCAAACATTCCGATTCCGATTAGCTTTGCCTTGATTCCACTTCTGACGAAGGCAGACTAAGCGCGAGCTGACCTGCGCATAAGTTCCGCTTTGCCTTGATTCCACTTCTGACGAAGGCAGACTATGCGTTGGCGTGCAGCACCGCACCTCCTTGCTTTGCCTTGATTCCACTTCTGACGAAGGCAGACTACGGTCACGATGTAGTAATTGCCAATATTGCTTTGCCTTGATTCCACTTCTGACGAAGGCAGACTCATCGCGGAGAACTCCTGACCATCAGGCGAGCTTTGCCTTGATTCCACTTCTGACGAAGGCAGACTCTCAGGCAAATCCGGATCACCGTAAAACACGCTTTGCCTTGATTCCACTTCTGACGAAGGCAGACTCCATTATCTCGTCTCGCACTCGAGAGAGCAGCTTTGCCTTGATTCCACTTCTGACGAAGGCAGACTCTCATGCTTTGGATCGCGCTATTGATCGCAGCTTTGCCTTGATTCCACTTCTGACGAAGGCAGACTCTCGGCGGCGCGCTTCGTGGGGTAGTAGGGGCTTTGCCTTGATTCCACTTCTGACGAAGGCAGACTCGCTGGGCTTGCTGGCTGTATCGCACTTGTGCTTTGCCTTGATTCCACTTCTGACGAAGGCAGACTGGGATCGCGTCTACGAAATCGTCAATCGGGCTTTGCCTTGATTCCACTTCTGACGAAGGCAGACTCAACAGTGTAACGCTTGATGATTGGAATGGCTTTGCCTTGATTCCACTTCTGACGAAGGCAGACTTCGATTCGGACGCCAAACGGTATGACATAGCTTTGCCTTGATTCCACTTCTGACGAAGGCAGACTGTCACCGGCTGCGTGCCCGTCCACCAGCGCGCTTTGCCTTGATTCCACTTCTGACGAAGGCAGACTCACCCGCGTTTACCATGGATGGCAAACTGAGCTTTGCCTTGATTCCACTTCTGACGAAGGCAGACTACGCCGCTGAATGCGACGCCTTCGGCCCCTGCTTTGCCTTGATTCCACTTCTGACGAAGGCAGACTCCCCGGGGAAGTCATGCGCTTCCCCCTACTGCTTTGCCTTGATTCCACTTCTGACGAAGGCAGACTTTTGCTGACCCGATCCAGGACGCCTTTGCCGCTTTGCCTTGATTCCACTTCTGACGAAGGCAGACTATTGATGGTGTTTTCGACTGGTTCAATCTTGCTTTGCCTTGATTCCACTTCTGACGAAGGCAGACTCCTACCGTTCCAGTGGAGGCCCGCCGATGTGCTTTGCCTTGATTCCACTTCTGACGAAGGCAGACTTTTACGGTGCAAATCTTGGCTTGTGGTTCCGCTTTGCCTTGATTCCACTTCTGACGAAGGCAGACTATGCCTATGATGGAGTGGAGATTTCCTCGGCTTTGCCTTGATTCCACTTCTGACGAAGGCAGACTGAACTGGTCAAGCGATGCGCTGATTTTGGTGCTTTGCCTTGATTCCACTTCTGACGAAGGCAGACTTCAAGCTGCCGTCAGCACCGATGCATCCACGCTTTGCCTTGATTCCACTTCTGACGAAGGCAGACTGAGTCAATGAGCTATCCAGTCACCGGCGCGGCTTTGCCTTGATTCCACTTCTGACGAAGGCAGACTCTTGATGGCGCTGCGGACTCCGGCGTGCTGGCTTTGCCTTGATTCCACTTCTGACGAAGGCAGACTTCAACCGCCATCTACAGGCCCGCCGCGTCTGCTTTGCCTTGATTCCACTTCTGACGAAGGCAGACTGGACAAACTGTACGGAGCAACGCTGGATCGCTTTGCCTTGATTCCACTTCTGACGAAGGCAGACTCGAAACGCCTGACGACATCCGCGCCCGCCTGCTTTGCCTTGATTCCACTTCTGACGAAGGCAGACTGCTGCGCTCCATTTCGGCGGCCCGTTTGGTGCTTTGCCTTGATTCCACTTCTGACGAAGGCAGACTTCAAGGGCGGAGCGCGCACCGTATATCTCGGCTTTGCCTTGATTCCACTTCTGACGAAGGCAGACTGGCAGTGCTTGGCGTGCCGATGCGCAGGTGGCTTTGCCTTGATTCCACTTCTGACGAAGGCAGACTAAATATCGGCCGCAGGTTCACGGGTCTATGGCTTTGCCTTGATTCCACTTCTGACGAAGGCAGACTGAAAGACCCTCATGAGCGCGGTGCCGGGCAGCTTTGCCTTGATTCCACTTCTGACGAAGGCAGACTAACTGGGGCAACGTCGAGTTTGGCTTCCGCGCTTTGCCTTGATTCCACTTCTGACGAAGGCAGACTCGCCAGCGCAAGCGACCACGATTTTTGCAGGCTTTGCCTTGATTCCACTTCTGACGAAGGCAGACTCGGAGGCACTGAGGCTTCCGACGGTTCATTGCTTTGCCTTGATTCCACTTCTGACGAAGGCAGACTATCGAGATACATTGGTGTAGACCTTTGTAGCTTTGCCTTGATTCCACTTCTGACGAAGGCAGACTAGTAGGATCATCTCGGCCTACCTGCGAGAGGCTTTGCCTTGATTCCACTTCTGACGAAGGCAGACTCCAGCGCAAAAACAAGCGCTCCGCATTGTCGCTTTGCCTTGATTCCACTTCTGACGAAGGCAGACTACCCACGCGGCAGCCCCTGCGGACACGAGCGCTTTGCCTTGATTCCACTTCTGACGAAGGCAGACTACATGGAGGCAGTCCCGCGACCACCGGGAGCTTTGCCTTGATTCCACTTCTGACGAAGGCAGACTGACCTATCGCGGCAAGGATACCGACGGCGTGCTTTGCCTTGATTCCACTTCTGACGAAGGCAGACTCGTTGCCTCGACGAGGATTGCGTAGGCAGAGCTTTGCCTTGATTCCACTTCTGACGAAGGCAGACTACCCGCCAAGCGCACGAGACGCAAGCGCAGGCTTTGCCTTGATTCCACTTCTGACGAAGGCAGACTAACCGTTCCCGTTATGATTAAACTCCAACGAGTTACCAGAACTGCAACTGGTCAGGAAGGCCCTCTGGAGGAAATTCCTCCGGGGGTTTGCCGTAGATGACGAAGGAGCGGTCCCACTGCGCCTGGGTGACAAAGACGGCGCGAATACTGCCTTCGGGTGGCAGATTGGCGCGGAGACGGCGCACGTGCGTCTCCATCCGGGCATGGCTGACCATCGGTCGCGCATATACGCTAAACTGAAGCATTTGATAGCCGTCGGCGAGCAGGAACTTACGGAAATTAGCGTATGCCCTTCTCTCGTCTTTTTCCTTCACCGGAAGGTCAAATGCCACGATCATCCAGCCCACTTTGAATTTTTGGGTGTCCATGGTTGATAGTGGGTTGCGCGCTGCTCCAGCACAGCCCGCCTGAAACTGCGCACCACACCTTCGATGCAGGAGCGGATATCCACCTCCATCTCGAGGTAGCCGACCTTCTCCAGGACAAAGCCGGTGACGAAGCGCTTGAATTCCTTGGTCAGCGTAAAATCCTCCGGGTCTTCCTGCTGGCGCATCCACTGCCATACCCGCCAGTCGACGCACGGGCGAAACGGCTCCATCAGATCGTAGGCGAGAGGGGTGCTACGCTCGCGCGTGGCGTGGTATATGCCGAAAGTCGGGTCCAGCCCAACTGCAAACAGCTTTTGCAGCACGGACGTCAGCAAGACAGCGTAACCATAATTCAACAGGCCGTTGAGGCGGTGGCCGCCCTCATTACGCTCGAAGCCTTTTTCGCCGAGGGCCTCACCGTAGATCTGCCAGTAGTAGCGGGCGGCCGCGGATTCCTTGTGTGGGCTTTTGCCGTAGGCAGTCGCCCGCAGCCGCTCGAGTTTTGCATGATAGGGCGCGAGCTCGAGCGCCACGAGATACTGGTTGACGCACTTGGCGTTGATCGTGCGCCGCCAAAGGCTGCCCTTGCGCTTTTCCGGCAGCGCCAGCGTCGCCTTGGTCAAGAGCGTATCCGAGGACCGATTCGCCGGCAGCAGGAGGCTGACCGGCTGAAAGTGCTCGCAAATGACCAGTGCGACCCCCTGCTTTGCCGCTTCGATCAGCAGGTGACTGTGCAGGCTGGTCGAGAAGCTCGTAATGATGATGGCGGCCACATCTTCGAGAGGAATCGACTTACGCCCCTGCTCGCTCTCACAAACGAGTTGCCCTTTGCGGCACGAAACCATGCCGCCGGTCTCCTCAATCGTGATGATGTGGTAGGACATGCGCGCTTACATCGGGTCTCCCGTCAAAGTCGTTTCATATTGGCGCAGGCCGTTTTTGACCAAGCTGGCCAGGCGCACATTCATGCCGCAGCCCGCCTTCTTGTTCTCGGCCTTTACTAGCTCCGGACGGGCCATGTCGAGCGAAACGCCGGTCTTGTTGTCCTTAACCGAATGGATGCGCCAGAGCCCTTTATAGCGCCCATTCGCGACCTGGATCACCTGCCCCCGGCGGATGACCAACGGTGGCTTACCATCAGCCCCCTTCAACTCCTGTAGGCGATTCCAAACACGGTGGAAGGGGATGACGGTCGCCCCTGCGTCAGAAATCGCAGCGCCGAAGTTCTCCGAAATGACGATGCCTGCCTGACGCGGCTTCAGCTTGCTCTCTTCGCGGGTCGGAGCAAAGCCGAGCACGCGGCTGCTGGCTTCCTTGGCTTCCTTAAAGCGACGGTGTCCGTTCTCGCGCGGACCCCGCTGACGGAGGGTAAGCTTGCCATCGCCATCGGGTCCATGCAGCACACGCCATTGCGTCTGCTCGACTTTCAACCCGCTCATGGAAGCCGGGACATGCTGCACCACGCGCTTTTGCGCCAAAGCGGCGATGAGCGATGCTCGAATGTCCTCATCTAGAGGCTTCAGGTGGTGCCGTCCTTGGTGGTCGAACTGAAAGATGCCCAGGGAAGCCAGCCAATCGCGCTCATCATTGTTGGACGCCTTGCGCTTGAGAATCGTCTGGCACTTCTCGCGCTCGAGCACTGGGTAGCCGAGGCGGGCGAAGCACTGTCGCGTCAGTCCAATCGCTACCGCATCCACGGCGTGGTGCAGGTGGGTGATCTCGCGGATCTGCGCTTTTGGCAGCAAGCGACTGTCATCCCCAACCTTCTCAACGACCTCCGGGCAAACTTCAGCCAGGCAGCCCAACAGCTTCCAATCCGAGCGGAAGCGATGCGTGACGCTGCCCTGCATATGTCCCACCAGGTGCTCCGGCTCGACTTGGCGTAATGCGTCTACCTTTGCCGCCTCCGCATGCCAGAACTTGCGGGCTTCGAGAGCTGCCAGTTTGTTGAGGTGAGACGTGAATGTCAGCAGACGCGGCGTGAAGTCGTTGTCCTTTTCATCATAGGTCTCACGCAGCAGGTTCTGTTTGCGCCGCCAGCGGATGAAGTCCTCGTCGGTCGCATTCGGCAAGCTGCGCGGGTCGCGCTTGGGGTACCAGCCATCTACAATCTGGCGGAAGCGTTTCTCCGACACGATCTCGCTGTTTTCATCTTCGTAGACGACAGCAACGGAAGTGCCCGCACACTGCCGCACGAAGTCCAGCGCCAAGCGGTTTCCTTTCATTTTATTCACCTCGCGGAACGTGATGACGAGGCCGTCCAGCGAATCGCTGATCTTCTGCGAGCGCGGAACGATGTGCTCGAAGTCAACCTGATCATAGGCAATCTCCTGAGGCCCGAAGCTACGCCCAGTGTAGGGGCACACCCAATTCTGCGCCATCGCAATGCGGGCCTTGCGAATCATGTTGTAAGTGATCGGCTTGAAAATGTCCGCGTCTTCAAAGGCCTCCCGCAGGTATTTCTCCGCCCGGTTGAACGGGGCGACTTTCTGGCCGAAGAGCTTGGCCTTGTCCTGCGCGCTCATACCGGAATATTCCACCATGTCGCGCGCGACTTCGATCGTGGTCGGGCCGACTCGGCGAATATCTCCGCCCGCGTATTGCTGGTAAAGATCTTCCAGCAGTCGACGGAACATCAGCATCCGGTGGCGCACGAGGTGGTTGTTCGTTTGCTCGTCCAGGCGGCGGCCGCGCTCGCGCTCCAGAATCTCATTGGTTCGAGCCAGACAGCCGTTGCGCTGTTGCGGATTACTCGGGTCGTCACTCTTGACTGCCTTTGGATGAAGGCCAGCCATTACCTCCTCAACCGCCTGTTGCATCAGCTGGCGTGAATACGGGGCCCTTCCCGATGCGGCAGCGCCCAGCCGATGGACCTGAGTCATGAGGGCGTCGACCGTCAGCGGCTCGGCCTTCCTCTTGCCTCGGGGTTTGGTCTGGGCCACGACCTCCTCCACGGCGGCGTCAAAAGCGGAGACATCTTCCCCATCTTTGAGCAAGCGCGCTCGCCAATCCTCCAGCTTAATCTTACCATCGCGGAAGAACTGATTCGCGAAAATCTTCTGGTGCTTCGAGGAGAGCGTCTGCCAGATCGGCCCCAACTTGCTTCCCGTCACCTCCTTCCGGACGGGATCCAACACCAGCGCCTTTTCCATCTCCGCATGCAGGAAGTAGTCGTCCACCTGCTTGGCGCTGCCGCCGGTAATCTCTTCCAGCGCCTTCTTGAGCTGGCCCTTGGTCAGATAGCCCTGTTCAGTCATGCACGCATGGAGGGCTTCGCGTTCACGGGGCAGCAGCGGACGCTTTACGCCGTCTACTTCTACGGCAAGATTCGCCATCAACTCCGCCCAGCGGTAGCGATAATACTCGGGGCAATGCTTGAGCGGCGTCTTTTCTCCGCTGATGGGGCAGGTGCTGATGATGCGGTTGTCAAAGCGCGGGATCATCTGCCCAAAGAGCAGACCGCCGCGATATCGCTCCGGCAGTCCAAAGCGCTTGGCCTCTTCCGGGCTCAGTTCATCCATCACCATCCGTATAAAGGTAACGTCGCAACCCGGCAGGTAGCTCTCGGCCTGGGTGAGGATGGTGCGGACTTCGCCGCGCACGGTTTCGCGCGGAAAGGCGACGTTTTGACCCTTGAAGTATTTATCGCCATGCAGCACGCCTGTCTCCAGGTCGACTTCGAGAAAGCGGCAGATCGCGACCGCCATACTATCGGCGCCGCTATCCTCCATCATCTGTTTCGCGTTCTGGACTTTCTCGGTGTCTTCCGCCGTGGGGCCGTCGCCCGCCCACTCGGCGTTGCCGTCGTAACCGCGATTGTGCGCGTACCAGCGGATCACCTGCCACAGCTCGCGCCAGGTCAATTGACGTCCCTTCTCCAGCGCCTGCGCCGCCAGCAGCCACGGCATCATCACACCGCTCGACGGCTGCGCCTGTTCATAAGCCTCCTGCACCGTCAGCACGCCCTTCTCCACGAAGAGCTGGCGCAGACGCTTCATGCGGTTGCGCGTCGCCGCGACATGGCGACGCTGTCGGCGCAGCCCTGCACGGGCAAAGTTCTGGCAGTCTTCCTTGGGGAAGATCACGCTCCCGCAGCCCAGCACCTTGCCGTCTGCGGCCAGCGCCGCCCAACCAATCGAAGCATGTCCAATATCAAATGAGAAAGAAACGGCGTCTGACATAGTGACCATAAATGCTCACTAATAATATAACGCCCCTGTCTCAAGGTTTTTCTCTAAGCATACACAAGATTGATCTTGATCAGACCTGAGGATTCCTCTACCCATCTTTCTGGAATCAAGACAAAGTTAGTAACCCGAGCCTTGACCACTGCTTGCCATGCAAGCACGTCGGCGTAAGAAAGGGTTTCTTATTAAAGGCGGCCGACGGGTCGCCTTTATTTTTGGAGGCAAAAAATTCTCGGTCCGGTCCCCTCTTTTGTCACCCGCTTTGTAACCCCGCCGCCGGGAAGGAGATGCGCCCTCCAAGGGAGAGGAGAGCCCGCAGCGAAACGGGTGACGGGCTCCGCCATCCCTCTCCAATCCGCGACTACTGCCAATCCATGAGGTCGGCGAGGTAGGCGGTCAGCTCGTCAGCGTTGCGGCGGGATTGGGCGCGGTTGGGGTGATAGTCGGCGCCGTAGCCGAGCTCGCCTTGCGCGCTGAGCTCGACGAAGTGCACGCGTTCGGGGGCCTGCTCCTGGAGCTGGTCGACGACGCGGTCGAGGGCGGCGCGCAGTTCCTTGCTGTTGTTCATCGGGCCTTCCAGAACGACCAACTCGGCTTCGGGATAGCGATCGAGCACCTTGCCGGCAAAGGTCACGTAGGCGGACACGTAGTTGTCCACGTTGACGCCGGTGGTACTGAAGTCGTTCGTGCCAAGGTTGATGCAGACGACGTCGGGGGTGAAGCGGTCGAAGTCCCACTTCGGCTCGGTCTCGGTGTAAAAGGTCTGCGGGTAGATGTCGGGCATCGCGTTGTCGCTGCCGTCGTAGGGGCCGTCATAGTTGCGCACCATGCCGATGCCGGAGCGCGAGACCACGAGATAGTCCGCATCCAGACGACGGGCGGTGAGGCCGGAGTAGCCAAGGCAGAAGTTCTCTGTGGCGGGCGTAAAGTGCTCCTTGGGGTCGTTGGCCTCGACGCCGTAGCCGCAGGTGATGGAGTCGCCGATGAACTCGATCTTGCGGTCGTGCGCGGTCTGCCAGTCCAGCACCTCCGCGTCATGATCGAGGGCAAAGCCCTTGAAGTGCGCCAGGCCGAGGAAGCCCTCCGTCACGCGCACGACTTCCACCGTGTGCTCGCCTGGCTCGAGATCGTGGGCGAGCGTGTAAAAGTCGTTCTCGTGATTGAGCTGGAACTTCTTTCCAGGCTCTCCATCGAGCCACACCATGCAGTAATTCTTCTGCGATTCATCGTCGATCCACGCGCCGACCGAAGTGCCCTCGAAGCGCAGGCGCACCCGCGCACCACTATGGCCAAAGGTGACCGTATCGGTCCCGATGCCTTCGGAGCGCCCGCTGTAGCGGATGTGAGGGTTGTCGGCGTCGAGGCGGGTCGCGTGGTCGAGGTTCATCTCGCTCGCGGCCCAGATGGGGTTCACGAGCGAGGCCAGGGCGAGCAGACCGAGGCCGTTACGGGCAAAGTGCGTCATCTTCATCATAATCGGGGTAGGAAAAATCCAGTATGGGTACCGTTACGGGAACAGGCAAGCCACGCCCCGCACCACGAATGCGCAGCGCTGCAACTCACGTGCGGGAAAAAGAGCTAGGCCTCCTCGGGCGCACGCTCCATCAGGAACTTCACGACCTGCTCCGGCCCGGAAATTTCCGCCGCCTTGAGATTCGGCCAGGCGCGTGCCATATCCTCGCCTTCGGGGGACTTGGCGAAGGGGGCCATGACCCACTTGAAGACCTTTTGCTGCAGCGGACCGGCGAAGGTCAGCGGCGCGGCGTTCAGGCGACTTTCTTCGACCCCGAAGTAGACTTCACCCGTCTCGCCACTGCGGTAAAAGCGGCCTAGCACGATGTAATGAAACTCCTCTTCCGGGGCGAGGGCCGTAAACTCGAGCGGCACGGCCACTTGCAATTGACCGTTGTCGAGGATGCGGAAATTGGGGGCCGCCGTGTTGGCGAAGGAAAAGTCCAGCACGCCAAGGACCGTATGGGTGCCCTCTTCGGTTTCGACCGCGCGAAAATAGCGGTTGCTCCAGCGGTTGAGTTCTCCCGGCGTCACGTCGAGCGCATCGGCATCGCCGCGCACGACGACGGTGCGTTTCTGTTCCCAGGTCTCGCCGCCCTCCATAGACCCGACGAGGTAGCTGGAAGTGCCCGGCTCCAGTTCGAGTAGCGCCTCACGATCGCGGACCACGGTAGTGGGTTCGTGAGCGAGGCGGAACAGGCCGAAGCCGGCACCAATCAAAGCGACCAGCAACGCGCCGGCAGCGACCCTCCAGGTGGGAGGGGAAGGAATGTCTTTTTCACCACGGCGCGCCATGATCGGATAGAGTTGGAGTTAGCGGATCATTCAGCCTTGGACGTGCTCGACTTTGCGTCGCTGGAGCCCTTGCTGTCGCTCGATTTACTTTCCGAGCTCGAGCTGGAGCTGCCCTTCTTCGCCTTGAAGTCGGTCTCGTAAAAGCCCCCACCCTTGAAGATAATACCGGCACCGGTGCCGATCTTGCGTTTTACCGGCTCGTTCCGGCCGCAGTTACAAGTGGTGTGAGCATCTTCCGACATCCGTTGGAAGACTTCGTATTCACGATCACACGTTTGGCAGACGTATTCGTAGGTAGGCATGTGTATATGCTTTTATTCCGAAACCTGCGAAAATACGCTAAAGGCGTAAGGGATCAAGATGCTAAAGCCAAGGAAAATAAGAAATCCGGCGACCGGCCATCCCAGGGCCGCCACGCCCCAAAAGGCCAGCAGCGGGATCACGAGCTGCCCCCAACCGCGTTGAATGAGCGACAGGATGTCGAGCGGCTGCAGCAATACCTTCCAGTCACCGCCCGTGGACACAAAGGCAAAGGTCGCCGCCAGAAACGTCAACGGGGCCAGCGCGACGGCGACCATCAGCGGGATCCACGCGACTGTCCAGGCCAGCAAATCGAGCCACAGCAAGTGGAACAACGCCGCCAGCAGGCCAGAGACGGCACCGCACACGAGCACGGGCAGCAAGGCATAGGCGAGGTAGAGGCCCAGCATACGCAGCGTGTCGACCAGGATCTGCTCCCAGTGCATCCAGGGCGGCAACTGCGGGCTGCGACGGTCCAACAGGCGCCGCGCGTAGACGAGCCAGTAGCCGAACACCAACAGGTTAACGAACGGCAAAGAAAGCAGGAGGCCGCCCAGCAACCACTTGCTTCTGATATCCCGATCACTCAGGATCGTTCGACTGAGACTTTCCAACTGCACCATCGTAAATTAGCGTAATACTGAATGAGTCTTTCCGCGACAATGGAATTCACTGACCGGCACGAGGCATACCGTCAACAAGTAGAAGCAGCGCTCGACGCGTGGCTGCCCCCGGCTGCCGCCCGCCCGGCCAGAATCCACGAGGCCATGCGCTACTCCGTCGATGCCGGCGGCAAGCGTCTGCGTCCCGTGCTGGTGCTCGCCTGCGCGGAACTCTACCACCAGCGGGTGGACGCCCTGCCCGCGGCGGTCGCCATCGAGCTGCTGCACACCTACACGCTCATCCACGACGATTTGCCGTGCATGGACGACAGCGACTTGCGCCGGGGACGCCCCTCGGCCCACGTGAAGTTCGACCAGGCCACCGCCGTGCTCGCTGGTGATGCGCTGCTCACGGAGGCCTTCAGCATCCTCTCCCGCGCCTATGTGGACGAGCCGAGCGTGGGCCTGCGCCTCGTGCGCCTGCTCTCCGAAGCCGGGGACAGCCGTCGCCTGATCGGGGGGCAGGTGCTCGACACCTTGGCCGAACAGCAGGAGATCGGGCCCGAGGAGCTGGACTACATCCACCTCAACAAGACCGCCGCCCTCTTGCGCGCGGCCCTGCGCATGGGGCTCGCCTGTACCGATGCCCCCGTCGATGCCGACGCCAAGGCCGACCAGATTGGGCGGCACCTGGGCCTGGTCTTCCAGATCGTAGACGATATCCTCGACGCGACCAGTAACCCCGAGGTGCTGGGCAAGACCACCGGCGCCGATGTGAACAACCAGAAGAACACCTACGTGCGCGTGCACGGACTCGAGGCCAGCCGCGAGCGGGCGGCCGAGCTGACCCGCGAAGCCCTCCGCCTCTGCGCCGACTGGGACGCCGATACCTGGTTCCTCGAAGAACTCATCCGCCAGCTCGAGCACCGACTGGCTTAAGAATCGACCAAGCCATGCCCCAAAAACCTGCACTGATTTCCTTCGATCCTCCGGGCCGCATCTTGCTGGAGGAGTTTATTGAGCCGGCGGGCCTGACGCAAAAGGCGGTCGCCGAAGCCAGCGGCATTTCCTACGTGCGCTTCAACGAACTCGTGCAAGGCAAGCGGCGGCTGTCGGCGGAATACGCCCTGCGGCTGGGCAAGTGCTTCGGCGTCTCACCGGAGTTCTGGCTGCGCCTGCAGACGGATTACGATCTGCGCCGGGCCGAACGCGAAAAGGGTGAACAGATCCGCGCCACCGCTCACCCGCTCGCGAGCTAGGCCTCGCCTGGGGCAAGAAGCGGGCTAGTCGCCCCCCTACCCCGCAAGCAAATCCTCAAAATCCGCCCAATCGGGGATCTAGCCAACCCGTCAGGACGGGTGGGCCGCCTGTCGTTTCGCAGCGCGGCAGGCGTGACGGTATTTGGGCGGGTAACGCAAGATTGGCGGCAGCAGGGGTACGACGCGCGGCAGCAGCCAGTCGAGCACGCGGCGTTGCAGGCGTGACCAGCGCGTCGAGGGGAAGCCCAGCTTCTCGTTGATCGGGTGCGGCAGGTATTCGGCCAGCAAAAAGCGGTTGGGCAACATCAGCACGTGGGCCCACCACGGCTTGGGCGGCAAGGCCACGGCGGCGGCGATCTCCCGGCACTCCGGCAACGACGCCATCCAGTCGGCGTGGATCATCTCTTGATAATACTGCGTGAAGCCGGCCCAATCCGGCGGCCCATAGCGCTCCGGCAAACCGAAGTAGGTGCCGAAGACCTGCATCTCCCGGTAGAAACGCTCCCGCAAGTCGGCGCTCATCGGCCCATGCACGCGCTCATAGCCGTCGACGCTGCCCTGGATCAGGGTCGCGAGCACCCAAAATTGCAGCTCGTAATGCTGCCCCAGCGGGTATTCCGGATCACCGGACCTCGGGTCCTCGCCTTCGGGATTCGCCGCGCCCTTTGGACCGGTGATGCGGCGATGAATGGCTTCCATTTCCGCCCGCACGGCCTCGGCCTCCTCCCGGGTGCCAAAGCCCACGCCCCAGGTCGCCAGCAAGGTATGCCGGAGCCGCTGCCACGCGTTTTCGCGAAAGCGGGAATGCCGCGCCACACCCAGCGCCACTCCTGGGTGCGCGGTCTGTAACGTCGCGGCGGCCGGCCCGCCCGAGAGCAACGACAGCTCGCGCGTGACCTCCCACACGGCCGAGCCAGGCCCGAAGACCCATTTATCGTCCGTATCGGCAGGCTCCATATTGCGGTGGACAGCGCCCATTCCCCTCCAATACTAGACAGAATGCAGCTGTTGGCCAGAACTTGGCAGCTTGGAATGACCGTCGGGGTGCTGTGGGGCGTATCGACGGCCAGCGCGCAGGCGTTTGACCTCGAGGCGCCGGGCTACCCGCTGGTCTTTGAGGGCGTCATTACCGCGACGGACGACGCGCTGCTGCCGGAAGCCGCCGAAGGCCTCGTGCTGTCGGGCTCCATGCTGTTGCGCAAGAAGGCCAGCGGCACCCTCGAAGACCAGCGCGGCGGCACACGCTATGGTCAAGTGGCCGAACTGGCCGAGCTGGCGCTGGACCGCTTCCGCGTCGCCACCTACTGGATGCAGCAGCGCAGCGACGTCGGTGCCGAACTGGAAGTCATCGACCGCCCGTCAGGCGAAGACACGGACGTGATCGAGCTGCTGCTGCCCATCAACGGCGACCCGATCGGTGAGCAGGACTTCCGCGCCGCCTGGCTTTATCTCTGGCTGGAGGACCCGCAGGGCGATCTGGTCGATTCCGAAGCCTACCCGCAGCAGAGCCCCACCGTGGAACAGGGTGCCTTTCAACTGGTCTTCTGGAGCGATCAGGCCGAACGCTTTGCGATGGTCGAGGGCGATCTGAATTTTACCGGCGCCGACTTTCCCGAAACGACACCCGAAGACGAGGCCGCCAATCTGCGCGACAGCCTGCGTCAGCTGGGCGACGTGCTGACGCGGACCGAAGCCCGGATGCACGACCTCGAAAAGCAGCTGCAGACCGCCCAGCAGCGCATCGCGTCCCTCAATCAGACAGTCGATGGCCTCATCGACGAGCGGGCCGCCCTGCAAGCCGAGCTCGAGCAGCTGCGCGAGCAAAAGGCCAAGGCCCCCGAAGAGATGCTGGACAAGCTGGTCCAGCTCGAGGCGCAGGTGGCGATGGAAAAACTGGCCCGCCAACAGGAAGCCGACCGCAATATCGCCCTCGCCGACAGTCTGGCCCGGGCGGAACAGGAGCGCAAGCAGGCCCGTGACGCCCTGGCCGACCTGCAGGAAACCGTGGAAGCACAAGAGCGTCAACTGGCTGAATGGCGCAAACGGGCGGATGCCCCGCGCGTCGTCCAACGCGATTTGCGGGAACTGCAAAACGAGGCCCGGCAAACCACACCCGACACGCCGGCGCGCACGGCACCTGCTACCCCCGCCCCAACGCGTCCGCACCCGGAGCCGGTGGCAGTCGCCCAGCCCGCGCCCAAGCCGGAGCCTCCGGACGAGGATGATGACAATGGTTACGACCGCATAAGGCGCATTGGCAGCCGCCGACGCTAAGACAAGATGGACAAGATCTTACGACATCGCGTAAACGCCGGCCGCGTGGCCGTCGAAAAGCAGGTAGCCTTCTTCCGCAAACAGTATGCGCAGGTTCCCAGCGAATGGAAAGAAGACGAAACCCGGGTCACGTTCGCGGATTTCGCCATCTCGGAGCGCGTCTTCACCGAGCTGCGCCACTCCTTCCCGGAGGACGATTATTGCTCGGAGGAAAGCAATCCGCTGGATGAAGTGCTCTCCCTCGGGGCGCGCTACGCCTGGGTGCTCGATCCGATCGACGGCACCAACAACTACGCGCTAGGCATCCCGTTTTGCGCCATATCGCTGGCTTTGCTCAAGGATGGCGTGCCGGTCTACGGCTTTATCTACGACTATAGCGCAGACTGGATCGTCGAAGGCGGCCCGGGGCACGGCCTGTGGCGCAACGGCAAACGCTTTACGCCCGAGAAGCGGCCCTTCGAGCGCAAGGACGGCGTCGTGGGCATGCACTTTCCCATCCCGGAGCGCTATTTCGAGCCCCTCAAGCCGCTGCTCACGTCCTACCGCGCGCGCTGCATGGGCAGTGGCGCGCTCAACCTCACCTACACCGCGCTCGGCCTGATGGACGGCTGCGTGGACTTCAAGGTCAAGGTCTGGGACATCGCGGCGGCCTCCGCCCTCGTCGGCGCGGTCGGCGGCAACATCCATTATCTCGACCACGAGGCCTTTCCGCTCAAGCAGTTCCACGTGCGCTCCCCGCTCTTGCCCTACGTCGGCGGCAGCCGTGCCTTCTGCGACTGGGTGGAACAAAACATCGGCTGGGACGCCCTCGCCGCCGCTTCGGACGAGTAGGCGACGGAGGGCACTCCGAAGGGCGTATCACGGGCCGGCGATTGGCCATTGCTGGCACCTCTTCAAGGTGCATCGGAGGGATGGAGGGTGACCGGTGGTGTCGGTGACTCACGTCACCTCAACCACCGGCTATATGCTACAACCCCGTCGGGGTTGCGCGGCGACGGACCGCCAAAGCATCGGGTCCGCTCATGCCTAGTGGCGAGTTGGTCAGGCTTCGCTTTCGCCATACTTGTCACCTCTCCCAGCACCTCGAAGAGGTGACACCTGCGCTTGGTTTGCAAGCCAGCCCATGGCGTCAAAGGATCGTCAAATCACCTGCGCGACGCCTTTTACTTGTCACTTGGCGCCGAAATTCCAGAAGCTGGACCGCATGTTTACCGTTGCGCAACTGAAGAGCGCCCCGAAGGAGCAGAAGGTCAATTTCGAAGCCGTGCTGCTGGTGCGCAAGCTCGCCATGAAAAAGGCGCGCAACAACAGCCAGTTCCTCACGGTGGAGCTGGGCGACCGCACCGGCCTCTTCCATACGGTCTGTTTCGAAAACTCGGCCAACTTCGAGCTCTTCAACTCGATCGGCGAAGGCCAGGTCATCCGCGTAACGGGTAACACCGATTATTATCAGAACCGCTTCTCCCCCACCCTGCAGCAGATCGCGCTGGTGCCCGAAGACGAGGTGATCCACTGGGCCGAAAGCCTGGTCGAGAGCGCGCCCGAGGACCTCGACGAGCTGTGGGACGAGCTGCAGGGCTACATCAAGAGCATTGAGCATACGGAGCTGCGCGAGACGGTGCGACTGGCGATCGACGAACTGGGCGAAGTCTTCAAGGGCATGCCCGGCGCTATCTCGATGCACCACGCCTACCGCGGCGGTCTGATGGAGCACACCGTGCGCATGGCCCGCGCCGCCAAGGCCCTGTTGCCGCTCTACCCCGAAGTGCCGGGTGATCTGGCGCTGGCGGGCATCATCCTGCATGACATCGGCAAGGCGCTCGAATACACCGGCCCGTGGGCCACCCGCAAGACGCGCGAAGGCACGCTGAACGGCCACGTGGTGCTGGGCTACCGCCAGGCGCGCAAGGCCGCCCTGCGCGCCAAGCTCTCGGCCGACCTGATGGAGCGCCTCGAGCACATCATCTTGAGCCACCAGGGCGAACCGGAATGGGGGGCCGCGATCCGCGCCGCCACGCCCGAAGCAGTCTTCGTCAGCATGGTGGACAACCTCGACGCCAAGATGGGCATGGTGCAGCACTCCCTGCGCGCCACGCCGGACGAGGAGACGTTTTCCGATTACATCCCCGGCCTGATGAGCCCGCTGCTCACCGCCCCCTCCGACCTCGTGCGCCCGCCCCAACCGGAGCTCGCCACCGAGCCGGAGCTGGAAAACAAGGCGGGCGACAACGCCAACGAAGAGCTCTGGCCCGTCGATCCTCCCGGCCTGAAGCTGGACTAGCCGCCCGCCGCCCAACGCCGGCTACACCAGCAGCGTCAATTGGGCCTGCACGGCCGCCACGCGTTCGGGCTCGAGCTCGATGGGTTCCACCGCGTAAGCTTTTTTGCGGCGCACGTGCCAGTAATGTTCGGCGTCGTGGGGCTTGAGCACGCGCTTGCGCTCCAGCTGCAGGGCCAGCAGGTATTTGAGCGTCGCCCGCTCCTCTGCGCCCGCATCGGAGACGGGTAGATCCTCGTCGTCCAGCCCCGAAAGCATGTCCGGCTCGCCGCAAAGGGCGAGGAAGAGGTCTTCGACTGTCTGCAGCTGCTGGCGCTTCTGCTTGGAGGCCTCCGCCGGGTCGCGCACGGTGTGGACCCAGCGGCACAGGATCTCACCCAGCGGCGCGAATTGCTCGACCGCCTCCGGCTGCACGTCCCAGCGCTCGAGATCGCCGTCGGCGTTGCGCACCAGCAGGCATACCCGGCGGTCGCCGGGTGCGAAGGATTGACCGGTCACGGCGCAGTGCCGGGCGGGAGTTTTCAGCGATACGTCCAAATTTTACCGTTTACGGTTGGGAATTCGAGGCACAGTGTAGCGCGACGTTCGAACCTTTGGCAACTTTGCGCTGTGATGGCAACAGGTCGACTCATTACAATTGGCGACGTACACGGTTGCGCGGACGACCTCGCGCGACTCCTTGACTGGCTCCAACCACAGCCGGAAGACCGCCTCATCTTCGTCGGCGACCTCGTGAACAAGG
This sequence comes from Puniceicoccaceae bacterium 5H, assembly GCA_009772895.1. GTDB lineage: Bacteria > Verrucomicrobiota > Verrucomicrobiia > Opitutales > Oceanipulchritudinaceae > WOUP01. Next base: position 86,142 of record WOUP01000011.1, on the reverse strand, counting down.
GCTTTGACAGCGCGGGCGTGGTGGATCAGGCCATCGCCCTCCAGGCAGAGGCGGTCATGGGCAACCACGAGTTGCGCCTGCTGCGTTATCGCCGCGAGGGCGATCCGACGATTCTGAAGGAATACGACAAGGTGACACTGCAGCAGTTGCAACCAGCCCATTGGGATTATCTTGAGCGGATGCCCCTGACTCTGACCGAGCCAGCCTATAACACCGTGATCGTGCACGGCGGCTTCCTGCCCCAGCCGCACTGGAGTGAGCAGGAGGCCGACATCGTGACCCGGATTCAGGTGCTCGACCCGGAAGGCAAACCCGCCAAGCGGCAGGAATGCCCCAAGGGCCGCCCATGGGCCAACGAGTGGCACGGGCCGGAATTCGTCATCTACGGGCACACGCCCCGCCCGGCCCCACTCGTGCGCTCGGCTTCGATCTGCATCGACACCGGGGCCGTCACCGGCGGGCGCCTCACGGCCTTCATCTGGCCCGACGGTGCCGTCTACCAAGTGAAGGGGCGCCGGCGCTTTTACCACCAGTATTATCCGGAACACCCAGCCGAAAAACCTGCCCCAACCCTCGCGACCGTCGGTGCGGGCAAAAAACCGCCTCGTACGTCATGATCGAAGATCAACCCGAACAACCGCGCGTCGCCCTGCTCCTGCTCGACCTGCAGGCCAGCCTCATCCAGGCGATCCCCAACGGCGATGAAGTGCTGCAGCGCTGCGCCTTCGCCGCCCAGGCCGCCCGCCTGCTCGACATCCCCGTGCTCGCCACCGAGCAGGTGCCGGACAAACTCGGTCCCACCGTGCCCGAAGTGCTCGAACACGTCGACCAGGGCTGCGTCTTTGCCAAGACCGCTTTTTCTGCCTTCGGCGCCGAGGGTCTCGAGGACAAGCTGGAAGACCTGGGCGTGGAGGTGCTGCTGCTGGCCGGGCTCGAAACCACCATTTGTGTCTACCAGACGGTGATGGACGCCCTGCGTCGCGAGATCGACGTGACGCTCTTCACCGACTGCGTCAGCGCCCGCCGCGCACAGGATGCCCGCGACGTGCTCGACCTGCTTTCGCGCATCGAAGGCATCAGCCTCTTGCCGAGCGAGGCGGTTTTCTACAGCCTGCTGCACTCGTCGGAGCATCCCCAGTTCCGCGCGTTCACGAAACTGGTGAAGTCTCTGCATTGAGGAAGTCGGCAAACGGCATTAGAGTAATTGAGTCATTCCGGCCCTCGAATCCCTTCAGCCGCCGCCACAGAGCATGAGGCGCCGTCCCAAGCTTCCCGTCCGCCCAACTCAACCATCACAGGCTCTATATGTCCGAAGGTGAAGTCATCATGACGCCCAACGAAGTCAGCCCCTACACGATGGAGGAGCTGGCCGAGTGGCCCGTACAGGATCTCGGGCGGTTCGATCCGGTGCGCCTGGCCGAGACGTCGGACCACACCCTCGCGAGCTTCCTCGACCGTCTGGAGGTGGACCAACGGCGCGTCGTGCTGCGGCAGCTCTCCAACGAGCGCGCCGCGCACGTGCTCTCCGAGATGGACGAAGAGCACGCGGCGGAAGTGCTCAGCGCCATGCGCGAACTGCGCGCGGTGAAGGTGCTCGACAGTTTCGACGCCGACGACGCGGCCGACGTGGTGGCGGAGCTCGAAGACGAGCACCGCGAGCGTTTGCTGGCCAAGATCGAGAGCGGCTGGCGTGAAACGATCGAGCGCCTGCTCGAATACGAGTCCGACACCGCCGGCGGCCTGATGACGACCGAGGTGGCGACGCTCTTCGATGTCATGAGCGTCGATGCCGCCGTGGAACGCATCCGCAGCTTCGCCGAGCAGTATGAAGATCTCCACTACGTTTACGTGGTGGATCGCAAGCGTCGCCTGCTGGGCATCGTCTCCCTGCGCAAGCTGATCCAGGCCCGTCCCACGCAAAAAGTGCGCGAGGTGATGAACCCCGACATCCGCGGCATCGTGCGCCCGGAGACGGACCAGGAAGAGGTCGCGCAGTTGATGGCCGAATACAATTTGCCGGACATCGCGGTGGTGGACGAAGACAACCACCTGCTCGGCGTCATCACGCACGACGACATCCTGGACGTCGTTTACGAGGAGGCCACGGAAGACATCCAGAAGCTGGCCGGTGCCGGTGGTGACGAGAGCCTGACGGACAAGGTGACCTACTCCGTCAAGCGCCGCATCCCCTGGCTGCACGTCAACCTGGCCACCGCCTTCATGGCCTCGGCCGTCGTCATGTCCTTCGGCGATCAGATCAGCGCCATGCCCGTGCTGGCGGCCTTCATGCCCATCGTGGCCGGCATCGGCGGCAACTCCGGTCAGCAGGCCCTCGCGGTCGCAATCCGCAGTCTCGCGATGGGCGAGATCCACGAGGCGGAAAAGCGCGTCATCCTTTTCAAACAACTCTCCATCGGCCTGATCAACGGATTTGCGGTTGGCTGCGTCGCGGCCGTCATCGCCTACCTTATCACCGGCCAGGCCAAGCTGTCACTCGTCATCCTGCTCGCGATGATCGCCAACATGGCCATCGCCGGCGTCTCGGGCGCCTTCATCCCGCTGGCGCTGCGCGCCCTCAAGCGAGACCCCGCCCAAAGCTCCTCGATCTTCCTCACCGCCCTGACGGACACCGGCGGCTTCCTCATCTTTCTCGCCCTCGGCAGCTGGCTGCTGATGTAGTCGCCCCACCCGGCGAGCGTCGCTTGTGGCCCAAAAAGAAGGAGCAGGTTCTTGCCTGCTCCCTCCGGAGTCCTGTAACACTGTCTACTCGTTTGGCGAAAGAAGATCAGCCGGGGCGATGGGCAGCGGCGTAGTAGGCGCGCCACTTCGCGTAGTCGACCATGTCGACGCAGCCGTTGCCATCGAGGTCGGCGGCGGGGTTGTAGCCACTGTCGCCCTCGCAGGTGCGCAGACTACCGATCAGCACCAGGCGGTCGTCCACGTCCACATCGCCGTCGCCGTCGAGATCGCCCGGCACCGCTGCGTTGATGGTCATGGTCTTGCTGGCTTCGACCAGAAGATTGTCGTCACCATCATAGGTGCGGAACTCGACCGTGTGGCTGCCGTCGCCCGTGACCATGAACGGCCCGCTGTAAGACGTCCATGACCCGCCATCGACGCGGTAAGTGTTGCTCAGCGGTTCATCGAGGTTGACGGTCAATGCGACGCGCACATCGGTCGTGTAGTCGCCGTTCTCATCCATCAAGCCGTAGAAGTCCGGCTCTGGATAGACGAAGATATCCGGCTGGGCGACTGCCGGCATGTCGTTGCCGATGAAGAACGAGGGGTGCGGCGGCTGATTGTAGGTGCTGTTCTGCCAGGCGATCGCCACGCGATAAGCCGGATCGTGCATCAGGGTGTGGATGCGCAGATCCGTCGGGTAAGGCGTGGAGTAGATGCGCAACGCGGTGTTGTCGGCTGTGCGCAGCATCACCTCTTCGCGCCAGTCGCCGAGCAAGTCGGCCTGCAGGCAGGGGTTGGCTTTGGTGCTGTTGTTGGAGGCCGTGCCTTCGGCGTCGAGCAGCACGACTTCACGCTGGTTCACCCAATCCCATTTGCGCACCGAGATGTTGTCGAGCAGTTCGCTCAACGGGTCGCCGTCCCAGTAGATCGAGAAGTTGATCGAAGGGCGCACATTACCGATGACTTCGCCGGCGGCGGACCACACATTGAGGTTGGCCGCGCCCCAGACTTCGGTGCCGGCATAGCGCGGGTCGATGTCGGCGGCGAGCCCGCGACCGGTGTCCCGGCCATTGAATACGCCCCAGATGGTTTCACCCGTGGCAGCATCGCTGAAGACGGTGTGGTAGGGGATGTCCGTCTCTTCCTTCACGGAGAACAGCTCCATGCCCGGACGCGTCGGGTCGAGGTCGCCGTAGTGCATGGCGTCACCGTGGCCGAGACCGCTGCACCAGAGAGCCGTCCCGTCGTCGTCGAAGGTCAGCGAGCCCTGCATCAGCTCGTCCTTGCCATCGCCGTCGACATCGCCGACAGAGAACTGGTGATTGCCCTGGCCGATGTATTCGGCCCCGGCGTCGCGGGTGTCGAAGACCCAGCGCTCGACCAACTGGCCGTCGATGTAGTCGTGCGCCGCGATCACCGTGCGGCCCGGCCCCTGACCCGGTTGGCCGTAGTAGTAGCCGCGCCCGGCGAGGAAGGTGGGGTGCACACCATCGAGTTACGCGACTGCCGCATTCAGGCGGTCCACGCGTCCCCCGTATGAGTCGCCCCACTCGGAGATGTCCCCGCGCTGCGGCACATAGTCGACCGTATCCATCGCCTCGCCCGTCTCGCCGTTGAAGACGGTGAGGAATTCCGGTCCTTCGAGCACCATGCCCTCGCTGCTGCGCCAGTCGGCATCTGGATCCCCGATCACGTTGCCCAGGCCGTCGACGGTTGCATCGGCGGTCTTGCAGATCATCTCCGCCTTCCCGTTACCGTCGAAGTCGTAGACCATGAACTGGGTATAGGGCGAGCCGGCCCGGACGTTGCGGCCCAGGTCGATGCGCCAGAGGCGCGTGCCGTCCATCTCGTAAGCGTCGATAATGACGTTGCCGGTGTAATAGCCCGGCATGTTGTTGCCCGTGTTGGTGGGGTCCCACTTCAGCACGACCTCGTATGCACCGTCGCCATCGAGATCGGCGGCGCTGGCGTCGTTGGCCGTGTAGGTAAAGTCGACCCCGTCGGGCGTCGTGCCGCCTTCCGGGATGTCGAGCGGCACGCTCAGGTAGCCGTTTTCGAGCATGCGGGCGGTCTCGCCGCTCGGCAGCTCAAAGCCGTCGAGCGTGGCCCGGATCTCGTAAGTCGAATCAACCGTGCCCTCGGTGTCGACGTAGTTGGTCGCGCCGGTGAGGGGGAAGTTGTTCAGGCGGTGACCGTCGCGGTAGATGTAAAAACCGGTATCGCGCGGGTCTGTGCCCAACAGGCGCCAGGAGACCAGAATCCCTTCTTCGTTGGGTACCGCAACCGGCGCACGCGTCAGGTTTTCCATCTGTCGATGCACATGCAAGGTGGCGTCGACGCCGAAGATGTCCGACGGCTCGGAAAAGCCACCCTCTCCCACCGCATAAACCGTGTAGTAGTAGGCATTTTGCGGCATGACCGCGAAGGTGTCGTTGAGCGAGGTGGTATCGCTGATCCCCACGAGGTGGAAGTCGCCATCCGTATGAGTCGAGCGGTAGACGTAATAGGCCTGCGCATCATCCACCGCGTCCCAGCCGATCTCGGTCGTGTAGAGGGTGTTGTCGATCAGCGACAGATTGCCCGGAGCTTCCGGCACGGTGCCGCCTTCCACAAAGCGCGGCGCCACGGCCACGGTTTCGCTGGGGCCGGAAACGCCACCCGCCCCCGTGGTGGAGACGCGGTAGTAGTAGCTGCGGTAACCGACCACGTCGCTATCGGTGTAAGCGGGCGTCGCCACGGTATCGACCTGCTCGAAATCGCGATCGGGATGGGTGGAGCGATAGACGTCGTAGAGGAACGCGCCGGCCGGAGCGTCCCAGCCGATCTGGATGGTGCCGGGCGTGCTGTCCACCACCGCAAGATTGTTCGGCGCGGCAGGATCGCCCGCCATGGAGTCGCGGACCTCCACCCGCAGCTCGACGCTGGGCACCGATTCGCCCTCGCTGGCAACCGCGGCCACGGAATAGTAATAGACGCCAAACAACTGCACGTCGTCATCGAAGTAGCTGGCGGCATTGGACTGCGAGACGAGGGTGGCGTCCTGCTCGCCTTCTGCACGCCGGTAGACCTTGTAGCTTTGCGCTTCCGGGATCGCATCCCAATCCACCGTCAACGTGGGCTCGGCCGCGTAACTGATGTTGTCGACCGCCAGCCCGACGGGTGGCGCGGGCAGCCCGGCCGGGCCGTAAGCGATTTCCAGCACCGGGCGCAGGCTGGCATCGTCGTAGGTGTCCGAGGCCAGTTCGTAGTATTTGTCGTTACCGCCCTGGCTGGGCATGGTCACGATCAGCGTCACGTTGCCGTCGTCATCGGCCCGCGATTGCAGAAAGTCGACGAACGCGTCGTCCGTCAGCGTGATGGTGGTGTATTCGGTGACAGTCTCCAGATCGCTTAGGTCTTCGACCTGGCTGAGCGTGATCGGCGTCGCTCCGGGCACCGAAGCCCCATCGCTGTACATCGACGGGTCGAACTCAGCGCCATAGGCAAAGGTGTCGGTCGTCCAGTCCTGCACCAGATTCGACGGCAGATCGAGCAAGCCGTAGATGGCCACGCGCCCTTCGACCGCGAAGTCGCCGCCCACCCGGTTCAAGCGCAAGCTGGCCGTGTAGATCTCGGCGTCGCTGAGATCGTCCACATGGAAGCGCAGGTAGGCGACATTATGACGAACCGGTCCGGAGGCAAAATCGCGGGAGCGGATGTAGATGGTATTGCCGACGCCGCCGGTGCTGATGGCTGGGTTACCATCTTCGCCGCCGACGTTGATCGAAGCGATGGAGGTAGGACTGAGCGCCGTGGAGGCGCCCCAAGTCACAGGAGACAGAGTAAGCGGTAGCATCGCCACCGCAAGGTGGTGTTTTTTCATCGTAGGTGTGCGCGCCCCGGCTGCGAGGGGGGGGGAGAAAGCCGGAGCGGGGGTACTATTTGAGGTTAACAAGGGGCAGGCCCAAGAGAACAGAAAGCCTGCTGCGCACTAAATAAGCACCAGCTGCTGCTCACAACAAACGCCCTAAAATCGGACAGTAGGAGCTAATCACAACTCCGATCCAAACCTACCAGTAGCACCGCAAAGCATGCACGAAATACCTAAGGAATTCAGTCCTCTATCACACCTTATACATACCTACCGCATTAAAAAAGGAGCAGGACGAATCCTGCTCCTCGAAACTGCATAATCGCCAAGTATAGAACCGATCAGGCGCGTCGGCGGCGAACGAAGCCGAGTGCGGCGAGAGCGGCGGCACCGGCCATGAACGCCGTCGTTGCAGGCTCTGGCACGACGGAGATCGAGGTCGAGCCGCTGAGGTCGAAGGACAAATACTGATCGTCCAGCGGGTCCCCAATGTCGTTGTAGACCGTGTAGTAGAGCCCCATCGTGCCCGACGAGTCGCTTTCGTCGCCGAAGATCTCCAGCGACTGCGTGCCCAAGCCCGTCGCCGTAAACGAGAGCGTGCCGAGCGTGACCATCGTATCGGTCGAACCGCCATCGAGTCCGGCAATGCCCACGACTTCCCCCGGATCCATGGAGAAGTCGTCATAGTCCATGTTCATGGTGAAGCCAGTGTAATCACCAATGGTGAACATGCTGGAAGGATCGACCATGAAGCCGAACGAGGTGAGTTCGGCCATGGAACCGAGTTCCGTCATGGCGTCGTAATTGGCCACGACGTCGACGGTGAAGGCGTCCCCCACCTGCACGGATGCAGCGGAAGGATTGAGGGTGATGCCGGGGCTGGCATATACGCCGGTGGCGGTTGCGGCGAGGGCCAGAAGCGGGAGGATCGTTCTTTTCATGTGGTGCGAAGTGTGAGTTGAGAGGAGGGAGTGCATTTAGCGGGGGCGGTTGGCGGCGGCGTAGTAGGCGCGCCACTTGGCGTAGTCGACCATGTTGACGCAACCGTTGCCATCGAGGTCGGCCGCGGCGTTGTAACCGGCGTCCCCCTCGCACTTGCGCAGGCTGCCGATCAGCACCAGCCGGTCGTCGACATCCACGTCGTTATCGCCGTCGAGGTCACCCGGCAGCTGAGCATTGATCGTGAAGGTTGAGCTGGCTTCGGCCAACAGGTTGCTTTCGCCGTCGTAGGTACGGAAGTCCACCGTGTGGCTGCCGTTGCCCTGGACCATGAAGGGCGTACTGTAGGTCATCCACGAGCCGCTATCGACGCGGTATTCGTTGACCAGAGGCGCGCCGAGGTTGGCGTTCAGGGCCACACGCACATCCGTCGTGTAGACGCCCTCGTCATCCATCAGGCCGTAGAGATCCGGGCGCGGATCGACGAACACATCCGGCATCGCCACATCGGGCATATTGTTGCCGATGAAGAACGAGGGATGCGGGGGCTGATTGTAGGCGCTGTTCTGCCAGGCCACCGCCACACGATAATTCGGGTCGTGCATCAGGGTGGGGATGCGCAGGACCGTGGGGGCCGAGGTGCTGTAGATACGCAGGGCCGTGTTGTCGTCCGTGCGCAGCATCACCTCTTCACGCCAGTCACCCAGCAAGTCGGCCTGGAGCGACGGGGTCGCCTTGGTGCCGTTGTTGGAGGCGGTGCCGGTCGCATCGAGCAACACCACTTCCTGCTGGTTCACCCAGTCCCACTTGCGCACGGAGGTGCCGTCCATCAGCTCGCGCAGGGGATCGCCGTCCCACCAGATCGCGAAGTTGATCGAGGGGCGCGTGAGGCCGATGACCTCGCCCTGGGCGGACCAGACGCTGAGATTGGCGGCGCCCCAGACTTCGGTGCCCGCGTAGTTCGGGTCGATGTCGGCGGCGAGGCCGCGCCCGGTATCACGGGCGTTGTTGACACCCCAGATGGTTTCGCCCGTGGCGGCGTTGGTGAAGACGTCGTGGTATTCGGCGCCCGTTTCTTCCTTCACCGCAAACATTTCCATGCCCGGATGGCTCGGGTCCAGATCGCCGAAGTGCATGGCGTCACCGTGACCGAGGCCGGATACCCAAAGGGCGGAGCCGTCCTGGTCGATCGTCAGGGAACCGTGCATCACTTCATCGTAGCCATCGCCATCGGCGTCGCCGACCGTCAGCTGGTGATTGCCCTGGCCGACGTATTGATCGCCTTCGACCTGGCTGTCGAAGACCCAGCGCTCGACGAGTTGGCCATCGACCAGGTCGTGGGCGGCGATCACTGTGCGACCGATGCCCTGCCCAGACTGGCCGTAGTAATAGCCGCGAGCCGCGACAAAGCTCGGGTGCACCCCGTCAAAGTAGGCCACCGCCGCGTTGAAGCGGTCCACCCGATTGCCGTAGGTGTCGCCCCAGTCGGAGAGGTTGCCGCGCGGCGGGACGTAGTCGATCGTATCCATGATCGCACCAGTCATACCGTCGAAGGCCGTGAGGAATTCTGGACCGTCGAGGATGTAGCCACCGTCGTTGCGGTAGTCGGCATCCGGGTCGCCGATCACGGTGCCTTCGGCATCCGTCGTCGCATCGGCAGTCTTGCAGATCATCTCTGCGCGGCCGTCGCCGTCGAAGTCATACACCATGAACTGCGTGTAGTGAGCGCCCGCGCGGATGTTGCGGCCCAGGTCGATGCGCCACAGGCGCGTGCCGTCCATCTCGTAAGCATCGATGAAGACGTTGCCCGTGTAGCCCGATTGGGAATTGTCCTTCGCGTTGGTCGGATCCCACTTGAGCACGATCTCGTATTCACCGTCGCCGTCCAGATCGCCCACGCTCGCGTCGTTGGCGTTGTAGGTATAGTCGACGTCGTCCGGGGTCGTGCCGCCCGCAGGCGCCTCGATCGGCACGCTGAGGTAGCCCTGGCCGAGCACGCGGGCCGTTTCGCCCTCAGGCAGCTCGTAGTTACCGATCTTGGCCCGCACCTCGTAGGTCGAAGCCGTCGTGCCCGCTTCGTCGAGGTAGTTGGTTGCGCCGGTGATCGGGAAGTTGTTCAGGCGGTGGCCGTCGCGATAGACGGAGAAGCCGATGTTTTCCGGATCGGTGCCCAGCAGGCGCCAACTGATCAACATGCCGTCTTCACTCGGCACCGCCACCGGGGCGCGGGTGATGTTCTCCATCTGACGGTAGTTGTGCAACGTGGCATCCACGCCCAGTACGGCGGAGGGCTCGGAGAAGCCGCCCTGGCCCGCCGCATAGACGGTATAATCGTAGGCAATCTGCGGCATCACCGCATAGGTGTCTTCCAGCGAAGTCGTTTCGCTGATGCCCACCAAATGATAATCGCCGGTGCCGCTGACCGAACGGTAGACGTAGTAGGCCTGCGCGTCGGCGACCGCATCCCAGCCGATGGTGGTGGAATAGGTGGTGTTGCTGCCGAGGCTGAGATTTTGCGGCGCGGCGGGAATCGTGCCACCGGTCACAAAACGCGGCTCGACCTCGAAAACATCGCTGGCCCAGGAGATACCGCCGCCGCCAATGGACTTGACCTTGTAATAGTAGCTGCGGAAGCCCACCACGTTGTCGTCGGTGTAATGGGGCGTGTCCACCGTGTCCACGAGGCTGAACGCACGGTCCGGATAAACGGAGCGGTAGACCTCATACAGGTAGACGCCGCTCACCGCATTCCAGCCCAGCTGGATCTGCGCGGGCGTGCTGGCCGCGACCGTGAAATCGCCCGGGGCCGCGGGACGGCCGGCATCGGAGTCGGTCACATCCACGTAGAGTTCGGTCGACCGCACGGACTCGCCCGCATCAGTCACCACCGCGACGGAATAGTAATACTGGCCGAAGAGCTCGACGCTGTCGTCAAAGTAGCTCGGGCTGGTGACGGTGCCTACCTGAGTCGGTTCCTCTTCGCCATCGGCACGACGGAAGACCTTGTAGGAAAGCGCGCCGTCGATGCCGCCCCAATTGATCGTCAGTGAGGGATTGGCCGAGTAGCTCACGTTGCCCAGCATCAAATCGCTCGGCGGTGAGGGCAGGCTCGCATCGGAGAACGCCACTTCCAGCGTCGGGCGCAGGTTGGTGTCGTCCGTATAAGTGTGAGAGGCGTAGGTCAGGCTCTTGTCGTTGCCGTCCCCCTGGCTCGGGAAGGTCAGGATAAAGGTCACCAGACCATCGTCGGCCACGCGGCTCTGCAAAAAGTCGTTCAGGTCGTCGGAGCTCAGCGTCACGGTGTTGCCACTGACGGCTTCCTGCTCGTCGAAGTTCACCACGTTGCTGAGGTTGATCGGCGAGGCCCCCGGCGTGGACACCGCATCGTTAAAGATTGCCGGATCGAACTCATCGCCGTAGGTGAAGCTGCCGGAGTTCCAGTCCTGCTGGACGTTGCCCGCCAGGTCCATCAAGCCGAAGAGCGCCACGCGCCCGGTCACGACGGTATCGCCTGCGATCTTGTTCAGGCGCAACGTCGCGGCCTGAATCACGTCGTCGTTGTTGAGAGAAGAGAGGTCGAACTGCAGGTAGGCGACGTTGTTGCGCACGGCGCCGGAGGAAAACTCGCGCGAACGCAGGTAGATCGTATCGCCGACACCACTGGTCGAAATCGAAGGCGCTCCGGCGTCTCCGGCGATATTGACCGAGGCCACGTCGGCCGGGATCAGCGACACGTTTTCACCACGCAGCGCTGGATTCAGGGTAAGCAGTAGCACAGCCACCGCCAAAGGGGGTCGTTTCATAAGTGTAAGGAGGGGTCGCTCCTGACCAGACTGAACGCAAGCGGCCAGGAGAGGGGTAGTCTATGTTTAGTAGTCGTTCAGCAGAGACCCGGAGAGGGGGAGAGCGGGCCGCTGCAGTTTACACCTTTATGACGCAACCTACCGCTTCACAAATCGCCCAAAATCGGACAGTAGGAATACTTAAGCATCCGAGGTATATTACCTATAAACACTTTCACTTGCTCTCACAGAACTCAGGCCTCCGATACAAAAACGCATCGCTGCGTAGGTAAACGTGCTTGAGCGGCAACCGTGACCGTCGGGCCAGGCACACGGTCAGCAGCTTTTGATTCTATAGTTATACCGGCAGCAGCGGCCGCAGCTTGACTGTCAAGCGCCCTGAGGGTTTAACGCCGGGAAAAATATTGTCAGCGTTTGGCTACGGTTCTACTACAGGAATCGGAACCGGCGGGTTGTCCGCGCGTTCCCGCGCGCAGAAGATCCACCGGGATGGTCTCAGCTGCTTCCGACACCTCCTCCCCCTTCCTGGCTCCAAAGCGCCGGGAGCGGCCCCAGCCATCCAGACCCCATCCTGCGTTCCTTCGCCGCAATTCCGCGCGACGGGGCGTGGTTGTGCGTCTTTCCGACTCCTGACAGCCCCTTCACGATTCATACCCCCACTCCACCAAAGGAGACCCCATGCATTGGCTAGATTGGACGATCATTGCGATATACTTTGCCTTCATCGCGGGCATCACCCTCTGGGCCGGCCGCCAGAACAAAAGCACCGAAGATTACTTCCTGGCCGGGCGGCACGCCGGCTTCTTTCTGATCGGCGCCTCGATCTTTTCGTCGAACATCGGCTCGGAGCACATCGTCGGTCTGGCCGGCTCCGGCGCCTCGAGCGGTCTGGCCATGGCCCACTGGGAGCTGCACGCCTGGGTGCTGGTCATCCTCGCCTACGTCTTCGTGCCCTTTTATTACAAGTCGGGCGTCTACACGATGCCGGAATACCTGGAGCGGCGCTTTGGCCCCACCTCCCGCTGGATCCTCAGTATCGTCTCCCTGACGGCCTACGTGCTGACAAAGGTGAGTGTGACGATCTACGCCGGCGCGCTCGTCTTTGAATCCCTGCTGCCGACCACCTTCGGCACGCCGGAAAACGCCTTTTGGGTCGGGGCCTTCTCCACGGTGATCCTCACCGGGATCTACACCGTCATCGGCGGGATGCGCGCCGTGATCTACACCGAAGCCCCACAGGCCGTGCTGCTGATCATCGGCTCCTGCATCATCACGTTCATCGGCCTGCACCAACTCGGTGGCTGGCATGAGCTCGTCTCGATGGCTGCCGACCGCAAGGAAGACCTCGCGCTCTGGCGCCCGCTCGACGATCCGCAGCTGCCCTGGCTCGCGGTGCTGATCGCCTCGCCCATCATCGGTATCTGGTATTGGTGTACCGACCAATACATCGTGCAGCGCACCCTGACCGGCAAGAACCTGAAGGAAGCCCGCCGCGGTGCGCTCTTCGGCGGCCTGCTCAAGGTCACCCCCGTGCTGATCTTCCTCATCCCGGGCCTCATCGGCTGGGCGCTGCACCAAAAGGGCATCATCCACATCGAAACCGTGATGGGCCCCAACGGCACCGAGGAAATCGTGGGCGACAAGATCTTCCCGACCATGGTGGAAGAACTGCTGCCGATCGGCCTGCGCGGCCTGATCATCGCCTGTATGCTGGCGGCCCTGATGAGCTCGCTGGCCTCGCTCTTCAACTCGTGCGCCACCCTCTTTACGGTCGACATTTACGAAAAGCTCAAGCCCAACCAGAGCCAACGCCACTACGTGCTCGTCGGCCGGATTGCCACCACCGTGGTCGTAGGCCTCGGCATCCTCTGGATCCCGATCATGCGCGCCATCTCCGACGGTGGCCTCTACGACTACCTGCAAGGGGTGCAAGGCTACCTGGCGCCGCCCATCGCCGCCGTCTTCCTGCTCGGCCTCTTCTGGAAGCGCATCAACGCCTACGGCGCCGCCTGGTGTCTGGGGGGTGGTTTTGCTCTGGGCATGACCAAGCTGGCGATCGAGAGCGTCTTCGGCGCCACGCGCGTTTCCGATCCGGCCTTCCTCGCCGCGATCGGCGACTTCAACAAGTTCTACGCCGCTGGCGTGCTCTTCGTGATCAGCATTCTCATCCTCATCGGCGTATCGCTGATGACCGAGGCGCCTCCTGCCACCAAGACCGACAGCCTCACCTACGCCACGGTCAGCGGCGATCCAGAGGTCAAGGCGAGCTGGGACCGCGGCAACACGCTGCTGGCCACCCTCGTGCTGGTGCTCGTGCTCGGCATGTATCTCTACTTTACCTTCTGGCTCTCTTTCTAGAGCGCGCCAGGCTTCCTCTTTTCGCACCGTGTCGGCCAAGGTCGCACGGTGCTTTTTGTTTATCCAAAAGCACGTTCTAGCTTTACGAGGAGAGCAAGCAGGCATAGGCTCTTATTTCTCCGGTCTGATCCCGGAGATGACTCACCTGACACATCGCACCGTTCGGCCTGACCTCCGGCGGTGCGACTTGTTTTTCTACTCGGCCATCGCCTTGCGGCGCTCGTAGACCTGGCAGGCCCCTTTCATGCGGCCCAGCACGTAGTAGACCGTTTGCGAACGCTGGCGCACCAGCTGACCGCCCACAATCTTGGGCACGAAATCCGCCGGCACCTCGCGCACCGTCTGCGGCGTTTCACCGCTGAGGCCCTCGCAGAGGATGGCCGTCATGGCGCGGGTAAGGGTCTGCACCTGCGGCCCGAGGGACACGCGGAATGTCACCCCTCCGCCGGCCTCTTCCTTCAGAAAAATACCGACCGTATCGGTGCACTCTTCGTCCTTGCGCACATCCTCAAGCGCGTAGTCCTCCTCGTCGACCGGAGTATGGCTGTCAGCCTGGTCGGCATAGACGATCAGATTTTCGCGCTTCTCTGGTTCGTCGAGATGCTCAAAGAGGTCGACGATTTCCTGCAGTTTCTTCGGATACGGCATCGTTCGATTAGCTGTCTGAGCGTTCGATAGGTGAACGGACCATGTTACCCCACTCCGTCCAGGAGCCGTCGTAGTTGCGGACCTTGCGGTAGCCGAGCAGGTACTTCAGCACAAACCACGTGTGGCTCGAGCGCTCCCCGATCCGGCAATAGGCCACGATATCGTCGTCCTGCCCCAGCCCGAGATCCTGCGTATAAATCTTTTCCAGTTCTTCGCGGCTCTTGAACGTGCCATCGTCATTCGCCGCCGTTTTCCACGGCACGCTCTGGGCTCCCGGCACGTGACCGCCGCGCAACACCCCCTCCTGCGGATACTCCGGCATGTGCGTGATCTCGCCGCGGAACTCGCCCGGCGAGCGCACGTCGATCAGCGGCTTCTTCGCAATCGAGTGGGCCAAAGTATCCGCATAGAACGCGCGGATCTCATCGTCACGGCGGTGATCCGGCACCGGATACGCACTGTGCTCATAGCGCGGCACTTCGCGGGTGAAGGCGCGCTCTTCTGCCTGCCACTTCTGACGTCCGCCATCCATCACACGCACATCCTGATGGCCGAAGAGCCGGAAGACCCATAAGGCGTAGCAGGCCCACCAGTTACTCTTGTCGCCGTAGAAGATCAGCGTCATGTCCGGTGTGATCCCGTGGCGCTCACACAGCTCGGCAAAGCCTTTAGGGTCCACATAGTCGCGGATCAGGTCGTTGTTGAGGTCCGCCCGCCAGTCGATATGAACGGCCCCCGGCAGGTGCCCCGTGTCGTAGAGCAACACGTCCTCATTACTCTCGATCACACGCACGTTCGGATCGTCCAGATGCTGGGCCACCCACTCGGTGCTCACCAGCGACTCAGGATGCGCGTAGGCAGTAAATTTGGTCTGGGTATCGGGTGCAACTGACATATGGCAGTCACACTAATAAGAATGATTCTAAAAAGCAAGAAAGGCGCGCAAATAGTCACCCAACCGATCTCAGCTCATCTCGGCTGGCTCATTGTGACGCGACATGCCGCCAACGAGGTCCAGCAGGGTGACGATGCCTTTTAACCTGTGGTCACCGTCGATCACGATCAGCTTGTTGCGGCCTGAGCGCAGGAGGATCTCCACCAGATCGGCCACTGGCGCATCTACACTGGCCGTCGGCAACTGGCTGAACGACAGCTCGCTCAAGGGTGCCTCCGGACCACCGCCTGACTTGATGAAATCGAATACGTCGTCGCGCTTGAGCACACCCTCCAGCACGCCCTCCTGGTCCACGACCGGATAGGAACCGTGGCGGTGGTCGCGCAAGATTTCCATCGCCTGCCGCACGCTCATCTCCGGCTTCAGCACGTCCATGTGCGTGTTCATGATCTCCTTCGCCTGCTTGCGCAGGGTCTCCTGCCCGAGCTGGGCGCGCACCGCCTGCACCTCATCGTGGCGGAGGTAGGCCTGAGCCGAACGCTGGAACATGCGCCGCAGCGCGTCACTGCCCGAGGTGATTGCGTAAAATTCCTTCGCTCCGAGCGCTACGAGATTGGTCGCCACCTTCGCCCGCGCCGTGTAGCGCCAGATGTTGTCGCTCAGCAGGGCGGCCTCGCCAAAGTAATCCCCCTCCTCGACCGTCTTGATCAGGTGATCCTCGTCCTTCAGCTCCATCTCGCCGCGCTGCACGAAGTAGATCGAGAAGGCCGGCTCGTCCTTGTTGAAGAGCACGTCGCCGGGCTCGAGGTGGATCGTCTTGAGCAGCTTGGAGTATTGCGGACTCAGCAGATTGATGTCGCGCGGGAAGAACAGGTCGAAGGTCCAGTCGACCATGATGCGCAGCTTTTTCTGAAAGCCCGGCAGCTTGCCGATGTAAACCGTGCGCCAGATCCACCAGGCGATGAAGCCCGAGAGTTTGACGCCCATGACGTCGCCAACTGCGCTCCGGTGCCCGATTGCCGCCAACTCGCCCAAGCCCGCGAAGTCAAAGGTCTTCACCTCCTTCTGGCTGCGCAGGGCCACGATGTTCTTGCCCACGAGCGTGCCTTGGCGCTGGGCGAATTGCGCGGTCGGCGGGCTCGTTTCGCCGTTTTTCATCGGGATGGCCGAACAGTCGCCCGCGGTCCAGAGCCAGTTCGCCGCTGGCACACGACCGGTGCGGTCAGCCTTCAGGCGCCCGTGATCGATCTCCGCATCCAGCTCGCGCGCCAGGCGCAGCACGTGCGGGTGCGGTGAATTGCCAATCGTGGAAATGACCGTAGTGGCGTTGAGCACCTCGCCGCTGTCCAGGATCACCGTCTTGGAGGTGACCGCTTTGACGCGTTCGTTGAGGATGATGCGCAGCCCACGTTTCTCCAGCGCGCGCTGACAATAGTCGCCCAGCTTGCTCGTCAGCGTCGGCAGCAGGTGATCGCGCGAATGCACCAGCACCACCTCATAATCCTCGGGCTGGATGTATTCGTAAAAGCGGACCATGTCGCGCATCATGTCCTCGATTTCGCCCGCGGTCTCGACCCCGGAATAGCCGCCGCCGACCACCACAAAGCGCAACAGGCGGCGCTTGGCCTGCGCATCGGTCACCAGGTTGGCTTCCTCGAAGCGGCTGATGAGGTGGGCCCGCAGCTTCATGGCGTCACCCACGTTCTGCATCAGCAGCGCGTGCTCACTCATGCCCGGCACGCGGCTGAGGTCGATCGTCGCGCCCAGCGCCAGCACCAGCTGATCGAACTGCAGGGTCACATCCGGCGTAAAGTCACCGGCGTTGACGTGCACAATCTTGTTCTCGTGGTCGATGTCGCGCACGCTGCCCTTGAAGACTGATACATTAGGGCAGAGCTGCCGCACCGGGCTGACCACGTGGCGCGGGGAGACGGATGCCGCGGCCACCTCGGGCAACATGGGTTGAAAGACCATGTAATTTTCCGCCGCAACCATCCCCACCTTGAAGTCGGGATTGCGTTTGGCGAACTTGCCCAGCGTTTTGGCGCAATACACGCCCGCGAAGCCCGCACCGAGTACGAGCACGTCGAATTTAGCCACATTTCCCCCAGCCATTGCTGCGGCAACTTAGGCGAAAACAGCGCAGGGGCAAATGCAGAAATGAAACGATTTGCTCGTAACCATCAGAAAAACTGTTGCTCCGAATGAGATATGTTTCGCCCGAAGCGATACTCGAACGTCAGCAACCCACCATCGCCGAATGCCTGCAGTTTCTGGCCTAGCTCCGCATGTTGCCTCATACCTAATAGGTTCACTACGCCGCCAGTGCCAATCAGGACTTTGCCCACTACCTGCGCTGGCTGAGCGGAGCGGGCTCAGTCCGCTTGAAGGCCACCGGCGGTCACGATTTCCGGGCGTGAGCATTTTTGATCAGCCGGACGGTCCTCCCTGTCTTCTACGGCCCGGGTTAGGCCCACTTCTGAGGTGGGGAGCCGATCATGGTTTCGGAATCGATCAGGTTCTTTGCTCAGGACAGGGATACCCCCGGCTTTCAACCTCGCTAAAAAGGTTCGGGAGCGATGAGGGCCCTGTAGGACCAGCTTCGCAGCGGGTGAGAAAATACAGCACCGCGCAAAAACGTACACGCGCTGGAACTGGTACGGGTACTGCGTATTGCTGCCTGAAATTCATACGACCATGAGAAACAGCACCTATATCTTGAATCCCGTCCTCCGCACGCTGCACCTGGTGTGGCTCCTTGCGCTCGGCTGCTACCGTGCCATGGCCCCGGAGAACTGCTCCCAGGTATAGGAAGCGTATTCCCTCATATTCGCCTGATGTATACCTGGGCAGGACACTGCTCCACCTATGGTAGGGGATTGCAGTCTGCATCCCTGATGGTAATCCAACCCGGGCATCCCTCCAAACGCCTCAGGAACCGGCTCCATGCGTGACAACGCCGCACAGCTCTGACAAGCTGACCCGCATGGCATCTCGTGATCCGGCGACTGAGCCTTCGGAGGCCCTCAAGGCACTCCAGGCAGCCCTGCCCTCTCCTTGCGTGCGCACTGGTGACGCCATCCGTTACCAGGCCTCGCTCGACAACCTGCGGTTGTCTCACCTGCCGGAGGCCGTCGTGCGCCCACGGGATGAGGAGGACGTCGCCACGGTGCTGAAACTCGCCAACCGCCTGCACGTGCCCATCACGGCGCGGGGCGCGGGCAGCAACACCACCGGAGCGGCCACACCCATTCGCGGGGGCTGGGTGCTGGACTTCGCCGAATGGAAGCAGTTCGAGATCGATCCGGTGGCCCGCATGGCCTACGTCCAGCCGGGCGTGACCGTGCAGGAGCTGGACACCGCCGCCCGCGAGGAGGGCCTGTTTTACCCGCCGGACCCGGGCTCGAAGAAGTACGCCACGCTCGGCGGCACCCTGGCCTGCAATGCGGGGGGCTTGCGCGGGGCCAAATACGGCGTCACGCGCGATTACGTCTACGCCCTCGAGGGATTTTTACCCACCGGCGAATTCGTGCGCTGGGGAGCCGACACCAAAAAGTACGTCAGCGGCTACAACATGCGCGACCTCTGGATCGGCAGTGAAGGCACCCTGGGCATCGTCACGGGCGCGGTGCTGAAGCTGTTGCCCGCGCCGGGCGCGCAGAGCACCTTCCTCGCTTCGTTCGAGACCGATGCCGCCGCGCTCAAGGTCGTACGCACCATGCTCGAGCAAGGCTTCAATCCCAGCATTCTGGAGCTGATCGATCGCCAGACCAGCGAGTGCTTCCAGATCTGGGCGCACAAGCCGGACCGTCCGGAGCACCTCTTCGGGCACCCCATCATCAGCAATTTCATCAGCCGTCCCGGCGCCTACCTGTTGATCGAGCTGGACGGCCACCCCGCCGAGGTCGCGCAAAGCCAGCTGCGCCTCGAGGAACTGCTGCGCCAGCACACCGAAAAGTGGTACAACGCCCAGAACGCCGAGGAAGCCGAAGCCCTCTGGCAGGTCCGCCGCGCGAGCAGCCAGAGCATGTTCCAGCTGGCCGACACCAAGCTGAACGAAGACATCGTCGTACCCCTGCGCTCCTACGAGGCGCTCTTTGCCTACACGCTGGAGTTGCGCGACCGCATCGGCCTCGGCACGCCGACCTTCGGACACGCCGCCGACGGCAACTTCCACGTGCACATCATGTATGACCGCAAAAATGCGGAACAGGCCTTGCGCGCCGAGAAGGGCATCCACGAGCTGATGGCCAAGGTGGTCGAGCTGGGTGGCGTCATCACCGGCGAGCACGGCGTCGGGCTGGCCAAAGCCCCCTTCCTCAGCCTCCAGCACAGCCCGGCCGAAATCCGGGCCATGCGCGCGATCAAAGAGGCCCTCGACCCCAACGGCATCCTCAACCCCGGCAAGATCTGGGAGCCCTTCAAGGTCTGGGAGCACCCACGCGAGGAAGTCCGCCTGCCCTGGGACCATTAGGAAACGATTCTTCCTCGAGGAACGGAAGGTACGGGATCTCCTGTGCACGAACGGGGTCCCGAAGAGAAATCCATTTAATCCTCTGAATCTATGGATGACTTCTTTCTCTATGATCCGCCGATTTTCAGGATTGGAAGGATTGTTATTTTTTCCGCCGATCCTGCCCATCTGCGGACAGCTCATCCCTTGTTACCCCTCTGCCTCGTCGCCGTCCTCCCATTCATAGAAATGGCTGGCCTCCTGCATCTTGAACATCTTGCGCTGCGGCTTGATGAACCAGCGGCCTGAGTTGGGGTAATAGGTGACGTCGGCCTCACTGTTGTTGGCCACGATCAGCAGCTCGAGGTCTTCGCTGCCGGTATTGAGAATGTGGTGCGCCTGGTGCGGCGGCTGCATGAAAAAGTGCCCCTGGCGGATCGGCGTGCGCCCATCCACCGTCTCGACGACGCCCTCACCGGCCTGCACGATAAAGAACTCCCACTGCGTGCTGTGCTGATGCAGCGGCCAGTTGATCGCTCCCGGCGGGATGCGGCAGACCTCAACCTCAAAGGGGTGGCCGCCCTGGCTCGGCGGCGCGTCCTTGGGTGCGCCCAAGTGCTGACTGAGCAGCAGGCGTTCGACCTGGTAGCGCCCGCTGGGGGAGCGAAGCGACTCCACGGAAACGTCGGAGAGATGCGCGAGGTGCATGCGTCTTTTTCTATTCTCAGCCCGCCCGTGCGGCGATCCTAAAAAGCAGCCCGGGGATCCACCTCAGCCGGCTTCATCTTCACCGAAACTTCACCTGTTCGCGAGGCGTCCGCCGCACATTTCTGGGAAAAGCTGAGCCCTCAGCGCCCGTCGCTGCTCTCTCAACCTACCACCTCTCTCCATGAAGTTTTTCCCATCTCTCTGCAGCCTCACCTGCATCGCCCTGGCAGGCACCCACCTGCAAGGGCAGGTCGTCATCAACGAACTCCGGATCGACCAGTCCAGCACCGACGACGACGAGTTTTTCGAGCTCGCCGGCCCGGCCAACGCCAGCCTCGACAACCTGACCTACCTCGTGATCGGCGACGGCTCAGGCAACAGCGGCACGATCGAAAACGTCACGCCGCTGACCGGCCAGACCCTCCCCGCCAGCGGCTTCTTCGTGGCGGCGGAGAGCACCTTCACCCTCGGCACCGCCGACTACGTCACGAGCCTCAACTTCGAGAACAGCGACAACGTCACCCACCTGCTCGTCGAAGGCTTCACCGGTAGCGACGGTCAGGATCTCGACACCGACGACGACGGCGTACTCGACGTCACGCCCTGGACGAGCATCGCCTCCAGCCTGGGCCTGCTCGAAGACCCCAGTGGCGAAAAGCTCTACGGCGACACCTTCCTCGGCCCGGACGGCTCCTTCGTGCCCGGCGCGGCCCAGCGCAACGCCGACGGCGGCTACTCGATCATCGGCTTCGGTGATTTCGCCAGTCACACGCCGGGCGCCGCCAATAACGCCGCGACCAGCACCTCTTACTCCGAAAATCCGACGACCGGGGGTTCCTCCGGCCCCGAAGGGGTCACGATCATGCAGATCCAGGGCAGCGGCTACACCAGCCCCTACGTCGGCCAGAGCGTGCAGACCACGGGGGTGGTGACGCTTGTCGCGGACGATCACTTCTGGATTCAGGACCCGGATGGCGACGGTGACGACGCGACTTCCGACGGCCTTTACGTCTACCGCGGCCTCTCCACCAACAGCGCGGTCGAGGTGGGCGATCTGGTCGAGGTCGTGGCCAACATCACCGAATACTACGACCTGACCGAGACCGAACAGCCCGATACCGTGACGGTGCTTTCCAAGGATCACGACCTGCCGGAGCCCGTGCTGCTCAATGACCGTGAAAACCTCGACATGGCGGCCGAGAGCGCCTACCGCGAGAGCCTCGAGGGTATGCGCGTGAGCGTGCCGCTGGGTTACGTGGTCGGCCCCACCAACAATTACGGCGAGTTCGTCGTCATTACCCGCGCGGACATGCGCCTGGGCTCGGGCTATAATCCCTACCACCGCGCCATGATGGTGCGCAGCCTCGGCGGCGACAGCGTGGACTACAACCCCGAGCGCATCATGATCGACGATGCCGCGCGCACGACGGCCAACCTCAAGCCCGGCGACCTGGTGCGCGGCGTGGTGGGCGTGATGGACTACACCTTTAGCGATTACAAGGTGGTCTACGACGAGATGACCTACCTCGCCCGCCCGATCCCGAGCACCCCCGTCTCCCGCCGCAGCAGCAACTCCGGCGCATGGAACTACAAGATCGGCACCTTCAACGTCGAAAACCTCTTCGACCTCGTCGACAACCCCGACAAGGACGACGAGGGCTCCACACCTACCGCGGACGAGCTCGAAACCAAGCTCTCCAAGCTGACCCTCGCCTTGATCGAGGAACTGGAACTACCCGACGTGCTGACGATCGAGGAGACCGAAAACACGGAGATTCTGCAAGTGCTGGCCGACCGCGTGAACGCCATCGCCGACACGGACTACGTCGCCATCTCGGGCGGCAGCAGCGACGGTCGCGGCATCGAGTGCGCCATCCTCTACAACGACCATACGGTCGATCTGATCGACGCCTTCCTCATCACCGAATCCCTCGTGCCGGGCACGGAAGCCGCGTTCGGGCCCGCCTCCGCCAGCCCCGGCCGCGAGCCCTACGTGGGCATCTTCCAGCTGGGCAGCGAAGAGGTGACCGTGATCGCCAATCACTTCAAATCCAAGGGCGGCGACGGCGCGCTCTGGGGCACGGGCGAACCCTTTGTTCGCGAAACCGAACAACAGCGCAAGCTGCAGGCCCAGGTGGTGCGCGACTACGTGAACCAGCTGCTCGCGGAGAACGCCGACGCCAACATCGTCGTCGGTGGCGACCTGAACGACTTCTACTTCGACGAGCCGGGCGAAGGCCAGAACCCCGTCAGCATCGTGGTCGACGGCACCACCGGCGACACCGCATTGACCAACCTGATCGAGCAGGTACCGGAATACGACCGCTACACTTACATGTATGTCGGCAACGCCCAGGTTCTGGACCACCTGATCGTCAGCCCCGCCCTGCTCGACAACCTGCGCGGCCAGGACATCCTGCACGTCAACGCCGCCTGGCCGGCCAATCTCGAGGCCGACGCCAGCACGCCCTTGCGCTCCTCCGACCACGACCCGATCGAGGCCCGCTTCCACTTCTAAACCCTACCGGATCAGCCTGCCCTCTCTCGCTCTCCTGTCTCCTCAGCCTCCGGCCCGCCGCCGGGGGCTTTCTTTACGGCCTTGGGCTACGGGCACAAAAAAGGCCGGTGCTCCCGGCCTGCTCAAAATCAAGGTCGAGGCGGCGTACTACTGGCGGCGACGGCGCAAGACAACGAGGCCGAGCACGCCCAGGCCGGCCAGCGCCGCATAGGTGGAGGGCTCTGGAACCGCCGTGATGGTCAGGTTATCCACCGCCAGCATGGAGGCCACTTCATTGCCGCCATCGTCGACCACGCCAAACAGCAGCGTCATGGAGCCTGAGGAAGTGGCGGTGATGGAGCCGCTCATCCAATCGCTTTCATAGCTCACGATCGCGCTCGGAAAGTCCATATAGGAAGCCGAATTGACCTGGGCCAGCGCGCCGAGATCGCCGAAACTCGTCGCGAAGAACGCGGTGTCGTTAAACTCGTTGAACGCGTCCGGAAACTCGTTGGTGAGAAACTTCCAGTCGAAGGTGATCGTGTCGCCCGCGTTGACCGTGAAGGTCCGCGACAGGTACGAAAGATCGTAGGAGTCGATGCTGAACGCGGCGTCGAGGGTCGACTTGTCCAGCCCCAGGCCAAGGTCTGCCGCCGTCACACCGGTCGGGTTGGGCGTGGGCGTGGCGCCAAAGTCCATGTCGACCGTACGGTCACCGGTGTCGAGGACCACGTAGGAGCTGCCTTCGGTCGCGGTGGGGCCGAAAGTGGAGGCATCCTCGATCGCGACATTGCCGCCGGTCGTCCAGCCGGAGAGGTCGGTTTCGAAGCCATAAGTCTGCGCCGCAGCGGTAGCCGCGAGACCTGGAAGGAGTGCAAACGAGAGAAAAGCGTATTTCATGACAGTGCGGGTTGGGCGGATGAGAGAGACGGATACAGCCTCGTACGCCGTATCGACTTACTTATTAAACGGCAGAATTTCCTGTCTCTCAAGTGAAACAGGCCCAATCAGGCACTTGTCACTACGCCGTCACCGCTGATTCACGTAGCTGAGACAGGGGGCTCCACTCGTGGCCCGGGAGCTATTGCTGCATGTCGGCGATAAACGATTCCGCCTCTTCGATCGACCGTTCCATCTCGCGAATCAACTCCGCCACCTCGGCTTCCACGCGGCTGGCCTCCGCCTCGAGCGAGGCGATGGCGCGCGCATTCAGGTTGTGCTTGAGAAAGAGCACCTGATCCTGAAAAGCGTCCAGCACCGGATACATGCGGGACTCCGCCCGCCGCATCACGCGGATCAGGTCGTCCGCCCGCTGACGCGTCTCGCGCAGCGTCTGTTCGCTCGCCCGGCGCAAGTCGTCGCGCTGGTATTCGTCCAGTTCGTCCTCCCACTCGGCAAAAAGCGCGTTGGCGACGTCTTCCACCTTGTTGATGCGCTCGTGCACGTCATCCGCCCGCTTGCTCAAGCGTTCGTAATCACCGTCCAGGCGACGGTAGGCCTTTTCCAGCTCCGGCGCATCGACCTCGACCACCGCCATGAAGGCATCCAGCGCGTCGCGAAACTCTTCCTTGGCCTCCTGCTGGCTCTCCCGCGCATCGGCGACCCGGTCCACGAGGATCTCCCGCTTCTCGATGCCGAACTTTTCCATCGTGTTGTAATAAACCGAGCTGCACCCCGAGAGGCACAGCGCGAGCGCAAAAACTGGGAGGGTCAGGTATTTCATGTAGGTAAACGTGGGCGGACGCCGCCCCTTACAGTGAGCCAAAGTACACGCGGCTTCCAGCAGGATGGGGACTTTTTTCGCAGAGCAAAAGCCGTGCCCTACATCAGCTCCTGTTGGATGGGCTGGGCGGGCGGGGCCGATTCGCCTGCTTCCGGCGGCGCGGCCCCGTCTGCCAACAGCATCGCCTTCAGCGTTTCCAGCCGTTCCGCCTCCTCCGGCTTTTTGTCTCGCCGCCAGCGGTTGATCCGAGGGAAGCGGAAGGCCACGCCGCTCTTGTGCCGGGTGCTGGCCCGGATGCCCTCAAAGGCGATCTCGAAGACCTGCTCGGCGGGGACGGTGCGCACCGGGCCTCGCTTTGCCAACGTGTGACGCTTCACCCAGCGGTCGACTTCGCGGATTTCGGCGTCGGTCAGGCCGCTGTAGGCCTTGGCCACGGGCACCAGTTCCTCACCGTCCCAGGCGGCCAGCGTGTAATCGGTGAAGAGGCTTGCCCGGCGCCCATGCCCCGCCTGCGCATATACCATCACCAGATCGGCGGTAAAGGGGGCCACCTTCCACTTCCACCACTGGCCGCGCACCCGCCCGGCCTCGTAGGGGGAGTCCAGGCCCTTGAGCATAAAGCCTTCGACGCCGCGCGCCCGGCTCTCCTGCCACAACGCCTCGAGCGCCTCCCAGGCGTCCGCTTCCACCACCTCGGAGGCCACGATCCGGTCGCCCGCGCCCAGCCCCGTCACAATGCGCTCCAGCCGCGCCCGGCGCTCCCTTAGGGGCAGCGCGCGGATGTCCTGCCCATCGTCCTCCATGCAATCGTAGGCCAGAAAGCTGACCGGGCAGTCGCGCAAGATGCGATCGTTGAGGCGCTTGCGGCTGATCCGCGTCTGCATGACGTTAAACCCCAGCGGCCGCCCCTCCCGCCAGCAGAGCAGCTCGCCGTCGAGCACCGTACCGTTGGGCAAGCGGGCGGCGGCCTGCACCACCTCGGGGTAGTTTTCCGTCACCAGCTCATCCCCCCGCGACCACAGGTAGAGCTGCCCGTGCCGCTTGATCAACTGCGCACGGATGCCGTCCCACTTCCACTCCACCTGCCACTGGGCCCGCTCGCCCAGCTCCGTCGGCGGGTGGTCCGCCGGGCTCGCGAGGTAAAACGGGTAGGGGCGCGAGGCATCCTCGTCGGTCTCGCCCTTGGTGATCAGGCGCTCGAAAAAGTGCGGCGACGGCTGCCAGTCGCCCATCAGGCGGTGCGCGATGGTACCGCGGTCGAGCCCCGCCGCCTCCGCGACGCCCCGAATCACCAACGCCCGGCTCACGCCCACGCGGAAGGCACCCGTCAGCATCTTGTTGAAGACGAACATCTGCTGACGGTCGAGCTGGGCCCAGGTCTCGCGCAACAGCTGAAACTGCACCGCCTCATCCCAGTCGCGCAGGGCCAGCAGGCGGTGCTGCACCAACTCGTGCAACGGCTCGTCCAGCCCCTCCGGATGCGCATCGGGCAGCAACAGCGCCACCGTCTCCGCGCCGTCCCCCACCCGCTCATAGCATTCGGCGACGAGCCAGTCGGGATAGCCGGAAAGGTCGCTCGTCCACTCCCGCAGACGCTTGCTGCGAACCAGAGCGGGGAAGCGTTTGCCAATGAGGAACCAGAGCGTCCAGGCCGCATCCTCCGGCGGGGCCGACTGGAAGTATTCGCGCAGCACCCGGACCTTCTCGTTGGTCTTGTTGGAGGCATCCAGCTCGATGAACAGCTGCGTGAAGCGGCGCATACCCTACTATGGGACAAAAGGCGGCCCAACGCCAGCGTCCCGCTCAAGCGAGCCCCTTCAGGCCCTTTTGAGCCCGGCGCAGGAACGGCACCTGCCGCCGCCGCCAATTGCCCTTGAGACGGCGCACGTGCTTGATCACCAGCTGGAAAGAATCGCGGGCCGCCTCCGTGCGGCCCAGACGGGCCTGCACTTCGCCCAGGTACAGACGCGCCTCTTCGCCCGGGTAGACTTCGGCCAGCTGCTCGAGCCGGGGCAGCGCCTCTTCGTCGCGCCCGGCCTGGATCAGCGCCCGGCAGCGCAACAACTCGCGCTCCTGTTTTTCCGCCGCGATGCCTTGATCGGGGATGCGGTCCAGCGTCTCCAGCGCGCCGGCGCCATCCTTGGCCTCCAGCTGGGCGCGGGCCAGCCCTTCCAGCAGCTCGGCATCGTCGGCATTGTGCCCGCGCAGGCATTCCTCGCGGTAGAGCTGGATCGCCTCCTCCGCCTTGCCGTTCACCGCCAGGGCATCGGCCAACAGCGCGTAATTGCGCGGCGTGGGCGTGTCTTCCACCTCGCGACGCAGGCGGCGGATGTCACTCTGCCCGGGCTTGGCGATGTGCGCCCGTGCCTTGCGCACCTGTTGCTGTTGCTGCGTCACGCCCGGCAACACCTCCACGATCAGGTAAATGATCGCGCCCAGCGGCTGCACGAAAAAGATCAGCAGATACCACCACCATTGAGCGCCATGCCGAATCGCATGCACCAAGGCATAAATCGTGAGCGCCAACTGGAAGAGGTAAATCAGTTCGTACATGCTGGTTAGGGTCTTACGCCCTCGCCTGCCCCATGTCAACCGCCTCACTTGACGACAGTTGTGCCGGCGGCAGGCGGATCGACTGCCACCGCATCCCCATTCTTGCATCGTAGCGCGGGCATGGCATCCTGTGCCGGATGCCGAGGATTGTGCAACTGCCCGACCATGTCGCGAACCAGATCGCGGCCGGCGAAGTGGTCGAGCGCCCCGTGGCGGTCGTGAAGGAGCTGGTCGAAAACTCCCTCGACGCCGGCGCCTCGCGCATCGAGATCGAATTTCGCCAGGGGGGGAAGCGCCTCATCCGCGTGACCGACAACGGCGGGGGCATGGATCCCGAAGACGCCGTCGCCTGCCTCGAGCGCCACGCCACCAGCAAGATCAGCAGCGCGGACGACCTCAACCACATCGCCAGCTTCGGCTTTCGCGGCGAAGCGCTGCCCAGCATCGCCAGCGTGAGCGACTTCCTCCTGCGCTCCCGACCGCCCGAAGCCGAAGTCGGGACCGAGGTGCGGGTGACGCGTGGCCGCCGCAGCCAGCCCCAGGCCTGTGGGATGAGCCCCGGCACCCACATCGAGGTCGCCCGCCTCTTCAATACCGTGCCGGCGCGCCGCAAGTTCCTCAAGACCGACCGCACCGAGGCCGCCCACATCACCCACCTCTGCCGCCTGCTGGCCGTGGCACACCCGGAGGTTGCCTTTACCTTGATCGAAAACGGGCGCCAGGTCTTCCGCAGCCCCGAGTGCGCCAACCTGCGCGAGCGCGTACAGGAAATCTACGGCCAACGCCTCGGCCAGGAACTGCTCGAGCTCAAACCGGCAGAAGAGTCGCATGCCGGCGGCACCTACCGCGTATGGGGGCTGCTCGGCGAGCCCGGGGTCGGCCGCGCCACGCGGGCCGATATGCTGGCCTACGTCAACCGCCGCCCGGTCGACAGTCGCGTGCTCCAATACGCCCTGATCGAAGCCTATCACAGTTACCTGCCCAGCGGGCGCTACCCGGTGGCCTACCTGTTTATCGACGTGCCGCCGATGACGGTCGACGTCAACGTGCACCCGGCCAAGCGGGAGGTGCGCTTTCGGGAGGAAGAGTTCCTGCGCCGCTTCATCATGGAAGCCGTGCTGGAGCAACTGCGCCACGCCACCCGCCAGACCTTGAAGCGCGCCGAACGGGTCGAAGACTTTACGCCCGCCCCGGAAGCCGAGAACGAAGAGGCAGAGGACGGCGCTGAAGCACCCGAGGCCGCGCCCACCGTGCAGCCGGCCCCTGCCCCCAGGACGGTCCTTCCCAAGGCCGCCCAGCCAACGGAACGCCCGGGCACCGCCCCGGCCCCATCGCGCGAGCGCAGCCGATCTGCCGCCCGCGCGACGCCACCGCCGCCCGTCCAGAAAGCTGCACCCGCGCGCTCACAAGCGGTTGAAACACCCGCCCGGCGTGAAACACCCGCGCCAGCCCCCCAAGCCCGGCCGACACCCCCGACGCATCCGCAACCGAAGGCGCCCGCTTCGTCCGAACCTGCGCCCTCTCGCCTCGCCTGGCGCCTGCTGGGCATCGTGCAAGAGCGGTATGCCTGGCTCGAAACGCGGGAGGGGGTCGTATGCCTCAACCTGCGGGCGGCCCAGGAACGGGTGACCTACGAGCGCATCGAAGCGAGCGAGCGCGAAGCCGAGCAGGCGAGTCAAACGCTGCTGTTTCCCCTCTCACTGGAGCTCAGCCCGCTGGAAGCCGACACCGTGGAGCGGCATCGCGATTTCTGGCCCAGCCTGGGTTTTACATTTGAACCCTTCGGAAAACATTTTTACCGCATCTCCAGCATTCCCAGCTGGTTTGAGCCCGAAGCAGCGGTCGATTACCTGCACGATCTGATCGGGCTGGTGCGCGAACAGGGCAGTCGCTCGTTCAAGGCGGATGACGCGCGTGACTCGGCACTGAGGCTTGCGGTACGGCGCATAGCGCGCATCTCACCACTGCCAAATGAGGCAGAAGTGCTGCCGTTGGCCGAAAGCCTACTCCGCTGTCGGCAACCGTTGACCAGTCCCGATTGGCGGCCAACGTTCTTTGAAGTTAGGAAGAGTGAGATCGATCAACGGCTCGGTCTTTGAGGATTTGCGCTCAGTAAACTTTCCTGTCAAGGAGCCGAACTTAAGGGATAGACACTAAGTCTCCGGCATTATTCCGCATACATGGCAGTAACGAGCGCACAACCATCTCGATGGATTGGAGCCAGCGTCACCATCTTCCTCCTGTTAACGATCGTCACCGCGATCGCAATCGGAGCCCTGTTCAGCCACGAACGCCACAACCGCGTCGAGCTGGCCCGGGAAAAGCAATGGGCTGACGTGGTGGCAGCGCGTGCCTCCGTACAGGGAACCGCCATCAGCATTTTGCGGGACATCGACTTTCTCGTTTCGCAGCTGGAAGAGGAAACCCACATGGAGCGAGGAGAGGCCCGCTACGGGCACCTGCTCTACCCTTTTTTGCACGCCCAACAGCAAGTCTACACCTCCACGGTGATCTACGACCGCAATTTCGGCGTGCTCCATTCCATCGAATCGCAGGTTGGGAGCCAAGTCGCCATGCCGCTGCCGCTCTTGACCCCGGAGGCCAAAAGCTTCCTGCAGGATATGGATCCCAAGGGCGTCTACGTTTCTCCCGTCATGCCTTCGAGTCGGGGGAAAGGGTGGTCGGTCTGGATGATCGCTCAGTTATCGGGGCACGATGGCGAGCGCCAGTATCTGGCGCTGGAACGGGACTGCCTGCAGATGTTCAAATGGCTGGCCCCGCACCACGTTTCGATCGTCGAAGGTGAACAAGGGCGCGTCTGGCCGGTGCCCGCCCAGGAGGCCGCGCTCCACTCTCCCCTATCCACCGAGATGCCGGAGATGTGGAGCTGGCTGCAGCAGGTGGAGCAGGCAGGGCAACAGGCGAATGATGGCCTGTTGACCGCGCGGCGCCTGGTGCCCGCGCAGATCCAAAGCCTCTTCTCCGAAGAAATGCTGGTAGGCGAACACGCCTACGCCAACAATTTCAACTGGTTTCTAGTCGCCTACCAGCCCGATCTGGACGAGGCAATCGGCATTCAGGAGACCGAAGAACACTACATCTGCATCTTCCTGTTCCTGCTCGCCTTCTACCTCCTGGTCTCTGTGCTGCTCGGACGCCAGTGGAGCCAACATCTGGCCGCCCAGCAACAGCTGCGCAAGGAGCGGACCTTCTTACAAAACCTGCTGGATGTGCTGCCCATGCCGGTCTACTTCAAGGACAGCGACGGCATTTACCGCGTGGTCAACCGGACCATGTCTGAATACATGGGAGCCGAGCCGCAGCACATCATCGGCCACGACATCTACCGCGTCGTCAGCGACCGCCAACAGGCGGAGCGTATGCGCCAACGGGACCAGGACTTTCTGCGCAGCGGGGAGGCGCAGGATATCCACGAACTCACGATTCCGTTCCCCAACGGCAAGAGCTTTCGCTTCATCAGCTACAAGACGCGCATGGTCGACCCGCACAGCGGCCAGGTCGGCATCCTCGCCGCCTTTGTCGACATCACAGAAGAGCGCCGTCTGCAGCAACAACGCGACGAAATTTCCAACCGCTTCCACCAGATCGCCTCGCAGATTCCCGGGGTGCTCCTGCAGTACCAGCGCCTGGCCGATGGGCAGGAGCGCGTGCTCTACTGCAGTGAGGCAGCCAAAACCCTTTTCGAGGCGACGCCCGAGGAAGTCTACGCCGATGTCGAGCGCCTCTGGAAACGCGTCCACCCGGACGAACGTCAATCCGTCCACGAATCTCTGATGGCCTCCGGCCGTACCCTGCAGGAGTGGTACCGGGAGTTCCGCGTCGTCCACAGCAACGGCTGGGAATGGTGGCTATTGGGCCGCGCACGCCCCCGGCGCATGCCCGACGGCAGTATTCTCTGGGACGGTTTTCTCAACGACCTCACGCGCCAGAAACAGGCCCAGCTGCGCGCTGAGCGCGACCGCGACCTGATCCGTTCCCTCTTTACCAGCCTCACCGACCAGGTCTCCTACAAAGACCCCTACGGCAACTATCTGGGAGGCAACCCGGCCTTCGGTCGCTTCGTCGGCCTGCCCACCGAGACGCTCATCGGCAAGAGCGACGTCGAGGTCTTTGGGCCCGAAGCCGGCCGACCCTGGCGCGAACTGGACCGTAAGGTGGTGCTCGAACGCCGCACCATCCGCAGCGAAGAAGTCGTCAACTCCAAGAGTGGTCGCAAGGTCATCCTCGACATGGTGCGCTCCCCCATCTTCAACCGCAACGATGAGGTCGCGGGCGTGCTCTGCATCAGCCGGGACGTAACGGAGCGCGTGAATGCCGAAAACCAGTTGCGTGAAGTCTCCCAACGACTGGATGTCGCCACCCGCACCGGCGAAATCGGGGTATGGGAATTTGATTTTTCGAGCGATCACATTGAGTGGAACGAGACGATGTTTGCGATCTATGGAGTCGATCCCGACGAGTTCGACCACCGGGGCGATACCTGGCGCAAGCTGGTCGAGCCCGACGATTTCGCGTGTATGCGGCAAACGCTTCACAAGCTCGACTCCCAGGAGGGCACAGCCTCTTTCCACTTCAGGATCCGGCGCGCCGACAATGGCAAAACCAGACACCTCCGCAGCGTCTGCCAGCTCTTCCGCAACGACGAGGGCGATGTGGTGCGCATTGTGGGCGCTACCTGGGACGCCACCATGACGGTAGAGGCCGAACAGAAGCTGATCCAGGCCAAGGAAGAAGCCGATCAGGCCAATCGCGCCAAAAGCGAATTCCTCGCCGTGATGAGCCACGAGATCCGCACGCCCATGAACGGCGTGATCGGCGCGGCCAGCCTGATGCTCAACACCGACCTCGACGACCAGCAGCAAGACTTTCTGCGCACCATCCAGGTCAGCGGTGAGAACCTGCTGGCGATCATCAACGATATTCTTGATTACTCCAAGATCGAGGCAGGCCGCATGGAACTCGAATCGACCGAGTTTGACCTGCGCCAGAGCCTGGAAGACGCCGTCGATCTGTTTGCCATCGAAGCCGCCCGCAAGAGCCTTGAGTTGGGCTTCCTCATCTCCCCCGGTGTCCCCCTGCGCTGGATCGGCGATGTAACGCGCCTGCGCCAAATCCTGGTCAACCTGCTCAGCAATGGGGTGAAGTTCACCGACGCCGGCCAAGTAACGGTAAAGGTCGAACTGGCGGACACCCAGGCCCAGGATAAGCCGCGCCTGCACTTCCGCGTGGAAGACTCGGGCATCGGCATCCCCGAAGACCGCCAGGACCGTCTCTTCAAGTCCTTTTCGCAGGTCGACGCCTCCAATACGCGCCGGTTTGGCGGCACCGGGCTGGGACTCGCCATCAGCAAACGACTGGCGGAAGCGATGGGCGGCGAGATGTGGGTCAACTCCGCCGCCGGGCGCGGGACGACCTTCCACTTTACCATCGCCCTGGCCACCGCGGCCGAGACCGGCGACGCGCCCGAACTCCACACAACGTCCAAACGCGTCTGGTTGGCGATGCCCAACCGCCCGATCGGCGAAATCTGGAGCGCGCAGATGCGCGCCTGGGGCGCCAGCGTAAACCTGCGCAGCAACCTCGAAGATTTCACGGATCCGGGCCGAAAGGCCGTGGACGTACTATTAGTCGACAGCAGCCAACTCATCGCCTTGCAGGACCTGGCGCCTCGCCTCCAGGGCATCCGCGTGCTGGTCGCGGCCCACCCACGGGAAAACGTGCAAGTGCCCGACGGAGTCCAGGTGCTGCGCAAGCCCTTGAAACCGCGCCAACTCTGGCGGGCCGCCTTCGAGGAGAGCACCCCCGCCTCCTCCGGCCACGAGAGCAGCCCGCCTCAACCCGCCACCGTGGCGACCGAGGAATCACTCACGGTGCTCGTGGCCGAAGACAACCTCATCAACCAGCGCGTGACCAAAATGATGCTCGCACGGCTGGGCTACAATCCGATGGTGGTCGCCAATGGCTTCGAAGCGGTCGAGGCATACCAGGATGCCCACTTCGATGTGATCCTGATGGATGTCCAGATGCCCGAATTGGACGGTCTGGGGGCCACCCGCAAGATCCGCGAAATCAGCGGCGGAACGGAACAACCGTGGATCATTGCCCTGACGGCGGGAGCTCTGGAAGGGGATCGCCAGAACGCCGCCGGTGCGGGCATGAACGATTACCTGACCAAGCCGATCAAGATCGAAGCGCTGCGGGACGCGCTTGAAAAGGCCGCACGCTGCCTGATATAAAGCCGGTCTTTGCCACTGGCGTCAGGATGTTTTTGGGCCGACCTAAGAATTGTACTGCCCACACAGGCTTTGACCGGGGTCGCACCCTTGATTTTTTAGCATTACGCTTTGCTTAATCCCTCCTGTTAGGCACCTTCGCCTAAGATCAATCTCTACCGCAAACTCGAATCTACAGTCGTATGAGCTCTGTCCCGGCCAACCAGAATTTTAACTTCAATATCAGCAGTGACGCCCCCGGCGTAAAGCAGTCGATCCTCAACCACCTCAAGTTTACCTTGGCGCGCGATACCGAAACCGCGACCAAGCGCGACTGGTGGATCGCCACCTGCCACGCCATCCACGACCGCATCCTCGAGCGCTTCAACGACACGATGCGGGCCCACCACGAGGGCAACGCGCGCCGCGTCTACTACCTGAGCCTCGAATACCTCATGGGGCGGATGTTGAACAACAACATCTGGAACAGCGGCCTGCGCCAGAGCGTGGAAAAAGCCATGCAGGAACTGGATCTCGACCTCAACGAGATCATGGACCAGGAAGACGACATGGGCCTCGGCAACGGTGGCCTGGGCCGTCTCGCCGCCTGCTTCCTCGACTCGCTGGCCACGCTCAACCTCCCCGCCGTCGGCTACGGCATCTACTACGAGTTCGGCCTCTTCCGCCAGGAGATCATCGACGGCAAACAGGTCGAGCGCCCCGACAACTGGCGCAACTTCGGCTGCCCGTGGCAGATCCGCCGCCCGGAATACATGAAGAGCGTGCGCGTCTACGGCCGCGTGGAAATGGGCTTCGACGACCTGGGCAATCCGCACCCGCGCTGGGTCGATACCCAGGAAATCATGGGCCTGCCCTATGACATCCCGATCTGCGGCTATGGCGCCGAAACGGTCAACTTCCTGCGCCTGTGGGAAAGCCGCGCGTCCCAGGACTTCAACCTCGATGTGTTCAATGAGGGCGGTTACGTCGAGGCGGTCCGCGAAAAGGCCGTGGCCGAAACCATTTCCAAGGTCCTCTACCCCAATGACAATTCCGAAAGCGGCAAGGAACTGCGCCTCGTGCAGCAATACTTCTTCGTCAGCTGCTCGATCCAGGACATCATCCGCCGCTGGCGCAAACACAACGGCCACTGGGACACCTTCCACGAAAAGAACACCATCCAGCTCAACGACACGCACCCGGCTGTCGCCGTGGCCGAGCTGATGCGCCTGCTCGTGGACGATGAGGAAATCGAGTGGAACAAGGCTTGGGACATCACGCGCAAGGTGTTCAACTACACCAACCACACGCTGATGCCCGAAGCGCTCGAGCGCTGGAGTGTGCCGCTGTTCGAGAAGGTGCTGCCGCGCCACTTGCAGATCATTTACGAGATCAACCGCCGCTTCCTCGAGGAAGAGGTGGAAGCCAAGTGGCCGGGCGACAACGAGATGAAGCGCCGCCTCTCCCTCATCGAGGAAGGCAGCCCGAAGATGATCCGCATGGCCTACCTTTCGGTTGTCGGCTCCACCGCCGTCAACGGCGTCGCCGCGCTGCATACGCGTCTGCTCAAGGAGGACCTCTTCAACGACTTCGACAACCTGTATCCCGACAAGATCCAGAACAAGACCAACGGGATCACCCCGCGCCGCTGGCTGCAGGGCTGCAATCCCGAACTCTCCTCGCTCATCACCGACACCATCGGCGACGGTTGGCAGGTCGACCTGGACAAGCT
Source organism: Puniceicoccaceae bacterium 5H (assembly GCA_009772895.1). Lineage (GTDB taxonomy): Bacteria > Verrucomicrobiota > Verrucomicrobiia > Opitutales > Oceanipulchritudinaceae > WOUP01. The sequence continues at coordinate 51,068 of WOUP01000011.1, read as the reverse complement.
GCGCGGGCTGGACAAGCACGCCAAGGATGCCTCCTTCCAAAAGCGCTTCATGGAGATCAAGCTCCACAACAAGCAGGCGCTCGCCCAGATCATCCTCGACACGATGGGTGAAAAGGTGGACCCGCAGGCAATCTTCGACGTGCAGATCAAGCGCCTGCACGAATACAAGCGCCAGCACCTCAACCTGTTGCACATCCTGCACCTCTACCGCCAGCTGTTGCACAACCCCGATCTCGAGATGCACCCGCGCGTGTTCCTCTTTGGGGCCAAGGCAGCACCGGGTTACTATCTTGCCAAGCGCATCATCCACGCCATCAACGCCGTGGGTGCCAAGATCAACCACGACCCGCGCATCAAGGGCAAGCTGAAGGTCCTCTTCATGCCCAACTACCGCGTGACGCTGGCCGAGCGCATGATCCCCGCCGCCGACATCTCCGAGCAGATCTCCACCGCCGGCAAGGAAGCCTCGGGCACCGGCAACATGAAGTTTGCCCTCAACGGCGCCCTGACCATGGGCACGCTCGACGGCGCCAACGTCGAGATCCGCGAGGAAGTCGGTCAGGACAACATCTTTATCTTCGGCCTGACGGTCGAAGAGGTCGAAGCCATGCGCCAGCGCGGCTACAATCCGTGGGACCTCTACTACCACGACGAGGAGTTGCGCGACGTCGTCGACTGGCTGGGCTCCAACTACTGGACGCCCAACGAGCCGGAAGCCTTCAAGCCGCTCAAGGACAGCTTCCTGCAGGGCGGCGATCCCTACTTTGTGCTCGCCGACTGGCGCGCCTACGTGGAGAAGCAACGCGAGGCCGATGCGGCCTATCAGGATCGCAAGCGCTGGGCGCAGATGGCGATCCACAACACCGCCCGCGTCGGCAAGTTCTCCACCGACCGCACCATTAGCGAATACGCCCGCGATATCTGGAAATTGAACGCCGTGCGCGTCAAGTAACTCTCTACGGGTAGTGTTCCCCGGACGTCTCAACCCCTTTACCCCCCAGAAGCTGTCCGGCCTCTGGGGGCTTTTTGTCTGCCTGCTCGCGCCCCAAGTGCGCGCGCAGGACGCAGATCCCGTCAACCCTCCGCCGCTCGCCGCAGAAGCCGCCGAGGTATCCACCGAGTTGGAAGCCCTCCTGCCACAGCCGCCCTTCCCCTTCAAGGCGGGCGAAGAGCTGCACTACAAGATCGGCTGGGGCATCTTTGCCGTCGGCACGGCCATCATCACAGTCGAAGAGGGCGACTGGGAGAGCGCACCCGCGTGGAAGTTCACCATGCGCGCCCGCACCAACGGCTTTGCGGACAAGTTTTACAAGGTGCGCAACGAGGCCGTGTCCTACGCCGATCCGGACCTCACGCACAGCCTGCACTACATCAGCTCTCAAAATGAGGGCGGCAACGAGAAGAAGACCGTGTTTCACTTCGACTGGGAGCACGACGCCGTGCGCTACCAGAACCTGACTGACAATACCCTGCGCGATTGGGTCGCCGTGCCGGAACACATCTACGACGTCATTTCGCTGACCTTCTTCCTGCGCACCCTGCCGCTCGAGGTCGGCAATGAGATGACGGTCCCGACGACCAACGGCAAGGAAGTCATGCTCAGCAGCGTGGAAGTCGTGAAAAAGGAGGAGAAGAAGTTCCGCGCCGGGCGGTTCGACACCGTGCTGGTCGAGCCCAACGTGAAGGACCTCGGGGGCGTCTTCAAAAAGAGCAAGGACGCCGCAATCCACTTCTGGTTTTCCGACGACAATCACCGCTTCCCGCTGCGCATGGAGAGCGAGGTCGCAGTCGGCAGTTTCTGGGTCGAATTGGAAAAAGTGGTGCTGCCCAACGACGAAGTCATCGAGACCGAAACCGAGGATCCGCGCCTCCGCGCCGGCCGCCGGCGGTAGGGCGATAGTGCCCTCGACGCCCCTGGATCGAGGACAAAAGCATGATACTGACGCTATGGCACCCTTCCCGGGTGCGGGTTGACCTGTTGACACCGCCCGGTGGTGTCGCCCAGCTACGCGGGCTCAACCACCGGCTACGCTATGGCAAGCCTTCAGCTTGCATGCTGAAACATTCGTTGATCGCATATACGTCATTGACCATGGACGACCAACTCTTTCAGCAACTGGTTTCAAGCGTGAAGGAAATGAAAGCGGTTGAGCGCGGAAAGCAAGAGCCGACGCGACGCTCCCGTATGGAACCTTCTCACGTCACGCGCGTCCGGCAACGGCTCCAACTCTCACAGGCTCGCTTCGCCGAAATGATGGGAATCAGCCTGCGAACGCTGCAGAATTGGGAACAAGGGCACCGCCATCCGACGGGGGCCGCCCAGGTGCTCCTGGAAGTCGCCGATCGCCATCCCGAGGCTCTGCTCGAGACGGTCGCAGCGCGCGCCTAACCCACCGCCTGGGCGGCCAGCATCAGGCCGAGCTGGACCAGGCCGACGATGAAACCGATGACGCCGCCGAGCAGCTCGATCTGGCGAAACTCCTGCCCCGCGAGACGGTGGACGATTGCTTCCAGCTGGCTGAGGTCGAAGCTCTCGACCTTTTCCCGCACGAGGCGCTTCACGTCGAGGTGCTGCTCCGCCTCGCTGGCAAAGCGCAGCTTGATCGGCTCGGCCTGACGCGTCATTTCCTCCAGCGCGATCTTGTGGACCTGCGACAACACGCTGTCGTTGAGGAAGCTGCCCACCAGCGGCATCTTCTTCAGGCGCGGGCCCATGCGCTGGTAGATCAGGGTGTCGGCGGCCTGCCGCAGGTAGGGGTCGAGGTCGATCTTGTTGATCTCCCCCTGCAGGGTGTGAGAGGTCAGGAGTTCGTCCGCCACGATCTCGCCCGTCTTGGCGGCGATCTCGTGCTGCCGTCGCGGGATCAGGCCCTGATAGCGGATGCCGAGCAATTTCTTCTCCTCGCGGGGATTGAACAGCATGTGGATCGCCAGCCGATTGGTCAGCCAACCAATCAGGGCGGAGATAAACGGAAGGGTGCCGAGTATGAGCCACTGCATGAAGGCACCAATAAGGCCCCGGATGCCGCGCAATGCAAGTTTGCCCAACGCTTGGCGTCTCGGCGGATTTGTGTCACCCGTAATACCTTATGGCGGAACGAGAGCCTCTGGTGCGCCCCACGGAGTCCGGTCCTTACTGTGTGGCGGGCGACTTTTACATCGACCCGTGGCGGGCGGTCGAACGGGCCGTCATCACCCACGCCCACAGCGATCACGCCCGGCGCGGCGCCAAGTGGTACCTGTGCGAAGCCTCCGGTCGCGAGATCCTGCAGGAGCGGGTCGGGACGCAAGGCACGATCGAGACGCTGCCCTACGGTGCCACCACCACGATTGGGGGCGTCCAGGTGTCGCTGCACCCCGCCGGTCACATCCTCGGCAGCTCGCAGGTGCGCCTCGAGCACCAGGGCGAAGTATGGGTGGTCAGCGGCGATTACAACCCCACCCACGCCAGCGGCTCCTGCGTGCCCTATGAGCCCGTGCGCTGCCATACCTTCATTACCGAGTCGACCTTCGGGCTGCCGATCTACCGCTGGCCCTCCCCCGAGCAGGTTTTCGGGCAGATCCACGCCTGGTGGCGGCGCAACCAGGAGAACGGGATCGCCAGCGTGCTACCGGCCTATCCGCTCGGCAAGAGCCAGCGCCTGCTCGCTGGGCTGGAGGCCTCCATCGGCCCCATCGCGCTACACGGCAGCGTAAAGACCTATGCGCCAATGTATGAGCGCGCGGGCGTGCAGCTGGCCCCCAGCGTCACCCTGAGCGAAGCGACCGTGCCGGAGATCAAAGGCCGCGGCCTCGTCATCACCTCTTCGGCGGCGCAGGAAGTGGGGTTGATCCGTAAACTGGGCGGCGTCAGCTGGGCCTTTGCCAGCGGCTGGATGATGACGCGTGCCGCCCGCCGCAATCGGGACTTCGACCGCGGCTTCGTCTTGAGCGACCACGCCGACTGGCCCGGGTTGCTGCGCGCGATCGAGGCCACCGGCGCGGAACGCATCGGCGTGACCCACGGGCAGGTCCACGAGTTCAGCCGCTACCTACGCGAACAGGGCCACGACGCCTTCGTCTTTCCCACCCGCTACGTCGGCGAGGCCCAGGGCGAAGGCCTGCAGGAAGACGCGCCCGCCGCCGCAAACGAAGCCATCTGACGCTCCCGAGACGCCGACCCTTGCAATTCGGAAGAGTTCCAGCACGGTACTGACATGCCCAACCGACTGGCGCACGAAAAGTCTCTCTACCTCCGCCAACATGCCGACAACCCCGTGGATTGGTATCCGTGGGGCGAGGAAGCCCTGAACAAAGCCAAGGCCGAGGACAAGCCCCTGCTCGTCTCCATCGGCTACAGCAGCTGTCACTGGTGCCACGTGATGGCGCACGAGTCCTTCGAGAGCGCCTACATCGCCAACCTGATGAACCAGCACTTCGTCTGCATCAAGGTAGACCGCGAGGAGCGCCCCGACCTCGACCGCATTTACCTCGAGGCGGTGCAGATGATCAACGGGCACGGCGGCTGGCCCCTGAACATGTTTTGCCTGCCCGATGGACGCCCGTTTGCCGGCGGCACCTACTTCCCGCCCGAAGACCGCAACCAGGGCATCGTGCCGTGGCCTCAGCTGCTCATGCGGGTGGCCGACTACTTCAAGCGCAACCGCGCCGATCTCGAGGAAAATGCCGAGGCCATCATCGGCAACCTCAAGCTGGCCAACGACCCGGTCGGCGCCACCGGCGACGGCTTTGACAACGCGCAGTTGCTCGAGGCCTTCCAGAAGCTCCAGCCCGGCTACGACAACGAGTACGGCGGCTTTGGCACGGCCCCCAAGTTCCCCCCGACGGGGCTGCTCGAGTTCCTGCTCGCGATGCGCAACACAGCCGCGATCGATGAGCGCCAGCCCCAGTTGCGCCAGCAGATCGACCAGATGGTGCCGCACACGCTCGAGGCCATGGCCCGCGGCGGCATCTACGATCAGGTCGGCGGTGGCTTCTCGCGCTACAGCGTAGACCGCTACTGGACGATCCCGCACTTCGAGAAGATGCTCTACGACAACGCCCTGCTCATCGAATCCTACACCGAGGGCTGGCGCCGCTACCGCAACCCGCTTTTTGCCGCCGCCATCGACGAGACCGCCCAGTGGCTCCAGCGCGAGATGCAGCTGCAAGAAGGTGTCTTTGCCGCCAGCCTGGATGCCGACAGCGGGGGCGAAGAAGGCAGCTACTACGTCTGGACGCCCGACGAGATCAAGCAGGTGCTCGGCAATGAACTGGGCGAGAGCTTTTGCGAAGCCTACGGTGTGACCGCCGAGGGCAACTTTGAACACGAAACGACTCAACTAACCTTGGTTGAGCGCGATTTTGATCAACGCCAGTTGTTCGAAAATGCCCGGCAGACCTTGTTGAATCATCGCCGCAAGCGCACGGCCCCTGCCCGGGACGACAAGGTCGTGGTTTCCTGGAACGCCCTCACCTGGCGTGCGCTGGCCGAGGCCGCCTATACCTTCGGGCGCTGGGATTGGATGAATGGGGCACGGGCGGGCGTGGACTGGCTCTGGCAAAACCAGGTGCGTGAGCCCGATAGCGAGACGCCCCGCCTCTACGCGGTCAACTACGGCGGCGAGGCGCGCCAGAACGCCTACCTCGACGACTACGTGGCGGCGGTTCAGGCCCTGCTGGCGGTCGCGAGCAAGATCGACTGGATCCAGCCCGGGGCTTCCGCCACCTATCTCGATCGGGCCAAGCGCCTGACCAACAGCATCATCCGCCACTTCCGCGACCCCAACGCCGTCGGCTACTATTTTACCAGCGACGATCACGAGGGCATCCCCCACCGTGCCAAGGAGTGGTTCGATACCGCGACCCCCGCCGGCAACAGCGGCCTCGTCGCCATCTTCTCCCAGCTGTACGCCCTTACCGGCGACGCACGCTACCAGGAAGAGCTCGAACGTCACCGCGTCTGCTACACCGGCCTGATCGAGCAGGCACCGCAGGGCATCGGCCACGCCCTCGCCTACTGGGCACAGGACGCCACCGGTATCGCCGTGCTCAAGGGCGGCCCGGACGCCGATTGGGAAGCGGTCCGCACCAAACTGGAAAACAAACCGTGGCGCCCGCTCTTCATCATGAGCGACAACAGCCTTGACGGTTACCAGTTGTGCGTGGGCACCCAGTGCCTTGCTCCAGAAGACAACGCCGATTCTATAGTGGAAAAACTTTAGTTTTTCGCGTTATCTTCAAAAAATCTGATAGAAGACACTCAAAAGGCTGGACTCCGGGCAGATGCACGAAGCTAGGGGGTGTTAACGATTCGCGTCAATTTTTGCGACCAGAAATGATGCTGCGAAGTAGAGGAATGCCTTAAAGGTGCAGGCGAGTTTATCAAATCGGGTGGCGATACGGCGGAAGTTCTTGAGGTTACGAAAGGCGCGTTCGATCACGTTGCGCTGCTTATAGCGTTCTCTGTCATGAGCTTGAGGTTGTTTACGCGTTTTTCTGGCTGGGATGACAGCGATGCAGTCTGCGACTTCGATCTGGTCACGGATTTCGTTGCTATCGTAAGCTTTGTCCGCACAAATGACCTCCAGCTCCGGCAGTTTTTCGAGTCCGGTAGCGACCGCAGTGAAGGCGCGGCTGTCGTGGGTTTGGCCGGGGCTCAGACAGAGCCGCAGCAGGTGGTTCTCATCGCTGCTGGCGGCGTGGATCTTGGTGGTCAGCCCACCTCGAGAGCGTCCCAGAGCCTGATCGCCACCGTTTTTTTGGGCGCCCCGGCGGCATGAGGATGCGCCTTGATGACCGTGGAGTCGACGAAGATGGCACGGGCTTGAGCCGCTTCGCTTCCCTGCAGTTTAAGCCAGAGCAGCCCCCAGGTTTTAGCTTTTTCCCAACGCCGGAACCGCACATACACGTTGTGCCAATGCCCGAACTGAGGCGGCAGTCCGCGCCAAGAGCAGCCTTCGCGCACCAGATAGGCAATCGCCGTCAGAAACTCGCGCATACTTTGCTGTGGCCTGGTCCCACGAGGATCACGCACATCTGCCAGTGCAGGCTCCAGCACAGCCCACACCTCATCACTCAACCAACGTTTCGGATCCAGTTCAGGCACTCGCTCCTTCATACAGAAGCTTATGAAGCTTCTTTCATAACATGTACAGATTTTTCGTTAACACTCCCTAAATAGTGTGCTGTCTGTTTGAAATCCTGATCTAAACGATTGTTTGTTTGTAGCCCATGTCCAGCAATACCAAGGATAACATCCTGAATGCGGCGGAGTACCTATTTGCCGAACGCGGTTTCAATGGCACCAGCGTGCGCGATATTACCGACCGTGCGGGTGCCAACGTCGCCGCCGTCAACTACCACTTTGGCAGCAAGCACGACCTCTTCGTCGAGCTGATGCGCCGCCAAGTCGAACCCGTCAACCGCCTCCGTCTCAGTTACCTGCAGGAGCGGCGCTCTGCGCGAGGCGACGCCCCCCTGAGCCTGGTGGAGATTTTTGACGCCTTCTTTGGCCCCATGGGCGAGACGCTCGTAGAGAACGATCAGCCCAAATTAACGGCCATTCGGCTGGCTTTTCGGGCCTACCATGAAACTCCCGAGCTCTTGAAGACGTTTAAGACGGAGTATTTTCGCGAGGTTTGCGACGTCTTTGGTGCAGAACTCGCTAAAACCGTCCCACACCTCTCTTACGACGACCTCATCGTCCGCTTCAACTTCGCCCTCAGTACCATGGTTGGCACCCTGCTCCATATTCCCGAGATGCCCTGCTTTTGCGGCGGGAATACGGATGCGGCTTCGTTCAAGGCGATCATCAAACAGATGACCTACTTTGTCGCCGCCGGCTTTGCCTACGATCAGGACGGAGTCTCCGGCGGGTGATTCCGATCCATGCTTCGCTACTCCCTTCAAAACACACCTCTCACAGTCCTTTCCCTTGTCTCGCTAGCCGCTCTCACCGGCTGCACGATCGGCCCCGCCCCTGAGGCCGAGGACTACGCGCCCGAGGCGCCCGCCGCCTGGGCCGCCGACGACAAGGAAACGGCCCCGATCACCCCGGAGGCCTTGAACTGGCTGTCCCAGTGGCATGACCCGCAGCTCTCGGAGCTGGTCATGGAGGCGCTGCGCTATAACCGCGACCTCGCCACCGCCGCCGCCCGAGTCGAAGCCGCCGCCGCCCGCGCCCGCCGCGCCGGGGCGAATCTGGGGCCCAGCCTGGATGCCGATGTCACCGCCTCCCGCGGGGCTGGCGCCGAACGCCTGGGGCAAGGCGACACTGCCAACCGCTTTGATGCCGGCCTTTCTGCGAGCTGGGAGATCGATTTGTGGGGCGAGCTGCGCCTGCAGCGCGATGCCGCCCGCCGCCAATACGAAGCGGCCGAAGCCGATCTCGCCGCCGCCCAGATTTCCCTCGCCACTCAGGTGGCCCAATACTGGTTCGACCTGATCGAGGCCAACCAGCAGGTCAAGCTGGCCGAAGACACGCTCGAGAGCTTCCAGTCGGGCCAGAACATCATCCGCCAGCGCTTCGAGCGCGGCCTCAACGACGCCCTGGACCTGCGGCTGGCCCGCGCCAACGTCGCCTCGGCCCGCAACCAGCTCGCCCAGCGCAACCTCCAGCGCGACACGCTCGTGCGCAGTCTGGAGATCCTGCTCGGCCGATACCCTTCCGGCGACCTTTCCACGCTCAAGGAATTGCCGACGCTGCCCCCGCCCTTGCCCGAGGGGCTGCCGGCCGAGATCCTGACCCGTCGGCCCGACCTCGCTTCGCTCGGGTTGCAGCTACAGGCCGCCGCTCGCCAGGTAGGTGCCGCGGAAAAGGCCTTCCTGCCCACCATCCGCCTGACGGCCAGCGGCGGTTACGTGAGCAACGAATTCGACAAGTGGCTGCGTGACGATTCCGGCGAATGGTCGATCCTCGGCGGGCTCACCGCCCCGATCTTCGACTCCGGCCGCCTGAGCGCGAACAAGCAGGAGGCCGAAGCCAACTTTTCCATCGCCGCCTCCACCTATCAGGACGCGGTGCTGAACGCCTTCCGCGAGGTGGAAACCGCCCTCGTCTCCCAGCAATGGCTCTCCGAGCGTGAAGACGCCCTCCGCCTGGCCTCCCAGGAAAACGACCGGGCCGAGACGCTGGCGTGGGATCAATACCAGCGCGGCCTCACCACCATCATCACGGTGCTGGAAAGCCAGCGCCGCGCCTTCAACTCCCGCAGCGACTACCTCTCGGTCCGCAACGCCCGCTTGCAGAACCGCCTCGACCTTTACCTCGCCCTCGGCGGAGCGCCGATCCCGCGCGATCAGATGCCGCCCGCACCGCTCGTCCAGCTCGAACGCTAATATCCTCCCCTTCACCCTTTCGTCATGCGCAAACTTGTCGTCTACGGCGTCATTCCCATCGTCATCCTGCTCGGGATGGCCACCTTCGCCTTCATCTTGGTCATGATGAAGCCGGATGTGCCCGAAATCGAGCGCCCCCGAGAATTCCCGCAAGTGGAATACACCGTCACCCAGCCCCAGGACTGGCAGCTCTGGGTCAACACCCAAGGCAACGTGACCGCCCGCACCGAAACCTCGCTCACCGCCGAGGTCTCGGGCCGCATCGTCCGTATCAGCAATCACTTCAAGGACGGCGGCTTCTTCGAAAAGGGCGACGTGCTGGTAGAGATCGACCCGCTCGATTACGAGGCCGCCCTGGCCGACGCCAAGGCGCAACTGGCGCAGGCCAAGCTCGCATTGGCCCAGGAACAGGCGCAATCCGAGCAAGCCGCCCAGGACTGGAGCGACCTCGGCGAAGGTGCTACCGCCAACGACCTCGTGCTGCGACAGCCGCAACTGGAGCTGGCCCAGGCCAACGTAGCTGCCGCCGAAGCCGCTGTGCGCCGCGCCGAGCGCAACCTGGACCGCACGGAAGTCCGCGCCCCCTACGCCGGTCGCATTCGCGAAAAAGCGGTCGATATCGGCCAGACGGTGACCGCCAATTCCCTGCTCGCCACGATCTACGCAGTGGACGTGGCCGAGGTGCGCATGCCCCTGTCGCCCTTTGAGCTGAGCTATCTCGATCTACCGGAGGCCTACCGCAACGACGAGAGTCACGACGAGGCCCCGCGCGTGCAGCTTTACCAGCACCTGGGCAACGATTCCTATACCTGGAACGGCTACCTCGACCGCACCGAAGGCACCGTCGACCAGCGTTCGCGCCTGACCTACGTCGTGGCGCGCGTGCCCGATCCCTACGGCGACCGCGGCCCGGACCGCCCGCCGCTCAAGATCGGTTCCTTCGTCGAGGCCGACATCGCGGGGCGCCAGCTGCACGATGTCTACGTCGTGCCCCGCCGCGCGCTGGTCGATCAGGATACGCTCTACGTGATCGGGCCCGAAAACGCCCTCACCGCCCGCGACGTCCAAGTCTACTGGTCGGACAGCGAAAAGGCGATCGTCACCAACGGCCTGAACCCGGGTGAACGCATCTGCCTGACGCCCATCATCTACTTTATCGAAGGCATGGCGGTCAATCCGCTCGATCCGGATCGCGACACCGCGACGGTCGACGCCGAGATCCCGCAGTCGGACGCCCCCACCAGCGACACCGCCGACAACAGCACGCCCCAAAACGAAGGGGGTGAGGCATGAACGGCCTGATGGACTGGTTTACCCGCAACGGGGTAGCCGCCAACCTCGTCATGTTCGTCGTGCTCGTCGGAGGGATCTTTGCGATCCCCTCCCTCAACATGGAGATGTTTCCGGAGCAGGACCCCGACACCATCCAGGTCAACCTCTCCTACCCGGGCGCCACGCCTTCCGAAGCCGAAGAAGGCCTCGTGATGCGCGTGGAGGAGGCCATCCAGGGCCTCGAGGGCATCAAGGAAATCAACTCCATGGCCTGGGAGGGCGGCGGCCGCGTCTCGGTCACCGTCAGCGACGGCTTCGACCTGCAAAAGCTGAAGGAAGACGTGAAGACGCGCGTCGACGCCATCAGCTCCTTCCCCGCCGACGCCGAACGCCCCACGGTGGAAGAACAGATGTGGACCCGCGATGTGCTCGAGCTGGCCATCTACGGCGATACGGACGAGCGCACCCTGCGCAAAGCGGCCGAAGACGTGCGCAACGATTTGCTACGCATGCCCGGCATCAGCCAGATCGAGTTTCAGGGCGCGCGGGACTACGAAATCGCGATCGAAATCGACGAAGCCACCCTGCGCAAATACGGGCTGACGCTCGAGCAGGTAGCCGCACGCGTCAATTCGGCCTCGCGCGACGTGCCGGGCGGCGCGGTCAAGGCCCCCAGCGGCGAGCTGTTGCTGCGCACCCTCGGGCAGGCCTACCGACACGACGAATTTGCCGACATCACGCTCGTGACTCGTGCCGACGGCACCTCGATCAAGCTGGGTGACATCGCCAACATTCGCGACGGTTTTGCCGACTACGACGTGATCAGCTACTTCAACGGCCAGCCCGCCATCTTCGTCGAAATCTTCGAAGTCGGCAACGAGAGCCCGCTCGACATCGCCAACAAGGCGCGCGACTACGTGGAGGCCAACGCCAACAAGTTCCCCGAGGGCATCCAGCTGGAGATCTTTACCGACTCCTCCTTTTACCTGCGCGACCGCCTCAACATGATGGTCAAGAACGGCTTGCTGGGCCTGATCCTCGTCATGGCCGTGCTGACGATGTTCCTGCGGCCCATGCTGGCCTTCTACGTCGCGCTCGGCATCCCGGTGTCCTTCCTCGGCACCATCATGATCGCGCCCTTCGTGGGGCTCTCGATCAACATGGTCTCGCTCTTCGCCTTCATCCTCGTGCTGGGGATCGTGGTGGACGACGCCATCGTGGTCGGCGAGAGCGTCTTTACCGAGTATCAGAAGTCCAAACCGGCGGACAAGCCAGCTCGGGTGGCAGCGGCCGTCCGGGGGGCGCACCGCGTTTCCGTGCCGGTCATCTTCGCGGTGTTGACCACCATGGTGGCCTTCGTGCCGGTGTTCTTCATCCCCGGCTGGGCGGGCGACATGTTCCGCCCCATCCCCTACGTCGTCATCATCACGCTGGCGTTCTCGCTGGTGCAGAGCAAGCTGGTGCTGCCCTATCACCTCTCGACCCTCAAGATCGGCAGCGGGCGCGAACGGGCCAAGATGGGCTGGCTGCAGCGCCTGCAACGCAAGGTGGCCGACGGGCTCGAGCACTTCGTCTCCCGCTTTTACCTGCCGGTGCTCAATTTCGCGATCAAGCACCGCTACGCCAGTGCCGCCGGGTTTATGGGCATTCTCTTCATCACCGTCGGCATGATCATGGGCGGCCACATGCGCTTCCAGCCCTTCCCGCGCGTGCCGAGCGACTTCATCCGCGTGACGCTCGAGTATCCCGACGGCACGGCCCTGCCCACCACCGTAGCCGGCCTCAATCAGCTGATGGACGCCTGGGACGAAGTCCTCGCCGATGTGGAGGAGGAAGGCTATGCGGACCCGGTCAAAAACACGGCCCTCAACTCGCGCTACAACGTGAGCCAGGGACGGATCACGATCGAGCTGACCAAGAGTGAGGTGCGCGATATTTCCACGCCGGACCTCGTCAATCGCTGGCGCGAAAAGCTGGGGCCGATGCCGGGCGTGCAGACGCTCAGCTTCCGGGGTGAAACCGGCGGCGGCAGCTCCAGCCCGATCAACGTTCAGCTTGTCGGGGAAGACTTCGAGCAGATGGAGCAGGCGGCCCAGGAGATCAAGGACATGCTGGCCACCCTGCCCAACGTCTACGACATCGCCGACAGCTTCACCAGTGGCCGCCGTGAGATCAAACTGAAGGTCAAACCGCGCGGCGAAGTGCTCGGCGTCACCACGACCGATCTGGGCCGCCAGGTCCGGCAGGCCTTCTACGGCGCCGAAGCCCAACGCATCCTGCGCGGGCGCGAAGAGATCAAGGTGATGGTGCGTTACCCGCGCGCCGACCGCGAGAGCATCGCCGCCCTGCACAACCTGCGCATCCGCCTCGACGACGGCAGCGAGGTGCCCTTCGATGAGGTGGCCGAGGCCGAGATCGGGCACGGCTTTTCCCTCATCAGCCGCTACGATCGCCAGCGTGTGATCAACGTGACGGCCGATGTGGACAAGAGCGCCGCCAACATGACGACGCTCAACGCCGAGGTGCAGGAAAACGTGGACGGCATCCTCCAGCGCTACCCCGGCGTCTACAGCTCGCTCGAGGGTGAGGCCAAGGACACTCGCGAGTCCAACCAGGCGCTGTCCAACGGCCTCGTTTTCGTGTTGTTCCTGATCTACGTGCTGCTGGCCATCCCCTTCAAGAGCTACTTCCAGCCCTTCATCGTGATGTCGGCCATCCCGTTCGGCATCGTCGGCGCCATCTGGGGCCACTTCGTCACCGGGACGTGGGACGGCTGGCACCTCACCCCTCAGCCTATCACGCAGATGTCGCTCATGGGGATCATCGCCGCCATCGGGGTGGTGGTGAACGACAGTCTCGTGCTGGTCGACTTCGTCAACGACGAGCGCCGACAGGGCAAGGACGTCGTGCAGGCGGCCCACGATGCCGGCGCTCAACGTTTCCGACCGATTCTGCTGACCTCGCTCACGACCTTTTTTGGACTTGTACCGATGTTGTTGGAGCGTAGTCTACAAGCCCAGTTCCTCATCCCCATGGCGACTTCGCTTGCCTTCGGCGTGCTCTTTGCCACCTTCATCACCCTCCTGCTGGTGCCGGGGCTCTACGTGATCCTCGAGGACTGCAAGTGGGCGACCAAGAACGCCTTCCGCTGGTTGCGCGGCCGACCGCTGATGCCGGTGCCCCGTCGCGACGTGAAGGACGAGCAAGTCATCATGACCTGAGCCTTTAAGGACCAAGACTACAGACCAAACCAGAAAACCAAAGCGGGCCCTGACCAGGCCCGCTTATTTTATGGAAAGGCAGACAACCATTCCCGGTGCGCGCAGCGGCGAGATCTGCGTTCCGGTGGTACTCGCCACCGAGGCGGCGATATGCGGCCTGAGGCTTGGTGCTGAATCCGCGCTTTAAGCCAGGTGCTGGCGCCAGTTGGCGATCTGGCCGGCCACCTGTTTCGGGCCGGGCATACCGGGGCGTTCGCGGGCCTGCATGGCGCGCTCGACGTTGAAAGCCTCGCGCCAGTCGGGAGCAAAGGCTTCGTGAATGCCCTGCACGTCGGCGTCGCTCAGCTCGTTCAGCTTTACATCCTTTTCCTCCGCCTTGGCCACGAGTGCGCCGATCACGTGGTGCGCCTGACGGAAGGGGATGCCCTTGCGCACGAGGTAGTCCACGAGGTCGGTCGCCAGCAGCGCCGGATCGGCCACCGCGGCGGCGCAACGGTCGGGCCGCGCCCGCATGCCCTGCAGGGTGCCGCCGAGCACACGCAGGCAGGCCTGGGTCTGGTCGAGCGCGTCGAAGACCGGCGGCTTGTCCTCTTGCAGGTCGCGATTATAGGTCAGCGGCAGGCCCTTCACCATGGTGTAGAGCGCGGCCACGTGCCCATGCAAGCGCCCGGATTTGCCCCGCACCAGTTCGGCAGCGTCGGGATTTTTCTTTTGCGGCATCAGGCTGGAGCCCGTCGTAAAGGTATCCGGCAGCGTCACAAAGCCGAACTCGGCGCTGTTCCAGAGGATCAGGTCTTCCGACAAGCGCGAGAGGTGGAGGCCGCAGACGCCGCAGGCATGGGCAAAGTCGAGGAACAGGTCGCGATCGCTCACGGCGTCCATGCTGTTGCGCGTCACCCGGGCGCGGCCGTCGGCATCGACAAAGCCCAGCGCGCGCGCCGTAAACTCGCGGTTGATCGGCAGCGTCGTACCCGCGATCGCACCCGAGCCCAGCGGGCACCAGTTGGCGTCGTCGTGTACGCGCTCGAAACGCTTGAGGTCGCGGCCCAACATCTCGACATAGGCCAGAAGGTGGTGCGCCAGCGAAACCGGCTGAGCTCGCTGCAGGTGCGTGTAGCCCGGGATGTAGACCTCCTGGTGGGCTTCGGCCTGGTCGAGCAGCACGCGCATGAAAGCCTTTACGTCCTGGAGCACCTCCAGGGTGGCCCACTTGAACCACAGGCGCATGTCGGTCGCCACCTGATCGTTGCGGCTACGCGCAGTGTGCAGCTTGGCCGCGGCCGGGACCCGCTGGGTCAGCGCCTGCTCGATGTTCATGTGCACGTCCTCGAGCTTCGGATCCCAGGTAAAATTACCGGCCTCGATCTCGGCCTTCAGCTCATCCAGGCCCTGCACGATGGCGTCGGCCTCTTCGGTCGTGAGGATGCCGACGTGCGCCAGCATGCGCGCGTGCGCCTGGCTGCCTTGAATGTCGAACCGGGCCAGCCGCTGGTCAAAGCTGACGGACTCGCTGAAATGCTGCATGAGTTCGGCGGGGCCGCTGGAAAAACGCCCGCCCCAGGTGGCTTGAGTCTGCATGGGCAGGAGGCTGGCGCGCCCGCGCCGCTCTGGCAACCGACAAAAAGGGCCAGCCGCAAAAGCAGCTGGCCGCGAAGCGCAAACCGGCCTCAAGCCGCCCCTAATACTGGTGCGTTGCCTCGGTCTCGCGCACGATGCGGGTAATCTGGTCGCTCTCCAGAGTGAGCTGGAACCGCACATCGTCGGGCTCCAGCGCCTGCACGGTGATGCGCCAGACCGCCTCGCCCCCCGGCGCCAACGCCTCGATCGGCTTCATGATTACGGCCCGGCCGTTGACGCTCGCCACCTCGCTCTCGCCCTCGGCGGTGACGAAGCGCTGCGATTCCTCCAGATCGGCCGTCACGCGCACGTTGGTGGCGGTGGCCGAGCCCTGGTTGCGGACCCTCACTTCATAGGTGACGTTGGAGCCGACTTCGACCGGGTCGTTCAGGTCCAACACCTCGAGCGAGATCGCTGGAATACCGCTGGCCTCCGTCTTACTGCGGCTGGTAACCGCCCCCACGCACAGGCCTTCAGCCGAGCCGACAAACTCCAGCGTGCGCGCCTCTTTTGTCGCAAACGTGGCCGCGACCTCCTTGGTCGCGCCCGAGACGAAGTTGCCGACGTTCCACACGATGCGGCCGTTTTCGAGCGTGCCCCCATCGGTCGCCCCCAGGAAAGTCGCGCCAGCCGGGACCTGCAGGGCGATGATGCCATCCCGCGTGGAGGCCTCACCCACATTGTCCACCGTCAGCGTCACCTCGATCGGGCGACCAATATAGCGCTGCTCCGGCGCCGTACAGGCGACCTGCAACTCGGGAGCCGCCACCGCAAAGCTGCTCGTGTCCTCCGCCTCCGCGCCCTGGGCCGTCGTGACCGAGGCGGTGCTCTCGTAAGCACCCGAGCCGTCGGCACGGACCTCCAGCGTGTAGTTGCGCGTCTCACCGCCCTCGAGCGTGCCCACGTCGATCGTCACCTGCTGGTTGCTCCCGGGCGAAAAGTCCCGCGTGGCGTCACCGCTCAAACGAGTCGCCGAGAGCCCCGGCGGCAGCGCGTCCTGGATCGTCACGCCGGTGAGGCGGCTCGTGCCGCTGTTGGTCACGCTCAGGTGCAGCGGGATGAGGTCGCAGGGCAATGCGTCTTGCGGCACCCCGCTCGCGAGCTCCACATCGGCGCGGACGACCTCGATCGACTGACACAGGGCGTTGGAGAAGCCAGCCGTGACGCACGAATCCAGCGTACCTTCTTCTGCCGCGGAGCCGTGCACGGTCACGGTCCGCGCCTGCCCGGGCTCGATCGCCCCCAGTTGCCAGACGATCGTGCCCGCATCGGTGGAGGCTGCCGCCGGGGAGGTGTGCGACAGGTCGAAGGAACCAGCCACCTCGTCCCGCAGCGTCACGTCCGTCAATTGCGCGTTGCTCACGTTGCGCACGGTAATCGTGTAATCGAAGGACGCGCCGACCATGACTTCCTGCGGTGACGTCTGTTCGACCACCAGCACGCTGGTCTCCGGAATCCCGGTGGGATACGCGATCGTCGACTCCGTGTAGATGCTGCCGCCCTGCTCGACGGTCCGGGTGCGGGGCAACGGATTGCCGTCCGGCCCCAGCGCGGGCGTTTCGGCCTGCGGTGCGCTGGATTGCTGCGGTTGCGCACAGCCGGCAAGGAAGAGCAGCGCCGAAAGCAGGGCGCCGGTCAGGCTCAAGAAAGGTTTGGGCCAATGTTTCATAGCTGCGGTGTTACGAGATAGGGATCAAAAACGGCGCGCCGCCCAGGGGGCGACCGTGCCTTAACGTGGCAGAATTTTCGAGACTGGCCACCCCGGCCGCCAAACAGCGACTGAAGCAGATCCTCTAACCCGTTGATAGCGCATCATCTGCCAAAATAAAAGCGGCTTCCGCCAACGTAGGGGAAGCCGCTCAGGCGGGCTTGAAAAAACTGCGGATTGCGCTAGGCGGCGCCGAAGAAGCTCTTCACGCGGGCCACGGCGTAGTCGCGGTTCATCATGGCAATGAAGTCCATGCTGATGCCCTTCGGGCAGGCGGCGGAGCACTCACCGATGTTGGTGCAATTGCCAAAGCCTTCCGCATCCATCTGCGCCACCATGTTGAGGCTGCGGCGGTCCTTTTCGGGACGGCCCTGCGGCAACATGTTGAGCTGCGTCATCTTGGCGGAGGTAAACAGCATGGCGCTGGCGTTGGGGCAGACGGCCACGCAGGCGCCACAGCCGATGCAGGCGGCGGCGTCCATCGCGCGGTCGGCCACTTCCTTGCCGATGGGCAGGGCATTGGCGTCTTGCGCCGCACCGATACGCTGGGTCACGTAGCCGCCCGATTGCATGATGCGCTCAAACGAGGTGCGGTCTACCGCGAGGTCGCGGATGACGGGGAACGGGTGGGCGCGGAACGGCTCGATCGTGATCGTATCGCCGTCCTGGAAGCTACGCATGTGCAGCTGGCAGGTGGTCTGGAGCGCGTTCTTGCCGTGGGGAATGCCGTTGATCGTCAACGAGCACATCCCACAGATGCCTTCGCGGCAGTCGTGGTCGAACGCCACAGGATCCTTGTCTTCGTCGATCAGCTTTTCGTTCAGCAGGTCGAGCATCTCAAGGAACGACGACGAGGTCGACACGTCGTCCATCTGGTAGTCTTCGAAATGGCCGCTTTCCTGGCCATTTTTCTGACGCCAGACCTTGAGCTTAACGGAAATGGTGCCTTCGGACATGGTCTCGGTCGGTTGGAATGTAAGAGTGGATAAAGATGAATAAAACTTAGGCGGCCTTGGAACCGCTGACATTTAACGGGCGCCGGGCCAGGACGAGCAGCGACAACCCAAAGGGGAAGCGCACGCGCGGCATGAACCAGCTCTCACTGCCAATGAGCTGCTTGAGCAACATGTTGACCGGCGCCGGCGGCGGCGCAAGGTCGTCACCCGGCTTGGCCTGCTGGTTTTTCAGGCGGCGGATGAGGGCAATGAGCGGAAAGAGGGCAGTGTTGAAATACGTGTAGCATTCCGGCACCAACCCAGCCGCCTGAAGCCGTGACGGCATCACGGGAGCCTCATAGCGGCGGAAGTGGTGATTCCACGTGTCGTGGTAGCTCCACATAGACATGAAGGCGGGCACTGCGAGGCAGAAGACGCCGCCGGGCTTGACCCGCTCGGTCAGCGTCTTGATCGCGCCCTGACCGTCCTCGATATGCTCCAGCACATCGAAGGCGACCACGGCATCGAACTGCTCGCAGGCAACCGGCACCTCGTCCGGCAGGCGCCCAGGCAGGATTTCCTGAGCGCGACCGAGATTGGTGGCGACCTGGCGGGCACCGTCTTCGAGCTCGAACGCCTTGACTTCGCCAAAACGCGTGAGCATCTCGAGATTGCCACCCGTGCCGCAACCGGCTTCGAGAATGCGGGCCTGCCCTGGCAACTTCGCGTGACGCAGGATGCGCGCGATAATGCGCCGCCGGGCGACGAACCACCAGTGGTTCGCCTCCTGCGCGTGCATCTTTGCCAAGGCGTCAGCTTCCATGTCTTATTTGTAGCTACGGACGCCGAGCTTCACGTTCTCGAAGTCGAGGTGTTCCTCGTGCCGTTCGGGCACCTGATCTTCGCCTTTGTATTCCCAGACCGCCGCGTGGCTGTAGTGCTCGTCATCGCGCACCGCCTCGCCGTCCTCCGTCTGGTATTCCTCGCGGAAGTGACCGCCGCAGGATTCCTCGCGGGCCAAGGCGTCGCGGCACATCAACTCGCCAAACTCGAGGTGGTCGGCCACGCGGCCGGCCCGCTCCAGCTCGACATTGAGCTCGTTCTTGCCGCCGGGCAGCTTCAGGTCTTGCCAGAAGCGCTGGCGCAGCGCCTGGATTTCCTGGATCGCCTCGTTGAGGCCCTCCTTGTTGCGCGCCATGCCGCACTTGCCCAGCATGATCTTGCCGAGCTCGATGTGCAGGCTGCGCGGGCTCGAGGTGCCCTTGATGGAGAGCATGCGGTCGATCTTGGAGTGCACGAACTGCTCCGCTTCCTCAAAGCCGGCATCTTCGGTCGTCGTCTCACCTGCACGACCGATCGGCAGATTAGAGCCGAGGTAGTTGCCGAGCACGTAAGGCGTGACGAAGTAACCGTCGGCGAGCCCCTGCATGAGGGCCGAAGCCCCCAGACGGTTCGCGCCGTGGTCGGAGAAGTTGGCCTCGCCCGTGGCGAAGCAGCCCGGGATCGTGGTCATGAGATTGTAGTCCACCCAGAGGCCGCCCATCGTATAGTGGGGGGCAGGGTAGATCATCATCGGCTCCTCGTAGGCGTTGGTGCCGGTGATGTTCTCATACATGTCGAAGAGGTTGCCGTAGCGCTCCTCGATGGTGTGCTTGCCGAGGCGCTTGATCGCGTCGCGGAAGTCGAGGAACACACCGTAACCGGTCGGGGCCACCCCACGGCCGTCGTCGCAAGCTTCCTTGGCCGAACGGCTGGAGATGTCGCGCGGGGCCAGGTTACCGAAGCTCGGGTATTTGCGCTCCAGGTAATAGTCGCGTTCTTCCTCCGGCACGTCGCTCGGCTTGATCTCGCGGCGGCGGAGCTTGGCCGCCACTTCGCGGCTCTTCGGCGCCCAGACGCGACCGTCGTTGCGCAGCGACTCGGACATGAGCGTGAGCTTCGACTGGTGCTCGCCCTCCTGCGGGATGCAGGTCGGGTGGATCTGGGTGTAGCACGGGTTGGCAAAGCCGGCCCCGCGCTTGTAGGCGCGCCACGCGGCGGTCACGTTACAGCCCGCCGCGTTGGTGGAAAGGAAGAAGACGTTGGAATAGCCGCCCGTGGCGAGCACGACCGCATCCGCGGCCCAACGCTCGATCTTGCCCGTTACCAGGTTGCGCGTGATGATGCCCTTGGCGCGGCTGACACCGTCCGGCCCCGTCACCCGCACGAGGTCGAGCATCTCGTGGCGGTTGTACATCTTCACCTGGCCGAGGCCGATCTGGCGGCTCAGGCTCTGGTAAGCGCCGAGCAGCAGCTGCTGACCGGTCTGACCGCGGGCGTAGAACGTGCGGGAGACCTGCGCGCCCCCAAAGGAGCGATTGGCCAGCATACCGCCGTATTCGCGGGCGAAGGGCACGCCTTGCGCCACGCACTGGTCGATGATGTTGGCGCTGACTTCGGACAGACGGTAGACGTTGGCCTCGCGACTGCGGAAGTCGCCGCCCTTCACCGTGTCGTAAAAGAGGCGGAAGACGGAGTCGCCGTCATTCTGATAATTCTTGGCCGCGTTGATACCGCCCTGGGCGGCAATCGAGTGGGCGCGGCGGGGGCTGTCCTGATAGCAGAAGCAGGAGACGTTGTAGCCCAACTCGCCGAGGGTTGCGGCGCCCGCACCGCCCGCCAGGCCGGAGCCGACCACGATGATGTGGTACTTGCGCTTGTTGGCCGGGTTGACGAGCTTGTACTTAAATTTGGCGTTGGTCCACTTCTGGGCGATCGGACCTTCCGGAATTTTGGGATCGAGATTCATGGCTTGATGTCCCTGCAAAATTAGTGGTTGTGAGCGGCAGCGTCGGAATGAGCGGCTCCACCGTCGAAGGTGTGCTCATACTGGGCCTGGATATGATCCTGATGGGGGAAGGCCTGCAACAGGCCCGCCACCGGGAGGCTCGAGAAGCCGAGGAACACGACCCAGCCGATCACGAGGGCCAGCTTGCGCAGACGCGGGGTCCACACACTGTTACGCAGGCCCAGGCTCTGGAACATGCTGGCCACGCCGTGCGTCAAGTGCATGCAGAGCAGCGCCATGGAGAAGATGTAGAAGGCGGGCACGTACCAGAAGTGCGGGCTGAACCCGATGCCCACCATCGCATACACGTCGTGCTGGTTGGTGTGGCCCATCGGCTTCAGGTGATCGTAAACGTGCCAGAGGGTGCCCGTGCCGGTGATCTCCGTGTGCAACTCCTTGAACTCGGGGTGCACGCTCTGCACCGTGAAGTGCAGAATGTGGAAGATGATGAACGCCAGCAGCACGAGGCCGGTGTAGCGCATCGTCTTGCTCGCGAAGGTTGCCTGGAGCTTCGCCTTGGCGGCGTAGTTCTCGCCGCCGCGGGCGCGGCGGTTTTCCAGCACCAGTTGCACCGCCACCACGACGTGGACGATCACCGTGATCAACAGGACCAGGCGGACAACCCAAAGGAGGCCATACGGGAGATGCTGGAGCTTATAGGCGTATTCGTTAATCCAATCCGGGTGCAGAAACATCTGCAGGTTACCCAGCATGTGGCCACAAACGAAGCCTACCAGTACAAAACCAGTCAGGGCCATGAGGTATTTCTTAACCAACGAACTCATGGAAAGCGGTAATTAGAAGCTATTGCAGTCGAAATTCAGTCTTCTGTGCTAATGAAGGGTGCTCTGACAGTAAAGCTTATTGGCCCCTGAATGACCCTTCAATCCGGCTTATAACTCATTTATCCCTGCATGTTAAGCAATTCTTATGAGTAATTTTTCCGGTAATTTTGTGGGCTGACTCATCTTAAGCTTGAACCGCCCCGGCAAATGCAAGTATGTGTGGGGTTAACCCCAAGCCAAAAGCGGGAGAAGCTCGAGATTGGCGGGTGGAAAGATTGAACCGCGTTGCGCTTCACAAAAGCATGCCCGCGCTCCCCTTCCGAGACCAAACGGCCGCACAGGCCACCCCCAACGCCGAGGACCATGTGCAGTTTACCTGGGTCGGGAGTGGTATAGAGTCTTGCCTTCTTCAATAAAAACTTGTTGACTGCCCTCAGTCATTCAACCGCCAGCACCTGCGCCAACAATGTTGTCCAGCACGTCCCCCGTCACTCCACAGCCGACGATTACCGACGCTATCTCGGCCATCGACACGGCCCAGCAGTCCGCCCGCCAGCAACAGGGCCTGATGGACGACTTCGTGGTCACAGCGGAAAAACTTCTGGAAGAGGCCGAACAGATCCTCGACAAGGCCGAACGCATCCAGGACTCGAGCGGCACAGTGGACATGCTCATCGTCGAGAGCAGCGCCAAGTTCGAAGGGATCGTCTCCCTGACCGAAAAGGTGTCCAGCCAGGTCCAGAACTTCTCCATGCTGGTGGAGAACCTGCAGGAAAACCTGCGGCAGATCATCAACATCCTGGACCACCTGCAGGACGCCGTAACCTCCAGCGGCGAGCTCGGCGGGCCCGCTGACACTGCCGGCGAAGGCAGCAGCACCAATGTGCACATGTTTGGCACCGACGAGGGCGAGGACGACAACACCTCCCTCACCAATCCCTCCAAGATCCAGGCGATCATCAGCGACACGACCAAGGACATCGACAGCCTGCACGAGACCGTGCTGCTCGTCTACGAGGACACCCAACTCGCCCAGGAGGCCTCCGAAGACCTCCGCCTGCGCATCAGCGAAGTCCGCGGCCACGTCGAAAACCTGAAGGGCGACTACGATGCCAATAGCCGCCTGATCGAGCAATTCAAGGCCCTCAGCCAGCACATCCACAGCCTGACGGACCCGATCAGCCACAATCGGACCCAGATCGAGATGGGCCTGGAAGCCGTGGCCAAACTCAGCGACGGCTCCAGCAAATCCAAGGCCGCCCTGCGCCGCTACTTCAAGAAGGTCAACCAGCAGGCCGAGCGCGAACGCAACCCCATCACCTTTTCCCAGGCGGCCAGCAGCAAGCCCGTCATCGTGCGCAGCTTTGTCTCCGCCTTGCTCGTCGGTGGCGTGACTGCGGGCGTCAACCTTGCGCTCCCCATCGCCAATGGTACCCCGGTCGAGCCCCTGGCGCTCGGTCAGGTGCTGTTTGCCGGCCTCGCCACCTACCTGGTGGCCACCATTGCGAGTGCCCAGGCCATCACCAACGCCGAACACGAGACCGCCGGCGAATAACGCGACCGCGGAGACCATTAGAAACACTTAAGCCCTGCCGAAACCGACAGGGCTTTTTCATGCGCTAATAGCAACGCTAAAACCGGCGACTAAGGGAGTTCCTGACCGCGTCCCGCGTTATACAAGCGGTACCAGTCTTCGCGCTCCAGCGTCACCTGCGTCGCCTCTGCGCACGCCTTCAGTCGGCCCGGGTCACGCGTGCCGATGATCGGCAGGATCTTGGCTGGATGCCGCAGCACCCAGCCGATCACAATGCCCTCGCGGGAGACGCCGTATTTCTCCGCCAGCTCGCTCACCAGTACCGACGTATCTGCGATGCGCTGCTTCGCGGCGGCCGTATCCTCAAACTTGAACTCCTGGCCGATCGGGCGACCGGACAGGTACCCGTAGGCCAAAGGAGCCCACGCCTGCGTGCGAATGCCCTTCAGCTGGTGGTAATCGAGCGTGCCACTGGCCACCGTGGCCGGCATCGGCTCGCGATCTTCACCCGCCACGATCGAGGCATCGAAGAGCGAGCTCTTCAACAAGTTGAGCTCGACCTGATTCGCTTCGAGCGGCTGCTCCAGCCCCGCCTCCAGGCGCATCAGCTGCCACGGCGTGTGATTGGAAACGCCAAAGTGCCGCACCTTGCCCGCGGCCTGCAGCTCATTAAACGCCTGCGCAATCTCCTCAACCTCCATCAGAATGTCCGGACGGTGCAGCAGCAGGCAGTCGAGGTAATCCGTCTGCAAGCGCTCGAGCGAGCCCTCCACCTGCTCCATGATGTGCGCATAGGAAAACTCGTAACGCTTGGGCGCCGTGGGGGTCGGATCGCCCTTGTAGCGGATCCCCACCTTGCTCTGCAGCACGTAATCCTCGCGCTTCAGGCCCATCTCCTGCGCCAACTCGCCGAACAGGCGCTCACTGCGCCCCCAGCAATAGACGTTGGCGTGGTCGAAAAAATCGATCCCGATCTCCAGCGCCGCCTCCAGTGCTTCACGCGCTCGTCGTCGCGCCTCATCCGAAATCTCGGAACCACGCTCCCACGTGCCGCCAAAGTGCATGCAACCGAGCGCGAGGCGTGGCCCGCGACTGGACAGAAACAAATCATCACCGGTCATGCCGGCAGGTTACGCAATCTCGCGGAGCTGACAACCCCGCAGCCGCTACTGAAGGATCTTCCACGCAACCACCGCCAGGCCGGCTAGCGCTGCGTAGAGCAACGGCTCGGGCACTGCGGCAAATTCAAAGCCTTCACCCCCAACCATCAACATGTTGTCATCGCCGTCAGCTGGGAGCGCCGCAAAGTTGGCGTTGGGCGTGGCACGAATGATTCAACCGACAACGAAAAAGCTGAGGCCTGAGGGCCTCAGCTTCGAAAAGGTTCTCTGGCTCGGCTCCCGCTATTAGCGGTGGGCCTTGCGGCGCTCGAGCGAAGCCTTGATGAAAGCGGCGAAGAGCGGGTGCGGCTGGCGCGGCTTGGACTGGAATTCCGGGTGGAATTGCACACCAACAAACCAGGGATGGTCCGGGTTTTCGACAATCTCCACCAGGTCGCGCTGCGGGTTGACGCCCGCGAGCCGCAGGCCGGCTTCCTTCAACGCATCCCGATATTGGTTGTTGAACTCGTAACGGTGCCGATGGCGTTCGGAGACGTTTTGCTTGCTGTAGGCCGCGCGTGACCAGCTGCCGTCGATCAGTTCGCAGTCGTAGGCGCCCAGGCGCATGGTCGCACCCTTCTCCTGCACCTCGCGCTGGTCTTCCATCAGGTTGATCACCGGGTGCGGCGTATTCGGGTCGAACTCCGTGCTGTTGGCCCCTTCCAAACCGGCCACGTGGCGGGCATATTCGATCACCGCGATCTGCATGCCGAGGCAAAGGCCAAAGTAGGGGATGCGCTGCTCACGGGCAAAACGGGCCGCCTGAATCTTGCCTTCGATGCCGCGAGAGCCGAAGCCGCCGGGCACCAGCAGGCCGTCATACTTGGCCAGCTCGGCCACGGCGTCGCGCGCCTCCAGGTGCTCGGAGTCGAGGCGGTGGATCTCGACCGCACAGTCGTGGGCGATGCCCCCGTGGGTGATGGACTCGTAAACGCTCTTGTAGGCGTCCTGCAGCTCGATGTATTTACCGACCACCGCGATGTCGACGCGGTGCTTCGGGTATTTGAGGATGCGCACCACTTCGGGCCACGCGTCTTCCTTCACCTCGCGGTCGCCCAGTTGCAACTGGTCCAGCACGAGTTGGTCGACGCCCTCGTTTTCGAGCATCAGCGGCACTTCGTAGATCGAGGTCTCGACGTCGCGCTCTTCGATCACGGCCTTGACCGGCACGTTGCAAAACAGGCTGAGCTTCTGGCGCAGGTCGCGGGCCAGCGGTTTTTCCGTGCGGCAGACGAGAATGTCCGGCTGAATACCGATCTCGCGCAGCTTGGCCACACTCATCTGGGTCGGCTTGGTCTTCAGCTCGCCCGCCGCCGCGAGGTAAGGCACGAGCGTCACGTGGATGATCACGACGTTGTCGCGCCCCTTATCGAGCATGAACTGGCGGATCGCCTCCATGAAGGGCAGGCCTTCGATGTCCCCCACCGTGCCGCCGATCTCGGTGATGCAGATGTCGACATCTTCATCCTGCGGATCGAAGCGCTCCTTGATCTCGTTGGTCACGTGCGGGATCACCTGGATCGTCTGGCCGAGGAAGTCGCCCCGCCGTTCGCGCTTGATGATCGTGTCGTAAATCTGGCCAGAGGTCAGGTTGTTGTGACGCGAGAGCTTGCCACTGGTGAAGCGCTCGTAGTGGCCCAGGTCGAGGTCGGTCTCCGAACCGTCGTCGAGCACATACACCTCTCCGTGCTGGAAGGGGTTCATGGTGCCCGGGTCGACATTCAGGTAGGGGTCGAACTTCTGCAGCTTCACGCGCAGCCCCCGCTGCTCCAGCAAGGCGCCGAGCGCCGCAGCCGTAAGCCCCTTGCCCAGGGAGGAAACCACGCCACCGGTGACGAAAATATACTTGGTCATGATCCAGAAACAGTCGGGCCGCCCGAAAGCGGCAGTACGTCGGCAGTGCTACTCAAAAACTCAAATCTAAGGCGGGCGGGGGTGCATGAGGCAACCGCATTTTCGGCCTTGTGGCGAAAAAGGCAGAAGCACCCCCTCGGTCTCGCCTGGAGGAGATTTTATGAGGCGGTACTAAACCAGGGCGCTCACGAACCGTATTTTACCGTTGCCAGAGGCCCTTTCGGCCCTAGCGTCAGCGCAATGGCATCCGTTCCCCAACTCCTAGCGTGGCACATCTGTGACAACGTTCACGTCGATCCGTCGACGGGCAAGACCTTCTTGCTCGGTTGCTTTTCGGCGGTGCGCTCCCGGCAATTTCCGGCGACACACCCGCGCATGATGTGGTTCCTGACCATCGGCGATGTCGCTGAAGGTAAACACCAACTCCGCATCTCCATGGGCTTGGAGATGGACAAGCTCGAGAAGCTCGTTGAGCGCGAGTTTGAATCGCCCGGACCCCAGCAGCAGATCAACCTGATCAACCAGATGCAGAACCTGAAGTTCGAAACCCCCGGTAACTACCAGATTCTGATTGAGGTCGATGACGAACCGCTGCTGGTCACGAGCCTGGTGATTGCGGAATAGTCATCAACCTAGATATGGAACAAGAGAAGCAATACGAATTTGATCTGATCGGCGTCGGCTCCCCTGTGGTCGATACGCTGGTCCATATTGACGACGCCTTCCTCAGCTCCCGCCAAGCCGAAAAAGGCGGAATGGTGCTGATCGACGAAGAAGGCATGGAAGACCTCCTGAAGGCACTGCCCAAGGGATCCGACATGCCCGGAGGCTCCTCTGGCAACACCGCGTATACCTGCGCTTTGCTGGGTGTGCGCACCACCTTCCTCGGCAAGATCGGCCCCGACGCCATCGGCGACTTCTACCGCGAATGCTTCCGCGGCGCGGGCGGTAACGACGAGCGCTTCAAGGTTGGTCGCATCTCCAATGGCCGTTGCATCTCGATGGTCACGCCCGATGGCGAGCGCACCATGCGCACGCACCTCGGCGCCGCCGCGACGCTCGACCCGGCCGACGTTTCGCCGCTGGACTTCGCCGGCTGCCGCCACGCTCACGTGGAGGGCTATCTCGCCTTCAATCCGGACTTGCTCGAGTCCGTGCTGCTCAGCGCTCACCGCGCCGGCTGCACGATCAGCCTCGACCTCGCTTCCTTTGAAGTCGTCCGTGCCGCCAAGGAAACGCTCCCGCGCACACTGCAGCACTACATCGACGTGGCACTCGCCAACGAAGAGGAGGCCGAAGCCTTCTTTGGCGACGGCATGAGCCACGCCGAGATGGCCCTCGAACTGGCCAAGATGAGCCGCATCGGCATCGTCAAGGCCGGCAAGGAAGGCGCCTACCTCGCCGAAGGCAAGAACGTCGTCCACGTGACGACCGATGTCGTCTCCAAGCCGGTGGACACCACGGGCGCAGGCGACATCTGGGCTGCGGGCTTCCTCTACGGCTGGCTCAATGGCGAATCCCTGGAAGTGGCCGGCCAGTACGGCGCGATCCTCGGTTCCGCCATCGTGCAACACCTCGGTCCGCACCTGCCCAAGGACGCCTGGCCGGAAGTGCACGAACGCCTCAAGGCCGTCAAGGTCACCGCCTAGCGGGCATTGGCTTCATCACACCTTTCGAGACCTCGCACTGCTCCAGCCGTGCGGGGTTTCTTTTTGCCCAGGTCCGGCTCTCCGCCTGCGGCTTGACTCTCCGGCCTGCCACTCGTTGACTAGGGGGATCATGTCCGTAGCCGAAGTATCCCTCGAGTCCACGATCCAGCAACTGGCACAGCAGGCCCACGCCGCCTCCCTCAGCTTGGCCACGCTGCCGCGTGCGACCAAGGATGCCGTGCTGCTGACCCTCGCCAAACTCATCGAGGAACGCGAAGACAGCCTGCGCGAAGCCAACGCCAAAGACCTCGAAGCCGGCGCTGCCAACGGCCTGAGCAAGCCCCTGCTCGACCGTCTGGAGCTGACGCCCAAGCGCATCGCCGGCATGGCCCAGGGCGTGCGCGAGGTCGCCGAACTGCCCGACCCCGTGGGACGCGAGATGGAGAGCCATCAGCACCCCCAAGGCTTCACGATCAAGAAGGTCTCGGTGCCCATCGGCGTGATCGGCATTATTTACGAGTCGCGCCCCAACGTGACGATCGACTGCGCCGCGCTCTGCCTCAAGAGCGGTAACGCCACGATCCTGCGCGGCGGCAAGGAAGCCTTTTACAGCAACAACGCGCTCGCGGAGCTGATCCACGAAGCGCTGCAGCAGCACGGCGTGACGCCCCACGCGGTCCAGATCGTGCCCACGACCGATCGTGCGGCGCTGAACATCCTGCTGAAGCTCGACGATTATATCCACTGCATTATCCCCCGCGGCGGCGAGGCCCTCATCCGCTTCACGGCGGAAAACGCCCGCATGCCCGTGATCAAGCACTACAAGGGCGTGTGCAACGTGTATGTCGATGCCGCGGCTGACGCCGAGATGGCTACCCGCATCGTCGTCAACGCCAAGTGCCAGCGTCCCAGCGTGTGCAATGCCGCGGAAAACCTGATCCTGCACCGCAAGACCCTCGACACGGGCTGGCTGCAGATCGCGCGCGCCCTGACCGACGCCGGCGTGGAGCTGCGTTGCGACGAAGCCTCCGGCCAGGCGCTGGAAAAGGCCGGCATCCTCTATACGCCGGTCAACCCCGAGCTGGATTACCACGAGGAATACCTCGACCTCATCCTGGCGGTAAAGACCGTCGACAGCGCCGACGAGGCAGTGGCATTCGTCAACACCTACGGCTCGAGCCACAGCGACGCCATCGTGACGGGCGACGTCGCCACGGCCCAGCGCTTCCTCGAAGGCGTCGACTCCGCCACGTGCTACTGGAACGTCTCCACCCGCTTCACCGACGGTTACGAATTCGGCCTCGGCGCAGAGATCGGCATATCGACCGACAAGCTGCACGCGCGCGGCCCGATGGGGCTCAACGAATTGACGACCTACAAATACCAGATCGTCGGCGAAGGCCAGATCCGCGAATAGCGGTACCCACACTCCAGCCCGGCGTTCAGACTCGCCTTCCCGAGCGGTAAGGCTTTATTACCGGCGGCATGACTGCTGGTTATGGCGAACGTTGGAGTCAAAAGCTCACGTGGGAAGAACTGCAGACGCCCCACCTGCAAGCGCTCATCGAACGGGCGCGAGACGAAGATCTGGCGGCCGCGGGCCTCGAACGGGCGGTCCCTTACCGCTTTGACGTGACGAGTGCGCTGCTGCCGCGCTCCACCCAAGGCTCTTTCGCCGCGGTCGCACGCGAGGAGCTTGTCGTCGCGGGTCTCCAACTCGTCCCCCTCGTCATTGAAGCCTACGGGGCCGACTGCCAGTGGACGCCAGCGGTCGAGGACGGCACCCTCGCCACCCGCGGCACGGAGATCGGGCGCATCAGCGGCTCTTCCCGCGACATCCTGCAGCTCGAACGGGTGCTGCTCAACTTCCTGCAAAAGCTCGCCGGGGTCGCCACCGAAACCCACACCTACGTGCAGGCGATGGGCACGACGCCGGTGCGCCTGCTCGACACCCGCAAGACCACCCCCGGCTATCGACTGCTGGAAAAGTATGCCGTGGCCTGCGGGGGCGGCTGGAACCACCGGATCGGGCTCTTCGACCGGGTGATGCTCAAGGATAACCACCTCGCCGCCACCGGCGCGACGCAGGGCAAGTCACTGGTCGACTTCGTCCGAACCGCCCGTGAACGCTATCCGGACCTGCTGATCCAGGTGGAGGTGGACCGCCTCGAACAGATCCCGCCCGCGCTCGAAGCAGGGGCCCACTGGTTCCTGCTGGACAATTTTTCAACGCCCGAACTGCGGGAAGCCATTACGCTGATCGGCGGCCGAGCGGCCACCGAAGCCAGCGGCGGCATCACCCTCGAGCGCATGAAAGAACTAGCCCAGTTGAAATTAGATTTCGTTTCGACTGGAGCTACTGTGCATCAGAGCCGATGGAAAGATATAGGATTGGACTGGAAGTAAGCATTTTCCGCTAAAGTGTTGACCTTACCTATCCGTTTTATGCACTTGATTTGATAATTTTTCTCTTAATATCGTCAGATTAATTGCGCCCTACCCCTACGTTTTTTCTAAGGTAATCCACCTATGTTACGATTTACCATGTAGAAAAGAACCTTTCCGCCTCCACATGTCACAGACCGACGTTACCATCCTCCAATCCCTGCTCACCGCCAAAGACGATTTTGTCTCGGGCAACGATCTGGCGCAGCAACTCGGCATCTCGCGTGTCGGCGTGTGGGCCCGGCTCGAAAAGTTGCGGGAAAGCGGCTTTGTGGTCGAAGCCGTCCGCCATCGTGGCTACCGCCTGATGGAAGAGCCGCGCCGCCTCAATGAGCCGTTGCTGCTGGCTTATCTGGCGTCGGCAGAATCCCAGGTTCCGGTCTTTTTCCACGAGACGCTCGACAGCACCAACAGTGAGGCGGAGCGTCGTCTCGCCAACGGTCAGACTGCCCCGTTTGTCGTGGTTTCGGGCTCGCAAACGCGGGGACGTGGCCGTTTGGGGCGCCGCTGGTACAGCCCCGACGAGGGCAATCTCTACATCAGTTTCGCTTTCCGCCCCGAGACCAATCACGCCCGCATGCAGGCGATCACGATCTGGCTGGGGCTCACGGTCTGCCACTACTTGCGCGAAGTGCACCAACTGCCCGTGCAGATCAAGTGGCCCAACGACCTCATCATCAACAACCGCAAGGTCGCCGGGATGCTCACGGAAGCCCGGATCGACGCCGACCGCACGCGCGACCTCGTCTTCGGCCTGGGGCTCAACGTCTCCGGCAAACTGAGCGAATGGCCGCTCGAGGTGGCCGAAATTGCGACGACCCTCAGTGAACACGCCCCGAGTGTGCTGAGTATCAACAACCTGGCGGCCGATCTGATCAAACGCTGCACCGACGCCTACCAGAGCTTCATCGAAAGCCGCCACCTACCGCAAATGCTGGAATTGTGGCAGCAATACGACGCCTTTGACCAACGTGTGATCCGGGCCGAATACCGCGGCAAGATGATTGAGGGGGTAGCCGGCGGCATCGACGAACGCGGCGCCCTGAAAGTCAACCTCGACAACGAACAGCAGATTACGGTCAACTCGGGTGAAGTCACTATCGGGACCTCCGCCTGGGCCCAGCAACGCGCGGCGGAGCCCGCCAACGGCCTCGACCCCAAGTAAAGAGGGCCACAGCAACCTGTTATCCTCTCTTTACACCGGGCGTCGCACCTGCCAGCTTGCTGGTAGTTTGCGATGGCAAAGTCGACGCGTGAGTTTAGTATCGAGGCCGCCGGCCTGACCAAGACCTACGGCCGCGCCAAGGTCCTCCACGAGCTTAGCTTTGCCGTCCGCCCGGGCGAAGTGGTCGGCTTCCTGGGGCCCAACGGAGCCGGCAAGAGCACCACCATGCGCATCCTCACCGGCCTGATCCGGGCGGATGCAGGGGAGGCGTTCGTCGACGGCATCTCCGTCGCGCGCGAGCCCCAGCGGGTGCAGGAACGTCTTGGCTACATGCCGGAGAACAACCCCTTGCCCGAAGACCTGCGGGTGAAGGACTACCTGCGCTTCCGCGGTCGGCTGAAGGGCCTGCACGGCAAGCGCCTGCGCACCCAGGTGAGCCAGTCCCTCGAATGGTGCGACCTGCACCGCAAGCACAGCCGCCGGCTGATCGGCCAGCTCTCCAAGGGCCTGCGACAGCGCGTCGGTATTGCCGAAGCCGTCCTGGCCCAGCCGGCAGTGACGATCCTCGACGAGCCGACGATCGGCCTCGACCCGCACCAGATCCTGCTGATCCGCCGCCTGATCGAGCAACTGCGCGGCAAGACGACCGTCATTCTCTCCAGCCACATCCTGGCCGAGGTCGAGGTCTCCTGCGACCGCGTGCTCATCATCAATCAGGGCCACCTCGTCGCCGCCGGCACCCTGCCCGAGCTGCGCCACGAATTTATCCGCGGAGAGACCTTCGAGGTTGTCTGCAAAGGCTCCCGCGAAGCCCTCGAAGCCGTGCTGCAAGCACACTTCCCCACCATGCAGATCACCCAATGGGAAGATCTGGAAGACGATTGGCAACAAGTCACGCTGGAGACGGATGAAACCAATCTGCCCGCCGAAGACGTCTTGCGCCAACTGCAGACCTCCCCGGAGCTGACGGTGCGCGAATGGCGCGAACGCCGCGCCCGCCTGGAAGACATCTTCCTCGCTGCCACCCGCCGCAGCTGGGATGTCGAATCCTCCGCCTCCAACACCACCGCCGACGCCTGATGCGAAGACTGCTGACGCTCATCCACTACGAGGCGCGCAACCTCTACGCCAGCGCGGCAACCTATGTGGCCGCGGTGCTCACCCTGCTCGTCATGGGCACGTGGTACTGCGTCGTGCTCTTCGACCTCTCGGCGCAAGAGCAGGAGGCCGCGCCCGCCACCCTCTTTTTCGGCTTCTTCTTTGTCCCCGCCCTGATCTTCGTGCCCCTGCTCACTATGCGCAGCGTGGCGGAAGAACGGCGCCTGGGCACCTTGCAGACCCTGCTGGCGACGCCCGCCACCGCGTCGGAGGTGGTGTTCTCCAAATTTATCGCCGCCTACGGCTTCTATATTTTCGTCTGGGCGCTCTCGCTGTCCTTCCCCCTCATCACGGTGCAGTACTTCGACCAGCCGGATGTGACCCAGCGCCTGCTCGAGCCCGGCCCGCTCATCGGCGGTTATGCCTTCATAGCCCTTTCGGGTGCGCTCTTTGTGGCGGTCGGCATTTTCAGCAGCAGCCTCACCCGCACGCAACTCGTGGCCGGCATGCTGTGTTTCAGCATCATCTTTATCCTGCTCGTCGGGGTGCCGGTGATCCAGAACACCGGATTCGCGCCCGACCTCAACCTGCTCGTGCCGGAGGAATTCCTCGCCTACCTGCAGGTCACCTATCACTTCGACGACTTCGTGCGCGGCGTCATCGATACCCGCCCCGTGGTCTACTACCTCAGCAGCACGCTGATGGTGCTGGGCCTCGCCGTGCTCGTCGTGGAAAGCAAAGTGTAGCATGCCCGCCCTCGACCAGTTTCGCCTCAACAACCTGGGCCGCCGGACCAACCGGCTGATCCAGACGGTGCTGCTGCTGACGCTGCTCGCGAGCGTCAACTACCTGGCCATGCACCACTACTACCGGCAGGACCTGAGCCAGCAGCACCTCTACGCGCTCTCGCCCGAGACGCGCGCCTACCTGCGCGAGCTCGAAAACCCTGTGCAGGTCATCGTCACCTTTACCGGCAACGCCGAGACCGGCAGCGACCGCATCAAGACCTACCTCGAGGGCCTGCTGCGCGAATATCAGGAGGCCGCCCGGCTCGGGCCCAACGACGTCGAAGTCGAGTTCGTCAACATCTTTCAGGACCTCGGGCGCGCAGAAGAACTGCGGCAGCGCTACGGTCTGCAGCAGCCCGACGCCATCCTCGTGGCCTCCGATCAGCGCCAGCGCATCCTGCTGCCGCCCGACCTCGTGGAGTTCGACCGCGAAGAAAACCCGACCGCCTTCAAGGGCGAGCAAGCGCTGACCAGTGCCATCCTCGAAGTCACCGCGCCGCGCCAACCCACGATCTACTTCACCTCCGGGCACGACGAGATGCAGCTAGACGACGTCAGCCCCAGCCGCGGCCTCTCCGTGGTCTCTGGAGCGCTGCGCGAACGCAACTTCGCCCTCAGTCCGCTGGATCTGACCCAGGTGGAAAAGGTGCCGGACACTGCGGATGTCGTGATTGTCGCAGGCCCCCGCGGCCCCTTCTCCCGCGCGGAGCAGGAGAAGCTGCGCCGCTACCTCGACGATCAGGCGGGGCGCGTGATCCTGCTCCTGGGCCCGGGGCGCGAATACGGCCTCGACGAGCTGATGGCCAACTGGGGCGTGCGCCTCGACGACATGCTGGTGCTGGAGGAGAGCCGCGACTTCCTCGTCGACTCCGGCAGCTACCTCGTGCGCCAGTTTGGCGAGCACCCCATCACCGAATTTCACATCAAGAACGAAGTCTACGTCGTGGGCGGCCTCAGCCGGCCCGCCCGCGCGTCCGGCCAACCCCTGGGTGACGAGCGCCTGACCGTGACCAACCTCATGGCCAGCTCCGCCACCAGCTGGGGCGAGCGCGCTTATCGTGCACCCGGGCCACCCCGCTACAACGAGGGCGTGGACTTGCCCGGCCCGGTGCCCTTGGCCGTCGCCGCCGAGCGCCGCACCTCTTCGCAGCTGCAGATCAACATCCCCGGGGGGCGCCTGGTCGTCTTTGGCTGCGGCGAACTCTTTGCCAATCAGCGCATGAGCGCACCGGGCAATCAGGCGCTGCTGCTGCAAACGATCAACTGGCTGCTCAACCGCGACCAGTTCCTCGCCATCCCGCCTCGCCCTGTCGACTCCTACCGGCTGACCGCCAGCCGTGGCGAGCTGAAGGAGCTGGCCCTTTACTTCCTGCTCGTGCCCGGCACTGTCGGCCTGGTGGGTTTCATCTTCTACTGGCTGCGCCGCATCTAGCCCTCCCATGCGTTTCCGCCTGACCATTTTTCTCCTGATCGCCAACGTGGTGGTGCTCTCCACCATCCTGCTGCTCGAGCAGCGGGGTGAAGTCGTCTCCGCCGAGTCGATCCATCGACGCGTGCTGCCGGTGGGCTTCATCGAACAGCTCGACCGCCTGGAGCTGAGCGGCGAGCAGGCCGAAGAAACCTGGGCCCTGAGCGAGCGCGACCGCAGCTGGTGGGTCGACAGCCCCGTCAACTGGCCGGCCAACCGCTTCGCGCTCGAACGCCTGCTGGACCAGTTGCTGCACCTGCGCTGGGAGACGCGCTTTTCTCTGCACGAGCTCGAGTCTAGCGGACGCAGCCTCAGTGAATACGGCCTCGAGCCCGCCCGCGCCACGCTGACCCTGACCACTCCCAACGATCAGATCGAGCTGCACATCGGCTCGCCGACCGAACTGGGCGCCAAGCTCTACCTGCAGATCTCGGGGGAAGATGAGGTCCTGGTCGTCGACCGCCAGCTGCTCGCCAGCCTCTTCCTCGACCTCGACAGCCTGGTCGACCACCGCGTTTTACAGATCCACCCCTCCGAAGTGCGCCTGCTGAGCATTCAGCAGAACGGCATCCGCGTGCGTTTGCGCGCCCAACAGGGCGAATGGATGCTGGAAGCGCCCGTGCAGGCCCCCGCCGAGGAAGTGGCGGTGCGCCGCGCGATCGAGGCCCTGTACCAGATGCAGGCGGTCGACTTTGTGCCGGCGCGCCTGAGCGAGCAGGGGCTGGACAATCCCGAGCTGCGCATCGCGCTCGAAAGCGCCCAGCGCAACCAGAGCCTGCTGATCGGCAACGAAGTGCCGGGAGAAACCCTGCCCAAGCGCCGCTTTGCCAAGCTCGAAGACCGCGAGGCCGTCTTCACCGTGCAGGCCGATACCTTCGACCTCGTGGCCAGCGCTCAGGAATCGCTGCGGCAAAAGCGCCTCTTTACCTTCGAGCCGCGCAACCTCAATACCGTCGAAATCCGCCTCGACGAGCAGAAGACGACGCTGCAGAAGCTTGAAAACGGCACGTGGCAGGTCCTCTTCGACCAGCCCGTCGACGGACTCCAATCCTCCCCGGCAGACCCCGAGATTCTGGCCGACGTGATCGACGCCCTGGAAGAACTCGAAGCCGTATCGTTTGTGACCGACGCACCGGCCGAAGCCGATCTGCAACGCTTCGGGCTCCAGCAACCGCAACGCATCGTCACCCTCCGCCGCGAAGGGCAGGAAGAACCGCTCGTGCTGCGCCTCGGCACCCTGGCCGACGACCGCAACGTCATTTACGCGCAGACCAATCAGGCCGCCACCGTCTATCAGGTGCGCCCCTCCATCCTCTACACGCTGCCACTTTCGCCCCTGCACTACCGCGACCGCACGGTGCAGCAGTTGCCGGCATCGGTCGAAATCCGCCGCATGCGCCTCGTCCAGGACGCCAACGACGCCGTAGTCTTCGAACGCGAGCTGGGTGACGCCGCCAGCTGGCAGGCGCTCGAGGTGCTCGAGGACGAGCCCGACCGCACCTTGATCGAGACCCTGCGCAACCAGTTCCGCAGCTTCGAGGTGCGCAGCTACCTGCGCCGCGGCTTCCAGAAGCCCTTCCAGCTCGACGCCGAGACGGTCATCCCGTGGGACTTCCGCCTGGAGGCCGATGTGACCCAGCCGGGTTCCTCCGACGCGCCCACCCGCACGGTCGTCTACTACCTCAGCCAGCGGCGCGGCGGCACGACGCAGTATGCGGCCTCGCCCGATGCAGACCTGATCTTCACCCTGCCTCAATTCATGATCGAGGCCCTCGAGCCTTTCCTGGCCCCGCTCGACCAAGCCAGAGGGCCCGCCGCCATTCCGGATCAGGCGGTCGAACCAACCGCTGAAGAAAGCACGCCGGAAAGCGAATCCTGAGTTCGATGCGCAAATGGCCTATCTTCAGGCGCTGCTGCCTCTTTTGCTGGCGCGGCAGCTGCCTTACCGCCAACTGCCTGCTCCTGATCCTGCTGGCGATCCAGAGCGTCATTCTCATTTTACTTTTCGTCTCGCCCGACATCCCGCTGCCCGCCGTCCTGCTCAACCGGCTCGACCAGGTGCTGGTGAAGCAACAGTTGCGGGCGGAGTGGGACCACGCCTACTTCGACCTGCGCGGGCGCATCACCGTCCAGAACCTGCGCCTGACGCATCGCTTCGATCAGGACCAGCTGCTCTCGATCGGCACCGCCCGGGTTTCGCTCGACTGGTTTGCCCTGCGCGAAGACGGGGGCCAACCGCTTGAGCGTCTGATGGCGCGCGATATTCGCCTCTACGCGCCCAATTCCCACGACGTGCTGGCCCAGATCGATTACGTCGACCTTCAGCATCGGGGCGAGGGTTGGGAGCTGCAACAGGCGGGCGGCAACGTGGCGGGCATCCACGTGATCGCCTCGGGCCCCCTGCCCCAATTGCCCGAAGAGGAGCCGAAAGCAGATCAACCCGTTGCCCAGCGCATCCGCGACGTCGCCGCCCGGGTGCAGGGCATTGCCGAAAAGCTGCCGGAGCTGGAAGGTGCGGGGGTTCGCATCCAGCTCGCCGAGGCCGCCACAGAAGGCCGCCCGCCCGACGCCAGCCTGCGCGGCTACGCCCACCGGCTCAACCTGCCCCAGTTTTCCCTGCAGGCACAGGATCTCGTCTTTTCCGCTCAGGGCCAGGTCGACCCCGAGCACCCGTGGCGCTCCCTTGAGTTGCAGGCCGAGCGCCTGACCGCCGAAGCGCGCACGGCCGAGCATCTGGAGCTGCAGGCCCATCCTTGGCAGGGGGGCCTGGCGACCGGCACCCTGCGCATCGCGTCGCTCACCCCCAAGGAAGACGTCACCCTCCGCCACGTGCGGCTCGACTGGGAGGCTCCCTCACTGGAGGACGAAGCGCCCCAATGGCATGTGCGCGACCTCTCGGCCAACGTGCTCGGCGGCCTGTTGACGGTTAACGGTACCGTGGACCAGGCACACCAGACCGGCGACTTTTACGTGTTCACCGAGGTCAACCCCAACCGCATCCTCGAGATGGAGGGAGCGCAGGAACAGATCCGGTTTGGCGCCCCGTCGCGCGTCGAAGCTCACGTGCGCCTCAACGAGGGCTTCGAGCTGGGGCCGATCAACCTTGAGCTATACCTCAACGCCGTGACGGTCAAAGGCGTGTCCTTCGACTGGGGCACCGCTGACGGCCGAATCGAGAACGACTGGCTCTACCTCGACAACATCCTCGCCATCACCGGCGGAGACGCGGGCCACCAACAATATGCGCGCGGCTCCTTCCACCAGAGCCTGACCAGCCGCGACTTTTACCTGCATTTCGAAGGCTACGCCTACCCGACGCTGCTCAACCCGATGTTTGGCGACTGGTACGACAACTTATGGGCGGGGCTGGAGATCCCGGGCGCACCGCCATGGTCGAGCATTTCCGTGCGCAGCCAGTGGAAGCTCCACTACGCCGCCCATCACCACCTGGCCATGGACATGCGCCACGTCGTCTACCGCGGCGCGCCGCTGGAGAAAGTCGACTTGAGCATCCGCCAGGAGTCCGACCGCATCCAGCTGGTCTACCTCGACGCCCGGGCGGAGCAAGGCGCATTGACCGGCCAAGTCTCCTGGCAACTCGACCCCAACGATCCGCTCTACCGCATCCAGCGCGTGAACCTGCGCAGCACCCTGCCGGTGGAGGGCCTCGAAGCCGCGCTGAAGCTCGAGCCCGGCACCATCGGCCAACGCCTTGAGACCACCGCCCCACCGCGCGTCGCCTTCGCCGGCTCGATCCGCACGCAGCGGGAGACCGAAGACAAGAGCTTCGACCTCGACTTTTCCTTCAGCAACGACAAGCCGTTCACGCTGCTGAAGCTGCCCTTCGACTGGATGGTCACGGAAGGCACGTTCAAGGACCGACACGTGACCCTCGACCCGCTCAGTGCCTCCGTCTTCGGGGGCCGCCTCGCTGCCACCGTCTCCGCCGATCTACCGGAGGAAGGCGCTCCAGCCTTCCACACCGATCTCGGCCTGCGCGAAGCCAGCTATACCCGTACGCTGCAATGGGCCCACTCGCTGACGGACGAGGAGCCGAGCCAGGAAAACCAGCCGGACACCCCGTCGTCCGAGCCGGCCCACGAGAAGCCGCCCGGGGAGCTGACGCTCGACCTTTCCCTGCAGGGCACCGGTGCCGATCTCGCCACTTACGGCGGCAAAGGCCAGCTGCTGATCCAGGATGCCGAGCTGCAACGGGTGCGCCTGCTCGGCGGCCTGTCGCGCCTGCTCGAGGAGGTGGGCATCACCTTCACCACCTTCCCCCTGCGCGATGTGGACGGGGCGCTGGAGCTCCAGCAGGGCGTGCTACACCTGCCGGACATGTGCATCGGCGGCCCGGGCCTGAAGATCAAGGTCGATGGCGACGTGGATCTCCCGACCAAGGAACTCGATCTCGACGTGCGCACCTCGCCCGGCATCGCGCGCGGCACCATCCTCGGCAATATGCTGACCGGGTTGCTGACCCCGCTCGGCGGGGTGCTCGAGATGGAAGTGACCGGCAACCTGGAAGACCCTCAATGGGGCTGGAAGTGGAACCCCTTCAGCAGCGGCAACGGCGCCCCGGAGGCACAGGCAACGGAGGAAAACCCGCCCAACGGGCCAACCGGTGGCGCACCGTCACACCATGATGTGACAAGCCCGTGAAGAATTTGCATTGCACCGCGATAGTGGAATCCTCTTCAATATACGATCTCCCCATCGCATAAACCTCACCCAGGACCTGGCTTTGGATATCAAGGAAATTAAAACCATCGTCGATCTGATGAAGCGGTCCGACCTGACCGAATTCGAGATCGAGGAAGAAGGCCTGCGGCTGCGTATCAGCCGCAAAGGCACCAACGAAGTCCAGATTGCGGCCCCGGCCCAACTGGCTTACGCACCGCAGCCGATGCCCGCAGCCGCCCCTCCTGCCGCAGCTCCCGCTGAGGCTCCCAAGGAGGAAGGCAAGGTCATCAAGAGCCCGATGGTTGGCACCTTTTACAGCTCGCCCTCACCCGACAGCCCGCCTTTCGTCAAGGTAGGCGACTCCGTCAACAACGAGTCCGTCGTCTGCATCGTGGAAGCGATGAAGGTGATGAACGAAATCAAGGCCGAGCTCTCCGGCACGATTACTGAAGTGCTGGCGCAAAACGGCCAACCGGTCGAATACGGCCAACCCCTCTTCCGCGTCAAGTAGCGCGGCACTCGCTGGCCCATGCTGAAAAAGATTCTGATCGCCAACCGCGGGGAAATCGCCCTGCGCATCATCCGCGCCTGCCGCGAACTCGGGATCGAGACCGTGGCCGTCTATTCCGAAGCCGACGAGCAATCCCTGCACGTGCAGCTTGCCGACGGCGCCATCTGCATCGGCCCCGGGCCCTCGGGCGAGAGCTACCTCCGCCCCGAGCGCATTATCGCGGCGGCCGAGATTGCCGACGTCGACGCCATCCACCCCGGCTACGGCTTCCTGGCCGAAGATGACGACTTCGCCGAGCAGTGCGAAGAGTGCAAGATCAAGTTCATCGGTCCGCGCTCCGAGACGATCGCCCTGATGGGTAACAAGGCCCGCGCGCGCGAAACGGTGAAGGCCGCCGGCGTTCCCACCGTGCCCGGCAGCGCCGGCGCCGTGGAAGATCCGGCCGAAGCCGTCAAGATCGCGGAACAAATCGGCTTTCCCGTCATCATCAAGGCGGTGGCCGGCGGCGGCGGACGCGGCATGCGCCTCGCCCACAACGCCGTCAGCTTCCAGAAGGAATTCAACGCCGCCAGCAATGAAGCCCTCAAGGCCTTTGGCGACGGCTCCGTCTACGTCGAAAAGTACATCGAGGAACCCCGCCACATCGAGTTCCAGATCCTCGCCGACGAGCACGGCAACGTCATCCATCTCGGTGAGCGCGACTGCTCGGTGCAGCGCCGCCACCAAAAGGTGATCGAAGAGGCCCCCAGCCCCTTCCTCACGCCCGAGTTGCGCGAGAAGATGGGCAAGGCGGCCGTTGCGGCGGCCGAAGCCTGCAATTACTGGAACGCGGGCACGATCGAATTTCTCGTCGATAAGCACCGCAACTTCTACTTCATCGAGATGAACACCCGCATTCAGGTCGAACACCCCGTGACGGAAGAAGTCACCGGCATCGACCTGATCAAGCAGCAGTTGCGCATCGCGGCGGGCGAAAAGCTCCAGTTCAAGCAGGACGACATCAAGATCAAAGCCCACGCGATCGAGATCCGCGTGTGCGCCGAAGATCCGGCACGCAACTTCGCGCCCAGCCCGGGCGAGATCACGCTCTACTACCCGCCCGGCGGCCACGGCGTGCGGGTCGACAGCCACGTTTACGGCGGTTATCACATCCCGCCCTATTACGACAGCATGATCTCCAAGGTCGTGGCTTACGGCCCTAATCGCGAGATTGCACTCGATCGTGCCTATCGCGCCCTCAGCGAGTACTTGATTCGCGGGATCAAAACGAATATCAGTTTCTGCCGGGCCATCTTGCGCGACCCCGTTTTTGTGGAACAAGGTGCCACCACGCGCTTCATTGAGGACTTCTTCAAGCGAGCGCCCAAGGACCTGTTTGAAAAGCCGGAGGAGCCGAAAGAATCCTAAACGCCTGCCGCCATGACTGAAGACAACGAAAACCAGTTCAACGACCCGCAAGACAACTACGAGCAGTATCTCGAGCACGATACGGGCGCGGGTAACATCAACATTGCGCTGGGCGTCGTCCAGAACATCGCCACGCTCGCGGCCGAGGAGACCAAGGGCGTGCTCAGCGTCAGCCAGGGCGGTATCCCCCTCTTTGGCGGGCGCGGTGGCAGCGGTGTCTCGGTGGAAGAAGATTCCCAGGGCCGCTACATCATCGACATCCACGTGGTGCTGATCCTCGGCGTAAAGCTCCACCAGGTCGCCCAGGAAATCCAGATCCGCGTGCGCGACGAAGTCGAAAACATGACCGGCAACGACGTGTCGCAGGTCAACGTGTTCGTCGAGGCGGTCCGCCGCCCCGAGAGCAAGCCGACGCCGCAGGAAGGCGAACGCAAGCAGCCCAAGGAAGCCGCCAACAAACAATCCCGGGAGTAGCCACGAGCCACCTCCAACCCATTTCCAACGCCACCGCCACGGTGGCTTTTTTGTAGACACCATGATCGCCGGCAGCCACGACGCCTTTCTCAAACTGGTGCCGATGCGCGACAAGCTCGTGGGTATGACCACCTTGCACGAGCAGGCGTATGTACAGTGGCTCGGGCAGGAGGCCAACCTCAGCCAAGGGCTCGCGGTGGAACTAGGATGCTGGCTGGGCTCGCTCACCCTGCCGTTGCTGGAAGGCCTGGCGCGCAACCCTACCCATGCCGACCGCTCCAAGCCCTGGCTGCACACCTTCGACCAGTTTCTCTGGTGGCCCGAGTTCGACCGTTTCGTCCGTCACACCCACCTCGCCGGACGCTTTCAGGAAAACCAGTCGTTCTTCGACTTCTTCATGGACCAGATGCTCTCGTGGGATGGCATGGTCCAGACACACCAGGTCGACCTCGCCACCTACGAATGGAGCGGGCGCCCCATCGCGCTCCTGATCGTCGACGCCTGGAAGTATCCGGCAGTCATCCAGCGTAGCTTCCAGAGCTTTCTGCCTCACCTGCACCCGGGGGCCATTCTCTTTTTGCGCGACTGGTATTGGGTGACGGATACCGCGATGCACGTGGCTATGTACCGCCTGCGGGATTACTTCCAGCTGCTCTACCGCGTGCCCGAACCCGCCTCTTCCGCCAGCTTCCAACTCATGCGCCCCCTGCCCCGCGATCTCGACTTTCCGGGTAGCATCCACGAGATCGGCGAGGATGAGCTGCATGCCGCTTTTGAGTGGAGCTTTAACCTCGCGGAAGGG
This sequence comes from Puniceicoccaceae bacterium 5H, assembly GCA_009772895.1. Lineage (GTDB taxonomy): Bacteria > Verrucomicrobiota > Verrucomicrobiia > Opitutales > Oceanipulchritudinaceae > WOUP01. The sequence continues at coordinate 8,347 of WOUP01000011.1, read as the reverse complement.
CTCGATCGCCTGTGCGTGCGCATCGGCCAAGGCTGGCTACATGCCAAACGCGGCGAGTTGAACCATGCCCGCGCCTGCATCGACTGGGTGAAGGACCAGCCGGGGCATACGCACCCCAAGGTCCAGTGGCTGCGCGACACGCTGCAGGAACGCGGTTTGGGCGCCGCCCTTGGCTGGAGCTGAGCGGCCCGGATGCCGTGGGTCTGCCTCCGCCAACGGCTTAGTCCACCCCTTGTACTTGCTGGAAGGCGTTTTTGATGGTTTAATATGCATCAGGAACCTATGGAATTTGACTGGCAACTTGTGCAGGACTGGCTTCAGGACCGCTACAATCTCTACATGCTGGCGGCGCTCATCGTTGCCGTCATCCTTCTGATTATTCTGGTAAAATGGCGCCGCAGCCATCGCCCGATCGTGCCGTTCCGCGCCCAGGGTGGCCGGGTTGAAATCGCCCCCCGCACGCTGCGCAACCTCATCGATCACGCCGTGATGGGCGTGCCGGGCGTCGAAAAGCTACGCAGCAAGTTCGGCACGAAAAAGCGCAAGCTCTACGTGCACGTCTACCTCGACCTCATGGCCACCGCCAAGCTGCCCGAAGTAGAAGCCGAGCTGAAGCACCGTATTCGCGAGGCCCTGCGCAACCAGTTTGGACTGGAAAACATCGGCGAGATCGACGTGACTGTGCGCAAGATCGTCGGCGACCCGCCCGTCGCGCCGCGCACGCCCCTGCTCGAGCACCGCGAAGAAGAGCCCGAGCCCCATCACGCCAACGCCCATTCCACGACCACCACCGCCGCCGCGGGTTCGCACCTGGTGTCCCATACCCCGCAAGAACCGAAGCAGGACATCGAAGGTCGCCAGCCCTATGACAGTGCGGCGGTTTCCGAAACCGGTTCCGACGCCACGGAAACGGACGAGGACACCACCGAAGAGGAAGCGGACAAGAAGCGGCTTGGCTAAGACCGCCGCTCCGGCCTAACCTGCCCGGCATGCAAGACCTCCACGCCGCGCTCTTTTACGGCATCCTCGATACCGGTTACGTCTCCGACCATGCGTGGGAAGACAAGTGCCGCGCCCTGATCGACGGCGGCGCGGACATCATCCAGCTGCGGGCAAAGCACGAGACGCCCGACCAAAGGCGCACCCTGCTCGAGCGCATCCTGCCGCTGTTCGAGCATATCGACACGCCGCTCGTCATCAACGACCACCTGGAGCTCGCCCTCGCCTACCCGCGCCTCGGCCTCCACCTGGGCCAGGACGACATGAGCGTGGCTGAAGCCCGCAAACAGCTGGGCCCCGATCGCGTGCTGGGCCTCTCCACCCACTCACCGCAACAAGCGGCCGATGCCATGCTGCTGCACGGCCAGCACCTCAACTACTTTGCCGTCGGCCCGGTCTACGCCACCCCCACCAAACCCACTTACGAGCCGGTGGGGCTGGAACTCGTGCGGCACGTCGCCGCGCTCCAGGCACCGCTGCCCTGGTTTGCCATCGGCGGGGTCAACCGCCAGACCATTGCCGAAGTCAAGGCCGCCGGCGCCCCCCGCGTCGTCGTCGTCTCCGACGTGCTCAAAGCTTCTGACACGGCAGCCGCCGTCCGCGAGATCCGCCAGGCAATGGCCGGGTAGTCGAAAGCACTCCGGGAGTTCGCACGCTGCGGGAAGAAGCCCTGCCAATGGGGCTTGTTCGGTGATCCCGACTGAGCCCTCTCCTCCAGCCTCCCGGAGGGATGCCAGCCTCAACCACCGGTAACAAGCTGTGAACACCCATTCGCAGATCCTAGGCGCCGCGGCGCAGGAGCACATCGGCCCATTCACCTTCAACGCGCTGGTCGGAGAGGGCGATGCCTTCGGGCCAGTTGCGCTCGGCGGCGGCTTCGAAAAAGCGCTGCACTTCACCGACTTCGCGGGCGAGGATGCCGCTGAGCGCCAGATCACCGCCCGGCTTCACGGCATTGCAGAGCTGGTCGGCAAAGCCCATCAGCACGTTGGCGAGGATGTTGGCCAGCACGAGGTCCGCCGGGGCGCGCTCAAGGCCTTCCCGCAGCTCCAGCCAGAGAAATTCGATCGTGTCCTGGACCTCGCATAGCTCGGCGTTTTCGAGCGCGATACGGACCGATTCCGGATCGTTGTCGAAGCCGAAGATCGGACCGAAGCCGATCTTGCGCGCCGAAATGGCAAGGATGCCCGAGCCACAGCCCGCGTCGATCACGTTGCGCTCACCGATGGAGTCGCCCCAGCGGTCGCGCGCGTCCAGCAGGCGCCGGATGCACAGACGCGTCGTCTCGTGGTTGCCCGTGCCGAAGGCCATGCCGGGGTCGAGATAGACGATTTCGTCGCCCTCCGGCAGCGTATAATTTTCCCGCTCCCAGACGGGCACGAAGTGCAGCCCGCGATCGCTCCAGGGCTTGAAATGCAGCTTGTAGGCGTCCTTCCAGTCCTGATCGTCGAGGTGGCGGGCCTCGTAAGGCTCCGGCAGGTTGGGCAACGTCACGCGCAGGGCCTTGATCTGCTCCGCCGCCTCTTCATCGGAGTCGAAGAAACCGCGCAGCTCATGCTGCTGCGTCTTTTCGTTTTCGTAGAGCATCCAGTGGGTCTGGTACTCTTCGCAGAAGAATTCTTCGAGGGCGTTGGCCTGTTCGGCCGAGACCGGAAAGCGCAGTTCAATCATGAGAGGGAAAGAGAAGTTATCGGCCCCACTCGTCGGCGAGCTGACGCACGACCTGGGGCAGCAAACGGTGTTCGGCGGCATGGACCTTGGCCTCGACGGCTTCCAGCGTATCGCCGGGTTCGATGCGGACCGGCTCCTGATCGATAATGGGGCCGCCGTCGAGCTCACCCGTCACCCAATGCACCGTGCAGCCCGTGATCTTGACGCCGTAATCGTAGGCCTGGCCGATGCCGTTGAGCCCCTTGAACGAGGGCAGCAAGCTCGGGTGCAGGTTGATGATGCGGCGCGGGAAGGCGTTGAGGAAGGGCTCCTTGATCACGCGCATGTAGCCGGCGAGCACGATCAACTCAGCCCCGGTAGCGCGAATGGCGTCGACCAGCTCCTGCTCGGCCTCCGGCGTCAGCTTGGTCTTGAAGCGGCCGGGATCGAGATAGCGGGCCTCGATGCCGAAGGTCGGACCCAGTTCGAGGATGCGCGCATCGGGCTTGTCGCTGAAGATCGCGGCGGGCTGAGCGGAGCCGAGCTGCCCCTGCTGCCAGGCACGCAGCAGGGCCTCGGCATTGGAGCCGCGACCGGAACCGAGCATGACGAATTTCATTTCCGGCGGCCCTTTCAGTCGAAGATCTTCTTCGCTTTTTCCCAGAAGCTTTCTTCCACCGGCTGGTCCGCATCACCGCTGGCCCGCGCGAACGCCTCCAGGTGCTTGCGTTGCTCGTGGTTCAGCTTCTTGGGCACTTCGATCTGCACGCGCACAAACTGGTCGCCGTGGCCACCCCCGCGCAAGCGCGGCATCCCGCGGTCGCGCAGCTTGAAGACGGTGCCGCTCTGGGTGCCGGCCGGGATCTTGAGAGACACCATGCCGCTCTCGTTGGAAAGCGTCGGCACCTCGATCTGGCCGCCCAGCGCGGCGAGCGTAAACTTGATTGGCACGTCGCAATACAGGTCGTCGCCCTGACGGTCGAACACGGAGTGGTCCTTGACCTGGATGACGACGTAGAGGTCGCCGGCCGGGCCGCCCATCATGCCCGCTTCGCCGTTACCGGACGAACGCAGGCGCTGTCCGGTGTCGATGCCCGGAGGGATACGCAGCTTCACCTTGCGCTGTTCCATCACGCGGCCTTCGCCCCCGCACTTGGTGCACTTGCGCTCCGGCACACGACCGGCACCGCCACAGGTGGGGCAGGCTTGCTGGACCTGGAAGAAGCCGCGGGAGGTTACGACGCGACCGGCACCGCCGCACGTGGGGCAGGTGATAACGCTCGAACCCGGCTCCGCGCCCTCGCCATGGCAGCGATCGCAGGCCACGGCCGAGCGGTAGCTGATCTCCTTCTCCATACCCTTGTAGGCCTCGACGAGGGAGATCTCGAGATTGTAGCGCAGGTCGGCTCCGGCGCGGGCGGAACTGCCGCCGCCTCCGCCCATGCCGCCCCCGAAGAGGTCGTCAAACGGGCTGCCACCGCCTCCGCCGCCAAAGACTTCGCGGAAGAGGTCGAACGGGTCGACGTGGGCGCCGCCGCGGAAACCGCCCATGCCTCCCATACCACCGGCACCGCCTCCGCCGCCCTCGAAGGCCGCATGGCCATAGCGATCGTAGGCGGCACGCTTGTCGGCGTCCTTCAGCACTTCGTAGGCTTCGGAGACTTCCTTGAACTTCTCCTCCATGGCCTTGTCGCCCTTGTGCTTGTCAGGGTGATACTTCAAGGCCTGCTTCCGGTAAGCCTTTTTGATTTCCTCCGGAGAAGCGTCGCGGGAGACGCCTAGCAATTCGTAATAATCAGACTTTGCCATGGTTCAGGATGAGCTCTGGGAGAGACACGAAGGCCTTACGCCTGGCTTTCGTCGGATTTTGCTTCGGTTTGTTGGGCCGGGCCGCTGGAAACGACAACGGTGGCCGGGCGCAGCTGGCGATCGTGGAGCTGGAAGCCCACGCGCTGCACGGCAAGCACGTTGCCCTCGGGCACCTCGTCGCTGGGCTGGTGCGCCACGGCTTCGTGCTGGTGCGGGTTGAAGGGCTCGCCCACGGGATTGATCGGCTGGATGCCGTTGCTTTCGAGCACCTGCCGGATCTGCGTTTGCACCATGGCAAAGCCCTCGGCAAACACCTTGCCCGCTTCGTGCTGGCTGGCGGCCTGCAGGCCCATCGAAAAGTTGTCGAGCACGGGCAGCAGATCGCTGGCGAGGCTTTCGCAACCGTAGCGGCGCGCCTCGTCCTTCTCGCGCTGCGCGCGCTTGCGGTAATTTTCGAGGTCGGCCACCGCGCGCAGGTAGCGGCGCTGGTTTTCCTCGGCCTCGGCCGTCACTTGCTCGAGCTTTTGCAGCAGCTCGCTGCGTTCGTCGGCCTCCGCCGCCGCTTCCGGCGCGTTGGTCGTATCTTGTTCAGGTTGATTCACTTGCGGTTCGTTCGCCTCGGGCGAGTCGGTCGTTTGAGAATGGGGATTCTTCTGTTGCGCTTCTTCCGCCATAGGAAAAACGGTTCGAAAAAACGTTCGTACTTGTCGATAGACAAGCCGACGACCAGAGCGGGCGCCGGCTGACAAAAGATCTAACATGGGCTACTCCGCCCTCTTTTCAAAGAGATTTCGCAAACCTTCTTCGATTTGGCCCCGGGTTTCGTCCTCGACACCCTGATCTTGCAGCAGGTCGTCGAAGGAACCCTTGAGGTAGGGCATTGCTTCCTGCAGGCCGCGACGGGAGAGCTCGTCGAGCACTTGGTGATAGACGCTTTCCAGGTCGGTCACGTCCTGCAGCTCCAGCGTATAATTGACCTCCTTGATCTGGTCTTGCTGGCCGATGAAGGGGATCTGGCCGGAGTCGTCCTTGAAACGCACGCTGCCGATGCGCAGCTTGAGGTCGCGGATCAGGTAATCGAGCTGACGGCCCTCTTCGCTCGGCGCTGGCTCTTCGGGCGCGGGTTCGCCCCGGCTGCCCGACTCCATAGCCTGCTGCACCCGGTCGGCCAGCTGCTTCACGTTGTTCACACCTTCGTCGTTGGTGATGACGCTGAGGTTCTCGATATCGAGCACCACTTCATCAAACACCATGCGCTCGCCCGACGTATCCTTCCAGTCGAGGTCGACACGCAACTGTTTCACGAGAGCGAGATCCGCCACCTCGAACTGCTCGGGCGGGTTGGAGACTTTGAGCCCCTCGATGTCGAGGTAGCCGTTGGTCGTCTTCATCTCGTAATCGTCGTAAGTGACGGGGTAGCCGACCTCGGCGGAGAGGCTTTTGGCCACACGCTCCACCCCTTGGGAGTCGACAAACCAGATCAGGCCGAAAACAAGGGCCAGAACGAGCACGGCCAGCGAAATGAGGCCGATGATGAATTTGAGCACACAACCCATGGTAAACGATCGGTGAGAAGTTAACGTGAGAGAAGGACGCGGGAGGGGCCGAACCCGGCAGCACTAGGAGGCTGCCGGACCCGAAAAACGGTGCGTGACGAGCACGACGGCCGGCTCTTCGGCCACAAAGGAGAAATTGCCGGCGTAGGGCAAGAGCGCGTTGTCACCCGCAGTGACGGGCATCTCGCTCGTCTGGTCGTGCAAACGGCCGGAGACGACGCTGAGGATGCGCGGCTGCTCGCGCGCGGCAAAGGCGAGGTTGTCCCCGGCTTCCAGCTCGATGCGGTCGAGATGGAACTCCGCGGCCTCGACCAGCTTGGTCACCTTGCCCTGCGGCTTGGTCAGGCTGGGGGAGAAATCGTCGAAGTCGATCGAGCGCATGCTCTGGTCGATATGCAGCTGACGCGGCTTGCCGTCGAGGCCCACGCGCCCCCAGTCATATACCCGGTAGGTGGTGTCGCTGTTTTGCTGGATCTCGAGGATCAGGTTGCCGCCGTCGATGGCGTGCAGGCGGCCGCTCGGCACAAAGAGCGCGTCGCCGGGCTCGGTCTTGAGGCGGCAGACGAGCGGCTCCAGCTCGTTGTTCTTCAGGGCCGCCTCAAACTGATCCTGGGTCACGCCCGGCTGCAGACCGGCCATGACCGCGCTGTCACCATACGTTTCCACCACGTACCAGTTCTCGGTCTTGGGCTCACCGTTGAGCTCCGGGGCGACTTCCTTCGGGGGGTGCACCTGCAGGCTGAGGCGCTCCGCGCAGTCCAGCCACTTGACCAGGATGGGGAAGGGGCGATCGGCCGACCAGTCGGGGCCCATGATGTCTTCCGTCTTCTCACGGATGAGTTGGCCCAGCGTCTTGCCGGCGCAGGAACCGCCCGCGATCTTGGAGTTGGCTTCCGGCCGGTCGACGATTTCCCAGCTTTCGCCGATCACGCCTTCGGGCAGGCTTCGGCCGAGGGACGTCTCAAATCGACGGCCGCCCCAAACGCGTTCCTGGTAAATGGGTTCGAAAAGTAGAAAGTTCATGGTCGGGAATTTCCAGTTGCTCGCACGGTGGAGATGAACTAGGAACTCGGAGCGTAGCTGCCAATCTGCCCTTGTCAAACCAGCCGCGCCGCAGCATGGTGCGCCTCTTCCCGTTAACCATGGCCTCAAAAGGAAAGGACAAGGCTAAGCCTGCCCCCAAACTCACTCCTCGCGGCGCGCGTCCGCGTCCATTCTGGGGGGTGCTGTGCCTGATTTTCGCCCTGCTGACGCTGGTCGCTTTCGTGGACTACAGTCCCGACCAGCTGCCGCAGCACTTCAATACCCGCAGCGCCGAGACGAATCTCGTCGGCGCCTTCGGGGTCAACATCGTGTACTGGAGCTATCTGGTCGTGGGGTTGGCGGCCTGGTGTATCCCGGCCTTCAGCTTCTGGATGTCGTATCTGTGCTTCCGCGGGCAGGCCTACGTGCTGAACATCCCCAAGATTGCCAGCATGCCCACCTTTGCGGTGTGCATGAGCGTCTTTGCCAGCATCCTGGAGCGCGAGCAGTGGCGCGACTTCGACGGCAATACCTTCCCTTCCGGCCTCGGAGGCACCTTCGGCAGCCACCTCTACCACGGCTTTCTGGAAAGCCTGCTCGGCATGGTGGGGTCGCTCGTGGTGTTTGGCGTCTTCACCATCTTCCTCAGCTTCAATCTCTTTTACGATAACGTCTTCAAGGACCTCGGCAGCTCGAGCTTCAAGGGCATTGCCAACTGGTGGAACGCCATGGAGGCCCGCAGCCAGCAGCGTCGCAAGGAACGCCGCGAAGCCAAGGCCAAGGCGAAGAAGGAAAAGGCCAAGGAGCGCGGCAAGATCAAGGAGCTGCGCAATCAGTTGGCCGAGGAAAAGAAGAAACTGAAGGCGAGCACCAAGCAACAGGCGGCCGCCGCGACCCGCACCGAGCAGCCCAGCCAGAAGCCGGCCAACAACGGTGGATTCAGCCCGCTGGCGGACGATGCGCTCGAAAAGCTCCAGTCCAAGACGGCCAAGAAAAAGGCCGCGGCCCTCAAGGAAGAAGAGACGCCCGCCGAGGAGCCGGCGGAAGAAAAGCGCGGCCTGTTTGGTCGCAAGAAGAAGCCCGCGGCCGAAAAGCCCGCCCCGGAGCCGGAACCCGAGACACCCAAACAGGAGACCTCCACTCCCTTTACTCCGTTTGTGGAAGGCCCGGAAGGCTCCAGCATGTCTGAGGACGCCCTTGATCCGGAACGCGCGCTCAACGTGCTCGACGAGCCGGACCTGCCCGACGAACCCATTTTTGAGGATCCCGAGCCCGAAGCCCGCCCCGCCCCGCGTCAACCGCGCCCGACC
>WOUP01000010.1 GCA_009772895.1 Puniceicoccaceae bacterium 5H | reverse complement strand
GTGCGCCACGAGCACCACCTGCACCTATACCATGCCTTCTTCATGATCGCCTGCATTATGCTAACCATGCGCAGGATGACGTTTTGAAACCGCTTCTAGAGCCAGTCGTTCATTGTCGGGTCGTAATACCAGCTATCTTCACTTCCTGAGGCGTTGTACATCCATCCATGAGAACCATGGTAGAACCACGGATACTCCTTGTCCCAGATGTTGCCAAACCAAGGCACGGAGCGCATGTTTGTGACAGGGTCCACTGGATAATCTGCCCAGATGTAGTCCGTCAACATAAGGTCCCGCTGAGCTGTAACCATCTGAACAATACGCTCTTTTTGACCGGTTGTAAATTCCTCCATCCATGCGTCCAGAACATAGTTCATGTAGTTGTGGATCGGATCTAGTCCGGGCTCGGGGCATGTATCGGTCCCTTCGGGTGGGGTGTAGTTTCCGGTAAATTCATGGGCAGGTGTGTCAGCTACTAAATCAGTGTCCTCACACCACGCACCCTCTGAAAAAGTATGACGTAGCCCTAGAAAATGGCCCATCTCATGCACTAAAACCTTCCCATCGTTGTTCCCCGAACGGGATCCACCCGGCAAAGAGCGATAATCATACGCGATTCCATGAGGCCGCGGGGACTCTGGAATATTCGCATCTCCAACTGCATAGCCGTGGTAGACAATATATATATTAGCAATATAGTCTTCGTTCAGATTATACTTCCCGAGCATTCCAGGGCGCTCCGTTCTCTCTAATTCCCAATACAAGGAATCTGTGTAGCGGTTAACCGAGTGAAGGATAAAGTGAATGTTTTGGTCTGCATAGCTGCTATTGAAGACCGCAATTTGGTCCAGCAGTTGTTGATCCGTAGCCACCACTGCGCCTAGCCCGTTGTCGATGACATGAAAAGCAACCGGGATTTCAACAACCTCGGTGAACTCCGTTTCATCGCCGTAGAGCGAGCTGTAGCTGCTGATGATCGCCTCATGCAATTGGTTTTCCTCAGCCGTTGGCGGAAGTGTCCCGCACACAGGTAGGGTCTGCGCCTGCAGAAGCGAAGCTGCTGTAGAAGCAGCGAGGAGAGTGGAGTAAAGCAATATGCGGTTTGACATAGGATGCTTAAATTACCTACCCCCTCCCCTCCCGCTATGGCCAATTTAAAATACGATATGGTAAGTTAAGTTCTTGTGCACTTTATGCCGCCCATAAAAAAGGGAGACGTTACCGCCTCCCTTGCTAAAACCGTATGTAATGGTGCCTAAACCGCCTTGAGCGCCTGGTCGAGATCGTTGAGCAGGTCCTGCGGATCTTCGATGCCGATGCTGAGGCGCACGTAGTCGGGCAGGGTGCCGGTGGTGATCTGCTCCTCTTCGGTCAGCTGGCTGTGGGTGGTGCTGGCCGGGTGGATGGCGAGGCTCTTGGCGTCCCCGATGTTCGCGAGGTGACTGAAGACCTTCAGCTGCTCGATGAACTTGCGTCCGGCTTCGAGGCCGCCCTTCACGCCAAAGCCCAGGAGCGCACCGTAACCGCCGGTGAGGTATTTGTTGGCGCGCTCGTGATCCTTGTGGTCGGACAGGCCCGGATAGTTGACCCACGCCACCTTGTCGTGCGCCTGCAGAAACTCAGCCACCTTCTGGGCATTGCTGCAGTGGCGCTCCATGCGCAGGTGCAGCGTTTCGATGCCCTGCAGGTGCATGAAGCTGTTAAACGGCGAGGCGCAGTTGCCCGTGTCGCGCAGCAGCTGCAGACGCATCTTCATGATGTAGGCGATGTTGGCGCCGCCGAAAGGCTCGAACGCCTGAAATACGTCCGAGTAGACCAGGCCGTGGTAGGACGGATCGGCGGTGGTGAAGCCTGGGAAGCGACCGCTGGCGGCCCAGTCGAAGTTGCCGCCGTCGACCACGATGCCGCCGATGCTGGTGCCGTGGCCGCCCATGAACTTCGTCAGGCTGTGGACCACGATATTGGCGCCGTGCTCGATCGGGCGGCACAGGGCGGGGCTCAGCGCTGTGTTGTCCAGGATCAGCGGGATGCCCATCTCACGCCCGATCGCGGCCACCTCGGCGATGGGGAAGATGTTGAGGCTCGGGTTGCCCAGGGTCTCACCGTAAAAGGCCTTGGTGTTGTCCTTGGCCGCCTGGCGGAACGCCTCAGGATCGGTGCCGTCGATAAACGAGACCTCGATGCCGAGCTTGGGCAGCGTGTGGTGAAAAAGGTTGTAGGTGCCGCCGTAGAGCTGCGTGACCGAGACGATGTGGTCGCCCGCGCTGGCGATGTTGAGGATGGCGTTGGTGACCGCCGCGCTACCCGAGGCGTGGGCCAGACCGCCGGTGCCGCCCTCCAGGGCCGCCACGCGCTGCTCCAGCACATCGTTGGTCGGGTTCATGATGCGCGTGTAGATATTGCCCAACTCCTTCAGGGCAAACAGGTTGGCGGCATGCTCGGTATCCCGGAAGACGTAGCTAGTCGTCTGGTAGATCGGCACCGCGCGGGAGCCAGTGGCGGGGTCGGGTTGCTGACCCGCATGCAGGGCCTTGGTGCCAAAACCGGTAGGGATGGGCTTCATCGTCATAAATGTATGGGGTTACGGTCGTAAAAGCGCCGACATTACACGCCTATCCCTTTGCTTGGCAACGGGGAATACGGGACGCCCGTCGCGGATCAGGGTAGGGCGTAGCGTCCACAAGCTATCGAACGCCCAACGCCCATCTGCACGCCTCGCCATGCTGGCACTCCACGGTTGATTCGGGGTCGGCGCCCTGCCTGAAGCATCCCAGCGGGATGCCAGCCTCTAGCCGGTGGTTGAGCACGCGCAGCGGGCGACACCACCGGAACCCCGTCCCCCACGGAAGCACCTTGAAGAGGTGCCAGCAACGGGCCAATCCCACCCGCTACGGTGGCACGCCCTTCGGGGTGCATTCGCGTGAGGGGGCATTCCGGTGGTGTCGGGGTCCTCTGCGGTCCCCCTCAACCACCGGCTACAAGCTGTGACCCCTCCGGGGTCCGCGGGGAAGGGTAGGGCGTAGCGTCCGCAAGCTATCGAACATCCAACGCGCTTGTGGAGCGCGGCGCTAAACGCACGCTCCCGACCTCCGGTCCGCGGGGAAGCGACGGGATGCGCCGCACTCCCAAACGCGTTGAGCGGTCTACCCGTGCCTCTTGGTGGCTTCGCGTTCGCACAATCCACGACCCGCCATGCTGGCACTCCACGGTTGATTCGGGGTCGGCGCCCTGCCTGAAGCATCCCGGCGGGATGCCAGCTTCTAGCCGGTGGTTGAGCACGCGGTAGCGGGCGACACCACCGGTCAGCCGTCCCCTCACGGGGGCACCTTGAAGAGGTGCCAGCAACGGGCCATGCGCACCCGCCACGGTGGCATGCCCTCCGGGGTGCCCTTTCCACATTGCCCAAAAACAACGATTCAAATGTTCACGTGTTTCTGCTACAATACGGCTCATGGTGCGGCAGGGGGCACAACGGGCGGGGGACGGATTTCGGGGCGTGTGGCTTCAGGCGGCGTTGTGCCGCGAGACGGCGTTGGCGGCGCGCGAAAAGCTGTTGCTGATGCTGATCGCCGGGCTGGATGGCGAACGCGGCTGCTTTGCGTCCAACGCCTACCTGGCGGACTGCCTGGGCCTGAGTGCGCGCACGGTGCAGCGTTCGCTGGCGAGGTTGCGCGCGGCGGGCTGGGTCGAAGCTGCGGGCTTTGACGGACGCCGTCGCACGCTGCGGGTCGTCATGATCGAACCCGAAACCGAACCCGAACCCGCCGAGGAGGTGGACGACTCTGAGGACTTCACCCCTGTCCATTCCGTCGTGGCAGACACGCGGATCTGTCATGGCAGCCACGACGGTTCTGACACCCCTGCCACGACACTTTTGGCGCGCCCCTACATTAATAGGGATAACAAAGAGGATAGCAGAGAAGATAACAGAGCGAAAACTCCCCCCAATGCCCCCCGTGGGGGATGGTGGTTGGCTCCAGCTTGGCCAGAAGGGGAGGAGGTTGCCTCGGAGGGAACGACCGCATCCTGCCAACGCGGCAGGGCCGGCTCTGACTGTCCGCTTTTGTTGAGCTACGCAGGGTGGCGCGATTGGTGCGAAGGTGGCGGGCTCATCCCGTATGCTCCGTCGCCTGTTCCAAACCGCCCGTCAGCTGCACCGGCAGCCCAACTTCACTGGCTTGCTGGCCTCGACCTTCGCGCTCGGCACCGCGTTTGCGTTTGCCGCGCCGTTCATGTCCAAGTGGGGCACGGAGGAGGTGGGGCTGACGCCGACCCAGTTCAGCCTGTTCATGACGATGACGTCGGTCAGCGCGATGCTTGTCAGCACCGCCCTGGGGCGCTTGTCGGACACCACGTTTTCGCGCCGCAACATGCTGATCGTGGGCAGTGTGGGCGGCCTGCTGGGCTTCACGGGCTATGCGCTGGTGCGCGACCCCCTTTGGCTGGTGCTGATCGGCTGCAGCCTGCACGCGCTGGCGTCGATCTGCTTTGCGCAGCTGTTCTCCCATGTGCGAGAGGTCTACGATCGGCGGGAGGAGGCGTCGCAGGAGGGCTCGGGCTTCATCATGAGCGTGGTGCGGGTCTGCTTTTCGTTTTCGTGGACGGTGGGGCCGGCGCTGGGTTCGGCCATGCTGCTGGCCTTCGGCTTTCGTGGGCTCTACCTGGCGGCGGCGGCGCTCTATGGGGCGTTTCTGGTGGGGGTGCTGTTTTTTGTGCCGCACCGCCGGCGGGAGCGCGCGCCGCAGGGCCAGCCGCGTCAGGCGTTTGCGAAGACGCTTTTGCGACCGGACTTGCTGCTGTGCTTCCTGACTTTCGCCGCCGTCTTTGCCGCCAACGCGATCAACATGATGAACCTGCCGCTGGCGATTACGCGCAGCCTGGGCGGCACGGAGCGGGACTTCGGGATCGTCTTCGGCATCGGGCCGCTGGTGGAGATCCCGCTCATGCTATGGTTCGGGCACCTGGCGGCGAAGGGCTTTCAGTTGCCGCTGATCAAGCTCGGGGTGGGGATCACGCTGCTGTATTTTCTGGGGTTGGCCGCAGCGTCGGCGCCCTGGCACGTCTACCTGCTGCAGTGCCTCAACGGTGCGTCTTTCGCCATCCTGACCAATGTGGCGATCCTGTTCTTCCAGGACCTGTTGCCGCGCCAACTCGGGCTGGCGACGTCGATCTTCTCCAATTCGCAGGCGGCGGGCAGCCTGGTCGGCATGTTTTCCTTCGGCTTCATCGTCGAGGCGGTGGGGCACCAGAACGCCTTTCTCGTCTGTGCGGCCCTGACCGGCGTCGCGCTGGCGCTGATCCTGTGTTACCGCACGGTGGCCGAGCGCACGGAATCCGCGCCGGTGTGTTGTTAGGGCCGGGGCGTAGCGGGTGGAATCGCCGCGTTGCTGGCACCTCTCCAAGGTGCCCGCGTGTGTGGGGTCGGCTGACCGGTGGTGTCGCCCGCTACGCGTGTTCAACCACCGGCTAGAGGCTGGCAAGCCTTCAGCTTGCTGGGGATCGGTAGGGCGCCGTCTCAGGACCAGCCGTGGTCAGCATGGCGAACCGTGCAGATGGGCGAACGCCAAGCCGCCAAGCCGCACGGGTGGACCGCCCACGCTCTATGGATTAAGGCGCGAGGGAGGATCGCGGGGTGGACGTTTTCAGGGATGAGGCACGAGCTTCAGCCTTTTTGAGCTCCCATGCGGCTTGCGTGGACGCTGCGCTCTACCCTGATCCGCCGACCCTGGAGGGGTCACAGCCTGTAGCCGGTGGTTGAGGCGGCCCTCTGGTCGCCGACACCACCGGAATGCGTCCCACGCGCGAATGCACCCCGAAGGGCGTGCTACTGTAGCGGGTGGAATGGTTCGTTGCTGGCACCTCTTCAAGGTGCCCGCGTGGGGGATTCCGCCGTTTCCAGGCGGGAAGGCGGCAGGGCAGGGCTCAAACAGTCCGCTTGGACGGTGCTTGTGCGGCGGGCTGGACAGGTGCACCTTGGGCGGTATGAAGCTACCCCTGTACCCCTTGCTCTCCCTCGCCCTGGCCCTACTGACGCCCGCCCTGCACGCTGAACGCGAAACCATCCGCCTGGCGGACAAGCACATGCGCGACGCCGCCGTGCTGGCCGACCCGGAAAGCGAGACCTATTACCTGGTTTCATCCATGTTTCACGGGCGAGACGTGGACCACCGGCGCGGGGTCGTGATGGCCTACACGAGCCACGACCTCGAGCACTGGGAAGGGCCGCACAAGATTTTCGAGACGCCCGAGGCCTTCTGGCCGGGGGTGACGATGCGCGGCATCTGGGCGCCCGAGATGCACTCCTACAAGGGCAAGTATTACCTCTTCCTCACCTTCAACTCCTCGACCGAGCTTTGCGAACAATGGCGCGACTGGCTCCCTCGGGTGCGGCGCGGTTCGCAGATCCTCGTCAGCGATTCGCCGCTGGGGCCGTTCGAGCCCTTTGAGCGCAAGCCGACGCTGCCGGAAGACATGATGACGCTCGACGGCACCCTGTGGGTCGAAGACGGCACGCCCTACATGGTCTACTGCCACGAGTGGGTGCAGATCGTAAACGGCACGGTGGAGATGATCCAGCTGAAGGACGACCTCTCGGGCACGGTCGGAGAGCCTCGGCGCCTGTTTTACGGCAGCGAGGCCCCGTGGTCGCAGATGCTGGCCGATCGGGGGGCATGGATCACCGACGGCCCGTCGTTCTATACCTCGAAATCCGGCAAGCTGTTCATGATCTGGTCGAGCGTGGGCGAGGGCGGCTACACCGTGGGCCTGGCGATCTCCGACAGCGGCAAGCTGGCGGGCCCGTGGCGGCAGCAGGCGGAGCCGGTTTTCGATCGGGACGGGGGCCACGGTTGCCTCTTCCAGACCTTCGACGGCAAGCTGATGATGGCGCTGCATCAGCCCAATCACCGGACCGAGCGCATCCACCTGTTTGAGCTCGAGGATACCGGCGAAACATTGCGCATCGTGCGTGAAGTGACGCAAGACTGAGGATGGCCGCAGAGGAACACCTACGCATAAACGTTATTTTTGTGTATATCCCATTCAAGGCATCGCGTATCAGGCCGATGTAGGAGTTGTTGCGGTTCTTGACTCCCCCCGCATGATCTCTCCCCTCCCGCCTGAAGGTGGCTGTACCGCGCTATATCCATATCCTTTGCTTTTTCTGCTGCGCTTGTTGGCTGTGGCTCCCGTCCTTGTGGGCAGGGGGGCCGCAGGTGATCGGCCAGCCGATGACGCGTACCTACAGCTTTGGTGAGATTGGCGATGTGGTGCCCAATGCCAACCTGACGACCGATCCATTAGGCCGGTTGATGGTGGTCGAACAGGGCTCCATGCTGGTCTTCGACGATATAGGCTGGTCCGACGTGATCGATCCCGAATCCCACAACCGTTCCATCACCGAGATCGTGCACGCCCCGGACGGGCGCACCTATTGGGGGAGCGACAGCACCTGGGGCTACCTCGAACGCACGCCCAAGGGCACGTTCAAGACGGTCACGCTGAGGCCGGAGCAAGTGCCCTCCTGGGTCTTGAGCTCGAAGTTCGACCGTATGGTGGCGACCGCGCACGGCGTCATCTGGTCCTCGCCCTTCGGCAGCGTCTATTACGACTTCGAGACGCAGCAGCACAGCATTTTCAAGATCGCGGGCACGACGGATGTGCCGTTTACCGTGGCGGGCGAAGGCTACATCTCCTGCAACGTCAGCGGAGTGTGGCGGATCAACCGCGAAAACGGCAAGCTGGACCCAGTTTACTTTGAAGGGCGCCGGCTTATGCCGATCGACCTGGGCATCGCGTGGGACGACGATCACGCGTTGCTCGCGCTCTCCTCCAATCGACTGGCGTTCTACGACGGCCAGGACATCCGGCTGTGGGAGACCGAGATCGACCCGCTGCTGATGTATGGCGTGGCCGCGCTCTCCAAGCTGGACGACGGCGTGGCGGTGGCGATCAAGGGCGAAGGCCTGTTCCTGCTCGACCGGGAGGGCAAGCTCAAGCGTGCCTTCCGCGATCCTGCCTACCGCAGTATCTCTGACCTGGAAGCAAACGAATCCGGCCTGCTCTGGGTATCCTCGACCGAAGGCGTGACCAAAATCTACTACGGTTCCCCCGTCAGCGTGGTCGATCACCGCTCCGGGCTCGATCTGCGCTGGCCGGAAGCCGTGCGCAGCGGGGAGCACCTCTACATCGTTTCCGATGGGCGCATTTACCGCGCGCGCCAATACCGCCCGGGCGAGCCCTGCAAGTTCGTGCCCATGGCCATCCCGCTCAAAGAGGGGGTGTGGACGGCGGCGGCGACGCCCCACGGCCTGGTCATCGGCAACGAAGTCGGCCTGTATCACTATTCGCCGGGCGGAGAAACGACCAAGATCCTCGACGGCACCAATATTACCCGGCTGGTGCGTTGGGACGACGAGACGGTGCTGGTCTTCAGCGTCGACCTCATCACGGCCGTGCGCTGGGAAGACGGGCAGTGGCGGGAGTTCGTCCCGCGCCAGCCGGGAGTCGGGTTTCCCTCGGTCGTCATGCTGACGGATCATGCGGCCTGGCTGGAGCTGGGGGTGGACCGGGTGGCGCGCATCAGCGTGACGGGGGACGCGCTGGATGTGCGCGTGTTCGACGACTTCGACGCCCCCACGCCCACCTGGGTCAGCCTGGGGGCGATTGGCGACATCGTGGTCATGTCTTACCTCGCGCCTCGTCGCTACTATTACGACGATGTGGCCGAGGCCTTCGTCGACGCCCCGGAGATCGAGGAGCTGCTTTCACGTCCGGGCGAGACGGTGACGCGCCCCCGGGAAGACGCCGAGGGCCGGATCTGGATGCCCTACGACCGCGGGCTCACGCGCATGTCGCCAGACGGGCAGGGCGGTTACCGGCTCGATGGCGACTTTCTCAACGGCCTGGGTATCATTTTTCCCATCGTGCAGTTCCCCGACGACAACGACGTGTGGGTCAAAGGCCGACGGGTGCTCTATCACATCGAGAAATCCATCGGCGTAGAGCCGCAGGAACCCGTGCAGCCGATGCTGACCACGGTGGCGGACAGCCGCACCGGCGAGGTCATCTACAACGCGCTGGCTCCCGAGCCAAGTGCGCTGGACCGCATCCCCTTCGACCGCAACAGCCTCGAGTTCGACCTCTTCCCAGGCACGCACACGCTGCTCAATACGCCGCGTTACCAGTTCCGCCTCTACGGTCATTCAGATCAATGGTCCGTCCCGCGCTCGCAGCCGACGATCAACCTGACGACGCTGGAGGAGGGGGCCTATGAGCTGCAGGTGCGCCTGGTCGACCGCTCGGGGCCGATCGGCGAACCGCTGGCCATTCCTTTTCGTATCGCCGCGCCCTTTTACCGCAGCTGGTTTGCCTACGGTCTCTACGGTCTCACGGCACTGGGTGCCATCGGCCTTTTTGTGCGCTGGCGCGTGCGCCGGGTAAGGGACCAGAATCAGCAGCTCGAGGCCCTCGTGCGCGTTCGCACGGAAGAGCTGGACGAGCGCAACCGCATGTTGCGGGCGTCCGTGACGGAGGCCCAGCAGGCCAACGAAGCCAAGGGCACCTTCCTCGCCAACATGTCGCACGAGATCCGCACCCCCATGAGTGGCGTGATCGGCATGAGCGACCTGTTACTGGATACGCGCCTCGACGATGAACAGCGCGAATTTGTCCGCACCATCCGCAACAGCTCCGAAGCCCTGCTCGCGGTCATCAACGACATCCTCGATTTCTCCAAGGTCGAAGCCGGCAAGCTGGAGCTGGAGAAGGGCGACTTCGATCCTGGTGAGGTGGTCGAAGACACCATCGAGCTGCTCGCGCCCAGCGCCTTTTCCAAGGGGGTGCAGATTGCTTCCCTCATCGCGGCAGACGCTCCTGACCGGGTGCGCGGCGATGCCGGCCGCCTGCGTCAGGTGCTGCTCAACCTCATCGGCAACGCCGTCAAGTTTACGACGGAGGGGCAGATCCTGGTCCGGCTGGAGACCGTTCATCCCGAGCACGACGGCCATACACAGCTGCGCTTCGAAGTCCGCGACACCGGTATCGGCATCGAGCCCGAGGTGCAGGAACGCCTCTTCCAACCCTTCAGCCAGGCCGACAGCTCCACCACGCGCCGCTTTGGCGGGACGGGGCTCGGCCTGGCCATCAGCCGCCAGATCATCGGCCTGATGGACGGTGATATCGGGGTCGAGAGCTCGCCCGGGGAGGGCTCCTCCTTCTGGTTCACCGTGTGGTTGGAGGCCCCCGAAACCGAGCCCGCACCCGTCGATCCTTTGCCCGCCCATACCCGCCTGCTCCGGATCAAAGGGCCCAACGCCACCAAGGCGCAAGTCGTCGAGCACTACGCGGCCGCCTGGGGCGTTGCGACGGCGACGGCGACCGATGCCGACGATGCGGTTACGGCTCTCCAGAGCGCTCACACTCGCGGGGAACCCTGGCGCCTCGTGGTCTACGACCTGCAAAACGGGCTGCCGGAAAACGCTCCGGAGGTCCAGCGCCTCACCGCGCTGCAGGACGAACTCACCTTCGGCCTCGTCGTCATCATGCCATCGGGGCTGCGCAGCTCCACCTGCGGCCCGCGCGCCCTCTCCATGCCTATCCGCCGCGAAGCCTTGCGCAAGGCCTTCGAGGCCGGGCTGGGACGGCTGGACCTGTCGGTTGACGATGCACCGGCGGCCGAAGTTTCCCCGCCCGCGCCCAAATTGCCGAGCGCACGCCCCCTGCGGGTGCTCGTGGCCGAAGACGTGGTCGTCAATCAACGCGTCATCACCCTGCTGCTGCGCAAGCTCGGGCATACCGCCGACTGCGCCTCGAACGGACGCGAAGCCCTGGAGATGCTCGAGCGCCTGTCCTACGACCTCATTTTCATGGACTGCCAGATGCCGGAGATGGACGGCTACGAAGCGACGCGCCGCATCCGCGCAGGCCAGCGACAGCCGGACGTCCAGATCGTCGCCATGACGGCTCACGCCATCCAGGGCGCGCGCGAAGACTGCCTTGAGGCCGGTATGAACGACTATATCAGCAAGCCCGTGCGCGAGCCCGAGCTACGCGCGCTGCTGCAACGCATCACCGGGTAGGGTAGGAGAGGCCCGGGCCGGTCGACTTTCATTTTGTAGTGCTATAGCTCGCTACAAAAATGAAGTTTTGTATTATGAATAGGGCTTAGTCCTTACATAAATGGGATGTGTTTCTTTGTCGGTCGTCTGATAATTCGAACTGACCACCCAGCTCACCTCGAGCTGGAACGTCACGGTCAACGCCAGCAAGACCACCGCCTCGCGCACCAACATCGCCGAGTCGATCGCTTCCTGGGTAGACGAACGCTACGCGTTTTACCAAGGCCCGGCGGGCGACACTCGCTTCTGGTGGGGCGGCAACAGCACCGAGACCATCCGCAGCAAGTTCGAGGCGGAATTCTACGGCAACTACCGCCTCCAGCAACTGCTGGAAGGCTCCGATGTGCCTGAGCTGCGTCCCTGGCGCCTCAACCTCGTCACCAACTACACCTTCAAGGAAGGTCCGCTGCAAGGGATCAACATTGGGGGTGCCTATCGCTGGCAAGACGAAGTCGTGCTCGGCTACGGCATTGTCAACAACGGGACCGAAGACGACCCGGATTGGCAATACGACCTGAGCAATAAATACTACGGCGATACCGAAGACGACATCGACTTCTGGATCGGCTACGAGCGCGACCTCACCGATACCCTGCGCTGGCGCATCCAGCTGAACGTGCGCAACGCCTTCGCCGACAACGAGCTCATCCCCGTCACCGTCCAACCCGACGGCTCGCCGGGCGGCTACCGCATCAAGGAAGGCACCAGTTGGTTCCTGACCAACACGATCAGCTTCTAGGCACGCCTGAGTAGACTCTCATAGGAATACGGGTATCTACTACAGTTAGTTCTTCGGGGGCCTGGCACCGTGCCAGGCCCCTTTTCTTTTGTCGCTCGCGTCCAGGATGGGGTGGGGGCACGTTGGCATCGGCATCGGGCTCTTGCTGCCGAGACATGGGAGGCTTGTCAACGACCGGTCGCTGGCGGCGGGCCAGGCGCAGGGAAATCTCTTGACCAGAGTCACGCCGGGGCTCAGACATAGGAGCGTCTGTTCCGTTGCTGGCTTGCTCTTTATTGATAAATACAGGCCATTTTGTTTTCTCTCTCTTGGAAATTGAAGGTTTTATAACGACGAAGATTCACCTGTGGGTGAACCCATGCATCGATGATCCTGTATTTGGCCGATAACCGTAGCCGACCCAACTGGGGATGCCGTGCAACCAGTATGGCTCTGGGAGTGCTCCTGCAGCAGGTGGGTCCTATTTGCGAAACCATCAACGGCGTGGAAACGGCGGCTTCCACGATGACGCCTCTGCACAGCGGCATCAGCCTGCCCAAAGGGCTCCGCCGCTACTTCCGTGGTACCAGGCGGCTGAACTGGGAGCTCTTTTACGCGCTGGATACGGTGTTCGATCTGTCGCATGACTTTCTCGAAGTGGATGCGAGTCGTTCGGTCGAGAGCTTTTTACGGCTCAAGAACCGCTTCCCTGTATTGCGTGAAATCTATCGCAAGTTCGAAAACTGCGAGATGGTTGTGATTAACGGTGAAGGCACGTATATCTTCACCCAACGCCCGCGCCGAGATACCCTATTTTATAATTTCTCCATTGCGCTTGCCAAGCGAATGGGGAAGCAGGTCTGTGTGGTTAACGCCATGTTTTCCGATGAGCCGGCCATCGGTTGTAATCAGGCCGTGCTTGAGCAGAGCGTTCAGGCCCTGCGCGAAGCAGACCTGGTGACGGCACGGGATTCCGAATCCTATGCCTACATGCGGGACCGACTGAGAGAAGATCGCTTCCGGTATATCCCTGACGCCCTGTTCACATGGTCCAACTACATCGAAGATTGGAAGACGCTGCTCAAAGGCAAGGTTGAGACTTTCGAGCCCTTCGGTTCAGAGACTCTGGCTCGCGTGGCCGACATCGACCTGCAGCGCCCCTACATCGCGATCAGTGGCAGCTCGGCTGCCGCTCGGGAACAAAAGGCCGCTTACGAAGGCTACAAGCAGCTCGTCAAGCAGCTGCAGCCACTGGGTCTCCCACTCCTGTTGGTCCCTACTTGCGGAGGTGATCAGTTTCTGGAAGATCTGGCCGAAGATATGAAACTGCCCAGTGTGCCGCTACGCATCCCCATTCGCATCGGCGCCGCGATCCTGGGCAAGGCAGAAGTCTTTGTCTCCGGTCGCTTCCACCCCTCGATCATGGCTTCATGCGGCGGTACGCCCTGCGTCTTTCTCGGCTCCAACTCCCACAAGACCCGGAGTCTTCAGCGCGTGCTCGAATATGATGGCGTGATCGAACACCCTGCGATCCCCGATGCCGACGCGCACCCGCAGATCCGCCAGCAATGTGAAGCCCTGCTGGCAGAGCCGCAGCGTGAGACGGTTTCGGCCGTAGCGAAACGTCTGGGCCGAGAAGCCCTGCAGGTAGTAGATGCGTTGACGGCGGTTAGAGCGGGTTCTTGAACCGCTCGTCGCTTTCTCCATCCTTTGATGGGCAGCATGCCAACTGGCTTCGCTGCCCTTTTTCGTGCCTGTTTGGGGCGCTGGAGGGCGGTAGAAGAAAAACGCATAATTCTTCTTGTGCTCAAGTTAACTTGAGGAGGTATAAGGGGGCCATGACACAAGAAGATCTGTCTCCGACGGGTTCCGATCCCAACGGCCTGCAGCTCAAGCGGGCAAGCGACTCTAGAGCAGGTGAGGGCCTGAGCCTTGGTTGCTCAACGTATCATCGGGATTGCGCAGCGGGCACTCCTTCATCGAGAGACAGCCACAGCCAATGCACAGCTCCAGTTGGTTCCGCAATTTACTCGCTAATTCAATTCTTGCTTTGAGCGCTTCGTCCCAGGCGCGGCTGACCTTCTGCCAATCCGCTTTGGTCGGCATGCGGTTGGGCGGCAGATCCCGAAATACGTCCTTGATCTCTTCCAGAGTAAAGCCGAGGCGCTGGGCGACTTTGATGAAGGCAAGGATGCGGAGCTCACGACGCGAAAAAACGCGCTGATTCCGCGCGTTACGGCTGCTGCGGATCAAATTCTTGGATTCGTAAAAGTGAATCGCCGAGATCGCGACGCCGCTTCTTTGGGAGATTTCGCCAATCGTGAGCAACCCTTCATTTTGAGCCATATCGTACGCTCACCTAAAGTTTACTTGAGGTCAAGCGCCCCCTGCCACACGCGCACTTCAACTCTTTTCATCACTACCTAAATAAGACATCTAGATGACTCAACAACACACGCACATTGCTCTGGTTACCGGGGCTACGGACGGCATCGGCAAAGAAGTTGCACGCCAGCTGGCGCTGCAAGAGGTCCACGTGATCATCGGCGCTCGCAACCCGGAGAAGGGCGAGGCCGTGGTGCAGGCCTTTAAGGAAAAGGGCCTGGAGATGGACCTGGTGCAGCTCGACATCACGGTGGAAAAGAGCGTCGAAGCGGCTGCCGCCGAGCTCGAACGCCGCTATGGGCGCCTCGACATCCTGGTGAACAACGCCGGGATCGCGCTCGATCGCGGGCCGTTGAGCGAGATGCCGATCGAAGACTTCATCGCGACCTACGAAACCAACGTCTTTGGCACTTTTCGCAGCACGCAGGCCTTTTTACCGCTGCTGCGTCGCTCGGAGCGCGGCCGCATCGTCAACGTCTCCAGCAGCCTCGGCTCGTTGCTGAGCATGACGGACGAAACGAGCAAATACTACCACGTGCTGCTGCCTGCCTACGCGTCCTCCAAGGCCGCGCTGAACGTGCTGACGGTCCATTTTGCCCGGGAATTGAAGGACCAGGGGATCAAGGTCAACGCCGTCGAGCCGGGCCTGACGGCGACCCGCGCGGTGAAGCTCGAAGGCGCGCACCCGGTCGAAGTCGGGGCGGAAGCGCCGGTGCGCTACGCGCTGATCGACGACGATGGCCCCACGGGCGGCTTCTTCGACCGCTTTGGCGCCCACAAGTGGTAGGGTTCGCCTGCCTGCCTTTCCATACAGCCAGCTGCAAGTGGGGCAAGAGATCGATCGCTCTTGTGGCCCACTCCAATAGGGAAAGGCCCGTTTCCATACCGGAAGCGGGCCTTCTTCTATTCAATAGGCTCAAGCGCCAGCGGGCGCACTAAGGCTGCGGGATCCGGAAGTAGACGCGGCCTTCGAGTGTTTGCCCAAGCCAGTGCGGCCAGCTCGGGCGACCCTGCGGCCCATGCTGGTCGGCCGTCTTGAACTTCGTGCCGATCGGCGCGATCGCGTGCAGAAAGGACAAATCACCCGCCGGAAAGTCGACGTGGGTGTTGCGGGGCTCGGGGGCCTCCGTGGGCGTGAACACGCGCAGCGCGATGTCCGGTGACGCGATGACCAGGTCCAGGGGAGCCGTATCGCTTTGCAGCTGGGCCCAGTAGACGTCGTCGTGGAACCCCTTGAACTCCGGGTAATCCCAGCTCATGCCGGTGATGGTGTCGTTGTAGTCCTTTTGCCACAGCCCAAACTCCACGCCCTTGCGGCGGTTTTTCCACACGCGGAAGGGGCCCTTACCGAGCCAGCGCATACCCTCCACCGTGGCTTCGTCGTAATCGAAGGTCACGCCGAAGTAATAGCCGTAAAACGCCTCGTTGTCGTACCAGTAAGTGTAGTCCAGTTGCAGCCAGCCATCGTCGTGCAGCTGCCAGCGGATGCGGCGCAAATTACCGTCAAAGTGGAAGGTTGCGGAACTTGCGTCCACCTCCGTCTCGGTCAACGTGCCCGCGCCTTCGAGCAGGATGGGGCCGTTGCGGAGGGGTGATTCGACGGCGCCGTTGCTCAGTGACTGCAGCCGCCCGGTTGCGGGGTCGATCACCGCCGTGACCGCGCCGTTGCGGAGGGTAATGCCGTCCGACGGCTGCTCGCTTGCGGTGTCCTTGGTCGTGAGATCCGGGAGAACCTGCTGGGCGACTTCCTCCGGGCTGCGCAGCGTCCAGGTCCAGGTGTAGATCTCGCGCCCGTGGGCGTCGGTGGCCTGCAGGGAAAGCACATCGGCCGCATACCAGTCTTCCGGCAGGTCGAGCTGGAGCACGCCGCGCTGGCCGGGCGCTACGTTCGGCCCCGTGGTGCGGCCTTCACGCGTGCCTTCCAGCTGCATATCTGCCAGTTCCTGTCCCTGCAACTGGTAGAGCTGCCAGTGGAAGGACAGCTGATCGAGGTTGGTGAAGGCGTAGCGGTTTTCGATCTCGAGGGCGCCGCGGAAAGAGGGCGGCAGGAAATCCAGCTCCGTTTGTGGCAGGTCGATGGGCGCCCAGATCTCCTGGATCGTATAAAAGCTGCCCTCCTTTTCGCGGTGGGGGCCGACGATGCCATCCGGGGCCAGATTGCCCGCCACGTCGATCGCTCCGTCCTGATCATCCCGCACGATACCTTCGTCGGCGAAGGACCAGAGAAAGCCGCCCAGGCCGAGCGGGTGGGCCAGCATGGCCTTCCACCAATCATCGAGCCCGGCCCCGTGACCGCCGTCATAGAGCCCGTGCAGGAACTCGGTCGGCATGATCAGGTCGGTCCCGTGGAAGAACCAGTTGACGCCCGAATCGTAGGCCTCGTAGTGGGCCGCGTTGATGCCATTGAAGTTATGGTGCGGGTGGATCACTGTGCGCGCCTGCGGATCGTAGAGGGCGAAGTCGTCGTCGAGGTCCGTGTTCCAACCGCCTTCGTTGCCGTTCGACCACAGGAGGATGGCCGGGTGGTTGACGTCGCGGGTCACCATTTCCTCCACCAGTTTGGTGCCGACTGCCGTATCGTAGCTCTTTTGCCAGCCGGCGAGCTCGTCGATCACGTAGAGCCCCAGGCGATCGCAAGCGGCGAGGAAGTGCGGGTCCGGTGGGTAGTGGCTCATGCGCACCGCATTCATGTTCATGGCCTTCATCAGGCGCACGTCTTCTTCGCTGAGGGATGCGTTGGTCGCCCGGCCGGTTTCGGGCCAGATGGTGTGGCGGTTGGCGCCCTTCAGGACGATCTTCTCGCCGTTGAGGTAAAAGCCGTCCTTGGGCCGCAGCTCGATGGTGCGAAACCCGATCGTCTCCTCCGTGCGGTGCGAGGATGCCTTCCCCTCGAGGGTCACGCGCAGGCGATAGAGGTGGGGCCATTCCGCCGACCAGGGTTGGATGCCTTTGGCGGTGCCCTCCAGCGTGGCCTCGGTCTGTCCGGCAGTGACAGGCGTCGACCGCGTCGAAGCGATACGCTTGCCCTCAAGCGTCAAGACCTCTGCCTTGAGGCGGGCAGGGCCGGCTACGCCGCCGAGGAAGACCTCGACCGAAAACGCGCCATCGTGGCGGGCGTCCACCGCCAGGCGGTCGATGTGAGAGGCCGGTTTTGCTTCCAGCCAGACGGGGCGAAAGATGCCGCCGAAGAGCCAGTAATCGCCCTCGCGCTCCGCCAGGTTGACCGATTCGTTGGACGAGTATTTGGAGACGTCGACCTCCAGCAGATTCTCTTCACCGTAGTGGAGCAGGTCCGTCACATCGTAAGAAAACTGGTAAAAGCCGCCCTGGTGGACAGGCCCTGCCGACTCACCGTTGATGCGCACGCGGGTATCCGTCATGGCCGCCCCGAAGACCAGCTCGACGTGCTGGCCCTTCCAGTCGGCAGGCACCTCGAAACGGTGGCGATACTGGCCGAGGGAGTCGGGGGCCTTCGTCTCGTTCCAGTCCTCCCAATAGTGGTAGGTTCCGAAGTCCTGCATCTCCCAATTGGACGGCACGGGGATGGTGGACCATTCGCCGCTGTTGCGGCCGCCGTTTACCTTGAACTCCCAGTCGACGGTATCGTCGCTGCCGGTTCCGGAAAGGTAGCGGGTTTGAGTCGGGACGCCAAAAAGGCTGGCCACCCCGGCGATCATGAAGAGGCAGGAGAAGAAATAGAAACGCATGCGATATGGAGTTAGTGAGTGGGGATGCGCGTTAGGCTGGACTGTGCTGCTGTCGACGAGGGGGGGTAAGCCAAAGATGGTGACCGAAGGGGTGGGTTTTCAAGTTTATCCGCCGCCCGGAGAGCGGATAAAAGAATAGCGGATGCAGGAAAGCGGCCGAAGCTCGGACTTTTCCCGCATCCGCTATTCACAGGCGAAAGATGCGCCACGGATCCATCGAAGCGGCGGCTACATTTGGTAACCGGGCTTTTTCAGCAACCGCTCCGGATGGCCTTTGATGTCGGGGCCATATACGTCCTGCTTCCAGCGCTCGGCCGGAATCTCCTCGAGCGCGACCGAGACGGATTCCTCCCCGTAATGGAAGATCTCCATCACGTCGCGGGTGATGGCTTCGGCGAGGCGCTGCTTCTGATCCTCGGACTTGCCGGGCCAGGCTTTGACGATGATGTGCGGCATGGTGCTGAGCCTCTAGTATTGTTGACTGGTGGGGCGGAAGAGCACCTCGTTGATGTCGACTTCCGCCGGCTGGACCATCGCAAACTCGATTACCCGGGCGAAGGAGTCCGCCGGGATCGCGTCCTGGTAGACCTGTTTCATGCCGGCGGCGACGTCTTCGTCGGTGATGGTATCCGTCAACTCGGTGTCGACGGCGCCCGGCGAGACGATGGTCGTGCGGATGTTGTAGGGCTTCACCTCCTGGCGCAGCCCTTCCGAAATCGCCCGCACTGCCCATTTGGTCCCGGCATAAACGGCGCCGCCCGGGCCTACCTTGTGCCCCGCGACCGACGACACGTTGATGATGTGGCCGGACTTCTGTTGCTGCATGTAGGGCAGGGCGGCGGCAATGCCGTAAAGCGTGCCCTTGATGTTCACGTCGATCATCTGGTCCCACTCGTCGAACTTCAGCTTGTCCAGCATCGAGCTGGGCATCAGGCCCGCGTTGTTGAGGATCACGTCGATGCGGCCATGCAGCTCCACCGCGCGGTCCACCAACGCCTTGACCTGGTTGCGGTCGACGACGTCGGTCTTGACGATGGCCTTGGCGTCCAGCCCCAGTTCTTCGGCGAGCTTTTCAAGGCGTTCCATGCGTCGCGCGCCGAGCACGACTTTGGCGCCCTGTTTGGCGAGGTGGCGCGCCGTTTCGGCCCCCAGTCCACTGGAGGCTCCTGTAATGACGACGACTTTGTCCTGAATCGTTTCCATATAAGTGTTCCTTGTTCGGATGTGCTGGGGTGGGCCGCTATGCTGTGGCCTTGGGCAGGATCAACACCGTGGCGGCGCGGGTCCGGTCGCTGACCATGGGAGGCAGGTAATAGCTATCCGCATATTTCGAGCGGTAGGCGGCGTCGATCTGGCCGTTCAGCTGCGTATCGTCCACCGGCTGGAAGACGACTTCTCGCTGCATGCCGGCGATGTGGATGCGCCCGGCCTTCTGCTTTACCGCAGCCTGATACCAGCGCGAATTCTGGCCATTGTAGGCCCGGACGTAGAGCCGGCCGTCCACGACGACCGACCAGATCCAGGTGGGAGTCCCATAGGTCTTGCCGTCCTCGCGGAAGGGCGAGACATGCAGGTCGTCCGCATCCCGGATCTTTTGCAGGTCCTCTTGGCTCCAGTCTGTCATCTTACTGCTTCTGGTATTGGCGATCGCTCACTTTTTCCATCCAGGTGACGGGAGATCCGTCCTGGTATTCCTGGATCGCGATATGCGTCATGGCCTTGTCCGGTGATGCGCCGTGCCAATGCTTCTCGTGCGGGGGGAACCACACCACGTCACCCGGCTTGACCTCCTCGATCGGGCCCCCTTCGGTCTGCACCCAGCCGACGCCGGAGGTGATGATCAGGGTCTGGCCCAGCGGGTGCGTATGCCAGGCGGTGCGGGCGCCGGGCTCGAAGGTCACGCTGGCCGCGCCAGCGCGGGCGGGTTCATTCGGGCCGAAGAGCGGGTCGATGCGGACGTCGCCGGTGAACCAGTCTTCGGGGCCTTTGGCCGATGCTTGTGCGCCATTGGGGGTGGTTTTCATATTCGATCCTGTTTGTGGATGGTTTGAGCCCGTCATCTGGGCTCGAAGAAGGGCTGGCAGGCTGAGCCCGGCGATGGTGGTCGCCTTGAGGAAGCTGCGTCGTGTTCGTTCCATATCGCGGAGTGGGTTGAGTGCGCCGTCGGGCCGCCTTCTCGGACGCGCCATCCAGTCGTCTACACTTCTGGGTGTGGGCTGGTGGCGCCGAGTGACATGGCCAGATTATAATGCGCCAGGCGAAAACCGTCTAACATCCTGTTGCGGCATCTGTTCTAAGGTTGCGGAAAACAACTGCCCAGGAGTGGAGAGCAGGGGAAAGCGTCGCTCAAGTGTGCGCTGCATTGCCATGATACCGATTTCGCCTCATGATTTTTACATGCCGGTTCCTGAGGCCACTTCCGTCGACCAGTTTGACTCCTACATCCCGGGAAAGTGCGTTGCCAACGCCCAGGGGCCTGCTTGGCGCAGTCTGCGCGCTGCCGTTTACGTGGCCCCGCCCAAGGGGGCGGTCACCTCGCCCGGTTTGAGCGAGCCCTTGCTGCAATGGACGATCTCGGGCGAGGTGGAAGTCGAAGATCGCGAAGGCGACGGCCCCTGGAACCGCACCCTGATCAAGAAGGATTCCTTTTTTCTGACCGGTTCGGACGGCCCCTACGACTGCCGCTGGCGTGTCCTCTCCGATGAGCCGTTCGAATACATGATGGTGACGATCGACATGCCGGTGTTGCAGCAGGTCTTCGAGGAAGTCTTTGGGGCGGACGCCGATTCTGCGTGCCTGCAGGACTTCTGTGGCTTCAGCGACGAGACCTTGAGCATCCTCATGCGGCAGGTCCACCGGGAGCTCCGTAACCCGAAGGCGAGCCCGCTCGCGGTCCAGGGGCTGGCGCAGGTGGTCGCGGTGCATCTGGCCCGCAACTACGCGGAAGTGGTCAACGAAGGTCCCCATAACGCCTCTTCTTTGCCGGGTTACAAATTGCGCCAGGTCACGGACTGGATGGACCGCCATTTTGCGGAAGACTTCGATCTGGGCCAACTGGCCGCGCTGGCAGGCCTGAGCGAGTTTTACTTCCATCGGCTCTTCAAGAGCGCCATGGGCATGACCCCGTATGCGTATCAGACGGAAGTGCGCATGAAGCAGGCGCGCCGGCTCTTGCGCGAAACCAGTCACAGCATCTCCGCTGTCGCGCTGGACGTGGGCTACGCCAACCCCAGCCATTTTGCGAACGTATTTCGTCGGGTAACCGGGCTCTCGCCCAGTGAATACCGCCGCCATCGATAGCCCCTGCGAATGCTTCGGCCGTTTTGCGCAAGATTCGTGCAGAGCCGGCAATGAATGGGGCGACTTCCGTTTTTCGCAGGCGTATAATGGCGGCGAAACCTGGGGCTTGCCGGCCGATCTCGGAGATTTGCCGCCAGCGTCCTGGGCACCCCACCCTCAAAATTCGGGAGCAAACCGATGGAATACGAAAACAGTAAGGTCAATCGACGCCAATTCATGCAAAAATCTGCCGTGGCCGGAGCGGGTCTGCTGATCGCAAACCAGTCCGGGGCCTTTGCCCAGTCCGTCCCATCGGCCCCCAACGGAAACATCAAGACGCGTGGCTACGCTGCCCGAGACGCGTCGGGCAAGTTGAGCCCCTGGGAGTTTCAGCGGCGCCCCGTTGGCCCAGACGACATCCTGATCGACATCAAATTCGCCAGTATCTGCCACTCCGACATCCACCAGATGAAGGGGCACTGGGGCCCGCAGCAGTACCCTCAGGTGCCCGGGCATGAGATCGTCGGCATCGTCGCCGCCGTCGGCAAGAACGTCACCAAGTTCAAGGTCGGCGACCGCGCGGGCGTCGGCTGCATGGTCGACAGCTGCATGCACTGCGATCATTGCGAGCACGGCGAAGAGCACTACTGCGAAAACGGCGAAACGCTCTTCACCTACGGTTACCCGGACAAGGCCTCGCCGACGGGCATCACGCAGGGCGGCTACTCCACCAACATCGTCGTGCGCGATCACTTTGCCGTGCGCATTCCCGACCACATCAAGCTCGAAGAAGCGGCGCCGCTGCTCTGTGCGGGCATCACGACCTACTCGCCGCTCATGCAGGCCAATTTCGACGTCGGCGACAAGGTCGGCGTCGCGGGCATCGGTGGGCTCGGGCACATGGCGATCAAGCTCGCGGTGTCCAAAGGCGCCGAAGTCTACGGCTTCACCACCACGCCCAGCAAGGTGAAGGACATCCTCGCCTTCGGCGCCAAGGAAGCGATCGTGGTCGATGACCCCTCCAGGCTCGCACCCTACAAGGGCAAGCTCGACTACATGATCTCGACCATCCCCGTGCAGTTCAACGTCGCAGCCTATTCCTCGGTCGTGAAAACGCACGGCACCTTCACCCAGGTCGGGATGCCCGAAGGCATGTCCCTCGACATCAGTGCGATCGGTATGGCGATGTCGCGCGTGAACTTCAACGTCTCCCTCATCGGCGGTATTCCCGAGACCCAGGAAGTCGTCCACTACTGTGCCGACAACCGCGTGCTGCCCCAGATCCAGATGATCAAGGCCCCGCAGATCAACGATGCCTGGGACAAAGTCGTGAACAAGGAAGCGCGCTACCGCTACGTCATCGACGCGGCCACGTTCTAGGTTTGCGCTCCCCACCGGTTGCACCAGCGGGCGAGGTGGAGTCATCAGCCTCGCCTCGGCCGTGCATTCACCCGCCCAACCCAATTTCTCCATGAGACCCAAGATTATCTGCCACATGATAGCGTCCATCGACGGCCGCCTGCTTACGGATCGCTGGACGCCGCCGGTGGACGGGACCGACGATGCGCAACTCTTCGCGCACTACGATGCCGTTGCGGAACGATTCGGGGCCGACGGCTGGATGGCGGGCCGCAAGTCGATGGAAGAATATACGGGCGTCCCGGGCCGAGGCACCCAGGCCGCAGGCCCGATCCCGCGCGACATCCACGTGGCGGAGCGCAAGGGCCGGGCGGTGGGCGTCGCCCTCGACCCGCACGGCAAGATCCACTACGGCGGCGACAATGCCCACGGGGACCACGTCATCGCCATACTTGGTGAAGACGTGTCCGACGACTACCTCGCCGAATTGCGCGAAGACGGCGTCTCGTATGTTTTCGCTGGCGCAGACGGCCGCGATCTGCCGCTGGCCTTGGAACGCCTGGGCCAGTATTTTGGCCTGCAGACGCTGATCCTTCAGGGCGGCGGCGTCGTCAACGGTGCGTTTCTCCAGGCGGGGCTGATCGACGAGATCAGCGTGCTCGTCTATCCCGGCATCGACGGCCTGGCAGGCGTGCCCAGCATCTTTGAATACCTCGGTGAGTCGCACGAAAAGCCCGCCTCGGGCAAAGCCCTGCGCCACCTGGCGACCGAGACCCTCGCAGGCGGCGTCGTCTGGCTGCACTACCGCGTCGAGCGCGTGGAAGGGTAGGGGCTCCCCGCAGCTTTCATCCTCATCCCGAACCACCAGATGCACATTTTCGATCGCTTGCGGGCCGGCCATAACATCCCGGTCGACGACCCCGACTTTCACCTCGTCCACGAAAAGGTCGCACAAACTCGACGCCTTTCCGTCGCGTTGAATGCGGCCCCGACCGCCGACGCATTCCGGCAGCAGTTGTCGGAGATCATGGAGCGCCCGATCGATCCCAGCACCACGATCTTCGCGCCGTTTCACATCAACGTCGGCCTGTTCACCCAACTCGGGCGCAACGTCTTCATCAACCACGCCTGCGTCTTTCTCGACATGGGCGGCATCACGATCGAAGACGACGTCAAGATCGGCCCCCGCGTCAACGTCATCACTGAAGCGCACCCGGTGGACCCTACCCAGCGCAAGACCTTGCAAGTCGCGCCCGTCATCATCCGCCGCAACGCCTGGATCGGCGCCAACGTCACGCTCCTGCCCGGCGTCACCGTCGGAGAAAATGCCGTCGTCGCCGCCGGGGCCGTCGTGACCCGAGACGTCTCCCCGAACACCATGGTGGGCGGCGTCCCCGCCAAAATGCTGAAGGAGCTGTAGCGGACACCATCCAAGGCACGACGCCGCCAACGGTTTATCTGGATCCGCACGGTTAAGCCCATCCCTGCCTGCCCGAAGGAGGACGACCTCGGGGGATGAGTAAGGCGTTTGAAGTCAATAGGTTGCGGGGTAAATGTTTATGGGCTTGAGTGTCGGGGCTGACGGGGCATTTTGCGCCAAAGCGTGCGATTGAGTCCCCGCCATCATCTTCCGGTCATGTGCGGTGTGGTATTTCTTGGGGCATGCTGCCAAAAGGTGAAGGTAGGTCGGTCCATGAAAACAGGCGATGCTCTGCGGCCAACGTTCTGCTGGCGTGCGGAGTGTTGGCAGGTTTGGCGGGCTGTCAGACCTATCAAGCACAGCCACTGAAACCCCGGCAGGCCGCTCAGGCGTTTGAGGCGAGGCGACCGGATGAACCGGCGGTGCTGGAGGCCCTCGCGCAAGCAGACCTTGGTCAAGGCCGCGATGCCGAAGGACGCTGGCGGTTGGCCGCATTGCCCGTCGTTGCAGGGCAATTGAATCCGACCTTGCAGCGGGCCGAGGCCGAGCAGCGCGCCGCGTTGACGGCGGTGGGAGTCGCGACTGCGCCGGGCGATCTGGGGCTGAACCTCGATCTGCAGCATGCGGCAAACGCCAGCTCGCCCTGGACGTATGGGTTTTCGCTCGATTGGGTGTGGCAGACCGCAGGCAAGCGGCGCCTCCGGGGCGAGCAGGCACAGGCGGAGGCCAATCAGGCGGCACTGCAGTTGGCCACCACGGGGTGGAATATCGATGCCGCCACACTACGGGCCGCTTACGCGATTTCGGCCGCCACGGATCGAACGAAGGCCGAGGCGCGACTGGCTGACGCCGTCGACCAATGGCGCAAGGTGGCGGCTACGCTGGTCGAGTTGGGTGAAGGCACGCGGTTGGAAGAAATAACCGCTACGCGCGAAAGCATGCAGATTGCCCTCGATCGTGCAGACACGGCCCAGCGCGCAACGGTTGCCCGCAGCGACTTGGCGGCAGCGCTTGGCCTGCCTGCGGCGGCGGTCGCCGATTGGTCGCTGGAGTCGTGGCCGGCCGAGCTGCCCTCCATGCCCGACGCAAACGAATTGGCCGCCCGTGCGACGCAGATGCGTCCCGATGTGCTGGAGAGCCTCGCTGCTTATGTCGCCGCCGAGGCCGCGCTACACCTTCAAGTCGCCAAGCAATACCCGGACGTCCATTTGGGGCCCGGCTTTTCCTACGATCAAGGGCAACGCAAGTGGACCCTCGGGCTCGGCTTCACGTTTCCGCTGGATGGCAATCGCGCCGCTATCGCTCAGGCTGAGGCCAAGCGCGCCACGGCGAGTGCGCGTTTTCAGGAGGTCCAGGCCCAGGCGCTGGCGGCGGTTTCGCGCGCTCATGCCGCCTATGCCGGTGCGCTGGACAAGCTGGCGCGGGCCCAGGCTATAGCGCAGGAGGCCGAATCTCAACGGCAAGCGCAGGAGGCCCTGTTGCAACATGGGACCGCTGACCGCTTGGCCGTAATTCAAGCAAGTGTAGAGGCCTCTCGCGCGAGCCTGCTTCAATTCGATGCCCGTGACGCCGCCTGGCTGGCCTATTTCGACCTGATGGACGCTGTCCGTAGCTACCTTCCCCCTTTTAACGATTTTTCCCAATGAACCGTCTTTTTCTCCTGACCTGCCTCGGATGCAGCTTGCTTGAGGCCTCGGTGTTATCCGCCGAATCGCGCACGGCACCCTTGCTGAACCTCGCTGCCGCCATGCGGCAGCACATGGGCATCGCCACGGCTCAGCTGGAATCCCATCAGCCGGCGGCACAGCTCAAGGCCTACGGTGAGGTACTCGATCCGTCGCCCTTGTTAAGCCAGATGCGCGAGCTGCAACGGGCCCGTCTGCAGGCCGAGCAGGCCATGCGCGAAGC
Source organism: Puniceicoccaceae bacterium 5H (assembly GCA_009772895.1). Taxonomy (GTDB): domain Bacteria; phylum Verrucomicrobiota; class Verrucomicrobiia; order Opitutales; family Oceanipulchritudinaceae; genus WOUP01. The sequence continues at coordinate 79,601 of WOUP01000010.1, read as the reverse complement.
CCGGCGGGCAGATGACCTCGCACAAGCCGGCCAGCTGGCCTCGGCGCGCAAAGTGGAGAATGCCCGGCTGCAGGCCGCAACGGCCCAACTGCAAGTCCAGGCTGCGGAGGAGGCGCTCCGCCTGAACTGGGGCTGGAGCGACGACTTGCAATCGATGGAGCAGATTGCGGCCGCCCTGCGTCAGGGCGAGGCCATGCTCGTGCGCCTGAGTTTGCCTCTCGGCACCTCAATGGCCCCAAACCCTGATGCTGCCACCCTTTGGGCAGCCGGGCAAAAGGCCGCACCCGTCGAGGTCCAAACCCTTTGGCGAGCGCCGCAGGCCAACGCTCAGGGCGCGCCGGGATACGTTGCCATCGCCCCGGCCGGGCCGGACGCCATGCCGGTTGGACTGCGTTTGCTTGCCGCTCTCAACCTGCCCGAGGCGACCGCCGCGCAGCTACAGGTGCCGGATACGGCCGTCGTCTACCAACTGGGCGCCGCCTGGGTCTATCAGGAGGAGAACGAGGGGCAGTTCCGCCGCCACTTGATTTCCACCGATCTGCCTGCGCCGGAGGGCTGGTATGTGCCGGCGAAAGCGCTTGATGAAGCACAACCCGTGGTGGTGTCGGGAGCGCAGGCCCTGCTCGCGCAAGAGATCCTGACGCAGATGGGTGAACCTGAAGGCCAGGAGTAGCGCGATGTTGAACGCAATCGTTGCGGCCGCCCTGCGCTTCAAGGGCATCGTGCTCATCGTCGCCGCGCTGGTGATGGGCTACGGCATCTTCCTCGCCCAGCAGACTACGCTGGATGTTTTTCCGGAATTCGTCCCGCCGCAAGTGACCATTCAGACGGAGGCCCCCGGGCTCTCTCCGGAAGAAGTCGAATCCCTGGTGACGTTTCCGATCGAAGCCGCGGTGGGCGGTATCGCCGGGCTCGAGACCACACGATCGGAGTCCATTCAAGGGCTTTCGGTGGTGGATGTGATCTTCAAGGACGGCACGGATTTGTTGACCGATCGCCAGTTGCTCTCCGAGCGCTTGACCGAGGTGGTGAACAGCCTACCGACGCAGGCCAAGGCCCCGAGCATGTCGCCCATGGTCTCTTCGACCATGGACCTGCTCAAGATCGGCCTGGTTTCGGAGGGGAGTTCGCCGATTGAGATGCGCAGCGTTGCGGACTGGACGCTGGTGCCGCTGCTCAAGGCGGTGCCCGGAGTAGCAGAGGTGACCGTCGTCGGTGGCGAGGCCGCCGAAATTCAGATCACCCCCGACCCGGACAGACTGGCGGCCTTCGGGGTCAGCTATCGCGAACTGACGGCGGCGGCGGCAAACGCAACTGGCATCCGTGGCACCGGCTACCTGGAGACGCACAACCAGCGCCTGGTCCTGCACGCCACCGTACCGACCGCCACGCCGGAGACGATTGCGGCCACGCCCTTGCGCGGCGAGGCGGGTAACCTCGTCCGCCTCGGTGATGTCGCCACGGTTTCCCTGGGCGCGATGCCGAAGTTCGGGGACGCCCTCATCAACGGCCAACCGGGGGTGATGCTCGCAATGACCAGCCAGTATGGTGCGAACACCCTCACCACGACCCGCGCCGTTGAAGCGGCTCTCGACGAAGTGCGCCCGATGCTCCAATCCAAAGGCATCACCCTGATCGGAAGCCTGCACCGGCCCGCCAACTTCATCGAGATCGCGCTGGCCCACCTGACGGAGTCGCTGATGCTCGGGGGCGCGTTGGTAGCCGCCGTGCTGCTGCTTTTCCTCTTCGATTTGCGCACGGCGTTCATCTCCTTCATTTCCATTCCGCTCTCGCTGCTGGCCGCCGTGATCGTCATGCACCTCTCCGGCATCCCGCTCAACACCATGACGCTGGGAGGCCTCGCCGTGGCGGTGGGCGTTGTGGTGGACGATGCCATCATCGACGTGGAGAACATCCTGCGCCGCCTGCGCGAAAACGCTCAGTCTACTCACCCGCGCCCGCGGGTGCCGGTGATCCTCGAGGCTTCGCTGGAGGTGCGCGGCTCAGTGATCTACGCCACGCTCGTGGTCATGGCGGTCTTCATCCCGGTCTTTGCCCTCAGCGGCATCCAGGGGCGCTTTTTCGGGCCACTGGGGGTGAGCTTCATCCTCGCAATTCTGGCTTCGCTGCTGACGGCGATGACGGTGGTCCCGGCGCTGAGCCTGCTCCTGCTGCGCAAGGCCGGTCGCCAGCGCGAACTCTTTTACGTGCGCTGGCTGAAGACGGGGCAGGAAGCCCTCCTGCGGATCATCTGCCGCGTGCCGATTGTCGCCGGCACCGTTTCGTTGCTCCTCGTCGTGTGCACGGGCTGGCTTTTGCAACAGGTGCCATCGGAGCTGATGCCGCTCTTCCGTGAGGGGCACTTTGTGTTACAGGCCTTTGGGGTGCCGGGCACTTCTCTGGGCGAAACCATGCGCTTCGGCGAGTCGGTGAGCGAGCGCCTGCTGGCCCTGCCAGAGGTCAAGTCCGTGGAAATGCAGGCGGGCCGTTCGGAAAAGGGCGTCGATACCTGGGGTCCGGAGCGCTGCGAATTTCACGTCGAGCTGGACCCCGATGTCACGATGGACGAAGGCGCGGTGCAGGAACGCATTCGGGCGATCATGGAAAGCTATCCCAACGTCCAGACCGAGACGCTGACCTTTTTGGGGGATCGCATGAGCGAGTCGCTGAGCGGCGAAACCGCGGCGGTGGTGATCAGCATTTTCGGGCAAGATCTGCAGGCCCTCAATCAAGCCGCTGCTCAAGTGCGCGGGGTGGTGCAGGCCGTGCCCGGTGCCATCGAAGTGCAATCGCTCGGCGAAGGTCGTGCCCCCAGTCTTGAGGTAGAGCTCGATGAGGCAAGACTCCAAACTTACGGGCTGCAAGCTGTCACCGTGTTGGAGACGCTCCAGACGGCTTATCAAGGTACGGAGGTGACCCAGGTCTACCGCGGTAATCAGATCATCCCCGTGACCGTCCGCCTGCCGGATGAAGCCCGCACCCAAACCGGTGCCGTGTCCGAGCTCCTGATCCCGACCTCCACGGGAGCGTTGGTCCCTCTGGGCGATCTCGGCCGCGTATATCTCACCGACCGGCCGGCCTCCCTCAGCCACCAGGACGGTCGCCGGCGGCAGGTGGTGACCTGCAATGTCGAGGGTCGCGACGTCGCCTCGTTTGTGGCGGAGGCCCAACAGGCCGTGGCGGAACGGGTCAACCTGCCAGAGGGCGCTTACACGATTTGGGGTGGGGCAGCGGAAGCGGAAGCGACGGCGCACCGCGAACTGCTCGCCTCGACCGGCGTAACCCTGGTGTTGATCGGCATCTTCCTGGCTATCGTTTTCCGCAAAGCGCGCCACCTGCTGCTGGTTTTGGCCAATCTACCTTTTGCCGTGGCAGGAGGCATCGTGGCGATTTACGTCTCGGGCTTGCCGCTGTCGCTTGGTGCCCTGGTCGGCTTCATCACCCTGCTGGGCCTGAGCACCCGCAACGCCATCATGCTCATGACGCACTACGAGCACCTTGTCACGCAAGAGGGCGTGCCGTGGGGGCTCGAAGCCGTCTTGCGTGGCGCCCGGGAGCGGGTTGTGCCGGTTATCATGACCGCAGCCGTCGCGGGGCTGGCCATCCTGCCGCTGGCCCTGCAACCCACCAGTGCGGGCCGCGAGATCGAAGGGCCCATGGCGGTCGTGATTTTGGGCGGGCTGGTTTCGTCGACACTCGTCACGCTGTTTATCCTCCCGGCTCTGGCCCACCGTTTCGCTCGTTTCGAGCCGGGGAGGGGAGCCTAATCGCCTGCCTTCAGGCCCGACAGCGTCACGGTCAATAAATCCTCTTTGAGGCTGGCGTTCACCTTGTAGCCCAGTTCCTCCGCAAAGCGCTGCACGATGGTCAGCCCCAGACCGACATGCAGGTCTTCACCTTCGCGCGCGAGACTCTTGCGCCAATAGCGTTCGAACATGTGCTCCACGTCTTCCGGTGCAAGGTCGGCGACCGTATTGACGACGTCCACCGCCACGGTGCCCGATCCCTCGTCGCGACTGCGCACGGTTAGCACCCCTGAGGCGGCCCCATAAGCGAGCGCGTTGTGCAGGAGGTTGCTCAGGATGGCCCGCAGCAAGATCGGATCGCTTTCCACGCTCACTGCCGGCAGGTCGAGCGTCACGACCAGCCCCTTGGCCTCGGCCTCATCCCGCAGGGGTTGCCAGATCGAATTGACGAGTGCGGCCAAGTCGACGTGCGAAAGGGCCTCCGATTGCCCTTGCTCCCCTCGTGCCAGCAGCAGCATGCGCTCGACCAGGGTTTCCATTTGGCGGATGCTGGCCAGCGACTCGCGATCGGTATCGGCGTCGCGCTGGTCCGGCCATTTGAGCGAAGATTCGGCGAGCAAGCGCAGTTCGGCCAAAGGCGTACGCAGCTCATGGGCAAGGTCGGCGTTCACCCGGCGCTCGCGCTCAAACGAGATGGCCAGTCGCGCGAAGAGCGCATTGAATTGGCTTACCATAGGACGAAGTTCCGTCGGGAAACGGGCCGGATCGAACTGCACTTCCAGTGAGTCTGCTCCCAGGTTGCCGAGTTGCGCGCCAAAAGCGTCCAAGGGGGCCAGCCCGCGCCCCAGGATCCGGCGCACGCCCCAAAACGCCAGCATCAGAAAAAGCCCCAGCGTGACGACTCCCGCCAAGGTAATGCGCGCCAACACCTCGTCCAGTTCACGCTGATCTGCCGCCACCACGACGGTGAAGTGGCGTGGCTCGCTGGTGCGCCCCTCCAGCGAGAGAAAGCGCAGATGCGCCCCCTCGAGCCACTGTGACCACACCGCAGGATCCCGGTGCTCCCTCCAGTCGACCAGCGCGAATCTAGCCGATTGGGCGATACTGGCACCGTCTTCGTCCACCACCGCCCAATAACGAGGAACGACCTGGGCGCGCTCCAACTCCAGCCCTTCCGCCTGGGCAAACGCCGCCGTCAGCGGAGATTCGTCTTCTGCCAGCTCCACCGCGATCATACCCGCGGCCGTGCGCAGCCGCTCGTCGAGCTGACGATAGAGCTCATGCCGCAGCAACAGCCACGAAGATGCAAAGCCGCCGATCAGCAGCAAGCTGCCGGCCGCGAAGAGGTTACGCGTCAGTTGACGACGAATGGAGCTCATTTCTGCGACTCCTCCGGCAGCTCCAGAATGTAGCCGCGCCCGCGTCGCGTCTGGATGAGGGACGGCACGCCCGCGGCGGCCAGCTTTTTGCGCAAGGAGTAGATGGCGGCGTCGACGACGTTGCTCATGGGGTCGGCCTGGTCGTCGTAGATGTGGGCCTCGATTTCGCTTCTGGTTACCACTTCGCCACGCCGCCGGGCCAAGTATTCCAGCAATGCAAATTCCCGCGCCGGTAGCGTCAGTTCCCTTCCCCGCATGAACACCCGATGCGCGCTGGTGTCGATTTCCATTTCTCCCACCTGTATGCGCGTCGTCGTGGCGCCGTAAGAACGCCGACAGAGCACTTCGACCCGCGCCAGCAGCTCGTCCAGCGCAAACGGCTTGATCAGATAGTCGTCCGCCCCTGAGCGTAGCCCCTGCACACGATCCGCGACGGTATCCTTGGCCGTAAGCAGCAAGATGGGGAGCGCGCTGCCTTGCTGGCGCAGACGGGTCAACAGATCCAGACCACTGAGCCTGGGTAACATGATGTCCAGCACGACGGCGTCGTAGGGGTGCGACTCCGCCGCCCAGAGCCCCTGCTCACCATCACTGGCAGTGTCCACCACAAAACCAGCCTTGCGCAATGCCCGCGCGATGCCCTCGCGCAAACGGCTGGCATCTTCCACGATGAGCACACGCATCATCCTACCTTATTCAACGCCGCGATCCAGACAAGCCCCCATCATTCCACCTGCAAGCGCGATGACAGGCCGGAAGCTCCCCCGCGAGGGGATGAATGGACCTCTGAGGGCCTGTGGATCCAACCGCATACTTTACGAGAAACAGGAAAATCGGCTGCAAGTAACCGGCTATGAGATGCTTGATAACGTGGGGCTGGTGCATATGAACGCTCGGATCTATGATCCGCTGATAGGGCGCTTTCTATCTCCAGACAGCGTGCTGCAGTTTCCGGAAAGCATCCAGGGCTACAACCGCTACAGCTATGTGCTCAATAACCCCCTCTCGTTTACTGACCCGAGCGGACACGTAATCCCTTTTATCCTAGGGTTAGCGCTTGTAGCCGGCGGGGCAGACTTTTACACTACTGTCGCCGTTATGTTTGTCGCGGGAGTGCTGCAGGTGGCCATGTCAGGGGCGCAGGACGGAGACATCTTGAAGGCCGGCCTAAGTTGTGCGCATGGCGTTGGACTCAAGAAGAGGTTCCTGTTTATGCTAGATCCGCCAATGACCCTATTGGGAAAAACCGTGCAAAATAATATACGATATGAAAATATTTTTTATACTCATAGCATTAGCTTTGCCCCTTGGATGTGAAAACTCTAAGCGGTCGCCTGCACCAAAAATCGAACAAATAAGCCTACCGGAAGAGCCTAGATCCTTTTCCTCTCCAGATGGTTCTGTGATACTTCGTATAGTTCCAGGCGAAAATCGGGAACCTTCGGCTTCATTACATTCTCTGTCATCAGGGAATTTTGCACGTGTGGCTGAATTTGATCTTGTTCAGAAAAGAATTCCGGTAGTTGCGGTAGTCAATAACTCAGGCACACGTTTGGCAACCTTCGATCAATGGCACGAAATGGGTGCAAAACAGAATGTCATAGTTATTTACAATGGGGCAGGCCAGCTCCTTAAATCCTTTGGTTTTGATGACGTCATGCGTCCAATAAGGGGCCTGGATCGAGGAAGTTTTAGAATGATTGGAAAATCGACGATATGGCGGTCAGATGCGATATTCGTTCCCGGTTCGGACAGATTTGTCAGGATACTAGTGACCCCAAGAACCAGTGAAAATCAATGGTTATTTCTCGATATTGAAGATTTGCGTTTACTATCACATGAAGAATATCTTCGGATTGTTAATGATAATTAAAATATTGATGGTATATCACTAGATGAAGTTATCTTTCCAGTTCTTCGTTGCCCTGTATTCTTTTATTGGCTCATGCACAGTTGCGGAAGTCGAGGGGCTATTGACGTAGGTGCTTGAGGAGGAGTTTGTAGAGGTTCTGCTTACGGTGGTTGAAGCGGAATTCTGTCTTTTTGATGTAGAGGTAAAAGGTGCGTCGAGGCAAGCCGCGGAATTTGACCAGGCGGGTTTTGGCGTAGCTCCAAAAGGCTTCGATGCCGTTGATGTGGTTGTGGCCTCGGGCGAATTCGTCCTTACTGTGGTGGATGCGTAAATGGCGTTTGTAGCCGATATCGAGCAGGCCATCGTAGCCTTTCCATCCGTCGGTGTGGAATGACGCTCTCGGGGTTCACGCGGCCCTTTATGACGGCCTCCAGAGCCAATTTAGAGCCATCGTCGAGCACATCGCAGTAGACGTTGCCTTGACGTTTGAGCACCCCAATGACGGGGACTTTGCGCCCGGCTCCACGCCCACGTTTGCCGCGAACACGACGTGCTCCAAAGTAGCTTTCGTCGATCTCGATCTCCCCTCGCAAGGGCGCGCTGGCCTCGCTGAGCTCGGCCATGCGCACCCTCCAGGCTAATAAATACTTGTCCAAAGTGTTGCGGTGCAGGCCCGTCAGCTCCGCGATTTTCACGCCTCCAGATCAAGCGCAAACAGCTTCAAGAGCTGCCGATTGAGCCTCGGAAAGTCGTGAACTTTTGCAATACTTGTTGGCCATTGATGTTGAGGAGCTTAAATGCTCTCAACCGCCTGACAATTGTGCATGAGCCTTAATCAATATAGAGTTTGATTCATTATGAAATCATTAAAAAATAATTTTACAACCATTCTCCTGCTGGCGTTCGCGCTTGTGTTTGTAAGCGCGAGGCACTTGCTTTGCAGCGAGTTGCCGAGTGAAAGGATGTGATTGCTGCAAAGGTTGAGCTTTTAGAAATTACCCAAGATCACTCGCATTTAGAATATATGATTGATGGAATGCGAAATGTGCGACTTGTTTTTCACTTGGACTTATTTCTTATAACATCACTATTAGCTTATTGTGCATCCAAAACCCTTAATCACAAATAGCGAGCAACAATTATTGTCAAAACTGATACGCTTGAACATATACATTATCCTATTACAACTGCCAGCTTTACTCCATGCCAACCTCGAAGTGGCCAACACCTTGACGGAGTCAACTCCGACAAGAGGCGCATCGTCTTGCACGCACGCAACACCTTTGAGCATGAGCTAACCGGTGCACGCTTCATGGTGCTGCTGGTCGATATCAACGGAAAAGTCGGACGGCCTGAAAGACCCGTTTTTTCCGGGGTCGGCTGAAAGCGGTTACACTTCCAGTATGTCAGCATCATTGGAGCCTGCCATTATTGAGGGAATCGGCGCCTGCTTTTAGCATCTCCCGCTCAGCGAGCATGAGATCGAAGAAACGCAGACGCCTCTGGTCCTGTACTTCCACGGCGGCGATGACCTCACCACCGACGTGCACGTGGAATTCGAGCTGCCGAGGGCGCAGATCGAGGCTACCTGTTGGCCGCACTCCGCGAGATCGATGAGACGGGCCTGCTACCCTGGGAAGGCGACTTCAACCCACTTGAGGGCTTCAACGCCTTCCCCTCGCCACCAAAACACGAGTCCATTTGGACCGGAAAGTGGCAGGAATGCCGTAAGTCGTTGATGGATCTGGCAGGGAAGGCGGGGGTCGAACCCGCAACCTACGCTTTAGAAGAGCGTTGCTCTATCCTTTGAGCTACTTCCCCGGATACTGCGCATCCTTTGCTTGTGCCGGATAAAGTCAAGCCAGCTACTGGGGCGGCGCGGGAGGAGGGCAGTGGGCGTCGGCGGCCTCTTGCGAAACGTTGCGTAACGTCAGCCATCGGCCGAGGCCGGCCACTTGTCCGAGGAAGGGCAGAAGCCAGATCACCCCGATCCATTGGGCGAAGTGGGGTTGCGGGGCAAATTTGAGGGCCAGCAGCGTCGTCACGATGGCGGCGAGAAAGGCGTGCAGGCTCCAGAGGCTGGCGATGAGGGCGGCGGCTTGGGGGGTCATGCCTTGTTGGGAGCGAGCGCCATGCCGGTCTGGCGGCAAAGGCCCTCGGGCGGGAAAAATGAGGCCTGTCGGGCTGCCGTTCCCGGTTTTTGCTTGCCAGCGCCTTCGGTGGGGATGAGCGTTGTCGGCTTTCTCAACCCCGTAGACTATCACCATGCGTCACACCCTTTCCGTCCTCGTCGAAAACAAATTTGGCGTTCTTGCGCGGGTGGCCGGCATGTTCAGCGGGCGTGGATTCAATATCGATACGCTCAACGTTGCTCCCACTCATGACGCGAAGTATTCGCGGATTACCGCGACGGTCATGGGTGATACGCAACAGCTGGACCAGGCCATCAAGCAGCTGCACAAGCTCATTGACGTCATCGAGGTCAATGATCTGGCTCAAGGCGCCTTCGTGGCGCGCGAACTGGTGCTGGTCAAGGTAGCCGCCGAAGAAGGCGCCAAGCGGGCCGAGATCGTGCAGATTTGCGACATCTTCCGCGCCAAGATCGTCGATGTGAGCCACCGCAGCGTCATCGTCGAAATGACGGGCAACCAGGAAAAGATCGATGCGTTCATGCACATGATCGAGCCCTTCGGCGTGCGTTCCATGGCCCGCACGGGTATGGCTGCACTCGGTCGCAACCGTCACCTCGAGCTGCAATAGTCGGCCCCGTTTTCAAACCCATCCAAAATCCCTTTCATATCATGTCTGCCAAAGTGTATTCCGATGCCGAGGCTTCCCTCGCGCCCATCCAAGACAAAACGCTGGCCGTTATCGGTTTCGGCTCCCAGGGGCACGCGCACGCGCTGAACCTGAAGGACAGCGGGCTGAACGTCATTATCGGCCTCTATGAAGGCTCGAAGTCCGTTCAGGTCGCCAAGGACCTCGGCTTCGAGGTCTACAACACGGCCGAAGCCGTCCAGAAGGCCGACGTCATCATGATCGCCGTGCCGGACATGAAGCAGAAGGCCCTCTACGAGTCGGAGATCGAGCCGAACCTGAGCGCCGGCAAGACCCTGCTCTTCGTCCACGGCCTCGCCATCCACTTCAAGCTGATCGAAGCGCCGAAGGGTGTGGATGTGATCATGGTCGCCCCCAAGGGCCCGGGCCACACCGTCCGCAGCCAATACAAGGAAGGCAAGGGCGTTCCCTCGCTCATCGCTGTGCTCGAAGGCTCCAGCGCCGGCGCCAAGGATGTGGCCCTCGCCTGGGCCAAGGGCATCGGCGGCAGCCGCGCAGGTGTCATCGAGACTTCCTTCCGCGAAGAAACCGAGACCGACCTCTTCGGTGAGCAAGCCGTGCTCTGCGGTGGCCTCAGCGCCATGGTCAAGGCCGGTTTCGAGACCCTCGTGGAAGCGGGCTACGCTCCCGAGATGGCCTACTTCGAGTGCTGCCACGAGATGAAGCTCATCGTCGACATGGTGGTCGAAAGCGGCCTCTCCGGTATGCGCTTCTCCATCTCCGACACCGCGGAGTGGGGCGACTACGTCAGCGGCCCGCGCGTCATCGGCCCGGAAGTCAAGGAGCGCATGAAGGACGTGCTCAAGGACATCCAGGACGGCACCTTCACCAAGAACTGGGTGGCGGAACACGAGAGCGGCTACAAGAAGCTCAACCAGATCCGCGAAGACGAAGCCAAGCACCCGATCGAAGAGGTGGGCGTGAAGCTCCGCTCCATGATGCCCTGGGTGAAGAAGGCCAACCTCAAGGGCGCTCAAGCGTCCTACTAGGTCGCGCCTCCCAACCACGTGATTTTCAAGCCAGCGATCTGATCGGTCGCTGGCTTTTTTGTGCCCCGGGTTGCCTGGTGCGCAAAGAAGACCGCTTACACCACGGGAACGCGATGGTTACGCCAGCACCATGATCGGCGCGTAGACCATGATGCCGATGAGGAAAGGCGTAAACTTGCTCTGGCGCTCCTTCGGCAGCTCCTCCTTGAGTACATTGAGGATGATACCGCCCGCCAGAAACGCCTCCAGGCCCGCCAGCACATAGGGGCGCACGGTAAAGAGAAAGGGGATGCTCCAGCCGACGATGAGCGCCCCGGCGAGCAGCCAACGCCCATAATGTTGATAGAGGTAGCGGTGCTCCGCGCGCAGCCCGTGGTCGACCACCAGATAGTGAAAGGCCAGCGCCAGCATCGAGATAAAGAGAATCGGGATCGTGGGCGGCTGCTGACGCGAGACGTAGCCCGCAATCACATTGTAGATGGAGAAGGAGCCCATGTGCAGCCAGAAACCCAACGACGGCTGGTCATGGTTTCGCTTTGTCCGCCCGTGGCGTGCAGCCCCGTAGGTCACCAGCAGCCCCAACAGACCGAGGATGTAGGGGATGCGTTCGCCCAGCTCATCGTGAAACTTTGCAAAATGCTCCTCCGCTTCGGCAATGGCCGGCATGAGATGCAAGAATACGTAGACGACCGACACACCGCCCGCGAAGGACAGCCAGCGGCTGCGCGGGATCTCCTTCAAGAAGGTCAGCCGGACGCCAAAGAGGTGAATGGCGGCCAGTAACAGGATGCCGCCGACACTCCACCACCAGGGAATCAGGGGAGTATGGATCGCTTCCGGCATGTCCTGAGCATTGCTGCAGATGCTATTCCAGTCGCTGCGGACTTGCCTTGGCGGGCGGGGGCGTCAGGGTTCACGGGATGCGTTTCCTTTCGCGGCTGTCCTACCTCTTGCGGCGTTGGCACTATGGCCGACGCTGGCAACGCTGGAACACCGCACAGCGGGGGCAAAAAGGGGAGGCGCTAGCGGCCGCCTACCTGCGTACCTTCGGCCTGGCGGTGATCTGCCGCAACTGGCGGCGGGGCAAGCACGAGCTCGATCTCGTCATGCGCGACGGCGACGTGCTCGTGTTCGTCGAGGTGCGCACGCGACCGGCGGACGCTTCGGTGCCGGGCTTCGAAACCTTGACCGCCGGCAAGCGGCAGGCACTGCGGCAAGGCATGGAGGATTACCTGCGCCGTGTGCCGCGCCAACCCCGCACCTGGCGCTTCGACATGGTGGAGGTGAACCATCACGATGATGGGCGCCTCGCCTGCGCGCATTACGCAGGTATAAGATTATGAAGGGGATGAGTGAAGTTCTTGGATAGGTTTCATGCCTTGTCTCTTGCCAAGAAGCCGAACCACCGCATTTTTGAAGCAACGCTCATGGCAGAACAACTGCGACACCCGTTTCTCCAAGGTCTTAGCAAGCATCGTGGCGCCCAGCCGACCATCCTCGTGATTTTCGGCGCTTCGGGCGACTTGACCGCGCGCAAGCTAGTCCCTGCTATCTACAACCTGGCGCTGGATAACCTGCTGCCCTCCGACTTCTATCTGCTCGGCTACGGCCGCCGCGAGATCCCCGACGAAGAGTTCCAGACGCAGGCCCGCGACGCCATTCAGGAGTTCTCTCGCCGGACGCTGGATGACGAAGTCTGGCAGAGTATTGGCAAGCACGTTGCCTATCACGCCGGCGCCTACGACGATCCCGAGGCCTTCCACGCGCTGGCCAAGCGCATCGGGGAGATCGAGAAGGAGGCTGGCCGCGAAATGCAGCTGGTCTTTTACATCTCCACGCCCCCGACCGTCTTCGAGAACATCATCGAGAATCTCGGCTCCAGCGGCCTCGCCAAGCACCGCGTGCAGGGCAAGGTAGCCGCCAAGGTGATCATCGAAAAGCCCTTCGGCCGCGATCTGGATTCCGCGCGTGAACTCAACCGCGTGATCCGGCGCAACTTCGAGGAAAAGCAGGTCTACCGCATCGACCACTACCTCGGTAAGGAGACGGTGCAGAACCTGCTCGTGGCCCGCTTTGCCAACGCCATCTTTGAACCCATCTGGAACCGCCAGTATGTAGACTGTGTGCAGATCACCGTGGCCGAATCCGTCGGCGTGGGCTCGCGCGGCGGCTACTACGACGAGAGTGGCGCGCTGCGCGACATGATCCAGAACCACACCATGCAGCTGCTCTCGCTCATCGCGATGGAGCCGCCCGTCTCGCTCGCCCCCGAAGCGATCCGTGACGAAAAGGTGAAGGTGCTCAAGGCCATCCAGCCGCTCGACCTGGAAGACCACGAGGATCCCGACGCCGTGCGCGCCCGCTACACCGCAGGCCTCATGAACGGCAAACCCGTGCCGGGCTACATCGAGGAAGAGAACATCCCGCAGGACTCCAGCACCGAGACCTTTGCCGCCATCCGCCTCAGCATCAACAACTGGCGCTGGCAAGGCGTGCCGTTTTACCTGCGCAGCGGCAAGCGCCTCGCGCGCCGCGTGAGTGAGATCGCCATTCAGTTCAAGCAACCCCCGGGCATCCTCTTCAGCGGCAACCGCAACTTCGACCTCGCGCAAAACACCCTCGTCATCCAGGTGCAGCCCGACGAAGGCATGACGCTGCTCAGCAATTCGAAGATCCCCGGCCTCGAGACGCGCACCCAGCCGGTGAAGATGCACTTCCGCTACGCCACGACCTTCGGGTCCAACACGCCGGAAGCCTACGAACGTCTCATCCTCGATGCGATGGTGGGTGACAGCACGCTCTTCATCCGCGGGGACGAAACCGAGGCCTCCTGGGAGCTCTTCACCCCCGTGCTCGAGCACTGGCGCGAATGCAATGGCGCTGGCTTGCGTGAATACGCCGCCGGTTCCTGGGGTCCGCTGGAGGCCGAGCGCCTGCTCTGGCGTCACCATCACCAGTGGCGCCGTCCCGGAGTCTAGACCTTGCCGAAACCACGCCGCAGCAGCCCCCTCATGCGCCGGAGCCGGTTTGGGGCCGGCCTCCTGCTCCTGGCTGCTGCGTGCCTTGCCCCTGACAGCTTCGCCGCGGCCGCCGCGTCGCCGGATGACCATCCCGACGCGGAGACGCTCGACGCCTACACCCGCAAGCTTCGAGACGCCGCCGATCGGCTCTACCACGAGCAGCGTCAGAACCTCGAGCAAGCCCGCGAACGCCTGCAAGTGGCGCTGGAGCGCCAGGGCGACTGGGAATACCGCGTCGTCGATGTGCCCGCCGCCGAAGAGGCACAACTCGAGCCCCGCCTGAACGCTTTGGGCGCCGAGCGATGGCAGTGCTTCGAGGTACAGGCCACCGATGCCGGCTGGAAGCTGTTTCTCAAGCGCCCCGTGCCCACCGACCTCGACCAGATTCCGACCGAAGAGCTGATGCGCATCTTGCCGCTCCTCCTGATCAACCACTAGAATTTTACCATGCCGCAACTGATTGATGTTTTACCCGGGATTCCGCTCCCGATCAGTGCCGTAAACCAGACCCTGCGCCACATGTGGGATGTGGCCACCGATGCCGGCGAGGGTGGGGAACCCCGCGCCATGCAGCTCAACCTCGTGCTGCACTTTGGCGACGAAACCTCGTCGGATGAAGCCACCGAGTGCTTCGACGCCGCGATTCAGTTTGCCCAGCGCTACCCCTGCCGCGTGATCGTGCTGTGCCCGACCGACGAGGCCAATGGCGAAGAGATGCGCGGCAAGCTCTTCAGCCAGTGCTACCTCGGGCCCAACCTGCGCGACGTCTGCTGCTGCGAGGCCATCATCGTCAGCCACCGCGACTCGCACGACGCCTCGCTCGAAAACCAGGTCTCCCTCTGGCTCGAAAGCGATCTGCCCGTCTACCACTGGCTGCACCGCGTGCCCGCCGAGCGCATCAAGGGCGCCTACCTGGCCTTCCTCAAGCGCAGCACGCGCATTGTCTACGACCGTCAGGTCGAGGGCGACCGCTACGCGCGCGTGTCTTGGCCCAACCCCAACCGCATCCGCGACCTCGCTTACGCGCGCTCGCTGCCGATGCGCCAAAACTTCGGTCAGTTCCTCAGCGGCTTTCCGGAAGAGGGCATCACCTCTAATTTCGATTCCGCCGTCGTCACCGCTCAGCCCGACCAGATCGGGGCCGCCCGCGGCCTGGCCGCCTGGATGCGCGACTGTCTCGTCGAGGCCTTCGACCGCCAAGGCAAGAAGAAGGAGATCGAGATTCCGATCGAACAGGCCAAGGACCCCGGCGCTCCAGATATCGCAACCGTCTGGCACTACAACGACCACCACCGCTTCCTCCATTGGAGCCTCGAAAAGGACTCCCGCACCGGCCATGTCAGCTGTAACTTCGGCAGCGGCAAGATCGAGCAGCCGTTCCACCTCGAGCGGCTCGAGCGCGCCGGTGAGCTGGGCGAAGCGCTGTTCTTCTAGCTTATACCCTGTTTAAGGAAGGCCGGTTTCCACTTGCCGCCACCGCCGATTGCCACAAGTTAGCCGCATGACTGAGCGTGAAACAGCTTTGGGAGACCTGATCATCGCCGATCAGGAAACGCTTTTTCAACACCTTGCCGACCAGATGGGCAAGGTTGCCGAAAAGGCCGAAGACCGTTGCGTCATCGGCCTGACCGGAGGCTCCACCCCCAAGAAGCATTACCAGTGGATGGTGGCCAACGGAAAGCTGCCCGAAGCGGCCCAGCAAAAGGCCTATTGGACGACCAGCGACGAGCGCATGGTGCCGCTCTCCAGTGACGACAGCAACTTCGGCAATGCCGACCGCATGCTGCTCCAGCCGCTCGGCATCGCTGAAGAACGCAAGTTCCCTTGGCCGGTCGAGGTCGACGCCCACTCCGCCGCGCTCCTCCACAACCGCAAGTGGGCCGAGCGCTTTGGCGCGCAACGCTGCTTCGACCTCTGCGTGCTCGGCATGGGGGATGATGGGCACACCGCCTCGCTCTTCCCCGGCAGCCCGCTGCTCGGTGCCGGCGTGATGGATTTCTTTGCCTGTGTCGAAGTTCCCGGCAAGGGCTGGCGCTTGACGGTCACCGAGGCCGGACTCGACGCCTCCCGGGCCATTACGATCATCGTGACGGGGGCGAACAAGGCCGAGCGCATCAAGACGGTGTTCAATCAGCCGGCCGGCACCTATCCGGTGCAGATTCTCGAAAACTACGCTCCACGCGTCACTTGGCTGGTCGACGAAGAAGCCGCCGCTCTGATCCAGTAGCGCCCGGTTCTCAACTTTTTTTCGGGAAAGGCTCGTCACTATGGCGGGCCTTTTCGCTGTACTGACGCAAGATCGTGGACAACAGGCCCGGGAACTTCTGCTCGAGTTCGTCGGCCCGCAGCACGTTGTTGCATTCCTTGCCCTTCCTTTCCGAGCGGATGACGCCGCCCTCGCGCAGGATGCGGAAATGGTGAGAGCGCGTCGAGGGTGCCAGGTCCGCGATCTTTGCGACCGCCTCCGCACAGTTGAGCGAACGCGGCGACGCCTGAGAAAGCTCCCACACGATCTGCAGACGCGTGCCGTCGCTCAGGGCATACAGGAGGCCTTCCAGCGAAACGTCTTCCAGGGGAGGGTGGACCAGGGCGCGCATCGTAGAGAATCTACCGCCTGAACCGGTTATTACAACAGGTTTATATTTCAATAATATTGAAATATTGAATTATGTGAGTTAGCTGGGAGGTATGGAATACAACAAACTGGGTCGCTCGGGACTTCGGATCCCTGCTCTCTGCCTGGGCACAGGCACCTTCGGCGGACGTGGGCCGCTCTTCAGCCACTGGGGCCAAACGGGAGTCGAGGAAGCCCGCCGCCTGATCGACATCTGTCTGGAAGCCGGGCTGAACTTCTTCGACACGGCCGACGTCTACTCCGATGGCGCGTCGGAGGAGATTCTGGGGGCCGCGCTGGAAGGGCGACGGGATCAGGTCATCATTTCCACCAAGACATCGCTGCCGACCGGAGACGGGCCGATGGAGCGCGGTTCCTCCCGCTGGCGTTTGCTGCGCGCGGTCGAAGCCTCCCTGCGGCGCCTGAAGACGGACTATGTGGATTTGCTGCAGTTACACGCCTTCGATGCCTCGACGCCTCAGGAAGAAGTCTTGTCGACCCTGTCCGATTTGGTTCAGCAGGGGAAAGTGCGCTACATCGGGGCCTCCAACTTTGCTGGCTGGGAGCTGATGAAGGCGCTTTCCGTGTCCGATCGCGGTCAGTATCCCCGCCACGTGGCGCACCAGGTTTACTACTCTCTGGTCGGGCGCGATTATGAGTGGGAGTTGATGCCGTTGGCCCGCGACCAAGGGGTGGGAGCGCTGGTCTGGAGTCCGCTGGGGTGGGGGCGCCTGACGGGCAAGATCCGTCGCGGTCAACCCATCCCGGCAGGCAGTCGCTTGCACGGCACGGCCGACTTTGCTCCGCCGGTCGCCGATGCCTATCTCTACGACGTGGTCGACGCGCTGGACGAGGTGGCGGCCGAAACCGGCAAGACGGTCCCGCAGGTGGCGATCAACTGGCTGCTGCAGCGGCCGACCGTCTCGAGCGTCATCATTGGAGCGCGAAACGAAAAGCAGTTGCGCGACAACCTGGGTGCGGTCGGGTGGATGCTTTCACCGGAACAGATCGCTCGACTGGACAAAGCCAGCCAGGTGACGCCGCCTTACCCCTACTATGCCTACCGTAACCTCGACGGCTTTCGCCTGCTGAACCCGCCTCGGGTCTAGCCACCAAAAAGCCCCGTCACAACGACGGGGCTTTTTTGCAGTAAAATGCGCTCGATCGCGGGCACTATTCCCAGTTTTCGATAAAGCGGGCCGTATCGTAGAGCGACGGGCTCTTGGCCGTGCGCACGTATTGACCGCTGGTCGAGACGGCGACCGTCAGGCAGGCCGGAATGCTGAGGCCGATCGCCTGGGCGGTGGAGAAGCCGGCATTGAAGTGGTCGCCCGCGCCCGTGCTGATCAGCGGCTTGGCGCAGAACGGACCGTCGACCCACCAGGAGCCTTCCTTGGTCGAGGCGGCGGCACCGTTGCGCGGGTGCACCACGACGCAGGTCAGGTCCAGCTCTTCGCGGATGCGCTCGGCCATCAGGCGGATTTCTTCGCCGTTGCTGCTCTGTTCGCTCATGTTCAGCACGCGGGAAATCTGGCGCGCTTCGGCCAGGTTCAGGCCAAGGGTCACGCTGCCATGTGCGCAGAAGCGGGGGATGGTCTTGAGCACGGAGAGGATGTCGCTCGGGGCGCGCTTGGCCGGGTCGGCGAGGTCGAAGAAAAAGTAGCGGCCGCCTTCCTTGGGCCCGAGGTTGGGCAGCACCTTGGTCAGCAGGTCGTTGAACAAGGTGGTCATGTTCGGGATCATGGTCCAGTTGACCAGCCCGATGAGGTCCGCCCGGCTGATGGCGTCGAGGAACGCGCCTTCGCCCATGGTGTCGAGAATGCGCTCGTAAGTGATCTCGTCGAGCGGCGCCGTCATACCCAGCATGATCTTGCCGTCGTCGAATTCCAGCGCGTGGGTGACGCCGGGGTTGCAGACGCTGACGACTTTGCACTGCTTGGCGAAGTCGGCAAACACGGGTTCGAGCGGTTGACCCAAAGCGCCGATGTAGGTCGTGTCGATCCCGCCCGCGCGCACTGCGTTGGCCATGATCGGCCCGTTGCCCCCCAGCTTTTCCATTTCGGGGTAAAGCTCAATGTTGGCGCTCTCGCCCGCGGCGGCGTTGATGCGATCGCCGAATTGCGTGATCTCGGTCATCGCTTCGAAGGCTCGACCTTGGCCTTGACGGCTCTGCACGACCTTCATGATCTTGTCGACGAAACCGTCAAACCCGAGCAGGGCGTGCTTTTCAGCGGCGCGGCTGGTTTTGGTCGAGAGTTCTTCAAGCGTCTGCGCTTTGTAATCCATAGGGGGCAAATAATTGGAAACGGTATAGGAAAACAGGAACCCCTTTTGTTGGTCTCGTTGTAATTGAAGTCCAGCAAAATGCCGGTCTAGGGTTTTTTTTGAATTGGAAGGTATTGGCGAGGGTCTATCGTCTTGTAATCGAATGACTTTCTGGGAAACGGCCTTTACTCCACAGCTCGCTAACGTTCTGGACTACTTTATCAGTTCAAATTTCGCGGGCCAGTTGATTGTCGTGGTACTGCTGATTTGCAGTCTCTACGCTTGGCAGCTGATGGTCGGCAAGTCCATGGACCTCAAGCGCATGAAGCGGGCGAACCGCGCCTTCGTAAAGCGCCTTGAGCAAAGCCGGACCTTGCTGCGCATCGACCCGAACCTCGACGGGGCCCGCGGGCCTTACGCCGAAGTCACCCGGGCGGGGCTCCAGGCCTTTCACCGGGCGCCCAACGAGCGCCACGCGATCGAGCACATGGAGAACGCGTTGACGCGGGAAGTCTCGCGGGGCGCGAGCCGCTACGAAGAGAAGATGGTCATGCTCAGTACCGTCGTTTCCGGCGCACCGTTTCTTGGCCTGCTCGGCACCGTGTGGGGCGTCATGGACGCCTTCGGTTCCATCTCGGGTGATTCCGCGGCCAGCATCGCGTCGCTCGCCCCGGGCGTTTCGGGCGCCCTGCTGACGACCGTCGCGGGCCTGCTCGTGGCCATCCCCGCCGTGTTTGGCTACAATTACCTGCTGATGCAGGTCAAGCAGGCCATCCTCGATCTGGAAACCTACGCCAGTAACCTTGCCGACCGCATTGAGCTGGAGGCCGCCGACCTCAGCGACAGCGGCGAAGAGCGTGTGCCGGTGCAACGCGTGAGCAACGACTAGGAGACTGCCATGGCGCGTAGCTTTACCCGCAAGGAACGCCTGAGCGCGATGTCCGAACTCAACGTGACCCCGTTGATCGACCTCGCCTTCTCCCTGCTCATCATTTTCATGATCACTGCCCCGCTGCTGGAGCAGTCGATCGACATCAACCTGCCCAAGGACAAGCCCCGCCAGAGTAGCGGCAGCCAGGTCGAAGTCGAAGTCATCGGCATCGACGCCAGCGGTCAGATCTATTGGGGCGATGAGCCGATGACGCCCGCGCAACTCGACGATACCCTTTCCCTCATCGCGATGGAAGAGGATCCGCCCGTCATCCAGATCCGCGCCGACGAGAGCCTGGCCTACCAGAAAGTCATCGAAGTGCTCGGCCAGGTGAAAGGGCAGGGGCTCAACAAGATCAGCCTGCAGACCGTCGCTCAGTAGCCCGTATGGCCACCCTCGTTCAGAAACGCGCCTACGCCATCTCCGGCACGATCCATGTGCTGGGGCTGCTGGTGCTTATCGTGATGGGACTGATCTCGGCCTGGAAGCGGGAACCGGAGCCGCTGGAATTTGAGTTGGTCGACCCGGCCGACCTCACGGCGGCCCAGGCACAGCAGAGCCAGTCGGCCCCGGCCGAGCCTGAGCAAGACGAAGAGCTGGCGCCACTCGAGACCTCCAAGCTGGAGGACCTGCCGCAGGTCAATCCGGTAGAGTTGCCGCCGCTGCCCGAGCCCGAACCGGAACCCGAGCCCGAACCGGCGCCGAAGGTGGAATCCAAGCCGCCGCCCAAGCCCGCTCCAAAGCCGAAGCCCAAACCGAAAGCGAACTACGCGGATTGGGCGAAAAACCGGGATCTGCCCAAACAGGTCGTCAAAGAGGCCCCCAAGCCCAAGCCGGTCAGCGCGCCACGCCTGCAGACCAGTAATCTGCAGCAGCGCCTGAGCAGCACGGTGGGGCAGATGGACCTGAATCTGCCGGCGTCCACCAGCGCCGCCACCCAATCCCAATTGCAGTCCTACGCCCAACGCGTGCGTGCCCGCCTGCAGGCCGCTTTTCAGGCCGTCGGCGTGCCGGGCCTCGAAGCCCGTGCGTCCTTCACGGTGACGGCCTCCGGCCAGTTCGTGGGCGTGCGCATTGTCAAAGGCAGTGGCGACTCGGCCTTCGACGCCGCGGTATTGGCCGCCTTTCGCCAGGCACGCTCGCCCGGACCGCCGCCGGATGGTGAGGCCAAGACGTGGCAGTTGACCTTTACCGCCGAATAAAACGCATTTTCTTCTAAAAAGGTATTGACCAAGTCAGCAGCGTCTGGCTCTATATGAACTTTCGTTTGGGGCCGTAGCTCAGTTGGAAGAGCGCCACAATGGCATTGTGGAGGTCGTCGGTTCGATCCCGATCGGCTCCACCATTTTTCCCCTCCTGCAGGGCGAAAAAGGTGGAAAACGAAAAGCGTCACTCCCCGTTTGGGGATTTTTTATGTACGCCTCGGTCGAGCTTCAGGAGCGCAACCGATTCTGTTTTTGCAGGAGTTCGTTGATGATGGAGAGGCCTTGCTGCAGCTTTTTGAGTTCTGCATCCCGCTGGGCCTCTCGCTCTTTCAGCTCCGCTTGATGCTGCTGGATGGCCTTCTCCGTTTTGGGCAGTTGCGTCTTGACCGCTTCCGAGAGCTGGGCCAGTTCGTCGCGGCTTTTCGCGAGCATCGCCAGAGACGCCTCATCCGCCTCGGCACGTTCCCGTTGCGCGCGCACCATGGCCTTACGGGCATCGTCCAGCGCCTCCTGCAGACCGGCGATGGAGGTCTCCATCTCATCGGTCTCTTCCGGGTCGACCCGGACGCCGGGGATGCGGCTGATGCCCTCCACGTTGGGGATGGCGACCACCGTTCCGGCGGGTATCCTGTCGATGCGGGCCAGGTGCGGATTGGCGTGCACAATCGCTTCGACGGCACGTTCCTCCTTGGCGGTCGCGCCTGTGCCTTTGATCTCGAAGAGCTTGCGGGCCAGCGTCTTGAGATTGAGTTCCTTGCGGGAGATTTCGATGTTCATGGTCAAATCATTTCGCGGTTGTAGGGCGTTTGCAGCGCCTCGGGCAGACGCTGCCCATTGATGCGCACGAGCCCGCTCACGATGTTGCCGAGCACAGCGTAATTCACGGGCTCCGGCACGTGGGTGGGGGCGGTCGGCTGAGGTACCTGCAGGCGCACGGCGTCCTGATCGCCTCGGTAAGATTCGAAGTGATTGCCGTTCATCACGATGTATTCTGCCGCCATGTGGGCCAGCAGTGCTCCTTGATCGTCGCGGCGCACGCTGTTGTCGTTCAGGATGAGGCGGCCCGCCTGGATCTGCACCAGCTCGCGACTGCTCTCACCCTCAAAGGTGTTGCCGCGCACCTGCATGCCGCCCGGCGCAATGGCCTGCACACTGAGGCGGGACGAACCGAGCACATATTCGCGATCCTCGGACCACGCGAGATGACCGGAGTGTCCCAATGCGTAGGCACGGGTGCCGAGATTGCCGTCGTCGTCGGGCTGCGGGCGGGCGATCACCTGCAGTGCATACCAGACGTTCTTGATGCCGCTGACGGGCGGGGATTCCTGCCGCAGCACGGTGTTGTTGGCCAGGCTGACCTGCCGGTGGCTGCCTAGCACGGCGATGGAAACCGTGTCGCCGACCGTGCCCGCCAAAGGTCCGAGGTTGACGATGCGGTTGCCGTCGCAACGCACTCGACCGCACGCGGTAAACTGCACCCCGACCAACCGCCGCGCCAGACCGGCGTTGACGCCCGTGTCGCGGAGGGAATTGCCGGCGAAGTCCAGGTCGCGGACCCGTAACAGGTGCACCCCCGCCACCAGTGGCTCGCTGTCGCTGGCGGCGCGCGTCAAGGCCGCCGCGCCCACGATCTGGTTGTTCTCGACTGCCAGGTGCCCCGCGGACGCATCCGGATCCATCAGGATGGCGGCGCCCTCGACGTCCTCGATCTGGTTCAGCTTGATCAGGGCCGACTCGATGGCTGTCAGCAGGTAAATACCGTGGTCCTCCAGCCCGTCGATGCGATTGCCGGTGATTTGCAGTCGCGTGATCGGTGCGCCGGAAACCCCTTCCTGGATCACGATGCCGTGGCCCGACTGCGAGGTGGAGAACTGGCCGATGTCGTTGGCGTCGATCCGGGTATTGTCCGTGCCGCACACGATGCCGTCTCCCGCGACGCGCAAGGTGTTGTGGCGAATGTCGCAACGCGAGCCGTAGAGCACCTTGGCCGCGACATAGCCCGTCAGACGGATGCCGCCGGCCTGGGCCTCGTTGACGAAGTTGTCGGCGATGACGGTTTCGCCGGTGTGCAAGCACAGCCCTCGCAGGCGCACACCGAAGTCTTCACAAAGCATCTGGTTGCGCTCGCACCGCAGGCCCAATGTCAGCAACGTGGCCACCTCGCTGCCTTGCTCGTCATTCGCATCGTCGGGCAGGGAGGCATTCGAGATGCCGCCGGCGGCGAAAAATACGTTGTCCTGCAGACGCGCGTGCAAGACCGCACCGCTCAAGCCGATGGCTGCTTTCGAGACTTCGCGCCCGCCGAGTTGCAGAAAATAGCACGCGCGTACCTCGATATCGCCACAGTTGGCGATGCCCACATCCGCTGGCGTGTATTCCAGCCGCGAGGTCACGACCGACAGGCGTTCCAGGGTGAAGCCGAGGCAGCCGCGGATGTGCATGGCCGCGCCGGGACCCGTGTGCACCAGCAGGGTCTGCCAGCCCTGACCGCGCATGCGCACCGAGAGCGCGCCCTCAACCCGCAGCGGTTCGGGGATATTGTAGATGCCCGCGGCGAGGCACACCGTGCCCCCCGTGGCCCGCACCTGGTCGAGCGCCTGCTGGATCGTCAACGTCCCGGCCTCGTGGGTTTCGGGCGTGACGCAGACCGTGCAGTCACAACCGCCGCCCGCGCATTCCGGCGGCCAGAACGTGCGGCAGTCGATCACCGTTTCCGGAAAGGTCACGACCGCCAGCCGACAATAGTGGGCGTGGATGCCGCGCGGCGGGGCTTCGGTCAAGATCTCGATCGAGGCATCCGCGCTGCGGGCGGCAAATACCCAGTAGTCGCCCGGGCGGAAACGTGTGCCGTCTGCCTCCAGCGAAAACGTGACGAAAATGCCGTCCTCCAGCACGATAGAGGTGCCGTCGCTCGCGACCGGAATGACGCCGGTGCTGCCCGCCTCGCTCAGGTCTGCCTGTACGTCGCCGTCGGTCGTGCGCACTTGGCCCCTTTGGTCCCAACGGCGGACGCGGGTGTGTCGGGCGGGCAAGGTCGCGCCGCCGACATCGGTGGGAAAGGTGCCGGCGGGCAGCGCGCTTTCGAGCGTGAGGGTGCGGGTCGCGTCGGTTACGTCCGCAATGCGGCGCATGATGCCCGGCAGCCCGGCGAGTTCGCGCACATCGTCGGTGATCTCTACCCAGTCGCCGGTCGAAAAGCGCAGCTCCGCATCGCGTCCCACCAGATCGACCACGAGGTTCGTACCGTTGATCGAGCGTACGGCGGTGGCGATGCTGGCGTTGTGCCGCGCCCATTTGAAGGTGGCCTGGCCATCCTCATCGACCGCGTGGACTTCGACCCGGTAGAGCCGGTTCTCGAGCCCCTTGTAACCGCCCGTCGGGGGCACGATACAAGGATCGCCCGCAGCTTCGACGTCCGTGGTGCCGGTGGTCAGACGGCCGCCGCTCGGAGCCGTTTCGTCCAGCCAACCCGGGATCTCGGCATCCGCCGTGGCACAGGTTACACCGTCGCCCACGTCTTCGAGCAGGCGCACCTGCCACACGGTCTGCCAACGGCTGGTGCTGTCGACGCCCACCGCACTCTCGACCAGGTCCGGGTCCTCCAGCCAGGTTACTTCGCGTTGCCACACCTTGAGGTAGACCAGATGGGGGCCGCCGCCTTCCGGCAGAGGCGCCACCGCCTCGGCATCGGGCAAATACGGCTGATCCTGGTAAGCCACCGGCTGCGTGCCGCGCAACTCCGCCAGCGTATCGTCCCATGTCTCCGGCCCGGCCCCGTGGTTTTCCGCCAGCAGGCCATCCACATACATGCGGCCCAGGCCGATCGTGAGGTGGCCGCCGACCAGGGTGATGCGGAAGGCGTCGGGCGTTTCGGTGGGCACGATGCCGCGCCCGATAATGTCGACTGTTTCGGCCCGGATGCGGCGGTCGAGGATCTCGATCCACTCGTTCCAGTCTGCGTCGAGCAGCACGCGCCCCTGTTGCATGAGCACGGCGGCGAAATCGTTTTGAGGGTCGAAGCGTTGGCGGCTGAAGTCAGAGCTCATGGCGAGAAGAGATTGGGGGTCAGGACCGGAAGCGTTTCAGGTAGGGTTCAGGAAGCGGTAAAGGTGCCGGCCTCGAGGCCGAAGCGCAGGTATTCGCCCAGGCGGATGCGCAGGTTGGCCAGGCGTTGCGGCTCGTAGAGATCGTGGGTCGCGCCCATGCCGGCCTCGTCGTCGGCCCCGGCGCGGATCTGGCTCGGGCAACGGTTGCGCAGCTGGGTGTAGCCGAGGTGTCCGTAGCGCAGCGAGGTAAAGGCGGGTTTGAGCCAAGTGCGCACGGCGTTGCGGACCGCTGCGCGCTGGGGCTCACCAAAGGGCATGCCTTCGGCTTCGGCGGTGCGGGCCGCCGCATCGATCCGCGTCGCAATCTCCAGATCTGGCTGACAGCGGTAGCGGCGGGGCGTGCGAGCCTGCCAAGGCACATAGCTGAAGCGCATGCAGCCGATTTGTTTGCGCTCGCTCAACACGGGGGCCGGCCACACATCGCCCTCCGCCAACTCGGCGAACAGGATGCTGTTGGAGACCAGTTCCAGCTGTTGGGTGTGGAGCTTGCCGACGACGGTGCTCTCCTCGAGGCGTAGGACGCCTCCGGCTGGGGGCAGGGCATCCGGGGCGGGTTCCGGGAGACCGGCAAAGGCGACGCCGCTGGCGCTGCAGGCGTCGATTACGCTGTCGCTTGCCTCGACGCGCGAGAGGTCGTGACAGCGGATGCCGCCGAGGATGCAGTGCGCGATCTCCACCGTCACGCCGCCTTGCTCGATCACGAGGCCGGGCGTGTCCGGGTGTTGGGGCGTGGCATCGGGATTGAGGCTCAAGCCTGGCACCAGCGTGCAGTGGCGCAGGCGCAAACGCCGCAGGGTGCCGGTGATGCGCAGCGTTCCGCCCATGATCAGGAGCCCGTTGAGCGATACCTCCGCCGCCTCGTCACCGCCCGAAATCTCGAAATCGCCCCCCAGCACAAGGGTGGGGCGACGCCCGTTCAGGCCCCGCAGTTCGACCTGCTCACCCGGTTCCACCGCGAGGGAGAGCGTTTCCTCGTAGCGTCCGTTGTCCTGGATCTGGACCGCCTGGCCCGAAGTCCGGTTGGCGAGCGCGTCCTGCAGGCTGTCAGGCGTGTTGACTTCGTCCACGGGCTCGGTGGGCAAATCGAAGCTCGCGGCTCGTTCGTATTCGCCGCCGCCCAAGTCCATCACCGCCCCACCATGAAACGTCACCCGGGGCGGCTCCTCGGGGGCGGTGCCGAAGGCGAGCCTTCCCAGCGCCGGATCGACCGCGACCTCACCTGCGGCGGGAGGTGTGTGAGCCCAGCCGCCGTCGTGGTCGGACAAGTCGCAAACGCGGATATCCTCCAGCGGCACGCCTTCGATTTCGATGCTCAAGCCGTCGCCGTAAAACGCCCCGGGATCCTCCCACATCCGGCGTCGGGTGATGGGTTCCGGCACGTTGGGCGGCTCGGCCAGATGGGTGATGCCCGGCTCGCTTTGCGGTCGCTGCCACAACGCCGCGTCGATGCCCGCCGGGTGAAAGCGGAACCTTTGTGCATCGACGGCCACCGCCGGGCTTGCGCTGAGCCGGTAGGCCGCGATGCGCCAGAGATACAGGCCGATGTTCGGGATGTTGTGCCGCCCTTCGCCCGAACGGATCGAACGGGTATCCACCGCATGTGCCTGCCGATCGAAGGCCGAGTCGATCCGTTCCAGGCGGCTCCAGTCCCGCAGATCAGGCGTCAACGCGTTGTGCGGGCGCACATGGTTCAGGTATTGCGTCGTCTGCAGCAGCTGGAAAAATTCGACCGCCTTGCACGGCCAGCCCGTCACATCGCGGCCCAATTGCTCGAGCATCGCCATTGTGCCCTTGCGGCGGCGGTAGGCGATCGTATGGGCCACCTCGGCGCGCGGGCTGCCCAGGCTCGGCACGTTGTGGTGCAGCGAGCGGTAGCCGATCAGGTCGCCGATATACGGCACCACCCAGTCGGCACAGGTCTCGATAAACTGGTCGTCGTAGGCCTGCGCCAGCCCTTCTTCCAGCACGGCGGCTTCGTCCGCGATCACATCGAGCAGAGCGCGCAGGGGTCCGCCTTGCTCCGCGTCGCGAATGCGGTGGATGGCAGGCAACAGATCGAACAGGGGATTGGAATCGCTCATAGGTCGGCCACTTGCACGGTTTCGAGGTTGCCGGGGGCGAGCTGGAGCAGCTCGGCCGCCGCGATGGAGGCAGACGCGCCGCCCGCCGGATACTCGGCCAGCAGGCGAGGGGCGGGGTCTTCCGGATGCGTCTGGTCGGTGCGCTGCAGGTGATCGAGGTCCACCGCCTGCACGCCCGCGATGCGGTGCATGATGCCGAGCACTTCGCTGCGCATCACCGGCTGGCCGAAGCTGCGCCGGTCGAAGGCAAAGCTGACCTGCAGCTCGGCTCGCACCAGTTCGATCACGGCTGGGGCTTCATAGCCGGCCCGCACCTGGACCCGCCCCGCGAGTTCGAAGAAGGCGGCGCGAAACGGCGCGATGCGGATCGGCACAAACGGGTCGCCGTGCGCGCGCAGAGCGTCCGCGAGGCCGGTCTCGACCAGTCCGCCCGGAACGATGGGGGTGCCGTTCGGCCCGGCCACCGTCAGCAGCACCCCACGGTTGCGCCCGTCCCAGGTCCAGGTGGCCAGCGCCTTGCCGATCCCGGGGTAGGCGGCGGCGTAGTCTTCGTAATCCTGCAGCGAGACGACCCGATCCAGCGTCAAGACCGTCAGCGGGGTGTTGCGACGGGCATCCTCCAGGGCTTCCGGCGCATCCGCGCCCTCCGCTGGCAGCGGATTGGTCACGTCGCGCAGGCCCAGGGGACGCGTCAGCAACTGGGTCAGCTGGCCCGCCCGTACCATGCCGTCGAGTCCGCTGCCCTTACGGTATTTGAAGCGCACATTCTGCTGGCCGGTGGGCAGCCGCGCGCCGTTGGTGCCATCACCGAAGCGCACGCTGACACCCTCTCCGTCTTCCTGCCGCGTCACGAAAATCCGCTCCTCCGGGCCGCGTTGATAGAGGGTCGGCACTGCCTGCCAAAGCAAGAGATCGTCGACTTTTACCTCCAGCGTGGAGACCAGGCTCGTGGTGCCGGAGCCGGCCCGGTATGTCAGCGGACGCTGCTTGAGCGCGAAGGTCTGGAAAGGTTGGGCTGCATTGCCGCTGCCAGCGATTTCCTCCACCGTTTCGCCGTGGGTGGCCAGGGCGACATTGCCAGCGATGGTGACTGTTTTGCGGTCGTACAGGTAGCGCAGCCCGGAGCCAGCGAGGCGCCATTCGGTGGGGTTGCCCGGAGCTGCGGCCTCCACCACGACGGTTTCGCTGATAACCGGGTCTTCCGGGGCGGCGTCGCGCAGCTGCAGATTGTCGAGCGCGGTCACGAGCGTGCCGTCAAAGCCATCCCGATGCCGCAGGCGCCAATGGACGACCGAACCGACGACGGCGGGCGTTTCCAGCACGATCAGGCTGTCGCCCGGGCCGAGCGTGGCACTGCGTTCATCTGCGTCGTCCGTGAAGACCAGCGCCGGCGCGTTCAGGGCCACCTGCACGCGGGAACGCCGCCCGCTGACGACTACGGTCCGCCCCGGCTCGAAGGCCGTCACCTGCCGCTCCAACGCGATGCGAGCGCCCTCCAGCGGAGCCAGCGTGCCCGTGGTCAAGGCGATGGGCGCGGTCATGGCCTCCGGGGCACGACTCTGCAAGGGCGGGGCCGCAACGGCCAGTTGCTCGCTCTGGAAGAACGCCACCGTTTCGTCGAGGCCGAAGAAATTCCCGTCCAGGTGTTCGACTGCGTCCGGCACAATGCGCGTAACCTTGCCGCTGACTCCATAGGCAGTCCGCGAGGGGAAGGACACGGCCAGCGCTTTGTAAAGCTCCACATAGCCCCGGTCGTTCTTGTATTGGGGCGTACGCATCAGGGCGATCCACCCACCGGGCACGACCTTGGCGTACGCCGCATCGAGGTCGATCCGGTTGTCCTGGATACGGTAGTTTTTCCAACTGCGGATGCCGCTTGTTGTGTCGAAAAGGTGGTTGGCAATCGCCGTCGTCGGGACCGTCACCATGTTGGGGTCCGGGGCGTTGTGGCCAAAGAGCGCACCGCGTTGGCGAAAGGCAAAGACGCGCACGTTTTTCGCCGCCGGTTGGGTCGAGCCATGCCCGAGCCCCTCCTCCCAGATCACGCGGGTCCAGCCGCGGTCGTGGTCGATTTCGACGTGCGTCAGCAAGCGCACATCCCAGCGCTCGTCATAGCCGTAGAGGTCGGGGTTGTGCTCGCGCTCGTCGCCCACGATCAGGATCGCGTCACCCTGTTGCAGCTGGGTGGCGGTACCCTGCAGGTAGAGCTCCGTCTGCCCCCAATAGATGCGGGCGGCTTCGGTTTGGCGGGGGCGCAGGGCGTTCCACTCCTGACGCGCCTCGACGGCCTGCACGGTTTCAAATGTCTGCGGATCCTCGTCCTGCCCCGGCACACTCTGGACCCGCACGCCCTCCTCGATGCGCACACTTTCCGGCGCGCCCGGCGAGGGATCGAGCGTGAACGCCAGCCAGACCGAGGCCGCTACGCCCGGTGCCGGTTGATAGCCGATCAGCCGGGCCAGACGCCGCACCGACCCCGGTTCGACGGCCGTGCGCAAATACGATTCCTGCGCCAGCCGCTCCTGATAAAACGTCAGGATGTCGCCGATCACGGACCAGCCGTCGAGCAGCGCCACGGTAAAGTCGTCTGGATCGCGCGTAGCCAGATCGTGCAGCGGTTCCTTGCCCGCCTCGGAGAGCGCGGCGAGCATACTGGCCCGGAACGTCACGTAAGTGCCGATGCGGTAGGCGATCGTGTCGAGGCCTTCGGGATTGCGCACGCGGGCCGGCGTCCAGGTGGTCGTGCCCGCGCAGCAACCGCAGGACGCAAGCCCTTCCAGCGAGGGGTGCAAGGTATCGCTCATTTACCACCTCCCAGGGTCAGGCGGAACAGGCCGCGTTCAGGGCAATTCGGATCGTTGTCGAGGCGCGCAATCTCCAGCCGGTCGAGCGGGAGCTTGCCGCTCAAGAGGCCTGCGTTGCTCGGCTGGCCCTGACGCTGAAAGGCGGTGACCTCGACCGACGCCACCCCAGGAACCGCCTGTGCGGCAGCATAGAGCGGGCTGAGGTGCACCGTCTGCCCAAAGGTAAAGTTATCGGGGTGGAACACGCCGCGGCGGCCATCCGGTAACCGGCGGTTGCTGAAGACCTCGAGCAGGGCGGCTTTGACCGCCGCGCGAAAATAGCCGGGCCGGACGCAGACGTGCATCTCCACCTCGAGCGACACATAGCGCGGTTCATCCGCCTCCAGATCGTAACCCGCCATGCGATAGCCTTCGAGCCGGTCCAGCACCCCCGTGATAAAGCGCTCACGTTCCGCCGCATCGCGGATGACACCCCCTAGCGGATCGACCGTGAGGTAGACGGTGTGCCAGCTTCCGGTCCAGCGGAAGGTGGCGGCGGCGCGCTGGACCTGTGGATCCCGTTCGGCCACCGCCGCATAGTCGGCTGCCGTCACCGCCCGTTCCTGCGTGCGGAAGGCTTCGGGGGCGCGGTGGCGAACCTGTTCCATGGTCTCGGGCTCGGTCCCGCCCTGGGCTGGCAGGGGATTGCGCGCTCCGGTGACGCCCGGCAGGCTCGTCACGATGTGGAAGAGTGCCTCCTGGCCGATGTTGCCCGCCTTGCCGTTGCCGACCCGGTAGCGCGTCGTGGTGAAATGGGTATCCATCGGTGGACGCTGCCCGTGCCGGTTGTCGCCAAAACGCAGGTAGGCGCGACCGTCGCGCTCGATCTCGACGACAAATTCCGTGGCGCCCGCGGTGCTGTTCAGGAGATCGCGCTGGGGCGTCCATGGATTGCTGTCGCCCTCCAGCTCGCCCCTGAGTTCAAGGGCGGGGACGGCATCCGCCGGGTCCGTGGCATTGGCGGCAGAGGCCGGTTGGAAGGCATCGAAGCGGCAGGCGTGGGTCAGCGGGCCTTCCGGCAGCACGGGACGGAAGCGCGGCGGCACCGCTTCGAGGGAAACGCTCGCGCAAGGATCGCCCGTCTCGGGGCGACGGTAGCGCCGCGGCGGCGGCACTGCGCCCAGATCGGCTTCCGACAGGCTTTGCCCGTGATCGGCCAGCACGATGTTACCCCACGCCACACTGACCCCGGCCAGGTTTTCCTCCCCCTGGTCAGGGTCGGCGACAGAGGAAATGCAGAAGGGGAAGGGCAGGGCGTCGGCGGCATGCCAGGCGATTTGGGTCACCTCTTCGCCGGTCACCGGATCGGTCAATGGATCGCCATCGTCGAAGGCCACCACCTCGGTCAGCCGCACTGCGTGGCGGCGCCGGCGGTCGGCATCGACGGCTTCTCCGGTGTGCGGGTTGAGCACCTCGCCGAACACCAGCACGTCTCCCGGCTGCAAGTCAGGGAAGTGGCCCGCCAGCGTCGCGCGCGTCGCCCCTTGGGGCAAGCAGCAGCGTTCGTCGCCCCAGGTGTAGAAATCCATCTCCTGATGCAGGCCGAAAAGGCGCAGGGGGTGCAGCGTCTCGAAGACGGTCGGCTGGGTGCGCAACGCGTCTTCCAGGCGCTCGCTGGCGGGAAAGAGCACCGGTCGGTCCGGGAATACGCGGGTCAGCAACACCGTGCCGGCGGGCAAGACGGTGCCGCTGACATCTGCCGCGCAACGGATCTGGGTCCACGCCCGCGCATTGCAGCCATCGTGCATGCGGTAGTCGACCAGTCGCGCATGGCGGCGCACGGACACGCGCCGTCGGGCCGTGTCCAGATAGGCTTCCGTGGCGATGGCGTCCTGTCGATAGCTGAGCCGGTCGCCGAGATAGGCGAGCAGCTCCACCAGCGTGACGCCCAGGTCTGCGGGGCTGCGGTCCCGCCACTGCGGCATGAGCAGCGATATGCGATCCAGCAGCACCCGGCGGAAGCTCGCGTAGTCCTTGGCCAGGTAATCGATCTGCGGCGGCGTTGGCAGCTGTGGCGGGCAGGGCCGGGTGCTGGCACAATCGAAATCGCTGGCACACTCGACCTTGAACGAAAACGCCACCTCCGCGAAGAGCGGATCGAAGTCCTCGGGGGGTACGCTGGAGCCTGCCCCGGAGGTGATTGCAAGGCGGTAGGTCGAAAAATCGCCGTCTGAGTCGGTGCGCACCACCAGCAGCCGCTCCGGCTCTGACAGGCCCGCGAAAAAGTCGCGCTCGGCGGCATCGGCCTCGCTGGCGGGGATCTGCAACGCGGGGTGGGCCCAGATGATGCGCACGGGTGTCACGCGTTCGCCGCCCGTCAACGCAACGTTGTCGGCGGACAGGGCCGGCACGTCCTCGAAGAAGCGTACCAACAGCGTACGTTGGCGTTCGATGCCGGCTGGCGCATCCCGGTCCAGCACCTCGAGATAGTCGATGCCGTTGAGCAAGGGCAGCCCCTCGCCCTGACGCCGCGCATTCTCCTCCCGCAGCAGCACGCGGCGGCGCTTGTCGCAACACAGGTAGACCATGCTCATGCGGCGTTTCCTCCACGGGTAAAGGTTGCGGTGCGCTGTTCGCCCGTCCGCTGGACGCGATAGCTCAGCATCACGGTCAACGCGGCCTCCTCGCCCTGCACATTCAGGGCCTCGACCTGGATCAGATTGCCCAGCCAGCGTTGCAGGGCGCTCTGCACCAGGTATTGCGTCGTGGCGGCCAGTTCCTCGCTGTTGGGGGCGAAGACCAGTTGAGCGAGCCCGCAGCCAAAGTCCGGACGGTTGACGCGCTCGCCGGGCGACGTGAAGAGCACCTGCTCGATCAAGTCGCGCAGGTAGTCCGGCTGGCTCGCCTCGGCAGTGCGGCTCCGGGAATCGAAATGGTAGGGATAGTCGAGATGAGGCATGGTCAGGTTCCGAGCACGCGCGGTTGAGTGGCCCCCACGATCAGCCCCTGGCCGCTGGCGGCGCAGACGGCTTGACTGGTCTGGAGGATGACGGGCACTCCGCCGGCCAACACGCGAACTGCGCCGACGACCCAGTTGGCCGTGACGCATGGCGGGCTGGGCACGCTGGCGAGCGAGCAGCCCGCGACGGTATAGGTGCAGGCCTGCGTGACGACGGGCTGGCCGCTGACGAGCACGCGCGGAAAGGGGCTGGTGGGCAGGGCGGTGCCGCCATGCATGCACATGACGGTAGCACCGAGATGGACGATGGGAGCGGGCATGGCGTCAGGTGATGGTGAGGGCGCCAGTGTTGATGTCGGTGGTTGGGCCGACCATGTTGATCATGGCGCCCTTGCCGTTGGAGATGATGATGCCGGTGTCGCTGACTGAGATCAGGGCACCCGTGAGCGTCTTGAGCAGGATGCCACCCGCCGCACCGGGCATGTCGCTGATTGTGATGCTGTGCTGCCCGGCCGTCTGCAGCACGATACTGGGCGAGACTGGCAGCCCCGCCTTGGCTGTCGGCGGCACATCGGCGGTCGTGCCCCAGCGACATCCCACCCAGATCGGGTATTCCGGGTCGCCCTGCTCGAACTCCACCCACACGCCCGCGCCGATCGGCGGCACCAGATAGACGCCCATCGGCGGACCGGTCGGCCCCGCCAACGGCGTGCACGGCTCCGCCCAGCTCGAAGGCGTCAAGCCCACCACATCCGGCACTTGCACGAGCAGACGCCCGCGCATCTCCGGGTCGATATTGTTGATCACCGTACCTCGGAATTTGCCGTAATATTTCTTTTCCTGATCGCTGGAATCGCTCATGGCACAACGGCGGGGGTGGGCGAGACAAGCCCGTCCCGTGAAAGGGTGAAGTTCTGTTTGTATGCGCCGGGCTTGATGTCGTGGGTCACGCTGTTGACGTAGTAGAAGCCGTCGTAAGCGCGCCCTGAGCCGCGCACGCCGACCAGCTGCCGCGCGCGCAGGATGTGCCCGTAGCGCTGCACATCCAGGGTGCCCGAGCCGGTGATGGCGTCGGAGGCCTCGAACATGATGCTGAGCGCCTGGGCGGCCGCCTGAGCCGCATTTTTCTTCGAGATGCCGGGCGGAAATTCCACTCGCGACGGCGGGGAGGGGCGCGCTCCGAGCGGCGGCCTCAGCACACTGACATTGGGCACCGGGATCGGGATGGTGATCTTGCCCGTGACCGGATCGAAGATCGTGATCACCACCACCTTCTTCGCCAGTCCGTCCAGACTCAGCGAAAGCGTGTCCACGTTGCTGTGCGCATCGAAGTCGGCACTCAGCGCCGGTTGCGGCACCGGCAGGCGCACATCCGGCCCCCAGTAGGCGAGGTTGACGCCAGGGGCGGGGCCGGGCTCGACGTAAAAGACGTAACCGTGGCGGCGGGCCAGCTGGCGGATGTAGGCGCGGTCGGTCCCGGTTTGGGTCGGGATGCGGGCGGTTGGGATCGGCACATCCGGGAAGATGGGCGGGACGACCGTCGGCACGATGCCCAATACCGCGTATTTGGCCAGGATCGTCATGACGATGACCGGATCCGGCATCGCGGGAAAGCGCATGAACGGCATCTCCACCACGTCCATCAACACGCTCAGATCTTCTCCGGTGACGGTCAGCGTCGACGTGCCCGGATCGTTGGAAGGCGAAAGCTCGTGCCGGGTGATGACGCCATCCGCAATGACGTGCGGCAAGCCGCCGGTCGTCACCGTCAGAATGACGCGTGTGATCATGGGATCGAAGTAGCCCGCCGGCAGCATGGTCGTCATCAAGGGCGACTGATGCCCGACCCGGAAGGTCAGTTGAAACCCGGTGCGCTCCTTGTCGCTGTTGACGCGCGCACTGACCAGCGCGTCCGCCACGGTCTGCGGCGCAGGCACCGGTACGCCGGGGCCGATTAACAGACTCAGGTGCACGCGATCAAGCATCGTCGCCTCCCTTCTGGATGGATTCCGGCAGCGTGATGCGCAGGATGCGCCCGAGTGCTTCCAGTTCGGCCGGGTCGAGCGCGCCGTTGGCGTCGCACAGGCGCCAGAACTGCTCGGGGTCGCCCACATACTGCGCGGCGATCTGGTCGAGTCGCTCGCCCTGAGCCACCACATGCTCCTGCAGGTCGGCGAAGCTTTCCGGCGGCGGGACGAGGCGGCGTTTGAGGTAGACGATGGTGCGGCCATCCGGCGTCTCGTACGTAGCGACGCCGAGGCCGTAATAGCGGCTGGTCGGCGGGAAACGCGTCTCCACGTTGCCGCCTTGCAGGAGTGCTTGCAGCGCTTTTTGCGGGTCGGTCATGGCAGGCTGTTGAGGCCGAGGGTGTTGAGTTGGCCGCTCTGGTGGAGCCGCGCGAGCTGTTCCTTCTGCTGCTGATAGCTCATGTAGAGACTGCCGGCACGGTGTGTGAAGCCCACGTCGTTGACGTTCAGCACCCGCAGCGAAAGGCTGATTTTGGCGCGGATGGGGTTCAGCGCGGCGTCAAAGGCTTCTTCCGTGATACTGAATTCCGCGAGGCGCACCGGCATGACCCGGCTCTTGCTCCAGACGAACACCGTCAGCGGCGCCTGGGCGGGCAGGATCTCGATCAGGCCGGCGGCGGCCAGCCCGTTGTTTTGCTGTAAGGTGCTGCTGGCGGGAAACACCAGCGTTTCGAGCGCGCTCAGTTGCGGCTGGATGCCGTGCTCCAGCGTCTGGGGGTGATCGCGCGGAAACTCAAGCTGATCGGTGGCGTCGATCTCAACCTCCAGCCGCAGCGTCTCGACGGGCGGCCCCTTGAGCCGCAGGGCTTCGCTGCGTTCGCCGTTCTCGCCCGCGCCCTGCACCTGCAGCTGACGCGTCAGCGTGTCTGGGTTGTATTGCAGTGAAATGATGCGCGAGACGGTGCCGCTGCCGGCGTCGAGCACGACCAGACCGCCTTTGAGCAGCCGGGGGGAATGGGGAAAGCTGCTCATCGGCTGCGGCGGGGAAGGGTGACGGTGGTGGCAGTGGGGCGAGAAGGCCAGCGCCGGACGAAGTCGCCGCCCGCGTTGAACCAGTCCGCCGGGTGGAGCGTGGCGTTCCAGTCGTTGCCGGAAGCGTGGGTGCCCAAGGTGATCGTGGCGGCCGCTCCGATGAGCACGCCGTTGAAGGACTGGGCGATCAGCACGGTGAAGGTGTGGCCCTCGCTGCGCTGGCTCGGCGGTGGAAACTGGTTGGGCGTGGGATTGCGGCGCAGATAGGCCTGAATCCGCTGGACGGCTTCGCTGCGGGTAATCTGCGGGCCGATCTCCGGAGTGGGAGTGGGTTGGGGCGTCGGGCCGGGCTGGACTTCGCCCGATTCCTCGGGTGTCGGCGTGGCTTCGTCGCTCGGTTCTCCCGCTGCCTCGCCCGATTCCTCCCCGCGACGGATGCGGGTGACGGCTTCGCGCAGGCTGCCGAGGATCGCTTCCAACGACTGGTTTTCGATCGGGCCCAGCCCTTGGATCAGGCGCGACGCTTCTTCGGCGGTAAGGTCGTCCGGCACCGTATCGAGAAAGCGGCGCACCACCTCGTCGTTGACTTCGGGCCCCCGGCCGGAGCGCCCCGTCATCGCATCGAACAGGCGACGCACTTCCCGGTTGCGGCCCAGCGCCTCCTGCAATTCGGGCGAAACATTGGGCACCGGCGGCGTCTCCTCGGGTTCTGCGGGCGTCTCGCTTTCACCTGACGGCGCGGGTGTTTCCGTCTGCGTGCCCGGCTGAGCCTCCGGTGCCGTTTCGGGGGCGGCGCCACCGCCTTGCCCTTCGCGGAGGGCGTCTCCCACTGAACGCCCTTGCCGCTTGGCTTCGATCGCCCGACGCAGGCTTTCGACCGTGGGTTGCGCGGCAGTGCTGCCGCCCGAGGCCGCTTCGGTCATTTCGGCGAGAATGCGCAGGTCCTCTTCGCTGAAGGCCTCCGGGTTCTGGGCGATCACGTCTACCATTTGCTGTGAGATCGCGCGCTGAGCGTCGGAGAGATTGCCCGTGCGGGCCGCATTCTCCAGGGCCGCCTTCAGCTGCGGATCGTTCTCGATGCGCTGCTTCAGCTCGTCCGACACCGGAATGCCGTCGCTTTCCATGGCCTGGAACAGGGTTTCGAGCGGTGACTCGCCAGGCCCCACGCTGGCTTCGACCCGATCGGAATAAAACACGACGAGCGCCGCCACGGCCAGGGCCTCGGCATACACCAATACCCGCCGCGCCGCGGTCCGGCCCAAGGTCTTGACGCCGTAGGCCAAGGCGCCGACGATGATCGCCGCGAGCCCCACCCGGGCCGCCTGATCGACCCATTCGCCCTCGGGCTCCGCTTCGGGAGCCGGTGAGGGGCGTCCTCCGGGGAAGGGAATCACGTTGTCTGGAGGCTCTTCGACGGGGCCATCCGGCTCGGTTTCCGGCGTGCCCGGTTCGGTTTCGGGAGCCCCCGGTTGCGTTTCCGGCCCGGGGACTACAATCGGCGGTTGATAGGGCTCCGGCAGGGTTACGGGCGGGCGGTAGCCCTCCGGTTGCTCAGGGCGCTCCTGAGGGCGACGGTCTTCTTCCGTGTCGCGTTGACGGTCACGCTGGCGTTGACGTTCTCGTTGCCGCTCGGGTTCGCGGCGTCGACCGCCGCACCGACAGCGTGGATCCCGCACGAGATCGGCCCACGGCGGTGCGCAGTAATACTGGTAGACGCCCGGGGCGGTCAGGCACACCTGGATTTTCTGGCGCGGGCAGCCCGGCGGGTAAGCCGGTTCGATCAGCGGGATGTCACTGGGCGGATCCAGGCGCAAGAGGCGCACGTCGTCGAAGCTGTGCTGCAGCTCGCGGCGATAATCCTCCAGTTCACGCTGGGCGATGCCTTGTTGCGCTCCCGCATCGTCAAAGGGCTTGATTTCGCCGATGTAAATGATGCGCAGGCCATTTTCCTCCACCACCATGGAGAGGTCCAGTTCGGGATTGAAAGGGGCTGTCTCGCCCTCCGGCACCGTGGGCACGATGCGCTCCATCAGGCCGCCTTCCGGGGTGAGCTGAGGGTGCTTGAAGAAGAATGCGTATTCGACCAAGGTGTGCACCAGCGTGCCGGCTGCCATCGGGCCACCCAGGCACACGCCGCAACCGCCCGCTGCGCCTCGCCGGCGCTCCGGTGGTGGGCATTGGCGCTGGATGCGCGGATGGCTGAGGCGGCGGGAAACCTGAGCCGGGGCGGCGGCCGCCGAACGACGTGCGCTGCCTTGGGCCGTGCGTTCCGCTTCGACTTCGTGGGGGCTGTCGGGCGCATCGATGGGCAGGGGGCCTGGCGAGCCGGAGATACGCGGCTGCTGGAGTGTGTGCACCAGCTCGTGAGTCAGCAGCTGCTCGCCGGCGGCGGAATGCGGGTTGTATTGGCCCGCACCGAAAACGACGTGTTGGCCGACGGTGTAGGCATCTGCCGAGACCGCCCGGGCGGACCTCTCCGCGGCGGAGCCCGTGTGCAAGCGCACGTGCGAAAGATCGTGCCCCAGACGGCTTTCCAGGCGCTCACGTAGGGGAGCGTCGAGGGCGCGCCCGCCGTGGTCGATCACGCGGCCGACCAGAGGCGGTGCAGTGGGGTGGGGAGCCGGTCCTGTGCCGCGCCGCTGCAGTCCCAGTAGCCGCTTGCGTTTACAGCGTGCACATTCTCCGTCCGGCCCGGGAGTGCCTCCACAGGCACATTTGCGTTGCACCAGAGGCTGCGACCGTGGGCGGAAGGTTGCTGAGTCCGGTGTGGCTGCAACCGGTTGCTGGCTGGAGAAAAAGCCGCTCATTGGGTCAATCCTCCGTAGAGGGTCCGCGCCAGTTCCTGCCCGATGGCCTGTGGCTGTCCTTTGGCTTGCAGATGGAGCTGCAACGGCGGCAGGTCCGTTCGTCCGGCCATGCGCTCAAGCGCAGGTGCATCGCTGGCCGCAAGCAGGGCTTCCAGCTCTTGCCGTAGTGACTCGGCAATCGCGTGTCGCTGGGAGGCGGGCAGACCGCGCAGCACCAGTTCCTCGATCTCGAATTCGATCTGCGACGGATTCACGACCACGCCTCCATTTCTGCCGCTGGCAGCGGTTTCTCGAGCTTGGCGAATTCAAAGCCAGCCGCCGTGCGCAAGTGCTGCATGCGGATGGGTTGCCCCGCGTCGGCCGCAAGAAAGGCCGCCCCGAGCGCGATGTTGCGGATGTTGCCGCCGGTTGCGTTCAGGCGCGCCAGGCGGCGGAAATCCAGCGCCTCGGTCGGCGCTTCGGTGGGGAACATGCGTTGCCAGATCGCCGTGCGCAGTCCGACGTCGGGGAAGGGGAAGGTCACAATGAAGCGCAAGCGGCGCAAAAACGCGGTGTCCAGGGCCTCCCGTCGGTTGGTGGTGAGGATCGCCAGCCCCCGGTAGTTTTCCATGCGCTGGAGCAGGTAGCTCACCTCGATGTTGGCAAAACGGTCGTGGCTGTCGCGCACCTCGCTGCGCTTGCCGAACAGCGCGTCGGCCTCGTCGAACAACAGAACGGCGCCACCTTCCTCCGCAGCTTGAAAGACGCGGGACAGATTCTTCTCCGTTTCGCCGATGTATTTGCTGACGAGTTGGCTTAAGTCGATGCGGTAGAGGTCCAGCCGCAATTCGTTGGCGAGCACCTCCGAGGCGAGCGTCTTGCCCGTGCCGCTGGGGCCGCAGAACAGCGCACTGATTCCCAGACCCCGAGCCGAACGGGCCGCAAAGCCCCACCGCTCATAGACCTTCGCCCGCTGGCGGACCTGCGCCGCCAACGCCTGCAGCAGTTCGCGGGTATGCTCCGGCACGACGAGGTCGTCCCAGCCCGTGCGCGTCACCACCCGCTCCGCCAGATCCGTCAGGTTCACCCGGGCCTGGTTGCGACAACCTTCCCAGAGCGTCGGTGCCAGATGCTCCGGAGGGGTGTACCGACTCTGTTGGGAGATCGCGCGAATGCTGGCCGCGGGCAGGTTGAACTGGGCAGTCAAGGCTTCCAGTTGCCCGTTCAGTCCGGATGCGACATCGC
The DNA here is from genome assembly GCA_009772895.1 of Puniceicoccaceae bacterium 5H. GTDB lineage: Bacteria > Verrucomicrobiota > Verrucomicrobiia > Opitutales > Oceanipulchritudinaceae > WOUP01. The sequence continues at coordinate 39,803 of WOUP01000010.1, read as the reverse complement.
CCAGACACGCCTGCCAGAAGGTCAGCTGCTCGGACGTGGAAGGCTTGCCGACTTCCAATCGCAAGGCGACATTCGACCGCAGCGGCTCGGGCGATGAGACCAGCACCGGAAGGTCTGGCCGCTGAATCCAGTTTGCGAGGTCGTCCGGCGGCGTGGCCTCCAGCTGCAGGAGCAGGCAGGCCTCACTGAGCAGGACTTCCCGCTCGCACAGGCGCAGGAGCGCTTCCCGTTCGGCTGGATTCCCCGGAAGTCGTGGCAGCTGGAGGGTCAGGAGATCGCGCCCCATCCGCCGGGAGACTTGCGCGGCAATGGTGGCGTGTAGCGCATGGTCGTTTCCGCAAAGGTGCACGGCCGGCCAATCGTCTTGCTCCGGCTGCGCCCAAAGGCACGTGATCGACTCGACATGTGCCTGTTGTGAGGGGGTGAGGTGTCCGTCCGCCTGCACCAACTCGAGATAACCGTTCAGGCGTTCGTCGATGCTCGGCACACCGCACAGGTAATGCAGGATGCGTTCGTCGAGGTGGAGCGGCGCGGTGGCTAGAGTGGCGCTCGATCCCAGGTTGAGCAGCCGCCAGTAGCGCAACGGCCCTTCCGGCGTGAGCGCACTCCAATGCGGTTCAGGCAGGTAGGCGAGCGCAGTCTTGAAGCCCGGTGCGCCTATCGCGTCCAACAGCTCCTCCGCCGCGCAGAGCAGCAGCAAGTCTCGCTCGAAAGCCGACAACCCAAACAACGCCACCAGCCGATCGAGTGCCGCCGGTTCGGGCAGGTTCACCCGGGCATCGGTCACTGCTTGCTCGAGCGGACGCTGGTCCGGTTGCCCGAGGTGCGCCATCAGGTAACTGCGCACACGCTCCAGCTCGGCTTGCAGCACGCTGCAGTTGGCTACGGTCCAGGTCGTGTGACGGATGGAGGCAGTGCTCATGGCAGGGTGACGGCTTGGGTGGCTTCAAATGCGGGCGGGCTAGCCTGGTAGTTCACCACGAGGCTGAGCACGCCATCCACACGCAGGCGCACCCACTGCGGACCGCTCGGCAGCGGGTCCGGTGCTCCGGGCGCGGTAAAGCTGAGATTTGCCTCTGGTGCGGCGAAGGGCTCGGGCGCCAACTCTCGACTGCCGACCAGCAGCGACACGGTTTGCCCCTCCTGAATGGGCGGGCTGCAGCTCACCTCCACCGTGGCGAGCGGGCCCGCTGGCGGCACCGGGTCAACGCTGTCCAGCCGCGGCGCGAGCAGAAAGGGCAGCCGGTTGCTCTCGCGGTCCACTCCGCCTTGCTCCGTCACGACGCTGACTTCGTAGACGCCCGCGCGCCAGTTGACCGGATTGAGCGGCGAGTCCGGCGTCACAGGGCCGGCGGGCGGATCGGGCGGCAGTTGCACCGTGACGGTGGTGTTGGTGGGCGTGCCGGTAGCCGGCAGTTCGAGCACTCCGGTGCCTAGCGAGAGGCGGAAACGCACCCTTATGTTGGCGCCGGCCAAGTGATGACCGCTCAGCGTCAGCGTTTCGCCCATGCGGATCGCCGGGGCGCCAAAAGGAAACGCCAGCGCCTCGAGCGTCGGCACGGGCGGCAGCAGATTGGCTTGCACGAATACGCCTTCGTCGCTGCCGGTTGCGGGCACCGGTCGCCCGCGCGTCACCACGGGCAGGGCGGTGCGGGTGGGCTGCTCGGCCTCGATCAGCACGACCGAGACCTGATAGGCTGCCGTGGGTCGGTACTGCGACTGCAAGGCCGTCCAGACCTTGGAGACTTCTTCCACGCTCAGCACGCGCGGCACGATGCGCACGGGCTCGAACTGCTGGGCCAGACGGCTGCTACGCAGCGCATCCGCCAGCGGACCGGCGGGCAGGGCGGCCAGTTGATCGCTCACAGCCTGGCGGGTCACGATGGGCGTTTCGTGAAAGACGAACATCGCGTGACCCAGCAGCACTTCGGCCTGCAGGTCGCCTGAGCCGTAGGCGGTGACCAGGTAGTGCAGGTCCAGCGCAAGCTTCGGGTTGCCGAGCCGTGCTCCGCGCCCGTTGCGCGCCGGCATGTCCATATTGCGCCAGGCGGGGTTTTCGGTGGCCTGAAAGAGGAAGAGGTTGATGCGGTCCGGGCTGCCCTCGTCGACTTCGATGCGGTCCGGCGGCAGGGCCGAGACCTCCGGATCGCCGCCTAGAACCGTCGCCAGGTCATGGCGCCCCACGCTGTCTTGCAGCACGCCTCGCAAGATTGCCGTGACGGCACTAATCGCGAGAAAGGAGCTCATGAGCGTCCTCCGTTGCGCAGCTTCATGTAGTCCTCCAGTCCCAGTCTGGGCTGGGGCGGTGCCTTGCGCGGCGCGGCGGGTGGTGAATGGGCGATGTTGGCCCGCACCTCCACCCGCCCGATGCGCACCGAAATAGTCGGACGTTCCGGTTCGGCCTCCGGTTTGGAACGCCGGTCTTCCCGCATGGATGGCGCGGATGCTGACGGCGTAGTCCGCGCCATCGGCCGCATGGTGGGGGTGCGGCGAGATGAGGGACGGCTTTCCCGCGCAGCCGGTTTCGGCCTCGGGGCCTGCGCCGACTCCTCGGCTTTGGAGTCATTGGGCGTCTCCGTATCCGGTGTGGGCGGGGCAGGTGGAGGTTCAGCCGCGCGGGCGGGCGACGTTGTTGACTGGTGACGTTCCTGGTGAGGAGGGGACGCCTCCGCTACAGACGCTTCCGGCTTGGAGACTGGCGGAGTATGCGGCGCCTCCGGCTCGGGTGCCGATTCGTCTTCGGGAGAAAATGGTGTATTAGCATTTAGGCTACTATCTGCCGTTGGTGGCGACGATTCTTGCGGGTGGCTTGTACGAGTCGATTCCTCTTGCGCCGGGGGTGCAACCGCTTGCCCATCCTCCTGCACGAGCGATGCCTGCGACTGTGTGGGCAAAGGCTCGAAGCGGGAGCGCAGCCGCGGTTGCACGTGGGAAGCGTCTCCCACAGCGCGAGCAGCGAGGTTGCTGAGGTAGCGGCTCATGATTCGGCCAGCTCGAGGTAGGCTTGGCGGCGGGTGGGGCTGAACTGCAGGATATCGTGCTCACTCCAGCCAAAGGTGCGGGCCAACACGCCCACTTCGCGCAACAGGCGGTGGGCTTCCGCTTCGATTTCAGTCCAGAGAAAGCTGGCGATGTCGAACGCCTCCTCCCAGGCGTGATGACAATGCGGGCACTGGAGGGCAAACGTCAGGTCCGGCAGCGGGTCAATCTCGGCCAGCCGGGCTTCGAGTTCGTACAGCACCTCGTCCGGCAATTCGTCCACCGACACCGGAAGATCGTCATGCGTAGCGCTTTCGAGAATACGCGCCGCCAGCATGCGGCCGGGAGGCAGGGTCGCCGGCAAATCTCCCAGCGCGGCCAAGTCCAGAGTATCCGGCAGGCGAAAGGTCAGCGACCACGCGTCATGTTCCCAGGAAGTGCTGGATGGGAAGGCAGGCTCCTCCGCGGGGCAGACTTCGGAGACGCGGAAGCTGAATTCCAACGTATCGCCACACGGACGACAGGTAGCCAGGGCGGTCACGCGGTCGCCGAAAGTGGCTTTGCGAATGCTCCACAGGCGCTTGTCTCGCACGCCTACAGGCAGGCAGGCCAACGCGTCGAGCGAATGGGCGGGATCGGTTTGACGGAGCAACGTCAGCGCACGGTTGAGCGGTGACTGCCCGGCGCCGCGTTCCCAGGCCTCGAGAATGGAGGCCGCCGAAAGCGCGTAGTGGGTCATTGCGATCAGGCGGGTTCGACGAAGCTGGGTTCGGCGGGCTCGGTCACCGCGTAGTCGCGTTCCCAGCCCTCGTTCTCCAGCTTGATCGTCTGGATGAGCACCGCGTTGGCGTTGGCGTCGAGATCCGCCTGCGCCTGGTATTCCGAGACCCAGCAGCGATACACCTTGTAGGCCAGCACGAGCTGCCCCGCCTCGTTGTAGACGTCGATGATGATATCCTTGCGGAAGTCCGACAGCGATACCTCCGCGCCGAGCCCCGACCCGTAGTTCCAGACCTTGTTGGCCCATTGCTCGAAGTCGACATCGTGGGTCACGCCCCGCTCGAGCGTGATTGCTTCGTATTCGGTGCGGCCCGGGGCCTTGCGGCTGCTGCTGAAGTCGCCACCCTCGCGGTGTTTGACGACCTCTGTGCTGCGTTTGAGCGCCCCGACTTTGCTGACGCCGGCGACGTAGCGACCATCCCAGCGGACGCGGAACTTGAAGTTGGCGTAGGGATTGTAGCGATGCAAGTTGACGGTAAATTGTGCCATGACAGGTGCCTGGGGTTAGGATTCAGCTTGTCCCGCAATCTGCTGGATGCGCAGGACGACGAACTCGGCTGGCTTGAGCGGGGCGAAGCCGACATGGATGTTGACGATGCCGCGGTCGATATCGGCCTGCGTGGTGGTGTCGCTGTCGCACTTCACAAAATAGGCGTCGCGGGGCGAGGTGCCCTGAAAGGCGCCCTGGCGGAAGAGCCCCTGCATGAACGCCCCGATGTTGAGGCGGATCTGCGACCAAAGCTTCTCGTCGTTGGGCTCGAACACCACCCATTGGGTGCCCCGGTAGAGGCTCTCTTCGATGTAGAGCGCGATCCGCCGCACGGGCACGTATTTCCACTCGGAGCCCCGATCGTCGTGGCCGGCCAGGGTGCGTGCGCCCCAGACGACATTGCCATAGACGTTGAACCGGCGGAGGCAGTTGATCGCCTGAATGTTGAGCGTGCCGTTTTCGAGGTCCGTCAGAACTTCGGTCAAGCCACTTGCGCCGGAGACGCTGGCCTCGGTGCCGGCCGGGGCCTTCCACACGCCGCGCGTCGTATCGGTGCGAGCAAAGAGCCCTGCGACGAAGCCGCTGGGCGGAAAAGCGCGGGGCCGGTTTTCCTGTAAAGGGTCGGGCGCAAGCACCCACGGGAAGTAGTAGGCCGCGTTGACGCCGTCTGCGCCGGTGATCGCCCCGTCCGGGCCACCCATCAGGGAGTTGAAGTCGTCGCTTTCGGCGCAGTCCGCGATATAAAAAGCACGTTGCCGCCGGCAGAACGCCTGGAGTTGCGCGACCACCGCGGGCGTCGTCTGGCCGGGCACGGAGAGCAGGTTGAACAGGTCTACCCGTTCCAGCAGATTCACCCCGCCGTTGCCGCCGCCGGCTTCCAGCGCGGCCTCGAAGCCGGCGGTGTCGGGATCGAGCACCGTGCCGTCGTCGCCGGGGGTGTCGCTGCCGAGTAAAGGCGAGGGCGAGGCCGTGTCGAGCGGCGGCGTCGTGCTGGGGCCGTTGACCTGCACCCGCACGAATTGCGACAACTCGTTCACGACGGTCTCCACAAACCGGCGGTCGAGCGAGTCCAGCGACAGGTTTTCGAACGATTCGACCGGTGTTTCGTCTCCGGCGGCATTGACTTCCACCACCGTGAGGCGAAAGCGGGTCGGGTCGTCCGTCCGCCGCCGGATCGCCACCGCGTATTGGTTGGCCCACTCACCGGGACTGCTGGCGGAAAAGTCCAGACTGGTGCCGGCATCTGCGGAGGGGACGGAGACGGTCGCCGTGTCGGCGTCGCCGGCATGCAGGCGCACGACGTAGGCCTGCTGCCCGCCGTTGGTGAAGAATTGCTGCACCGCGTAGCCCAGCAGGCTCTGGCGATTCAGGCCGCCGAAGCGGCGCTCGAAGTCGGTCCAGCTCTGGACCAGTTGCGCGCGGTCGGCCGGGCCGCGCGCCGCCCAGCCGATGAAGGCGGCGATCGAGGTGGCGACGCCCGAGATGGCGCGGACGCCGCTGGGCACTTCTTCGATGTAGACGCCGGGATAGGTAAGAGTGGATGGCATGATGAAAGACGGTTTTGAATGCGGGGTGGTGGGAGGCGTGCCGCTGGCTCAGGGCGTGGCGTCGCGGCCCAGCAAGATCTGCACGTGGGCGTCGGCCGCGTCGTCGCTACTGGTGGAATTGGTAAAAAAGAGGCTGCTCGGGGCGGCATCGACCAACGAAACTGCGCCGCTGCCCGCGAACAGATGCGGATGGTCGAGCGTGCGGGCGTCGGCGCTGTTGGTGTTGATCTTGTAGGCGAGCTCTGCGCCGTACCAGTTGGCGGTTACCAACAGAAAGGTGGCGGCGCCGGCGGTCCCGGGTTGAAGCGTTACCTCCAGGTCGGTGGTGTCGGCGGGGACGACGACTTCGATCAGGTCGTATGCTTCCACCTCCAAAGCACGGGAAACGCTAAATTTAGGACCGTTAGATATGGTGATCTGCGACGTCAGATTAATCAAGGGCATCGGGCACCTCGAGAGAAGGGGTGGTTACGCGAGAAGGAAGATGAACAGAGAAAATCGCGGGCGGGCCAGCCACGCAGGCGTTTGGCCGCGCGAGCAATGTAAAGCGGTGCACGGTTTAAGCGTTTATCATAGACGCCTCAAGAAAAGACCTTCGTATGGGCAATAAATGGAGCTAATGGGAAGGTTCTGACGTCAATCGCCTGAGTGATAAGGTTCTGGCCAACGCCGTTTATCGCATACACGGAGTCACGGCGGGCGCCTAGGGAGCATTTTCGGCATTGAAATGCTGCGAGCGCCGCGCCATTCTAATAAATATGAGAAAACCCCTCCTGTGTGTACCCCTCTTGCTCGCTTCGCTGCTCTTCGGCGCTCCTCCGGAAAAAGAGCTGATCAGCGTGGTGGTGACCCCCGACCACCCGGACTGGACCTACGAGGTCGGCGAGCCCGTGCAGTTTCATGTGTCCGTCGAGCGCGACGGCGCCATCGTGCCGGACGTGCCGATTCAGTATGAAATCGGTCCCGAGCAATACGAACCGGAAACGGAAGGCCGTCAGGCCACCTCGGCCCAAGGGCTGACGCTCGAGGCCCAAGGTATGGAGCAGCCCGGTTTCCTGCGCTGTTCGGTCACTGCTACCTACCAGGGGAACGAATACGAAGCCGTCGGCACGGCCGCCTTCGCGCCCGATGAAATCGAGCCGGCCACCGAGGAACCGGAGGACTTCTGGCGCTTCTGGCGCAACGCGATTGCGGAAGTGCGGGAGGTGCCGCTCGAGCCGACGCTCGAATACTTGCCCGAACTCAGCGACGGCAAGGTGAAGAGCTATCACGTCAGCTTCCGCAATCAGCCGCGCAACCGCATTTACGGGATCCTTTGTGTGCCCACGGCTCCAGGCAAATACCCCGCCATTCTGCGTGTGCCGGGGGCGGGCGTGCGCTCCTATTCAGGCGAGCGCAGTATGGCTGCCGCGGGCGCGATCACGCTGCAGATCGGCATTCACGGCCTGCCGGTGCGCTACCCGGAGGAAACCTACGAGGGCCTCAAATACGGCGCGCTCTACAACTACTATATCGACCAGATCGAAGACCGCGACCGCTACTACTACAAGCGTGTCTTCCTGGGCTGCATCAAGGCGGTGGACTTTCTGGAAACCGTGCCCGCGTGGGATGGCGAGCACATCGGCGTCACCGGCGGCAGTCAGGGTGGGGGCCTCTCGATCATGACGGCCAGCCTGCACGAGGATATTGACGCCTTTGTCGCGTTTTACCCCGCGATGTGCGACATGCTGGGCAAGCTGGACGGCCATGCCGCCGGTTGGCCGCGCCTCTTCAACCGCTTTGACGCGCAGGATCACCCCGACTGGTTGGAGGTCGTGCCCTATTACGACGGCGTGAACTTCGCCCGCCACCTCGACAAGCCGGGCTGGATGGCCTTTGGCTTCAACGACACCGTGGTCCCCCCGACCTCGATGTTTGCCGTCTATCACAGCTTTGAGCGCACGCCGGAGTTGCACCTCTACCGCGATACCGGCCATTGGGCTTATCCCGAAGCACACGAAGCCTCCGAAGCCTGGATGCTCGATCAACTGGGCGGTCCCGGACCTCGCTGATACGGACCTTTATCTCCCGTTCACTCAGCCCTGTTCGAGCCAACGCTTGAGCAGGGCCGTGTTGCGAATGTTGGCGCGGAAGGCAAAGTCGAAAATGTCGCCGAACACCGGTACAATGCCGACCAGCCAGTCGATGCCGACGTTAGCCAGCATGCGCAGCACGAGCAGTCGCGGTGCCCCCATGCGCAGGCTTTCGTAGATGGGATAAAACGAGATCACGGCGGTGACGGTGTCGCCGATGCCCGGGATCAGGCCGATGATCGCATCCCAGCCCACACGCTTCTTGAGCCCCGGCACTCGGAAGGCGGTGTCCATGAAGCGGGAGACGCGTTCGACGCGACGCAGGGCGCGCGCCCGGTTGTAAGGTTGCGTGGAAATACGACGGTGGGGTTGGGCAGAGGTCTGCGCGGTGTGGAGAGTCGAGGCCATAGCCCCTGATTCACTCCATCTTTTATGCCAAATTGTCTCTGTTTGCGAGCGAAAGCACTCAAAAGGGTTCAGGCGCCGTCGGTACAAACAATAAGCCGGCTTCGCAATCGCAAAGCCGGCGGTGAAAAGTCGCGCGGACGCAGAACCCTAGATGGCCTTCTCGACGAGGCCAGCCTTCAGGGCCTTGGCCGACACCCACACGCGCTTCGTCTGCCCATTGGGCAGCTTGATGCGGACGCGTTGGACGTTCGGCTTGAAGGTGCGCTTGCTCACCTTCGCAATGTGCGTGCCGATACCACCGCTCTTCTTGGTGAGACCGCGGCGGTGAATTTTGCTACCGCTGACGCGGCGCTTACCGGTTACATAACAAACTCGTGCCATAGCTCGCTGGAAAAACACTGAGATAAACATGCAGCCGGATTCTCCGGCAAGGAAAAAGTGAATAACTTTCTGCCCCCTCAGTCACGGCGCCCCCAGAGGACCTGAAACTTGCTGCCAAAATACTGCGGGTGCAGCAACTCCTGCAAGGCGCCGCGCTTGAGCCGGTTGTCTTGCATGGCGCGTTCGATCGCCGCCGTGCCATGTTGCACGAGGAAGGCCTCCTGCCGCTCCAGCCGGGTGGTAAAGCGGTGCTGCTCCAGCGCGTCCTGCAGCCAGTCCCAGCACACGTGGCACGTGATATCCTGCTCACCCGGTTGCGCCAGCAAGTCGTTGCTCTGGCGGTGATGGGTATAGGTGCGGGCGGTTCCGGCGGGGCGCTCGTAGGCCATCGCCTCCCACAGCAGCCCGTAGTCACAAGTGATGAAGAGGCCCTGCCACTCCTGCGCGGCCACGGCGCGGAGGGCTTCCACCGCTACGAGCGGCAGATCGAGCTCATATCCCTCCGGTGCGGGGTTGGGCAAGGCGGGATAAGCGTGCGGCCACGGCCCCAGCTCGACCTCCTTCAATTGCCCGTCGCCTCGGATCTGCACCCCGCGCTCCCGCCAGCTCCCTTCGCGAAACACCACGCGATCGAAGGCCTGTGCGTCGAGCCACTCATTGGCAAACACCACGCTCTTGGACGGGATCTTCAACTCGCTGCCCAGACGCAGCGGACGGTAATCCGCAAACGGGTGTTCGCGCTGATGCAACAGGCCGGTTTCGGGTTCGGCCGCAATCTCGACAAAAGTATAGTGCTCTGGCGCCTCCGGCAGCAGCTTCACTGCTGCCGCCGTGATCAGGTCCGCGAAGATCGGGCCGAGGGAGCTCGAGGTGTAGAAGTCCGCTTGCGGCTTGGTGCCGACCCGCTCGGCGGGCCGCCGGTAGTAGCCGATTGCCGGCGCGTAGAGGGCGGTTTCGATGAAGTCGCGGTAGCTCAAGCGCCCCTGCTCGTCGCTCCACTCACGCAGCGCGTGCAGCATCTCTGGGCTACAGGACTTATTTGAGCCGTCAGGTAATTGCATCGGGGCGAATCATCCGCATGCTGCTCTGCATGTTCAAGCGGCTATTCGTCCCCGGAGTGCTTTTACTCGCCATTATCGGCCTGTTCTCGTGGCTGATGTGGAGCCCCTTCTGGCAGTCACTGCGGGAAGTCGGAGCCGTCTTCCAACTCATCCACCGCGAATACTACGACGCCGACGCAGTCGATTACGAGGCGCTGCGCGACAAGGCGCTGAAAGGCACGTTGCATAACCTCGACCCGTATTCGCGCTACTTTACCAAGGAGGACTTCAAGTCCTTTCGCGAGCGCTCGGAACAGCGCTACGTCGGGGTGGGCATCGAGATCCAGGAACTGGAGGACGACGTGACGGTGGTGACGGTCTTCCCCGGTAGCTCGGCCGAACAGGCGGGCGTCCTGCCGGGAGACCAGATCGTGCGCGTCGACGCGACCGACGTGAGCGATTTCAACGTCGAAGAGGTCACCGATGCGATTCGCGGCGAAGAAGGTCAGCCGGTGGAGCTGGGGCTCTTTCGCCCGGCGGTGGACGAAGAACTCTCGCTCGAGGTGATGCGGGCGCCGGTCGAGATCCCGAGCGTGTTGGATACGGCGCTCACCGACGACGGCATCGGCTACTTGCGACTCAGCCAGTTTGGCGAACGCACGTCGGAGGAATTCGCCGCCGCTCTGGATCAGCTCGAACGCAATGGCATGCAGGCCCTGATCATCGACTTGCGCAACAATCCGGGCGGCTACCTCAGCGCGGCCAAGGAAGTGACCGAGCAGTTCCTGGACGAGGGGCAGCTGATCGTCTACACGGCGGGTCGGGATGAGGCGGATCGCACCGAATACGTGTCCGACACGCCCGCGCGAGTGGGGGACTACCCCGTTGCGGTGTTGGTCAATCACTACAGCGCCAGCGGCTCGGAAATTGTGGCCGGTGTGCTGCAAGACGTGGGCCGCGCCGTCGTGGTGGGTGAGACGTCCTTCGGCAAAGGCTCCGTGCAGACGGTCCATCAACTGCGCTTCGGCGGGGCGGTCAGCCAGACTACGGCCCTGTACTACTTTCCCAGCGGCACCTCGATCCACAACAAAGGGGTCGAGCCCGACATCGCGGTCGAGGTGGAGCCGGAAACGGCGCGCAAGCTCGAGGTGCAACATCGCCACGCGGACCGAATGACTCCGGAGGAGTTCGAACGCATCTTCGAGTTCAAGCCCGACCTGCAGGATGCCGTGCGCAACCGGGCCGAAGATTACCTGCGGGGCGAGCTGACCTCATCAGCACCGGCAGCGGCGTAACCTAACCAGGGGAGACGCACATATCAGGTGACGTGCATGTCGTGCTTCAGGTTTACGTAAACAGAGTGCGGCATATGCAAAGGAGGGGTTAGCCTGTAAGGTCAGCCGAAACCCCGACTACTCTGTGACACCCCTGAGGATGATCGATCCACCGGCCTCCGCCTGTACGGCATCATTTCTCCGTCTGGCCGAGAAAATCTGGCACCGCCTACCGCCAGATTGCGAATCCGGATTCTGAACCGGAAGCGCGACAGCAATGCGCGCGGTGGATCGGCAACGGTCCGTCTTTGCCTGTTCCGTTCATGGGACAGGGATGGGTGACCCGTAACCGAAATTCCGGTTCGCTCAGCGTGTGAATAGAGGCTGTCGCCTTTCTCCTGACCCTGCGGCCCGTTCACAAGGCCGCAGGGCGACCAACCCCCTAACCCCACATTGCGTTATGCAAAACCGTACCCGATCAGGTTGTCCACGGATCGTATTCCTGTTGGCGACCTTCATGTTTACCCTCTTCGCTTCGGCCCAGGCCCAGACTCCCATCCTGCAGGTCAACGCCGGAGGTGGAGCCGCCACTCCCTACGCCGCCGATGCCGACTTCAGCGGCGGCAATGCCTTTAGCAGCTCCGCTTCCATCGACCTCTCCGGCGTCTCCAACCCGGCGCCGCAGGCCGTTTACCAAAGCGTGCGCTGGGCTCCCTCCTTCAGCTACATGCTCAACAGCCTATCGCCCGGCACTAACTATCGGGTGCGCCTCCATTTTGTGGAGCTCTCGTTCAGCTCCGCAGGCCAGCGCACCTTCAATGTCGCGATCAACGGCAGCGCGGTGCTGTCCAACTTCGACATTGTCGCCAGTGCGGGCGTGAATCACGCACTCGTGCGGGAATTCACCGCCACAGCCAACGCGTCCGGCGAGATCGAAGTCGCCTTCTCACAAGGGGGCGCCGACAACCCGAGTATCGCCGGTATCGAGGTGCTGCCGATCTCGACCGCGAGCCAGTCGCCCTATGGCGGCAGTAACCGTACCATCGCCGCCGGTTCGCAAATCGAAGCCGAAGACTACGACCTCGGCGGCGAAGGCGTGGCCTATCATGACTCCGACGCCGGCAACAACGGCGGTGCCTACCGCTCCGACGATGTGGATGTCGAAAGCACTTCCGACAATGGTGGCGGCTACAACGTCGGCTGGATGAGTCCCGGCGAATGGCTCGAATACACCACCGACGTCACCGGCGGCACGTACAACATCGTCTTGCGCGCGGCCTCCGGCAACAGCGGCAGCAAGAGCGTGCGTCTGCTGCTCGATGGCACCATCGTCGCCCAGGCGAGCATCCCCAACACCGGCGGCTGGCAATCCTGGCAGGACGTAGCGATCAGCAATGTTTCGCTGCCAGGCGGCAACGATCAGATCCTGCGCCTCGAGATCATCGGCGACGGCGTGAACCTCAACCGTATCCGCTTCGAAGGACAAGGCACGCAAGTCCCGGCGGTCCCCGCCAACCTCAGTGCGGCGGCGGGCAACGGGCAGGTCTCGCTCAGCTGGGCTTCCAGCACGGGCGCCAGCAGCTACGACCTCTACCGCAGCACGGCGTCCAACAACCAGGGCTCCACTCCTTACCAAAGCGGCCTGAGCGGCACGAGCTACACCGACAACGCCGTCTCCAACGGCACGACCTATTACTACAAGGTGGCCGCCGTTAACGCGGTCGGCTCTTCTGCGCTCTCTGCCGAGGCGTCCGCGACGCCCGGTAACATTTCGGAAGAAAACCTCGCGTTGGGAGCCGCCATTACGGGACAGACGGACAATGCTCTCTACCCGGCCGAAAATGCGGTGGATGGAGACCTGACGACCTACTGGGAAAGCCAGGGTTTGCCCGGCACATTGACGGTCGACCTCGGCCTGAGCAGCAACGTCAACCACGTAACGCTCAAGCTGAATCCGGACGCCGCATGGTCCAGCCGCCAACAGACGATCGCCGTCTCCGTCCTCCATCCCGGCGCCTCCTCCTTTACCCAGGTGAGCGCAGCACAGGCCTACACCTTTACCCCGCCGAGCAACTCGGTGACGATCCCGGTGGGAGAAACGGCCACGGCCGTCCGCGTCCAGATCACGCAAAATACGGGCGCTCCCGGCGGCCAGATCGCGGAATTCCAGGTCATGGGCACGCCAGGACCCAACCCGGATCTCACGATCACGAGCCTGAACTGGACGCCTTCCGCGCCGACCGAGTCGAACAACATCGTGCTCAGCGCCACCGTCGAAAACGTCGGCACCGCCGCCGCTGCGGCTAGCTCGCTGGCCTTCTCCCTTGACTCCCAGGAAGTGGAAACGGCTCAGGTCTCCAGCTTGGCCGCTGGCGGTTCGACCACCGTCAGCGCAACGATCCCGGCCCAAACCGCCGGTTCCTACACCGTCAGCGCACAGGTGGATACCGCTGACGTGGTCAACGAGCTGGACGAAGGCAACAATCTCGTCAGCAGCTCCAGCCCACTGACGGTCAGCCAAACCCCTGGGCCCGACCTCGAAGTGGTCGACGTCGCCTACACGCCGGAATTTCCGGCCGACGGCGCTTCGGTCAGCTTCACGGTCCAGGTCCGCAACCGCGGCACGACGCCGGTCGCAGCTGGCACCACTACCCGCGTCGCCATCGGCGGCACCACACTCCAGCAGACGAATACGCCCACCATCGGTGCCGGACAGACGGTATCGGTCTCCATCCCGGGTAGCTGGACCGCGGCGGGCAGCGCCAACGCGACGGCCACTGCCGATGCCACCGGTATGGTCAGCGAGACCAACGAGAACAACAACACGGCTACCGTTTCGATCCTGAGTGGCCGCGGAGCCGCGATGCCCTATACGCGCTACGATTCGGAGGACGCCTCCATCGGTGGCGGCGCGGCCATGCGCTCGGCGCCCAACTTCGACTATGCGAAGATCGCCAGTGAGGCCTCGAATCAGTCTTACATTGCCTTGCCGTCGAGCGGCGCCTACGCCCAGTGGACCGTGGTCCAGGGCGGCGGAGGCCGGGGCGTGAACATGCGCTTCACCATGCCCGATTCCAGTGACGGCATGGGCCTCGACGGCTCACTCGACTGTTACGTCAACGGCAGCTATGTCGACACCATCGACCTGTCCTCCTACTGGTCGTGGCAATACTTCGCGATCGGCAGCGACCACCCGGTCGATGCGCCCAATGGCGGGCAGGCGACGTTCCGCTTCGACGAGGTGCACTGGAAATTGCCGGTTGCCCTGCAGCCCGGCGATACGATTCGCATCCAGAGCAGCGGCGCAAATGGCCTGGAATACGGCGTCGATTTCCTGGAAATCGAGCCGGTTCCTGCCGCACTCTCCGCGCCGGCCAATGCGGTTTCGGTTACGAGCTACGGTGCGGTGGCCAACGACGGTGTGGACGACCTCTCGGCCTTCAACCAGGCAGTGGCGGAAGCGGCTGCGACCGGACGCCCGCTCTACATCCCGGCGGGCACCTTCCACCTCGACAACATGTGGGTCATCGGCTCGACCGGCAGCCCGATCAGCCAAATTACGATCCAGGGGGCCGGCATCTGGCACACGAATATCCAGTTTACCAACTCCAATGCTGCCAGCGGGGGTATCTCCTTCCGCCTGACGGAAAACGGGCAGCTGGACTTCGGACACCTGTATCTGAATTCGTCCCTGCGCTCACGCTACAACCAGAATGCCGTCTACAAGTGCTTCATGGACAACTTCGGCGCCAATTCCCGGGTCCATAACTTCTGGGAAGAGCACTTCGAATGCGGCTTCTGGGTGGCAGACTATGCGCACAGCCCGGCCTGGGCGGCGACCGGCCTGGTGATCGAAGACGGCCGCATCCGCAACAACCTGGCGGACGGCGTGAACTTCTGCCAGGGCACCAGCAACAGCACCGTGCGCAATTGCAGCGTGCGCAACAACGGCGACGACGGGCTGGCCGTCTGGACCGACTCGACCAACAACGCGCCGATGGGCGTGAACAACACGTTCAGCCACAATACGATCGAGAACAACTGGCGTGCCGCCGGTATTGCCTTCTTCGGCGGCTCGGGTCACCAGGCCCAGTTCAACTACATCAAGGACTGCTTCATGGGCTCCGGCATCCGCATGAACACTGTGTTCCCGGGGTACCACTTCGAGAACAACACCGGCATCCTCTTCTCCGATACCACGATCGAGAACTGCGGTACCAGTCATGACGTCTATAATGGCGAGCGGGGCGCGATCGACCTCGAGGCCTCCAACACCGGCATCCAGAACGTCACCTTCCGCAACATCGATATCTTCGGCACGCAGCGTGATGCAATTCAGGCCGGTTACGGCGGTGGCTTCACCAACATCCTGTTCGAGGATATCCTGATCGACGGAACGGGCCTCGACGACACGACGACCTCGCGCTTTGCCGCCGCCCACGACGGGGCTGCCATCTACTCCTATACGAACAATGGCACCCTGACCTTCGATGGACTGACGATGCAGAACATCGAGAACGATCCCGAAATTCTCGTGCTTCAAGGGTTCCAGGTCATTGTAAACCCGTGATCGAGTCGCGCTCACGCGCCTGAACCCGATGACAAAAGAGAAGGAGAAGCTTTGGTCAAAAGCTTCTCCTTTTTTGTGATGAAAATGGGCTGCGGTTCACGCTTGGTTCGAGGAAGCAAGGCCGTTGAAAAAGGAAAGCAGGTACTGGCTGATCGCGGCCGGTTGATCTTCCATCGCGAAATGCCCGCATTCTGGCAAGATGTGCAGCCGGGCGTGAGGGATCGCCGACTGCAGCTTGTCAGCCCATGCGGATTTTTGCCACGTATCGTCTTCACCCCAGAGGATTTGCACCGGTAAATCGGCCAGCTCGGTTAGACGGGGGACTATCTCTGTGGTGTGCCTGGGATCGTAATGCGCTACCTGATGTTGAAAAAGGCTGCTCTGGCCGACCGGCCCGGAGATAATATTCAGGAAGTGGTCGAGCGCACCGGCCGCAAAGCGCTCTTTGTGATAGACCGCACTGAGCAGCCACTCGCGGAAGTGCGCCCGGTGAGCGGCATCCGGTGCTTTGATCAACGTTTCAAGGCCTGCTTCCATTTGCTTTCGAGTCCGGGTGGAGGGCCAACTATCGAAGCTGACGGAGTCGATCAACGTTAGCGATCGGACTTCTTCTGGGTATTGAAGGGCAAAGCGCTGGGCGATACCGCCGCCGATGTCGTGGGCCACTACATGGGCCTTTTCGATTTTCCAATGGGCCATCAGTTGCTGGAGGATCGGGACTTGGCCCGATACCGAGGTGTCCACCGCTGGATTCCAGGGGCGCTCCGATGCTCCAAATCCCAACAAGTCATAGGTGTGGACGCGATAACCCGCTGTCGCGATGGTGGGTGCGACGTCCCGCCAGATATGCGAAGAAGACGGCGTCCCGTGAATCAAGACAACGGGCATGCCCGCTCCAAACACGCGATAGCTGATGCGGTTTCCATCGACGATGGCGTTTTGACGAATGACGTTGCTCTGCGTGCCCTCCGAATCTTGGGCGATACCTGCCGAAGGAGCTGGGCTTGAGGGTGAGAGGGGCCCTCCGTCCTCATACTGTGGTCTGGAATCTGTTGGATACATACACGCACCGTATCATGGTCTTTGGGCCGTGCGTATTTGTAATTCTTGAGGTCCGGTTCAGTTTTTCAGAAGACGATCAAGGCCAAGGACGCCGATGGGGCTGTGATTCCATCTTGCTTGGCCGCTCCCTCAGACTGCCAATGCCTTGCGGGCCTCCACGGCCATGGCGACCAGGCGGGTATGGGCGTCCTGATCGCATTGCAGGGGGTCGCGGAAGGGAATGCGCACGTCCTCGCGGCCAGCGGACGTCAGCAGGCTTAGATCAAAGCCGTCGGCATCCAGGCCGGTCATGGTCGCGGCGGTCGCACTGGGTCGCTCGCCGAAGTAGTGGGCATAGCGCAGGAGCGCGTCGGCGTGATCCTCGTTCATGTGCTGGATCGCCCGTTGGGCGACCGTTTCCGGTAAAGCGTAGTTGGAGGTATTCATAACTTTAAAGTTGATCCTGAGTCGCATTATCCATTTCATCAAGTCAAATGAGACAAGGATTCAATTTCATTGCCGTTTGGGTGCTGTCTTTGTGTGCGGCTCCGCTGGCCTCGGCTGCCAATCGTTTGGTGACGCTGGGCGGCCCCGTCACTGAGATCGTCTATGCGCTGGGGCATGGGGATGAGGTCATCGCGACCGACCAGTCGAGCACCTATCCCGCCGCCGCGGCCGAGTTGCCCCAGGTGGGCTACATCCGGGCGATCAGTGCCGAAGGCGTCCTTGCGCAAGAGCCGGATCTCATTCTGGCGACCGATGACTTGGGCCCTCCCGCCGCGGCGGAGCAACTGGCGCAGGGCGGCGTGGAATTGGTCCAGATCCCGACCCCGCGCGACCGGGAGACTCTTTATGCTGCGATCCGTGCCGTGGCCGAGGTGCTGGGCGAAGAAGCCAATGCGGCTGAAATGATCAAGGGCATCTCGCAGGACTTTGCGGAAGCCGCAAAGATTGGAAACGGCCATGAGGCGCCGCGCGTGGTGTTTCTTCTGGCTCATTTTGGCGGTGGTCGGGCCGCGGGGCGGGGCACGATGGGCGACGGCATGCTGCAGCTGGCCGGCGGCCAGAATGTCTTTGGCGACTTTGAGGGCTATAAGCAGGTCTCGGAAGAGGCGGTTCTGCAGGAGAACCCCGATTTTGTCTTGGTGGGCGTTATGCCAGGCATGGAAGACGCGTCCCGGGACCGCCTGCTGGCGACGGTCAATCTGCCGACGTTGGCCGAGCTGCCGGTGGAGGTCGTCCCGCTCGAAATTTCCTACTACCTGAGCTTCGGGCCTCGTGCAGGCAAGGCCGCCCGCGACATGGCCGAGATGCTCTACGAGACCTCCGACACCGAATAACCCATGTCGAGCACGCGCGCAGATTATGCCATGCCCCGGCCTGCTACCGCCTCGTGGTCGCTGAAGTCGACGCAAGGGCGCTGGTTGTTGCTGGCTGGATTAGGCGCTGCGCTGCTGTTGTTTTCCCTGCTGGCGATCGGGCAGGGTGCGGTTTCGATCTCCGCGGGCGAGATCATGACCGTCTTGCTGCAAAAGTTGGGGCTGAGCGGTCAGGAAGTTTCCGCGATTCGTGAAGCCGTGGTGCTCAACATTCGCCTGCCGCGTGTCGTCTTGGGCGTGCTGGTGGGCGGGGGGCTGGCCGTCGCCGGCGCGGCCATGCAGGGCCTCTTTCGCAATCCGCTGGCCGACCCTGGCATCATCGGGGTTTCGAGCGGCGGAGCCATCGGGGCGATCACCATGATCGTGCTCGGCGTCAACCTGCTCCCGGCCAGTTGGTACCAGCAGTTGGGGCCCTATCTGGTGCCCTTGGCGGCGATGGCGGGGGCGATGGGGATGACCTTTTTGATCTATCGCCTCGCACGGATCGGCGGCCAGGTAGACCTCGTCTCGATGCTGCTGATCGGGATCGCCATCAACGCCATCGGCGGCGCCTTCATCGGCTTTCTCACTTTTATCGCCTCCGACGACCAACTGCGCTCGCTCACGTTCTGGGGGCTGGGTAGTCTTGGCCGCGCCGACTGGGAGTTGATCCGCGCCGGCAGCTTGTTCATCCTCATCCCGCTGTGCTGGCTGCCGTTCTTCAGTCGCGAGCTGAACGCCCTGCTGCTGGGCGAAGAGGAGGCGCAACACCTCGGCATCGACGTTGGACGCGCCAAGACCAAGCTCATCGTGCTGGCCGCCAGTCTGGTGGGGGCGGCGACTGCGCTCTGCGGCACGATCGGCTTTATCGCCCTGGTCGTCCCGCACATGGTGCGCAGCCTGATCGGGCCCGACCATCGCTTTCTCTTGCCCGCCTCGGCCCTGCTGGGCGGCGTCTTGCTCCTGTTTGCCGACATGGTGGCGCGCACGGTGGTCGCCCCGGCCGAGCTGCCGATCGGCATCCTCACTTCTCTGTTGGGCGGTCCGGTTTTTCTCGGCCTGCTCCTGCGGCGTCAACGACAGGCCCGGTAGGATGCTGCGCGTTACCGACACCTCCGTCACCCGCAATGGGCGCCGCATCCTGGGGCCGGTCAGTTGCGAACTGCAGCCCGCCCGGATGACTGCGATCATTGGGCCCAATGGCGCCGGTAAATCCACGCTGTTGCGGGTGATGAGCGGGGCTTTGCCTCCGGACGAGGGCACGGTCGAGCTGCATGGTTGTCGGCTCGAGAAGTGGGCGCAGCACGCGTTGGCCCGCTGTCGGGCAGTGTTGGCCCAGTCTTCCCAGTTGCAATTTTCCTTTAGCGTGCGCGAGGTCGTGATGCTGGGTCGTACGCCGCACATGCGTGGTTTTGCCCGGCGCGAAGATCACCAGTCCGTTTGGGGCGCGCTCGACCGGGTGGGGATGCAGGACTTCGCCGACCGTGATTTTACGACGCTTTCCGGCGGGGAGAAACAGCGGGTGCAGTTGGCGCGCGCTTTGGTCCAGATCCAGGAAAACGCCGACGACCGCGCGCGCTTTCTGTTGCTCGATGAACCGGTCTCGGCTCTGGACCTCAAATATCAACACGAGGTGCTCCAGCTGGCCCGCTCGCTGGCGAATGAGGGCCTCGGCGTCTGCGTGATCCTGCACGACCTCAATCAGGCACTCGACTATGCCGACTACGTGCTGGCCCTGCATCACGGTCAGATCGAAGCCGAAGGCCATCCCGCCGAGGTCCTGACGCCCGATCTGGTAAGGCATCTTTACGAAGTCGAAGCCCGTTATACCGAGCGGGGCGCGCACCCTCACCTGCGCGTCAGTCCGCCCGCCGCCCACTCTTTATCGTCTCTCACCTAAGCAATCTCATCTGCGCGATCACATGACCAAAGCGACTGCTACGATTCAACAAAACACGGAAACCGAGGCCATTCTGGCAGAAGCCAAAGCGGAATACGCACGTCTGCTCGAGGCGCAAAAAAGCGTCATCCTCGGCACCGTCAATTCGCAGGGCGAGCCCGACGCGAGCTATGCTCCGGCCCTACGCGACGAAAACAACCACTACTACGTCTACATCAGCGCCTTGGCCAAACACACCAGCGCGCTCAAGTCGGGCCGCAAGGTCAGCCTGCTGGTGATCGAAGACGAAGGCTCCGCCGCGCAGCTCTTTGCCCGTAAACGGGCGACCTTTAGCTGCCTGCCCGAGCTGATTGAGCGGGATTCTACCGACTTTAACCAGATCATGGACCGCATGGCGCTCGAGTTGGGGGACATCGTGGGCGGGCTGCGCAACATGGTGGATTTCGATTTGTTCCGGCTCGAGCCCCAGGAGGGGCGTCTGGTGACGGGCTTCGGACGTGCCTTCCGCCTCTCCGGCGACGGCATGCGTGAACTTCAGCACCTCGGCGGGCGCGGCCACGGTCATAAAACCAAGGTAAGCTAACGCCTCGTTGCTACAAATGTGACTTACCCTTAACAATTTGTTGAGAAATGGTCCCAATATCATTGACGTAGATGTTGTACCGATACAGAGTCTCAATAGCATGAAGACGCTCAAGCTCATACCTCACCTCCGCACCGCCTTGACGGTGCTGCTCTCGTTGGGCGCGGTCGCTCCGCTCTCAGCCTTCGTCACAGTCGATCTCCCGGGTCTCAGCGAATTCGAAGGTTGGGAAAACCTCGACAACGCTCACTACACCAGCCCCACGTATCCGGATTCCTTCGGCTCCTACACGGCCGCCTGGGGTGACGACGTGGACGCCAACGTCGCCGGTTCTGCCGGTACCGCTTCGCTGATGAAGCTCTCCGGCGGCGGCTACTTCTCGAGCCAGTCGATCTATTCCTTCGACACGCCCGGCACCTTCAGCATCTCCAACAGTCCGGCGATGGCCGATCTGGAGACGGTGGTCTTCCAGATCGAACTCGTCGGCGGGCTCTCGGCGGCTCCCGTGCTCAGCTTCAACGGCGGCACCCAAAGCCTGGCCGCCGACTTCACCTGGGTGGGTACGGGCGATACCGAGACGAGCTTCGGCGATTCGCAAGTGCTGCTCTATCAGTGGGATCTCTCTGCCTACGCGGACATCACCGACTACGACATCGTCTACACGGGCGAAGCGCACCTCTCTCAGATCGGGATGCAGCTCAACACGGGCAATACCTTCTCGACCATCGCCGTGCCCGAACCTTCCACCTACGCCGCGATTTTCGGTTCTCTCGCCCTGCTGACGGTTGCGATCCGTCGTCGACGCAAGGCGTAAGGCCCTATCTCGAGCGTCGCAGCTGACGCTCGCTTGCTATCGGTGGCTCCAGGCTTCGGCCTGGGGCTGCCCCGCTTCCCGTTCCGAACCTTTCCTCACTCAATTTTGTTATGGACGTGTTTGCGCAATGGTTTCTCAAGGGCGGCTGGATCATGTGGCCGCTGCTGGTCTTGTCCGTCTTGCTGCTCGCCGTCGCTCTGGAGCGGGCGGTCTTTCACGTTCGCCATCGCTGTTCTTACTGCAAACTACTGGGTGAGCTGCCCTGCGCCTTTGAGTGCGCCAAGGCCGGCCGCACGCCCGCCTGTCTGGAAGATACCGAAGCGCCCTTGCGCCGCATCACCAGCAGCTACCTGGCCCACTTGCACTATCCACGGGCCGAGCGGCACAAGGTCTTGCAGCGCGAGGGCGACCGGGTCCTGCGTGAGTGTCACCAACACCTGAAGCTGGTCGGCTGCATCGCGCAAGTGGCGCCCCTCATGGGCCTGCTCGGCACGGTGACCGGCCTCGTGGCGGCGTTTTATCACATCGAGATGCTCGGCGGCAAGGTCGTGCCGTCAGACTTGGCGGGCGGGATCTGGGAGGCCCTCATCACCACGGTGGCGGGGCTCTGCGTCGGGATTCCGGCCCTGCTTGTCTACCAGTATTTCCAGGCGCGGGCCGAGCGTATCGGCAAGGAAATGCAAGACCTCGTCAGCGAACTGGACGAGCTGTATTTCTGCGCTCGCTTTCAACACAAGCTTTCGGACATCTCGGCAGGCCTGAAAGACGAAGGCCAGCCGGCGATGAGCCATACCCGACTCGGTTGACGCCATGGCGGTCGATTTCACCAGCCAGCCTGCAAAGGGGCCTCATATCGAGATGACGCCGCTGATCGACGTCGTCTTCCAGTTGCTCGTTTTCTTCATGCTCACGTCGGTGTTCGCGCCGCCGGCTATTGAGCTGACGCTGCCGCAACTGGAGTCTCAGCCGTCGGAGGCAAAGCCGCAACTGGTGCTCAACCTCGATGCGCAAGGGCATGTTTTTCTCAATGACGAGCCCGTGGCGGAGGCGGAGCTCGTGGAGCGGCTGCAGGCAGCCCTGGCGGAACAGGAAGACCACTCCGTCTACTTTCGGGGCGACAAGGACGCGGCCTACCAGCGCGTGTTGCACTTGATGCAGCTCTCGACCGAGGCCGGGGCGGACCGCTTTCAGTTCATCTACGAGCCCGAGCCATGATTTCCGGTCGCCGACGACGTTCCTGGTTTGACCTGCGAACCGCGCTCGGTTGTTCGCTCTTGGTCCATGGCGTATTGGCAGTGGCTTTCTCGCATCATGAGCCGACCCCGCCGCCGGTGCATTTCGAGCAGGATACCCAGTCGGTCGAGGCGACCTTTGTGCCTGTCATGCCGACGCCGGTGCCGGAACCCGAGCCGGTGAAGCAAGCGCCGCCCCCGGAGCCCGAGCCCGCCATCATTTCCGCCGAAGAAGCGGAGATCCAGGTGGAACAGCGGCCGGAGCTGCCCCCTGAACCTCCCGAACCGACCGTGGAGGAACCGCCGGATCCAGAACCTTTGCCCGAACCGCTCGAACCGGAACCCGCACCCAAGCCACCGGAAGAGCTTCAATCTTCACCGGCTGAGCCCCGCAAATTGCCGCCACCACCCGCACCCACGCCGCCGAAGCAGGAGGCGCAGGCAAGCGATCAGGCCAGCGAGGCGCACCGCGGTATCGCGGACCTCAGCCAGTTGCCGGACGCCCGCTATTGCCCGCCGCCGCGGTATCCTGCCAACGCGCGA
The DNA here is from genome assembly GCA_009772895.1 of Puniceicoccaceae bacterium 5H. Classification (GTDB taxonomy): domain Bacteria; phylum Verrucomicrobiota; class Verrucomicrobiia; order Opitutales; family Oceanipulchritudinaceae; genus WOUP01. The sequence goes on along the minus strand of WOUP01000010.1, from coordinate 16,791 downwards.
CGCGAGGGGCGGGAGGGCCTTGTCTTGCTGGCCCTGCGCGTCAGCCCCGCGGGGCGTGTGCTCGACGTGAAGCTGGCGCGCAGCTCCGGGCACGAAGACCTGGACGCGCGCGCCCTGTCCGCCGTTCGTCGCTGGCGCTTTCAACCCCTCGATGGCTCTCAGGCCCTCACTTTCGAATATCCCATCCAATTCTCGTTACAATGAAGACGCTCTACACCCTCACCTCGCTCGCCCTGCTGGCGAGTCCGCTGGCCGCCCAATCCGAAATTTTTCAGGATCCCGGCTATGAAGGCACCACCCAATATTCCGAGTGGGATCTCTTTTCCTATGCTTACGGTACGGGCAACGCGCCCGATGTCGCCGGGACGGTGGGCCTGATTACCCAGCGTGCGGATGGCGCCATGATTGCCTCGAGCGGTAACATCTATGGCTTTGGCAACAACCTGGACGTGTCGCTCACCGCGGATTCTCCGGAGCCGCTCGGACAGATCTCGTTGCAGTACCGCCTGCTGGGGCAGGAGGGGGCCGTGCTGGACACGAGTTTGTGGATCAACGGCGGCGAAACGGAGCTTGAGCCGACGACTTCCGCTGAAATCTATCGGGAAGAATTTGGGACCAGCTACGGAGATACCGTGGATGTGGCCGTGGCCTACACCTGGGACCTCAGCGGTTACAGCGTCACCTCCTACGAAATCGTTTTCGATACGCTTGTTCACAGTAGCCTCGATCAGGTGCGCTTGGATACGACGACGGAATTTCTGGGCGTCGACCTGATAGCGCCCGAGTTGGTCGGTACGACGATCGAGAACGGCATGCCGACCGTGCGCTTTACCACGACCGCCGGCCAGTCCTATCAGTTGATGGCTTCCAGTGATCGCACGACCTGGACCGCCGTGGGCGCTGGAGTCGAAGGCGATGGCAGTGTGCACGCCGTGAGCGATCCGACCGGGCTAACCGGGGACGCTCGCTTTTACCTCGTGGTGGCGCAGTAGATGAACCACCGCAAAGCTGGCAGTTGGCTCGCCTTGAGCTGGGCGGCATGGCTCGCGGCAACGCCGTTGCATGCACAGTCCGACACAGATGACGCGGCGGAGGCCACCGAGCAGACGCAGGAAGTGGACACATCGGCTGAGCGCCTGCGCATGCCTACGCTCACGGTGACGGCCACGCGCACGGAGCGCCCGATCATGAAGACGCCGGCGAGCGTCGTGGCAGTCGATATGGACGACTGGAACCACGAGGGCGGCGCGGATGCGGGGGATGTTGTCCGCTACGAGCCTGGCGTCTCCATGCCCTTCGAGTTTACCGGCATGGACTCTTTTGTGCCCTATCGCGGCGGCGGTTATACCAATTATCGCGTGCGCGGAGTGCAGGGCAATCGCGTGCTGCTGACGATCGACGGTATCCGACTGCCTCCAGAGTTCAGCATGAGCGGCGGCAACGGGCGAGACTACTTCGATCCGGCCGTCTTCGAGCGGGTGGAGATTCTGAAGGGCTCCGGCTCGACGTTGCACGGTAGCGATGCCATGGGCGGTGTCGTATCCTTTGAAACCCGCTCACTGCAGGATGATCTGATCGACTCGGATAAACCGTGGATCTATCGCAACCGCCTGCTGGTCCAGGAGGTGGATCGTAGCCTGAACGAGGTGGCGAATTTCGGTTGGCGCAGCGAGCCTTGGTACCTCACCGTGGTCAACTCCTACCGCACCGGCGAGGAGCAAAAGAACGATCGCGGCGCGGTGGACGCCAATCCGGTCGACACCTGGAGCAACCACTTCCTCGGCAAGATCGGCTATTCGCCCAGCGACGTCCACCAGCTCACGTTTACCGGCGAGCACTTCACGCGCGATACGGACACGGAGGTCAACAGCGCGGAGCACACCTTCACGTCGCCAGCCGTGTATCACGTTCACAACGAAGCGGAGGACACCCGCACCCGCTTCAGTCTCGATTATCGCCAGCTGCCGGTCGATGCCTGGTGGCAAGTGCTCGAGTCCAAGGTCTATTACCAGACTTCTGAGACCAGCAGCTTCACGCTCAGTCAGGCCAACCCCAGCGGCGAAGAAACGCCGACCACCCGCGACCGGGATGACGACATCGGCTTTGAGCACGAGATCTATGGCGGTGACTTGCAGCTGACGAAGGAGGCCTTCTGGTGGGGCCTTGAGCACACCTGGGTCGGCGGAGTCGAGGCCTCGCTGGAGAATGCGGAAAACACCTTCTTGCGCGTCGATCGCAAGCCCGTTTACCAAGAGGAACGCCGCCCGGCCTTCGATCCGTCGGACCTGATTCGTGCCGACGCCTACTTGCAGGATGTCGTGGAGCAGGGACGCTGGCTCTTTCAGGGCGGCGTGCGGGTGGGGTTTTACGCCATCGAACCGAGCCACGACCCGACGTTTCTGGACTATCAGGGCGGGATGGACGGCCTCGAGCTCAGCCCGGCTTCCGACTACGACAATCTGGCGATTTCGCCGAGCCTGGCCATCCAGTATGAGCTGACACCCGATACGATCCTCTGGACGCGTTACGCGCGTGGTATTCGCAACCCGAGCCTGGAGGACTACGTCGGCTATTTCGACCATCTCGGTGATTTTCAGCAGATCCCCAATCCCAACCTGGAAGAAGAAACGAGCGACTCCTTCGACCTCGGCCTCAAATATGACGGCGAGTATGTCACGCTGGATACGAGCGTGTTCTATACGTTCTACGACGGCTTCATCGTCACCCGCAGCTTCGACATGGGCGAAGACTGGGTGATGCAGCAGCAGAACGCCGGCGAGGTGGAAATCTACGGCCTGGACTTCAGCGTGGACTACCGTTTGGCGGGACTGTCCGACCGCATGGAAGGCTACACCACGGGCCTGAAGATCAACCTCTCCGAAGGCGAAAACAAGAGCAGTGGCGGCGGCGTCGACAGCGTCGACCCGCATACCGTGATCGGCTATCTGGCCTATGACGCGCCTTCGGGTACCTGGGGCGCCCGGCTGACGGGCACCTACCGTGCGCGCAAGAGCGATCCTTCGGACAACTACCTGGCGTCAGGCCTCTACATTCCGCCGAGTTCCTACGTGCTCGATCTGGCCGCCTACTGGCAGATCAACGCCGACGTATCCCTGGACTTCGGCCTGCGCAACCTGACGAACCGGCGCTATTGGACTTGGCCGAACGCCGACAGCGTCGACCACGAGTTCAACGAAAACCCGGAATTGGCCGTGCGCCCGGGCATCAACGGCTACGCCGCCCTCAACGTGCAGTTCTAGCGGCTCTTTGGGGGTTCGCTACCGGCGGGCGGCGACGGTCTGGACGCTCGTCTTGCCGGCCTCGAGTCCTTCGCTGGTGGCGGTCACCGTCAGCTCGCCCGGTTGACCGGGCTTGCCGCGCACGATGACCAGGCAGTAGCCACTGAACGCCTTGCGCTCGTGCGACTGGAACGACTCGAAGCTCGTGGGGTCGCCGTTGTCGGTCGAGACGATCTCGCCGGGGCCGGAGAGGGAGAACGCGATGCGGTTATCCGCCCGTGGCGCGACCACGCCGTCCGCATCCACGATTTTGACCGTGATGAAGGCCAGGTCGTTGCCGTCGGCCTGAATCGTGGCGCGGTCAGGCGTCACGTCCAACGAGGTGGGCTTGCCGGCGGTCGTCACGGTGTCCGTTGCCCACGGTTTGCCGTCCTGGTAGGCGACGACTTTCAGGGTGCCGGGCTCGTATTTCACGTCGTCCCATCGCAGGCGATATTGATAGGGTTCCTTGGCTTTGCGGCCCAGCGAGCGGCCATTGAGAAACAGCTCGGCTGCGTCGCCCGAGGTGAAAACGTGCACCGGCGTGACTTCGCCCACGCGCTCCGGCCATGTCCAGTGCGGCAGGATGTGCGCCATCGGGTAGTCGGGGCGCCAGTGCGACTGGTAGAGGTAAAAGCGGTCCTTCTTGAAGCCCGCGAGGTCGATGATGCCGGCGTACGAGCTGCGTGAAGAATAGTAGGGGGTCGGTTCGCCCAAATGATCCCAGCCGGTCCAGACAAATTGCCCGGCCACGAACGGATGGCGGTCGATCGACGCAAAGACCTTGTCGGCGGAGGAGCCGAAGTCGACCGCGTGCAGCTCATAGGCCGTCACCTGGTGGATGGAGGAATCGCCGCCGCGCCCGTCGCGCACGGGCGCACTGACGTCGGGACTCACCGGGAAGAGATAGACGCCACGACTGCTGAACGCACTGGCCGTCTCGCTGCTCAGGATGACTTTACCCGGGAAGGTTTCGTGAAAGGCGTCATACTGCGGCTTGGTCCGAATGCGCTCGGTGCCTTCAAACTCCGGCGTGTCGCGGATGCCCTCGCCCTGGTAATTCAGGCTGATCAGGTCCAGCACCTGGGGCAGGGCCATGTCGGGCTTGGCAAAATTCATCGCGCTGGTCACCGGGCGGGTCGGGTCTTCTTCATACACGATCGCGGCGAGGTCGCGGGCTACGGCCGCCCCGTCTTCCGCTGTATATTGCTCGCCTACTTCGTTGCCGATGCTCCAGATGATGACGGATGGGCTGTTGCGGTCGCGGCGGACGAGGGCGCGCATGTCCGGCTCGTGCCAGTCGGGAAAGATCAGGTGGAAATCGAGCGGCGTCTTCTTGCGTTCCCACACGTCAAAGGATTCGTCCATGACGAGAAAGCCCATGCGGTCCGTCAACTCCAACAGCTCGGGCGCCGGCGGGTTGTGGCTCATACGGATCGCATTGCAGCCCATCTCGCGCAGCATCTCGAGCTGGCGCTCAGCGGCCCGGACGTTGAAGGCGGCACCGAGCGACCCCAGGTCGTGGTGGTTGTTGACGCCCTTGATCTGGATGGGCTCGCCGTTGACGTAGAGGCCCTGGTCGGCGTCGAAACGCAGCTCGCGAATGCCGAAACGCGTTTCGTAGCGGTCGAGCTCGGTCCCGTCGCGCCGAATGGTGGTCACGGCCACGTAGCGGTGGGGCTGTTGCGTCGGCGGTGGACCCCAGAGCTTGGGCTGCAGCACCGTCGTGGCGCCGCGGATCGTCGTGCTGCCATGGGCGGGCAGGTGAACGCGCTCCGGTTCGATGGACGCTACGGCCTCCGAGCCGCGCTGGCCGTTGGGGCTCAGTTCGTAAAGCCTGGTTTCGACTTCGACCTCTGCGGCTTGTGCGGCGTCGTTGTCGATCTTGACCTCCATCGCCACGGCGGCGGCGGACGGCGCCACCTGCGGGGTGGTGACGTAAGTTCCCCAATGGCCCACATGAATGGGATGGGTCTTCGTCAGCCACACATTGCGGTAGATGCCCGCGCCGGGATACCAGCGCGATGAGGCCGGCGGATTGTCGAGGCGGATCGCCAATTGATTCTCACCGCCGAAGTTGACGTAAGGCGTCAGGTCGAGCCGCCAGGAGGCGTAGCCAAAAGGCCAGCCGCCTACCAGCTGGCCGTTGAGCCAGACCGCGGCATAGGACATGGCCCCGTCGACATCCAGAAAGATGGACTTGCCCCGGTCGCTGGCTGGAATGTCGAGTTGCTTGCGATACCAGGCTACGCCCCAGCTCGGCAGGCGCCCCATGCCGCCGTGATTGCCTTCCTCGAGGAAGGGGCCTTCGATCGCCCAATCGTGCGGCAGGTCGAGTTCGCGCCAGTCGCTGTCGTCGAAGTCGACCTGCACATAAGGCGCGTCTCCGCCCGGGTTGCCCTCCGGCCGCGCATGCCGCTGGGCTGGGTCGCTGATGAAATCGTTGCCACTGGGCAGGATCCAGGGCTTGAGCACCTGCTGGCCCTCGGCCGAAATCGCCTCCGCTTCCTCCGGCTTGGCATCCGCCGGCCGGTCGTCGTTGGTGTCCTCGATCTCGGGCCTCACATCGTAACGCAGCTCACCTGCATACCCCGGCGGGTCCCCCTTGATGAATTTCCAGTTGTCGTTGATCGAGACGACTTCCCGCCCCGGCTCGGGTTGGGAGGATTGAGCCGTGACGGTGGCGGTGGTCGCCACCCCCGCGATCAAGATCGCGGAGGCGAGGGTGAGGCGGCGGAGGGTAGCAAGCATGAGGAGGGGCGGGGTCGTCGTGAGTGGTGGAGAATCAGGTGGCCGCGGCGTCCCCGAGTTCCGGCGTGTCGTATTCAGGATCGTTGAGGCGTCGCTCTTCGAGTTCGGCGGACATTTGTAGCTCGCGCTTCTTGGTGATGGGGTAGAATAGCATGAAGAGCACGCCCATGCCGAAGCAGCCGCCCGAATAGAAACCAACGAGCATGCGGATGCCGTATTGCACGGCCGGCTCGTGAGCGGTCTCCGGCGTGTAGCCGTAGAAGGCGAGCAGCCAGCCCGCGAGCGCGCCGCCTACGCCGAGACCCGCCTTGAGCGCGAATACCATGCCGGCAAAGACGAACCCGGTCGAGCGGCGGCCACGCTTCCATTCGCTCCAGTCGGCCGTATCGGCGATCATCGCCCACAGCAGGGGGATGGTCGGGCCGTAGCAGAGGCTGGTGAGGAAGTTGAGCAGGAAGAGCTGACCCACATCCGTGGAGCCGGCAAAAAAGACCATGCACTGGAAGAAGGCAGCGCCAGCGAGACCGACGGTGAAGACCATCTTCTTGCCGAAGAGCTTGGCCAGGGGCTTCGCCAGCAGCACACCGATGATGTTCACGAGGCTGCCGACCATGTTGAAGAGGCTGAAGCCGATCGCGGTCGGGCTGTCTCCGGGCTTGAGGATGAGGCCAAACGTATCGAGTGCGCGGAAGCCGATGCCCGGGTGTTGCAATGCGTCCGGCGCGGCATAGAGCCCCAGGCCTTCGATGAACGACCGCAGCGCCTCCGGATCCACATAGTAGTTCATGTGCACGTAGCTCACATTGCCCCGCAGCGCCAGCGTCGTGAAGACGAAGAGCGTCATGCCGAACATCGCGATCCAGGGGCGGTTGTGGAGGATGTCGAGAAAGTCCTGGCGCAGGTCGGGCTTCTGGTGCTTCGGCGGCTGCACTCGTTCTTTGACGCTGAAGAAGGTGATGACGAAGAACACGACCGAGATCACGGCAAAGATCGCGATCGTGGCCGACCAACCTTTGATGTCGTCGCCTCGTCCGAATTTACTGACCAAAGGCAGGGTGAAGCCCTGCACGATAAAGGCCGCGCACATAGCCGCGAAAAACCGGTAGGAGGAGATACTCGTTCGCTCGATCCCGTCACTGGTCATGACCCCGTTGAGCGATGAGTAGGGCACATTGCTGACGGTATAGGCGACCATCAGCAGCGCATACGTCGCGAACGCATACCAGAACCTTCCACTGTCGCTCAACATGCCGGGCACCGTAAAGGCGGCCCAGAAAAGCAGCGCATAGGGGATGGCCGACCAGAGCAGCCAGGGGCGGAACTTGCCCCACTTGGTGTTGGTGCGGTCCGCAATAAAGCCCATCAACGGATCGGTAATGGCGTCACTAAAGCGGACGAGCAGCAGGATCGTGCCCATCGAAGCCGCACTCAATCCCATCACGTCTACATAAAACGCGGTGGGAAAGACGAGAAACATCTGGAAGACGAAGTTGGCACTCGCGTCTCCCAGTGAATAACCGGCCTTCTCGAGGAACGATAGTTTGACTGAAGTCGAGGTAGAAGCTTTCACGTGGGGTAATGGGGTAGGAGGGGTGAATCCGGTTCGATTGAGCTTAGCCGTGGTTGCTGGCCGCCAGCGAGGCTGATGGACTCACACCGTTGGAAAGAGGAGCGTCGGTTTCGCTCAGCCAGAGCCAGGCGGTGACGCCGCGCGGATAGTAGCGACTGCCGCACGTGACGCCCGTGGTGCTGATAATCTGGTCGCACATCGCATTGCTGCCGCAGCCCGGCAGACGCTGCCAGTCGGCGTGCACGCGGTCGCCACCCTTGGCCGCTGCGTTCATGGCCTCCGGGAACAACCGCCGGATGACGTGTTGCGAGAGCGCGATCTTGCTGAACCAGGTGTTATTGCTCGTACTGCTGATCTTCCAGCCATTGGTCTTCGCATCGAGGCAGACGCCCGGCTGCAGGGCTTGGGAAATATGCTGCGACAACAGGCTCAGGAGTTCGCTGAAACGGCCTCCCTTGTCCGTCGCTTCCTCCAGACCGAGGTAGAGCGGATAGACAAAGCCTTCGACGGCCGGCAGAATGCGCGAGCGGTTACCCTTTTCAAACACCGCCGGGAAGAAGCCCGTATCCGGCTCGAACTGCGCGGCCACCGATTGCGCCAGCAAGTCGGCGGTATCACGGGCGTCGGCGGCCTGCTCCGTCAGATTCAGGCGGTTGAAGGCCTGCTCCAGCAAGATCCAGGCACCGAGCGTCTTGACCGCCAGATACAGGTTGTTGCGGGCTTGCCCGAGGCTGACGTCCAGGCTGTCGTAAGTCGTAATCTCGGCTCCGCCGTCGCCGCAACGCTCGGAATCGAACTTCAGGATGCCGTTGCGCTGGGCCGGGTCCTGGTGGTCGCGCAGGTGCATGCTTTCGGCGCAGGCCAGCAGCGTTTCCTGATTGCGTTGCAGCCAATCGAGATCGTTGGCCTTCTCGGCATACGTGACGGCCGTGAGCACCCAGTTCAGGAGCTGCTCCATTGTCATGTGGCTAAAGCAGCCTGTCAGGTGGTCGCACTCATAGCTCGAATAGCCCTGAGGCGTAAAGTGGTCCATCACGCCCATGTCGTGGGTGAAGGAGATGCCGCCCGGCAGACGCGTGCCGTCGGCATCCATCAAGCGGTCCGTATAGGAGTAGCGCTTGACGAAGAGGTCGAGGGTGTCGCGCACGGCCCACGGATGCCAGTCCAGCTCATAGAAGAGATGGTCGACCGTGAGATCGAAGGTGTTGATCATGCGGTACTCGCCCTCGTTTACGATCCAGAGCGGGCCATCATCGTTCCAGAGCAGCTCGGTGTTGCCCTGATAGCTGTGGATGGACTGGGCGAGCAGGAAGCGTTGATCTTCGTCCAGACCGCTGGTTTCCAGCTCCCTGTCACGCACTTGCGCGAGCTGCTCGTAATGCGCGAAATGCTCCAGACCGTGTGCCAGCACGTCTTCGAGGTCGGAGAACCAGCGCGTATAGGCGTAGGCGGCGCGAATGCCGGTGGAGACGGTGCCCTGGACGTAGAAGCCGAGCGCGAGCGGGAAGCGCTTCTTTTCTCCGGCGGGCACGGTAAAGACGAGGGCCGTTTCGCCGCCGATCACGTGCAGGCCGCGCTGGTCCTGGAACTTCGGGGCGAAAACGTCGAAGCCCTGCCGCATTACGGCACCGGATTCGGGAGACGTAGCGTAGCCGTAGGCGGGCCCGGCCGTAAAGCCGGCGAGGCTGGAGCCGTTGTCTTCCAGCGGGCACATGGAGCGATCGGGGTTGCCGAGGCCAAACATCAGCTGCACCGGCTCGCTGCCGTCCCGGTTGTCGTATTCGATCCAGCCCGTAACCACTGGCGCGAGCAGCCGGCGGGCCTGCTCGTGCTCCAGCGTGCGCGGATCCGGCACGCGGTCGCACGGGGAGAGCAGGGAGAAGCCGAAGCGATTTTCGTCCGCCCGCCAGGTATCGCTGGCGGCGCCCAGAGTGCGTTCAAACTGCTCCGGCTGGAGGGCGCGCCAAGGCTCTTCACCGGGTTCTGGCACCGGCGGTGCATTTTCCCCCAGATACGCGGTTTCCGCCTTTTCCGGCGGGGTCAGAAAGGGAAGCAAGTGCCACTGTGCTTGTTCCTCGGACTGCCCGCCTGCTTTCTGGTAGCCGACATAGACGTTTTGACGGGCTTGGTGCGGGCCGCTCGCGGATTGGGCGAAGCCACCCGGACGGTCGAGCATGCCAATGGTGAAGGAAGCAAACGCCCCAAAAGGAGCATGGTGGGAGTGGAAGTTCTGTTGCACGTGCGGTGGTAGTGATGTTCTTGACTCTAGAAGAGGAATACCTCCAAGCGGTAAATCGAAAGATTCGAGAGAGGGCTCGATTCATTCAAGATGGGTTTTGGACAAACACTTGAATAGAATTATCATCAGAACGTATTTCATACCTTGTACGCTTTTCTAGGAGCATGAAAATCAAGCTGGTTACAGCAATAAGCACATTCCAAAAGCTCGTTTCAAAGCTCCAATGGTGAAGGCTTTACTATAACCTTAGATGTAGACGGTTAGTTTTTGACCCGTAGCTGTAAGCTGGATCCGGATCGCTTCCGGATCGCCCTGATGGGTCAGCTGCGTGAACCCGTTCCCGGCGCTTGGGTCGTCACGAGTTCGAGCCATCGTGAAGCAGCCGGGGATAGAGACACGCCCCGCCGCCACATCAGACCGAGTCGCCAGCGCAAGTCGGTTTCGTCGATCAGGGCCGTTTTGACCGAGATATTGCTGCGCGAGGCGACCTCCAGGCGCGGCAGGAGCGATACCCCCATGCCGGCTGACACCAGGGCGATGATGAAATCCGCGTGCGCCCCGCGCGTGGTCACGTTCAGGGCAATGCCGCGTTTGCGGGAGGCCGTGGCGAGGATCGCGTTCAGGACAAAGCCGTTCTCGAAGAGAATGAAGGGACTTTGCGCCAGCTCGCTGAATTTGACCGCCTCCCGGTCCTCCAGCGGGTGCCCGGCCGGGAGCAGCGCTACGAGCGGTTCATCGACGACCAGTCGCCATTCCAGGTCTTCCGGCACCGGGTCGAGCGTTGCGCCCATCTCGATTTCGCCCCTGCGCACCAGCTCTTTCAGACGTCGGCTCCCTTGTTCATGCAGCTCGATTTCGACCCCTGGGTGGCGCGCGCGATAGGCCGCCACGAGTGGGGCGAAAAGCACGCTGCTGCCCAAGGTCGGCAGCCCCAGTCGCAACTTGCCGGTTTGCAGCCCCTTGAGCGCTGCGAGTTCGGCCCGCAAGTCGTCACGCTCCGCCAGCATCGCCACGGCCCGCTTCATCACGGCCTCGCCGGCATCAGTCAAGCGCACGCCTTCGCCCAGTCGGTCGAGCAGGCGAGCGCCGCACTCGTGCTCGAGCTGACTCAGCGCCTTACTCACCGTCGGCTGGGTGGTTCCCAACATACGCGCGGCAGCTGAGAAGCCTCCCTGGTGGACCACTTCGACCAGACATTCCAGATGGCGCAGCTCCATGAGATTCTATTTCGGAATATTAAGCATTCCGTCAATTCATTTAGGGAATCCAAAGCATGTTGCTATAATACCCCACATGGAAACCGCAGACTGGTTACATCAGCCTCCGCCCCAGCGCCATAGGTGGCATCTACCCTGGATTCAGACTCTGGCTCTGATCGCGTTTTGGTGGCTGGCCCAGTCCCTCACGATGTTCCTGCATTGGCCCATCCCCGGCAGCCTGCTGGGGTTGGTCCTGCTCTGGGCGCTGCTGGACCGCGGGCTGGTAAAGCTCGGCTGGTTTGAGCACGGGGCCGATGGACTGCTGAAGCACCTTATGCTGTTTTTCGTCCCGGCTATGCTGGCAGCGGTGGACCACCCGGAGTTCTTGAGCCTGCTCGGCCTCAAGCTGCTCGTCACGGTGTTCGTCAGCACCCTTGTCGTGATGGGCGGCACTGCCTGCGTCGTGGAAATCGGTTTCCGTCTGCACCGCCATGTTGCCGCTCATTAAGGCCCTCTTCTGGTGTGCGTGCACCTTGGGGATCTATCTGGCCTCGCGGCGCTTGCACCGCTCTCAGGGCAGGTGGTGGAGCTCTCCGCTGCTGGTGACATGGGTGGGTTGTGGCCTGCTCATCGTGACGGCACACGCCTCCTATCGCGAATATCTCAGCGGCACCCATTGGCTGGTCTGGCTGCTCGGTCCGGCGACGGTCGCGTTTGCGATCCCCATGCACCGCCACCGCGCCTTGATCCGGCGGCATTGGCTGCTGATGTGTGTGGGCGTGACGGCGGGAAGTATCCTGGCGGTTTCGAGCTCCTGGCTGCTGGCCTCGGCCTTCCACCTCTCGCCGGAGCTGCGCGCGAGCCTGTTGCCGCGCTCGGTGACGACACCGCTGGCAATGGACGCGTCCGCCCGTTTGGGTGGGGTGCCCGAACTCACGGCCGTCTTCACCGCGCTGACCGGCCTGTTCGGTGCCGCTGTGGGCGAAAGCCTGTTGCACATTTTACCCGTTCGTTCGCCGCTGGCACGTGGGGCTCTCTTTGGCATGGGCGCCCATGGGGCCGGCGTCGCCAAAGCCCTCGAAATAGGACAGGAAGAAGGCGCTGTCGCCAGCCTCATTATGATCTTCGCCGGCCAGGTCGCCGTCATCGCCGCCGTTATCGTGGCGGGTTTTTTGAAGCGCTGGTAGCGGCGGTTTCGCCCTTGACCTCCTGCCTTCAAATCTTAGGCCTTAACTGAAGTCCCTAACAGCAAGAAGCTTTTGGGACTGGCAGGCCTGTCCGATTATCTTTTCCGCCGCTCGTCTATGTTTTTCACTATCTTCAAGTTCAGCCGCGTAGGCTCCTCCGCATTGCAAGAAAGTCTCAACGCAACGCCTGCTACGGTATGCGTGCCCGAGATCCTTAACAGTGCTTCGCGCTGGACTTCCAAGCAAAAGGTGATCGATCAACGATTGAAAGAGGCGATGAGCGGCCAGAAACCTGAACATCTGGGCTTTACGCTAAACCCTTTCAAAGAACCCGTCTGCCGTAGTGTGAGTTTTTTTGATCCCTCAGCCTGGGCTGCTGAGCATGGAGGGTTGGCGGTTTTTTGCCTGTATCGCGAGCAGATCTTTGACCGGGTCATCTCTCACTGGCTCTCGATGCAGATGAAGGTTTGGCCGAATCACAAGGAATCTGGCGGAGCGGATCGTCTCATCGAGTAAATCAAGACGCCGCGGACCGTCCCGGTACCCGAGTTTAAAAAGCTCTACGATCATGCGGTAAAGGAGACTTACGACCTTAAGAAGTTTGCCGCCCAGTTTGCCGAACGAAACAAGGTCGATCTCGTGGAGCTGACCTACGAACAACTTTTCAGTCCTAGCAATCCCGGCTACGATCGGGTGGGCGAAGTGCTGGGCACCAGCATCAACAAGGAAAATGCCGGCCAGGAGCGCAAGATTCTCCCCTCAGGCCACCCATGGGTGGCCAACCTATCGGAACTCTACGCTGCAACCGCGTAGCCGTGTCTACGTTCACTTCTGATATGCACGGTTCTTGCGGCCCGTCCTTTCCTTCCTGGTTCTAAATCTGCCAGAGCGGGCGACTATCATCAGTCGAAATACTTTCGCTAATCGAAGCTCTAGTATGTAACGACTGAAAATTGGTGGAGGTGGCGGGATTTGAACCCTGTTTCAGCGTTGCAGAAGTGCCTTGTAAAACAAATACATACGAGCTAGTGCGAGCGGCTTTGACCGCCAATTTGACTCATGATTTCGGGCCGGAGGATTTAGAACTAAAACGCATCATCAATCGCTGGAATTCGCTGCCAAAGCACCTGCGTATAGCTGTTCTATCGATCGTGGATCCAGAATGAAAATTGGGCAAGTTAAAGGTGCTTTAGCCTCTCGTTTTATCGCATTTCTGCATTGATGTTGTGGTGGGTGCGGGTGCGGTACACATTCCAGGTAAGCGAAAGGGTGAACGAACGACAACGGGAGGAAGATCATTGCGAGGTGGACTGTTTCATCAAGAGCGTCCATTGATACATGCGTGCTTTTTTGGTAACGGTTTGTTTGAGGTATTCTTCGTATTATTACTCCGCCATGACAAAAGCCGAAGTCATGCAGCATATTGAACAGCAGGATGCTGAAAACATGCTTTGATGTCTTTGGTTCGGACCTCAAGGTGAACCATGACGGCTTTGAGGCGAGCGTCGAGTGCGGGCTTTGAGGTGGCCGGGGGCTCTTGGCGTTTTCCTGCGTGATGCGTTGGTTGAGATATTCGTCTGGATTGAGTTCGGGGCTGTAGGAGGGCAGATAAACCAACTTGATGCGCTCTTTTTTGTCCTCGACCCATGCCTTGACGAGCTTGCTGTGATGCACGCGCAAGTTGTCGACGATCAGGATGATCTTGCGTTTGCGGTATTTGATGAGTTGCTTGAGGAACTGGATAAGCGCCTGCGCATCAAGGGCCTGGCTGAGAGCCATCCACTCCATTTTCCGTCTTTGCTGATCGCGCTGATCACAGAACTGTGAAAGCGCCTGGCGGGTTGGCGCACGACCGGCGTCTTGCCCTTGGGCGCAAAGCGGCGGCGCACATGGGCCTCCGGCTTCACTGCCGTCTCATCGGCCCAGTAGATCTCGGCTCCTTCTGCTTTGGCCTTCGCTTCAACCCCGGGATACACCTCGTCCAGCCAGGCTTTGACCGCCTCCGGACGTTGTTCGTAGGCGCACTTGATCGGTCGCTGCGGCGTGAATCCCAGCCGTTCCAGCAGGACGCTGATGCTTTGCAGCGCATACTCGACCTCGAAGCGTTCCAGAATCAACAGCCGCACCGCCTCGCGCGTCCACAGCGCAAACTCCAGCTTCAACTGGTCCGGCACGTGGTCGGTCAGCAGACGCGCCAAATCCCCCTCTTGCTCCGGGCTCAGTCGCCGACGCGTTCCAGCCTTGAAGCCTCGCTGACGCTTCTTCAGCGCATCCCAACCGCCTTCCTGGTAACGCCTCCACCAGCCTGATACCGTCGTCGCGTTGACCTCCAGAATCGCCGCAACCTCCTTCTGGCTCATCCGTCGCTCCAGCATCCGAATCGCTTGACGACGCAACTCCTCTTGCGCCTCTTGACTGAGTTGTCGGGAATCACGCCTCAACATCACACAAACCTAATAGAAAATACGCCCCAGTACAGCCTATTGCGATGGCGAGGTAATAAGATCGGGGCAGTGGGGAGGCAGCAAGACCAGCTCGATCTGTTTGCGACGAACTTCGGCCCACACTTTGGCTTCGTTCGCGCGATGAACGCGCAGGTTGTCGGCCACCAGGATCAGCTTGCGTCTGCGGCACTTGATCAATTGGGCGAGAAAAGTGAGGTGAAAAGCTTTCGGCGTTGAGGGCCTCCATGAGCGGCATCCACTGCATTTTCCCAAGTTGCTGATCGCGCTGATCAAGGAACTGTGAAAGGCCCTAGCGGTTTGGCGCACGACCGGCGTCTTGCCCTTTAGTCGCGAAGCAGCGCCGCAATGGGTTTCCGGCTTCACCGCCGTTTCATCGGCCAGTAAATCTCGGCTCCTTCTGCTTTGGCCTTCGCCTCAACCCCCGAATATACCTCCTTCAGCCAGGCTTTGACAGTCTCCGGACGTTAGTCGTAGGCGCGCATGATCGACAGCTGCTACGGGACGCTAATGCTTTGAAGGACATACTCGGCCGCGAATCGCTCCTGAATCAACTGCAGCACGTATGTGATAAACGGCATCAGATATAATCCTGCGAATTGGAAGCGTGCCTCTTCGCCCTTGGCTGCGGAAAAAATCCGTCTTCGAAAGGTTGCAAAGCGTCAATCCATCTCCGTTTGATAAAAACCACTCTGCGCACCGCTTAAAGGATTGACGATAGACTATAATGCTCAACATCGTCACCATATGAAAAAGCTGGGAGATGCCATACGCCGTTTAATGGAAGCCAAAGGGGTATCCGGCGTCCAGTTGGCTGCTGACATCGGGCTTACTGCCACATCGGTCAGCCGTATCCTTAACGGGGCGAGCAGCCCCCGGCAGGTGACCTTGAGTCGCCTCATGAAACGACTTTGCGAGACCCGGGAGGAGGAGCAGTCAATCCTCATGGCCTATACCGCAATCCTCGAAGGCGTTCCTGAAGAATCCATCCTCGAAGACGAAGAGAATCGCCGTGAGGAGATCGCCCGCTGCGAGCGCTTTTTGGAGATCAAGGTCCAGTCGATCTCCTTCAAAAGCTCCGTAGCCCGCGAGCTGGCTAAGGCAGGCATCGAGGCCAAGCAGGACTACTGCGAGGGCCTCGTCTCCACCGATTTCCTGATCGAACGCGACGGCGAACGCATTGCCCTAGAGTGCAAGTTCAACGTCCACCGGGACCTTGAGAAGACTCGCGTCACCGCTGGGATCATCCGAGATCGGCTGCGATGCGAAATGGTGTTTGTGGTGGTTCCATTTTTGCAGGACACCGATATGAGAAATTTATCCTCTCAAGAACTTCATGTCATCTCTGTCCACGACCTGTCGGAGGAAATCCAGAAAACCCTAAAACCAAGAGCTACATGACTCCTCTGAAACAAGATTTTATTCGCCTTAGAGGGCTTATCGGTTTTCTCGGATCGAAGGGCTGTTTCGGTTGGTGGGATTGCGATTTCATGTCGGAGACTGGTGCGAACTACCTTCGCTATATTTATCCGCGTTCCGTCACATTAGCATCTCTGCGGGCCACTGTGGATGCCGCGCAGCGCTTCCACGACCAATCGATTGGACGCGGCGATGTCTTTCACCTCTTTCGGCTGCCGTCTGACACTGAGTCAGATCTTTTGGAAAATCTGAAGCGCGACGGATCACTTTATTCTGCTTTTAAGAATAGGGAAGCCGCCATGTTGGAGCTGAACCGGGTTTCTGAAAGGCAAGAAATAGTTACTCTTGGTCCAGTCAACATAGGCGACCAAACGGCCTTAAGCAGGAGGGAAAAGTTGCGCACTCTGGCGGGAATCTATCACAGGGCTTTTTTAGAGGGAATTCAATCGCTTCCATACTTCATTCAGAAAGGTGAATAAGCCGATCTATACATCGAACCTTGGTGCTGGCACGGGACTCGTTGAGGAGTCCCTTGCTATGCTGCGCCATTGGGACAGTTCGATGGATCGGGGAGTGCTTCTATCTCAGATTAGAAGCGGTTTCAAAACGTCATCCTGCGCATGGTTAGCATAATGCAGGCGATCATGAAGAAGGCATGGTATAGGTGCAGGTGGTGCTCGTGGCGC
>WOUP01000031.1 GCA_009772895.1 Puniceicoccaceae bacterium 5H | reverse complement strand
CAGAGGAACTCAACTACGGGGTCGATCTATCAACCATCTGAGGGAGGTATCAGGTTGGTGGGGTGAAGGTGCCCCATCAACCATTAAATCCGTATACCCCTAAAACAGAAGTGGCGGACATCGATTAACCGTGCGGCGGAAGCCATGACCATTTTCGCCGTGGTCTGTGCGGGTATCTTCCCGCTCTTCCACGTCGGTCGTGTCTGGTTTGCCTGGTTCCTGACTCCCTTCCATACCTACCAATGGGTCTGGCCCAACTTCCGCTCGCCGCTCGAGTGGGACGTTTTTGCGGTCTCGACCTACGGCACCGTCTCCGTGCTCTTCTGGTATATGGGCATGATCCCCGACTTGGCGGCGATCCGCGACCGCACTCACGGTGTCCACGCCGCGCGGATGAAGCTGATCAACTCCAAGTTCGGCAAGGCCTGGGAGCGCGGCTGGTATACCTTCCGCAAGTATTTCTACGGCACCCTGTCGATGGGTTGGCGCGGCAGCCACCGCCACTGGAACAACTATGAAATGGCCTACCTGCTGTTGGCCGGGCTCAGCACTCCGCTGGTGCTCTCGGTGCACACGGTGGTGTCCTTTGACTTCGCGGCTTCCAACCTCCCGGGCTGGCACACGACCATCTTCCCGCCTTACTTCGTCGCCGGTGCTATTTTCTCCGGCTTCGGTATGGTGCTGACGTTGATGCTGCCGCTGCGCGCGATCTTTGGTTTGCATGACCTGATCACGCAGAGCCACATCGACTGCATGACCAAGATCTGTTTGGCGACCGGCACGATGGTGGGCTACGCCTACGGGATGGAGTTCTTCATCGCCTGGTATGGCGCGAACCCCTATGAAGGCTTCACGTTTGTGAACCGCGCCTTCGGTCAATACGCCTGGGCCTACTGGATCATGATTTCCTGCAACGTGATCACGCCGCAGTTCTTCTGGTTCAAGGCGGTGCGCCAAAACCTCTGGTTTGTCTGGATCCTGTCCTGCTTCATCAACGTGGGGATGTGGTTCGAACGCTTCGTCATCACGGTGACGTCTCTCGCGAACGACTTCCTGCCGGCGAATTGGGACTACTACAGCCCGACCCTGGTCGACATCTTTACCTTCTTTGGCACGTTCGGCCTCTTCAGCGTCCTGTTCCTCCTGTTTATCCGTTTCCTGCCCCTGATGGCTTTCGCGGAAATCAAGGCAGTGTCGCCGCAAGCGGACGTTCATGGCCATGAGCACGAATCTCACATCACGCCTCCGACGGAATGAGCAAGCCATACGGAATACTCGCTCTTTTTAATACCGCCCAGGAGATCTACCACGCGGCCGAATCGGTTCGTGACGCGGGTTACAAGCGCTGGGACTGCATCACTCCTTTTCCCATCCATGGGATGAACGAGGCGATGGGGCTCAAACGCTCACTGGTCGGCGCTTTTACTCTGGTTGGTGGTCTCACCGGTTTCACTACCGGGATGACGATCGCCTGGTTCGCCGGTGAGTTCAACTATCCCCTGATCGTTCAGGGCAAGCCCTTCTTCAGCTTCGTCTTCCCCTTCCCGGTGGCATACGAGTTGACGATCTTGCTTTCGGCCTTTGGCACGCTGATCGGGATGTTCCTCACCAACCGACTGCCGCGCCACCACCACCCGGTGATGGACTACTCGAACTTCCACCGCCTGACGGACGACAAGTTCGCCGTGGTGATCGAAACGGACGATCCCCTTTACGACGAAGCTAAAACCAAGCGCTTTCTCGAAGAGCTTCACCCGGCCGAAGTGGTCGTGCTGGAGAATAAAGAGGAGGTGAAGGCCTGATGAAGCAGTTTCTAGTCATTTATTTCTTCGGCCTGCTCGCCTTTGTGTCTCTGATGGGATTCAGGGGCTGCAAGTTCCGCCAGCCGCCGCTGGAGATCTTCCCGGACATGGACCGGCAAGCGAAGTTCAAGCCCCAAGCGGCCAACGACTTCTATGCCGACAACCGTGACGACCGCCCGGCCGTCGCCGGCACCGTGCCCCACATTACGGATTTCGAGGAGCACTACCAACACCGCGCTCCCGATACGCGTTTCCGTGAAGACGATTACCTCGCTACCGGCAAAATGCCCAATGGCGAGTTCGGGGACGGTATCCCGGTCGAGCTGACTCAGGACAACATGGATCGCGGGCAAGAGCTCTTCAACATCTACTGTATCGCCTGCCACGGCGAAGTCGGTAATGGCAAGGGTGTGGTCGCCGCAGAGCGATACGGCTTTGCTACGATCCAGAGTCTCTTGCAGACGCGGATCATGGAGCAACCCGACGGGGAAATCTTCAACACGATCACTCACGGTAAAAACACGATGTATCCCTACGGCAGCAAGATCCGAGTCGAGGATCGCTGGAAGGTCGTGATGTATGTGCGCGCCCTGCAGCGCGCCTCCGCCTCGACCCTCGACGACGTGCCACCGGAATACCGCGAAGACCTTTAGCAATCATGAGCAGCAGCTCGGACGCAATCTCTCCTTCTCTCGCCGCCAGCAATAGCGGCCGCAAAGAGCCCTCGACGATCTTTCTGATCGCCGGAGCCGTCCTCTTGGCGATTAGCACCATTCTGCTATTCGTCACGGGGAGCGAAGCTGACCCTGCCCGGAACTTCTCCGGGTGGATCGTGGGCGTGTCTTTCTGGGTGTCGATTATCATCGGCATGCTTTTCATCACGATGATCTGGTATCTGTTTGATTCCGGCTGGTCGATTGTCATGCGCCGTCAAGTCGAACACGCGTTCGCGGCGACACCATGGCTTCTGGTCTGTTTCCTGCCGATCATCGCCCTTGTCGTTCTCGACCCAGGTTCGGCCAAGGTCGCCTGGACCTGGCTGGGACACGCCAAGATGTCTCCGGGCGGCCACGGCAGCGTCGAACAAGACGTGCTGTATCAGGCGAAGTCTGGTTACCTCAACTACGGTGCCCTCCTGATTCGTTTCTTTGGTGTCTTCGCCGTGTGGATCGTGCTCACGCAGTGCTTCCGCAAGTGGTCTCTGAAGATGGACGAAACGGGCGACCACAAGTATGTGCACTGGGCGCGCAAGTTGTCTGCCGCGGGCATTCCGCTGTGTGCAGCCGCTACGACCATCGCCGCCATCGACTGGTTCAAGAGCATGAACTACCACTGGTTCTCGACCATGTATGGTGTGTGGTTCTTTGCTGCCAGCATGCGTGCCGGTCTGGCCGCCATCGTGCTCGCCATGTTCTGGCAATCCCGCCGAGACGGGGGCCTGAAAGGGATCCTGAAGCCGGCGCACGCCTATCTCATGGGCTGCATCATGCTCGCTTTTACGATCTTCTGGGCCTACATCAGCTTCTCGCAGTTCTTCCTGATCTACAGCGCCAATATCCCGGAAGAAACCTTCTGGTACAACATGCGCGAACTGACGGAAGAGGGTATGAAAAACAGCTGGTTTGTCATCAGCCGCCTACTGATTTACGGTTACTTCTTCGTGCCTTTCCTCTGGCTGCTGTTCTATACGAACAAGTTTGGCTGGCGGATTATCGCCGCGGCGAGCTACATCCTGGTCTTTCACCTCATCGACCTCTACTGGAACATCCTTCCGCAAGAGTTGGTCGGGGAGCACCATGAGATCTTTACGCGCGGCTTCTCCATCATGCCGGTCGACATTCTTACCTGGCTGGGCACCGGCTGTATCTTCCTCTGGGCCTACCTGAAGAGCAGTAACCAGTATCGTCCCATTCCGATCCGCGATCCGCGAATTCTCGAATCTTTGAACCCCAATGAGTAACGCACACAGCGACATTCATCACCCGGAGCCTTCCGATCGCAAAGTCCTTTTCTCTGCGATCGGTTGGGTAGGGGTCATCCTCATTTTCGCCGTCATTGTCCTGATCGCCTTCTCGGGCGAGCGGGGCGGCACGAACTCGATCGAGGCGGGCGCCGACGCGCGCTACCAGATCAAGAGTGAGGTCTTCGCGGCTCAAAACAACCTGGCCACCCACTATCAGTGGACCGATCAGGCGAACAACAAGGTGCGCGTTCCGCTGGACCGGGCCAAGGAGATCACCCTCGCGGAGCTGCAAGCCACCAATCAGCAAAAGCTGGAGGGCAATTCCACCGAATGACCTTGCTTGAATACCTTGGCGTTGCAGTCATTTTTGCCACGCTCTTCTTCTTCGGAGGAGCGTTTGCACTCTACTGGGCCAAGAAAAACAACCAGTTCAACAATCTAGAAGAGGGTTCACGGGTTATTTTCGATGAGGAAGAACCCGAGGGCCAACAAACCGACTTTTTCCCGGGTGAGCGATAAGACACCCGGTGCGAGCATCCTATTGCCATGAGCAGCCAATCTCCAACATTGCTCGATTCACTCAGCCCGACCGCTGAGCGCCAGGAGGCGCTAAGGGCGCGTTTGAGCGAAGTGGACCGCTCGATGCGCACGCCCGGCACGTTTTTTGTCGTGGCCGCTGTGCTTTGGTTGATGGTGGGCACACTGTTTGCCCTCCTCACCGCGATCAAATTCACCAATCCGAGCTTCCTGGGCCACACCGAGATCTTTACGTTCGGTCGAGTGCGCTCAGCGCACTTGAACAGCGTCATTTACGGCTGGGCAACCAATGCCGGCTTCGCGGTCGGACTTTGGATCATGGCCCGCTTGTGCCGGACACGGGTGCGGCATACCCGCATTCTGATGGCTGGCGCTGTGTTCTGGAACCTCGGGGTTATCGGTGGCATCATCGGTATCCTGAAGGGGGACATGGTCGCCGTCGAATGGTTGGAGATGCCGGGCTACGTCACGCCGCTGCTGGCGATTTCCTTCGCCCTGATCGGCGTGTGGGCCATCATCGCCTTCCGCTGGCGCCAGACGGATCACGTTTACGTGTCTCAATGGTATATTCTCGCGGCATTCTTCTGGCTGCCCTGGCTGTATACCACGGCTCAGATCCTGCTCGTTTTCGAGCCGGCCAAAGGCGTGGTGCAATCGCTGACCAACTGGTGGTTTGCGCACAACGTGCTCGGCCTGTGGTTGACGCCTCTCGGCCTGGGCACCGCCTATTATCTGATTCCCAAGGTGCTGGGGCGTCCCATTTACAGCTACTACCTGTCGGTTTACGGCTTCTGGACGCTGGCCCTGTTCTATAATTGGGCGGGAGTTCACCACTTGATCGGCGGCCCGGTGCCAGCCTGGGTCATCTCCGCCGGCACCGTTGCCAGTGTGATGATGGTCATCCCCGTGGTCGTTGTGGCGGTCAATCACCACATGACGGTCGTCGGCCTGCACCGGCAGGGTTGGCGCAGCCCCACGATTCGCTTCATCGTATTCGGCGCGATCAATTACACGATTGTCAGCCTCATCGGTTCTGCCATGGCCCTGCGCGATGTGAACCTGAGCACCCACTTTACCGATTTCACGGTGGGCCACGCGCACCACGGCCTGTATGCGTTCTACACCATGATCATGTTTGGTGGCATGTATTACATGCTACCGCGCCTGCTCAATCGCGAGTGGCCGAGCGCGTTCCTGATCAAGACCCACTTCTGGATGACGGCACTCGGCATTTTGCTGATGGTGAACGTGCTGCAGATCTGCGGCTGGATCGTGGGCGAGATGATGAATCAGGTAACCCAAGACGGGACGGTGGCATACACGTTCCAGCAAATCGTTGAGTTTCGGGTACCGTGGCACTGGCTGCGCTCCGTGTCCGGGTTCATGATCACGATTGGCCACTTTGCATTCTTTATCAACGTAGTCTGGATGCTCTTCCGCCCTTCGAAGGCAGACCAGCCGAGTCAACCCACGCTGCTGACGCGCCCAACTGCTGAAGCCAATGCGTAGTTTACCTCTACTATTTCTGGGTATCTTTTTTACCCTCGCGTTTTCCTGGACCGGGATCGTTCTCGTGTCCAACGTCCAGCTGCGGGATCTCGATCCTGCGACATCGACCTTGGTCAATGATGTTCAGGAGCCCATTTCAGGCGTGACCTACGACAAAAATGGGGCCGAGATGATGGGCAACAACATGAGTGGTGACGTTGTGCACCCGCAGGTAAAGTCGGGTAGCGCGCTGCGTGGGCAAGAGGTTTATGAGCAAATGGGCTGCCTCTATTGCCACAGCCAGCAGGTGCGCCGCGCCGGTTACGGCTCGGACATCGCCCGCGGTTGGGGACAGCGCCAATCGGTGGCTCGCGACTACGTCCTCGAAGACCGCGTAATGCTCGGCACTATGCGCACCGGTCCGGACCTGGCCAATGTCGGCCTGCGTTACGACGCCAATTGGCAGTTCCAGCACCTCTATAACCCGAAGATCACGTCCCCTTACTCGATCATGCCCCCCTACGGATTTCTTTTTGAAAAGCAGAAGATTTCCGATGTCACGGGGCCGAGTGATGACGCTATCACATTGCCGGGTGACTGGGCTCTGGATGAGGGCTATGAACTCGTTCCGACCCAGCGCGCCCGCGATCTGGTCGCCTACTTGCTGAGCCTGAGGCAGGACTACGAACTTCCCGAAGCTAAATTTGAGCAGTAAAGCCGCATGAGCGACGACATTCGCAAGCAATATCCGCCGGACGGCAACCCGCGCGAAACATTCGAAGGCAACCGTTTTGAGGATGCCCGGATGCAGCGTGTGCACGATCAGTTGATGCGGGAGCGCCCGGAGCCGTCGGAGAACTTCGCTCCGCTGCCTCTGGCGCTGACGGTCCTGGTTATGTTCCTTTGCGTGTGGGCCGGACTCTATCTCGCCAAATACACGTTCGAGTTTGATCCGTTCCATTATAACGAGGATCGGGCCGCCAATGCCGTCGCAGATGAGGGACCAAAGGAGGTCGACATGATGGCCTTGGGCAAGCGGACTTTTTCGCAGAACTGCGTGGCTTGCCACCAACAGGACGGTCAGGGCCAACCAGGTGTCTATCCGCCCCTCGCGGGTTCGGAGTGGGTTCAGGGTAACCCGAAGCGTCTGATCGCGATTGTGCTGCACGGTCTGGCGGGTGAGGTTCACGTCAATGGTGAAACCTACAATAACGCCATGACTCCGTTTGGCCGTTTGCGCGACCAGCAGATCGCTGCAGTCCTGACCTACGTGCGTAGTACGCCTGATTTTGGCAACGAGTCGGATCCGGTGACCGAAGACATGGTGGCCGAAGTTCGTGATGAAACGAGCGATCAGTCCGAACAGTGGTCCCAGGATCAACTGGACGAGCTTTATCCGATCGACGGTTGATCCCAGCCGCAAAAGCGCCTTTGATGAGCCGGTCACACTCCCGTGGCCGGCTCTTTTTCTACCCCTGTATCGAAAAGGAGTTGCGCCTTTTCGTTTTTAGTTTAGTGTGTTAGGCGAAATACTCAATTAACCCCACTTTATCATGGCTCTGCGCGCAGATAACATCATTCGCACGGTCGGGAATACCCCGCTGATCAAGGTTAATCGGATAGCCGCCGGCTTGGAGGCGGACGTCTACATCAAGGCCGAGTGGTTCAATCCGCTTAACAGCGTGAAAGACCGCATCGGCATGGCGATGATCGAGACGGCGGAGAAGGACGGCCGTCTGAAGCCGAACAGCCTCGTCGTCGAACCGACCTCGGGTAATACAGGCATCGCGCTCGCGTTCGTTTGTGCCGCCAAGGGCTACAAATGCGTGCTGACGATGCCCGAGACGATGTCGATGGAGCGTCGCATTCTGCTGACGCTGCTCGGCGCGGAAATCATTCTCACGCCCGGCCCCAAGGGGATGCCCGGCGCGATCGCGAAGGCCAAGGAGATCCTCGCAAGTGAGGGTGATCAGGCATTTATGCCGAGCCAGTTCGACAACCCGGCCAATCCGGAAGTTCACCGCCGCACGACGGCCGAGGAAATCTGGAGCGCGACCGAGGGCAAGGTGGATATCTTTGTCGCTGGCGTTGGGACCGGTGGCACGATCACCGGCGTGTCCGAGGTGCTCAAGGAGCGCAAGCCGGGCGTGAAGACCGTGGCGGTCGAGCCGGAGAATAGCCCCGTGATCAGTGGCGGCCAGCCGGGCCCGCACAAGATTCAGGGCATCGGTGCCGGTTTCATCCCCGGTAACCTGAACGTCAACATTATCGACGAAGTAATCAAGGTGAGCAACGAAGTCGCCTTCGACACGGCCCGACAGGCTTCGATTATGGACGGCTTGCCGCTGGGCATTTCCTCCGGTGCGAACCTCTGGTCGGCGCTGGAATTGGCAAAGCGTCCGGAGAATGCTGGCAAGACCATTGTGACGGTCGGCTGCAGTCCCTCAGAGCGCTACCTGAGCACGCCGTTGGCGGAAGCTGCACGCGAGAAGGCCGCTTCGCTCGTCACGCAAGAAGTCTAGCCCCAAAGCGTCGGCGGCCGTAAACCGCTGGACTTTCCCTTTTCGCCGTTCATCTGCCTGATGAGCGGCTTTTTTGTCGAGAGCTGGTCGTTGGACTTCGCGTGTCCTATTCTTGTATCGATGTCTTCTCCGACGATTGTATGGTTCCGCCAGGATTTGCGATTGCACGATAACGCCGCACTGGCGGCTGCGCTCGAGCAGGCAAGGAATATCGTGCCCCTTTATATCTGGGCGCCGGAGGAGGAGAAGGATCGCCCGGTAGGTGGGGCGTCGAAGTGGTGGCTGCACCATGCGCTGGCGGATCTGGCCCAACAGCTCCAGCACTACAGCCTGCGGTTGATCATCCGGCAAGGACCGACGGAAAAGGCCCTGCGCGAGGTGGCCAAAGAGACCGGGGCGCTACGTATCTACTGGAATCGACGCTACGAGCCGCAGACGATTCAGCGGGACAGTCGCTTGAAATCACAGCTCCAGGACGACGGTTTCGCGGTCGAGTCTTTTAATTCTAGCCTGTTGGTCGAACCTTGGCGGGTGGCGAAGCAGGGTGGGGGGCCTTACAAGGTCTATACGCCTTACAGCAAAGAAGTGCTGTCGCATCCTTTGCCGGATCCAGTGCAAGTCCCCGTGGAGACTGCGATCGGGCCGAACAAGTGGCCGGCGAGCCTGGAGTTGGAGCAACTGGCATTGTTGCCGAAGATACCTTGGGACCGTGGATTCTATGACGCGTGGAATCCTACCCGGAAAGGGGGCATTGAGCGGATGCAGCGCTTTGTGGAGCGTGACGCGGCTCATTACGAGCAGCAGCGGAATCTGCCGGGAGAAGATGGAACGTCCCGGCTATCGCCGTATTTGCACCATGGCCAGCTGGGTCCGCGTGAAGTGGTGGCTGCCTTGGGTAAACGGGCGGAGAAAGGTGGCGGCCACACCTTTTTGAAGGAATTGATCTGGCGGGAGTTCGGCTACCATATCCTCTATCATTTTCCGAAGACGCCCAGGGAGTCGCTCAATGAGCGTTTCCGCGAGTTCCCTTGGGTAGACGATCCAAAGTCGTTGCAGGCGTGGCAAAAAGGCCAGACGGGTTACCCCATTGTTGATGCCGGAATGCGTCAGCTTTGGCAGACGGGCTGGATGCACAATCGTGTGCGCATGGTGGTCGGCTCCCTGTTGGTCAAGCACCTCCTGATTGGCTGGCAGGAGGGGGAGGCCTGGTTCTGGGACACTTTGGTGGACGCAGATCTGGCCTCCAACGTGCTCGGTTGGCAGTGGGTGGCGGGCTCTGGCGCCGATGCCGCTCCCTACTTCAGGATTTTCAATCCGATGACGCAGGCGGAGAAGTTCGATCCGGAGGGGGCCTATATTCGTCGCTGGGTTCCGGAGCTGGCGAAGCTTCCCAACAAGTATTTGCAGGCACCTTGGACCGCTCCCGCGAATGTGCTGGAATATGCCGGCGTCGAGCTGGGCGAGCATTATCCCTGGCCGATCATCGACCACCGGAAGGGCAGGCAGCGCGCGCTAGATGCTTTTGAGCGGGTGAAGAAGGGCAATCGCTAGCGTGCGATGTCCTGTTGATCGAGCACCTTCAGCCCCTTGGAAATCAGAACCTGGGCGGCAAGATCCATGTCCTCTACGTGCATTGCCAATGCCGTGCGCTCGAGGGGGCGGGTCAGGAAAGCGTAAAGATAGTGGATATTGATCTCGGCTTCGACCAAGGCGCACGTTACTTCGCGCAGAGCATCGGCTGAGAGCAGTTCTACCGCCAGAACAGGCGTGACGCTGTAGGTATAGTTGAACTCCTCCAACAGCGCGCGCGCGTCATCCGGGTAGTTCACGATGAGCCGCATGATCGAACACTCGGTTGAATCGACCTGGCTCAACGCCGCAATGTGGATGTTACGGGAGGCAAACCTGCTGATGAGGTCGTTCAGGCGTCCTACCTTATTGTCTGCGAAAACCGATAGCTGGTGTACCGGTTCCCGGTTCGCTCGCTCTGCCACTTCTGTAGGCATAAGAAAAAAGTGATATCCGTTACAACGGAAAGCGCAACGTCAGAATGCGATTTAGCACCTCTGGATAAGCGAGTTGCACATTTGCTGTAAAATGGTGCTCAGGGCGGGACTCGAACCCGCACGCCGTGAAGCACTGCCGCCTGAAGACAGCGTGTCTACCAATTCCACCACCTGAGCAAGAACGAAAGCGACGGCATTTGCCGTGCTGGAAAAATTAAAATCATGCGCACGAGGCTCTTTCGGTCAAGCGCTATTTTGAAGAATCTTCAGTTCCTCCGTTTTCGCGCATCTCTCTCTGGCGCATGAGCATCGCGTCGATCGCAGCAAAGACTGAGGGAAGCCTGGTAACGACTTCCTGGGGTGCGCATCAGCGTTCGCTGAAAAAGAGCAGATACGCCGTCTGAAACAGGATGTAGAGCAAGATAGAGATCAGCACCCATGGCAGGGGGAAGTAGTCTTTGCGCTTGCCGGATTCGGGTTGTTCTTGAGGGGAGGGCGTGTCAGCCATCGTGCTAATGTGGAGGATTTTGCCCGCTGGCGCAAGCGAGCTCAACCCCGCTTTGCAGATTCATGCATCTGCATGGTTTCTTTGAAACGGCGTATTGACGTCTCGGGCCGTTCGCGTATGTTCTCGTTTCCTTTTGAGGCCCTCTGCGGTGTTCGGAAGATTCACGAAGCGCTCTTCCCTGATAACCTTACTAAGGGAGCTCAACGCCGCGGGTCGATGTCATGCCGCCAACCGGAAGACAGAGGCTCGTGCGCAGAGCACCCACCTATAACACAACATAGGAAATGAGCTCGTTTTTCTTCACGGCACAGGCGGAGGGCCCTTTTTATGTACCGATGCCTTCGGCGCAGGCTTCAAGTGCGGCGAGGTCGGCGCCCACTATCGCTTCCAGGTGACGCGTTATCTTCTCCACCGGCCAGTCCCACCAGGCGATCTGTTGCAGACGCCGGGCGGTCTCTTCGGGGAAGCGTGAGCGAATCGGTTTGGCTGGGTTGCCGCCAGCGATGGTGTAGGCGGGCACATCCTGCGTCACCACAGAGCCGGCCGCGATGATGGCCCCATCGCCGATCTTCACGCCGGGCATGATCAGCACGTTGTAACCCAGCCAGACATCGTTGCCGATGATGGTGTCGCCCTTGTCGGGCAGATCCTCGAGGCGGGGCATGACTTTTTCCCAGCCTTGCCCGAAAATCTGGAAGGGGTAGGTGGAGATGCCTGACATCTTGTGATTGGCGCCGTTCATGATGAACTTTACGCCGCGCGCGATGGCGCAAAACTTGCCGATGATCAGGCGGTCTCCGATGAACGGAAAGAGGTAGAGCACGTTCCGTTCGAAGTTTTCCGAATCCTCCGGATCATCATAATAGGTGTAGTCACCGATGATGATCTGGGGATTGCGGACGGTATTCTTGATGTAGCAAACCTGCGGGAATTCCCGCATCGGATGCGGATCGCAGGGATCGGGGCCTTCCATGGAGAATTCCCGCGTTGGCGGTTAGCCCATCGGGTAGGGGTGGCGTTTCGTGATCGCGTCGATGCGCTCCAGTGTCTCGTCCGAGAGCTTCACCTCGGCCGCCTTGAGGGAGGGCTCGAGTTGTTCGACCGTGTTGGCGCCCACGATGGTGGAGGCGACCCAGTCGTGCTGCTTGCTCCAGGCGAGGGCGAGGGTGACGGGATCAAGATCGAGTTCCTTGGCCAGTTCCATCAGCTCGGCGGTCGTACTCAGGCTGCGTTCGTTGACGAAGCGCCGGGCCATGGTCTGCTGCCGCTCACCGGCGTTGAGGTAGCGCGAAAAGCGGGCATTTTCCGGCAACTGCGACTGGTTGTACTTGCCGGAGACGACACCGCCGCCGAGCGGCGAATAGGGCAGGCAGCTCATGCCTTCACGGCGGCAGATCTCGGCCAAGCTATCTTCGAAGCGGCGGTTGAGGATCGAGAAATTGTTCTGGATCGTCTCATAGCGGCGAAAGCCTTGTTCCCGCGCGACCTGCAGCGCTTTCATGGCGCCCCAGGCATTTTCGTTGCTGCTGCCGATGACGCGCACCTTGCCTTCTTCATGGAGCTCGTGCAGGGCTTCCAGCGTTTCCTCGTAGCCAAAATCGTGGTCCGGCCAGTGCGTCTGGTAGAGGTCTATATAGTCGGTTTGCAGACGGCGCAGGCTGCCCTCGATGGCCGTGCGGATGCTGTGACGGTCGAGCGTTGTCTTGCCGTGACGGACCGGCGGCTCAAACCAGGCATGGGCGGCTCCGGCTACCTTGGTGGCAATGATGAGGGATTCGCGCGGCTTTTCCTTCAACCAGCGGCCGACGATTTCTTCGGTCTGGTGGACATACTTGGCATCCGGCGGCACCGGATACATCTCCGCCGTATCGAAGAAATCGATGCCGGCGTCGTAGGCGCGGTCCATGATACGGCGGGCTTCAGCTTCATCACAGCTGGACCCGAAGGTCATGGTGCCGAGGCAAATTTCGGAGACGGTGATTCCAGAGGATCCTAGGCGTCGCTTCTGCATGCTCAGGATCGTGGGGCGGGAAGGCTGGTTTGGCAACCTTCCAGACCAATCAGTCTTCTCGGTGGTAAAACGCGGATTGGAATTTTTGCAATCCGGCAGTGCGTCCGCGAGGGTCAACGGTCCTTACCGGCACCCAGCGCAGCTGTTCAGCATTCTCGCCCGGGTGGGGGTTGAAGGGTTTTACCGGTGGCCTCCGCAGGGGGATCAGACGATCCCAGAATTGTGGAGGAAAGGGCATCATATAGGGTTTGTGTTTAACTTATAATCGGCATTCGAGGGGGTCGGTTTAGATAGGGGCGGCTTTTCTCATTACTTTGACGAAGGGCGTTCTCGGCCTTTGGACTTGCTTCAGCAAAGGGATCGTGAGAAGCACCTTTCTCGCCGAGAAGCCCTGCTCGGCAACCGTTTTCTCCTGTCGCTCAGCTTCCCATGTCGTCTCTGCACCTCATCGTCATCACCGATACCGGCGTCATTAACGGGGGGCTCGCTTATGTAGCGGTAGAGAGTGCGCTGGGAATGGCGGATCGGGTGGGGTGGTTGACCTTTATTTCCGGCACGGACGAGGTGGATGTGAGGCTGGAGGCACATCCGCGCATTGAGGTGGTCAAGCTGGGACGCACTGCCTTTCTCGATCGGCCGGACCGGTTGGCGGCCGCTGCGGAAGGCGTCAGGGATCGGTCGGTACAGCAGCGGCTGGAGGCTATTTTGAGGGAGTTGGAGCCGCAGGGTCCGGCGCTGATTCATCTTCACGGCTGGGTAAAGGTGCTTTCACCGTCGGCCATCGCGGCCATCGAAGCGAGCGGTCTGCCTTGGGTCTTTACCGCGCACGATTACTTCCCCGCCTGTCCCAATGGGGCCTTCTATCAATATCCAGCGCAGCAGGTCTGCCACTTGAAACCGCTTGGCGTCAGCTGCCTGGCGACACACTGCGACAGCCGTTCGTATCCGCACAAGGTCTGGCGTGCCGCGCGTTCCGCCTATCAGAATGCGATCCTGAAGCGGGCCGGGCAGCTGCGGGCGATTCTCTACCCCTCGCGTTTTACCCAGGAGAAGTTGCAGCCGCTACTGCCGGACGCAAAGCCGTGGGTGGTGGACTCACCCATGAGTGTGCAACGGTTTCCGTTGGCGCCCTGGAGCCCGGAGGGCCCTATCACGTTTGTCGGCCGCATCTCTCCGGAAAAAGGGTGCCATCTGCTGGCTGAAGCTGGGCGCAGGTTGGGGCGTGTGGTGACGTTTATCGGCACCGGCCCGGCCCTCGAGGGGCTCAAGCAGCAATACCCGGAGCACGACTACCGGGGGTGGCAGCCCCAGAGCTTCGTTTGGGAGTTTCTGCGCACTGCCGGGTGTCTGGCCTTCTCCTCCGTTTGGTATGAGACGGCGGGGCTTACTGCACTCGAGGCGATGGCGTTGGGATGTCCCGTTGTCGTCCCCACGGATATAGCGACAACGGAGTTTGTGGAGCATGGCGTGACGGGCCTGCACTTCGAACGCGGAGAGGTGACGGCGCTCATAGCAGCGATCGAGCGCGCCCTGGAAGAAGGGGAGGCTTTACGGCAAGCGGCCTATGAGCACTATTGGCAGTACCCGCTTTCCGTTGAAAGCCATTGTACTCAGCTTATGGAGATCTACGCCGGCGTAACGGCAGACGCGTAAGACATTCACTAGAGAGCCGATGGATCCATTATACACTTGCATATGTTCTTAAGTGTGCAATAATCATGGATGATGACCACCAAAACGACGCCTGTTTATGATCGCCGGCTAGCGGAGCGCCAGGCGCAGTTCTGCGGCGTGTTCTCGTCGCCCATCCGCCTGCAGATCATGCTGCTGCTGGGGGAACGCGAGCTGACGGTGGGTGAGATTGCCGAGATCCTCGACTACGCCATGCCACTGGTTTCGCAGCATTTGCGGTTGATGCGGGACAAGGGATGTCTGGGCAGCCGCAAGGACGGCAAGAACGTCTACTACTTCGTCCAGAACACGAAGTTTCTCGAAGCCATCCGACTGGTGCGTGAGGGGATGAGCGAGCGCGAGGATTAGTCCCGCTTTACTTTTTACTGAACATTTGCAAGTTTTGACGATTATACAAGTGTAACATAAAGCCATGAACTCCCTCGTTAATCTGGCAATCCGCCGCCCCCGTCTGGTCACGGGCGTAAGCGCCCTGCTCACGCTGTCGATGCTCCTCCTGGCCACGTTGCCCAGTGTCTTCCCCGAACGTTTTCCGGCCCTGCACGGTGTCCAGGTCGACACCGACCCGGAGAACATGCTTTCGCATGACA
Organism: Puniceicoccaceae bacterium 5H; assembly: GCA_009772895.1. Classification (GTDB taxonomy): domain Bacteria; phylum Verrucomicrobiota; class Verrucomicrobiia; order Opitutales; family Oceanipulchritudinaceae; genus WOUP01. Next base: position 14,918 of record WOUP01000031.1, on the reverse strand, counting down.
ATCCCGCCCGCGTTTTGCACCGGGAGGAGAAGGCAGAGTTTGAGCTTTACGAGCAAATCGTGCTCGGGGTCGTCAACGATGAGAATCCTCAGGGCGTGTTCAATGCGCAGACACTGGACAACGTCTACCGACTGACGGAGTTCGCTAAAACACTCGATGGAGTTGTCGCGCCGGAAATCATCGCGCCCTCGACGGTCGACAACATCGAGCAGGCGGGGCTGGGCGCGGTGTCCTTCAGCTGGCTGATGCCCAAGCCTCCTGAGACGGATGCGGAGGCGTTGGCAGTGCGCGACGCGATGCTGCGGTTGCCCATGATGCGCGGAGCGATCGTCGACGATGCGGGCAAGAGCCTGATGCTCTTCATCCCCATCACGAGCAAGGATCAGAGCTACCGCATTTCTCGCGCTCTCATGGATGAGATCGAAACGTTCGAGCGCAGTGGCGGTGAGAAATACCACATCACGGGCCTGCCGGTCGCCAACGATACGTTTGGGGTCCAGATGTTTTTGCAGATGGCGATCAGCGCTCCGATCGCGATGGGGCTGATCTTCCTGTTGATGCTCTATTTCTTCAAGCGCCTGACGCTGATCGTTTCTCCCATGCTCGTGGCGTTGATGTCGGTTGTAATCACCATGGGTGCCCTCATCGCGACGGGCAATACGGTCCACATCATGTCGTCGATGATCCCGATCTTCATCATGCCGATCGCGGTGCTGGATGCGGTGCACATCCTGTCGGAATTTTACGATCGCTACCCCAAGCTGCAGGACAAGCGGGCGACGATCCGCGCTGTGATGAGTGAACTGTGGTGGCCGATGTTCTTCACGACGGTCACGACTGTAGCGGGCTTTGCTTCGCTGATGATGACGCCGATTCCTCCGGTGCGCGTCTTCGGTGGTTTCATCGCGCTGGGGGTGATGGTGGCCTGGGTGCTGACCGTCACCTTCGTTCCGGCTTACCTGACGTTCCTGCCGGAGAAGTCGCTGCAGAACTTCGGCCATCGTCACGAAGGCGACGACGATGAGGCCACGGGCGTGCTCAGGCTGATCGCTTCCCTCGCGGGCCATCGTCCCCGGGCGATTCTGGTGTGTTCGCTGGTGCTGCTCGGGGTGGCGGGCTATGGCATCAGCCGCATTCAGATCAATGACAACCCCGTGAAGTGGTTCGAGCCCAGTCACCGCATTCGCGTGGCGGACGCGGTCCTCAACGAGCGCTTTTCCGGCACGTATCCCGCCTACCTGCTCTTGGACGCGGGGCAGGAAAACGCATTCAAGGACCCGGCGCTGCTCGAGGCATTGAACGGTCTGCAGGCCCATCTGGAACAGAACGCGAATGTGGGCAAAACGACTTCGATTACCGGGGTGGTGCAGACGGTCTACCGCGAAATGATGGAGGGAGACGAAGCGTATTTTCGCATCCCGGGGAGCAGTCGCGCCGTCGCGCAAACCTTGTTGACCTATGAGAGTAGCCACCGTCCGGGCGACCTTTTCCACTTTGTCACCCCAACCTACGACAAGGCCGTGGTCTGGTTGCAACTCAACAGCGGCGACAACCGCGAGATGAGCAGCGTGGTCGCCGCCGCCAACGCCTATCTGCAAGCGCATCCGCTGCCGGGCCAGGTGCAGCATGACTGGTTTGGTCTCACCTACATCAACGTGATCTGGCAGGAGAAGATGGTCGCCGGGATGTTGGGCTCGTTGCTCTCGTCCTTCGCCGTCGTGCTGGTCCTGATGATGGTGCTCTTCCGTTCGCCGTTGTGGGGGCTGCTCGCGATGGTGCCGCTGACGCTCACCATTGCCCTGATCTACGGGGTGATCGGCTTGGTCGGTAAAGACTACGACATGCCGGTGGCAGTCCTTTCGTCTCTGAGCCTCGGGTTGGCGGTCGACTACGCGATCCACTTCCTCGCTCGTAGCCGGGAGCTCCAGCGCCAGCGAGGTAGTTGGGCGGCGACCTTGCCCGCGATGTTCACGGAGCCCGGTCGTGCGATCGCCCGCAACATCATCGTGATCGGCATCGGCTTTACACCGCTGATCCTGGCTCCGCTGGTGCCTTACCAGACAGTCGGGGTGCTGATCTCTGCGATCCTCCTGGTGGCCGGTCTGGTGACCCTGCTGATCCTGCCCTCCATCCTCACCCTTTTCGAAAAGCGGTTCTTTCCCGAAAACCGCGCCTAACTCATTCCCGCAGTTGTCATGAAACCATTCCTTCTTTTGTTCAGCCTGCTCGCAAGCGCCATTCAGCTTTCGGCCATCACCGCGCAGGAGGTCGCCAACAAGGCCGCCGAAGCTTCTTACTACAAGGGCGATGACGGCCGCGCCCAGGTGGAAATGCGCATCACGGACCGCCAAGGGCGTGAACGGGTGCGCGAACTGACCATCCTGCGCCGCGACGTGGAGGATCTGGGCGATCAGAAGTTCTACGTCTTCTTTCATCGCCCAGCCGATGTCTCAGAGACCGCCTTTCTGGTCTGGAAGCACCCGGACGGGCAGGACGATCGCTGGCTCTACTTGCCTGCGCTGGATCTGGTGCGGCGGATTGCCGCCAGTGACGAACGTACGAGCTTTGTCGGCAGCCACTTCTACTACGAAGACGTTTCCGGTCGCTCACCGACGGAGGATCATCACGAGCTGGTCGAGACCACCGACAACTACTACGTCCTGCAGAGCACGCCCAAGGAACCCGACAGCGTCGAGTTTGCCAGCTACAAGACGTGGATCCACCGTACGACGTTCCTGCCGGTCAAAACCGAATACCTGAACGCGCAAGGCAAGGTCTACCGGACCTATCAGGCGCTGAAGGTGGAGACGATCGAGGGCATCCCGACCGTCACCGAATCCAAAATGGCCGATCAGGAGCGCGGGGGCTCCACGACCCTCCGCTATCCCAGGGTGCAATATAACCTCGGCTTGGAAGATGAACTTTTCACCGAGCGCTTCCTGCGCAATCCGCCCCGGGAGCTCCTGGGCCAGTAACCGCCGTTGGTCGAGGGGCGAACCATGAATGTTTTCATGAAAATCCGTTCTCTTGGTCTGACCCTGGTCGGCCTCTCCAGTTTGCTGCTCGGTCAGGAACCGGAGCTGCCACCTGGGTTGGGGTCGGTGGCCGAGCCCTCCTTGCCCGCAGGATTGGAAGAAACGGGCGAACCTTCGTTACCGGAAGGATTGCAGGAGGGCGAGCCAGCGCTGCCGTCCGGGCTTGGAGATACGCCCGAACGACCGTCGGCGCTGACGACACAGGCGCAGACAAGTTGGGCGGACCAAGTCACTTGGCGCGGTTTTGCAGAGATGAGGGTGGGGGCCTGGTTGCAGGATAATCCGGTGGACCCGGATCTGCCGATCGCGGAAGCCCGGGTACAGGTTGACGCCAATACCACGCTCCGCGCCGTCGATCTGCGCGCGACACTCGACTTTCTGGCCGATCCGCTGGCACCGACCCAGGCGGTGGATTTGCGACGAGGTGAGGGCTGGTTGGATGTGCGCGAACTCTCCGCTCATTTTCAGCCGCTCAACGGTCTGGACGTCCAACTCGGGCGTCAGGTCAGCACGTGGGGGACGGGCGACTTCCTCTTCATCAACGATTTGTTTCCCAAAGACTGGCGGGCTTTCTTTCTCGGGCGCGACGACGTTTACCTCAAGGCGCCGGCGGACGCGTTGCGGGTGGCCTATTACAACCCTCTGGCCAATGTCGATCTGGTCTACACGCCGCGTTTTACCCCCGATCGCTACATCTCGGGCGAACGGCTTTCCTATTACGCCGATCCGCTCGGGCGCATTGCCGGAGAAGATGCGGAGGTGCGCGCGCCTTTACCGGGGCAAGGCGAGCTGGCCGTCCGCATCCACCGCCTGTTGGGCGATGCCGAAGTTGCGGCCTATGGTTATGTGGGGGCCTGGAAAAGCCCGGCCGGTCAAAACGTCTTCGGTGAGGCGACGTTTCCGGACCTGCGGGTGGTCGGGGCCAGCTGGCGACAACCCCTGGGGGGCGGCATTGCCAAGGCCGAGTTTGGTTACTACGACAGCTCGGACGATCACGAGGGACATGACCCCTGGGTGCGCAATTCGGAGTTTCGCTATCTGATAGGCTATGAGCATGAGCTAGCCAAAGAATTGACGGGCTCCCTGCAGTGGTATGTGGAGCATATGGTGGATTACGGGGCCTACCGCCGGAGTTTGCCGTCTGGAGCCGCCGCGCGAGACGAGGATCGTCACGTATTGACGGTGCAGCTGACGAAGCTGGCCCTGAACCAGAACCTGCGCCTCGGTCTTTTCGCCTTTTACTCGCCTACCGATGAGGACGCTTACCTGCGCCCCAGCATCCGTTATCAACTCGACGACCATTGGCAGATCAGTGGTGGGGCGAATATCTTTTTAGGGCGCGATGAAGACAGCTTTTTCGGCCAGTTCGTCGAAAACCGGAATATTTATGTAGCGGTTCGCTATGGGTATTGATCTACCTGCCAATAGCGTTATGCCGCAATTATTTCGGTAAAGCTTGCCGCGGAATCCTTATTAGGGCAAAGGATATACCTTATGTCTACCACTGCTAACTACCGTGACCGTCTCACCGCGCGCAAGCAACGTCTGCGCGCTCCTGCTGCCACTGCCGCTGCTCTGGCCCTGGGCGCCATCGCCAGTTCCGCTCAAGCTGCCATCACCTATGACCTGACGCCGGGTATCACCGGCATGGCCATTAGCATAAACCCGCTTACTGGAGCGATCGCGACAGGCTCCGGTACTACGAGCGAGACTTATCCAATCGCAGCTGCCATCTGTAACTACAACATTCTCGGTTACAATACGGGCGCCGCGGGCAGCAGCCTCTATGGCAGCTTTCTCTCGGAGGGAGATGTGGTAGACAGCAGCTTGAGCTATGAATCAAACTATCTTTATTTCGGCACGGTAGCGGAATCGGAACCTTTCTACGTCGGATTCAGTTTTACCAACCAAGGCGCCGGCAGTGACGAGGCCTATTACGGGTATTTGGAAATGCAGTCGATCGGGGTCTATGAGATCGAGTTGATCGGCTACGCATTCGGGGGCGACAACGAGGCGGTAACGGTGGGACCGGTTGCGGCGGGCGTAGTGCCTGAGCCCAGCACCTACGCCGCGATTTTGGGCGGTGTCGCCCTGCTGGGAGCCGTCGGCTATCGGCGTCGCCAGCGCAGTGCGCTCAAGCATGAGGCCTAGGTGAGTTCATCGAAGGCAACGGGCTCGGAGCATCCGACGCTCCGGGCCGCCCAAAGGGCGCTGAAGGCTAAAGACTGGAAGCGCCTGACTCAGATTGCCGGCACGCTGCAGCAGCAGCGCCAGTGGGATGCCGCGGAGCATTGCCTGCAGCAGGTCCTGGCTCAGCAGGCGGACTACCGTCCTGCACAAATCGCGTTGGCCGAGCACTTCCTCCTCGGGGGACGGGTGGACGAGGCCCACCAGTTGACTGAGGCCGCGCTTACGCTCAAGCCGGAGGATCCGCTGCTGTTGTTGGCTTATGCCCGCGCCTGCGTGGGCATGGGAGAAGTGGAGGAGGGCTTGGCGGCCTTTGAGCTCGCGGAATCCAAGCCTGGACCCTGGCAGCGGCAGGCGGGGCTGCTCTTTGCGCTGAACCTCGCCTACGTACCGGACGTCACGGCAGACGATTTGCGCCAGTGTGGAGTCGATTGGGAGGCGCGCTATGCGCCTGCTACGCCCCGGTCTGCTCGGACTATGAAGCGAGAGTCTGGCCGCTTCCGCATCGGCTACTATTCTCCCGACTTCCGCCGCCATTCAATGGCGCATTTTTTACCGCCGATTCTCGAACAGCACGATCGGGAAACGTTCGAGGTGTTTCTCTATAGCGACACGCATCTGCCGGATGCCATGACGGAGCGCTACCGGGAGCTCGCCGATCACTGGCGCGACCTGACACGTCGTCCGGATCAGCAGGCGGTGGCCATGATACGCCGGGACGAGCTGGACTTATTGATCGACACCAGCGGCTTTTTCGGCGGCTGTCGCCCCCAGCTTTTCGCTCCACGGCCGGCTCCGGTGCAAGCCCATTTGATCGGCTATAACGGCACGACCGGGCTCGATGCACTCGACTACCGCTTTACCGACGCCATCTGCGAGCCGCCCGGTACCGAGGCGGCCAGTTCGGAAAAGCTCTGGCGTCTGCAGCCGGGCTTTCACTGTTTTCGTCCTGCCGCGGAGGCGCCCGAGCCGTCACCTCCGCCGTCGGTGGAGCAGGGGTATGTTACTTTCGGCTGCTTCAATCACTTGGCAAAGCTCAACGACGAGGTCGTCGCATTATGGGCGGATCTCCTGCGCGATCAGCCCGAAAGTCGCCTGTTGCTGAAGGCGGTGACGCTGGCGAATGAATCCACCCGTCAGCGGGTGTGTGCGCGTTTTCAGGCGCACGGGATCGACCCTGCGCGCATCGAAGCACTGCCTGGGACGGCCAATCCGCAGGATCACCTGGCGCTGTACGCGCGCGTCGACATCGCGCTCGATCCCTTTCCCTGCAACGGCACAACGACCACGCTCGAAGCGTTGTGGATGGGCGTGCCGGTGCTCACCTTGTTGGGGCAACGCCACAGCGCGCGCGTCAGCGCCAGCCTGTTGACCCAGGTCGACCTGCAGGAATGTATAGCGGCGGATCGTCCGGAGTTTATCGCCGCTGCCCGGCGGCTGGCGGACGCCGTCGATACCCGCGTAGATTGGCGGACTTCATTGCGTGAGCGGATGCGCCGGGCACCGTTGGGAGACCCACGTCAGTTTGTTCCGAACCTGGAGCAGGCCTACCGGGCGATGGTGCACGAGGCGGCTGCGCTCCATCGCCGCGGATCGTCTTGATCAAGGCCCAATCGGCACCAGTTCGTGAGCAATCCGACAGCCTGGTTGCTCCGCGCGTCCCGGTTTGCGGCTAGCTCTTGGAACAGTGAAGGTCTCCGGGAGCACACGCATAGTATTTTTCCGAATTCTACCTGACCTTCGGAAAGCTCTCGACGACCTACGTTGAACACGCTATACTCAATGCGTTAGGGAAACAAGTTCGATAAACCCCAAAACAGGAGCTTCCCATGAAACTGAAAGGTGCTGATGTGCTTGTAGCCGGTGCCGGGCCGGTGGGGATGTTCATGGCCTTGCGGCTGGCCCAAGAAGGGCTTTCCGTGCGTGTGGTGGAATCCGCCGCCGCTCCGGCCTCCCACAGTTATGCGCTGGCGCTCCACCCGGAGTCGCTGGAGTTACTGGATCAGCTCGGGCTGGCGGCTCCAGTGCTGGCGTCCGCCACGCGCGTGTCCCGGCTGATGTTGCACGCAAGCGGTGAACACACTGCGATGATCGATTTGAGCCAGTTGGACCGACGGTATCCGTTTCTGGCCATTATCCAACAGGACGTACTGGAACGCCATTTGGTCGCGGCTCTGCAGGACCGTCATATTGAGGTTCTGTGGAATCATCGACTAGCGCGTTTTCAACAAGACTCCGACGGCGTCGACGTCCAGGTCGACCGCCTGAGCCAATACGGGACGGGTTACGCGCTGGCCCATCTCGAGCGGATGGTGCAGGATACCTACGATGGCCGCTTCGGATTTCTGATCGGGGCAGACGGTAACCACTCACTAGTGCGCCTGCAGTCTCGTGTGGACTTCCCGGCTTCAAGCCCATCGCAGCATTACGCTGTCTTCGAGTTTCAATCCCGCTGCGCGCCTTCTGATCAGGCGCACCTGGTTTTGGACGACCGGACGACGAATGTGCTTTGGCCTTTACCCGGAGGTCTGCAGCGGTGGAGCTGGCAACTGCAGGAGTTCGAGGCCTCCGTATATTCACGGGAAAAGGACCACGAGCTCGTCGAGATCGGGAGCGGCCGCTTTCCGAAATTCGAACACGACCTGCTGTTGCGGTTGATCCGGGAGCGCGCGCCATGGTTTGAGGCCGGGAGCGTCGGCTACATCCGCTGGAGCATCGCGGTGCGCTTCGAAAAACGCCTCGCCAGCCGGTTTGGGCAAGACCGTGTCTGGCTCGTGGGGGATGCCGCCCACCTCACCTTGCCCGCCGGTATCCAGAGCATGAACGTGGGCTTTCGCGAAGCCGAGCACCTTGCCTGTCTCCTGACAGATGCGGCGCGGCGCCATCAATTGGAAGCGCTGGAGGATTACAACAAGTCTTTCACCGACGAATGGCGCCAGCTACAGGGGCTCGACGCTGGTCTGGAAGCTGGTCCCAAGACTCCGCCCTGGATTGCCGATCTCGCCGACCGCCTGCTGCCCAGTCTGCCTGCCTCGGGCCGTGATCTACGCGCGCTCGCCGCGCAACTGGGTCTTCAGGCGCCTGCCCTGGCCGCGGGAGCGGCGCCAGCGTAGGGGGCCGAATGGCTCGTGTGATGCTGATTCCGCTTTCTCGGCGGAATCAGCCGGAGGCGTGATCATGAGGGCTACGCTGGCCCAGCGGAAAGGAGTTTTGCGTCCGTTGCGCATCCGGTAGCGGCCTTCGATGAGGGAAGTAGATATCCAGCACTGTGTCAGGTCCTCTCTTTGACTACCGGTGAGGTATCAGCAGCAGTAAGCGCGTGCAAGAAGCATATCTTGTTTTGGAAAATATAGATTGCAAACCGTTTGATACGGTTATTGCCTGTCGCCGTTTATTTATTCCTGTTGCTGTTATGATAGCTCATTTGTATCGCCGATTTATCGTCTTCGTTCTGCTGTTTCATGCTATAACGGTTGTTGCTCAAGTGTTTGTATTGCAAAGACCTTATGTGTGTGGGTCCATTGAGGGGGATGTGTTCCAGTTTGGGGATGAAAACGTAATTTTCTCTCGTGGGGCACATGTTGAAGGTACCTGGCATATCGTTGGTGAACCTAAGCTTGGTTTGCATGAGGGTGCGTTGGGTTCTACTCGGATTGGAGACGGCAATGAGGCCGTGAACTCGGGCGTATTCACGCTCAATGCAGGCAGTTACCTCCAAGCTTTGGAGATGAGATGGAGACCGATCGCATGGCCCGATTCACCCTCTTTCGTCAACCCTCAGGGTACCCGCTGGGTGACGTTGCAGGAACCGAGGGACAATTTTGGTGACACGACTTCGTTGTGTGGACTAACGCTGAACAGTGGTGCAGGAGCGCATCGGATCGCGAGCGGCAGCTACGCCAACTGGACGATCAACGCGGATGCCTCTCTGGTGCTGGGGACTCCAGATGGTGATCAAACTCAGGTATATTACGTCGAGAATCTGGCGGTTAACAGCGGCGGAAAAATCGAGGTGTTAGGCCCGGTCGAACTGCGCGTCAAAAACTGGACGAACTTGAATGGGGATCTTGGCAATCCATCTCATCCGGAGTGGTTGATGCTGGAATTGGTCGACGGGGGGCTCACCTTGAATAGCGGTGTGCAGTTGTGGGGTTCAGTACGCGTCTTGCGGCAGCAGTTGACGCTAAACCGAAACGCGCGGCTGGTTGGTGAGGTATGGGCGAAGGATCTTACGTTGAACAGTGGCAGTGAAATTGACGCTGCGGGTGGCGAGACCGCACCTGCTGACGCGTCTTCGGAGGGGACTGATCTTCCATCGGAGGCGCCAGCGAGCCCACTCCCAGCGCTGGAAGCAGCTGGAAGCGAATCAGATGGAGTGCCGCTGGCAGACGAAGGAGAGGAAAAGCCAAGGGCTCTGGTCATGAAAGCCGCTCACGTTGACGGCACCCTGGTAGGAGATCTTCAGCAGATGCTGGGAGAATCCGTCGTGCTCAACAGCAGCGCGCAGGTCCAGGGAGACTGGTATCTCCCCGGCAGCCCTACGGTCGTTCAAAATGGCGCGCCTGTCTTCGGTGGTGTTGTCGTAGGGGAGGGCGCCGAAAGCCCGTCCGACTACACCTTTATGCTGAACAGTGGTGCGCGGGTGGGCCATCTGGTGTCGCGGACGGACCCTCGGGATCTACCGCTTGCCGCTGCGCCTGCGCAACCCGCAGGCAGTCGGCGAGTGATCGTCAACCGAGCCGGTGAAGCCATCGGGGATTTCGCGACGCTCCGAGACCTGACGTTGAACAGCAACGCGGGTTTTTATGCTCTGCCCCACGGCACCTATGGCAGTATGACCTTAAACAGTGGAAGCGGCCTGCAATTGGGCACCGAGGGCGCGACCGAGCCGGAAGTCTACGAGTTCCAGCGCCTCACGCTTAACAGCCAAAGTAGGTTCGAAGTTCAAGGGCCCGTTGTCGTGCGGGTTCAAGAGCCTCTTTCCGTAAATGCCAACTTGCTGGGGAATCCTCAGCATCCGGAATGGCTGCGACTGGAAGCTCAAGGCAGTGTGACGCTGAATAGTGGGAGTCGCAATTACGCTATCTTCGTGGTGCCGAATGGCCAGTTGACGATCAATAGCCAAGAAAACGCCGGCAATCTGGCTGTGAATCGTCTCACGATCAACAGCGGAGGCCGCATAGGCATTACGGTGCCTTTGGATGGAGCTATATTTCAGTCGAACCAACCGCCCATTGTAGAAGCGCAATATTTCGAGGTCGAGGAGGACATGGAACTGGTCGCTCAATTGGTTGCGAGCGATGCCGATGAAGACGTGCTGACTTATGCCGTGGTTTCCAGTCCCGCTCACGGCGCTCTCACTGTTGAGCTTGGCGGTGTGTTCCATTATGTGCCGGCCGCGGACTTCAACGGTGTCGATCAGTTTGTGTTCGAGGTTTCAGATGGGGAGCATATAGTGTCAGCCACTGCCGCAATTACGGTTTTAGCGCGCAACGATCCTCCGCAAATCGATGCCGCTGCCTTTGAGTTGGAGGAAGATACGCCCCTGGTGGAGAACTTTGCTGCGACGGATCCCGATGGAGATAGCTTGCTGTTTTCTCTGCTGGAGGAACCTTCCCATGGTCAGGCCACCGTTTCCGCGACCGGAGTGCTGCACTACTCCCCGGCGCAGGACTTTTTTGGCTATGACGCTCTGAGGGTCCAAGTAACTGATGGCGTTGCTGTTACCGTCGCCAATGTCACCCTGGAGGTTCATGCGGTCAACGATCCGCCAACGGCTTCCATCGCCTCTTTCGAGGTGCTTGAAGATCAACCCTCCATCATCCCACTCGTGGCTGCCGATGTCGACGAAGACGAGTTGGAGCTGCACATCGTTGAAGTGACGCACGGCAGGCTGGAAGGCGATCTGAGCGACTTGTGGTACGTTCCAGACGCAAACTACCACGGAACCGCCCGTTTTGTCGTCCAGATCGTGGATGGGAACGGGGGGTCGGTTACGTTGATGCAAGATATTGTGGTACAGCCGCAAAACGATATTCCTTATGTTGAGAATGCGTTCATGGCGTTGAACGAAGACGAAATCCTTGAAGCCATGTTATCGGCCTCCGATGTGGACGGAGACGCCCTGGTTTTTTCGCTGGCCCAGGCGGCTCAACATGGTGATGTCTCTCTGCTGGAGGACGGTAGCTTCAGTTACGCGCCGATCGCGAATTTTGCTGGGTCCGACTATTTCACATTTAACGTAAGCGATGGAGATGCCGTGGTCACCCGTTTGGTGTCGCTTAGCATCCATCCAGTAAATGATGCGCCGGTGGTGCAGGCCATGTATCTCACGACGGACGAAGACGTTGCCTTGCATGAGCAAGTGGTCGCGTACGATGTCGATGGAGATTTATTATCCTACACGATCGCGGAGCGGCCTTCCCATGGGGATCTCATTCTGCAGGCAGATGGGGCTTTCGTCTATTATCCGGCGACTGGGTATGCGGGGGATGATCGCTTCACTGTTCGGGTAATGGATGGAAAAGTCACTTCCGATGCGGTGATGACCGTGGTGGTGAATCACGTGAATCACCCGCCGGTGATCACCTCCACGCCAGTTACAACCATGGAATTGCCCGAGGATGGCAGTGGTGTGTATCTGCTGGGGACTTTTCGGGATTTTTCTCAATCGCATCCCGACATGCAGAGAACTCTGGCAAGTGCTCGAGGCTTGGTCTTGCCTGAGTTGGGGGTGGATGGCACACCGGTTTTGAACGAGGAATTGTCCCAATCGATTATCCAGGACAGCGACAGCTTTTTCCAATGGTACCACGACGTGCCAGGCGTCAATGAGACGGCTGTATTGCCCTTGTTTCTGTCGGAATCTCTCCAGCAACCGGGCGTTTATGAATACGGCGATTCCTCCTTTTTCCCCTTGAATGGGAGGCTGCTGAGCTATGGTGAGGCAGGAGAAAATCGCTACTTCACGATGAATGGGCATAGCCGTTTCACCTATCGCGGGGGCGAGATCTTCAAGTTCCGTGGAGACGATGATGTCTGGGTCTTCATCGATGGCCAATTAGTGGTGGATCTTGGCGGGGTGCACGGTCCTATCGAAGGTAGTGTGCAGCTCGACACGCTTGGCCTGACGTTGGGTGAGACCTACGACTTTGATATCTTCTTTGCCGAGCGCTTCTGCTGTGGCTCGAACTTTTTCATGACGACGAGCCTGGAGTTCATTCCCCCGGCGTTTTATCAACATCGCGTCACGGCTCAAGATCCCGACGGCGATGCCGTTACCTTCCGACTGGTCGACGGGCCGACGGGGATGGAAATTGATCCAGTTTCGGGCGTCATTGTCTGGACGCCGACGACTGCCGGCACTTACCACGTGGTGGTTGAGGTGACGGACGGGCAGGACGGGGTGGCACGCCAGGAATATGATTTAAACGTCGCCCTTCCGGTGGATACAAAGCCGCGTTTTATCAGCCAACCGCCTTCTTCCTATGCGGTGTCCGGCGTCTGTCCGCGGGCGGAATACCGCTATTTCCCGGTGGTGGAAGACGTCGACGCCGCACCATCCGAATTCCTTTTTCAGCTGTTGGACGGGCCGCTCGATGCCGTTGTCGATCCCATAACCGGTCTGCTCACCTTCACGGTGACTGACGCCGCGCCTGATCTAGTTCCCATCTCTATCATGGTGCGCGATGCAGATGACCAGATCGCAATCCAGGAGTTCACGGTCCAGATCGAAAACCGCGCGCCGGCGATCAAGGGCTTGGCGCCTGTCTATGCTACCTTTGATCAGGCCGATATCGAGCATGGCGGTAAAATGCTGTGGCTGGATGGCCAAGTATCGGATGATGGATCGCCGGAAGATGTGCTCGCGTCCCAGTGGCGGGTATTGGACGGTCCGACTGAGGAAGGCGAGTCTCCGGAGGTTTTGGTGAGCTTTGACGATGATGCGTCTCCTGCCACCATCGCGACCTTCCTTCGCCCGGGGGCTTATGTCTTGGAATTGTCGGCTACCGATGGCATGGCGAGCAGCCGTAAGCGGATGGAAGTCAGGCTTTCTGAAGAGTGTCAGGTGGAACTCCCGGATGGGTTGATCGCGCTATGGACCGGCAACGCAGGGTCGGCAGACGCCGTGGGAGGACTTCCCCTGGAGGGAGGCGACTGCACTTCATATACACACGGGCTATACCTAGGTGGTTTTGAGGTGCATGACGTGACTGGCTTGTCTGCGGATGTGACAACCTTGGCCGAAACGGTGGCGGAGACAGGGCAGATTACGGTAGAGTTTTGGGCTAAGCTCGAGACCCCCAATCAGGACGGGCTGTTCAAATGGGGTAACTTTGGCGTCTACTCGGATTATTGGGGGGGACAGCTGACCCTGTTCTACCCGAAGTCCACGGGGACAGGCCGCGGGCAGGTTTCTGTCGACCACAGCCAGGGCTGGCACCACTTAGCCGCAGTGCTCGATAGCCAGGCTTCGACTGCCAGGCTCTATTTAGATGGGATCCGCAAGTTGAACCTAAGCTCGCCGGAGGTTGTCGCTGAGGTCGAAGACCTGTTTTGGATCGGCCAACACGGAAATATGGTGTTGAACGGTATGGTCGATGAAGTGGCGATCTATAAGCGCGCGCTCAATGAAGGCGAAATCCGAAATCTTTTTTACGCCGGCGGTCGTGGACGGTGCCCCGCTTCCATCAAGAATGCCGCACCCGTCGTCGATGCGGGTATGGATCAGGAATCTGACGATCTCGGGGTAACGCTACCGCTACAGGGCAGTGTCACCGACGATGGACTGCCAGCTGATGAGCTGCAGTGGCATTGGAGTGCGGTAGCCGGACCCGTCGAAACGGATGAAGATCCCGGTTCGCTCGTGGTATTTGATGATGCCTATGCACTGGAAGCGAATGTCTCATTCCGGCGTGCAGGTGTTTATGTATTGGAGCTAGAGGCGAGCGATGGCCTTACTACGGCTTCGGATCAGGTGACTATCAGGGTTGGGCCCTGCCCGGTACGATTGCCCAGCTCGCTGGTTGCCCTGTGGACGGGTAATCAAGGCGCTGAGGATAGCTTGAAAGGGTTGCCTTTGACTTCTCAGGACGGTGCCCGGCGCGGCAGTGGTAGATATTTGGAGGGCTTTCGCTTTGAAGGCGATCAATCCTATGAAGCGGACGCCAGCGGTCTTGCCGCCGCTGTTGCAGCGCAGGGGCAGGCCACCGTGGAATTCTGGTTTCAACGCAGCGGCACGGCCAATGGCCTTTTTTGCTGGGGAGATTGGGGACTGATGAGTGACTATAGTGGCACCCAGCTTGGCGTCTTCTACGCGAAGAACGGCGCCAGCACATTTTCCTTCACCTCGGTCTCATTGGACGACGAGTGGCACCACGTGGCATTGACCCTTGATGAAGCACAGCACCGAACGACGGTTTATCTGGATGGAACGAAGCGGGCAACACTGTCGGCTGCGACCTTGACTGGAAATCTGTCGGACACGCTGCAGCTGGGGGTTTGCAAAGGCCGACGCTTGAAAGGTGGCCTGGATGAGTTTTCCGTCTACGATCGAGTCCTGACGGACGAGCAGATCGCAGCTATTTATCGGGATGGGAGCCTAGAAGCGGTTTCAAAACTCGCAAAATAAGCTTGTACTCTGCGGTAGATCGCTAAACTGAGTGAGGCGTGAGCCATTTGCATCGCTTTATCACT
>WOUP01000009.1 GCA_009772895.1 Puniceicoccaceae bacterium 5H | reverse complement strand
CGCGACCGCACAGATCCTCCAACATTCTTCAGGGCAACTCTGTCAGAACCTCTTCAAGCATGCCAAATATGCCCCAGAATAGATGGAAAATGCTCTAGAAAACGTGAAGCGGCGCCGAAGGCCGCGATTCAGGCTTCGCGCGCTCTCTCGAGCAGGTCCAGGCGGTAGTGCTCCCGCCGCTCACCCTGCAAGGGCGCGAAGGCGTCGTCCTCGAGGAAAAACGTGTGCACCTCGTCGCCGGTCAGCGGGTAATCTTCCACGGCGTGGATCCAGTGCACCAGCAACAGGTGCCCGCCCGGCGCCAGTTGCTGCCGGATCGAGCGCCGGACTTCCGCCAGATCACCCCAGCTAAAGTAGTAGCCAACCTCCGACAGCACGATCAAATCGAAGCGCTGCGACGGGAAGTCCTTCGGTAGTTGCGCCGTCTGACAGGTGACGTGCGGGAATCGCCGGCAGCGCTCCTGCGCCTGCTCCACGGCCAGCGGCGAGACGTCGACCGCCAACAGCTCTCCGCAACGCGGCGCGAGCCGCGCCGTCAGCACGCCCACGGAGCAGCCGACCTCGAAGGCCTGCGGGTAGTGCTCACGAGGCAGCGCCGTCAGGGTGTGGGCATACTTGCGGTCTTCGTATTCGCTGGTCGCAAAGCTCCAGGGGTCGGCCGTGCGCCGATACTTGCGCTCGAAGTATTCCGGCGGCACCGTTTGCATGACCTTGCGCT
This sequence comes from Puniceicoccaceae bacterium 5H, assembly GCA_009772895.1. Classification (GTDB taxonomy): domain Bacteria; phylum Verrucomicrobiota; class Verrucomicrobiia; order Opitutales; family Oceanipulchritudinaceae; genus WOUP01. The sequence goes on along the minus strand of WOUP01000009.1, from coordinate 110,528 downwards.
CAATCACGGTTCTCGAAAAAGGTTTCCCAGGGCTGATGAAAATGGGCGAGCACCTCCGGCCGAAGCATAAAGCCCTCCGGATCGTCGTTGATCAGGCGCGTGGTCTGAGAGGCGTGGGCGGCGATCGCCTGTTTCTTGCGCTTCAACACCGGTTCGATGTCCACCCGCCAGGCCTCGACCTCCTCCGCCTGCGGCGCCTGTTCCGGGGCCTTGGCTTCCCACACCCAGATGGGATACTCGAGGATGCGGGCCGCACTTTCGACCGCGGCATGGGCGTGTTGGGCGAGGTGCCAGCTGGCGCGGTGATCCCCGTGCGGGTCGCGCCGCCACGGCACCAGAATCGTCTGGGGCTCGAAGTCGGCCAAGGCCTGCTGCATGTCCGCGGCTGCTTCGTCAAAGCCAGCCTCGCCCGGTTGCGGCACGGAACCGTCGGGCAGCTCGAGGAACTGCACGTAGTCACCCTCCACGCCCAGGATCTCGAGGGCATTGAGCAGCTCCTTGGCGCGCAACGCCGCCAGCTTCGGTCCGGGATAGCGCGTGGAGTTGGGGTGCGATTTGGCGCCGTCGCTGACGAGCACCACGGCCACCTCGACCCCCGCTTCGCGCAAGAGTGCGATGACGCCCCCGCAGCCGAGCGATTCGTCGTCGGGGTGGGGGGCAATGACGAGCGTGCGGCCCCAGTGGCGCAGACTGTCGCCGGCGTAGAGCGGTAGCGATTCGGGCGACTCGAGCAACGAGTCCTTAAGCGTGGAACGGGTCAGGGTCGTGGTCATACCAGATGGATTCAATGGGGGTGGTGTGTTCAAGGAGATAGCGGCCAGCCTCGGTCAGCGTCTTGTCGGGCGCGGGCTGGCGCAGATACATCGTCAAATCGCGGATCAGGCGCTCCAGCGGGTGGGGTTGCAGCATACCCTGCAGGCCGATGGAGCGTTGCGCGCGTTCGAGCACCTGCAGGCAGATCTGCTCGATGGCGCTGCGCATCAATCGGCTATAGGCGAGGAAGCGTTCCGGGTCCCGTGCGGCCTCCGAAGCATGCCGGGCTGCGCCTTCCAGCCACAGGTTGCCGCTCTCGATCGCCAGGGCCATTTCGGCCATGCGCGCCTGTTGGTGCGGGCTCTCCGTGCGCTGGCGTTCGCGCAGGTGCTGCCGCGTCGTCTCGATCAGGGCCTCCGCACCGCCCAATTGTACCGCGGCAAAGCGGATCGCGCCGCCGCTGAACCAAGGCTCGTGGGTGTAGTCCCCGGGTTGACCGATCAAGTCGCCCGCGTCCAGTTCGATGCCGGAGAAGTCGACCCGGTAACTTTGTGACGCCTCCATGCCCAGCGGTTGCCAGCGGGAATCGTCCAACGGCGGGCAATGCACGTCCATCGGCACCACGCTCATCTGCCAACCCCCGTCCGGCAATGCGCCGTTGACGATCGGGCGGGTGATATGCCCGGCGCCGGAGGCAAAGATCTTCGCGCCATGCAGGCGGTAGCGGTTGGGGCCCAGCGGCTCGAAGCGCACGCCCTCGTCCTTCGCCTCGGTATTCCAGACGGCAAAGAGGTGGCCCGCCGCGACATCGGCGGCGTAGCGCTGGAGTTGCGCGGGCGAGGCAAAGTCTTCCAGCAGCCGCAGAGCGTTGACGTGGCCTTCGTAGAGCCGACCGACCGACAGGTTGCCGCGACCGATGTGCTTCAGGATCTGCAACAGCGGCAGCATGCCCTCCGGCGTCAGGCCGAGACCGGCCCCGCCATGGTCACGGCTCAGCGGCGCGCGGAGCAGCCCCGCCTCATGCAGCAAGCGGAACTCCTTGTCCGGAAACGCGCCGTCCCGGTCGAGCGGCAACGCACGCTCGGCGAAGGTGGGGGCCAGATCGCGCGCGGCGGCGACCAGGTGCTCCGGAGGCGTGCGCCGTTCAGCTGTAGCGGGTAAAGTCTCAGGCATAGTGGAGCTGGTAGGCGCGCAGCGTGTCGAGGCGCTGGCGCAGTTCCTGAATCGCATGCTGAATCGGCACCTGCTGGGCGCGGGGCAGGGCGCGGTCTTCCAGCGCCAGGCTGACTCGACCGAACGTAGAGGCGGTCGCGAGCTGATACTGCAGCCAGCGCACCGACACGCCGTAGGCCGACGCGACGGCTTCGACTTGCCCCGCGCGCACCGAGAGCCCCAGCTGCTGACGTTGCCAGATCTCCCGCAGCCGGCGGTGCGCGTTCAGGCGCACGATTTCGTCCGCAACCGGCCCGACCTGAATCGGCTCGCCCCGCGCGGCCATGTCGCTCCAGCGCTGCACGAGTTCCGCAAAACCGCCGCTGGCGCGCCCGCTGGCCCGAGGCGAGGTCGCGACTTCGACCAGCGGGCTGTGGCGAAAGGTGGCGTCATGTGCGCGCAAGGCGCGAAAGAGCGCTTCGTCTTCTCCCGTCTCGCTAAGCGGAAGGCCGCCGACGGCTGCGTAGGCCTGCGCGGTGACGGCCAGGCTCGCGCCGTGGTGGTGATAGTGGCGCGGCCAGGGGTCGAAGGAATCTGGATCGAGCACTGCGGCCAGCTCGGTTCGCAATTCCTGGTATTCCCGGCGCGCGGTGAGGTAGGCCTGCGTTTCTGCCGGTAGGGACGCCAGTTCCGCTTCCAGCGGTCGAATATCGCCGCTGACCGCGTCGGCGCCTTTGGAAAATTCCAGGAACATGCCCGAGAGCCACGTGGACGAGACTTGGGTATCGGCATCGGTCGAGGCGATGATGCCCTCGGGGTGACGCGTTTGCTGAAAACGCCGCGCCGCTGCATCCATCAACAATTTGCGTGCCCCGCCCGCGTGAGAGAAGGCCGGTGGCAGGTCGAATTCCAGCACGTGCAGGCGAAAATCCGGATGCGTTCGGGCAAAACGCCGGGCGATCTGCGCCGAGGCGTCGCGGCAGTTGTTCAGGAGCACAATGACTTCATACGCATCGTGGCCAATCTGCCCGTATTCCGCCCCGTGCTGGTTTGCCAGCGCCGCCAGCGTGTCCTGCAGGCGCTCCGCTTCGTCCCGCACGGGCAGCGTCACCGTCAGGCGGCAATCGCGCCCCTGGGGGTGCAACACCAGTTCCCGATCCACTTGCCACTGCGTTTGCGCCTGCGTGTCCATGCCTTCGCCTATGCAGCGCCCGTGCCATCTTTTTCTTCTCCCAACCGTTTGCCCGATCCAGCCGGTGGCCATTCCAACGCAGGTGGTTCAACAAAACAGCGGCAATTGGCGGTTAGGGTGGCTTCTTTTGCGCATTATGGGCGCTGATAAGGCGTCTGTCCGCCCATGGTGTAGTTCATGCTGCCCTACACGCCCATGTTGCGCCGTAATTTCTTCAAGACCACTGCCATCGGAGGCATCGCCTTGGGCCTGAGCGAAGGCTGGCTGACGTCGAAAGCGTCTGCCGCCGTCAAACCGATCGACCCGGGAGACAAGGGCCCGGAGGCTTTGGCCCGAGACGAAGCGTTCTGGCAGCGCGTCCGGCGCGACTTTGCCCCGGCGCCGGACTTCATCAACCTCGAATACGGTTACTTCTGCCCGGCTGCCCTGCCGACGCTGGAGGAGGAGATTCGCGGCGGCCGGCTGATCAATTCGCGCGGTTCCTATTACATGCGCCGGGAGATGCAGGACGATCTCGAGGCGACCCGCAACGACCTTGCCAAGCTGGCCGGCGTCTCGAGCGAGGAAGTGGCGATCACCCGTAACACCACGGAGTCGATGAACATCGTCATCTCCGGGCTCGATCTGCAGGCGGGCGACGAGGTGGTCTACTCCGACCAGGATTACGGCAGCATGGTGGAGGCACTCAAGCAAAAGTCCGAGCGCTACGGCATCGTGCTGAAACAGGTCGCCGTGCCCCTGCATCCGGAGAGTGACGAACAGATCGTCGACGTCTTTCGCCGCGCCATCACGCCCAAGACGAAGCTGCTGCACGTAACGCACCTGATCAACCTGACGGGGCACGTGCTGCCGGTGCGCAAAATATGCGACATGGCGCACGAGCGCGGCGTCGAGGTGCTCGTGGATTCGGCGCACGCCTTTGCCCACGTGGACTACCAGATCCCGGACCTCGATTGCGACTACCTCGGCACGAGCCTGCACAAGTGGCTTTGCTCGCCCGTCGGGCTCGGCATGCTCTACGTCAAAAAGGAAAAGATCCCCCAGGTCTGGGGCTTGATGGGCGACACCCACCGCGACGACGGCGACATCCGCAAGCTCGAGCACCTCGGCACGCGGCCCTACAATCACCACCGTGGGCTGCGCACGGCCATCCGCTACCACCAATCCATCGGCGGCGCGGCGAAGGCCGCCCGGTTGCGCTACCTCAATACCTACTGGACGCAGGGCTTCCGCAATCACGAGCGCATCTATTTCAACACGCCCGAGGATCCCGCGCGTCACGGTGCCATCGCCAACGTCGCCATCCGCGGGGTCGAGCCGGAGGCGCTCTCCGCCTTTCTCTACGACAACTACGACATTCTGACCGTGCCCATTGTCGGCCACCCGGTCGTCAAAGGCGTGCGGGTGACCCCCGGCGTGCCGACGCCGCTGCTCCACCTCGACCTGATGAAGGAAGCGATGGAGCAGGCCGCCCGGAAGTTGTAGAGACGAAAAAAGGCGCCCGGAGGATATCCGGACGCCCGCGTCAGATTTTTGATTGGGTCTCGCGTCTAGTGGGTCGGGAAGCGGTATTGCCAGCCCTGCGGGCCCCAGACCCACGGGTAGACCTCGGCGCTGGTGTAGAGCCAGTCGCTGGAGTCGGGCTCGACGAAGTAGTAGCCGTCATCGCCGTTCTGCATCCAGTAGGACCAGCCGATGTCGGAGTCGTCCACATAGACCCAGGGGAAGTCCGCGAGGTAGAGCGAGCCGAGCCAGGGCGAATCGGCCATGGCGGAGGCGTCGAGTTCGGACAGGCCGCCGAAGAAGTTACCCAGTTCGCCCGTGCCCGCCTGCGCCACGATAAACTGGGTCTCGTTGAGCGTCACAATGGCGGAGCGGGCCGCCGCGCTGGTATTCTCGTCCACGGAGAGCGTCACGTCGGCCTCACCGGTGCCGTTGGTGGGCGAGACGGTGATCCAGTCGGCATCGGTCTGCGCCGTCCAGTCGAGGGAAGCAGGCGTGGTGGTGATGGGCAGGACGAGGTCCGTCGCCATCTCGCGCACCAGAGAACCGGGCGCCGGCACCGTCACGCCTTCGCTCGCGTCGGCGACCGCGGCCGCGATCATCGCATCGACGTCGAGTCCCGCCTGGCTCACGGTGTATTGCTGTCCCGCGATGGTCACGGTGCCCGAACGGGCTTCGGTCGACGTGTTTTCTGCGACCGAGATGCTCAGGGTGCCGTCGCCATACTGGCGGCTGTCACTCTCGATGGTGATCCAGTCGGCGTCGGTCGAAGCCGTCCAGCCATTGCCCGCCGGGGCTGCCGTCACCGCGACATCGAGCGTGCCGCCCGTTTGGGCCGCGCTGCCGGAAGTCGCGTCGAGCGAGAAGCCGTCGACGTCCTGGTTCAGCACGGAGAACTCGTCGAACTTCACCACGTCGCTCTCCGGCTGGGCCGTGTCGAAATAGTAGCTCGAGACCGTCTGGGTCTCGGTGTCGAGGATCGAAAACACCGTCACCGTATTGCTGTCGACGGTCGGCAGAGGCTTGCCGTCTGCGGGATTGGTCATCACGGGCTCGATGCTCGGCATGATCGGCTCCGCGCCCCAGGGATCGCCGGTGGCGAAGTAGTTGTCGGCGTTGAAGCGCGGGTCGTTGGGCAGGTTGCTGCGCACCTGGTAGCCCTCGATATAGCTGCCGTAGTTGTTGCCCACGTTGGAAGTCTCGATGTAGTTCACGCCCGCATCGGTCAGAAGGCGCACCCAGAGGTGGGAGTGGCCGAAGTGCACGATGTCCACGTCCGCCGCTTCGATCAACGGGTGCAGGTCGCGGTGAAACACGTCCTCTTCCGCCGGGTATTCGTAAAGAATGGAGGCGATCGAGCCGTCGTTGTTGCGTTCGATGATCTGCACCGGTTCGGCCAGCAGCGGGTTGACGTTGTCGCCCGTGCCGCGGCTGGTCTGGTGCGTCATCACGTAGGTGATCGGCGCGTTCTGGTAGGCGTCGCTCTGCAGTTGCTGGGCAAACCACTCGTATTGAGCCGACCCCTCGGCGAAGTCCCAGAAGAGGAAGTCGCCAAAGCCCCACTGGTCGGAGTCTTCAAAGGCACTGGCGGGTTCGCGATACTTGCCGCGCGTGCCTTCGCTCATGGAGGGCGAGCGCCAAATGCGCGTGGTGTAGAGGCCCATCAGGTAGACGTCGCCGAACTCGATCGAGTAATACTTTTCACCTTCGGGACCATCCTCGGGCAGGGAGAAGATCTCTTCGTAGGTGATGGTGTTGAACGAGTGGTTGGTGATCCATTCTTCGCGGACCTCGGGATCGTCGGTCGGGTTGATCTCCGCCGCTTGTTGTTCATAGCGCTGGGCGGCATACCAACGCGGTTGCGGAAAGTTGAACTGACTGCCGAGGCTCTGGGTGGGATCGTATTTACCCATCACCTCGTGGTTGCCGATCACGGGGAAGAGGGGCGCATACTGGATGATCGCGCCGCCGGTGTAGGTGTCGTCCGGGTGATAATCGCGCACCCGGCCCTGCAGCGCGGCAAAGTAGGAGAAGCCGCGGTTGTCGTCGAACCACTCGGAGGCGCGGTCTGGCACGTTTTGCAGGTCGCCCGCGTAGAAGACCGCGTCGACCATACCCACGGTCTCGACCACCTTCTGCAGATTGGCCGGCGTCATGGCCTTCAGCTGGTGGTCGGACGTCATCAGGATCTTCAGCGGCTGGCCCTTCGGCGGGGTCGGTGCCAGGCTGTAGGCATCGCTGGTCACGATTTCGCCGCCATTCGTGCTGCGCACCCGGTAGGGCACGCGCTCGCCGGGCGTCAGGCCGGTCACCGTCGCTTCGTGGCGCCAGATGTCGCGCGTGGTGGTTTCGGCATAGAGGCTGCCGTCACCGGTTTGGGAACCGACGTGGGAGGAGGCGTCTTCGGCCACGCGGGAAAGCTTGGTGGTGGTGGCCGTAAAGCTCGTGTCGAAGGAGTCGCCGATTTCCACCATGTGGTCGGTGCCCTCGAATTCGGTAAACCAGACCACGTTGATCGTTGAATCGGTCGGCAGCTGCAGGAAGGGGTCCGTCAGTAGTTCGGGGGCTTCCTGAGCATGGAGCGTGAGCGGCAAGGAAAGGCAGGCGAGCAGCGCCAGCCGGGTCGTAGAGATGAGAGATACATTCATGTCACGTTATGAATAGAGGTGCGTTCGAGCGTGCACACCTCTTTAGATCGCATCACCTCATTGCCATCCTAATGCGTCTCTACTGTATATTTATAAGGACATTTTGCATTCAACAACTAGGCAAAACGGTTGGGTTTATACTTGTGTTATAAGTTTACGAATTCTGTTTCAACTAGGCTTCGATCCTGCCGTTGTGTGTCATTTATGACGAGGATCTTACGTCCGGCGTTTGCCTGGAAAGGATCGGATATAGGACGTTTGGGTAACGCCCTATATGAACTCGGATCAAACCGAAGTTTGCGCCATGGAGCATAGGGTATGCTTCTTGGCGTGCAAACGAATGGTTCTAGCCGCTAGCCTTCGTGTTCTTCTTCCTCTTTCGCTTCCAGATCGCGCCGGTCGAGGCGGACTTCGAAGGGGACGGGCTCGGTGGTGACCATCTCCTTAGTGCCGACAATGGTGGGCGTGGTGGGCGCATCGTGGAGTTCGAGCACGACCACTTCGTTTGCTTCACCCTCGCGAAGCCAATGTTGGGGCACGAAGAGCGAGCGCGTGGCCCCGCGATCCCAGAAGCGGCCCAGGTTGTGGCCGTTGACCCAAACCACGCCGAAGCTCCAGTTGCTCAAGTCCAGGAAAGTGCCGCCCGCTTCGTCGGTGGTGAACGTGCCGCGGTAAAACGTGGGGCCGGTATGCGCGACGGATGCCGTAGCCGCTTCGCTGCCGTGGGCGTAGGGCAGGCTGTACATGTCCCAGCCGGTCAGCTCCTCGCCGCCCAGCCACGCGCCACCGTCGAGGCCTTTGCGCGCGCGATCCTGACTCCGCTGACTGGTGATGACGCTGATGCGGCCCAGGTTGTAGACCAGCAGGTCGAGCGTGACGGGGCCGTCCTCATCCAGTTCGATCTGGTTGCTGTCGAGCCCGAGGCCGACAAAGGAGCGTCCCACCGTGCGGCCATTGACCATCACCGTCGTGTAGTCGCGCGCCTCACGCAACTCGAGCGTGCCGTGAACGCCCTCGGGGAACGCGCGACGATAGAGCACAAAACCGTAGTCCTGCCCAAGCTCCTCCATCGTGAGCGGGTGCTTGGCCACACGAGTCGGTTGCTCCGGCAAGGTGTCGAGCAAGGCGGCGGAAGGGGTGAGCTCGATCAGCGGGATTTCGATGACGGGCGAATCGGCAGGCACGTCCGGCAGGTCGAGGTCGAAGCGTTCGCCCAGCAGGCGGCGCAGCGCGTAATACTTCTCGGTGGCGCGACCGGCTTCGTCGATCGGCGCACTGTAGTCGTAACTCGTTTGCACCGGCAGGTATTCGTTGCATCCATTGTAGAAGCCGTAAGTCGTGCCGCCGTGGAAGACGTAGTAACAGAATGATACGTCGTTATCGATCAGGAAGGTCGTGCGCTCGACCAGGTCGTCGATCGACGTATGGCGCGTGGCCTCCGGTTGACCCCAGCCGCTGAACCACGCGGTGTAGAGTTCCGGCACGAACACCGGGTCGTCTCCGATCACCGCTTGGGTCATCTCGAGGTCGCGCTCGTTGCTCAAGCCATTGCGCCCGCGCACCACGCCGGGCATGTTGATGCCGGGGTCGAATTCGGTGGAGAAGAACGGGTCGCAGGTAAAGAGCGGGACTTCCCAGCCGACATCGAGGAACATTTCGCGCAGCGTTTGCAGGTAATCGTTGTTGCCGCGTGCCACGAGGCCATACTCGTTCTCCATCTGCACCATCAGGAGCGGCCCGCCGTGGGTGACCTGCAGATCGCCGACCTCCCGGTAGACCTGCTCGATATAGCGCCGGCTCCACGCCACGTATTGCGGGTCGTTGGTGCGGATCTTCACCTCGGGGTAGCGAGCCGTCCACCAGGGGATGCCGCCGTATTCAAACTCTGCACAGCAGTAAGGGCCTGGCCGCAGGATCACCCACAGCCCATGCTTCTGGCAGAGTTCGAGCATGCGGCGGACATCCGTCATGCCGCTGAAGTTGAACTGGCCTTCTTCCGGTTCGCAGAGATTCCAGAACAGGTAGAAGCTGATGGTGTTCAGCCCCATCGCCTTGGCCTGTTTGATGCGCAGCTCCCAGTCTTCGGGCAGGACGCGGCCGAAGTGCATCTCCCCCGCGATCAGCAAGGTCGGCTCACCATCGAGGAAGAAGTGATGGTCGCGGGCTTCGAAGGTGTGCGGCTTGCCGTCCGGCACTGCCTGGGTCAGGGGCGCTCGCCCGCAGGCAAGCCCCGTCGCCAGCAGCGAACCGATCAACAGCAGCAGTGCGCGCCCCCGGCTGAAGGGGACGTGGGATCGAGAGGGGGATGGAGTCATGATGATGGGGCGTGGCTGGAGGGTTCGATGGCGGCAGAACTAGTGCGTCGGGCGCTCATCGAGTTCCAGACGCAGATAGTCGTAGATGAGCCCGTTGTTGATAGGACCGGCGGGGACGGTGAGGGTCAGGGTGTTTTTGCCCTGATGCAGGCGACTGGCGTCAAAGGCCACCTCGCGCTGGTACCAGATGCCTTGCGTGCCATGGCGCGTGATCACGCCGTCGGTCGGAAGGTCGTCGAGCGTTTCGACCGGCTGGTCGTTTACGGCGATATTGAGGCGTTGCGTGCCGGTGCCGCAGATCGCGAGCCGCAGCGTGGCCGTGCCGGCGGGTGCCTTGCCCAGGTCGAACTCGATGGTGTAGGGCGTGGCGCGGCCCTCGCCGACGATGCCGCGGTAGGGCATCGCCTTGGCTTCGGGATCTTCGTTGTAGGGCACATGCTGGAAGAACCAGTCTTCATGGAAGTCGCTTTGGCCGATCACGTAGTGCACGTCATCGGGAAAGGCCTTGGGGTAGCGCAGCGAGATCTCCGGGTCGGCATAGTCTTCGGCCCCGTAAAACTCCGAGCCGTTGCGGTTGGGAATGCCGATTTCCCACACCTGGCGACCGTGCCGCACGGGCGTCCACGCGAGTTGCCCGAGATCGAGCGTTTTACCCGGCTCCACGGTGATGTCGGCCCGCTGGAATTCTCCCATTACGCCGTCGGCGATGGCATGGAGCGTATAGCGGCTTGGCGTCACCTTGGGGATGGTAAAGGAGCCGTCCGCATCTGCCTGCACCCAGAACTGGTAGTGCTTGGCGTCGGTTTGCCAGGTCACGGTGCGGCCGTGGGCCACCGGGTTGGACGAGGTGTATGCGGGCGCGGTCAGGCCCACGAGGACGTTCTTCATCCGGCTGTCCGGTTCCACCTTGTCGCGCAGCACGAGCTTGCCTTCCACCGCTCCGCGGGCGCCATCGTTGGCATAAGGCGCGTCTTGCACCCAGTCGTAGGGCCACTTCTGCTGCTCCTTCTGCTGTTGGGCCTTGGCGTCGGCATACATTTCGGCGTGACCGTCGCCCTGATTGACGTAGAGCATGAACGGGCCAACGACCTTGCTCCAGTGCTCGCCTTTGTCCACGGAGACTTCCGCCCCGCCGTAGTGGCTGCTGCGCCAGTAATTGAGCACGCAGGGCGCCGATACCCGATTGGTGTCGCGGTGCCCCAGAAACTCGACCTTGGTCGGTCCGCCGCTCAGATACTCCGTCGTGGGGTTGAGCAGGTAAAAGCCCACCTGCTCTGTGGTGCTCGACCAGCCAAAAGCCGGGTTCTCCCATTGCACTGCGGTGAAGATGTATTTGTCGCCCGTATGGAGTTCCTTGGGGAAATACAGGTCCAGATGATCCGCCAGGCTCATCCAGTCGAAAAAGCCGTTGAGCTTGGCGCAAAAGCGCGCCTCGGCGATCGTTGAGGCCGGGTAGTCTTCCGGGTGCTCGAAGATGCAGTAGGTGTAGACGCCCGAGTCGCCTTCGCCCAGCGCGTAGCGGATCTCGATGTCGGCGGCGAAGTCGCCGTCGGGGCTTGCGCCCGGGCCGGTGCCCATCAGGCGACCTTCGGCGATGCCTTTGACGGAGACTTCGGCTCGCTGGCCGTCGTTGTCCGCCGGGTCGATCGTCACGGTGGGGATGGTGGGAGCGGTGTCCGCCGGCCCCATCGCATCATGCGACCAGAAGCCGTATTGGTGGTCCGTCATGCGTGGGTTGAGCCCGTTGGGGTTATAGCCCGGCGGATCGCGGTCGAGGTCGGGCGTGCCGTCTTCGTTCAGAAAGGTGGCGAGCATCTCTCGGCCCTCGTAGCGGAGTGAAGTGAGATCGCCTGAGGCCTTGGCCACACGGGCGGTGACGATGCCGTTGTCCAGGATGTATTCGTGGGAGGTCTCGGTGAGGGTAACCGATCCGGCTGCGTAGGCCTGCGAAGCAGCCAGTAGCAGCGTAAGAGAGCGCCAGAGGGGGATGGCTTTCATGGTTAGGAGTCGTTTATGGGAGGTGTGCCTGCATCCAGTCGATGACGGCACTTTGAGTAGATTCGGTGAGCCGCGTGTAGCCGTGGGGTATCAACAGCTCGAGGTCTTGCTCCGCATCATACAGGCGAAAGACCGCCGCGGCGCGGTCCGTTGCGCTCTGAACGTCAGATACGGAGGCCCCGCGGCCCATCTCGGGCTGCACCACCAGCACCGGGCGGGGCGCGATGGCGGCCAGCAGCGCATCGTAATCGTAGGGAATGCGTGTTTCTTCGCCCACGAACAAGTCCAGCCGGGGCAGCAGGCTGTGTTGATGACTGAAGCGGGCGATGCCACCCGTCCCGGAATCGGCGGTATCCGTCCGCATCGGGGTGAAACCGGCGATCGAGACGACGCCTGCCAGCCGTTCGTCCAGCGCGGTGGCATGAAGCGCCACCATGCCACCCAGGGTGTAGCCGAAGGCATAGATGCGCGTAGAGTCCACCATCTCCTGATCTTCGAGGGCATCCATGGCCGCGCGGACATCGTCCACCATCCGGCCCAGCCGCGACCAGTCGGGATAGCGCTCGTAAAAGGGCTCGGCTTCCCCTTGGCGTGAGCCAAAACCGGATTGGTCGAAGGCGAGGACGGCATAACCCGCCCGGGTCAGGGCGAGGATCGGGTGCAGGTCCCGGCGATACACCCACATGTAGCCCAGCGGATAGCTATAGCCGTGGAGCCAGATGACGGTCGGCAGCTTTTCGCCTTCCGTCCGCTCCTTTGGAAAATAGAGATCGCCGTGCAGCCCATGGCCAAAGCGCAACCGCACGGAATCGACCGCCGCGTTGTCGGTGTCCGTCCATCCAAATTCCTGGATGCCGCGCCCAATGACCCAGGCCGGCACGTCGGGCGCAAGCTGGCCGGGGCCTTTACCTTCAGCATGGGTGGGGCCCGGCGTCGGCCCCGAGGGGCCAAAAAACGGTGCAGGCGCCGGCGGCTGGGGTGGGGGCGTGCCGAGCATCTCTTCCACTGCCTTACGGATGCGTCCAGCTTGCGCTTCCCACTGTCGCGCATCGCGGATGGACGTGCCGTTGGCTACCCGCAACAGCGAAGCGTTGGGCTCGTGTCGGGGATATTGCTGCACGTCGAAGTGCGGGAATCGCCGCGCCTTCCAGGCTGCAAAGCTCCACGCAAACAAGCGCTCGTTGTCCCACTCCTGACGCGGGCGGCGTCCGAATTGCAGGTCCAGCCAGTCCAGGCACGCATCCGGATCGATCGAGCCGTGAAAACCGGGTTCCCGCAACAGGCCGAGGCGCTCCGGGTGCCCCAGCAACTGGTAGACGCGCAAGGCTGAATCGTAGCTGCGCTCCAGCGCCCACGAACTCGAGACCTCGTCGTTGAGCCCGTATTGAATCAGGCAGGCGCGCGGCGCGATCGCGGCCACCAACAGGTTGGCGTCGATCGGGAGCCGGTCCTCGTGGCCCGCAAAGAATCGCAGCCGGGGATGAAACCAGTCGGGAAACATCATCGCGGTGGATTCGATGCCTTCGCCCATGCCATACTCGCCCATCAACCGCCAGGGCAGCACCCCGCCGATGCCCGTGCTGCCGGCGATCACCGCGTCGATGCGTTCGTCCCAGGCGGCGGCGATCGTCGCCAACTTGCCGTCCCGGGAGTAGCCGTAAAGGGCGACCTGATCCATGTTGATTTCCGGCAAGGTCTCGAGGTAGTCGAGCACCGGCTGCACAGCCCAGGCGCGACGCGGCAGTTTGGCGACCTCGGAGTCTGGATACAGCTCGGCCAGCGCAGCCGTATCATCGCCGAAATCGTTGCCTGCGTAGCTTACGGCGGCGTAACCCCTTGGAATTAGGAAAGATGTCCAGTTGCCCAGCCACGGCGTGACGACCACCGGAAAGGGCCCTCGTCCGTCCGGCAGCGCGACTTGCACGCGCAGCTCGGCCGACGTCTCGGTGCCCACCTGCAGCAAGATGTGGCGTACGGAATAGCCTTCGCCCGCGATCACATCTACCTGCTCAACGCCCCTTAGCGCAGGCTTGGGCGGCATCTGCCCCCAGGCGTAGTGCTGGTAGTTCTCCAGGATTTCCTCCCGCCGCGCCGCCCAATCCTCCTGCTCGGTGACCGGTCTGCCATCCAGAAACCGCAGAGGGTCGGGCAGGAGATTGCGCTGCGGCAAGGCATCGAAGTCCGGCGGCAACTCGCCCGTTCGCTCCTGCCACGCGTTCCAGGCCGGCACATCCGACAGCTCCGTCTGCATCCACTGCAGGTAAGCGCGCCGCTCCGGGGTGGTCATCGCGAAGCTGGTTGTGGTTATCATTAACGTTAGCCACAGGGCGACGAGCCCTCGCAAGAGGCGGACGGACAATCTGGGGCTCATGGGGTAAGGGTGGAGGATGGAGCAATGCACCGTGGCAACAGGACACACGTGCCGTGCCAGCATACGGGCCGCACCCCACACCGATCAAGCTGATCACCGCCCATTCCTACCGTCAGATAAATAGTTCAAACGTAACGGCTTAAGGGCAAACGTTCCCGCTTGGCGAAGGGGAGCCCTAAGCGGGCCGTGCCTCCTCGAAGAGTTCGGCGGGCATGGGATATTGTAGTTCCCACACCATCGTGATGGGGCGGTTGCCATGGTAGGAGAGCAGCGCTTTGGCGGGCCCAAGAAACACGAAGGGTACCGTCTCACCATCGATTCGCTTTGTTGGCCTTGCGAAAAATAGAATCGTATATGAGCGCTCACGAAAATTGCGGTAGTTCTGGCCGGTCACACTCTCCTGGCTGGCGGTTGACTGACTTTCCCAATGCAGCTGGGTGCGACTGATGGGGTAGTCTTGATAGCGCGTGGTGGGCGAAAAATCCTTCTCCTCTTTGCGGAAGGTCACGAGGTGGGCGTAGCAGCGCAGGGCTTTGGCGTGCAGCACCCCGAGTCCGGTGGGGCCGGAGCGAGCAAGGCTCGCGAGACCAAGAGTGGCCTTGATTTCTGCGAGTCCGTAGGCGGCGTGCAGGTGCAGGTCGCAAGGGAAGGGGAGAGAGATTTTTCTGGTTGGAATGGAGGTCGATGCCTTGCGCCATTGGGCAATTTCTGAGGCATCCAAAACCAAGGACGGATTGGCCTGCCACTTGGCAATCGACTCCTGAACCGTCGACACGCCAACGGTTCCCCCTTTGACTCCCCACAGGAGGTAGTGGAGGGCGACTTTTTTTTCCTCGGAAAGCTGTTCGCCCACCACGTCCAGGTTGTGGAGCGAGGCGACAAGAGCCGGATCCGTGCGCAGGACCAGCCGCGCCAGTGTCTTGCGGCCCCGGTCCAGATCAGGATCGGTTGGTTGAGCGGTACGGTTCGCCATCGACTTCCACTCGGACCAGGTGCGCTTGGACAGTAGTTCGATTGGCGAGAGGCCTGTTTCACGAATGAAGTTTCCAAAGTTGAGCGGCGTACCGGTGTCGCTCTCCCAAGTCTGGAGGGTCTCTGGCACAAAATGCTGAAGGTCGTTGAGGACGGACCGAATCTTGCCGAGGATGCGTTCGCGTGCCACGCGTTCCAGTTGAATGCTGCAGCCGGGGGGCAGGTGTGGAAAGTCCTGCTCGATTTCCCGGTCGATCCTTTGTCGACGTCGGGAAAGCAGGGCCGTGAACTTCAGGTCGAGCCGATACTTCCGGTGCGTTTGACCAACAAAATCGAGCACCGTCAGGCAGTCTTTGTTGGGGGCGTGGCGTAGCCCACGGCCCAACTGCTGAAGAAACACGGTCAAGCTTTCTGTCGGACGTAGGAACAACACCAGATCGATCTCCGGCACATCGACGCCTTCGCTCAGCACATCCACCGTAAACAGAAATGTGAGCTCGCCCTCGCGGAAGCGACGCAATCGCTCTGCTCGCTCCTCACGGGACGTTTCCCCTAGCAGCACCTCGGCAGCAATGCCGGCCCGCCGAAAGTGATCTGCCATGAAATGGGCGTGCCGGGTGCCTGCGCAAAAACCCACGCCGCGGGTCTGGTCGAGATCAGGCTGGTAGCGTTGAAGCGCCTGCAAGATCAAGTCCACCCGCTGCCGGGCTCTCACATCGTCACCCGTGAAGATTGCCTCGAGCTCACGAGTGTCATAGCGCCCGTTTTTCCAGAACCGCTCGTCATCCAGGCTTATGCTGTCCGTCACGCCGAAGTAGTGGAATGGACACAGTAGCTTCTCCTCGAGGGCTTCCGGCAGACGGATCTCGGCCGCCAACCGGTCGTCGAAGTCCGGCAAGATAAGAGAGCCATCCATGCGTTCCGGTGTGGCGGTTAGGCCCAACAGGATCTCGGGCTCCAGTTCGTCGAAGATTGCGCGATAGCTCCGCGCGGCTCCGTGGTGGGCTTCGTCCACAATCACGAACCTGAAGTAGTCGCGGCCGAGGTGTTGCCAGATCGCCTTGTGATTCAGGCTCTGGACCGACGCGAAGACATGACGCCAGTCGCTCGGTTCCTGTCCATCTACTAGAAGCTCACCGAAGTTTTGATCCCGTAATACAGCGCGGAAACAGCCGAGTGCCTGCTGCAGAATTTCTTTGCGGTGTACCACGAAGAGCAGCGGGAGTTTCTGACCAGTGGCCTTCACATGGCGCTTGTAGTCGAGCGCTGAAATGACCGTTTTACCCGTGCCCGTGGCTGCCACCACGAGGTTTCGATTGGAGCCCGCCTGCCGAGCCGCTTCAAGCGCCTCGAGGATGCGCTGCTGGAAAGGGCGCGGCGTGATCTCGGCGAAAAACTGGGCCCCCTCGTTACTCCGACTCCTGTAACCCTGAATCACCTTGCGGAGACGCGGGAAACTGCCTGCATCGTAGGGTTCGAATTGATCGGCCTCCCAATAGGCCGCGAACTCGGCTTCAAAACGCGCCAAAATGTGGGGCTGATCCTGCGCGGTGACCTTGAGCGTCCATTCGAGACCTTGGGTCATGGCCGAGTGGGACATGTTGGCGGAACCGATATAGGCGGTTGAATAACCGCTTTCCCGATAAAAATGGTAAGCTTTCGCGTGCAGCCGAGTGCCACCACTGTCATAGGACAAGCGGATTTCGGCGTTTTGTAGCCGGGCCAACCACTCAAGCGCCGCCGGATCACTGGCGCCCATGTAGCTCGTGGAGATGATCCGGATGGGAACGTCGGCGTCGCGAAGCTTCTCCAGGGCCGGCATCAGTAGCCGCAGCCCTGACCACTTGATGAACGACACGAGGATGTCTACCCGATCCGCGGTCTCCATTTCGTTCCGTAGCTCATGCTCCAAAGGCGGATCCGCACCCTGTCCGGTCAGAAGAGAACTGATCGACAGAGGGGTCTCTGGCCGAGGCAGCTCCTTCGCCTCTCGGCTGATTTGGGTGAGGATGGGACGGTCGCGCGACAGCAAACGCTTTCGTTGGAGAAACTCGAGTCCATCCGTACTCGCAAGCAGTTCCAGCAGACGATTCAGGATCGGCAGGCGCTGCTCCTTTTTGGCGATGCGCATCGCCTGGTGCACCAGTGGCCCAACGAATTGGGCGTAGGTATGGGGAGCGGCTTCGTCATCAATGGCGCGCAGCGTTGCCCGCAGTTCAGGATTGGCAACCAGCAGATCGCTCAATTCCTCATCCAAAAGCCGCTCATAGAGGCCGACTGGGAGTTCACTCATCGCTCGCTCGCTCCCTTCACTTCTAGGGGAGCTACCATTGTGGGCAAAGGCATCATAGAGGGCCACCTCGACCTCCAACGACGGGCGGCTACCCGCATATGCCTTATGACGCTTGGGATCGTCCAGCAAATAGTTTGGCCCGGTATGCGGTGCGATGGGCAAATGTGGCCGCGTGTCCACTATTCCGCCCGTGACATCCAGCGTTTTGGTCGCTCAGGATTCGCGATCTTGCGACGCGCCACCTCGGCCTGATGCGTCAAACACGCGCATACACGGAGGGCGATAAAAAGTGGCGGAGAGAGCGGGATTCGAACCCGCGATACGCTTTTGGCGTATACCCACTTAGCAGGCGGGCGCTTTCGACCACTCAGCCATCTCTCCGTCGGGGAAAGCTCGAGACATTGCCATAGGCCCGACTGACGATGCAACCCTTTTTTCGACCAAAAATGCACGTTGGTTCACCGCACGGGTTGCGAGGGAAATTCGCGCCCTGCACTTTGGCGTCTTGACTCCGCAGCCGGGGGCGTCCACTATCGCAAATTCTTCAGCTCCCATGGTGTAATGGATAGCACGCGGCCCTCCGGAGGCCTAAGTTGGGGTTCGAGTCCCTATGGGAGCGCCATTCAAGGCCGTCTCTAGATTGCGAAGAAGGGCAACGAAGCGAACGAAGCATCTCTGGATATCGTTTTCTCCGTTGCCTTTTTGTTTCTCCCGATGTCTTTATCCGCCAATCCCTTACCTGTAGAGACTCCCGTGCGCGTGCCCGAGGTGCTGGCCCCGGCGGGCAATTGGGATTGCGCCCGTGCGGCGGTGGAAAACGGAGCCGACGCGATTTTCTTCGGCCTCAACCGCTTCAATGCACGCATGCGGGCCGATAATTTTACCGAGGCGGACCTGCCGGAGCTGATGGCCTACCTGCACCGCCGAGGCGTCAAAGGCTACCTGACCTTCAATACCCTCATCTTCGCGGATGAGCTGGAGGAGGCGGAAGACTTCCTGCGCTCGGCCATCGCGGCGGGGGTCGACGCGGCCATTGTGCAGGACGTTGGCATCTGCCGGCTGATCCGCCGCGTCTCACCGGATTTTCCGATCCACGCCAGCACGCAGATGAGCGTCTCCAGTGACGCCGGGGTGGAGTTTGCCCGCGAGCTGGGCGCATCGGTCGTGGTGGTGGCGCGCGAATGCTCGATCGCCGAAATCGAGAAAATGCAGGCCACGCTGAAGGATCGGCAGATGCAGGTGCCGTTGGAGGTATTCGTGCACGGCGCGTTGTGTGTCGCATATTCCGGCCAGTGCCTGACCTCCGAGGCCCTGGGCGGGCGTTCCGCCAATCGCGGGGAGTGCGCCCAGGCCTGCCGCTTGCCCTACGAGTTGGTGGCCGATGGCGAGCTGCTCGACCTGGGCGACCGCAAGTATCTGCTGAGCCCGCAAGACCTCGCGGGCGTGGAGATGATCCCGGAGCTGATCAAGGCCGGCGTTGCGTCCCTCAAGATTGAGGGCCGTCTCAAGCGTCCGGAATATGTGGCCAGCATCACGCGCGTCTATCGTCAGACTGTCGACCGGGCGGTCGAGGCCTTTCAGGCGCAGCGCACGGCGGAGGCGACCGCAGACGAGCGCTACGAGCTGGAGATGGCGTTTTCCCGCGGTCTCTACACCGGCTGGCTCGGCGGGATCGACAACCAGCGTCTGGTGCACGGTCGCTTTGCCAAGAAGCGTGGCTTTTTCCTGGGCGAAGTGACCGAAGTGCGCGCTCAGCGCGTGGCGGTCAAAGGCGTTTCGCGGGTCCAGACGCAAGACGGCGTGGTATTCGATCTCGGGCGGCCCGAAGCGGGCGAGACCGGAGCGCGGGTGCAAGCCGTCGAGCAAAAGGGTGGGGTGACATGGCTGACCTTCCACGGCATGGACCTCGACTGGCAGCTGGTGCAGCCGGGGGCGAAGGTCTGGAAGACCAGTGATCCCGCGCTGGACAAACGCCTGCGTCAAAGCTTCCAGACCGAGCAGCCCAACTACCGCCGCCCCCTGCGCTGGAGCGTGTTTGGTCACGAGGGCGGCCCGCTGGTGCTCGAGGGGCGCGACGAACGTGGGCACGTGGTGCGCGAGAGTTCGGCCCTGCCGCTGGAGATGGCGCAAAAGCAGCCGCTCGATCAGGCCCGGCTGGAAAAGCAGCTCGGGCGCCTCGGCGATTCACCTTTCACGCAGGCTGAGGTGGACAATCAGCTCGATCCCGGTCTGATTTTGCCGGTGAGCGAGCTCAACCGCCTGCGTCGCGCGGTGGTCGAGCGCCTGCTGGAGTTGCGCGCCCAAGCTCCGCGCTGGCAGATCCAGCCCGAGCCGGTCATGCCGCAGGTCCGCTATCAACATCAGCCGCAGGACGCGGTCACGCCCGAGCTGGTGCTGGTGGTGCGCGACCTCGATCAATTGCACGCCGCCCTGCCGCTGGCCCATCGCGACATTTATGCGGAGTTCGAGGACCCCAAGCGTTTCCGCGACGCCATGGCCGCCGTGCGCGAGCACCGGGCGCAAACCGGGCGCGACGTGCAGTTGTGGGTGATGCCGCCCCGCATGTTCAAGATGGGGGAGGACTACGTGCTGCGCATCAGCCGCAGCGCGCAACCCGACGGCTATCTGGCCCGCAACCACGAACACCTGCGCGCCCTGACCGGCGAACGGCTGCGCGGCGACTTCTCACTCAACGTCTCCAATCCGCTCACCGCCGACTACCTGCGCGAGCGTTACGGGCTGGAGACGCTGACCGCGAGCTACGACCTCAACGTGGGCCAATTGACCGCGCTGCTCGAGCGCACGCCGCCCGAGTGGTTCGAGGTGACGATCCACCAGCACATGCCGCTCTTTCATATGGAGCACTGCGTGTTCTGCACCTTCCTCTCTTCCGGCAAGGACTACCGCGATTGCGGGCGCCCCTGCGAGAAGCAGCGGGTGCACCTGCGCGACCGCACGGGCGCCGAACACCTGCTGCGTGCCGACGCCGGTTGCCGCAACACGCTCTTCAACGCGCGCACCCAGACGGGGGCGGAATTTGTGCCGCACCTGCTGGATCTAGGCGTGCGCCGCTTCCGCGTGGAGTTCATCGACGAAGGCCCCCAGGTGATCCGTGAGACGGTGCACCGCTACGAGCGCCTGTTGCGGGGCGAGATCGACGGCGAGACGCTCTGGCGTGAGTTGAATCTAGTCAGCCAGCTTGGGGTAACGCGCGGCACGTTGGGTAGCACGGGTGTGCGCGTCCAGTAGGCGCGCTGGTTTCAGACGGTCAAGGGCCGTCAGGTTTGCGAAAGCGGGTGATGTTGTGCATGGTGCCGCTATCATGCCCCTACGCTACCCCACGTGTCACCTTTTGTTGAGCGCCCTGTGTCTGGGCGGTTTGATAAGCCCCACGCTTTCGGCTGAAACCAGAGCCCCCGTGGACTGGCAGAATCCCGAACTGACGGGCATCGCCAACCTGGACCCTCATGCCACCATGGTCATTTGTCCGGACTTCGATACCGCTGAACAGATTGGGCCGGTCTCGAACGCCGAACGCGTGAAGTCCCCTTGGTATCGCTCGCTCAACGGCGCATGGAAATACCACTATGGGGCTGGTCTGCAAGAGCGCGTCGAGGGCTTTGCCGCGCCCGATTTCGACGATGCCGGCTGGGACACCATCCCGGTGCCGTCCAACGTCGAACTGGAAGGCTACGGGTTTCCGATCTACACCAATATCCAGTATCCATGGCCCAAGCCCTGGAACCCGCCACATATCCCGCAGGATAATACCAACAACACCGTCAACTCCTACCGCCGTACCTTCGAGTTGCCCGCGGACTGGAAGGGGCGGGAAGTGCGCCTGACCTTCGACGGCGTCAATTCGTTCTTTTACCTCTGGATCAACGGCGAACGCGTGGGCATGGGCAAGGGCAGCCGCACGCCGGTCGAGTTCGACATCACCGAATACCTGCATCCCGGCGAGAATCTGGTGGCGGTCGAGAACTTCCGCTGGAACGACGGCTCCTACCTCGAAGACCAGGACTTCTGGCGCCTGTCGGGTATTTTCCGCGACGTCTATCTGTGGTCGCCCGGCGCGCTGCATCTGGAGGACTTTCAGGTGACGACCGACCTGGACGAGGACTACCGCGACGCCGAGCTCTCGATCCGTTACAAGATCGCGCACGCCTCAAAGGCCGCCAGCCTGCAGGCGGAGTTGCGCGACGCGGAGGGCGAGACCGTGCAGACCTTCGAGACGGAGATCGCGCCGAACGCCGGAGACTTTGCCCACGGCGAGATCACGGCGGATGTTTCTCATCCGCACAAGTGGACCGCTGAAACGCCTTACCTCTACCGCCTTTACCTGACCCTGCTCGATGCCGAGGGCGAGGTCGTGGAGGTAATTCCGCAAAACGTGGGCTTCCGTGAGGTCGAGATCAAGGGCGGCCAGCTGCTGGTCAACGGCAAGGCGATCCTCATCAAGGGCGTCAACCGGCACGAGACGCACCCGGACCGGGGCCACGCGCTGACGCTCGAGGATGCGATTGCCGACATCGAGCTGATGAAGCGCTACAACATCAACGCGGTCCGCACCAGCCACTATCCCAACCAGCCGCAATGGTACGACCTGTGTGACCGCTACGGCTTGTACCTGATCGACGAGGCCAACATCGAGAGCCACGGCATGGGCTATGGCGAGCGATCGCTGGCCAAGGACCTGCGCTGGCGGGCCGCCCACATGAACCGCACGCGCCGCATGGTCGAGCGGGACAAGAATCACGCCTCCGTCATCATCTGGTCGCTCGGCAACGAGGCAGGTGACGGCACCAATATGGAGGCGACCTCCGCCTGGATTCACGAACGCGATCCCTCGCGTCCCGTCCATTACGAGCGCGCGGAACTGAAGCCGCATACGGACATCGTCTGCCCGATGTATCCGCCGCCTTCCCGTTTGGCCGAGTACGCCTCCGAGGAACGCGATCGCCCCTTCATCATGTGCGAATATGCGCACGCCATGGGCAACAGCTCCGGCAACATGCACCTCTATTGGGACCTGATCTACGCGGAGCCCCAGCTGCAAGGCGGCTTTATCTGGGACTGGGTCGACCAATCTCTGCGCGAGCCAGTAAAGCGCAACGCCGAGCGCACCCACCGTGACGTGCAGGGCGATGAGCCTTGGTTCTGGGCCTTCGGCGGCGATTACGGACCCGAGGACATCCCCAGTGACCAGAATTTCTGCGACAACGGCGTGGTTACGCCCGACCGGGAACCGCATCCAGGCCTCTTTGAGGTGAAGCACATCTATCAGTATCTGCACGCCCAGCCGGTCGATCTGAAGCAACGTACCATTTCGATTGAAAACCGTTACGATTTCATTGATCCGGCCGATTTCGCGACGCTGCGCTGGCAACTGAAAGCCAATGGGGAAGTCGTCCAGCACGGCTCGATGAAGATGCCCTCGATTCAGCCGGGTGAACGCAAGGAAGTGCGCATCCCCGTGAAGACGTTTCAGCCGAAACCGGGCGTGGAATACCACCTCTACGTGCAGAGCGTGCTCCGACACGATACCCCGTGGGCGGAGAAGGGGCACGAGCTGGCCTGGGACGAATTTATGCTGCCGGACGTGGCGGCGGGTGGGGCGGCTCGCCGCAAAAACGCGTCGGCCCCTTCCGTGCAACAAGCAGGCGACCGCCTGCGCGTGAGTGGTGACGGCTTTGCGCTGACCTTCGATCGCGAAACCGGCGTTTTGGTGAAGTGGAAGGCCGACGGGCAGGAACTGCTCAGTCAGCCGTGGCGTCCGGATTTCTGGCGCGCGCCCACCGACAACGATCGCGGTCGCAAGATGACCGAGTCCCAAGGGCTCTGGCAGCACGCTCATGAGCGGATCGAGCTGACGGATTTCGCGGTCGATGAGCAGGCCGGTGCCGTGGTCGTGCACGTGCAGCAGCACCTGCCGGCAGTCGAGGCCGATTGGCAGACGGACTACCACATCTCGGGCGATGGCGCGCTGCATGTCGCGCTGGCCTTCATGCCGCAAGCCGGTTCCGAGCAGCCGCCGCTGCCACGCCTGGGCTTGCAAATGCAGCTGCCTCAGGCCTACGAGCAGCTCGCCTGGTATGGCCCTGGCCCTTACGAAACCTACAGCGACCGCAAGGACGCACCGGTGGGCATCTACACGGGCAAGGTCGGCGATCAGTTTTACGAGCACTATGTCGAGCCGGGCGAATCGGGCAACAAAGTGGACGTGCGCTGGCTGGCGTTGACCGATGGGCGAGGGCAGGGCCTGCTGGCCGTGGGTGACGTGCCCCTGAGCGTCAATGCTTCGCATTACACGGCGGACGACCTTGAGGCCTTTGAGCACACCTACCGCCTGGAGCCGCGCTCGGCGGTGATCCTGAACCTCGACCTCAAGCAACAGGGCGTGGGCGGCGACACCAGTTGGGGCGCTTGGCCGCACCCGCAGTTCCTGATCCCTGCGCAGCCCTACCGCTACGGCTTCACTCTGGTGCCCCTGCAGCGCGGAGACGAGCCGGCCGAGCGCGCCCGCAAGTTGTTGGCCGAGCGGTAAGGTGGCTCGAACTGCCGCCTATGCTAAAAGTGCCTCACTTCCCCCTTGCGGGGAAGGCGAGGATGCTTTCAGGATATGCCGCTATGCCAGCGAAGAAGTCCGGTGGGCGTAAGCTGACGCCAATGATGCAACAGTATTTTGAGGTGCGCCGCCAGCTGCCGGAAAATACGGTGTTGCTGTTCAGGCTGGGCGACTTCTACGAGATGTTCGAGCAGGACGCCGAGGATGGCGCGCGCCTGCTCGGGATCACGCTCACGCACCGCAACGGCCAGAAGATGGCGGGCATCCCCTACCACGCTGCCGACAGCTACGTGCAGAAGCTGCTCAATCAGGGCGTCAAGGTAGCCATCGTCGACCAGATGGAAGCCCCGCGCCCCGGCCAGTTGGTCAAGCGCGAGCTGACGCGTATCCTCACGCCGGGTACGGCGCTGGAAGATCATCAGGTCGACGCCCGCAGCGGCCACTTCCTTCTAGCGGTCGAGCTCCAGCGTGGCGAGATCGCGGCTTCCTGGCTCGACCTGAGCACGGGCGAGTTTCAGGTCGCCCACGAGCAACAGCCGGAGAACCTGCTGAGCATGCTCAGCTCGCTGCGGCCCCGCGAGATCATCATCCCCGACGGCGGCTGGCAGCGTTGGGCCCAGCAGCCGGATCTGGACGCCTTCATGGAGCACCTGCAGCGCCTGCGCGACACGGTCTCCTGCAGCGAAGTGCCGGAATACTATTTCGACCGCATGGAGGGCGCGCGCCTCGTCATGGAGACCCTCGGGGTGCTCAACCTCGACGGCTTCGGTATCGAAAAAGACCACGCTGGTCTCGGGGCCGCCGGTGCGTTGCTGATCTACGCCAACGAAAACCTGCGGGCTTCACCCGAAAACCTGAGCCGTATCCGCGCCTACCAGAGCGGCCATACCCTGCTGCTCGACCCGGCGACGCAGCGCAACCTCGAGATTTTCCGCTCCAGCAGCAACACCCGCCAGGGCAGCCTGCTCAACGCGATGGACCGCACCGTCACCTCCCCCGGCGCGCGCCTGCTCGAGCACTTCCTCACAGAGCCGACGCTGGACTTGGCGGAGATCCGCCGACGTTCGCAGTGCGTGGCCGAATTCCTCGAAGCCCCGCAGTTCGCGGCCGAGTTGCAGGAATACCTCAAGGGCGTGCGTGACCTGCCGCGCATCCTGGGCCGCCTGCGCAATCGGCTGCGCAATCCGCGGGAGCTCGGCGCGGTGCGGGATACCTTGCGTCAGCTGCCGATGATCCGGCAGGTGCTCGACAGCTACGACGGCATCGCGCTGCAGGGCCTCGCCAACCAGGTCGACGATTATCCGCAGCTCTGCGGCCTGCTCGAGTCAGCCTTGGCCGAAGATCTGCCCAATCAACTGCAGGACGGCAACTACATCGCCGACGAATACGACGAAGACCTCGACCACTACCGCTCACTCGCGCGTGACAGCCAGCAGTGGCTGATCGACCTCGAGCGTAAGGAGCGCGAGCGCACGGGCATCAAGAACCTGCGCATCAAGCAGAACAGCGCATTCGGCTACTTCATCGAGATCACGAAGAGCAACCTGGCCAACGTGCCGGACGACTACCGCCGGCGCCAGACGGTCGCCAACGCCGAGCGCTTCGTCACCGACGACCTGAAGGAGAAGGAGAAGGAGATCGCGCACGCCGACGAAAAAGCGCTGGACCGCGAAGAGGAGCTGTTCCGCGAGCTGGTCAACGTCGTGCTGGAACACGCGGACGAACTCGAGGCGACCGCCCACGCGCTTTCCGAACTGGACGTCTATGCCGGGTGGGCCAAGCTCGCCCGCGAGGCCGATTATTGCCAGCCGCAGCTCGACGAGTCGACCGAGCTGAAGATCGAGGCTGGTCGCCATCCGGTGGTCGAGCAGATGATGCGCGACGCCCGGATCAAGGGCCTGCCGGGGCAAAACGACTTTGTACCCAACGACACGCAGCTCAACTCCGGCGAGGAGCAGATCGCGATCATCACCGGCCCCAACATGGCGGGTAAATCGACTTACATCCGCCAGGTTGCGCTGATCGTGCTCATGGCCCAAGTAGGGTGTTGGGTCCCCGCCCAAAAGTGCCGCATCGGTCTGGTGGACCGCATCTTCAGCCGCGTCGGCGCCAGCGATGAACTCTCGCGCGGCAATTCGACCTTCATGGTCGAGATGAACGAGACGGCCAACATCCTCAACCACACGACCGAGCGCAGCCTGATCATCCTCGACGAGATCGGCCGCGGTACCAGCACCTACGACGGCCTCAGCATCGCCTGGGCGGTGGTCGAAAACCTGCACGGCGCCACGGTGCTCGACGATGGCTCGATCGAACTCAACGGCGGCTTCGGCCCGGCCGGCCCCCGCACCCTCTTTGCCACGCACTATCATGAGCTGACCCAGATCGACCGCCAGCTGCCGCGCGTGCGCAACTACTCCGTCGCGGTGAAGGAGTGGAACGACCAGATCATCTTCGTCCGGCAAGTTCAGCGCGGGGCCGCCGACCGCAGTTACGGCATTCAGGTCGCCCGTCTCGCTGGCCTGCCCGGCACCGTGATCGAGCGCGCCAAGCGCATCCTGACCAAGCTCGAAAGCGAAGACACCTCCCACAACGTCCTGCGCCAGCGCTTCAAGAAGCTTAAGGAAGGCGAAAAAACCGGCGAAGTCCCGCAACTCGAGCTGTTTTAGGAGGGGGCTTACTCGTAAATTCGCTTGCGATGTCCAACCTCGACCACCAGCACGACCAGAACGGTATCCTGAAGCTGGCATAAGATACGATAGTCGCCTACGCGGTAACGCCAGATCCCATTGAGCTCGCCCTTGAGTTGCTTCCCCCATTGGCGTGGGTCCTCCGCACCTGCGATTCTTTCGTCCAGGTAGGTTAGAACGCGCGCTGCAGATTGCCGATCCAGCTTACGAAGCTGCTTGAGCGCTCGCTCACTGATCTTGTAATCCCAGCTCACGCTTTGCTTCGTCGGCGGTATACAGACGACCCGTATCCTGCAAGGCTTCAACCGCAAGATAGTAGTCTTCCAAGTCCTCCAGGTGCGTCAGAATAGCTTCGCGCGCATAGAAGGTTTTGGTGCGCCCAGTACGCTTGGCCAGTTGCTCCAAGCGGCCTTCAATCTCGGCATCCAACCGTATTGCCAGCATAGCTCCATATCCTTGCACTGATATACGTGTATAGCAAGGCGATTGTCCAACAGGGATTGCCTTTGCCTAATGGGCTCTGCCCCATCACATAGACCACCCAGCCTTCGCATTGTCAACGGCGGCGCGAAGCATCCCGCACTTGCCAACTCCGCGGCTGTCCCTGAGTTTAGCGCGTGATGGAGGACGACTACAGCTTTCGGTTTGGCGGCATCGGGCGCTTGTATGGACAGGCGGCCCTGGAGCGGCTGCGACAAGCCCGCGTGGCGATTGTCGGGCTGGGCGGTGTCGGTTCGTGGGTGGTCGAATCCCTCGCCCGCAGCGGCGTGGGGCACCTGACCCTGATCGACCTCGACGAAGTCTGCGTGAGTAATGTCAACCGGCAACTGCCCGCGCTGGAAGGCAATATCGGGCGCCCCAAGGCGGTCGTGCTGGCCGAGCGCGCGCAGGCGATCCAGCCCACTCTCTCCGTGGAGGTAAAACAGGTCTACTACTCCGAGCGCAATGCCGAGGCGCTGCTGTCCGCTGGTTACGACGTGGTGGTGGACGCGATCGACGCGCTGACGCCCAAAACGCACCTGCTCGCGGAATGCTGCGCCCGCGGCATCCACGTCGTCACCGCCGGTGGGGCGGGCGGGCGTCGTGATGCAACCCAGATCCAGCTGACCGACATCACCAAGGCGATCAACGACCCGTTGCTGGCCCAGACCCGCAAGCGCCTGCGTCAGGAATACGGCTTCCCACGCGAGAAGCGCCGCCGCTGGCGCATCCCCTGTGCGTTTTCGCCCGAGCTGCCCATGTATCCGCAGCAGGACGGCACCGTCTGCGCCACACCCGAGCCCGGGAGCGAGCTACGGCTCAACTGCGACTACGGCTACGGCACGGCCACCCACGTCACGGGCACCTTCGGCTTCGTCATGGCCGGCGCGGTCCTGCAGATCCTGACGAGTGACGTGCGCCCACCGATCAACCCGCAGGCTATCAAGGCGGCCACGAACGCTTCCGCATCATGATTTTTGCCATCGAAAGCTCCTGCGACGAGTCCGCCGTCGCGTTGTTCGATCCGGGCCGCGGCATCGTGGGTGAATGGGTACAGAGCTCCCTGCAGCGCCATCAGGAATACGGCGGCATTGTGCCCGACGTGGCCAGCCGGGCGCACCTCGAGTTCTTCCCGTGGCTGGTCAAGGTCGCTCGCGAAGAGCTGGACGGCGGCAAGCCCGCGCGCATCGCCGTCACCACCGGGCCGGGCCTCGCCGGTTGTCTCGCCCTCGGCGTTTCGCTGGCGCAAGCGCTGAGCCTGGCCTGGAACGTGCCGACGGTCGGCGTCAATCACCTGCGCGGTCATGTCTACTCGCCCTTCATCGCGCCACACGCGGCCGATCCGCAGCACTTCGGCCCTGGGCAGCCAGGCTTTCACGACCTGTTGCCGCACCTCGGGCTGATCGTCTCGGGCGGCAATACCATCCTCTGCGAAATCGATGAGCAGGAGCGCCTACACATCCTCGCCCAGACGGTGGACGATGCGGCTGGCGAAGCGTTGGACAAGGGTGCCAAGCTACTCGGCATGCCGTATCCGGGCGGGCCTCTGATCGAAAAGCAGGCCCGTGACGGCAACCCGACGTCCTACGACTTTCCCCGCGGGTTCCTGACCTCGGGCGAGCCCAAGTTCTCCTTTTCGGGCCTCAAGACCAGCCTGCGCTATACGCTTGAGGCAATGGACGACCCCACGCTGGAGCACGAACTGCCGCACCTATGTGCCAGTTACCAGCAGGCGGTCATCGACTCGCTGGTGGGCAAGACGCGGCAGATCTGGCGCAAGCGCCGTGCGCGCTGGAAAAGCTTCGGCCTTTCCGGCGGCGTGGCCAACAACCAGGCCTTGCGGGCCGCCTTCGCGAAACTCGCGGGAGAGGCGGACCTGCCGCTGCTCATCGCCGAGCCCCGCCATACGGGCGACAACGCCAGCATGATCGCGTTTGCGGCCTTCCTGGACCCGGAGGGCGTGGCGCCGATGCATAAGGGCAGTCTGACTTTCGACCCGAACTGGGAGCTTGCGTAAGCACAAAAAAGCCGCCCGTTTCCAGGCGGCTTGTGGCAAAAGTTGTGGACGGGCCTTACGCCTCGGTCTCGACCGGCGCTTCGGCAACCGGTTGCTGCGGTTCAGTGCCGCCGACGTGGGCGCGGATGAGGCTGGTCAGGTAGGGGATCAGTTGCTTCTTGCGGCTCACAATCCCGTTCAGCTCAAAGATGTCCGGCGCGTCGCGGTTCGGATACGTGATCGACTCGACGAACTGCTCATCGCCGTTGACCAGCAGGAGCGAATTCTGCGTGTTGATGTCGGTCACGAGCAGAGCGGAGAAAAAGTAGGCGTCGGCTTGGCGGATCTCTTCCAGGGCCTGCTCGATCTTTTCGCGATTCTTCAGGAAGTTGTCGAAGCCCAGCTCCTCGATCTGGCTGACGCTGTAGGTCAGCTCGCCCTCGGTGTAGGTCTTCATGTCCGAGCGGATCACGTCCTGCGGTTCGTGGCTGATGATGACCGAGCCGGAGTTGAAGATCAGTTCCGCCAGATCATCGGCCTTGGTCTGGGCGATGCCCGCCAGCCAGGAGAGCAATTCCGCGTCGCGGTCGGTCGTGGTCGGGCCGCGCAGGTTGAGCGTGTCGGAGATGATCCCGCCCATCAGGACGCCCGCGATAGCGGGGCTGGGCTCGATGCCGTCGCGCTGAAAGAGGTCGGCGATGATGGTCGAGGTCGACCCAAGCGGCCGGTTGATGAAGAAAATCGGTTGCTGGGTGGGCGGGTTGCCGAGGCGGTGGTGGTCGACGACTTCGATGATGTTGACCTGGTCGGCGCCCGGCACGGCCTGACTCAATTCATTGTGGTCGACCAGGATCAGGTTTGTCTCGATGGGCTTGACCAGATCCGTCTTGGAGAACACGCCGACGAGTCGCTCGTGCTCGTCCATCACCATGTAGGCCACGGCGCGGCTGTTGGCGACCTTGCGGCGCACGGTGCTCAGGCGTTCTTCCGAATTGAAGGACTCGATGTTGTCCGTGGTCATCACTCGGTCGACGCGGCCCGCGCTGCGGATAATCCAGGAAGTCGTGGCGGAGTCGGCGGGGCTTACGATCAGGCTCACCCCGCGTTCCTTCGCCATTTCGACCACATCGTCGTCGACTGGCAGACCGCCCGTAATCACGACCAGGCGCATGCCGAGCATGATGGAGCGCTGCTGGATGTCGTAGCGGTCGCCTACCACGATCACGGACTGGCGGGCGAGGGTCTCGTCCTCGGTATAGCGGCGGCCGAAGGAGCGGATGTCCATGGCGCCGACCCGCACAAAGAGGTCTTCGCTGCGGTCTTCGTCCACTACGTTGATCACCTCGGCCTTCAGCGAACGCACGATGTCGCTGATGCTGGTAAAGACGTGGCGCATGCGGCGCTCCTGGCGCGGCTTCGGGATGAAGTAGTCGCCAAGATCGAAAATGGAAAGCGTGCCCTTCAGGTGATCCTTGTCGTCCACGACCGGGAGCACGCGGATGCCATAGTGGTCGATGATTTCCAGCGCTTCGGAGCAAGTTGCATCCACGGTCACCTTGTGGATGTCGGTCGTCATTACATCATGCACCTTGGGCGTGACGTCGCCGATGAAACGGGGCAGGCGGACTTGAAAGCGTTTGAGAATGGCGTCGATGCGCGCGTTGGAGTTGCCGCAGCGGGCGGCGCGGCAGTGCTCTTCGCCCTTGGCGTGCTTGTAGGCTTCATAGCCGAGCGCGGAGCAGATCGCGTCGGCATCGGGATTGCGGTGACCAATAATGTGAACCGTTTTCGGCATGATAGGTAGGATACGACTGAAAGGGGAAAAGCGTCTCTTGTGCCAGAAGGTCTTGCTCCCAACACTTTGGTGAAGTAGCTGCATAGACTATCTCCGACAGTTGGCTTCAAGTCGATGAAAACTTACTAATATGACTGTGAAACTCTGTGAATTTCTGCGAACATCTGCTCATTGACGGCTACAACCTGATCCACGCCTGGCCCGAACTTTTCCAGACGATGGAGGCGGCAGGAGCGGAGGCAGCCGTGCAAAGGCTCATCGAGACGGTGCGCGTGCTGCACGATACGGACGAGTTGCGCACTTCGGTGGTGCTGGACGGGCAGGGCAGTGCGGTCACGATCGAACACCCCGGCCGGCAGGACTCCTTTTCGGTCGTCTACACGCCCACGGGCATGACGGCCGACGCCTTTATCGAGCAAATGGCCAATCGCGCGGCGGACCCCGAGAACGTCATTGTTGCCACGCGAGACCAGGCATTGGCGCTGACGGTATTTTCCTACGGCGGACGCCATTGGGAGCCGGACAAACTGGCCGAGCGCGTCGAGGCAGCCCGCAAGCGCCAGACCATGCGCCTGCGCAAGCACCGTCAACGCTCTCAAGAGCAGTGGAAGCGCGGCCTGTTCGACGATTTCAGGTAAATT
This sequence comes from Puniceicoccaceae bacterium 5H, assembly GCA_009772895.1. Taxonomy (GTDB): domain Bacteria; phylum Verrucomicrobiota; class Verrucomicrobiia; order Opitutales; family Oceanipulchritudinaceae; genus WOUP01. Next base: position 79,161 of record WOUP01000009.1, on the reverse strand, counting down.
TCCCCTATATATATCGCAATTACTTCCAAGTTGTGCTCTAAGACGTCTTCATGGTCTGACGCCGGGTCGGACTGAAAGAAACTTCGGCGCAAAGATTGGAAGATGAGTATAATTGGCGGTATCCGTACGCGTTTGTATTGGCTTTTCTGGGGGCGTAAGTTCCACCCGGTAAAAAACAACCGTAATCTGGGCATCTGGTTTACGCTGACCCGCAAATACTATGAGCCAGATGGGCTTCGCATCACCTACCCGAAGTCCCAAGTATCCTTGGGCTTTCGCTCCCGCTTCCACCATGATGTATACGAGCAGGAAGAACGGCAGCTCGCCCGGAAATATATCCGTGCAACAGACCGGGTGCTGGAATTGGGGGCTTGTATCGGGGTCGTTTCCTGTATCGTGCACCGACTGCTGGAGCCTGGCACGACTCATGTTGTGGTAGAGGCCAACCCGTTTCTGATTCCGACCATCTACAAGAACAAGGAACTCAACTCACTCGATTTTGTGGTTGAACACTGTATGGTTAGTCAGAAGCGATTGAATACCTTTTACGTCCAGAATGTGATCGTAGGCGGGACCGCTGTCTGTAAGACGGAACGTTCGGTCACGGTGCCGGGTCGCAGCCTTGATGAGTTGTGGACGATGTATGGTGGCTTCGATACCTTCATCGTGGACATTGAGGGAGGGGAATATGATCTCTTTCTCGAAAACCTGGAGCTGGTTCGCCAGTTCAGGCTGGTCATTATGGAGCAGCACGAGTTCATCCTCAAGAAGGAGAAGACAGAGGCTATTCGCAACGCTCTCAGGGAGAGCGGCTTTGAGCTGGTCGAGACGATGGATTGCACTGAGGTTTGGTTGAACCAGACGCGTTCGTAGCGTCATTTTCTTTTTTGTATCGTGAATCTCTCCATGGCCGATGCACCAGCTCCCATTGTCGCCGAGATCCAGGGTCTGTATGGGCCGATCTCCGTGCCGGAAATTCTGATCCAGAAGCTGTGGCTGCGGGGCGATTTCCAGCAGGAGGGCTTGAAGACGCTGCAGGGCGAACCGGTCGCCGTCCTCCATCCGGGCAAATGGAACCGCCTGGGCGGACCGGATTTTCTGGGCGCGGAACTGGAGATCGCGGGCCGGCGCAGGGTGGGGGACGTCGAGGTGCACTTTTATCAAAAGGACTGGTGGCGCCACGGGCACGACGCCAATCCGCGCTTTCGCAACGTAGTGTTGCACGTGCTGGTGTTCGATCCCGCCCGGGATGAGCCGCCGGCCAGGGATCCGGGAGGAGCGCCGATTCCGACCTTGTTGCTGGCACCTTACTTCACCGAAGACATCGAGGCCTATGCGCTGCGTGACGCGTGGATGGCCCTGGAGCAGCGCGATGTGCTGGACCTCGTGGCGCCGCTGCTGGCCTTGCCGCTCGAGCAACGCCGGGATCGCCTGCGGGCCTTGGCACTCGAACGCTGGCAGCAGAAGGTCCGCTTCGCCCAGCGTCGGCTGGAAACGGCGGGCTCGTGGTCGGCGGCCCTGCACTCCTTCACATTGGAAGTCCTGGGTCTGCGTCGCAACCGGGGGCCGATGTCGGGCCTCGCCGAACGCTTCCCGTTGCCGGAGCTGGAAGCCCGCGTGCGAAATGAAGGTGTCGAAGCCGTCACCGAAGCGCTCTACCGGCTGGAGGATGGCAACTGGACGCTCTCCGGTCAGCGTCCGGCCAACCATCCGCGTGCACGGCTGCGACAATACCTTTCGTTGGTGGCGGCCCAGCCCGACTGGCCGCAGGCGGTACGCCGTTGGCTGGAAGCACAGAACTGGGCCGGTGCGCCCGAATGCTCGACGCAGACGTTTCGGCGGCAGCATCGGTTGAATCCGCTCCTGGCCGAGTTGAGGCAGGAGGTTATGGCCGGGGCAATTGGCGGCACCCGTTTCACCACCTTGTTTGTCGACGCATTTTGTCCGTTGATCGCGGCAGAATTACAGGCGCAAGATGCCTGGTGGCAACCGTGGTTTCACAGCCCCTGCGGCGACTTGCCGGACGCGTTGGGCGACTACCTGCGGCTGGCCGAAGTGCAGGACCGATCATGGCCCGCGTGTAACGGCTGGGGGCAAGGCGCGTTGGAGCGTCTGTTGACGCATGAGCTACAACCGTGGCAGCCTGTAACCGCCTAACAGCCCGAATTATCCGTCTGCTGACCACGGTCGCGGAATCAAGGTCGCCCGCTTGCGTCAGACAACTCGTTCTGCTAACCTCAAATTTGTCATGGAACTCGACCCGAATCGCATCCAATTTCCCCCCTTCTCGCTCAAGCGCCTGATGGAAACCTGTTTTGGCCCCGGCCAAGGGGAAAAACTGTGCATCCTCATCGACCTGCCGGATCCTCAGGAAGTCAAGGACTTCGCTTTCCTCGATAATCCGCGTCTTTCGATTCAGAACTACGGCTACGAAGTTTTCTACAAGGGCTTCCAGAACGGCGGCCTGGAAGAGATGAACTACACCCACGGCGACCTGTATGCCTACAAGGAAGTGGGCGGCAGTAACCTCGATCTCGAGGACGAAGCTTACGACATCAAAGGCAATAAGCTGAGCCTCGATAAAGACATTTACCCGAACTACGACGTGATCCTGACCGTGTCGACCTACTCTGCCACGGCGCCGCTCACGGCCAAGTGCAAGGAGTTCGGCTTCCGCGGTGCGACGCTGCACGGCCTCAACCAAATCATCGTGGATACCGGTCTGAGCGTCGATTACCGCATGGTGAGCGAAAACGCCGAGAAGCTGCGCTTGGGCCTGACCAAGGCGGACTGGTTCGAGATCGACTTTGAGGTCGAGGGCCAGAAGACCACTCTGCGCCTGCTGACCAACGGCCAGGAAGCTCAGAAGAGCCACGGCCTCTGCCCGCGCGGCCAGCCGGATGTGGCCAACTTACCCGCGGGCGAAGTTTACTTCGTGCCGGAAGGGGCGGAAGGCAAGTTCCCCTTCAAGTATGACGAGGAGACGCTCGGCCTGCTCACGGTCACAGACGGCAAGATCGTTTCCAGCCGCCTCATTTACGGCGAGTACGCTCTGATCGAGGAGCACAACGAAAAGCTGAAATACGACCCGATGGTCGGTGCACTCGGCGAACTCGGTTTCGGTACGCAAGTGCTGCCCTTCAGCGGTCGCGACATTCAAGACGAGAAGATCCTGGGCACCATCCACATCGCCACCGGTCGCGACGACCACCTTGGCGGCAAGATCACGCCCGACCTTTTCAAGGAGCGCGAACACGCCAGCCACGACGACGTGCTTTACGCACCCCACAAGACGCCGGAAGTCCGCATCCCGGAGGTGCGCATGCACAAGGACGGCGCGACGACCGTCATCATGGGCAACTACCAGCCCGGCCAATACATGGTCGATTTGCTCAACCGCGCGTTGCAGCCCGCCCTGGCTTGATTGGCTGCCCAACTCTATTCGACGCCCCGCTTCCTGGCCGAAGCGGGTTTTTTATGCCCTGGAAGTGCCCGGGTGAAGGGCATCCATAACGTATTTGACTGGTAAGGAAGCAGTTGAAGATGATGAGTGGTTTTACCGGGCGTTTGGCTTGCGTTCCCCGGTTGAAGCAGTAGAAGCATAACTATGTTTACTCCTGCTTTGCTGTCTTCGCTGGGGCTGCGCTTGTCCCGGTTTCGCGGCCCGTTGTACTTGTTGTGCCTGATGGGGCTCGCTGCCACGGCGCAGGCCTTCTGGTTTGGTGCGCAATGGCGTGAGGTAACGTCCGAGGAGTTAGCTATGACCGAACCCCAGGTCGACCCCGAGGCCGGAGCGGAACTACTCTTCAAGGAGCTCGAGATCGACGATACCAATATCCGCGATTCATTTTACCGTTACTACATCCGCATCAAGGTTTTCAACGAGCGCGGCGCGGAGGAGATCAACCCCATCGAGCTGGAGGCACCCCGGGATGTCCGCATCCGTGACATCGCCGGACGCGTGGTGAAGCCGGACGGCACGATCATCCAACTGGACAAGGACGAGATTTTCACGCGCGAGAGCTTCCGCTATCAGGATGAGCGCTGGAAGAAGCGCTCCTTTTCGCTTCCGGGCGTCGAGCCGGGCTGCATCGTCGAATACCAGTGGGAAGAGGTGCGCGAAGGCTTGGCCCAAGGCGTCATTTTCAAATTCTCCTCCTCGGGCGCGAACGCCGCCTACGAGCGCTCGCTCTACCAGCGTTTTACCCGCAGCGCCTATGAGCGGGTGCTGACCGAGTGGCTGCGCCGCGATACGCGCGAGGTCGAGCTGGACGATTGGTCGGTAGAAGACGACCGCGCAGAGAATACGTTTGCGGTCGAGGTTGCATTCGACGCGCCCATGTATGCCCAGCGGTTGGGCGGGCGCATGTTGATTTTTCGCCCGTTCATGACCTCGCGTCCGGCCAACGGCCCCTCCGCCGAGGCGGGAGACGTGCGCACCGAGCCGATCGTGCTCAACTATCGCAACTACGAAGAAACGATCCGCGTCACCCTGCCGGAAGGATTTGCAGTCGACGAGCTGCCCGAATCCGTGGTGGTGAAGGAAGACTTCGGCGAGCTCGATGTGCACTACCGGACCGAAGACGGCGCGATTGTGGCCGAACGCAAGCTGCTGCTGCGCGAGGTCACGCTGCCGCCGGAGGACTTGAACCGCGTGCGGGCCTTTTTCCAGACGCGTGAGCGCGCCGAAAAGGGCAGGGCCGTGATCATCCGCGTGCGCTAAGGCGCCGTGAGCTACATCGAAAGGCTTTGGCTCATCGAAAGCACGCTCAACACGACTGCGCTGGCGATCGCCGCCACCATCGCGATGGCCCCGCCCAGCGCAACCGCTGCGGTGATCGTCGTCAGCTGGCGCAGCTTGGCCGACAGCTCCTCACGGTAGATGCGGTTGATGTCCTGCAGGCTGTTGACGACGTCGCCGGTATTTTCGCCCACCTTCAGGATGTCCATCGCCACGTCGGGCATAAAGTGCACGCGATCGAAGGCCGTGGCCAACGACACGCCCTCCTGGATCTGGCGCCGCGCGACGGTGAACTTGGCCCGCATCACGCCATTGCCGATCACCTTTTCAACCAGGCGCAGGGCTTCGGTCGTATTCACGCCGCTGCGCAGCAGGGTGCCCAGCAGGTGCGTGACGGTGTAAACGGTATTGTAGAGCGCGATCTTGCCGAAGAGGGGGAGGCGCAACAGCAGCAGGTCGGTCGACCACCGGCCTTTGGCGGAGCGACGAAACGCGGCGACGCCAAACCCGACGGCAACTGCGAGCAGCGCGACCAGCCAACCCCAATGGGTCAGGAAATCCGTCCCGCTCAACATCACCTTGGTGATCAGGGGCAACTCGCCGCCCAGCTTGTCCAGCATACCCTCGATCTTGGGGATCAGGTACAGCACCAGGATCAGGAGCACGGTGATCGCCATCACCACGATGAACGCGGGGTAGGCGATCTTTGCGCCGAGGTCTTTCTGGATCTCGTTGCGCTCCTCGAGGTAGGCGACGGTGCGCTCCAGCACCGGGGCGAGGTTGCCGCTGGCTTCGCCCGCTTCGATCAGGTGCAGCGTCGCGGGGTTGAACAGGTGGGTCTGCTGCGTCAACGAATAGGCGAGGGTGCGGCCTTCGCTGAGTTCACGCCACACGGCGTGGCACAACTCCTTGAGCTTGGGGTCCGTCACACGCTGGCTCAGCAGACGCACGGCGTCGCCCGGCGGCATACCAGCCTGCAGCAGCACGAGCAGGCGCTTGCAAAATTCGAGGCCGAGTTGCTGTGAATTGGTGCGCTTGAAGATCGATTGCTTGCGGTCGCCTTCAAAGAAGTCGAGCTCGGCCGCTACTTCGTCGGGGGTCTGCTGCACGGCCTTGCCCGGCTGCTGCACCACGCTCACGTTGAGCGGGCGCAACTGGCGTGCCTGCAGTTTCGAGATGAGGGAACGCCGGTCCGCCGCCTCCAGTTGGCCGGTCTGGCTGCGTCCGCCGCTGTCGATCGCCTTGTAGGAAAAGAGGGGCATAGGGCTGTTATTCGTCGGAGCGGCTGAAGCGCATGATCTCGTTCAGGCTGGTGCGCCCGCGGATGGCCTGGCTCCAGCCACTCTGCTGCAAGGTGGTCATGCCGTGCTTCAGTGCTTCGGTGCGGATGTCGTGTGCGGAGGCCTTCTTCACGATTAGCTCATGCAAATGGTCGTCCACGCGCAGGATTTCAAAGAGGCCCACCCGGCCGCGGTAGCCGAGCCCGTGGCAGTGCTCACAGCCGATCGGCTCATAGAGCGTGGCGTTCAGGTATTCCTCCGTGATCGGCAGCTTGAGCGCGCGCAAGCACTCGGTAAGATACTTCTCCTGCAGGTGCACCGGCTTGGCGCACTTGGGGCACAGACGACGCACCAGGCGCTGGGCGAGGATCAGCTCCACTGCCGACGCGACGAGGAACGGCTCGATGTCCATGTCGATCAAGCGCGTCAAGGCTCCGGGGGCATCGTTGGTGTGCAGGGTGGAGAACACCAAGTGACCGGTCAGCGCGGCCCGGATCGCGATGTCGGCCGTCTCGCCGTCACGGATCTCACCGACCATGATAACGTCCGGGTCCTGACGCAGAATGTGGCGCAGCGCGGCGGCAAAGGTAAAGCCGATCTCCTTGTGCACCTGCGTCTGGTTCACACCCTCGACTTCGTATTCCACCGGATCTTCGACCGTAATGATACGGCGGCCCGGCGTGTTGATGTCGCGGATAAAGGCGTTGAGCGAGGTCGACTTGCCCGAACCGGTGGGGCCCGTCACGAGGATGATGCCGTAGGGCAAGCTGAGCACGCGACGGATGCGCTCCTGATCCTGGGCGGACATGCCCAGCTCTTCCATCGAGAGCGGCTGACTCTTTTGGTTCAACAAACGCAGGGAGATGCTCTCGCCATACATCGTCGGCATGGTCGAGATGCGGATGTCGAGCTCTGTGCCACCTTGCCGATACACGATGCGACCATCCTGCGGGCGCCGCTTCTCGGAGATGTTGAGCTTCGCCATGATCTTGAGACGGGCGATGATCGCGCTCTCGAACTCGACCAGGTTGTCCGGCACGCGCACGGGAACGAGCTCGCCGTCGATGCGGTAGCGGATCTGCAGGCTCTCCTTCAGCGGCTCAAAGTGGATATCCGTCGCTCGGTCGTCCACCGCCTTGGCGATCACCTCGTTGACGAAGCGAATGATCGCCGCGTTGGCGTCTTCCTCTACGTCCTGCAGGCGTGAGACGTCGTCCGTGGCAATATCCGAATCGCTCAGGGACTCGGCCCCGACCCCGAAGCGCTGTGTCAGCATGTCGCCAATCGCACGCGCCGGCCCGAGATGCCAAGCCGGATAGCGGCCGCTGCTGGCGTAAACCCAGTCGTCCATCTCGGGCGTCGGCAGCCACGAGGTGATGAGCGGCAGGCGGGTGTCCCCCTCCGGCAGTTCGATCTGGATGGGCAGACACTGGAAGGTGTTGAGCAAGCGCAAGGGCAGTTGCTCCGTCACATTGTTGACCAGTTCGAAGCTCTCGAGGTACGGGTAGCCCGCGTCCTTGGCGATCTGAGTGGCCAACTCCTTTTCACCCACCCGACGAAACCGGGCCAGCAGGGGCATGCGCTGGGCGCGAGGCGCCTCCGCAAACATCTGCATCTGCTCTTCCGGCAGGTTGGCCGTGAGCGTCTCGAGGTAATCTACGGTTGAAGAAATCATGGTGTGCGGGCGGTTGGCGTTCAGGCCGGTCGGCAATATCCGCCTGCCTTAGTGGGAGAACCGGCGGGGGCGGGGCGTGGGTGCAGCACTGGGTTCCGCGTTCGCGTCTTCAGTTTCGTCCAGCTCCTCGGCCTCTTCGAGCGGATCTTCACTGCGCGGGCGGAAGGTGCCCCGCTCCAGATAATCGCGAACGCGTTCGCTTTGCTCCATCCGGTCCAGCATGACTCCTGCATCCTTCGAAATTTCACGAGGGGTGCGCAGGATCGTCGGACGAAGGAAGATCAACAGCTCGTCGCGCGAATTAGAGCTGGTTGTGCGATTAAAGATGTGTTTCAGCAGCGGAATGTTTCCCAGAATGGGGTTCTTTGCTTCCGTATCGGTAACTTCGCTTCTTTGAAGGCCGCCTAAAACGACCATGCCCCCGTTTTCCACACTAACGAAGGAAGTCGCACGGCGAGTTCCAATCACGGGCTGGTCTACGTTGTTGACCCGAACTTGATCGATCAAGCTGTCCATCGTTTGTTCGATTTCCAGCTGGATCACCCCGTCGGATCCAATCAGCGGTGTCACCTTCAGTTCCAGGTTGATATCCTTGAACTGGACTTGATTGGTAATGGAGTCTGTGTCGTTCAGGTTGGTCGTACTGCTCGTCAATACGGGGCGTTGTTCACCCACCGAGATCGTAGCCTCTTGGTTGTGAGTCGTTACAATGGTGGGAGCCGAGAGAACGGAAACGTTTCGGTTCTGCTCGACGGTCTGAAATACGACGTCAAAGCCAAAACTCGACTCAGGACCAAAGAAGATTGGCGAATTGAAGGCAACGCCGAGGGGCGCATCCAATGGGTTGAGCGACCAACCGTCGAGGGTGGTGTCGGAAGTCGTGGTGGTATTGCCGTCGCTATCCGTGCTTGTTGAGCTGTTGCCCGCGTTGTCGTTGTTGTTGCTGGTGCCGTAATTGTTGTTGTAGGTCAGGCCGAAGGCGCCGAGACCGCTGACGTCGTTGTCTTCCAGATTCACGTCCGTGATGACGACCTCAATGCGGACCTGGGCGAGCAATACGTCGATCTCGTCGATCAGTTGCTCGAGGTAGCGCAAGTCGTTTTCCGTGCCGGAGGAGACGATACGGTTGGCGCGCTCGTCCGCGACGATCGTCATGAAATCGCTGAACTGCAGGTTGCTCGCGTCGGCGCGAACGGCGGCGGCGGCCTGATTGGCACGGGCACGTTCGGCCGCGGCGCGTTGCTGGGCTGCGCTGTTTTCACCGCTGCGGTTTTCGCGCGCATCCTTTTGGCCGGAGACCACTTGCTCGATCAGGCTCACCACGTCTTCCGCCTTCGCATACTGGATGGGGTAGACCTTGGTGCGGGTCAGCGGCGCCACGTCGACATCGAGCTGGTCCACGACTTCGCGGATCAGCTTTTCGTTACCTGGGTGGGTGAAGACGATCAGCTGATTGGTACGCTCGTCGGCGTCGAAGCTCGTGTTGAACTCCAGTTGACGGCGCAGTGGGCCGGCCTGCAGTTGCTGCATGCGCTGGAGGGCTTCCTGCGAGTCGATGTTGTGCAGCTGCAGGAACAACATCGTGATGTTGGGCTGCGCGGGCGAGTCGACCACCTTCAGCAGCTTCTCGATGCGTTGCAGGTTGACCAGCGGATCCGTGACGAGCACGGCGTTGGTCTTGTGGTAGACCAGCGGTGCACCTTGCGACATCAGGGGCTGGATCACCGGCACCGCCTCATCGGTCGTCAGGTAGCTGAGATGGTAAAGCTTTTGGTAGATCTGCTGCGAAGGCTGGGCGTCGAGCGTCGAGCCTTCCCACAGCGGCGGCACCTGATTCGTCACGATGCCCGTGTGCACCGCCTTCAGAAAGTCGTCGCCGAGCGGCAGGATTGCGATGCCGTTGAGGGCCAGCAAGCTCTCGATCGCGCGGATCGCTTCGCCGCGGGTCATCGGCCCCTGGCTGTAGAAGCTGATCTTGACCTCCGGCAGGCCCTGCTGACGCAGGATCGGCTTGCCCGTGTAATTTTCCAGCATCTGGAGCACGTCCTGGGTGCCCATTTGCGAGATGCGGATCATGCCCACCGGATCGTTCATCCGGTCATTCTCGGGCGCCGCCTGGGCGGTCTGCTGAGCTTGGCTCTGATCGGCTTCCGTATTGCCGCGCTGGACGACGGGCGCACCACCGCCGGGCACGCGCAGGGATGGCGGCAGGCTGGGCGGCGGCGTCGAAGGCGGAGGGGGCGGCGGCTCGGTCGGCGGCTGCAGTTGAGCCCAACCGGTTGCGGCTCCGAAGAGGAGCAGGCTCAACGTGCTGGCGCGGCGCCAGGTAGAGGGGCGAAAGGTGCTGATGTCGGAAGCAGAGATACGCATCGGAAGCTGGCAGCGTTAATTGGAAGATTGCAGTGCCTCGGTCTTCAGCTCGAAGGAGGCGATTTCGAAGGTCGCATCAAGCTGGCGGGGATCGCGAGGCATGGAACGCAACGTAAAGGAAGTCAGGGTGAGATAGGGGCTCTCGGCCTTCAGCTTTTCATCGAAAGCGATCAGGTCTTCGAGCGAAGCCCGGTCGATACTGAGTCGAACCCGGTAAAAGTTAAAGAGTTCCGAAGATTCCGTCTGGGCGCGGTTGATGTCGAAATCCGGGATGTCGTCGCGCACGAGTTCGTCGACCCGTCCGAAGAGCTGGCTGGCGTTGTAGGTGCGCTGCGGATCGATGTTCATGATGGCCTGCTCATAGCTCTGGCGGGCGTCCTCGGCCTGGGTCAGCTTGCGCTCCTGGCCATCCAGGACCTTGCCATACCGCTGGAAGTCGTGGAATTCCGGGCTCAGCTTGCCGAGCAGGAGCCACAGCCAGACCAGCAGGAGGACCCAGACGGAAGCGACGAGGAGGAGCCGTTCGCGCAAGGACATACGTTGGAACCAGTGAATCAGTGGCTGCATGGCATTCATTCTTGGGAATCGGCAAGGGAAGCGCCTTCGGCCTCTGCCAGGTTGGGCACGGAGGAGAAGACCACGGTCAGGCGAAAATCGGCCCCACTCGCATCGGAGGTCGGATCGCTTTTGACGGAACTGATAAAGGGCAGATCGGCCAGCAGCTCCTGGTATTCGTTTACGGGCCCGACGGCGGTGGCCCGCCCGGTGATCTGCAGCGTATCGTCTCCCTTGGAGGCGACGCGCTCAAAGTAGACCGCCTGTGGGCGCACGGTGTTGATGAGCTCCAGCATCCGGAAGGGGCGCAGGCCAGCCTCCGAGCTGGACTGGAGACGCTCGGTCAGCAGTTGCTGCTGGGAAATGCGGTCGACCTGCACCATCTGTTCGGCGATACGATCCTGGCGGGTACTGTTCCAGGCTGAGAGGCCCCAGAGCATCAGCTGCAACACGATCAGCAGCACAAAGACGCCGCCGCCAGCCAAGGCGGCGATGGTGACGTAGCCGGCCATGCGTTGCTCGCGGCGGATGATCGCCTGCGTCTCGGCGTCGCGCAGGTCTACTTGCCACCATTCATCTCCGTGCAAGTCCGGGTGGATCAACAGCTGATCTTCTTCGTTACGCTGGATGGTCCAGCGCCAGCCATGATCCTTGTCATGTTCCACCAGGCCAAGGGTCCAGTAGCCATCTTCGACTTGCGCCCCTTCGAGGCCGCCGGGCAGGGAGCGCAAAGCCTGTTCGCGGGCAAAAGTGTAGGCGGTTTCGTCCGGCTCTTCCGGCAGGGGCACCGAGCGGATTGCCTGGGGCAGGCGCTTGCCGGGCTCGAGCCGCAGGGCGGTCATGCTGCCGGCAACCTCGATGAAGCGGACGATGGACTGCTCGGCCTCCAGATGGCACGCAGCAATAAAGCCGGCAAAGACGTGTGCGGCATCCGAACGCACCTCGATGCCCTCCTGCTCCAGGCGAAACCGCGGCACGGCGGCGAGCAGCATCTGGTGGTTGGCCTGATCGGGCCAGAAACCCCACGCCAGCTGCTCTACCGGGAAGGGCGAAGAGCCCTCGAGCGTCAGCTCGGCATAGGCCGCGAACTCCTCCGGCGGTAGCTCTGCCGGCAGCTCGGCTAGCTGGGCAAAGCACAGGTGCCCCGGTATCCATTGGATCGGAGCGTGATCGGCAGCTTCATTCGGTTCGGGGCTAAGCGCAGCGAGCTTCATTCAATTCCGTCATTAAAGTTGGCAGCCTTTTCCTCTGTCCACCCAATTTTTGCGTTCTCCTGCAGGCGGAGGATGGAAAAGGGAAAACGTTCAGTGCTTTTGCTGCTCTGGTTTTGCGTCTCGTCAGAGGCGGTGTCCTGGGTGCCGTTATCTTCCTCGGAGGCAGAATCCTCAGCGTTCTGACCGCTCTGATCTTCATCCGCGCTGTCTGCTTCGTCGGCCGACTGGTCCTGATCCTGGCCGTCACCCCCGCCTTCGTCCGCTTCGTCGCCACCATTTTGGCCGTTGGCTTGCGAGCTACCACTGAGTTGCAACAGGGCGGTCAGAACAAACTGGGCGTCGCCGCGGCTGGCGGTGATTTCGACCCAAAGCTGGCCAACTTCGGTGCTGGCCATGGAGGTCTCGGTCACCGGCGCGCTGCTCACCTCACGGTAATAGCGGTCGTCATCGCTGCGGTCGGCGTTCCAACCGTCGCGGTAGTCGATGATCTCGCGGGCGTCGAGGATCTGCAGCTCTTCCATGGCATAGAGCACATCGGACGGAGCTGTGTTGATGTTGACCGGACCCTCGTAGCGCAGCGTGGCGATGTCCTGGAGCTGTCGCCACGCACCGGTGGGGGTATCGGTTTCTTCGTCCCAAAACGCTTCCTTGATCGCGGGGATCAGCTCCAACTCATCCCAGTTGCGCGATTTGCGGTTGGCGGCGCGGATCGGTGGGTCGAGCCGCTCATAGTCGTCACCGTCAAAGCCATTCAATCGCTTCAAGTCGTCTTCGTCCGTCCAGTCGATATAGCTGTCGGCGGCGTCGTTGGCGAGATACTCCGGTATGCCCAGGTAGGTGAACAGTTCGACTAATTGGTCGTAGTCCAGCGTATTGAAGGGGATGCGCGAGGATTCCTCGACCAGCCGCACTTTGATGTCGATGCCTTCAGGCGGTCTGTAATCGGCAAATTCGAGCGGATCGCCCCAGCCTTGAGCCGGGCCCCACAGATGCTCCTCGACTTCCTGAAAAATAGCCAGCGTCGCACCGGTCACTTCGAGGGCTTCGTAGGCTTCCTGGCGCAGATCGTCCTGATTTTGATAGAGCGAGCTGTAGCGGAGCTGCTGCAGCGCCTCGTCCATGAACGCAACGACCATGACCGAGAGCAGCATGACGATCGCCAGCACCACCACGAGGATGCTGCCGCGCCGGGAGCGTGAACGGGACTGGTTAATAAACGGGATCACCAGTTTTCAAGGGGAAGGGTACGTAGCGAACGGTTGTTTGTTCGCCGCGGCCAAAAGTGAGTTTCAGGTAGCGGGGCAGGGGAAAGGCGGCGTCGACTTCCATGGGCTCGTCTTCGACTTCCCATTCGTCGGTTTCTTCATCGTAGTAGACGTATTCAAGCGTGCGCACGTAGCTGCTGATGACGGTGTGATGCAGGTCGCGCTGATTGGTCAGCTCCGGCTCCAGCAGGCCGAACCAGATGAGGGAAAGCTGCTGTTCGCGATCGTCATAATATAAATAGCTCTGGACTTCCGGCGACGGGCGTTCCGCCGTCTGCAGCAACGGGCCGGGGTGGTGTTGATAGACGGCGAGCATCGGTTCGCTTTCGCTGCCGAACCACTGGGGTGGCAGGTCGAAGGCGATCGCCTCTTCGGGCAGTTCTTCGACACCTTCGGGCGGCGTCAGTCGCGGCTCGTCCTGGTCGATATCGGCCTGAGCAAACAGTTCGCGCAAGTAGTAGGTGACGCCATCGGCATGCGCGGGCAGGAAGCGGCCTTCGTTGCGCTTCAACCACGTCTGGCTGATCGTGTAGATGTGAAACGCCATCACCGTCAGCAGGCCGGCCACCAGCACTGTCACGACCAGCATCTCGACCAGCGTAAAACCGCGGCGCTGCCTGAACTGCCTACCAATCGCGCTCATCGGCAATCCTTTCGATCGCATCCTGCGCGTCTTCCAGCAGGCTGTCGCGGTCCGTCGGGTCGGACCAGTTGGGGTTGTAGATCAAAAGCGTCTCTTCGTGCTCCCGGTCTTCCAGCGAGAGCTGATCACGCCACTGATATTGGATCGTAACGTAAAAGAGGTCTGGCAACTCCGCTTCTTCCAGCTCCGCCTCCCACTCGACTTCATCCAGCGTGGGCGTGGTGATTTCTCCCCCATCTTCGAGCACGTCGCGGTCTTCGGACTCCAGGATCTGGGAGCGCACCCAGCGCAAGTCGTCCCGCTCGATCTGGCGGTTGGTCTGCTCACTGGGCAGGGCTTCGAGTGAATAAACGAAGGCTTGCGTCAACACCCCGAGCGACACAAAGGCGATGGCAAGGGCCACAATGACTTCCACCAAGGTGAAGCCGTGGCGTGCTGTGCGACGGGGATTCATCAAGGGAGTTCCGCGGGGTATGGGAGGCCTGAAAAAGGTTCGATGGCGATCGTGCCGGTCGTGTCGCCGATTTCCCACACCGCGGAGAAAGGGGACTCGCTCCGGTCGGGCGCAAAGACGACTGCGGACGTTTCCAGCGTGTCGCGCGGGTTCGGGGCATCGTTGCCTTCGCCCGGCAGCTGCAACAGCCAGGTCAGCTCGATCTCGTCGTCGACGTTGCTGTAGCGCGTGGTGATGCTGTCCAGCGGAGCGCCGTCCATCGTCTGGACCTCAAAGCGCGCACCCTCGGGCACAAAGACAAGGCGCGTATTCTCCCGGTGAAGGGCTGCCTGGAAGCGCGCCTCCTGCACCGCGTAGACCAGCGACTCATCGAACGAGCGGATGTCCTTGCGGTCGATAATGGGGGTGATCGAAAAGGCCATGACACCTCCCAGCACTGCCATCAACGCCAGTACGACCAGGACTTCGACTACAGTGAAGGCCTGAGACGAGCGATGAGAGAAGCTGGAGCGGGAGAAGCACACGACCGGTTAAACGCAATGATCCACCTGAAGTTGCGCGGCAACCCTTTTATTCTAACGCCACAGAATCAACGACTTTTTTCGCTAATGGGCGTTAGCAGGGCGGCAGCAAAAAAGCCGACCTCGTGGCCGGCTTGCAAATGCGTGGATGCGTGGCGGTTTACCAGTTGCCGATGTCGTCTTCGGTCTCGTTGGTTTGGTCTTCACCCTTGGACCAGATGTCGTATTTTTTCGCGCCATGGGGGTTCTTCGTCCCGGGGAAGCGATATTGGTAGGGCTCACCCCAAGGGTCGGTCAGGACCTCCTGATCGTCGATATAAGGGCCATCCCAGCGGCTTTCCTTACCGGCGGGTGCCGCCCAGAGTGCCTGGAGCCCCTCCTCGGTCGTAGGATAGCTGCCAACGTCGATCCGGTAGCTAGTGAGGGGCGCTTCGATCGCTGTTTTGACGAAGGTCTTGGCGCCTTTTTTCTGGCCCCCGCCGAGTGCACCGCCCAATCCGCCGACCACCAGTCCCGTCAGGACGGAGATCAGGGCGAAGACGATCAGCATTTCGGTGATGGTGAAACCACCGCGTGGGGTATGGCGGAAAGAGCGTCGATGGAGCTTCATTATTCTCTAAAAACGCCGGAGATCGCGGCTGGTTGCAATCTCGCAATGGATAAAAAAGAGCGCCGATCATAACGATCGGCGCGAGAGAGCAGGAGCGGGTGAGGGTGAAAGACGTCTAGCGAACTGAAAAGGGGAACTCTTGCCGCAGGCGGGTGCGGACGACGCGACCGTCTTTCTCGCCCGGGCTGAAGCGCATTTTGCGCAGGCCGCGACGCACGGCTTCCTCGAATGCGGGGTGGGTGGATTCGACAATCTGGATCTCGCCCACGCTGCCGTCCTGGCGGACTTCGTAGATGGCCACGACCATGCCCTCTTGCTTGAGCGAGCGCAATTCGGCCGGGTACACGATGCGCGGCTGGCTGAGGGGGCGAGGGGCGACCGTCAGATTATCGAGTGCCACAAAGTCGCTGTCGCCGACGGACGGAATGAGCTCGCCCCAATCGGGAGTGGTCCAACTGTTGGGATTCACGCTGGTGTCGTAATCGATAATCAGTTGGTCGATCGAGGGCGGGGTGATGTCCTCCTCAGGCTGGTCGATCTTGGGCTCCTGGACGTCCGGCGGCTCCGGCTTTTGGATGAGATCCGCCACCGGGGGATCGATATTAACCGTTATTTCAGGCGGCGGTCCGTCGTCCGTGATCTGTTGCGTGATGTACTGGCTGATGGGCAACAGCAGCATGACGGCAAAGCCGAGAAACAGGCCGCTGGCCAGGGAAAGGGGTACCTCTTGCTTCAGACTCGGGGGGATGTGCTTTTGACTCATTACGTTTGGGGTAGGAATGTGGGAGTGCGTGTCTTTCGACTGAACCGCAGGTTGAGGCAGCACCGCTGCCGGCGTCGTTACTTATAGCGCACTTCGGCCTGAGTGTCACGTTTATATGTATAGAAATTGGTCTACTCGCAAGCGGTTTGAAGTTAACATTGCCTCGGGGCACGCAGGGCCGGGCACAAAAAAAGCGCCGGTCGCAATGACCGGCGCTGTGTAAAGCGTGTGCCTTGATCTCGGCTTAGCGGCCGCGGCGTGCTTGCAAGACGTTGTTGATCTGGTCCAGATAGCTCTGGACGTAATCTTGACGCTTGATGTTTTGAGCACGGCTCAGCAGGTCGACTGCCTTCTGGTATTCCTTGCGCTTGACCCGGAGTTGGGCATTGGCCACCAGGGCTTCGACCACGGTGTTGTCGTCTTCGAGCTCCATGGCGCGCTCGAAGTAGGAGATCGCTTGTTGCTCGAGCTCCTTCTGACGCAGGTTGTCGTCCGCTTCGTCGGCGGCATCCGAGTAGTGGCGCCCGAGCACGATGAGCGCGCGGCCATTAAACGGATCGATCTTGAGGATCTCCTGGAGGTTCTTGACCGCTTCCTGGACGTTGCCCTGGGCGAGGTTGATTTCCGAACGCAGGGTCAGGATCTTGTTGCGCTGATCCTTGTCGAGGTCGTTGTAGTTGTTCTCGATCGCGTCCAGCAGCTGGGTGCTCTCATCATACGCCTGGTAGCGGTTGAGGTATTGAGCAGCCTGGAAGTATTGGCTGAAGGAGGACTCGGGAGCGGCCTTGTTGACGGCTTCGATGTAGGCTTCAGCGGCGTCGCGCACCATTTCCTTGTTCAGGTAAATGTCGCCGAGCAGCATCAGGGTGGGGGCTTCAGCCTTGCCCAGGAAGCGCACGATTTCGAGGTTCTTGGCCGCGTCGTCGATCTGGTCCATGCCAATGTAGCTATTGGCCTGGGCGCTCCAGTATTCGACGCGGTTGGGGCGCTCGAGCAGCAGCTCGCCAAACATGGCGGCGGCTTCGGCGTAGCGCTCTTGCTGCAGCAGCACGTTGCCGAGCAGTTGCTTGAACTCGATGATCTCGGGGTTGAGCATCATCGCGTTGCGCAGCGCGTTCTCGGCCGCCACGAGCTGGCCGTTTTCGAAGTAGATCGAGCCCAGCAGACCGTAGGTGATCGGGTCGTTGTCGCCCAGCTTCAGCGCCTTGGTGAACTCTTCGGCAGCCTTCTTCGGACGATCGGTCTTGAAGTAGACGTTGGCGAGGTTCTTGTGGGCGCGGAGGAAGTCGGGGAAGCCGTTGTTCTGATCCACGGCGCGAACGAAGTATTGCTCGGCCTGGTTGTAGAGTGACTTGTTACCGCTCTGGTCCGCCATCTGCATGCTCAGGGCACCCGCGATCTGGAGGACGAGCGGCGAGGGCTTCTGCGCACCGTTGATGTAGGTCTGGAGCTGTTGCAGCGCGGCCTGGCTGGCCTGCGGGCTGTTGTTGCCGGCTCCGAGGATGTCGCGGATGGCGCCGAGGGCTTCCATCGCCGCGCTGTCTTCACGCGGGATTTCGGGCTCGACGGCCAGGTTGGGCGCCAGGGAACCCGCGACCGCGCGCTGCCAGATCGGAGATTGGTAGATCTCGGCGGCGGTCTGCATCGGGTTTACCTGCAACGGACGGGGCTGGACGCCCTGCGATTGTTGCTGCGCGCTAACCAGCGAGGCAACGGTACCGCAAAGGGCCAGGATGAAAAAACGTTTCTTCATGACTATGGGATGAAGCGAAGGAAATTAGATGATTTTGAACGGGAATGTCTGTCGAACCCAGACGTTGACGGCCTTGCCGTCTTTCTGACCGGGCTCAAAACGCATCCGTCGCATGGCGCGGATGACGGCTTCTTCAAAGAGAGGGTGGTCGGATTTCTCGACGCGGATCTCACCAACACTACCGTCAGCCCGCACGACCATGCGCACGGTGACCGAACCCGTCACGCGCTGGCTCTTGAGTTCCAGCGGGTATTGGATGTTCGGGCGGCCCACCGGGCGCGGAGCCTCGGTCAGGTCACTGAGTTCGTAGATGATGTCGGACATTTGCTGCCCCAAATCGAAGGACGGCATGGTAAAGTCGCCGCCGGCCAGACCACTGACGTCAGTGTTCATCGAGAGCTCGAGCTGCTCGATGGACGGCGGTTCCATTTCCTGTTCCGTTTCTTCGATCTCCGGCTCCGGTTCTTCTTCCGGGGGCGGAGGTTGGACATCGTCCATCTGCGGTGGCGTCCAGTCGACTTGATCCACCTTCTGCTTGTCATCATTCGTCATGCTGGTGATGTACTGGCTGATCGGCAGCAGCAACATCACGACGAGAGCCAAAAACAGGCCCGTAAGGAGCGAGAACGGCACCTCCGGTTTCAGGTTTGGCGGGATGTGACTTTTGCTCATGGGAGTAGGGTGGGGTGGATGTTAGTCGTTGATCGTCGAGAAGAAGACGGGCGTGTTCGCGGAGGCGTATTTGGCCTCGTTGACCACACGGATCACCGTCTCGGAAGGCGCTCCACGGTCCGGCTGGATGATCACCGGCATGCGCGGATTCTCCTTCACGTTGCGCGTGACGATCGCTTTGACGCCGCTTACGCCGACTGGTTGGCCTCCATACCACACTTCGCCCGAAGGCGTGACGGCGATGAGGACCGAGTTACGTTCCAGCTGTGCATCGGTGATGGCTGGCTCGCGCACGACCTCGACGCCGGGCTCCTGGGTGAAGACCGTCGTGACGATAAAGAAGATGAGAAGGATGAACACCATATCAATCATCGGGGAGATGTTGATATCGCTGACTTCAGCCTCCTGGTTGAGTGTGCCTCGTTTTGCCATGGCTTATGCAGCGTTGGAGTTATCCCGGCGGTGAACCCGTTGCACCACGGCCGTCTCGAGCTGCGAGATAAACGCGAGGTAGCGATTACGCTCACGAATCACCCACGAGAGGAAAAGGTAGCCCGGAATCGCGATCATCAGGCCCGATTGGGTGGTGATGAGGGCGACGCGGATACCTTCGGCCACCAGTTCGGCCGCCTGGCCGGATGCACTGGATAGCCCTCGGAAGGTGCCGAGCATGCCGATCACGGTGCCGAGCAGGCCCATGAGCGGAGCAAGGGTGACAAGGGTGCTGATAACGCTGATACGGGCGTTCACATCGGGGATGACGCGAGCTCGTACCGCTTCGACGCGGATGAGGTTTTCCTCGCTGAAGTGGGCGCTGTCACCCCGGACGAACCGGATGACTTCGCCGACGTGGCCGCGCGCCTGATCGGGTTGGTCGAGCCAACCTTCCCAGACGGACTTGGGCGTTTTCTTCAGCTTGGCGCGCTTGAGGCGCAGGACGACTGAGGTGGCTTCGAAATAGATGAAAAGGGCGAGGATGGCCAATGGGATCATCAGCCAGCCACCTTCTTTCCAGATGCCTATAATGAAGTCGACCCCGTCCGCGGAGAACAGGCTCTCAGGGCCGCCCACCATTTGAGCCTGCTGCTCCGCCGTCAGCGACTGACCGGTGGCGGCGGCTTGAGCAAGCAGGTGCATGAATTGCATGATATCGGGGTGGGGCGGAGGTTAAGCCGTGCGGTCGGAGCTGTGTTCGGTGCGCATCTCGACGATGCCGTTCACGAAGCCGACGGCGGTCTGCTCCATGGAACCGATCACGCCCTTGGCCTTGCGGCTGAGCAGCGCGTGGATCACGAGCGTCGGGATCGCGACGATCAGACCCCACTTCGTGGTGATCAGCGCTTCGGAAATACCGGAAGAGAGGCTCTTGGCGTCACCGGTGCCGACAATCGTGATCAGCTTGAAGGTCTTGATCATACCCGTAACCGTGCCGAGCAGACCGAGCAGCGGGGCCACCGCGGCCGTCACGGCGATGAAGGAAAGGAAGCTTTCCAGTTTCGGCTGGGTGGCGATGATTTGCTCGTAGAGCACTTCGTCGATCACTTCCTTGTCCTGGTCGGCGTTTTCCACGGCGGCGGTCAACATGCGACCGACCGGACCGCCGACGCCCTTGGCGTGGGAGAGGGCCGCGTCGCGGTTGCCGTTGCGCAGATTGTCGAGAATGGTCTCGAGGTCGGAAGACTTGGCGGACTTCACGCTCATCAGCTGGATGAGCTTGATGATGGCCACGATGATGGCGGCGATGAAGAAGCCGAGAATGGCGAACATCGTCATACCGCCGGCTTCGAACTCTTCCATCAGGCTCAGGCTCTGGACCACGTTTTCCACGGCTTCACCACCGGTGGTGTCGACCGGCAGGGTGCCTTCACCGTTGTTGATGACGGAGCTGATCTGTTGTTGGAACTGCGGCAGCGGGAAGATTTCGGCGCGATTGTCGACTTCGGCGCGGGTCAGGCCCACCGTCGTGCCGTCGGAGGAGGCGAAGTAGGAAACCGGGCCGGCCTGGACGAATTGACCGTCGAGCACGTCACCGGTGCCGCGGACTTGGGCCTGGCCGGAGTAGATCTTGCCACCGATGAGGCTCTCGGCGCGGTTGAACGCGAGGTCGAGTGCCTTCAGTTGGGCCTTGAAAATCTCGGAGTCGGGGGTGTCTTCACCCTCGGTGGCCTGGATGGCCTTGTTGATCGGCTGGAAGTATTGGGGCAGTTCCGCCGGGTTGAGGGACGTCTGCAGGCGATTGAAGAAATCGTTCAGCAGCGTGTTTTGCAGGTATTGGTTCGCTTGGTCCGCCTGGGAGATCTGGCGGTCGAGCTGGCTCGTTTCAACGTCGAGGCCCTGCGTCACGCGTTGCGCGTTCTGGTATTCATTGCGCAGGCGGGTGACTTCCTGCTCGAGCACGTCGAGACGTGCGGCGAGCTCGGGGCGCTCACTGTTGATTTCCTGCTGGAGCTGGGAATACTCCTGGGTTGCTTGCTCAAGCCGATCCTGGATCTGGCCTTGGGCCTGGTCGAAATTCTGGCCGCAGAGGCTCAGCGTCGTGCCAGCGAGCAAGAGAAGGGAAAGTACCTTTTTCATGATATGCTCTGTATCGTACGGGGTGCGACCGAAGTCTTACTGGTTGGGTTGGGCGTCCTTGATGTCGACCGGCAACTGGACGAATTCGGCCGGCTTGATTTCGCCATTGTAGTAAGCGATGGCGCGGCGGATCTGCGGGGCGAGGTCGTTGCGCTCGGTCCACTTCCAGCCTCCCTTGGCCGGGATGCCGACCCCGGCGATCGTGCCTTCCTGGTCGACGTAGTAGCCTTGGCCCAGGCCCACATACATCACATCGACGGACTTGCTCTGGCCTTCGCCGGTCTGCTTCGTGTCGGTAGTGAAATTGAATTGGTTGTTGTAGCGCTCGAGCTGGTTGAGCACGCCCACGACCACCGCCATGCGGTTGGAGGTGGAGCTGTTGCCGAGCTTGGAAGTCAGCGGCTCGAGCTGCTTCTTCAGGTCTTCCGGCAGGTATTGCACGAGGTCCGCGATGCGGGACTCATACTCCGGCAGGGATTCCTGGACCACATCGGTCGCGGAAGTCAGCTTGTTGATCGTGTCTTGCTTTTGAGCGATAACTTGCTGAGCGGAAGACGCCTTGCTTTCGGCCTCTTTGATCTGCTCCTGCAGGTCAGCCTTCTCTTGCTCGAACAACTCGATCCGGCGCTGAATAATTTCCTTCTCTGCCTGCCATTCGTTGCGGTCGCGCGCAATGTCTTGACGCACTCGTACGTAGGCGGAAATCGAGTCGCGGGTGCTGTCGATTTCCTTTTTTACCGCCGTCGTGTCTTGTGCGGCAAGCGTAGTCGCGCCAAGAGCGACTACACACAGGCCAAAGCGGGTCGTCTTCTTCATAATAGGGTGGTGAACTTTATCAGGGTTGGTTCGTAAGGAGGTTGGAGCCTCTACCGCACCGCTTGATCAGCAGAGCAGACAGCGTGATAGTGGCCATGCTCGCGTCCACCGGTAGATACCAGGGATGCGCGCAGCCAGTGCAGCTGACGCTTTAAGACTTTATCGGGGTTGTCAATCAAATGAGGGTGGGTAGTGGGGCTGAAAGGGCCGTCGCCGGATTTCCGACTTAGGACGATACACACCTGTCACCTTTGCGTATCAGGAATGTCAAGTCCATGATAGCTCCTTATGCCTGTATTGACATCCAATTAGAGGAAAATGCTCGAAAATAATTTTTTTCTTTACCGGCGGGCCGGATTTTGGCTCTATCTTCCTTTTCTCATGATCAAAACCCGCAAATCCATCGCCAAGAAGTTCAAGGTTACGGCTTCCGGCAAGGTCATGCGTCGCAAGGCTGGCCACCGTCACTTTCTGCGAAACAAGACGGTGAAGCAAAAGCGCAGTATGCGCCAGGACCAGCAATGCAGCGACGGCGTGGCCCGCTTCGTGAAGACCGGCTGCCCCGGCCTCTTCTAAGCCAGCCTGAACGTATCGAGATGTCAATCCGGCTCGGTAGGGTGAGCGTTGCTCGGCGACCCTCCAGCCACATTACCTCCCATCACACAACATGCCGAAAGCCAGAAACGTTGCCGCCACCCGTAAGCGCCACCAGCGAAAGCTGAAGCAGGCCAAGGGTTATTTTGGAAATGCCAGCCGCCTCTATCGCTACGCGAAGCAGGCGGTCGACCGCGCCGGTCAATACTCCTACCGGGACCGCCGCGTCAAGAAGCGCGAATTCCGCAGCCTGTGGATCGTGCGTATCAACGCCGCGTGCCGCGAAGAGGGGATCAATTACTCCCGCTTCATGGCCGGTCTGAAGGCCCTCAACATCGAGATGGACCGCAAGGCTCTGTCCGAGATGGCCATTCACGACGAGGCCGCTTTCAAGGCCCTGGTCGTCAAGGCCAAGGAAGCCGTACAAACGGCCGCGTAAGGCATCCTTTCCTGAATCCATTAAGACTTTTGCCCGGTAGCGCTCGCTGCCGGGCTTTTTTTTATCCGCGTCGGAAGCCTCGATATCACAAGGGTGGGTTCCGCTCGTGGAGGCCCGTCGCCGTTCGTCCTATTCTTCACTCGGAATCGGGCAGCTCTGCTAAGGTATCGTTTATTCCGGGTCCGAGGGATGTACTCCGGCATCTGGAAGCCTTTAACAATTGAAGTAAAGCGAGAACTTGAGATACGACGGCGACCCATGGCGGGTCGTCGTTTTTTGTGAGGTAACGAGTTCCATCATGGATGAACCCTTGGGATTGAGGCACGCGAAAGGGGAGTTAGGGCAGGGTCTACGGACAGAGAATTTCGTGAAATGGATGTCTCGCGTCTGAGGCTGCGACCTCTTATAAGTGAACAAAATTAACCAAAATCAGCAGGTAGGATAATTCTTACCTCACGTTCATCCGATGCAGGGTGTTTCTCTCCTTGCCAAAGGCGAGGCAATCGTGTGCGCTGGCCGTTCCTACTCATGGAAGCCGAATTGCAAGCGATCCTCGCGCAAGTAGAGCGCGATCTCCCCGAAATTCAGACCCCGGCGGCTTTCGAGCAATACCGGGCGACTATCAGCGGGCCGAATGGCAGCTTTACCGCCGTGACGAAGACGATCGGCAAGCTACCGCCCGCCGAGCGCCCTACCGCCGGCAAGCTGATCAACCAATACAAGACGCGCCTGCAGGAGCTCTACGATGCCAAGTTTGCCCAGCTGGAAGAGCTGGAGCTGCAAAAGCAGATCGGGCCCGCGGTGGACGTGACCTTGCCCAGCCCGGACCCGCAGCCCGGCAGCACTCACCTCATCACCCAGGTGCGCGAAGAGATCTGCCGCGTGATGCGCAAGATCGGCTTTACCGTCGCTGACGGCCCGGAGATCGAGACCGAATACTACTGCTTCGACGCCCTCAATACGCCGGCCGATCACCCCGCGCGGGACGCCCAGGATACCTATTACATGGATCCGGAGGCCAGGATCGGCAACGTCTCCCGCAAGGGCACCGAGCGTTACCTGCTGCGCACCCACACCTCCAGCGTGCAAATTCGCACCATGCTGAGCGAAAAGCCGCCGCTGCGCATCCTCTGCCCGGGCCGCTGCTTCCGCCGCGATACCGCGGATGCAACCCACAGCGCCAACTTTCACCAGATCGAGGCCCTGTATGTCGACCGTGGCGTGACGGTGACGGACCTGAAGGCGGACCTCGATTATCTCTTCAAGAGTCTGCTCGGCAATGAAGCGCAGATTCGCTTCCGCCCGCACTATTTTGGTTACACGGAGCCCAGCTTCGAGGTCGACTTCAAGGCCAGCCACCTCGGCAAGGTCGGCAGTGACTGGATCGAGATCATGGGCTGCGGCATGGTCGACCCGACCGTGCTCGAAGAAGTCGGCCTGGATCCCAACGAGTGGAGCGGCTACGCCTTCGGCCTCGGTATCGAGCGCATCGCGATGACGCTCTACGGCGTGGACGATATCCGCTACCTCTACCAGAACGACCTCCGCCTGCTGCGCCAGTTTGCCTAGGCGCCTGTCTCCCGAGAATTCCTTTACGGATAGCCTGACATGAAAATTTCCCGTAACTGGCTCCAGCACTACGTCGAACTCAGCGACCAGAGCAACGATGAGATCGCCCACGGGCTCACGATGGTGGGCTTCGAGGTCGAAGGCATCGAGCAGACCGGTCTGCCGCAATTCGATCACGTGGTCGTGGGCGAGATCCTTTCCTACGAACCGCACCCCGACGCCGACAAGCTCTCCGTCTGTCGCGTGGATGTGGGGCAGGGCGAGCCGCAGCAAATCATCTGCGGCGCCAAGAACTTCAAGCAGAACGATCGTGTGATTGCGGCCCTGCCGGGTGCCGTGCTGCCGGGCGACTTTAAGATCGAGCCCCGCAAGATGCGCGGCGTGCAGAGCAACGGCATGCTCTGCAGCGAGTCAGAACTCGGTTTGGCCGAAGCATCCGACGGCATCGCGATCCTCACGGATCGTCCGGAGATCGGCACGCCCATCAACGACGTGTTCTCCGACAACGACTCGATCTTCGACGTCGAGGTGACGCCCAATCGTCCGGACGCACTCAGCCACATCGGTTTGGCGCGCGAACTGGCGGCCTGGTTCCGTCGCGAGCTGCGCTATCCCGAGATCACCGTGGATACGACCAAAGGCCCCGGTGGCTCCCTCGTCGGTGCGCTGCATGTGGAAGCCGATGACCGCTGCCCGCACTACCTCGGTTACTCGATCCGCAACGTGAAGGTGCAGGAGAGCCCGAAGTGGCTCAAACGCGCCCTCCAGTCCATCGGCCTGCGCCCGATCAACAACGTGGTCGACATCACCAACTACGTGTTGCACGAGCTGGGGCACCCGATGCACGCCTTCGATGTGAAGAAGATCAACGGCAGCACCGTCGTGGTCCGTCTCGCGGGCGAAGGCGAAAAGATTACCACCCTCGACCACAAGGAGCGTGAGCTGACGACGGACACGCTGGTGATTGCCGACGCCGAACGTCCCCTCGTGATCGCGGGTGTCATGGGCTCCGTTGACGCCGAAGTCGACGAAACGACTACCGACATTTTCCTCGAGGTCGCCTACTTCCGCGCCTCGTTCATCCGCCGCACCTCCCGCCAATACGGCCTTTCGACGGACAGCTCTTACCGCTACGAGCGTGGGATCGATCCCAAGGGCGCCGAATTTGCCGCCATGCGCGCGATCGACCTGATCGTTCAGGTGACCGGCGGCGAACTGATGGGCAAGCCGCTCGTCGCCGGTGAGCCGCCGATGGTCGAGAAGGTGATCGAGGTATCGCTGCCCTTTATCTACGACCGCCTCGGCTTCATCATCGACGAGGAAGTCGTGGTCGATTGCCTCAGCTTCCTCGAGCTGGATGTGCGCCGGGGGGAAGACAGCGAGGGCAACCGCATGTTGCGCGTCGGCATCCCGAGCTACCGCCTCGACCTCTACCGGCCGATCGACCTGGTGGAAGAAGTCCTGCGCATTTACGGCTGCGAGAAGATCCCGGAGACGACGAGCCGCTTCCCGAGCCTCCTGGCCGAAGACAGCCGCTCCGCACTGGTGACGCGTGCCGCTTCCCGCGTGTTGGTCGGCAAGGGCTTCAACGAAGCGATGCACTATACGCTGCGTCCGGAAGCCGAGTTGAAGACCTGGGCCGCCGCCGCCAATCCGGTGAACCTCGCGCTGCAGAATCCGCTGGCGTCCGACCAGAGCCATCTGCGCCCGTCGCTGCTGCCGGGGCTGCTCGAATGCCTCGCGCTTAACCAGGCTCGCGGCAACGAGCCCCAGCGCCTGTTCGAGACCGGTCGGGTCTTCCGCGAGTTCCAGAGCAAGACCCACGAATTGCTCTCGATCGCGTTTGTGATTTCGCAGCAGCAGCCTTCGCAGTGGAGCCAGCGCGAAAAGCCCGATTTCTACACCGCTTCGGCGACCGTTCAGGAACTGCTCAAGGCGATTGGCGTCAACGTCGACTCCAATCGCTTCGCAGCGATGGAAGGCGAAACAGTTTGGCAGGCGGGCCACAGTGCCGGCTTCGGCCGCCTGCAGATGGGATTCGAAGCCCAGTTTGGCCTGCTCAACATCAAGCTGACCCACGATACCGAGATCGAGGGTGGGGTGCTGGCCGGCGAGATCGTGCTCACGCCCGACTTCCTGCAGCGTCCGCCCAAGCGCTCGCGCTACAGCGCCTTCAGCCAGTTCCCGACCGCCACCCGCGACCTCGCGCTGCTGGTCGATGCCTCCGAGCCCGCAGGCAAGGTCAAGAACAAGCTGGAGACGGTGGGCCGCAAGGCGACCGGCAAGGACTTCGCGCTGGAGCAGGTCGATGTGTTCGACGTCTACCTCGGCCAGGGTCTACCGGAGGGCAAGAAGAGCCTCGCCTTTGCGCTGACCTTCCGCAGCCCGGAGCGCACGTTGAACGAAAAGGAAGTCAACGCCGCCTTCACCCAGATCCAGCATCAGGTAACCAAGGGCACGGGCTACGAAGTGCGGGCCTAACTTACCGGCTGCATCGCATTTGTACGCGAAAAGGACTCAGGCCCTGACCTGAGTCCTTTTCTTTTTGTAATTGAGACTGTCTGTCTAAAATTCTAACGCTTGCGCCGGCTCATGACCAGGAGCCCGGCGGCGGCCGCAGCGGCCAGGGCAGCCGTCGAGGATTCAGGCACCGCTACGCCTTCGAGCACCACGTCGTCAAGCGCCAGCGTCTCAAAGGAATCCGTGCTCGTCATCTCGAATTCGAGCGTCAGCAGGTTGCCGGTGTTATTGAGCGGAAAGATAAATTCAGCGAGGCTCTCGGTCAGGCCGGCCCCGTCTCCAACCCCGTCGAGGTCGGTATCGTTATACAGATCACCGGCGGAGCCATTGGTGCGGAAGGCTGCGACCAGATAGCGCGGACCGCTGTCGAACGTGGCGTAGAGTTCGATGGAGTCGCCATCTTCCGGCTCATAGGTCGGAAACTCGCTGTCGCTGATGGCCCCGACGGAAAAGCTGACCGTCAAATCCTGAAAAAGGGACGTGTCGATGTTGGAAATGGCGACGACCTGGGTCGCATCGTAGCCCTCGCCGTTGAAGTCTTGTCCCATGATCCCGTAGTTGCCGTCCCAGCCGTTTTGGAAGTCGCTACGGTACAGATTGGTGAGGTCCGGCACTTCGTAGCGATCGAAGAAATCTCCGGTGCCGTCGTCGAAGGTATTGGAAAGGGTGTAGGCGGCCCCCGGAATGGTCTCGAAGGATTCCTGGGTGATGACAAAAGCTTGGGTGGACGCGGCGAGTGCCAGGGAGCATCCGAGCCCATAGCAGAGACGGGAGAGCGATGAGACGTTCATGGCAGTAGTAGATTAGCGCGACCTCTTTGTTTCGGCAAGGAGCATGAGTCGATTAACCGTAAAGGTGTTTTACGCACTTGCCACTCAGGCGGCGCCCCTCTACGCCTTTGGGATTATGTCAGAGCAAGCGCCGGCAATGGATTTGGATTACGTGGCCAACTTGGCCCGCATCGAGTTGACGCCTGAGGAAAAGGCGCGATTCGCCGACCAGTTTGCGTCGATCCTGGAGTATTTCGAAAAACTCAAGGCGGTGGACGTGAGCGGGATCGAGCCGACCGCGCACGCCTTCCCGGTCGAAAACGTGTGGGGCGTGGATGAACCCGCACCCTCCTTCCGTCCGGAAGAGGCCATGCGCAACGCACCCGCCCAGCGCGAGAACATGGTCGTCGTGCCCAAGGTGGTCGAAGACGCCTGAGCCCAGCCCGAAACGCACCCCCCGTGTCTCGCCCTTTACACGAAAAGTCTTCCGTCGATACCATTCGCGCCCGCTTCGATGCGGATGTGGAGCGGTTTTCCAAACTCGAAACCGGGCAGGTTGCCGCCTTGGACGGGCGCCTCATGCTGGAACAGATCACCGAAACGGCCCGCGTTTGCTGCTCTGGCGCCCAGCGCGTGCTCGATCTCGGCTGTGGCGCCGGCAATTACTCGCTGATGCTGCAGCAGCAGTTCATGCGTCCGCTGGATTTCGATCTGGTGGATCTCAGCCAGCCGATGCTCGAGCGGGCGCAACAACGCTTGCAGGACGCTAGCTCCGGCACCGTGAACCTGCACCAGGCCGACCTGCGCGAAGTCGACCTGCCGGAGGACTCCTTCGACATCATCGTCGCGGCTGCCGTGCTGCACCACTTGCGCGAGGATGCCCAGTGGGAGGCCGCCTACGCCCAACTCTTCCGCTGGCTCAAGCCGGGTGGCTGGTTGTTTGTCTCCGATCTCGTGGAGCATACCGATCCGCTTGTCGGCGCTCTGCAGTGGCAGCAATACGGGGCCTACCTCGAGAGTCTGGACGGCCCCGCCTATCGCGAAAAAGTGCTTTCCTATATCGACGAAGAAGATTCGCCGCGCCCCCTGTTGTATCAGCTTGGGCTGATGCAGAAACAGGGGTTTACCTCGCTCGACATCCTGCATAAACATACCTGTTTTGCGGCCTTCGCGGGAGCTCGCCCCGCCAGCCGCGCCCGTTGATCCCTTTTCGCATCCCTCAGTAATGGCTACAGATTTGATTTGGCAAAGCGCCACCGCGCTCTCCGCTCTCCTGGAAAAAGGGGAGGTGACCTCCCGCGACCTTACGGAGGCCTTTATTGCGCGCGCGCAGGCGGTGGAACCCAGTGTGCACGCCTACCTCGACCTCCACACGGATTATGCGCTGGAGCAGGCGGATCAAGCCGACCAACGCCGCCAGTTGGGGCAGGTGCGGGGTCCGCTCGACGGCATCCCGGTGAGTCTCAAAAACGTTATTTCCATCAAGGATCTGCCGCTGACGGCCGCCAGCAAGATGCTCGAGCCCTTCGTCAGCCCCTACGACGCGACCACGACGCTCAAGCTGAAGAACGCCGGGGCGGTCCTGCTCGGCCGCCTCAACATGGACGAATTTGCGATGGGCAGTTCGTGCGAAAACAGCGCGTTCGGCCCGACCTTCAACCCGTGGGATACCGAGCGCATCCCCGGCGGCTCTTCCGGCGGCAGTGCGGCCTGTGTCGCGGCGGGTGAAACGCCCCTCAGTCTCGGTTCGGACACCGGGGGCTCGATTCGCCAACCGGCTTCCCTCTGCGGCATCGTGGGCATGAAGCCGACCTACGGCCTCGTTTCGCGCTACGGTCTGGCGGCCTTCGCCTCTTCGCTCGACCAGATCGGCCCGATGGCGCACACGGTGGAAGACGCCGCTTTGCTGCTCCAGACGATTGCCGGTTACGATCCGCTCGACTCCACGTCGTTCAACACCAGCATCCCGGACTATCGGGCGGCGCTGCAGGAGGCTCCGAAGAAGTGGCGCCTGGGCGTGCCGACCGAGTTCTTCGGCGAAGGCCTCGACCCCGAGGTGAAGGAGGCCGTGCAGCGGGCGATCCAGTGGTATGAGGCCCAGGGCTGCGAGATCGTCGAGATTTCGCTACCGCACAACGAGTTGTCCGTGCCCGTCTATTACGTGTTGGCCCCGGCGGAGGCCTCGTCCAACCTCGCCCGTTACGACGGGGTGCGCTATGGCCACCGCAGCAGCGAGGCCAAGGACGCGATCGACCTCTACTTCAAGTCCCGCGGCGAAGGCTTCGGGCCCGAGGTGAAGCGCCGTATCCTGCTCGGCACCTACGTGCTCTCCAGCGGCTACTACGACGCCTATTATCTGCGCGCCCAAAAGGTGCGCACGCTGATTCGCAACGACTACCTCAAGGCCTTTGAGCAGGTCGATGCGATCCTGACGCCGACTTCGCCCACGGCGGCTTTCAAGCTCGGCGAAAAGAAGGACGACCCGCTCTCGATGTACCTGGCCGACATCTACACGATTTCGGTCAACCTGGCAGGCCTGCCCGGCCTGAGCATGCCCTGCGGCTTTACCCAGGACAAACTGCCTATCGGCCTGCAAGTCATCGGCCAGCCATTCAAGGAATCCGAACTCTTCCAGATCGCCCACGCCTACGAGCAGGCCCACGACTGGAAAACCACCCACCCGAACCTTTAAACGCCTTAATAGGAGCAGGAGTCAAAAGGAGTTCAGATCAAAGTAATAGCAGAAAACTCTATTGTTAATATTCCTTCTTTTTAACTCCTTTTAACTCCTGTTTCATATTTCCCCTTTTCATGGAATACGAAGCCGTCATCGGTCTTGAAGTGCACGTGCAGCTGAAGACGCGCACGAAAATGTTTACCCGGGTGGAGCAGGGCTTCGGGCACGAGCCGAACACGCTGACCAACCCGGTCATCATGGGGCTGCCCGGGGTGTTGCCGGTGCTCAACCTTGCGGCGATCGAGCAGAGCGTACGCATGGGCCTCGTCTTCGGCGCCGAAGTGCCCGAAGTGTGCCGCTGGGATCGCAAGAACTACTTTTACCCCGACTCGCCCAAGAACTACCAGCTCACGCAGCTGCATGAGCCCATCGTGGTCGGCGGCGAAGTCGAGATCGAGCTGCCCGGGCCATCCCGCAATGTGATGGGTGAGCACAAGCATATCCGCCTCGATCACGCGCACCTCGAGGAAGACGTGGGCAAGCTCAACCACTACGACTTCGATTCGCTGGTCGACTATAACCGCGCCGGCACGCCTCTGCTTGAAATCGTGACTCAGCCCGACCTGCGTTCGCCGGAGGAAGCCGTAGCGTTGCTGCAGAGCCTGCGCATGCACCTCGTGGCCGCCGGCATCAGTGATTGTGACATGGAAAAGGGGCAGATGCGCTGCGACGCCAATGTGAGCGTGCGGCCCCAGGGCGCGGACTACCTCAATAAGCGTTGCGAGATGAAGAACCTCAACTCCATCTCCGGCGTGCGCAACGCCATCGCCTACGAGATCCGCCGCCAGGCCAAGGTCTACGAAAAAGGCGGTACCGTGATCCAGGAGACCCGTCGCTGGGATGCCGAATCGGGCGTTACCACCAGCATGCGCAGCAAGGAAGAGGCGCACGATTACCGCTACTTCCCGGATCCCGACCTCATGCCGGTGCGCCTGCCGCGTGAGCGCGTCGAAGCCCTCCGCGCCGAGCTGCCGGAAGGCGTCTTCGACCAGCAGCGGCGCTACATGGAGCAGTATGACTTCCCCTATACGCTCACGTCCGTCATTTGCTACGACTTCGAGCTGAGCCGCTTCTTTGAGCTGGCCCACGCCGAATACGACCAAAACCCGAAGGCGATCGCCAACTACATCGCCAACGAGCTGCAGCGCGAGCGCGCGGCGGGCGAGGAAGACGGCTTGTTGCCGATGAGTCAGCTGCTCATCACGCCTAGCCACATCGCCGAACTGGTACGCATCATCGACGAAGGCAAGCTGACCAAACACCTGGCCAAGGACGTCTTCACCGAGATGTTCCAGACCGGCAAGCGCCCGGCGGCGATCGTGAAGGAGAAGGGCCTCGAGCAGGAAGACAACTCCGACGAGCTCGAGGGCATCCTGAAGGAGGCCATCGCCAAGAACCAGAAGGCCGCCGACGACGTGCGCGCGGGCAACGAGAAGGCCATCAACGCCTTCGTCGGCCCGGCCATGAAGGCCACCAAGGGCAAGGCCAACCCGCAGCAAGTCCGCGAAATCGTGCTCAAGCTGCTCAACGGATAGCCCACTCCGGCTCCTCTTTACGCGCAAGGCGGATTCGATCGAATCTGCCTTGTTCATGTCTGACCAAACTGGGTTCCCGATGCTAAAACTGCATCGGTTGGCCTTCGGGGCTGACGTAGAGCGCCTGGGGGTGCGGCAGCTTGCCGGTGATCAGGCCGATGATGTTGCCGGCGGCGTCTTCGGGCGTGATCGGTGCCTTTTCGCCGCCCATGTCGCTGCTGAACCAGCCGGGGTGCATGGCGAGCACCTTGATGCCGTCTCCCTTCACGTATTCGTGCAGGATGGTCGTGGCTCGGTTCAGCGCGGCCTTGCTCATGCAGTAGCCGTATTCGGAGCTGCGCCAGTTTTCACCGCACGAGCCAGCTTCGGAGCTGATGTTGACGATGCGCGGCTCGTGGCCCTTGCGCACGAGCGGCAAGGCGTGCTTCAGCACGCGCAGCGGCCCGATCGCGTTGATGTCGAAGGCTTCGAGGTAGCCGCTGAAGTCGGCCTTTTCGAGGGGCGCTCGCTCCGGATCGGGGTGCACGGCGGCGTTGTTGACCACCAGTTCGAGCCCGTCGACGTTTTTGGCCACTTCGGCCACGGCGGACTTGATCGAATCTTCGTCGCGGACGTCGCCCGTGTAGAGAAAGAGCTGATCGGGGAATTGTTGACGCTGGTCTTCCAGGTCTTCGCTGACCCGGCGGTTGATGGCATGCACTTCGTAGCCACGGCTCAGGAGCTGATGGACGAGCGCGAGCCCGAGGCCGCGGTTGCTGCCGGTGATCAAAGCGCGATGGGGAGGGGTAGGACGTTCCATGTCATTCAATTAAGTCCCAATCCTCGCGACGTCAAAGCGGGAGATGGAACATCCCGGTCTTGAAGTTTTTCGCCCGGGGTGCAACCTGAAGCGATAGCGGTTATGCCGCTCCTGTCTTAACTCCTGGAATACACCCCCATGACACGCTTGCTCCTGCTGCTGGCGGTCGCGCTGCTATCCCTGCGCAGCGAGGCCGCCCCCATCCTCGTGAATCCGCTGCAACGTCCTGGCCAAAGTCTGGACGGCAAATGGGCTTACATCGTCGATCCCTACGACAACGGTTACCTCGACTACCGCTCGCAGCCCTTCGATCGCACGGACCCGCCCTCGGGGGGTTACGGTCTGGACCGCCAGCCCAAGGACCCCTCGGAGCTGATCGAATACGCCTTTGACGATGCGCTGACGCTCGATGTGCCGGCGGATTGGAATTCGCAGGACGACAAGCTCTTTTACTACGAGGGCAGCGTGTGGTACCGCCGCCACTTCGACGCGCCGCAAGACCGCGAGGGCAAGCGCTACATACTTTACTTCGGCGGCGCCAACTACCGGGCCGACGTCTACCTCAACGGCCGCAAACTGGGCACGCACATTGGAGGCTTCACGCCTTTCCAGTTTGAGGTGACGGACCGCTTGCAGGCCCAGGACAATTCCCTCGTCGTGCGCGTAAACAACGAGCGCCTGATGGAAGGTGTGCCGACCCTCAACACCGACTGGTGGAACTACGGGGGCATCACCCGCACCGTGCGCCTGATCGAGGTGCCGGAGACCTACGTCGCGGATTATACGGTGCGGCTGCAGCGCACGGCGGCCGACCGCATCGAGGCGCGCGTCGAGCTGAAGGGTCCCGAGGCCGGCAACCACGAGGTGCACTTGCGCCTGCCCGAGTTGGGCATCGATCAGATCCTGACCACCGGCGAAGGCGGCGTGGCGCAGGTTTCTATTCCCGCCCGCGACATCGAACGCTGGTCGCCGCAGCACCCGAAGCTCTACGATCTGGAGGTTGCGACCGGGGCCGAATCGGTCCACGAGCGCGTCGGCTTCCGCACGATCGAGACGCGCGGCAGCCAGATCCTGCTCAACGGTGAACCCATTTTTCTGCGCGGCATCTCGATCCACGAGACCGACCCGTATCGCGGTGGCCGCGCGGTGACGAAGGACGAAGCCTATCAGCTCTTGCGCTGGGCGCAGGAGCTCGGCTGCAACTACGCCCGCCTCGCGCACTACCCCCACAGTGAGCATATGGCGCGTCTGGCCGACGAGATGGGTATCCTGCTGTGGGAAGAGATCCCGGTCTACTGGACCATCGACTGGCAGAACCCCGATACCTTCACCAACGCGCAGGACCAGCTGACCGGGTTGATCGAACGGGACAAGAACCGTGCGAGCGTCATCATCTGGTCGGTGGCCAACGAAACGCCCCCGACCGAAGCGCGCACGGAGTTCCTGCACAAGCTGGTCGACCATGCCCGTGAACTGGACGACACGCGGCTGGTCTCGGCGGCGCTGGAAGTGCACAATAATCCGGACTACCCCGGCTATGCCGTGATCGACGACGCCTTCGGCGAGTTTGTGGATGTGGTCAGCTTCAACCAGTACAACGGCTGGTATGGCAATCGCACGCCGGACGACCTGGAGGAGGTGCAGTGGAAGGTGCTCTACAACAAGCCGGTGCTCATCAGCGAGTTCGGCGGTGGAGCGCTGGCGGGCAGTCATGGCGACAAGCACGCGCGCTTTACCGAAGAATACCAGGCGTGGCTCTACGAGCAGACCCTGCCGATGTTGGAGCGCATCGACGGCCTCAGCGGCATGAGCCCGTGGATCCTCGTCGACTTTCGCTCGCCGCGCCGTGCGCTGCCGGGCATCCAGGACGGCTGGAACCGCAAGGGCCTGATCGGCGACAATGGCGCGCGCAAGCAGGCCTTTTACGTCCTGCAGGACTACTACGAGCAGAAGGCGACCGAGGACGAGTAGGCCGTCACTTCAGGCCCAAACTTGTCTTTTTGGCTGAGGCGTTTCACTGTGCATTAGCATGACTTTCGATTTCGATTCGCAAATCGACCGCACCAACACGGGAAGCCTCAAGTGGGACAAGTATCGGGACCGCGACGTCCTGCCGTTTTGGGTGGCGGATATGGATTTCAAGTCGCCGCCTGCGGTGCTCGATGCGCTGCACCAGCGCGTGGACCACGGGGTATTCGGCTATACGCTGGCTACGGATGAGGCGGTCGAGGCCGTCTTGAGCTATCTGGAGCGCGTTCACGGCCTCCAGGCCGAGAAGGAATGGCTCGTCTGGATGCCCGGTCTCGTGCCGGCCCTGAACGTCAGCGCGGCCGCCTATACCAAGGAGGGGGAAGAGATCCTCACCTGCACGCCCGTCTATCCGCCGTTCCTCAGCGCCCCGGTCTGGCGCGACCGGGTGCTCAAGACCGTCGATCTCAAGATCGAGAGCGGCCGCTACACCTTCGATTGGGAGGCACTGGAAGAGGCCGTGACGCCGAGCACGCGCGTTTTCATCCTCTGCAATCCCCACAATCCGGTGGGCCGCGTCTACACGCGTGAGGAGTTGGAGAAAGTGGCCGAGTTCTGCGAACGCCACGATCTGGTGTTGCTGTCCGACGAGATCCATTGCGACCTCCTCCTCGAACAGGGAGCCAAGCACACGCCGATGCTCAAGCTCGGGGAAGAGACCGCCAAGCGCACGGTGGCGATGTATGCGCCGAGCAAGACCTACAACCTGCCGGGCCTCGCCTGCGCCTTTCTGGTCGTGCCGGACGCCGGGATCCGCAACCGCTACAAGCTGTGTGCGCGGGGCTACATAACGGAGGTCAACAGCTTCGGTTACACGGGCTGCGCTGCGGCCTATAACCACGGTGAGCCTTGGCGTCAGGAGCTGCTGCAGGTGTTGCGCAACAACCGCGACCGCCTCTATTCCTTCGTGCGCCAGATGCTGCCCGAGGTCAAGATGTACCCGATGGAGGCCACCTACCTGGCCTGGATGGACGTGCGCGCACTCGGCCTCGACAACCCCGTGGCGCACTTCGAGCAATACGGGATCGGTCTCAGCAATGGCGCGGATTTCCGCGCGCCTGGCTTCCTGCGCTTCAATTTCGGTTGTCCGCCCGCGATGATGGAAGAGGGGCTGACGCGCCTCAAGGCGGCCTACGACGCCGCCATCGCCCAGCCGGTTTCTTGACGGGACCCTCAGTTTTGCCTACGAAAAAGCCGAGACGCAGATCGTGTCTCGGCTTTATTTTAGGCAAGTAGTGGAGGCCTTAATGTGCGCAGCAAGAGTCGCCGGTGGCCGCGGTCTTGCTGGGCCGGAAACGTTGCACCAGCGGCCAGGCCAGCAGGGCGATCAGGCCGACGCCGAGGACGTGCTGCCACCAGGCGGGCTGCAGGTTCAGGTCGTGCACGTGGCCGATGACGTTCCAGTGCCCCATATCGACGATCAGGGCTGAAATCCAGGCGATGACCGTCAACGCGCCGATGTAGAGGACCGTCGAGCGCGTGCCGATCAGGTGGCGCAGGGCAATGACCGTAGCGATATTCGTAGCTGGCCCGACAATGAGGAAGATCAGGACCGCCCCTGGAGAGAGGCCCGCCGCCAGCAGTGCCACCGCCAGCGGAATCGAGCCGGTTGCGCAGACGTAGAGGGGCAGGCCCACCACGGTTGCGGCAACGTATTCCATCCAGCCGCTGCCGATGTATTGCTCGAGTGCGCCACTCGGCAGCAGCACCGTCAATACACCCGCCAGAACGAAGCCGACGAGCAGGGAGGTAGAAAGGTCGC
The DNA here is from genome assembly GCA_009772895.1 of Puniceicoccaceae bacterium 5H. Classification (GTDB taxonomy): domain Bacteria; phylum Verrucomicrobiota; class Verrucomicrobiia; order Opitutales; family Oceanipulchritudinaceae; genus WOUP01. Next base: position 42,502 of record WOUP01000009.1, on the reverse strand, counting down.
GCGGCAGGGTCAGAAACCCGAAGCGGAAGCCCTCCGCCCAGGCGAAACGCGGCCCTTCGCCTTCGTGGGAATCTTCGTGCGAGCAGCAGCAGGACGAAGCTGCCGCCGGTTCTTCGTGGCTACAGCAGCCGTGGGGCTGCTCCTCTGCGGTGTGACTGCAGCACGCGTGCGCTTCCTTGGCTTCGGCTTCGCCGCTGCAGCCGCATCCCTGGGTCGCCTCCTGCTCGTGGCAGCAGTCGTGCTCGGGCGCCTCCGCCTCTGCATGACTGCAACAGCAGCTGTGCGCCTCTTCTTTCGCCTCATGGCCTCCGCAGCAGGCGTGCGTTTCTGCGGCCTTTTCATGGCTGCAGCAGCCTTCCGGTTCATCCTGGTCGGCTTCCTCCACCGGCTTCGGATCTCCAAAGGTGTCGACCAGCATACCGGTCACGAGACCGCTGACGGAAGCGACGAGCACGCGGACCCCGGCAAAGGGCCAGCTGATCATGCCCGCGGTCGCGAGGATACTGTCGACGCCGGTTTGTGGCGTGGAGGAGGTGAAGGCCGCCGTGGCCCCCGCACTGCCACCCTGCCGCCGGATGCCGGCTGCGACGGGGATGACACCGCAGGAGCACAGGGGCAGGGGCACGCCGATGAGGGTCGCTTTGACGGTTTGCCAAAGGCCGCGTTTGCCCAGGTGCTCTTTCACCCAGCTCTGCTTCACCACGGCGTGTAACAGGGCGGCTATGGCAAAGCCCAGCCACAGGTAGGGCGCCATCTCGGCCACCAGATTCCAGGTGCCGCTGAGGAAGGTGCTGACCCAATTCATGCGGCTATTCTAAACCCTGGACCTTACTACAGGGTCAAGCCTGAGCTGCGTGTTCGATGGGATCGCCCGCCAAAGTGCGCGCAATGGGGCAGGTTTCCGCCGTGCCTTCGCCCGGGCAGGCTTCGAGCAGCCCTTGCAGGGCGTCGCGCATCCGCTGGAGGTCGTCGATCTTTTCCTGGATATGCTGGAGCTTTTCTTCGACCACGTGGTGGTAGTCGGCCGCGTCGCTGTTCTCATCTTGCCGCAAGGCCAGCAATTCGCGGATTTCCTTCAGTGAAAAGCCGAGCGCCTTGGAACGTTGGATGAAGGCCACGCGGTCGGTCGCCTGTTGGGTGTAGGCCCGGTATCCGTTGCTCAGGCGGATCGGCTGGGGCAACAGCTGCTCTTTCTCGTAAAAGCGCAGCGTCTCGACGGTCACACCCGTCTGTCTGGCCAGCTGGCCGATGGTCAATCGCTCCATGTCTCCACAGTTTATGCTGCGTGGGGCCAATCGCAAGCCGTAGGGTGGGGCACGCACTTCCGACGCTTTAAAAGAGAAAGAGGGAGACTGTAGGTACAGTCTCCCTCCCTTTGACGCACAGGTAATGTTTTGAGAGAGCGGTGGAACCGTGAAAGGACTACTGGCTATCTGCCGCCCTCTCCACTTGAGCCAAGTAGTCGGCCACATAACCCAGTGGCTTGATGTCCTGTGCCTGGCGCAAATAGCGGGCGGCCTGGGCGAACTCGCGTTGGCCGACCTTGATGCGGGCGAGCGCGAGCAGGGCCGAGTGGCGGAACTCGTCGAGCTTGGCGGCTTGTTCCGCGTAGTAGGTGGCCTTGGTGAGGTCCTCGGTCTTCTGGTAGTAGTCGACCAGCGAGATCAGGGCGCGTCCGTTCATCGGGTCGCGATCCACGACCTGCTCGAGCATCTGCGCGGCCTTTTCGTCCTGATTGGTGCCCAGGGCGATCTTGGCCTGCAGGTTGAGCAGCTCGAGCTGCTGATCCTCGTTGAGGTTCTGGCCGGCCTCGGTGTTGCTGTAGGCCTCCATCAGCTTGTCGGCCTCTTCGTAGTTACCGCGGGAGGAGAGGGAGTATCCGACCCGGAAGACGCGGTCGGGCTTCACCTCGCCGGTCTCGAGCGCATCCCCATAGACTTCCACGGCTTGCGAGAGCAGGCCCTCGTTTACGTAGATGTCGCCGAGCAGCATCATGGACTGCGGCTTGGCCTTGCCCAGTTGGCGCACGATCTCGAGGTTGGCGGCGGCGAGCTCCGGCTTTTCCATCGAGAGGAACTCGTTGGCCTGGAGCATCCACCATTCGGGATTCTCCGGGTCGCTCTCGATGAATTCGTAGAGCATGGCCACGGCCTCTTCGTGCTCTTGCTGCGCAGTCAGGCACTTCAGCTTGCCCAGCTTCCAGTCCTTGCTGTCGGGCTGGAGCATGATGGCCATGCGGTAGGCGTCCAGAGCGGTGGCAAACTTGCCCTCGTTCATGTAGCAGTAGCCGATCAGGCCGTAGAGCGTGCCGTCACCGGGCTTGATCTCCATCGCCTTCTGCAGGTGCTTGAGACCTTCGGACCAGTTGCCTTGATTGACGTAGCTGCGGCCCAGGTTGACGTAGGCGCGGTAGAAGTTCGGGAACTTCTTGATCGCGGTCTCGTAGGCGTCGATCGCCGGGTCGAGCTGCTGCTTCTGGTAGTAGAGGTTCCCGAGGATGAAGTCGAAGGCCGCGCTGGACTGCGGCGTAATCCCGCGCTTCAGGGCCGCAATGGCGCCATCGACGTCCTGGGACTGGATCAGCGGCGTGATCTCTTCGAAGAGTTGCTTCTCATCCAGAGAGATTTCCGGGCTCACCTCGGTATCGACCCCATAAGAGCCCATGAAGCGCTCACGGAATTCCGGGTTGTCCCAGCTGTTCTCCGAGAGGGGGAAGAGTTGCCCCTGCACGCTGCCGATCGACAGCGTGGCGAGGGCAAGGGTGCTAAACGTGCGAAAGTGACGAATCATTATTCTAGAAAAGTTACCATTTAAGTTCGAACGGGAGGATGTAGCGGGCGCTTACGGCCTGCCCACCTTTCATGGGCTTGGTGTAGCGCTGGCGTTCCAGGTAGGCGACGAGAGCCTGGGCGAGTTCCGGCGGGTTGGACTCGATGACTTCACCCACGCGGACGGTGCCGTCCGGGTTGATGATCACCACCACTTTGGCCGAACCGGGCGTCCGGTTCTGGCGCATGCGCGGCGGCGCATCGAATTGCTCATCCGTCAGGCGGCGCGGCTTTTCGTCGAGCTCGGCAATGTCGAAGAGTTGGATGTCCTGCAGCGTGTCTTCGCTGCTGACCTGGCTCACCTCTCCGAGGCCGAAGTCCCCGGCCAGGGCTCCACCAACGCCAGGATTGATCGCCATGGACAGTTGGTTGAGGGAGAGGTTCATGGGCGGCGGCTGCATCTGAGGCGGCGGCTCCTCGACCTGCTCATTTTGCGGCGGCGGGGGCTCCGGTGGGGGAGGGGGCGGCGGCGGCAGCGATACGTCAAACTGGCGCACCGTCATCTGATCCTGCTTGCCCCCCGTAATCGACTGAACGAAGGGCACCAGGATGAGCATGGCTGCGACCCCCAGGATCGAGAGTACGAAGCCGCCTGGAGCGTATTTGCCGATTTTGGGCGCCTGGTATCCACGCCACGTGAAGGACTTTTGTGAAGGCATGTCTGTTTTGCCGGCCCGCGTAGTGGCCTTCTTTGGGGCCGTTGCGGTGGTGGTACTCATGGCCTTAGACCTCGTCGGTTGAGATGCTGATGTCTTCGGCGCCGGCCAGCTTCAATTCGTCCAGCACGCGCACGGTCAGGTCGGTCGGGACCGCCTTGTCCACTTGCATGATGACGGGCATCTTTTCGTTGGCCAGGAGCTGTTTGACGACGGAGCGCACCCCGGTGAGGCCGACTTCTTTGCCGCCGTAGACGACTTGGCCCTTTTCGGTGATGGCAATGAGGATGCTGTTTTTCTGCAGATCGCTGGCAGAGGCTGCCTGTGGCTTGTCGACCTCCACCCCGGTCTCCTCGACGAACACGGTGGTGACGATGAAAAAGATCAGGAGGATGAAGACCATGTCGATCAGAGGTGACATGTTGATTTCATCACTCTCCGCCTCTTGTTCGATAACTGAACGACGGTTTTTCATGGGAATCTATGCTGCGGGTTGAGACTTTTCCTTGTTCTGGCGCTCAAACTTGATCGCCGTAAGGATTTCGAGCTGCGTGAAGAAGTGATCGATCTCGTTCATCTGCTTCTTCAGGAAGGTCACCGCCACGTAGCCGGGGATCGCGAACACGAGGCCGGTCTGGGTGGTGATGAGGGCTTCCGAGATGCCGCCGGCCACGAAGTCGATCGTGTTGCCGCCGGTTGCGACCGAGAGACTCAGGAAGGTCTTGAGCATCCCCATCACGGTACCGAGCAGACCCGTAAGCGGGGCGGCACCGAGCAGGATGTTGGCGAAGACGATCCGGCGCTGGACCGGGGGGATGGTGGCCTCGCGGATTTCCGCGAAGCGCAGGCGGACGTCGGACGTCGTGCGGCACCCCTCCTGGCTGTAGCGAATGATCTCGCCTAGCTTGCCTTTGGCTTCTTCCGGGCGATCGACCCAGTGCCCGTATTCGTTCGGGTCGTTTCTGAAGTAGCTGTTGGCCAGCAGGTGAAGAAACAATTCGCCGAGCACCAGGTAGATCATCAGGCCGAGGATCGCCAGGGGGATCATCAAAGGCCCCCCGGCCATCCAGATCTCGATGACCTGATTGATGAGTTCTTGTGGTGAGAAGGACATGGTGTCGGGCCAGGTGAAGGGTTAAGCGACCGTCGTCTTCTTGTCGGTGCGCAGCGCCTTCACGCCGTTGCCGAAGCTGATCGCCATACCTTCCATCGTGCCGAGGTAGCCCTTGGCGTAGCGGGAGAGGAAGGCGTAGAAGAGCACGGCCGGGATGGCCACGATCAGACCGAATTCGGTGGTGATGAGCGCTTCCGAGATGCCGCCGGAGAGTGTCTTGGCATCGCCCGTGCCGAAGATCTTGATCATGTTGAAGGTATTGATCATGCCCGTCACGGTGCCGAGCAGACCCAGCAGCGGGGAGACGGCGGCGGTCACGGAGATGAAGGGCAGCAGGCGCATGACCTTGGGCTGCGTCTCCACGATGTTTTCGTAGAGCATTTCTTCGAGCAGCTCCGGATCGCGGTGGTAGTTCTTCACGCCGGTTTGCAGCAGCTTCCCGGGAGGGCCCTGCACGCTGTTGGCGATGCGGTTGGCTTCTTCGACCTTGCCGTCATGCAGCGCCGCCAGGATCTCGTAGGTGAGGGTGGGCTTGGGCTTGGGCAGGGTGAAGAGCTCGAAGCACTTGAAGAGGGCCACGAGGATGGAGAGCACGGCGAACCCGATGATGGGCCAGACCCACACCCCACCTTTGCCGACCTGGTCGATCAGCGTTTCCTTGGTGGAGGCCACGGCGGCGGCATTGCCGAGCGTGGAGTCGGTCGGCATCAGGCCGGAACCGCTTTGGGCGACGCTGGCAATCTGGCCGTCAAACGCGCCGTCTTCGATCGACACCACGGTGGGTTGATCGGACTGGCCGCGCTGGGCGCCACCGGCGATCGCGCCGTTGTCGCTGGCGAAATAGGTTACCGGCCCGAAGAGCACGAACTTGCCGTCGACGAGCGTGCCGTTGGGGGCCACCGCCTGACCTTGGATCAGCGTGCCGCCTAGCAGGCGGTCCACGCGGTCGAGGCCGGCGCCGATCACTTCCAGCTGCGCGCCGATCTTGTCGGCCGAGCTGTTGGAGGGGGACTCCATGGCGGCCAGGGACTCATCGAAGAGGTCCTGGTAAAGCGGGATCTCCGCGGCATCCGCCCGGGTCTCGAGGCTGCGGGCATACTCGGACGTAAGGTTGGCCAGGTAGTCCATCTCCTCGCGGCGGGACTTCACGTTTTGCTCGAGCGTGGCCACATCGGTGCGACCGTTGTCGCGCAGGCGCTGGGCGCGGTCCGCCTCACGGCGAATCGTCTTCAGCTCATCGACGAGGCTTTGGCGCTCGCGGGCGAGAGGCAGCTTCTCCTCCTTGATCTCGCTTTCGACATCGGCGAGTTCGGAGAGCGCATTTTCAAGTTTGGTCTCGGCCTTCTGGTGGGCTTCCTGCCAGGCGGAGGACTGCCCGAAGGCAGTCCCCGACAAGCAGACCAAACCAAGGACCAATGAAGAAATGATTTTTCGGGACATCTTTGGAAAAAGGGAGGTTAGTCGATGATTTCGTAGGGCACGCTGACGTAGTCGGCTTCGACCGAGCGGTCGTAGACGGCCACCAGACGGGTAATTTGTTCGGCTGCGTCGGGCTTCACCGTCCAGGTCCAGCCATCCGGGCCGGGCTTGCCGACACCGGCATAGGCACCCTCAGGATCGGTGAAGAAGGCACCGCCGAGGCCGAAATACAGCGTGGTCACCTCGGCCGTGGAGCCATCATCCAGCTCCTGCACGTCGGTCTCCTTGGTTACGACGCCGTTGAACTTGTCGATCTCGTTGAGGATCGCCACGACGTTCTGGGTGCGGACAGAGAGGGAGACATCTTCGGCATCTTCCTCACTCTGCGGGATGCGGCTGAGCGGCGTCTTGATCATCCGCTGCAGGGGCTTGGGCAGGCGCGGGGAGAGGGCGATCAGCTGCTTTTCGTAGGCAGCGACCTTGTCGGCAATCTTGCCTGAGGTCTCCTGCAGCTTTTCCTTTTCCTCGACGAGTTCGGCACGCTGCTTCTCCGCTTCGCCGGCGGATTCCTCCGCCTCCTGGATTGCGGATTGGAGCGATTCCTTCTCCTCCTTCAGGGCCTTGATCGAGTCCTGCAGGATCTCCTTTTCGAGATCCCACTCGTTGACCTCGCTGGAGATGCGCTTCTCCGTCGAGACCCATTGCTGGATCAGGTCCTGGGTTACTTTTGCGTTTTCCTGCGCGTGGAGCGGTGTGGCGATCGCCGCCACCGCCAGCCATGGCAGCCATTGGTGAGTTACTTTTTCCATATCTGCTTCGAACGGTTCCAGAGAAATAAACAAGGGAGAACGTCAGCTACGTTCGTGGCGCTCGGCCTTGGCTATCGTCTTGGTTAAAGGGGAGGGGAGTGGGGTTGGAACCCACTCCACCTCCGTTGATCGCAGCGTGCTTCCCGATGATGAAAGCGCGGAAGTGACAGATTAGAAGTCGATCTCGGCGACGAAGTAGATGTTACGTCCACGGTCAGCGATCACCGTGCCATCGGTGTCGTTATACGAGGTCGTGTACCAGGCTTCTTCATCGAAGACATTGTCGACATTCAGAGAGAGCTTCAGCCCATCAAAGGTGCTTTCCATCGGAGCCTTCCAGGTAATGCCCGTGTTAATGAGCACGTAGTCCGGAATCTCTTGAGTGTTCAGCGTATTGATGTAGACGCTGTCGTAGTACTTACCGCCGAGGCGCAGATCGAAGTCGCCGATCGAGTAGCTCGCATCCAGGTTGAAGACGATGAGCGGCGTATTGCCGAGGTCCTTGTCTTCACTGTTTTCGTAGAGCAGGTAATCGTCGTCCGGATCCGACGGATCTTGGTCCGGGTTCGGCAGCGTGTACCAAAGATCGTTGTCTTGTTCGGTGTCGGTGGTGCCCGAGTAGAGGTCTTCGGAGAAGGTGGTCTCTTGCAGGGCCAGGGATCCGATCAGGCGCAGGTTTTCAATCGGCGTGCGCCAGTCGAAGCCCAATTCCACCCCGAGGGAGTCCACACCGCCGACATTGCGGTAAGTGGTTTGGCCGGTGGTGAAGGAAGAGTCGCCAGGGGGCGAGGGCACCGCCAGAATACGGTCTTCATACTTGATGTAGTAGACCGACATCGAGGTCTGGATCGTGGAGCCCGAGTAGCGGATACCGAGATCGTAGTTCTTGGCGTATTCCGGCGAGAGGGCCGCGTTGAAGCCAGTGGCATCGGCCAGGGTGCCATGGTCCGGCGCGGACATGTTCTCGGAATAGTTGCCGAAGATTTCGACGGTGTCGGTCAGCTCGAAAGTGGCACCGAGTTGCGGCAGGAACTCATCCTTGTAGGTCACCTCCCGGAATTCGCTGGTGTTCTCCCGCCAATTGGCGTTGGAGAGCATGCCTTCGAGGGAGCGTTCGACCTTCAGGTACTTGAAGCCACCCGTTACCGTCAGACGATCATTCAGGAAGCTTTGCGAGTCCTGGATAAAGCCCATGTAGACATCGCTATCGAACCACCGGTTGTAGTTGTTGAACAGCGGCTGATCATAGGCGAACCAGCTGGTGAGGCCACCGCCGACCAGATTGTAGTTCGGGCGATTGGCACCATGGCGGTCATGGTCATACCAGCCACCGACAACCAATGTATTGCTCGGGATGATCTCCCACTCCATCGAGAGGGTGAGGCCGTAGCGGCTGCCGCCGAAATCTTCGTCACGGCCGGTGCGGCCGGGGATGCCGGGTTGCGGGTTTTCCGCGGTGGAATCAGGCGTGACCACGGCATGATCGTCGCCATACTCTTCCACGACGTTGCCCTCCATATCGATGGCTTCGCCCTGATCGTTGTAGAGCAGCTTGGGCCAGATGTCGGTGCGGTCGGGGTCGTAGCTGTAGCCGAGGCGGATTTCGCTCTCAGCGGCATCCTTGTCGACACCCCACAGGCCGTAGTTGTTCTTTTCCTGATAGTAGGTGTTGCCGGAGAGCTTGATGTTATCGGTAACGTCGAGTTCGCCGACAAGGCGGGTAAACTGGTCGATACGACCGTTGCGCCACTTGTCGAAGTAAATGGCATTCACGCCGTCGCCCGGGCCTTCATCTGGATCGATGTAGGCAGGCGGGCCATAATTGCGGCCCGCATCCGAATAGTCGCCCATGTCCCAGCGGTCAGGCTGCCAGAGCGTGCCGGTGTCCGTCGTCGTGGTGAAGGTTTCTTCCTCCCCCTCACCATTGATGCGGGTATCGACGTAGAGCGTATTACCGCTCTCGTCGGTGTAATTGGTGAAGGGCGAATACTCCTGATAGCCGTGGGTCGCCAAGACATAGAGCCAGGTGTCCGTGGCCATGTCGTAGTCCGACGGGCTGCCGTTTTCGAGGGCGTTCCACTCCGCATACGAGATGGACGCGGTGTCATAGTCGTCCCGGTCGTTGTAAGCGTATTGGAGGCTGAGGAAGCCCTTTTCGAACTCGTAACGTGTTACGATGTCCATGTGCTTACGATGAGACTTCTTCGGAACCCCTTTGGTCTTGAAGGAGAAGTCCGAACCGCTGACGTAAGCGGTCAGGCCGGGCAGGATCTCGCCGGTATCGTAACGGGCGAAGACGCGCTCGGCATCAAAATCACCGCGGGTGTACTTGATCTTGGCGGCGGGTTCTTCCGACGGCATGCGAACGCGATACTTGATGGAGCCGCCGAGCGCTTCATACGCTGGGGTCGTCAAGTCGCCGGCGCCTTGAGATACGTCGATTCCGCCGATGTTTTCGTTATCGATCACACGCGTGGCGCGGGTGCCATAGCGGGGGTCGTTGGACCCCATGGGCACGCCGTCTACCGTCACGGCGACCTGGTCGATACGGAACGAGCGGAGGCGAATGTCGGTGCCGAACTCATAAAAACCGAACGGGTCGGTCGTCGCGACATTCACGCCAGGGAGAACATCAATCGACTTTTCCAACGAGAGACCTGGAAGAGAGGTTTCCAGATCTTCGATGTTAAGAGAGTTCGTGGCACGTGTTTCACCGCGGCCGATGGCGGTGAACGTGTCTAGAGTCTCGAGCTCCTGAGCTTGAGCTACGTGGCCAGCACCCAACAAGAGGCCGAGTGTGCTGACGACGGCGAGACGACGTGAGCAGGAACCAATCCGGCGCGGGGCGCCTTGGGATTTGGCATGAGCAGAGCTATGAGCCCCCGGGACCGGGGCTTCCAGATTTAAGTGGGACATCTTTTTTAAGTGTTTGGTTAGCTACGGAGATCGAAGCTGTCCCCGGGAGGTGCAGAAGGTGTGCCAAACCCTACAGGTGAGTTCCCTCTGCTCACATTTCGCCGCTCAGAGAAGTATCATGCCGTTTAATGACCATTATTAAACAGTAGGGTGATTTTAGGCAGATGGTATATACCCTGCTCAAGCCGCACCGCCGTCCGTGTGCGACGGCTCAACATTTGAACAAGATGTCCCTGCTTCCTTCTTATAGAACTGTCACCTGTCTGTTGGGCTATAGCCTCATGTGCCATATGCTGCCCGGCCAGACGCCTCAGGTGACGGACGACAACGCGGCGACCGCTTCCGCCGAACGCTCTGACCCGGATGAGGAAACACTATCGGACGATGCCGAGAGTGTCCAAAATTTGCCAGTAGAGCCCAATTCCGGCGGTAGCGCCAATGAAAGCCCGCGCGAGCGCGGGCGTGTGCTGCAAAAGAGAAACCCGATTGCTTCCGAGTATCAGTCCTTTGGCGAAGTTGGCCTTGGCAGCGCTGCCGATGGCGACGGCGAGGGCGTGGACTACCGCGCCTTCTTTCCGCGCAGTCAGTTGGTGGGCCGTCCAGACAGCCTCACCGCCGGTATGAACTGGAACTACAACCACCTCTCGGGCTCCAGCGCCTGGGGTGGCAGCCTGAAGGGGGTGGTGAGCCTGGTCCCGGGGGAGGCGAGTGTCGCCTTTCAGGTCAATTCCTCCGCGGCCGACCGCGCCGTGGAGCATTATCAGGCCTACTGGTCCAATATGGACGATGGCTCCGGCTATTTCCTGGATCGCCCGCGCTACTCGCAGGACTTGATCTACACGCGCGACAACCGTTACAGCGCGCAGCTCGAATGGGCGCCGACCGCCAACCAGACCTTCTACCTGCGCGGTTTCTACCAGGACTACTACGATCGTATGTATCGCAACCGCCTGGAACTTCAGTTCGGCAGTGGCGACTTCGAAGCCCTGGAATACGAGGGAGATACGGTGACGGAGGGTGTCGCGACGAACGCCAAGACGAGGCGTTATTTCGGCGACACCATCACCGAGCGCCAGCGCTACCGCCTCATGGCGGGCGGCGAGACCCGTGCCGACTGGGGCAGTATCAGCTACTCGGTCTACTACCACAAGTGGGACCTCAGCGACATGTGGTGGGACTGGAACTTCAACGACGAGGGCATCGACATTCAATACGATGCGACGGATCCCGCGTTCCCGACCTACACGGTTTTGAGTGGCGAGGACTTTAATAACACAGACACCGCTGCCTTTACCAGTCTGCGCCTGCATCCGACCGAAACCAGCGACGAAGATTTTGCCGGACGAACGGATGTTGAGTACCGCGTGGACAATTTCGCGCAACCGATCTGGGTCTACTCGGGGTTGTTGCACCGCCAGAAGGAGCGCAACAATGGCGAACAGCGCGACGTCTACAGTTACGTGGATGGCAGTCGCTTTACGCTGACCGACGTGGGGCTGACCGGAGATCCCGGTTTGATTGTGCGGGATCATTTTGATCAGCCGCAAGGACTGGCTCCGACCTCGGCGGCCAACTTCTTTTATTCGAATCCCGATTTGTTCGACTATCAGGAAAATTCTTCCCTGCTAGAATCTTACCAGCAGAGCTATACGGCCAAGGAAGCCGTCACCGGTGGCTACCTGTTGCTGGCTTCGGCCTGGGAGCAATGGAATGTATCCGTGGGATTGCGGGCCGAGCGGACGAAAACGGACAGTACCGGAATTGTGCTCGTCCCGGAATCCCTCAACGATCCGGAAGAGGGAACCGAGGTGGATCGCATCATCGTCGACCCGAACGAACCATCCGAGAATACGGTGGTAAAGGAGCTTTCGGCGGACAACGATTACTGGAATTACCTGCCTTCGCTGCAGGTGGATTACGAGCTGGATGAGCAATGGACATTCCGCGCGGCGTGGTCACAAGTACTCATGCGCCCGCAATATTATGACATCGTCCAATACCGCCGGGTCAGCTACCCTACGCGCACCATCAGCGAGGGCAATCCCAGCCTGGAACCCACGCGGATCACGCAATACCAAATCGGGGCAACCTATGAGACCCCGACCTGGGGCGCCTTCGGCCTTGAGCTTTATTACCTGAAGATCAAGGACTTCTTCTACGGTGCCGCTGGAACGGAATACCTCGATGGCAAGGAGTTTTCGGTCAGCCGCGTCGAAAACGGCGACGAAGGCTACATTCAGGGCTTTACCGTTCAGTGGGACAAGCAGTTCCAGCTGAGCGAAACCTGGCAGATGGTCAATTCTTTCGGCTACACGTATTCGGATCACGAGGCCGAAATCTCCACCGAGACGCGGCCCAGCGAGAAAATCTGGGTGCCCGGTCGGTCAGAGCACCTCTTCCAGGGCAGCATCTCGTTTCAGGATCCGCAGACGCGCATCACGCTGGGCTACGCTTATCAGAGTGAAGCTTTGGACGACGTGGGCGAAGAAGCGGGACGTGATACCTATCGTGAAAACGTCATCTCCTTCGATGCCTCTGTCAGTCGCCAGTTTGGCGAACATTGGCGCCTCGGCGTGCAAGCCTACAACTTGCTGGATTCGCCCGAGCGCAGCTACATGGGCGACGAGCTCCGCAAGACGAATAACCAATATAGCCTCTGGTATGGCGTAGTGAGTGCTGAATACAGCTTTTGAACCTGCCCATGCCCCGCGTGCGTCTCTGGCATCTGTCGCTGCAGCAAGGTCTGCTCTCTCTGCAGGCTCAGGCTGCGTGGCTTCTGGTGCCGCTCTGGGGCGCACAGGCCGGCTGGAACTTGAGAGAAACCGGTTGGGTGTTGGCGGCGCAGGCCGTCGGCACAGCCTTGGGGTCGATTGGTGCAGGTATTCTGGCTGCCCGCTGGGGGGCTGGTCGCGTCGTGCGGCTGTCCTCCTGGCTGGTGGCTCTTTTTTTACTCGCGCTCGCTCTGCCGGTGGAGGGGGCGTTGTTTTGGGCGGCCATGAGAGCCTGCGCCGGCTGCTCCCTGGGGCTCAGCCGCGGACTGGTGCCGATGGTTGCCGTCAACGGTGAGGATCGCCCGCAAAAGTCGTTGGCGCTCTCGACGGCCGGCTACATTGCGGGGCAGGCGGCCGGCCTGCCGCTCGCGATGTTGATCGGCAGCACCGTCTCGGCTACTTTTGTGCTGGCTGCGCTTGGCGTGCTGCTGGCGGTTTCGACGCTCTTCCTCGGTTTGCCCTCTGGCAGGCGCGAAGGCGAGGCTGCGTCCTTGCGGCGATTGGGAAGCCAGATCCTGCATGAGCTGCAGACGCCTTCCACCTTGGGCACCGTCAGCCTCTACGCGGCTTCGTTCGCGATCGGGGGCGCCTTGCTTGGCTATTTGCCGCTGTGGTGGACGGAAGAGCAACTTCGCGACTCCAGCACCCTGGCCGTCTGGCTGTCCCTTGGCGGGGCGATTCAGGCGGGGCTGCTGGTTTTGCTCGGGCAATTACAGGTCGAGCGTTCCGTGGTCCGCCGTATCGGCGGCTGGATGTTTGCCTCCGGCCTCGTCTGTCTCACCGGGCCTCTGTTCTGGCAGATGAGCCCGTATGCCGCCGGCTTCTGGCTGCTGATGATGCTCGTAACGCGGGCTGGTCGGATTCCGGCCATCCAGGAGAGTCTCTTTTGTCACGGTGATCCGGGCCGCCAGGCAATCCGTCTCAGCCTCTGCTATGGCATGGCCGAGCTGGGGAGGGCAGTGGGCGCGACGGGCGCAAGCTGGGTCTATCCAAGCTCAGGCTATGCGGGGGTCACCGTCGCGGCGGGGCTGCTGGCGGTCGTGGCACTCGGCGCGTTGCCGTGGTTGTCCCACACCCGTCAGCTGGAGGTGTTTCAGAAAAGCACGCCCACCTCGGAATAAAGAAGCGACAGAAGATGTCCCGAAAAACTGCAACAACCTTATCCGAGGCGGCGCGTAAGGTGATTTTATTCAATCTGGTCAAAAATCAACCGAAATCGAACCCTAACGCGGGCTCAACTGTTTACTTTTATTCAGATCGACAGAATCCGGGTCCGCTTCAGGCAAAAATCTTCCGCATCGCGCGTTCGCAGGCTGCCATTTCCTTGCGGTTGCCGATGCTGGTGCGGCACCAGTCCTCGTAGGGAGGGAAGGGGCGACCCACGATGAGACCTTCTTCCTTCATCGCGGCCTCGTAATCGCGGATTGGCATTTTGATTTCGTGGAAGACGAAATTGCCGTAAGAGGGTGTATATTTCAGGCCAAGCTCCTGCACCAGTTGAGTAAAGCGTTCCCGCTCTTCGCGGATCAGGCGTCGGGAGAGTTGATGAAAGCGGCGGTCGCGCAAGCTGGCCCGGGCGGCTGCGACGCCGATCCAGTTAGGGCTCGACATCTTGAAGTGTTCCAGGCGCTCGGCGATTTCAGGTGTAGTGACGGCGTAGCCCAGGCGATGTCCCGCCAGGCCGTGCATCTTGGAAAAGGAACGCCCGATGATCAGGGGCAGCCCTTCACGTACCAGCGGCACCATTGTCTGCTGGCGAAAGGTGTCGTCCAGATCCAGGTAGACTTCGTCGAGAAAGACGGTCGTGCCCGGCGTGATGCGTCGGATGAAGGTTTCGATTGCGCCCGGTTCGTGGCGCGTGCCGCTCGGGGTATCGGGGTTGCAGACGTAGACGAGGCTGGTAGAGGTGTCGACCTGGGCTGCCATGGCGTCGAGATCGTGCTTCATGTCCTTCTCGCGGTGGGGCACCCATTCGACGTGCGCGCCCAGCTTTTCGGCGCACTCCATCAGCCAGAGGTAGGTGGGCTTGGTGGCGACCAGTTTGGCTCCCGGCTGGCCGTAGGCAAAGCCGGAGAGGCCGAGGATCTCGTCACAACCATTGCCGAGCACGATGTTCTCGCGCTGCACGCCTTCGATCGCGGCGATGTCGTCCCGCAGGATCGACTCTTCGCGCCACGGGTAGCGGCAGCTGTCGGGTGCGGCCTGGAAGATGGCCTGGGTGACGGCGGTCGAGGGGCCGTGCGGATTCTCGTTGCCGGCGAGGTTGATGTATTTCAGGTCCGGATAGCGGGCAATCAGGCTCGGCTCGGGCGCGGCGGCGGGTTCGGCAGCTGTAGTGGCCGCTTGGCCGGAGAGACGGCTGCCGAGGGCGCCAGCGATCAAGGTTCCGCCGGAGACCTGCAACCAGCGGCGTCGGGACATATTGGGAAGCTTCATGATGGGCTGCGATTGATACGGGAGAAATAAAAACGGCCGCCCTGGAAAAGGCGACCGTTCCTGACAACTGACACTTTTGCCTTAGTGCTATGAACAAGAAAAGCGGTCGCGTGGAGCTAGGCGGCAACCTTGCCGTAGTCTTTCATCACGCGTTCGAAGACTTCGAAGAAGACCTCCATGTCTTCTTCGGTGCTGATGCTGATGCGCGCCCAATCCATCATGGGCGGGAAGGGGCGACCGATCAGGATCTGCTCTTCGGCCATGCGCGGCTGGAGCTCTTCGATCGGCACGCCGGTGTGGACGAAGATAAAGCTGCCGTTGGGCTCGGCGTATTCGAGGCCCATCGCGTCAAAGCGCTGCTTCATCATTTCGCGCACATGGTTGTAGCTTTCGATGCTGTAGTTGTAGAAGTCCTTGTCCTGCAGGGCTGCCGTGGCGGCCACAGTGCTGAGGATCGACGGGCCGCCCATGTAGTAGGGCTTGAGCTTTTCGAGCGTTTCGGGCTGGGCGATACCATAGCCTACACGCAGACCGGCGAGTCCCCAGGCCTTGGAAAAGGTGCGGGAGACGATCAGGTTCTTGCGTTGCTTGACGAGCTTGACCATCGAGTTCTTTTCGACGCCGCCCGGGGCGAGGTCGAGATACGCCTCGTCGACGAAGATCAATACATCCTTCGGCGCGCCGAGGATGAACTGGGTCAACTCCACCGGCTTGGCCATCGTGCCCGTGGGATTGTTGGGGTTGCAGATGTAGACCACCGCCGTGTTTTCGTCGATCGCGTCCTTCATGGCGGGCAGATCGATGGCGTATGTGTCGTTGAGCGGCACGGTTTTGATTTCACCACCCTGTTGAGCGAAGGCATCGGTCAACTGTTTATAGCCAGGCGTGACGGTCACGACGTTCTTGTCGGGCGCCGCAAAGGCCATCGCGGTCATGAGCAGCACCGGGCCACTGCCATCGGTCTGGATGATGTAGTTGGCCGGCACGTCTTCGCGCGCGGCGAGCGCATTCTGGAGGTCGACGGCTTCCTGGCGGGCGTAGCGGTTACCGCCTTGCAGCTTCTGCATGATGGCCATCTGGGCCATCTGAGAGTAGCCGAAAGCGTTCTCGTTCATGTGGAGCGAGATCGGGCCGCGTTCCGCCTCGCTGTCGATCTCATGCTGCGCGAAGGCAGGAGCGGACACCAAAGCAAGAGCGGCGAGAAGGCTCGCGGGACGGAGCCAACGGAGGAGACGAGGATGCGATGAGAGACGGGACATCTTTTTTGGTGGTTGGTTGAGTTGAGCCAGAGCAAGCGCATCGAACCGGCGGGGCCGGTCGCACATTGCCCCTAAAAAACAGGCGCGAGCGGTGATCCGCGCGCGCCTGGCAATGAAAGGAAAGAGCGATTACGCCGCTATCTTGCCGTATTCCTTCATGACCTTTTCGAAGGTCTCGAGGAACACCTGCATTTCCTCTTCGGTGCCGATACTCACCCGGGCCCAGTCGAGCATGGGCGGGAACGGACGACCGATCTGGATTTGCTCTTCGGCCATGCGGGCCTGCAGCTCGTCGATCGGCACACCGGTGTGGATGAAGATAAAGCTGCCGTTGGGCTCAGCATACTCGAGGCCGAGCTCGTCGAGGCGGTCCTTCACCATCGAGCGGACGTTGTGGTAGCTTTCGACGCTGAAGTCGAAGAAGTCCTGGTCCTGCAGGGCGGCAGTGGCCGCCACGGTGCTGAGGATGGACGGGCCGCCCATGTAGTAGGCCTTCAGCTTTTCGAGCGTTTCGGGCTGGGAGATACCGTAGCCGATGCGCAGACCGGCCATGCCGAAGACCTTGGAGAAGGTGCGGGCGATGATCAGGTTCTTGCGCTGCTTGACCAGCTTGACCATGGAGTTCTTTTCCAGGCCGCCGGGGGCGAGCTCGAGATAGGCTTCGTCAACGAAGATCAACACATCCTTCGGCGCGCTCATGATGAACTGGGTGAGCTTGACCGGATCCACAATCGTACCCGTCGGATTGTTCGGGTTACAGATGTAGACGACTGCGGTGTTCTCATCCATCGCATCCTTGATCGCGTCGAGGTCGTACTGAAGGTCGTCGTTGAGCGGCACCTTCTTGACTTCGCCGCCGTGCTCCTGAAAGGCATTCGTCAGCTGGGTGTAGCCCGGCTCCACCGTCACGACGTTCTTGCCCGGTTCCGCGAAGGCGAGGGCGGTCATGACGAGAATCGGGCCGCTGCCCGGCGATTGGAGGACGTAGTTGGCCGGCACGTCTTCACGCGCGGCGATCGCGTTCTGGAGGTCTACGGCTTCCTGGCGCGGGTAGCGGTTGGCGCCCTGCAGCTTCTGCATAATGGCCATCTGGGCCATCTGAGAGTAGCCAAAGGCGTTCTCATTGCCGGAAATAACAATCGGGCTGCGCTCGGCGTCGCTGTCGATCTCGTGTTGGGCGAAGGCCGGAGCGGCCATCACTGCGAGGGAGGCCAACAGGCTGCTTACCCGGAGCCACTGCGGAAGACGGAAGTTTGTAGAATTGGTGGACATCTTTTCTGGTGTTATTGGAGAGATCAATTTGATCGTCCAAGCTTTGAGCAGAGGCAGTGCCAGTTGAGTCGCTAATGTTGAGTATTTGTTGAGGAAATCGCCCTGAGCGGTTTTTGGCACCCTTCCCGCTGCAGGGGTTTCTGTCCCGAACGCGGCTGCGTGGCCGCAACTGTATTACAACCAACTTCTGCTATATTTTTATGTCTGTTCCCACTCCCCTGACGCGACGCGAGTTCGTAATGCGCCTCGGCGGCGGTGCCCTGGCTGGCCTGACGGCGCTGGGGCTGATGTCGCGAGCCAGTGGCCAGGGAGTCCCGCTCAATGGCCTGACTCCGGTCGACTCCAGCAAGCGCAAGAAGGTCATCATCCTCGGTGGTGGAATTGCCGGTATGACAGCGGCTTATGAGCTTGAGAAGCTCGGAATCGACAGCGTGATTCTCGAGCCGCGTGCCAAGGCTGGCGGCCGCTGCATGACGATCCGGAAGGGCGATGTAGTCGAAGAGACCAATGGCTTCCGCCAGGTCTGCCAATTCGATGAAGGTCAGTTCCTGAATCCGGGCCCGACGCGCTTCCCGCAGTGGCACGTGACGATCGACTATTGCCGCGAGCTGGGCGTCGACATTCACCCGTTTGTCAACTTCAACGAAAACGCCTTCCTCTATACCGAAGGGGATGGTCTTGGGCCCTTGAGTGGCAAGCGGATGCGTATCCGAGAGGCCAAGGCCGACTTGCGTGGTCAGGTGGCCGAATTGCTCGCCAAGGTCGTCGACCAGGACAAGCTGGATGAGCCGCTGACGGCCGAGGACAAGGAGCGTCTGCTCGACTTCCTGACCTACGAAGGCGACCTCAGCCGTGGCTACCGCTATACGGGCAGCGAGCGCCGGGGCTTCAAGGTGTGGCCGGGCGGCGGCACCCAGGAGGGTGAGCTGGGCGAGACCTATCGCTTCGACGAACTACTTCAGTCGGAAGTCTGGAAATTTTTCCACCGGGCAAATGAGTACGAATACCAAGCTCAAATGTATACACCGGTGGGTGGAATGGATAATATTGCACAGGCGCTGGCTAAACATGTGAGTGATAAATTAATCCTGGGTGCCCGCGTAAAAGAATTTCGTCACGCCAACCCGGGGATCCGTGTCGTCTACGAACAGGATGGCGAAGAAAAGACCCTCACCGGCGACTACGGCATCGTCACCATCCCGCCGACGATCCTGCGCAAGCTGCCGAACGACTTCTCTCCGATGCTGAAGAATACGCTCAACATCGTGCCCTTCCAGAACAGCGCGAAGATCGGCCTCCAGTTCAAGCGCCGCTTCTGGGAGGAAGACGATCGCATCTTCGGCGGGGTCAGCTGGACGAACCTGCCCACGGGCGAGCTCTTTTATCCCAGCACCGGCTTCCTCGGGAAAAAGGGCGTGATGGTCGGCTACTACATTTACGGCCCGAAGTCCGACGAACTGAGCCGTACCAAGCCGGAAGACCGGATCGAGTTTGCGCTCAAGAACGGCGAGAAGGTCCACCCGCAGTACCGCAAGGAATTCGACAACGCCATCGCGTTCAGCTGGGCCACGACGCCACACATCGAAGGCTGTCTGGCCCACTTCCCGCCGGCCATGATCAAGACCTTTTACCCGCTGCTGCTCAAGCCGGAGCAGGAAACCTACATCGCGGCCAGCTGGGCCAGCCACCTCGGCGGTTGGCAGGCCGGCGCCTTCGAGTCCGCGCGCCTGACGGTCAAGAAGATCTACGACCGCGTGCAAGCAGCTTAAATTGAATCCCGTCCCGAAGATGTCCCACCATCATCACGCATACTTGAAACAGGCTCCCTGGCAAAGCTGGCGCGTCTGGCTCGCGATCGCGGGCTTCGCGCTATGCACCCAGGTCATGCTCTCGATCGCGGCTCCCCCGCAGGTTTCTCCTTTGGGGCAGTCCGATCCCAATACCGGCAAATACCTGACTTGGGCCCGACAAGGCCATGCCGGGGGCCAGATGGACCTCAAGGCCCTCGCCGCCAGCTCCGACGACAAGCAAGAGGGTGGTGGCGCGCAAACGGAGACCGGCTCCGACGGCTACTATTACAAGCTGGCGGGTATGCCCGAGGTCGTCGAAAACGGGGAGGGCCAGTACAACATGTATTGCCTTTCCTGCCACGGGGGCCCGAGCACCGAGGGCGATGCCCCGAGCAACCTTTTCGACCCGGTCTGGCATTATGGCGAAGGCCCGAGCGGCGTGGCCCATATCATTCGCAAGGGCTATCCCGACGGCGGCATGCCGGCCTGGGAAGCCATGCTCGAACCCGAGGTGATCGACTCGATTGTCGCCTACCTCTTCAGCTTTCAGGAGAAGCCCGAGTCCTGATGTAACGGCTCAACCTGTAACCACAAGATGTCCCTCTCTTCATTCTTCTCTACCCGCGCGACGCGGGTGGGGGTGGGGCTGTGCATGCTGCTCAGCTCCTCCTCACTCTTTGCGACGCGCTACATAGATCAGCATACTTACGACGACTTTCGTGAGGTCATCCTGCACAACGATTCGTTCTTCACGATCAGTAATGTGTGGGTGCTGATCTGCACCGCGCTGATCTTTATCATGCACCTGGGCTTTGCTTCGCTCGAGGCAGGTCTCACGCGCAAAAAGAACACGATCAACATTCTCTACAAGAACGTGTTCGTGATCACGGTCGGTCTGGTCCTCTACGCCCTCGTCGGGTTCAGGACGATGTATCCCGGGACGGATTTCAACGGCTTCATGCGGTTGGGCTTCGGTATCGGGATCCACTCCAAGGACTATTACGACCTGATGACGCCGCTCTATTCGGAGTACACCTACTGGACCGATTTCCTCTTCCAGGCCATGTTTGCCGCGACTGCCGCCACGATTATTTCGGGGGCAGTAGCCGAACGGATCAAGCTGGGTGCGTTCATGATCCTGACCGTCTTCATGGTCGGCCTCGCGTATCCCATTGCCGGCTCGTGGACTTGGGAAACCGGCGGCTGGCTCGCCCGACAGGAGTTTCACGATTTCGCGGGCTCCAGCGTGGTGCACGCCTTCGGTGGCTTCG
This sequence comes from Puniceicoccaceae bacterium 5H, assembly GCA_009772895.1. GTDB lineage: Bacteria > Verrucomicrobiota > Verrucomicrobiia > Opitutales > Oceanipulchritudinaceae > WOUP01. The sequence goes on along the minus strand of WOUP01000009.1, from coordinate 21,961 downwards.
CCGCGCTCGCCTGTGTGCTGCAACTCGGGCCGCGCCTCGGCAAATACACCAAGGACGGTGGCATCAAGCCCATCGTCGGCCACAGTATGCCGATGGCGACCCTCGGGGCCTTTCTGCTCTGGTTTGGCTGGTTCGGGTTTAACGGCGGCTCTATCAAGAGCGCCGATCCCGAGATGATCAGCCTGGTGCTGGTCAACACGACGCTCGCGGGCGCCATGGGCGGCCTGGCCTGCATGATCGCCACGCAGGTGATCGTCAAGAAGCCTGACCTGTCCATGATCCTCAACGGCATCCTCGCCGGTCTGGTGAGTGTGACCGCCGGGGCGGACTCCATGATGCCCTACGGTGCCATGGCGGTCGGTGCCATCGGTGGCGTGCTCGTCGTCGTGGCTGTGGTGCTCTTCGATCGTTTCAAGGTGGACGATCCGGTCGGTGCCGTCTCGGTGCACGGTGTCTGCGGCACCTGGGGCACGATCGCCGTCGGTATCTTCGGCAAGTCCAACCTGCTGGTCCAGATCGTGGGCGTCATGAGCTACGCGATCTTCGCGTTCGCCTTCGCCTTTATCGTGTTCTTCCTCATCCGCATTACCTGGGGCGTGCGCGTCTCGCCGGAAGAAGAGGAGCAGGGCCTCGACCTGAGCGAACACGGCCAGGAAGCCTACACAATGGAAGGATAAGGAACCATGTCTGTAAACACTTCCGATACCGCTTCGTCCGCCGCCCACAAAGAGGCGGCGGCGCCCAAGGAAAAACGCCTGCTGCCGGCCCACTCGGTCAAGATCATCCTGGGCATCTTCCTCGCCGCCGTGGTGTTGCGCCTGATCCTCGGCTGGATGAGCGCCGGCCAGAACGGCAACATCGACGCGCATACCAATCCGGATCTGCCTTACGCCGATCTCGTGGAGGTCGCGCCCGGCTCGCCCTATTTCTTCACGTGGGGCGTCACCGCCAGCCCGCGGGCCCGCGAAATCGCCCGCACGGGCACCGACAACCGCTATGGCGACACCTATTCGCAGGCGCGCCAGGTCCTTTCCCAGCTGCAGAACGACCTCAGCGAAGTGGGCCTGAGCCTGCGCGACGTCGTCAATGTGCGGGCCTATATCGTGGGGGAAGAAGGGGAGGATCCCGACTTCGCCGGCTGGAACAAGGCTTTCACCGAGTTCTTCGGCACCTGGCACAATCCGCACGTCCCGGCCCGCACGTCGGTGGGCATCACCCGCCTCTTCAATCCCGACTACCGGGTGGAAGTCGAGTTCGTGGTGGCCTTTCCGGACGACCGCGGCCCGTTCCAGGACGGCAGCTGGTTTGACGAGCGCCACGCCCGCCTGAGCCGGGAGGAGACCAGCGAGCGCTGGCTGTCCTACGGGCGCCCCTCCTGGGTCATGAGCACGGGCAAGGCGACGGCGCCGGACACCGACCTGTTCTTCTCCGCGCAGGTCCGCCCCGCGCCGCTGATGCCCAACGCGCCACCCGCGCTGCAGATGTTCGGCTCCCTCGATCAGCAGACCACCTCCATCTTCAAGGAGATGAGCCAGACGCTGAAGGAAGCCGGCCTGAGCTACGAAGACGTGTTCTTCGTCCGCACCATCGTCTATCCGGACCCGCGCACGTCGATCGGCAAGAGCTTCAGCAGCTTCAACAAGGCCTACGGGGAGTTCTTCAACAACGACGACAATCCGAACCGCCCGACGCGCACCCTCATGTCCGCTCCCGGCCTGACCGGCAAGAAGCAGTATCTCTCCATCGAGTTTTACGCGGCTTATCCGGAGGCCAAGGAAGAGGGCGACATCCGTGAGCCGATCGGGGAAGCCGGCGGCCTCGGCACCCAAGGCGTCGTGGGCAGCCGCGGCACCCGCGTGAGCAAGGACGGTCGCATGCTCTGGCTCAGCGGCACGATCGCCTCCATCAGCCCCGACGAGTCGCTCGAAGCCCAGTTGCCCAGCGCGCTGGAGGCCGTGGAGCACCGTTTGGAACTGGCCGGCGGCAGTCGCGAAAACATCACCGCCGTTCGCGCCTATCTGGTCTACAACCAGAACGCGATCCAGATGCAGAAAGACCTCGAGACCTGGGAGAAGTTCTTCCAGGAGAACCTCGGCGACATCAAGCCGGCCGTCACGACGCTACCGATCGTTGCGTTGCCCGGCGGCTACAAGGTCGAGCTCGAAGTGCAGGCCGTGGTGCCCGAAGAGTGATTTCATAGACTAGATCAATCGTATCTACTCGCGCCACCATCCGCCCGGCCAGTCACGCACCTGGCCGGGCTTCTTGTTGTCCAAAAGCCGCTACTGCAGCCGCTCGGCGGTGGAATCGCCGTAGCCGACGAGTTCGAGGTAGGCGCGGCCGATCGTTTCGCCCCGGGCATCCAGCACCTCGCAGGCACCCTCCCAATAAACGTTGTCGCCGCGCTCGTCCACGATCTCCTGGGCATCCATGGCGGGACGCAGGTGCAGGGTCGTGGTCTTGCCATCTGGCGTCGGAGCACCGATCTCGACCTCGACCGGATAGCGGTTGCCGGTGCGCTCGCTTTGCCACCAGCGCGTGCGCTGCCAGGTAAAGTCGTCTGCGTCGAGGTAGGTGACGCCGCCGCTGGGGTCGATCCACATCAGGGCGGAAAACGGGCTCTTGCGGCCATCGCCCTGCCGCAGGATGTAGGCCTTGATCTCGCGCCCGTCGTCGAGCTGGATGGCCGTCCAGTCCCACCCCTGCAGTTCGGCTCCCAACTGACGGCTGGCGATCTCGTGGTCCATCCAGCTCTGACCGGTCACGTCGAGCTGCTGGCCCTCGAGCGTCACTGTGCCTTCTGTCGCCAAGCGGGTGAAAGTGAGGTAGTAGCTGCGCGCGGTCGGGTCTGCGCCCTTGCGGGAGGTGCCGTCTTCACCGAAGACCACCAATGGCTTTTGCGGGGTGAGCGCGAGTTGCAGTTGCACATCCGGCTGCGCCGTCGTGAGGAGGTGGAACGCCGCGTCGTCCGCTGGCCACCAGAGCCGCCAGGGGCCTTGGCGCACGTCCAGTTGCTCGATGGAGGCTCCGGCGTTCCAGCCCTCGCGGTCGAGGCGCGAGTCTTGATAGAAGGTTTCCGTTTCGAGATCCGAGAGCGCGAAGTGGGCCAGAAACAGGTGGTCCTGACCGAAGAGCGGATCGCCCGTATGGCCCTGTTCGCGCGGGCCGGCGAAGCGGAAAAAGGTCGCCTGATAGCCGAAGCGCCACGTGTCGTCTGCCCGCAGGTGTCCGGTTAGATACCACCACTCGATCTTGAAATCCGGGTGGCTGCCGTGATCGCGCGGAAAGTCAAAGGAGTGCCCCGGCTGGGGGACCGCGAAGCCTTCTTCGGTCGTCGCGGGGACGGCCTGGCCGGCCAGATGGGCGGCGCCCAGGCCAAGGGCGAGTAGGGGGAGCCATTTCATCGGATTTCGTCCTCCAGGGCGAGGCGGGCACTGCTACGGCCCACCAGGTAACCGATCAGGCCGCCAGCCGCCAGTACTGCCAGTGAAAACAGGAGCAGGTCGAGCCACGGAAACGCGTAGCGCAGCGTCCAACCAAACGACTGCCGGTTGATGACGTAGATCAGCAGCCAACCGAGCGCGAGGCTCAGCCCGGTCCCGCTGACGAGGCCGCCGAGGGTGATGCCCGCACCTTCGAGGGCGGTGATCAGCGCGAGGTCGCGGCGGCTGGCCCCCATCACGCGCAGGGTCCGCAGGGTCGATTGGTTTTCGCGCAGGATGCTGACCAGCCCCAGCGCGAGGCCCACCAGTGCGATGCTGACCCCGAGCACCTGCAGCGCGTGCGTGGCCGAAAAGGTCTGCCGAAAGATGCGCAGCACGATGGCGCGCAGGGCGGCGTTGCTGCGGACTTCGAGGCCGGGATAAGTGGCCCGCAGGCGTTCGGCCACTTGGGCGGCCTGAGCGGAGTCCTTGAGGTGCAACGAGAGGTTGAAAGCGCGCGGCTCGCCAAACCAGCGGTGGAAGGTTGGCAACGGCACGATGACCGAGCCCCGGTCGTTGCCGTATTCCGCCACCATGCCGCGGATCCAGATCCGCCGGGGGCCACTGGGGGTGGGCATCGTGATCACGTCGCCGACCTGGTGTTTGAAGCGGCGGGCAAAGGACTCGTTGACGTAGCCGTAGGTGTCCGCGTTGGCCGGTTGCATGTCGGCAGGCCGGGGCTCGGTGATCCAGAGCACGCGCTCGTAGTCGCCCAGCAATTCGAGGCTGCTGCCACCCAGGTAGGTGCGAGCACGGCGGTATTCTACCGGCTGCAGGTCAAAGACGTTGGCCGCCGCCACGGCGTCGTCTGTCGCGATGGGACGCCAGATCGACTCCGGGATGCGCGCCGCGCGGTTCACACCGCCTTCGCCCGCGAGGCTCACATACAAGTCGGCCTGAAAGCGCACCTGGATCCAGCTCTCCATCGTCTTGGAAAAGCTGCCGACCAGGATCGTAATGGACGCCGCCATACCGACCGCGACGAACAACCCGGCCAGCGCGAGCCGGTGGCGACTGGTCGCCTCGCGCAGTTGCACCAGCGCGACCTTCCACGGCATACGGTCGAGCGGAACCCGCAGCAGCGCTACCGCCAAGGGGCGCAGGACCGAACCCGCCAGCACCGTGCCGCCGATCAGCCAGCAAAACGCCGCCGCAAAGCCCCCAACGGGCAGCTGCGTCTGGTCGGCCAGCACGTAAGGCGGCAGGAGGGACGCGACAATGCCGGCGCCGACGAGTACGAATCCCCAGATCGGGCGTTGCCAAAGCTGAAAGCCGTTGCCGAAGCGCCCGGCGCGCATCACCTGGGCCGGGGGCGTATGGGCCGCATCGCGCAACGGAAATTGCCCCGCCAGCCACGTCGCGCCCAGCCCCAGGAGTAAAGCCAGCCCCGCGTCCGGCCAGGTCAGTGCCGCACTGTGCGCGGTCGTTTGCAGGTAGAGCGCGTTGACGGTGCGGGAGACGGCCCGCACGGCCAATTGGGCCAGCGCCCAGCCGAGCAGGATCCCCAGCGCGCTGCCGGCGAGCCCCAACACCGCGAGGTCGATCCGCCAGAGTCGCCGGATGTGACGATTCGTCAGCCCCAAAGATCTCAGGATGCCGATCTCACGGCGCCGCCGCACCACCGCGGCGTCGATAGCCTGTGCGATGAGAAAGAGCCCGACCAGCAGCGAGATCAGCGAAAGGATGTTGAGGTTCATGCGTAGGGCCGCGGTCATTTGCTCTCCCGTCACCTCCTGGCGGTCCGGACGGTGCACCTGCCAACGCGGGTCGCCCTGCGTCAGCTGTTCGCGCACCCACGCACGCCAATGCGCTCGCCGTTCCGTGCTGGAGACCACGACCTCCACCCGCGAGAGGTCCGCGGGGCGCTCGAGCAGGCGCTGCAATTGCGGTAGGTCGAACAGCAGCAGGTTGTCCGGCACTTCCACGCCGAAGCGGTTGGGGGGCAGCACCCCGTAGACCTCCAGTGGCACCTCACGCCCCTGCAGCAGCACGGTGAAGGAATCCCCCGCCTCCAGCGCGTGGGATTCGGCAAAGCCTGGCGAGACGAGTGTGGCGTTGGGTTGACGGAGCAGGCCCCACCAGTCGCCCCGCATGTCACTGAGCAGGGAGGCCTGGCTGTCACCGGTCGGCAAGTTCTGGACCGCGATCAGGTCGGTGCCGAAAAGGCGCAGCTCCCGGTTGGTCTTCGGCTCGATCGCGTTGCCTTCGAGCACGGGCACCAGTTCGGCTGGTATGCCCTGCAGCGCTCCCCGCAGGTCCGGCAAGACCGCCTCCGGCAAGGCTCCCGCCGGGGCTTCGACGGTCCAGTCGCTCTGGCCGCTCACGGCTTGCTGCATGCCGCCAAATCCCGCCAGCGCTGCGCGGTTGGCCAGCCGGATGGAGAGAAAGGCCGCGACCCCCAGGCCGAGGATGAAGACCAGCGTCAGGCTCTGCCACCATTCGCGCCGCCAATGCCGGGCCGCCGTCTGCCACCAGATCGTGCCCAGGGTCTGCCAGTTGGGCTCACGCATGTGCCGGCTGGGGCTGGTCGCTCAACACACCGTCGCGCAGCCAGACGGTGCGGTGGCAGATGCGCGTCGCCTCTGCCGCGTGGGTTACCATCACCATGGCCGTGCGGTGGGTCTCGGATACCCGCGCCAGCAAGTCCAGCACGCGTTCGCCGGAATGGCTGTCCAGATTTCCGGTCGGCTCATCCGCCAGCAACACTTTGGGGTGGGGCGCCAGGGCCCGCGCAATCGCCACCCGCTGCATTTCGCCGCCGCTCAACTGTCGCGGCAATGCGCCCGCCCGGTGCGCGACGCCCACTTCATCGAGCAGCGCCTGGACCCGTTCACGTCGCTCTTTTTTCGGCAAGTGCAACATCAGCAGCGGCAACTCGACGTTTTCGAACGCGCTCAGGGTCGGCAGGAGGAAAAAGAGCTGGAAAATGCTGCCGATCTCCTGCCGCCGCAACCCGGCCCGGGCCTCCTCGTCCAGTTCACGCAAGGATTGGCCCCCTACCAGCACGTGGCCGCTGTCCGGCTCCTCGATTCCGCCCAGGCAGTTGAGCAGGGTGGACTTGCCGGCCCCGGAAGGCCCCATGATCGCAACTCGCTCCCCTTGGGGCACGCTCAGGCGCACATGGTCCAGCACCACCCGGTCTTCGTAGCGGTGACAGAGGTCTCGGGTCTCGAGCACGATGGGCGCATCGGAAGACATAACTGTAAAAGCTAGAGCCGGATTGCCTGCAGTGCAACGGCAGGAGGGCACACTGCTGCTTTTTCGGGTGGAGCTGTGTCAGAGGGCGATGAGTGGCGGATCGGGAAAGCGCCCTTTCGTCGCCCTTGACCAGCGACGCGTTTCCTGAGAGGTTTAACGTTTTCCCATGGCCCTGGAATCTGAAGTCCGTACCCAAATCGAAGATATCGCGAAGCGCGCTGGCTACCTCTGGAAGTTCCTCGACGTGCCCGGCAAACAAAAACGCCTGGTGGAGCTGGACGAGCAGATGGCGGCGCCCGATTTTTGGGACAAGCAGGAAAAAGCCCAGGTGGTCGTGCAGGAAAGCGCGCGCATCAAGGGCCTGATCAACCCGCTGATCGACTTCCGCAACCAGGTGGGCGACCTCCAGGCCACCATCGAATTGCTCGACGAAATGGGCGAGGATCCGGAACTCGAGGGCGAAGTCGTGGCCAACGCGACCAAGCTGCGCGGCCGCCTCGACGAGCTGGAGATCCAGAGCTTCCTCAGCGGCAAGTTCGACCGTAACAATGCGATCCTGAGTATCAACGCGGGCGCGGGCGGCACCGAATCCTGCGACTGGGCCAGCATGCTGTTGCGCATGTATACGCGCTGGGCCGAGCGCAATGGCTATGAGGTCGTGATCGAAGACATGGTGGACGGTGAAGAAGCCGGCATCAGCTCCGCGACGATCCGCATCATGGGTGAAAATGCGTTCGGCTACGCCAAGGCCGAGCGCGGCGTGCACCGCCTGGTGCGCATCAGCCCGTTTGACAGCAATGCGCGCCGCCACACCTCCTTTACGGCGGTCGATGTGATCGCCGAAATCGAGGACGACGTGGACATCCCGATCAAGGAAGAAGACCTGCGCATCGACGTCTACCGCGCGAGCGGCAAGGGCGGCCAGCACGTCAACCGGACGGAGTCCGCGGTGCGCATCACGCACTTGCCGACCGGCATCGTAGTGCAGTGTCAGGACGACCGCTCGCAGATCAAGAATCGTGCGACCGCGATGAAGGTGCTCAAGAGTCGTATTTACGAAAAGCAGCAGGACGAGAAGCGGGCCGAAATGGAGCGCTATTATGGCGAGAAGGGCGAGATCGGCTGGGGCAACCAGATCCGTTCCTACGTCTTCCAGCCCTACCAGATGGTCAAGGACCTGCGCACCGGCGTCGACACCTCCAACATTCAGGATGTGATGGATGGGGATATCAATCGCTTCATCCACGCCTGGTTGCGCGCCGGCTGCCCCGCGCGTCGCAACAAGGATATCCAGATGGAAGATTAGTCTTGCAGCGTTTGGGAGACGGCGGATTTTCAGGATAAACGGTTGCGCTCGCGCCGGGGTTTGCCCACGTTTAGTCTATGTCTATCCGATCCCTTTCGTTGTTTTTCCTGTGCGGGCTCACCCCTTTTGCGGCGAACGCACAATCCGCTGCCGATCCCTCGGCCCTCGTCGAACAGTTGCGCGCCGCGGCTTCGGGCGAAGGTGACTTCGAGGCTCTTTACGATCAGGCGGAGGAAGCGGGTGTTTCCCGGAGCGATCTGGTGGCCTCACGCATCATCTACTATATGCAGGAGGGCGATTTGCGCGGGCTGCTGAGCATGGTCGGTCCGCTGCAGGAAGTGCGCGACGAGATGGATTACGGCATGGGCGGTAGCTTCGCGTCGACCGACGAACTCGATGGCCTCGTGGAGGCGCTGCAAGCGGTCCAGGCTTACCAGAGCAATGACATGGCCGGGATGGAGGCGCACACCAAGGAAGCCTTCTGGCTGTGGCCGCAGTGGGTGCAGGCTTTCGGCCTCGACCAGATCGTGCAGCAGCTGCGCACGGAGGCGATCCACCAGGCGGCCATGGAGGATACGACCATCGACATGAGCTACGAGGTGCGCGACCTCGATGGCGAAAGCGTGACCCTGGCCAGCCTGGCCGAGGGCAAGAAGGCCGTGCTGCTCGACTTTTGGGCCAGCTGGTGCGGCCCGTGCATGCGCTTGATGCCGGAGTTGAAGGAGCGCCAGAAGGTGTTGTCGGAGCAGGGCGTGTTTGTGGCCGGCATGAATACCGACGACGAGCAGCCGCTGCAGAAGGCCGCACAGGTGCAGGAACAGATGGGAATGGACATGCCCTGGCTGGTCGAAGCGGAAGGCCAGCAGCTGAGTCGCGAAATGCTCTACATCGATTCGATCCCGCGCATGATCCTGCTCAGCCCGGAAGGGAAGGTGCTTTACAACGGGCATCCGATGGATGAAGGCCTGCAGACCGCGCTGGCCAAGCTCGGCGTGTCGCTCGACTAGGGGCGCGTTTACGCGTCTTTTCTAATATTATTCTTTTATCGAATAAGCCTTTGTTATAGCTTGCCGCCATGGAACGCGGCTATGTGCAAGTGTATACCGGAAACGGCAAGGGCAAGACCACCGCTTGCCTGGGCCTTACGTTGAGAGCTTGTGGACGCGGGATGCGCGTTTACATCGGGCAGTTCATGAAAGGGCAGGACTACGGGGAGCTGAACTCCGTGCGCTTCCTGCCCGACGTGACGCTCGAGCAATACGGCGATCCGGGCTGGGTCTTTCAGGGCAAGCAGACCGACCAGCAGCGCGAGCAGGCTGCCGCCGGCTTTGCCAAGGCCCGCGCCGCCCTTACCAGTGGCCATTACGATCTGGTGATCGTGGACGAACTCAACATGGCCGTGTGGTTCGAGCTGTTGACCGTCGAGCAGCAATTGGAACTGATCGACCTCAAGCCCGAAGGCACCGAACTCGTGATGAGTGGCCGCAACGCCCATGAGCGCGTGATCGAGCGCGCCGATCTCGTGACCGAGATGCGCGAGATCAAGCACTACTATACGCAGAAGGTGCCGGCGCGCGTCGGGATCGAGATGTAGCTCCAGCCGCGGCCGAACCGCCCGAATAGGGTGGACGGGTAGATAAGACGGGGGTATAGGATGGATAAGCGGTGTAGTCTTGACGCGCCGCATTTCTCACTCCTTCCCCCTTGTTCTTACAGATGACGTTTCGCTCCTTACCCCGTCTCCTGCTTGCGCTTGTACCTGTTGCGCCCCTCGTAGCGCAGATCAACAACCCCATCCCCGAAGCCATTGGCTATGGCGACCTGACCCTGCAATTGCAGGACTGGGCATCGCTGCCACGCAGCAGCGGCGGAGGCGGTGGCACCGCGCGCCTCAGCGTGATGCGGCACCTCACCGATGGACGCCTGTTCGTCAACGACCAGCGCGGCCTGATCTACGAAGTCGAGCAGGGCAAAGCCTCGCTCTATCTGAATGTGCGCGGCCAGTTGGCTCAGTTCATCGATCAGCCAGGGCTGGGCACGGGCCTGCACTCCTTCGCCTTTCATCCCGATTTTCTCGAAAACGGCAAACTCTACACCGTGCATTCGGAGCCCTGGAACTCCGGCGCGGCCGATCTGAAGGGCCCCACGGCGCCGGTGACGTCCGCCGGACAAATGAGCGTGATCAGCGAGTGGACCACGTCCAACCCCCAGGCCGGCAGCTTTACCGGCACGCGACGTGAACTGCTGCGGATCTACTACCCCAGCAACGTGCACTGCGCGCAGGAAATCGCCTTCAATCCCAACGCCAATCCGGGCGACCCGGATTACGGGATGCTCTATATCTGTTCGGGCGAGGGGGGCAGCTACCTCAACGGTTACTGGCAGAACGAGCAGCGTCTGGACAGCCCGATGGGCACCGTTCTGCGCATCGATCCCACGGGCAACGACTCGGCCAACGGCCAGTATGGCATCCCGGACGACAACCCTTGGGCCGACGCGACCGACCCGGATGTGCTGAAGGAGATTTACGCCTACGGCTTCCGTAATCCCCACCGGATCACGTGGGACACCTCGGGCCAGAACCGTGCCTATATCGGCGACATCGGTGAGCGCCAGATCGAAGAAGTCGACTTGCTCGAGCCGGGGCGGAACTACGGCTTCCCACAGCGCGAGGGCACCTTCGTGCTCGATCCGACTCAGCCGGACGAGAACACCTACGTCTATCCGCTGCCGGCGGACGATGCGACCTACGGTTACACCTACCCCGTGGCGCAATACGACCACGACGAAGGCCGCTCGATCGCTTTGGGGCCCGTCTATCGGGGCGATACCGCGCCGACCCTCGACGGCACGCTCTTCTTTGGGGACATCGTGGAAGGCCGCGTGTTTTACCTCGATGAGTCGACGCTCACGTTCGGGGCCCAGGCCACCATTCGCGAGGCGCGTCTGCGCCTCAATGGCGTGGAAGGCTCGCTGACGTCCTTCGTCGGCAACAATCGTGCGGATTTGCGCTGGGGCATGGACGGTGCCGGCGACGTCTACATCATGACCAAGACTGACGGCAAGATCCGCAAGATCGTCGGTGCGACTTCCACCGAAGGGGCGTTCGACAACGATCCCGAACGCTGGCAGCGCGCCATGGACCTTTCGGAGGCGGCGCCCGTCTATTCCGTGGACTATGTCGGCACCGGCGGGTCGGTTGAGACGGTCAGCGATCCCTTCGGCGAGGGCGACAATGCCGTGTTGGCGGTGACCGGGCGGAGTTCCCTCGCGAGTCTGCCGATCACAACCACCCCCACGACGGACAAGGGCTCGATTTATTTCCGCTTCGCGTTGTCCGATACGACGGCGGAGGGTATTTTTTCGGCCGGCACCCAGCCGTTGATTTCGCAGGCCTCCATCATCGGCCAGATCCAGGGTGGCGGCACCTTGGCGGTCAACGACAGCGGCACAATGCAGACGGCGACGCGCAACTTGCGTCCGGGAGTCTGGTACGAAGCCTGGCTCGTCTTTCCGAACGACGGCGGCCGATTCAGCCTCTACGTGAGAGGAGATAACTGGACCGCGCCGACGCTGCTGCGCTCGGGCCTGAACCCGGCACGCAGCGTGGGTGGGGGGCTGACGAGCCTCGTCTTCGGTGCCGACGACTCCAGTGGGGCCGAGGCGACAGTCTACCTCGACGACGTCTATGTCGACCCCGCGGCGGCCAACATCAGTGCGCCGGTGGCCGGCCATTGGGCGCTCGTCTCCAACTTCGAGCAGGCCAATGCGTTCGATATCTGGTCGTTTACGGACATGACGACCACGGCGTCGACGCCTCCGGTCAGCACCGCGACGCTTCAGACGGAGACCAACGGCAATCACGCCCTGCGCATCGCCGCGACCCCCGCCGAGGGCGTCTACACCCACGCGTTGGCCCAGTTGCCGCGCCGCATCGAAGTCGGCGAAACCGTGACCTTCTACAGCCGGATGCGGGTGGAGGACTTTGCGACCAATCAGGTTTGGGGGCTCGTCAACGTGCCGGCCACCAACATTCTGAGCGAGCGCTTCGAGGCCTTTGATGCGATGGGACGTTGGACGGACGACCTGGGCGCCAATCGCCTGCAAATCCGCGACGACACGAGCTACCAGCTCGCGGGCGGTACCTACGGCACCGGTCAGTGGCAAGAAGTGTGGATGGTCGTGCGCAATGGCGGCGAGGCTTCCGGCGGGCAGACGTTCGACGTATATGCCCGTCCCAGTGGCTCCACTGCCGCACCCACGCGGGTCTACACCGACGCCGGCTTCCGTATCGCGCGGGAGACGCCGATGGCCTTTTTTCAGATTATCGCCAGCAAGGCGACGGATGGAAAGGGGGCCGCCGTGGCGTATGACGACCTGTTTCTGGCCGCGGGAGAGGTGCTGGATGCGCCCAGCGGGATCGGCTACGGGCTGTATCCGGGCGCGGGCGGTGAAAAGTCGATCCCGTGGCTCGGCATGGTCTGGGATACCGCCTACCCGTGGATCTACCAGCCCAACCACGGCTGGTGGTTCGTCAACGCCAACGATCCGGCGGGTGCGTGGCATTTCGATCGCCAACTCGGCTGGATCTGGGTAATGCCCGAGCCGTATCCCTACCTCTACGTCAGCGAACGCGGCGAGTGGCTGTATTACCTCGAGGGCACCCGTGAGCCGCGCAAGTTCTACGCCTTTAGCGAGCAGCGCTGGATCGTGCGCGAACGCAGTTGAGCCTCGCCTGTAGCCGCGAAGGGGAAGCTTCGGGCCATGGCGACCGTTTCGGCCGACGGTGCCTGAAGCTTCCGCCTTGTCATCGTGCGGGTAACCTTCTTGTCTAGGCGGATGGATTTGGAAGACCTGCGGCGGCAGATCGACGACATTGATCGTGAGATCGTTGAACGGCTGGACGAGCGTGTACGCCTGGCCAGCGAGATTGGGCACATCAAGAACCAGTCCGGTGCGCCCATCTACGTTCCCAGCCGTCAGGAAGAGGTGTTTCGCCGGGTGGCGGGCCACAATCGCGGTCACCTGACCGACGACGCCATCCGCGCTATCTACAGCGAGATCATCTCCGCCGCGATTGCGCTGGAGAAGCCGCTCAAGATCGCCTACCTCGGGCCGGAAGCGACCTATACGCACATGGCGTCGTTGCGCCACTTCGGTCGCAGCGTGGAATACCTGCCGCTGGCCACGATCCAGCATGTCTTCGCGACGGTCAAACGCGGGGAGGCGGACTACGGCGTCGTGCCGGTCGAGAATTCGACCCAGGGCACCGTCATCACCACGCTCGACATGCTGATGGAGACGGAGCTGACTATCGTCGCCCAGCGCATGATGGAGATCAGCCACTGTCTCATCTCGCAAAGCCCGCTGGACAAGATCACCGCCGTCTACTCCAAGGACAACGCCTTGGGCCAGTGCCGCGAATGGCTCGCGCGCAAGCTGCCGGGCGTCGACCTCGTCGATTGCAACAGTACGGCCCACGCGGTGGAACTCGCCAAGGAGAACCCGACCTACGCCGCTATCGCCAGCAAGGGCGCGGCCGAGCTTTACGACGTGCCCGTCGTGGAGGAGGGCATCAACGATAAGTTCGACAACGTCACGCGCTTCCTCGTTATCGGCACCCACAGCGGTCCGCCTTCGAAGTCCTGCGCCGACAAGACGACGATCGTCTTCACCCTGCCGGACAACAGCCCGGGGGCGCTGATCAAGGCGCTCTTCCCGCTGAGCATGCGCGGCATCAACATCAGCAAGATCGAGAGCCGCCCCAGCCGCCGCAAACTCTGGGATTACTACTTTTACGTCGACGTCACCGGTCACCGCGACGATCAGAAGCTCGGCGAAGCGCTCAAGGAGCTGGAGGAATATTGCCCCTTTATGCGCTGGCTCGGCAGCTATCCCGATACCACCGGTTGAAGCGAGAAGAGCAATTGATCTCCAGTAGAACGCCAAGCATGAGATTCTTACGCGTTCTTCTGTGAACGCTTATGCTTCATGGTTCAGTTATCCCTCCGCGTCGTTCCCAACGCCAGCCGGTCCAAAGTCGTCGGCTGGATGGATGACGGTGCGCTGAAGGTCAAGGTCCAGGCGCCGCCGGAAGACGGCAAGGCTAACAAGCAGGTCTGTGCGGTGTTGGCCAAAGCCTTGGGCGTGGGCAAGCGCGACCTCGCCATCACGGTCGGAGAAAAGAGCCGCACCAAGACGATCGAAGTCACTGGAATCACACTGGAAGAGGTGAAAGAACGCCTGGGTTGAGCTAAGTTGCGCATACGCAGCATGAAGACGGATCTGGATAACAAAGTGGCGGCGCTGGGCCTGGTTGGCGTGGCGGTGACGGTCATGTCGGCGGAGGGGCGGTTCAATGTGGTTGACCTGATCGTCGGGGCGACGCTGCTGCTGATCGTCGTCAACGTGGCGGACGGCTGTGAACGCTCGCTACGTTTCTGTGCCGCCTTCAGTGCGGTCTTCGGCGTGTGCTCGATTCTCGTTTTCGGCATGCTGATCGAGGCATTGCGGCCATGGCTCAACGTGCCGTTTTTGATCTTCGTCGTCTGGCTGGCGGTGACGGTTGCGGTTTACTTTCGGGTGCTGCATACGTATCGCGGCGAAGCGGAGTAGGGGAAGCCTGCCCAACGCGCGAACCAGCGGGCGATTTTTCGTCGCAGGATTTGCGTTGTGCGCTGCTTTGCCTTATGCGGGTAGGCTATGGCTCAGACGCTTCGCATCGGTCTCATTGGCGCGGGTGGCAACACCAAGGCCCGACATATCCCCGGCTTCCAGGCCATCGATGGCGTTGAAATCGTCACCGTGGCCAATCGCACCGTCGACTCGGCCCGGGCGGTGGCCAACCAATACGGCATTCCGCGGGTGGCTCCCGACTGGCGGGGCGTGATCAACGACCCGGAAGTGGACGCCGTCTGTATCGGTACCTGGCCCTACCTGCACGCCGAGGCCTCCATCGCGGCCCTGCAAGCCGGCAAGCACGTGCTGACGGAGGCCCGTATGGCGGCGGACACCCTGGAGGCGGAGCGCATGGTCTCGGCCGCCAACGCCCAGCCGGAGCTGGTGGCGCAGATCGTGCCGTCACCCTTCACGCTCGATTATGACGCGACTGTGGTTCGCCTGATCGAAGAAGGCCGCCTGGGCGACATCCGCGAAGTTCGCGTGACGCATACGCATGGGGGGTATGCGGACAGCCAGGCGCCGCTGTCCTGGCGCCAGAACATGACTTATAGCGGCGTCAATATGCTGACGCTCGGCATTTACCATGAGGTGGTCCTGCGCTGGTTCCCGGACGATCTGGTGGATCAGGTCTACGCTCATGGAGCCATCTTTACGCCGCGCCGCTACAATCCTGAGACCGAGGAAGAGGAAGATGTGAAGCTGCCGGACAGCTTGACCGTCAACGGCATGCTCGAGTCGGGCACGCAGCTGCGCTACCACTTCAGCGGCGTGGAATCGGGCCGTGGGCGCAACGAGATCATCCTCAACGGTTCGCTGGCGACCCTGCGCGTGGATGTGGCTGCGGGCAAACTTTGGTGGGCCGAGACCGGTGCCGGTGAGGAGCGCGAAATCGAGGTCCCGGACGCAGACCGTCGGGGCTGGCGCGTCGAACAGGACTTCGTCAACAGCATCCTTTACGGCGACGAAGTCGAGTTGACGGGCTTTGAAGACGGGCTCGAGTACATGCGTTTTACCGAAGCGGTCTACGACTCCTGGAAAGCCAACGGTGACGTGCGTTCGCCAGACGATTATGCGACGGATCTGGAGCCTGAAAGCTACCGGGATGAGGTCGAGCCGTTCTGGGACTAGGTGTAATGGCCTGCATGTATCGTAGGGGCTTCTAATTCAGGAGTTTGCCCCACCTAATATAGGTGATTTCAGTTGACTATATGAAATTGTGAGCGACTGTGAGTCTGTCTCGCTAACGCGTATTCGCGTAGATAGATTTCCTGTACTTCTCGCTCCACCTGAATGGACTCATATCCACGTTCGTCCTTTCGCTCATCCTATTCGATATCCGCACCTCTCAAGAACGATTTGCGGACTTATCGATCGTTGGTTTCTCAATCTCATCTCCTCCAAAGTCAGCTTGAAGAGGTTGAAAGTCAGTTGCGCTCAAAGCCCAGTTGGTTGAACCTGACCGCCCAGCAGCGACAGGAAAAACGCCGGTACGAGGAGCAACAGGAGGTCGTGCGGCAGCTGCAAGCCGAACTGGCTACGGTGGAGAAGCGGCTGCGCGATCTACGCGGGCATGTTTACTTCGGCCTGAGCGGCTTGTTGATGCAACATCCCGACCACACGGAATACCATTCCATGATCGATCTGGGAAAGCGATTCGACGATGGCCAGAACCGCCTGGCGGAAATCATGGATCGCGCGACGGAATTTCGGGCGGCGCTGGAGCGGGTAAGGGCAAGTCTGAGGGAGGCTCCCAAAGGCGCTTTGACTGCAGACAGAACCCTGCGTGAGAGTATGGAGCTGGCACGAACGGGGGCAGCGGAGATCGACCAATCCATCATTCGCTACCGCCAGATCGTGAACCTTTACCACGACGAGCTGCCGCAAAGCCACCGCCTGCGCTACATCCTCTTTCCCACGCTCGACCTGCGCGGCTACGCGCAAACCTTGAAGGTGTTGCGGCAGCAGCCCCTGGATTCCTATGCGGTGACGTTGAAGCGGATTTTTGCCGACTGCGACAACTGGATCTCCCATACCCTGCCGGAGACGCTCGAGTGCCTGAAACAGGCTCATCACTTTTACCATCAGGAGCTGAAAAACTACGTCTGGAAGCAGGCCGACGCGATCAGCGAGCAGCTTTAGACTCCAGCGAATCAAGCCTAAGTATGGAGGCTGGGAAACGGGCTTCAGTTGGCGGAGTCTTGAGGAGGCGTAGGGTGTGTAGTCATACCGGTTTATATCTTTCAGCTGGTAATGGGCTGCGATTCCGCTATCTCTCCTCATCTGATATTCTACTCCTTTGTTTCCCTCGGCCGTGAGCTGACCACAGCGCCTCGCATACCCCATTCGAGCAGGGCGTTCAAGAGCTCTTTGCCTGTCCGCGTCGCGGCCTTGAACGGCTAGGCGAACCTCCCGAAATGGCCGTGGTCTGACTGGAATATCCACAGGAAAGTTCACCAACCCTGGGAAAATTCATGACTGGATACACGTTTGGTATAGTGCAGATCGCGGCCGAAGAAGTGCGCACCGATCCCTCTTATACTTTTGACAACCTGAACCGGCCCGATGGCAGCGGCCTGGTAGTGCAGCTCACCATCGGTGGCGCGGCGTTCTTTCGCGACGCTTCGGGAGAAGGTCTTGTTCCGCGTGATTCCGCCATGCTCTTTTCTCATGAAGAACCCAGCGTGTATGGTTATCCGCCGGGGGGGACCGAGCCGTATCGTCACCAGTATATCGAGTTCTCCGATTGTCAGGCGCTGCGCACGGTATTTGCCGAGATCATGCAACGGTTCGGTGCGATTGTAAGTATCCCCGAGAATTCGCTCTCGCGGGGCATCTTCAATGAAATCATGGAACGCTTCCGCACGGGCGCTTTCGAAGATCGGTACCACGAATCCGAGCTGCTCTATCGGCTGCTGATCTCGATCTATCGCGAACAGATCGAGCGTACGCGCGGGCGTGATCCGATTGAATTCGGTTATCACTACATCCTCAATCGGTTCCGCTATCCCTCCAACCTCAAGGGCATCGCGGCGGCCTGTGGAGTGTCGCGCGAGTATTTTGCGCGCGAATTCAAGCGTCGCTACAAGCACAGCCCTGGACAATTTCTGAAGCAGCTGCGTCTGCGGCATGCGGAGTCTCTGCTGAAGACGACGATCATGCCGGTGGAGGATATCGCCGTGGCGAGCGGTTTCTGCGCGGCCAACAGTTTTATCCGGCGGTTCAAGCAGTGCTATGGGGTCAGTCCTGGCGTCTTCCGGGAACGCATCCACCTGCGCAAGGAAAACCGTCGACCTCTTTAGCGCCGAGTGGTTCCTGCGGGACGCCGCGGCGTTTGCCGAGGCTGGTGCGTTCGGTCTTCTTCGGGGCGTCGATCCCGAGGATGGGTCATTGTTTCCGCTCGACCCTGAGAACCGGGCTTGAGCGCGATGCCCGAGGCGTCCCCCTGGCCAAGGCCGTTGTAACGGCGATCCAGTCCGGCCGTTGAACCAGCTTATCGACAGCGTTGCCGAGGGAGGACGTCCGTCTCTTTATGGGAAGGGGTAAAAACCCCTCTATGTCACAATTTGCACATTGGATGTCATACAAAGGACCTATTCCCCTGTGCCCAAATTATCCGAAAAACAAGCCCGTCGATTTACCCGTCTCCTTTTACCTCTTATGCCCTGCAACTTCCTCCATACCCCTGATCCCGATGCCGTTTCCCGCATCTGCCATGCGCTCAGAGGCGCAATCCTCGTCGGCGGCCTCAGCCTCCTGGCCGTTGGCGGCGTTCAACTAAGTGCAGCTTCCCAAGACGCACTTCCAGCCAACAAGGCAGTCAAAGTCGTGCCGGTTCCCTTCGACGGTGCGCTCCGCAATCCCTTGATGGGGATCACAGCACGCGAACTGGCCGTTCACGAATGGGGAACGCTCACGCATCACTACCTTGGATGGAACGAGCTTGAAGCGAAGGAAAGCGACGGAGTCGAAAAGATCCGTGCCTTGTGTGACGAAGCCTGGAGCGGTTTTCCCGAAAAGAACATCAAGGTGATCCCGCGCGTCTATCTCCAATACCCGGGTCTGGCCGATGCCTGGCCGGAAGGATTGGAAGCCGGTGATTATACGAGCGCCGAGTTTCAGCGCCGCCTACGCCTGTTCGTCGCCAAGCTGGGTGAAGCGTGGGACGAGGATCCGCGCGTGGCCTATGTCGAGATGGGCTTGTTCGGCAAGTGGGGCGAGCACCATTCGCCGGCGCCCACCGAAGAAATGGAGCGCGTGGCCGGGGAGGCTTTTCAGCAGGCCTTTCCTCACAAGCAGGTTTCGGTGCGGCGTGTCTGGGAGACGTTCGACGGTTACGACTTCGGTGAGTATTGGGACTCGTTTGCCCACTGGGATGAGATGGCGACGAATGGCCGCAAGATTGCCGATTACCAGCAGGAGACCGGTTTTTATCAACACCATTATGTGGGGGGCGAAGTCGCCTATGACTGGGGCAACTGGAAGATTCAACCTGGCGAGACCCCGACCCTGAGCTTGGCAGACCCCAATCACCTCAGTTATGTGCTCAATACCGTGCACTGGCTGCAGTGCACTCAGCTCCGCTGGATTGGTGATTACGATCGTGATGATCCGAAGGCCGTAGCGGGGGCCGCACAGTTGCAGCGGGCACTGGGCTATCGCTTTGAACTCGATAGCGTCACCTACACCGCAATGGTTGGTGAAGACGCTCGCCTGCACGTGGTTGTGGACATAACCAACACCGGCTCGGCACCCTTTTACTACCCTTGGCCGTTCGAGGTCTCTTTGCTCGATCCGCATGATCGGCGGGTCGTCTGGCGCGGGATTTTCAACGACGCCGATCCGCGGGCATGGCTCCCCGGCGAAAGCACAATCGACCCGCATTGGGTTCAAGCCGACGACGACAACATGCCGCGTGCCTTCTGGCCAGATCACGTGATCGAGGACTGGTGCCAGCCACCCGCCCCTCACCGCGTGGAGGGCGTTTTTCACCCCGAGGTGCCGACGGGGCAGTATGTGCTCGCGCTCGCGCTCCTGGACCCGGCGGGAATGCGCCCGGCAGTCCACTTTGCGACGGCCCAGTACTGGAAGGGCGGCCGGCATCCCATCGGCATGGTGGGGTTTGGCGGCAAAACGGGAGGGCCCTTACCCAGTGAAACCACTTTCGACGATCCCGTCCTCGACCCGACGCTTGGTTATGATCCCAAGCGTTGAGGAGCGGGTAGAAACGCCAATGGCAATCAGATGCTGACCCCTAATCCCCCCTCAAACATGTACCCCAAAAACACCAACTGCAGAAATATTGTTCCGACGAGACGCAGCCGACCTTTATTGGCGACGCTGCTCACTTTGGCGCTGACTGGAAACTTTCTTTTCGGGCAAACGACGCCTTCCGACGATCCGGAGAATCCGGATGAAGTCATCGAGTTGTCGCCGTTCGTCATTTCCGGCGATACGGAAGGCTATGTGGCGACGAGTTCCATGGCCGGAACGCGCGTCAATACGCACCTCGACGAAATCCCTGCCTCCATCTCGGTAGTGACGAAAGACATGATGCGCGACCTGGGCGTGCAAAACTCGGGTGAGCTGCTCAACTACACGGTCAGTACCGAGGTGTCTGGCTCCTCCGGCAACTTTTCGGGCGTATCGACCGCTCCCGGTTCGCTGCAACACGATAGTGTCAACCGCAGTTTTCTACCCGGCTCTCGGGTGCGCGGGCTCGCCAATGCGGACAATACTCGCGATTTCTTTCTGACCGATGTGCCTTGGGATGGCTTCAACACCGAGCGGGTCGAAATTAATCGCGGCCCCAATGCCATGCTCTTTGGCACGGGCAGCCCGGCGGGGATCATCAATCAGACAACCTCCAAGGCCCATCTGGGAAGCAATACGACCGAGGTGTTGATGGAAGTGAGCAATTTCGGCTCCACGCGTGCCCAGCTAGATAACAACACCGTGCTGATAGACGACAAGCTGGCGGTCCGGACCGCGGTCAAATACAGCGACGACCGCTTCCAGCAGGAAGAAGCGTATGTGCGGGACAAGCGGGCCTTTATGGCCGGCATCTACCGGCCATTCGAGCTGACGACGGTCCGGGCCAACTTCGAGATCGGTCGACAGAACTCGGTCAAACCCGAGTGGCGGCCCCCCTTCGACAATGGCATCATGTCCTGGTTCGAGGTGGGCATGCCGGCGGTCAACCCGCTCACCAACGAGGTGACGCTCCTGGGCACCCCAACGGCACGCGTCTCTGCCGTGAATGAAGACGGCACCTATCGCGGCAGCTGGACGGCCAGTGGCGCGGAGCCGCTGCCGATCCTCACCGGTAACATGGGAGGGGGCTGGGGGAGCGACAATCCCACCATCGTCTTCGATCACCCCGACGCCGTGGGCACGAACATGTATGGCCTCGACGGGGTCTATGCGTTGACCAATCGCGCACCCGGTTACTGGGGCGGGTCGATGGTCGGCATGGTATTGTCGCGCCAATATCAGCAGGTCCAGCACAACGGACTGGTTGGCGGCAGCGCCTACAATGAGCGTCAGATCAGCGATCCGGACATCTTCGACTTCTATAACCACATGCTCGACGGCTCGAACAAGACCGAGGGCGCCAAGTGGCACATCAGCACGATCACGGTGGAGCAACTGCTGCCCAATCGACAGGGCGGGATCGAGTTTGCCTATAACAACCAGTATCTGCGCACCAGCTTCAACAACCCGTTCAACTGGGCGACCTACGGCATCTCCATCGACCCGAACGTTGTCCTGCTCGATGGCAGCCCCAATCCGAACTTCGGGCGCCCGGTGATCGCCAGCGACAGCTGGAGCACCGAAACCGAGAACACGCGTGAAAATTCGCGGCTGACGGGCTTTTATACGCTAGAGACCAAGGTGGGGCCGGATTGGCTGCAACGCCTTCTGGGCACCCACACCGTCACCGCCAGCTATAACAACTCGAGCGCCTACACCGTCACCCGCGGCGGTCGCGCGTTGGTAGCCGGGCCGGAATGGATTTACGAAAATCCGCAGGCCATGGACCATTCCAACGGGGCTCCTTATACGATTGCCAACAACGCGCCTCGCGGTATCCAGACGGTCGTTTATCTAGGCCAGTCCGCCGACAACCCGGTGGACATGAATGTCCAGCCGATCTCCGTGAATGTTCAATTGCCTGGCACAGATTCTTTGCCGGTCTACTAGAGGCCGTTTCAAAACTTCATCCTGCGCATCGTTAGCATAACGCAGGCGATCATGAAGAACGCATGGTAGATATTGAAGTGGTGCTCATGGCGCA
>WOUP01000002.1 GCA_009772895.1 Puniceicoccaceae bacterium 5H | reverse complement strand
AGTGATAAAGCGATGCAAATGGCTCACGCCTCACTCAGTTTAGCGATCTACCGCAGAGTACAAGCTTATTTTGCGAGTTTTGAAACCGCTTCTAGGAGGCAGGCCGCAATAAGAGACGGCAGCATCTTGTTGTCTCCAGGGGCAGAAGCGATCGATGAGGTTATTGGATGTCTATGATACCGTTGATAAAACTATTTCAATCAATCCAAAGATAGAGTGAAATTCGTAGCTCTGCCAGCTTTTCACTTGGACGGTTCCACATTTAACATTTCATCGCATGCCTTAACGACATATTCAGGAACAGTGTCAAATCTAGCCGGGTCCAACTGACAGATGTATTCGTTTTCAATATGGTATGTTTCATCAATAAATTTTTGTATTACAGAGGCTTCCGCCTTGATTCCAAACAAGCGAAAAATCTGCAGTTTCTCGTATCCGTTACTACATCCATTGTATGCAGCCCGCAATTTAGTTGAATCCTCTATCTCATTCAGCAAACGAGGATAATAAAAGTCACTCAGCCATTCTCGAATCTTATCAACTCCTTTAGCCATTTTATCTGAATCGAGCTGATGAAAATTACCTTCTTCGTCTTTGGGTTTTCTCATATCGATAGGCAACTCTCGCTTCTTGAACAAGTTGGAAAGCACCTGATAAGCATCACCCTTGTCTTCAAATATCTCGTAATACCTCCGAAGATAGATGAGCTTGATTAGCTCATGCTTCTCTGAATCCAAAGCCTTCTGACAAATTGAGGGGAACGTCTGAATGTCGCTTTTCTTGATAACAAACTCTTGAATGGCCCCTCCACGCAATTCTAAAAAGGTGGCAGAAGTCTTGTTCCCAAACTGATGATAAAGGGACTTAACCGTATCAATAATCGGCTCTACATCATGCGTAAGCATGAGCACTGTTTTATCATTCAGACACAATGCCCTACTCCTGTTAAAAAGCATATCCAGTATGGCGTATTTCTTATTCTTATCAAAGGAGGATATAGGATCATCTAAAACTATAAGATCAGGTTTTTTTGATAAACACTCGTACATAAACAAAACGATCGCAAAAGCATTTCTCTCCCCGAAGCTCAGGTGCTGCCTTCCCCCAACCAAATATTCAGAATGCTCTAAATGCCGAAGCTTTAGCTGAGCCGCTTCCCCATCTCCAACAATTTTCACTTTGTAGCTATAGCCTGCACACGACAGAAAATAATTAATACCGTCCTGATGCTCTTTAACGATCTTCTTAATCTGCTTGCGTTGTTGATTTACAGCGCCCTGCAACTCCCCTGATTTCGATTTAATAACATCAATTGACTGCTTAATCGGCAAAATCGCTTCACGAGTGGCCGGAGAATCTAAATTTTCAAAAAAACGGAGGTCTATTTCATATTGAGAAAGTTTTTCCGCGACATCTTCGCCTTCTTCAAATTGAAAAGCAGAGAGTGTCCTTAGCTCCTCAAGATTCCCAGTGAGATTGTCGATTTGTTGTTTTACGACAACAAGAAATGATTCATGTTCAACACCTAGACCATCCTGCAGATGGATAATTTCTGACAACTTACTTTTCGCCTCCTCTGAGAAGTATTTCCCAAGTCGTTCCATTACACCAATAATGTTCACCAAGTGCTTAATCGTAGTTTTATCATATTCTTGACCCACTCTATTTATTTGCTCTTTTTTGTCTGCTACTTGTGATGTACAAAACGGGCAGGTGGCTGAAAGTTCCGCGTATTCGACCCCTTTGGTTTGCCAATCTATCAATCCGACGCTTTTATCACTTTGGATAAATGGTTTATATGCCTCCAGGCCTTCAGGAATGTGCTGAATATTGTTGCCTTTTGTTAAGGCCTTCATACCAGAGGAAGATTTTGCAATTCCGCTCTTGGATAATTTAAACGCCCCGCTCATTTCCTTAAGCGTGCTTATTAGACTTTCGAGATCAGGATTATCCGCAAATACTTGTTTCGCTTCTGCGGTTAAGTTATTAATCAATTCATCTGGTTGGAAAACAAATTGGCTGACATAATTTTCATCGAAGCAACAGACATTGCTTAAGCCATTAATACCTTCAATAATCGGCTTCTTATTCTCTGGATTTTGAGACCTTAGGTTAAAAGGCATAAGGTCACTCAACGAACCATCTCTCTTAACAGCGCGGTCGATTGCTTGCGCTATAGTACTTTTACCAGTCCCATTTGCTGCGAATTTGATATTTAGCTTTTTCTCAACAATCTGGACCTCTGCCGAATCGATATTATTGCAGTTTTTGATTTTGACTCTCATACATCACCTCCGTGGCTTTACGACTGATCTATTCTACGTTTTCCCCAACGAACAGTCAAGCAAGCAACCGCCTCATCATGAGTCATAACTGAAATTCGAAGCCGCCTTTCCAAATACTACAAGATAACGCCCTTCCCCGGCCACGGGTACACAAAAAAGCCCGGCGTCTGGGAAGGCCGGACGGGAACGTCTCTGCTGCGGTCGAGTGGCGCGACCTGTAGAGGAAAATGGGGTGGTAAACCGGACTTGAACCGGCGACCCCTGGTACCACAAACCAGTGCTCTAACCAACTGAGCTACTACCACCGTCTTGAAAGTTGAAAGAAAGCCACGTCCTCCGGAGACCGTCAAGGCCGAAATCGCAGAAAGTTTGCACATCTCCTGGATCTCCAGGAGTCGACCGGTTCAGACTTGATCTCGGTCTTTCGGGGTCCAGCGTTGCAGATTACGCGCGCCTGGTTAAGCTGCCGCGATAACCCGCCCGCCTGCCCTCCTCAGAATCGATCGCATTATGAATCATCCCCTTTTCTCCTGGTTGACGCAACGTGCCGCCGGGGCCTTGCTGCATCCCACGGCCCTGCCCTCCCGCCAAGGCGTGGGCGTGCTCGGCGGCGCCGCCTACGAGTTTGTCGACATGCTGCGCGAGGCGCGGTTGAGCTACTGGCAGGTGCTGCCGCTCGGCCCCACCGGGTATGGAGATTCGCCCTACCAGGCGTTCTCCGCCTTTGCGGGCAACCCCTACCTGATCGACTTGCAGGCGCTGGTGGAAAACGGGCTGCTCTCCGACGAAGAGCTCAACCCGTTGCGCGAACTGCCGCGGGGGCGCGTCGACTACGCGGGGCTCTACGAGCGCAAATGGCCGGTGTTGCGCCAGGCCTACGAGCGCTTCCAGGGCCAGCATACCGACACGGTGGCCGACTACGGTTCGTTCGATACCTTCTGCGAGGCTCAGGCGGAGTGGCTGCAGCCATTTGCCGAATACATGGCGATCAAGGCGCACTTCGACGGCAAGTTCTGGGGCGAGTGGCCGGACGATCTGCGCATGCGGCCGCGCGACGGGCATCCGTTGATCGACGAACTGGACGACGCGATCC
Source organism: Puniceicoccaceae bacterium 5H (assembly GCA_009772895.1). Classification (GTDB taxonomy): domain Bacteria; phylum Verrucomicrobiota; class Verrucomicrobiia; order Opitutales; family Oceanipulchritudinaceae; genus WOUP01. Next base: position 466,885 of record WOUP01000002.1, on the reverse strand, counting down.
GCGCGCACAAGTTTTACCAATACCTCTTCTTCGGCCAGTGGCGCAACGTGAAGCGCTACGCCAACGACCACGGCATCGAAATCGTCGGCGACGCCCCGATCTTCGTCGCGCTCGACAGCGCGGACGTCTGGAGCAATCCCGACCTCTTCGAGCTGCGCAGCGACGGCAGCCCGGCCAGCGTCGCAGGGGTGCCGCCCGACTACTTTTCGCCCACCGGCCAGTTGTGGGGCAACCCGCTCTACGCCTGGGACCGCATGCGCGCCAACGGCTACACCTGGTGGCGCAACCGCATCGAGTGCAACCTGCAGACGTTCGACGCCCTCCGGCTCGACCACTTCCGCGGCTTCTACGACTATTGGTCGATCCCGGCCGACGCCAAGGACGCGCGCAGCGGCCAGTGGCGCAAGGGTCCGGCGATGGAGCTGTTCCGCACCCTGCACCGCCACTTCCCCGAGGCCAAACTGATCGCCGAAGACCTGGGCGAAATGAGCCAGGGCGTGTTCGACTTCCGCGATCAGACGGGGCTGCCGGGCATGGCGATCCTGCACTTCGCGTTTGGCGGCGAGGGCGACAACCTCTACCTGCCCCACAACCTGAAACCCAACAGCGTGATCTACCCGGGTGTGCACGACAACGACACCACGCGCGGCTGGTATCACGCCTCACCCGAAAAGGTGAAGGACCACGTGCGGCGCTACCTGCGGGTGAGCGGCGAAGACATTTCGTGGGACTTGATCCGCACCGCCTACAGCTCGGTCAGCCGCCTCGCCATCATCCAGGTGCAGGACTTCCTGAGCCTGGGCACCGAAGCGCGGTTCAACACGCCGGGCGAGGCCGTGGGCAACTGGCAATGGCGCCTGCAGGAAGACCAAATGGGGCAGATGCACCAACACGCACCCTATCTGCGCGAACTCTCCACCCTTTACTACCGCTAGATTCCGTTCCCGCCCTTCCGGTTGAATTTCCGCCCGGGATGGCGTTGCTTAGGCCGTGGGAAAGAAGACCGGCAAAGGTTTCCGCTGGATTGGCGGAGGACTGGGCGTATTGGCACTGCTTCTACTGGTGGTGCTGGGCGCCCATCCGTGGATCATGACCGCCGTCGCGCCATGGGCCCTCGATAAAGCGGGGCTCGAGGCCGACACCATCGAGGCGCAGGGCTACCGCGCGCTGCAGCTGGAGGGGCTGCACGGCACCGTGGCCGGCTATACGGTCGAGGGCGATTCGCTGGAAGTGCCCCTGCTCTTCCCCTACCTCTCGTATTTTCTGGCCGACGAGCCGAGCGACGACGTGCTCATCCGCGGCCAGAACATCACGGTCGAGAAGACCGAGCCCTCCGAAGCAAAAGAGGACACATCCGGTGGCGAGCCCATGACGCCGCAGCGCCTCTCGCGTCTGATCGACCAGCTGATCCCCAAGCTGCAGCACTACCTGCCCGGCACGCAGCTGGAAAACGTGTCCTACCAAGGCTACCAGAGTAGCTGGCGGCTCAAGCTGGCCCAGGCCGAATGGCAACCGGTCGAGGAAGCGCTGCAGGCCGACGGCCAGTTCATCCGCAACGAGCAGCCGCGCGACTTTTCCCTTTCGGTCAACCGGGGCGAACGGTGGACCTATGCGCTCGACCTGACCGTGAGCGATCCCACGATCGCACTCGAAGGCGAGGCAGCGCTCAAGCCCACCGGCTGGCAGTTGTCCCTCGACGGCCAACTCTACGGCGGCCCCACCGAGATCAGTGCCAGCTTGCCCGAAGATGCCTGGCTGCCGGACGCCGCGCACCTGAGCTGGGAGAATCCGCAGGACGAGATCGCCGCTCTCACCTCCCGGGGCGTAAACCTCGAGCAGGGTCAACTCGAGCTGGACTGGGACGGCCAGCGCTGGGCCGTCGACACCCAGGCCAACGGCACCTATGCCCAGGAAGAGGCCGAGCCCACGCCGTGGGAGGTAGACCTCGTCGCGCAGTCCGAAGGCGCGCCCACCGCCCGCATCCAGGAGCTGGATGTGCAGACGAAGTGGGCCGACGCCCAGCTGCGCCACCCCGTGACCTTTAACTGGGAGACCTACGAACTGGACAACCCCGCGCAGTTGCGCGCCCGCGTGCCCATCCAGCCCTACTTGAAAGAGGGCGAATGGCCGCCGTTGATGGTCGATTTGCGCGCCCGCCCACTGCGCCGTGGCCAAGGGCTGGAATACAAGGCCAACTTTTCTCTGCCCGACAACGCACCCCTGCCCGGTCAGGTGGAACTGCGCGGCAGCGTCGAACAGGGGCAGCTCGTGCTCGAACAATTGCAGGCCGATCTGGCCGAGGTCGGCACCCTGCAGGGCAACGCCAAGGCGACACGCGGCGACAGCGGCTTCAATCTCGAGCAAGTGCAGCTGTCCTGGGACTTCGACGGCGAAGCCCTACGCCAACGTCTGCCCCAACTGCAAAAGCTGGTTTTTGTGCACACCACGGGTCAGCTGCAGGGTCAAGGCACGTGGCCCAACCTCAGTTATTCCGGTGAGGCCGAGCTGCAACAGGTCGATGTGCCGCAGGTCAACCCACTTAACCTCACCGTCTCGCTGGAAGGCAAGGGACTGGATCAAGTGACCCTGAAGCCGCACATTCAGCGCGACGAGGCCAACGATCTGCAGCTGGCAGTGCAGCTCAACCGCACGGAACAGGCCTGGGAGCTGGGCGTGCAGGAGCTGCAGTGGCACCACGACCAGAAGGCGCTCCAGTTGGCAGCGCCCTTCAGCGTCGAGGTATCTCGCAACGGCCCGATGCAGATCCAGTGGACGGCGGCCGATCTCTCCGGTCCGCCTCAAGCCCCCAAGCTCGCCTGGCAGAAGGGCCAGTGGACGACCGCCGAGGGGGGCGGGCTGCAATTGGAAATGGGCCAGTGGAATGGCGAATGGCTCACCCCCTGGCTGGAGACGGATCTGCCGCGTGCCGGCGTCGACCAATTGGCGATCGACATCCGAACCGAAAACGAGGCGGTCGTCGGCACGCTCCAGTTTGCCGGTAGCTACTGGATCGAAGAACAGGACTTGCCCCTGCGCGCCGACATCAAGCTGGAGCCGGGCAAGGCAACCTTTCAGACGCTGCAGGCGGGCGCTCCCGACCGCACCATCCTCAACGCCACCGGCTCCCTGCCCTTCAGCCTGGCCTATCGGGATCAGTCCTTCAGCTACCAGTTGGATCAGGACGCGGACTTTCAGTTCGACCTCGATCTGAACCTCGACCGGCCCCGCGTGCACCGGGTGCTGAAGCCCTTGGGCGTGCAACTGGGCCGCGCCGACGCGCAAGTCGAGCTCTCGGGCTCCATCACCCAGCCGCAGGGGCAGATCCGCCTGCGCGCCCAAAGCGTCGACTACGACAACCCGGCGCTGAAGGAGGCCGTGCGCCTGGACGACGTGAACCTGAACGCCCACATCGAGCCCGACACGATCGAGGTGCCGCTGCTCGCCTTTGTGCTGCGTGAATACAACCGCGACCACGTGCGCCTCTCCGCGCAAGTCAGCAACCTCGACCTGGAGCAGATCATCAACGCGCCGGGCGAGGCCCACTGGCAGGAGATCGATTACCGCGTGCAGGTCGACCGCCTGCCCATTGCCGCGCTCATGCCAGTCGCGAGCAACGTCGTGCAGCCGCAGGGCTCGTTCTTCGGCGAGGTGCGCTGGCGCGGCGGCGCGTTCCGCCCGAGCGAGCTGAACTTCGAGAACATCGCCTTTCAGCCCATGGGCGGCGGCCTGACGCTGCGTTCCTTTCACGGCACGCTCGGCCTCGACGGGCGCAACGTGAGCCTCAACGACGTGAAGGGACAGTGGAGCGGCCAGCCCCTGCAACTCGGCGGGCAATTGAATTTCGACAACTTCAAACAGCCGACCGGCAAACTGGCCCTCAAGGGTGAACGCCTCGAGCTGGTGCGGCAGGCCGGTCTGTTGCTCCGGGGCGATGTCGACGTGCAAGCCCAGATCCAGCAGGGCCTGCAACAGGTTGGACTGACCGGCAAGGTGAACCTGCACGACAGCATGCTGCTGCGCGATATGCGCGACCTCCTGCGCTCCGGCCCCGCCAGTGCCGCCAGCGAGCCGCCCTTCTTCAGCGTCGACACCAAGCCCTTCAATGCCTGGACCATCGACCTCGGCATCACGGGTGACCAGTTTATGCGCATCCAGGCCCCCTTCGTCAGCGGCGAGCTGAGCGCCGATCTGCGCCTGGAGGGCACGCTGGGCGATCCGCGCCTGATCGGCGAGATCCCGCTGCAACCCGGCGCGGTCCGCTTCCCCTTTGCCAAGATCCCGCTCGATACCGCCGCCGCGCGCATCACGCTTGAGCAGCCCCACACGGTGCAGCTCAGCGCCAGCGGACAGGGCTACAGCTTTGGCTACGACGTGCAGCTGACGGTCGAAGGCACCATGTCCGAGCCCGAACTGCGGCTCAACTCGACCCCGCCGCTCTCCGAGGAGTCCATCCTGATGATGCTGACCACCGGATCCGTCCCGCAAAACAACTCCAGCAGCGTCGATAGCGAGGGCTCCAGCGGCCTGCAGCGGGCGGGCTCCCTCGCCTACTACGTCGGGCAAGACGTCTTCAGCCCGCTCTTCCAGGGCGGCGGCTCGTCCCGCATCCGCATCATGCAGGGCGGCAGCCTCTCGCAGTTCGGCCAGCGCACCACCGCCGTCGAGTTCCAACTGACGGACGACTTCTCCCTCATTGGCGAATACGACGAGTACGGCGACTACAACATCGACTTCAAGTGGGACATCTTTGAGCGCTAAACAGCTTTCCAGGCTGTCGTTTCAGATGCCTCTTCGGTCTGTTCCAATCCCTGAAAAACCGATGCGCACAAGTGACACTTCGAGCGTCGCCGCTATAGTGACAGCAGTGTTTAAGTTTGCCCGAGCCAAGACCCTACGCGCCTGGTTGTTAGCCGGTTGCCTCACTGTAGGAGGTTCCCTCCACGCGGTGGACGTGTCCGTCGAAGGCACCGGCTGGCTGCAGGACCTCTCCCTCGAAAACATCCTGCAGCGCAGCCTCGAACTCGACCAGCACGAGAGCTGGGACCCGAACATGATCGAGGACGGGTTCTTCTTCCTGAAGGAGCAGATGCGCAAGAGCGGTCACCTCGAGCCGACGATCGACGTGTTGCTGCTCGATGAGGAAGGCGAGCAGCTGGCCAGCTACACCTGGAACGAAAACCTGCAGCTGACCGATGAGCGCAACGTGCCCGAGGCCGGCCGCGCCAAGTTTCAGATCGAGCCGGGCAAGCTCTTCTACTTCGAAAACGTCGCCTTTCAGGGCTCCGACGTGATCGACCCCGAGAAGGCCAAACTCTATTTCCACCCGGCCCAGGGTCTGATCAGCTCCAAGGGCGACCGTCCTTACAACGAGTCGATCCTCGGCAGCGGCGTGCGCAACTTGCAGGCCGAGTTGCAGAACATGGGGTATCAGGACGCCCAGGCTTCGGTCGATACCGTCGACATCGACCAGAAAACCGGCGGCGTGCGGGTCGACATCAGCGTCGAAGAAGGTCCGCGCTACTGGCTGCGAGACGTCCATGACGCCTTGGCCGAGGATGTGAGCGACGACTACGCCCGCAAGCTGCTGCGCGACGACCAACAGGTCGAGGAGCCCTACTCCCAGAGCAAGGCACGGGACTACGCCACCCGGCTGCGCAACATTTTCTACCAAAACGGCTATCCGGGAGTCGAAATCGGCCTCGAGCCTACCTATGGCGACGCGAACGAGGAGAAAGTCGATGTGGAGCTGGACCTTGTCGTCACGCCCGGTCCACGGACCCGCCTCGCCGCCGTCGAGCTGGAGGGCTTTAACGATACGAAGGCGGAGTTTGTGCGCGAAAACATCACGGTGGAGGAAGGCCAGTGGTTGAACCGCCTCGCGCTGGAGAGTTCCCGCGATCGTCTGGCGCGCCTCGGCGTGTTCAACCGCATGCGCTACCGCCTGGAACCGGTGGAAACGGAAGACGGATCGGCAGCGCAAAAGGCCGTCTTCATGGCCGAAGAGGTCAAGCAACAGAAGTTCAGCCTGCTGCTCGGCTGGGGCAGCTACGAAATGCTGCGCATCGGCTTCGTCTACCAGTACCGCAACCTCTGGGGCCGCGCCCACAGCACCACCTTTCAGGCGCTGCAGACGTTCAAGAGCTCGGCCGCGCGCTGGCAGTATGCCATCCCCGAGACACGGGCTTTTGCCTACAACTCGCAATTCAGCCTCTACGGCATCACGCGTGAAGAGGTGTCCTTCGACCGTGAAGAGTACGGCGCCGAAGCCGGACTCTACCGCGACCTCGAGAGCTGGGACAGCCGTTATTCAGTCGTCTACCGCCTGGAGCAACTGCGTTCGCGCGACATCGACGGCAACGAGATCCCGGGCGACCCGGACCAGATTTCCGCTTCCATCGCGTTCGAGTGGGCGACCGACCAGCGTAATTCCCTGCTTTCGCCCGACAGCGGCATCCGCTGGACCTTCCGCTCGGAATTCGCCGATCCGGTCTGGGGCGCGCAGGAGCGCTACCAGCTCTGGGGCGGCACCATCTCCTGGCAGGCCAACGTCACGAATTCCTGGAAACTGCGCGTGGGCCTGCGGCATGAGGCGCTGACGGCCTGGTTTGGCGAACAGGATTCCACGCCGTTCAACCAGCGTATGTTTACCGGCGGCGAGAACTCCATCCGCGGCTACCCCGAGGGTGAGGCCGCCCCACGTAACGCCGAGGGCACCTACATCGGTTCCGAGACCATGACGCTGCTTTCAACCGAGGTCCAACGCCGCTTTTACAAGAATATCTACATGGTGTTCTTCGCCGACCAATTGCTGCAGTCCGAAGACATCAACCACTGGCCCGGCAACCAGTACCTCGCCAGCGCCGGCGCCGGCCTGCGCATGATGACGCCCCTCGGCCCGCTCCGCTTTGAATACGGCCACAACCTGACCAAGCGCGACGGCGACCCCGACGGCACTTTCCACTTCTCCATCGGTTACCCGTTTTAGGAGCGCTCCTCACCCCTGCCGCAGGCTTTCGCGGGAGGCTTCGTCGCCCGGCACGGGCACAGCGGCGAGCAGGGACTGGGTGTAGGCGTGCTGCGGGTTGCCGATCACCTCGCTGGTGGGGCCCATTTCCACGATTTTACCGTGGCGCATGACGGCGGTGCGGTCGGCGATGCGCTTGACCACACTGAGGTCGTGCGAGACGAAAAGGTAGGTGAGGCCGTGCTTTTCCTGCAGCCCCAGCAACAGGTCGATCACGCGGGCCTGCACCGTCACGTCGAGCGCCGAGACCGCTTCGTCGCAGACGATGAACTTGGGCTTGAGCGAGAGGGCGCGTGCGATGCAGATGCGCTGGCGCTGGCCGCCGGAAAACTCGTGCGGGTAGCGCCATTGGTGCTCAGGCTCCAGCTCCACCTCGCGCAGCAGCTGGGCCGCGACCTCGCTGCGGTCGCCCTCGAGCTGACCGTGCTCCTTCAGCCCTTCGGTCAGGATATTGCGCACGGTCATGCGCGGGTTGAGCGACGAAAAGGGGTCCTGAAAGACCATCTGCAGGTCGGCCCGCAACGGGCGAAAAGCTTTGGGCCCCAACTGGGTGAGGTCCTGGCCGCGAAAGTGGATGCTGCCGGCAGTCGCCTGTTCCAGACCGAGGATCGTGCGCGCGAGCGTGCTCTTGCCGCTGCCGGACTCACCCACCAGGGCGAGGATTTCGCCGGGCCGGATGTCGAGGCTCACGTCGTCGACCGCCTTGACGTGTCCCTTGGTCAGGGCCAGCAGGCCGCGCTTGATCGGGAACCAGGTCTTGAGGTGTTCGATGCGGATCAGCGGCTCCGGCGGCGGCTCGGGCTGGGCGGCGCGGCGGCTGGCATCGGTGATGCGCGGCACGGCGGAGAGTAGCTGCCGGGTGTAAGGGTGCTCCGGGTGGTCGAAGATCTGACGCACGTCGCCCTGCTCCACCAGGTTGCCCTTTTTCATCACCACCACGCGGTCGCACAGCTGCCAGATCACGCCCATGTCGTGCGTGATGAAGAGCATCGCGGAGTCCGGCCGCTTCATGCGCAGGATCAGCTCGAAGATGCCGCGCTGGGTGGTCACATCGAGGGCCGTGGTCGGCTCGTCGGCGATGATCAGGTCCGGGTCGAGCATCAGCACCATCGCGATCATTACGCGCTGGCGCATCCCTCCGGAGAGCTGAAACGGGAAGCTGTCCATGCGCTCCTCCGCCTGCGGAATGCCGACCTTGTCCAGCCACTCGACCGCGATCTTGCGCGCCGCCTCCTTCGACAGCGTCTGGTGGAGGCGCAGGGTCTCGATCAGCTGACGCCCCACGGTGTGCAGCGGCGAAAGCGCGGTCATCGGCTCCTGAAAGATGATACCGATCTTGCGCCCCCGCACCTGGCGCAAGACGCTCGGTTGCAGCTGGAGCAAGTCCTGCCCCTGAAACTGCGCCTGCCCGCCCTCGATCGTGCCGCTGGGCTTGGGGATCAACTGCAACAGGCTCATCGCGGTCACGGACTTGCCGCTGCCGGATTCGCCCACCAGCCCCAGGGTCTCGCCCGGGCGCACCTCAAAGCTCACGCCATCGACCGCCAACACCGTGGCATCCTCCGTGCGGAAACGCACGCGGAGGTCCTGGACGTGGAGAAGCGGTGGTGGTTCGGACATGGTTGGAGTTATTTCAAACAGGCGTGAATAAGCGTTTTTAACAGAAGAACACCCAGGGCACTAAACTCTAGATTTTTGTTTCATTCCCTTGGTGGTCTTTGTGTTCTTCTGTTTTAAATGCCTCCCTATTCTTCACGCCTGTTCCAATTAAAGTTATTCAATGCGGTTCGCGACTCTCGGATCGAAGGCGCTGCGGATGCCTTCACCGATGAAGACGGTCAGCAGCAGCACGATGAAGAGCGCCACGGCGGGATAAAGGATGAGCCACCAGGCATAGGGATGCTCCTGCGCCTGGGAGAGCAGCTCGCCCCAGCTGGGCGTGGGCGGCGGCAGACCGAAGCCGAGGTAGTCGAGCGCGGTGAGCACGCTGATGGCCCCCACGAGCGAGAACGGGAAAAACGTGATCAGCGGCACGAGCGAGTTGGGCAGCATGTGGCGCCACATGATCTTGACCGGCGGGATGCCCATCACGCGAGCGGCTTCGATAAAGGGCTGCTTGCGCAACTTCAGGAACTCCCCGCGCATGTAGTAGGAGATGCCGATCCAGTTGAAAAGCGCGTAAACGAGCAGCAGCAGTCCGAAGCTCTGCCCGAAGACCGAGCCGAGCAGGATGATGACGTAGAGGAACGGCAGAGACTCCCAGATCTCGATCAGACGCTGCCCAATCAAGTCGAGCCAGCCCGCCGAGTAGCCTTGCACGCCGCCGATGATCGTGCCGACGACCATTGTCGCGATCACCAGCAGGAAGCCGAAATTCAATGAAATGCGCAGCGCGTAGAGGATGCGTGCGAGCACGTCACGACCCGCGTTGTCGAGCCCCAGCGGGTGCTCATGCGTCGGGCGGAAGGGATAGGCCACGTCTTCCCGGCTGAAACGCACGCGGTAAGTGGCCCCGCCAAGGCTCACGCGCTCGTCGGGCACCAGACCCGTAAAGCGGTCCTGCACACCGGCCAGCACCATCTGACGGTCGTTTTCGGAGAGATCTTGCCAGAGCGTCGGCAGCTCCGAGACCGCCTCGCCCGCCGCGTTGAAGCTCACCTCCTGGTTCCGCCCTTCCACCCCGGCTTCGCGCAGCAAAACGCGCACGATCTTGGGTGCACGGCTCCGGGGCTCGAAAGGCGAGAGCGACAACTCGACTTGCTCATCGCTGGGATTCGTCGCCAGCACTGTGATGGCCCCGGCGGGCTGGTTGTCGAAGCGGCGCGCCACCGCCTGCTTGAAGTCGTCGCCGACCCTCCAGTAGTCGCCGAAGGCCGTGCCCCGGATCTCGCGCAGGTCACTGCCGCCAAAGAAAAACTCCGGGGACTGCGCGCGACGGATCTCCAGCTCGTCGTTGAGATCGACGGACGCCACGTGCGGCTCGCGGAAGAACGACACCTGGATCGTCTGGCCCGCGTCGATGTCGGCCGGCGGGATGTTTTCGTGGGGGCCAAACGGCAGCGGCGCAAAGACCATCCAGTTGCCCGACTCGTCTGCAAAGCGCGCCTCCTGCGCCAGATCCTTGTAGTCGACCCGGGTGCTCAGCTCGCCGCCGAAATCCGTGCCCGGATAGAAAAAGAAGACCGGGAAATACCAGTCGCCCTCGTAGCGCACCACCAACGGCTTGTCGTTGGCGAGGAAGTTGGCGCACAGGCCCACCACGTAGAGCAGCACCAGCGCCCAGAGGGAATAAAACGCGCGCCGGGTGCGACAAAAACGCTGCCAGCGGCGGCGGGTAATGGGATCTATCCAACGGCCCAGCATCAGTTTCGCTCAAAGGTAATGCGCGGGTCGATCAGCGCGTAACAGAAGTCGGAAAAGATACGGCCCAAGAGCCCCAGCAGGGAGGTCAACGCCAGGATGCCCATGAAGACCATGTAGTCGCGGCTGACGATCGCATCGAGGCTCAACAGGCCCATGCCAGGGATGTTGAAGACGCGCTCGATCAGCACCGCGCCGGCAAACATGAGCGTGAAGATGCTGCCGATGCCGGTCGCGATAGGGATCATGGCGTTGCGCAGCGCGTGCAGCCAGATGGCCCGGCGCAGCGTGCCGCCCTTGGCGATGACCGTGCGGATATAGTCCTGGCCGATTTGGTCGAGCAGCGAGTTTTTCATCAGCAGGGTGAGCACCGCGAAGTTGCCGATGAGGTAGCACAGCAGCGGCAGCGCCATGTGGTGCAACTGGTCGGTGATCTTGCCCCACAGCGAGAGCTGCGCCCAGTTGTCGCTGCGGAAGCCGCCGATGGGGAACCAGTCGAAGAAGTGCGGCGAGGTGCCCGCGAAAAACAGCTTGAGCAGCATCCCGAAGGCGAAGGGCGGGATGGCGTAGCCGACAAAGACAATGACGCTCGACCATAAATCGAAATGCGAGCCGTTGCGCAAAGCCTTGCCGATGCCCAGCGGTATACAGACGAGATAGCTGAGGAAGAAGCCGGTGAGGCCGAAGGTGAGCGAGATGGGAAAGCGCTCGCTGATCAGCTCCCAAACGGTTTTATTGCTGTATTTATAGGAGCGCACCGTCATGCCCATCTTGTCGTGCACCAGCCAGTTCCAATAGCGCACGTGAATGGGCTGATCGAAGCCGAAGTGTTCCTCGATCGCCTGACGTTGCCGCTCCGAGATCGCCTGCGAGGCATTCGCGCCCTGGGCATTCTGGAGCCCACGCATCTGGATGATCGCCTGCTCCACCGGTCCGCCCGGCACGAACTGGATCAGGATGAACGTGCTGAGCGTAATCCCGATAAAGGTCGGAATCACCAACAGCAGTCGGCGGATAAAGTAGCTAAGTCGCTCCATTCAGAAATGGAAGAAGGTATTTAACAGAAGGACGCAAAGAACACGAAGAGCGGATTGGAGAAGAAGGGCATCCATTTCAACGTGTTCTGAAACATCATTTATTGTTCTTAGTGCGCTTGGTGTTCTTCTGTTAAATCTTCATCGTTACTCTTCACCTTCGAACCATTCGTCGAATTTGACCTTGAAGTCCTTGCCCGGGAGGGCGCGACCGTCCTTCATGGCCTGCTTGAGGTCGGCGGCAGCATAGTCGTCATACCACCAGTAGGTGATCGCGGAAAAGCCGTCGCCGTATTTGCTGAGAATCGTGTCGGGCATGCCAAACTTGTTCCAGTAGAGCAGGCGCGTGTAGTCGATGTTCCAGAGTAGCACGTAGGGCACCTGGCTGGTCACGATCTGGTCGATCTCGCGCACGATGTCGTCGCGCTCTTCCACGTCGAAGATCGTCTTTTGCTGCTCGATCAGCTTGTCGACGCGGTCGCTCTTGAAGCCCGTGACGTTGTTGCCGCTGGTGCGCTCGGCCTCCTTGGAGGCCCACATGCCCTCGGGATCGCGCCAGAGCGAAGCGCCCCAGGCGGCCCAGGTCATGTCGAAGTTGAAATCGTCCATATCCTTCAACCACGCCGCCCAGTCCTTGCGCTCGATTTTGAGGCGGATGCCCACGTCCTTGAGGTCCTGCTGGTAAATGACGAGAAACTTGTCGCTGCTGGCGTCGCGGGTCAGGAACGTGATCTCGAAGGGGCGACCATTCTTCTCGAGGATGCCCGTCTCGGGGTTCACCTTCCAGCCGGCTTCCTTGAGCAGCTCCCGGGCCTTCTGCTTGTCGAAATTGAAGGTCGGGTTCGGGCTTTCCTTCGAGCGATCGTACAGGTCCTCATAGTAGGAGCTCTGCAGGAAATACTGGTTGTACATGATCGTCTCGTTCATCTTCTCGCGGTCGAGCAGATAAGCGAGCGCCTTGCGCACGCGCAGGTCGTCGAAGGGCTTGCGGCGCAGGTTCATCGCGAAGCCCTGGAAGCCGACCGGATCGTAGTTGTAGACCTGCTGCTTGATGATCCAGTTCTTGTCGTAGGCCTCGCCCGAGGTTTCACGCACCCAGCGAGAGGAGGTGTAGACCTGGTAGAGGTCGATCTCGCCCTTCTTGAAGGCGTCGAAGGCTTGCTCCTGGTCGGGGTAGAAGCGCAGCTCCACCGTCTCGAAATTCATCGTGCCCTCGGTGGAGGGCCGGTCGAAGCCCCACCAGTCGTCGCGGCGTTCCATGCGCAGGTAGCGCCCCTCGGCCACCCGCCCCAGCTTGTAGGGCCCGCCCACGACCGGAAACTCGAAGTTCACGAGGTTGAAATCCTGGTCCTCGAAGGCGTGCTTCGGCATCACGTTAAAGGTCGCCAGCACCAGCTGGTTGCGCCAGTGGACCTCCTTGGCGGTGAAGCGGATCGTGCGCTCGTCGATCACCTCCGGGCGCTCAAAGGTCTCGAGCCCCACCTTGTGCACGCCGGTGAGGTTCTTGTCGTCCATGATCGTGTCGAAGGTCCAGAGGATGTCCTCCGCCGTCACGGGCTCGCCGTCGCTCCACTCCGCGCGCTCGTCGAGGTGAAAGGTAAAGGTCTTCTTGTCGTCCCCGATGGTCCAGCGGTCGGCGATGCCGGGCATGAACTCCTTCGTCAGCGGGTTGATGTCCAGAATCGTGGGATACATCAGGTTGAAGACGAGGCTGGAGAGGACGTTGTTATCCAGATAGTAATTGAAACTCTTCGGATAATCGCCCGCGTAGACGGAGATGCTGCCGCCGATCATGGCATCGGGGCTCGCGAGCGGATCGGCCTGCTCCTGCCAGTCTTCGGGCGGGAAGCTTTGTTCCGCGTGGGAGAGTGCGGGCGCGGCGGCCGTGAGCAATAACAGACAGGAGCGGGAGAACCAGTTTCCGAACTTTAACATCTTCAGGATGATCGAAGGTTTGCGTGCAGGCGTGAAGGGGAAGTAACATAGGGACTGCGATCATTCAAGAACGGCGGCATCATTTGACGGCTTCTGGAACCGATCGCCCGCCCTTCCCAACCATCGACCCAGTCACCGGTTGCTTCCAGCCCTCCCCTGTTTTTCTATCCCCTTTAATGCGGAAAACGATGCCAGAGTTTCAACCCGCTCGAATCGCACCCGAATTGGACATGGGTGTCTACCTGCACGCCATCGAGAGCGTGGACCATGGCACTGGCGTCACCATTGCCGATGCGCGACAGCCCGATACGCCGCTCGTGTTCATCTCCAAGGGCTTCAGCCTGCTCACCGGCTATGAGCCGGAGGAGGTGGTGGGGCGCAACTGCCGCTTTCTGCAGCGCGACGACCGCGATCAGGAGGGCTTGAAGGAACTGCGCCAGGCGCTGGCACAAGGCAAGCACTGCAACGTGCTGCTGCGCAATTACCGCAAGACGGGCGAACTCTTTTACAACGAGCTCTACATCTCGCCCGTCTACAGTGCGGCGGGGGAGCTGACGCACTTCATCGGCATCCAGCACAACGTGACCGAGCGCATCCGCGCCGAGGAAGAGACGCGGAAGGCCCTGGCGCGCGAACGAGAGCTGAACGAGATCAAGACCCGCTTCCTGCGCATGGTCAGCCACGAGTTTCGCACCCCGCTCACCGCGATCGGCGGCTCCGCCTCTTTCGTGCGCGACTACGGCGACCGCTTGACCGACGAAAAGCGTCAACGCCACTTCGTGAACATCGAGCAGGCCCTGCGCCGCATGAACGGCTTGCTCGACCAAGTGCTGCTGGTCAGCCGGGCCGAAGCAGGCAAGCTGCCCTTCACCCCCGCCCCGCTGCAGCCGGTGTCGTTTTGCGAAAACCTGGTGGAGGAATTTACCCACACCTACCCTGGCCGCCGGATCGAATGGCAGGCCTCGGTCGATCCAGCAGAAGCCTACCTGCTCGATGAAAACCTGCTCAGCCACATCCTCTACAACCTCCTGAGCAACGCGATCAAGTATTCGCCCGCGAACGAGCCGGTGGACTTCCGCCTCGGGCGAGAGCGCGACCGCCTGTGGTTCGAGGTGCGCGACCGCGGCATCGGCATCCCCCCGCAAGAACAACGCGACCTGTTCCAGCCCTTCCACCGCGCCTCCAACGTCGGCCAGATCCAAGGCACGGGCCTGGGCCTTAATATCGTCAAACGCTCAGCCGAATTACATGGGGGCGAGATCACTTTCGAAAGCGAAGAACGGCGCGGCACGGCTTTCCGTGTCCTCCTCCCCGCCGCCCAACCCACAGCCTGAACCTCCCCGTATTTATGACCAAGATCCTGGTGCTCGAAGATGACGAACAGGTACGCCTGCCCCTCGTAGACCTGCTCGAAGCCAACGGCTACGAAGTATTGACCGCCGGTGACGGCCGCGAGGGCATCGAGCGCGCCCGCAAGGATGCGCCCGACCTGATCATCTCGGACATCATGATGCCCGACGTGGACGGTTTTGCGGTTTTTGAGGCGATGCAGAGCGATCCCGCGACCGCCATCATTCCCTTTATCTTCCTCACGGCCAAGACCGACCCCGCCGACGTGCGCGAGGGCCTGGGCCTCGGCGCGGACGACTACATCACCAAGCCGTTTCAGCCCAAGGATCTGCTGGAGGCCGTGCGCGTGCGACTGGAGAAATATCAGCGCATCACCAGCGCCGCCACCACCTTCAACGAAAACAACGACTACGACCAGATCTTCATCAAGGACGGCGACAGCTGCTGGTTTGTCGAATACGAGCGCCTGCGCCTGATGGAGAGCGAGGACAACTACGTGCGCATGTTCTTCGACGACGAAAAGCCCCTGATCAGCCGCACGCTCAACTACCTGGAGCAGCGCCTGCCGGCCAAGATGTTTTACCGCGCCAACCGCAAGCAGATCATCAACCTCAAGTGGATCAAGCACATCCAGCCCTGGTTCAACGGCGGCATGCTGGTGACGCTGAAGGACGGCACCCGAGTGCAGATGTCGCGCCGCGCCGCCCAGTCGTTCAAGACCAAGCTGGGCATCTAGCGGCTCTGTATCGGGGCGACAGATGAACGGTCACCGCTCAGTTTGGCCAGGCGACCGCTAAAGGGTCGATAGCCGCCTCTGGCGAGGAAGAAAGAGCAAATAGCGTGGCGTGAGGTAGGGTGCAGCGAACCCTAAAACGCTATGAAACATCTCTACCTTTCGACCACTCTCGCGGTCTTGACCGCCTCGGCTGTCCACGCGCAGCTCGACAGCAACATCTCCCCCGCCTTTGCCGATGCCACCACCGTGCAGATGGACGGCCAGACCTATCTGCAGAACTGGTTCGGCACCTTCCGCACCGTCGATGGCGGCGACCTGAGCAACGAGGACTGGATCTGGCACACCGAGCACGGCAAGATCTACCTCTCCGCCGACCCTAACTCGGAGACCGTCTGGTTCTACGATCCCAATATCGAAGACATGGGGCTCACGGCCTGGACCTTCACCGACCGCGACACCTACCCCTATCTCTGGGTCGACCAAAACTTCTGGGTGCTCTACATGGTCGGCGTTGAGGGCCCCGAAATGACGCCACGGGTATTCTTCAACTATGACACCATGTCGCCCCTGCTGCTGCAGCGCCGCGACGCCGAAGAAATCCCGTCCGTCGCCGCCGATGCCGGCTTTACCGCCCTGGTCGATGCGGTCGTGGACGCCAATCTGGCCAGCACGCTCAACGGCGAAGGACCCTTCACGGTGTTTGCGCCGACAGACGCCGCCTTCAGTGAAGTCTCCGACGCCGTCGGCGGCCTGAGCGAGGCGGAGCTGCAAGACGTGCTGCTCTACCACGTGGTGCCGGGCTACCTGACCGCCGAGGACCTCACCTACGACGCCGCAGACATGTTCTCCGGCGAGATGAACACCTACTATGTGACCGCCGCGAACGGGACCGACATCATGATCGAAGTCACGCCCATGGGCATCATGCTCAACGGCGAGGCCATGGTGCAACTGGATATGGCCGACATGGAAGCCGACAACGGTGTGATCCACGCGATCAACCACGTCATCATGCCCCCGCCGAATCTGGCCGAAGTGGCGACCGAGGGCGGCTTCATGGAACTCGTCAACGCCGCGACCGCCGCCGGCCTCGTGCCCGCGCTCACCGGCGAGGACGACTATACGGTTTTTGCCCCCACTGATGCGGCTTTCGCCGCCATCTCCGACACCGTCGCCGGTCTGACGAACGACCAGTTGGTCGAAGTGCTGCAACACCACATCGTACCGGGCAAGGTTTACCAGAGTGAAGTGCCGCTAGACACCGAGATCACCACTTTGAGCGGCGGCACGATCGACGTCGGCATGATGGACGGCCAACTGATGGTGACCAGTGAGACGGACAATTCGGCCCACATCACCGCGACGAACGTCATGGCGAGCAATGGTGTGATCCACGTCATCGACACCGTGTTGCTACCGGACCTCACGGACTGATAGCACCTTTTCGAGAGTGACTTAGCGACTGAATATCGAGAAAGAGAAGCAACGACCGGGGGCTCGCTATGGGAAGCGAGCCCCCTTTTTCATGGCTAACCGCTTCACGGTATGAGGTTGCCACTCATGCCGATTTGCCCAAACTCCCTTTGCGATGCGTTTTGAAGACGTTCTGGCCCTGCTATCTCGCCCGATAGCGATTGAAGTCCTCGTCATCACTGCCACGGCGTTGGCCAGCTGGGGCGTCGCCCGCTGGATCATCCATCGCAAGGGCGAGGGCCTGGGGGAGCGCGCCCGGATGCTTATCGCCTCCTGGGGCGTACCGCTGGCGGTCACCTTCGGCAGCGGCATCGCTGGGGCGGTGCTCACGGTATTCGGGCAGGCGAGCGATCTCGTCTGGCGTTTCTCCTTTCTGGTACTCGTCTGGGTGCTGGTGGGCCTCGTCGGCCGCCGCATTCCAGATCTGCACCTCTCGCGTGCCGCGCGGTTGGTAGTCTACCTGTTGACGGCCGAGCTGTTGCTGCCGCCGATCCGCCTGATCAAGGCGCATCTGGAGAGCCTTCACTTCGCGATGGGCACGCTCTACATCAACATGCTGGGCGTGCTCAACGGCATCATCGTGCTCCTGGTGGCGCTCTGGGTCGGCTTCGGGCTGGGTAACCTGATTGAAAAGCGCCTCAACGCGTTCGACTTGAGCCCCTCTCTGAAGGTGCTGACGGGCAAGCTGATCCGCATCGCGCTACTCATCGTGGCCGGGCTCGCAGCCTGCGACGCCATGGGGCTCGACATCACGCTGCTGACGGTTCTCGGCGGTGGCCTCGGCCTCGGCTTGGGCTTTGGCCTGCAGAAGGTCATCAGCAATCTGGTCAGCGGCTTCATCCTGCTCGCCGACCGCTCGATCAAGCCGGGCGACGTGATCGAGATCGAGGGCACCTTCGGCTGGATCAACAACCTCAAGGGCCGCTACGTCTCCGTCATCACGCGCGATGGCAAGGAGCACCTGATCCCGAACGAAGACCTCATCACGCAACGGGTCATCAACTGGTCGTATTCGCACGACAATGTGCGAATCCACCTGCCCATCGGGGTGAGCTACAGCAGCGACGTGCACCTGGTGCGCAAGCTGATCCTGCAAGGGGCCGAGGAAGTGCCACGCGTGCTCAAGTCGCCCAAGCCAGTCTGCTTCATGGTCGGCTACGGCAACAGCTCGGTCGACTTCGAGTTGCGCTTCTGGATCAACGACCCCGCCAACGGCGTCAGCAACGTCAAGAGCGCGCTCTACTTCCGCATCTGGGACTTGTTCAAGGAACACGCGATCGAAATCCCCTTCCCGCAAAACGACGTGCACCTGCGCTCGCCCGACGCCATCCGCGTCCGCATGGTCGGCGACGAGGAGCCGCGGCCCCAACAGCATGCCCGTCAGGGCGAAGGCGCCTCCCGCGAGGCCGGGCCCGACGGCGCGCGTCAGGGCGAAGGCCCGGGAGCCTGAGCCCCGTCGCTCAAAGCCGCGTATAACCTTGCGCCGGCGCGCCACCTGCTCCACCCGTAGGAGATGGATACCGTGGAGCTTTTCCACCGCGATTTTGGTCAACAGGGACGCCCGCCGCTGGTGCTTTTGCACGGGCTGCTGGGCTCCTCCCGCAATTGGATGCAAGTCGGCAAGCGCCTGGCCGAGCAGTACGACGTGTATGCGCTCGACCTGCGCAATCACGGCCAAAGCCCGCACCACGACACCATGCACTACGCCGCCCTCGCTGCCGATGTGCGGGCGTGGCTGGATCGTCAGGGCCTGGACCAAGTGCACCTGGTCGGGCACAGCATGGGCGGCAAGACCGCGATGCGGCTGGCCTGCGAAAGCCCCGAACGCGTGCGCACCCTCACCGTGGCCGACATCTCACCCGTCGCCGCCCCGCCGCGCTGGCAGCACGAGTTTGCCGCCATGCGCAAGCTGGACCTCGCGAGCCTCAACACCCGGGGTGACGCGGCCCTCAAGCTCGAAAACGACGTGCCCGACTGGGCATTCCGCCAGTTTTTGCTGACCAATCTGGACCGCGATCCCCAGTCCAAGGACTTTTACTGGACGATCAACCTGCCCGTGCTCGAGGAATCCCTGCCGGACCTCTTCCAGGCCGGGCTGAAGGACTCTCAGCGGTTCGACGGCCCCACCCTCTTTCTCAAGGGCGAAAACTCCCGCTTCATTCAGGACAAGCACCGGCCGGCCATTGCGACGCACTTCCCGCAGGCCCGGGTCGAGGTCATCCCCCAGGCCGGGCACAACGTGCACTTCGACAACGTCGACGTTTTCATTGAGCAGCTCGAAGCTTTCGCCCAGTAGGTAGCGCACGCCCTGCCATCAAGCCTGCTAATCCGTCCCGACGCCTGATGCCTGAGCAGGCTTTCTTATTGACACTCCCATGTCACCTCGGAAGTTTCAGCCAGGTGAATGGCAAAAAGATGTCAATAAGCAGCAAAATAGATTCCTTCTCCTTCTGGCGGCGCCTCGGCCTCGCCAGCCTGCCGCTCAGCCTCGCGGGCACGATGGCAGCACAGGAAGGCGACAGGCCGGTCGTCGATTTGCCGGCGCAAGTGGTGACGGCTCACCGCACGCCGGTCGAAGCCAGCCGGGTGGCGCAGTCGGTCGATATCGTCACCGCCGACGACATCGAGTTGACGCACGCAACCTTCGGCACGGACTTGCTCAAAAGCACCTCATCGGTGGACGTGATCCAGTATCCGGGCGGCACTTCGGGCGTCTCGGTGCGCGGCTTCCGCCCGCAATACGGCAACGAGACCAACCCGCGCGTGCTGCTGCTGATCGACGGACGCCCTGTCTCGACCAGCCTGGGCAATCTGCCCACGAGCAACATCGAGCGCATCGAAGTGCTCAAGGGGCCCGCCTCCGCCCTCTATGGCGCTTCGGCCATGGGCGGCGTCATCAACGTCATCACACGCAAATCCACGGGTGAGCTGAGCGGCTCGGCCTTTGTCGGCTACGGCAGCTACGAGACTTACGAGGCCGGGCTGCGCTTGGGCGGCGGCCTGACGGAGCAACTGGACTTCGATTTCTCGCTCGACTGGATCGACCGGGGCGACGACTACCAGTTTGGCGACGGCGATGCCTACGAGACCGGTGCCAATGGCTCCGGCACCTACGAAAACACCGAATTTTCCCGCCTCAACGGCAGCGCGCGGCTGGGCTATCGCTTCAACGACGACTGGAAGCTGAACGTAAACTACGACTTCAGCGATCAGGACGACACGGGCATGCCGGGGCCGCTCTCCGAGCAGAAGTTCGACGCCGCCGATCCCAGCACGCGCGACTTCCTGCGCCAGGGCGGCAGTGTGGATCTGACCGGTCAGGTCGAAGACCACCGCTTGACCGGACAGCTTTACTTCAACGACATGGACGGCCTGCAGGTCTACTCGCCCGACGCCGCCTCATCTTACTACCGGGGTCGCCGCACCGATACGGACATTCAGGAGTGGGGCGCGCAGCTGCAGGATTTCTGGTCGTTCACCGAGCAGAACGATCTGCTGCTCGGCTTCGACTTCATGAATCAGGAGGAGGCGCACGTGGCCCGAGACAGCTCCGGCGCAGTCGTCAGTTATTACGTGCCGAACTACAGCCGCGATAAATACGGGCTCTACGCCGAATCGCTCAACCGCTACCTCGACGATACCCTGATCCTCAATCTCGGCGGTCGCTACGACTGGATTTCGACCACCGTCGAAGCTTCGGATTACGAGCAGACGAGCTACCAGTATGCGGGGGGCACGGACGACTTCGACCAGTTCAGCCCGCGCGCCGGCATCGTCTGGAAGTTCACGCCCGGCTGGCGCCTGCACGGCTCCGTCGGCACTGCCTTCATCGCCCCGGATGCCCGGGAGGTCGCCGGCTACTACGAGTCGGAATACTCCAGCTACTACCGGGTGAGCCGCGGCAACGAAAACCTCGATCCCGAGACGAGTGTGACGTGGGACGCCGGGCTGGAATACGCCAACACCTTCCTCACGCTCGACGCCACCTTCTTTCACACCAAGGTCGACGACCGCATCGTCAACGTCGACACAGGCGAGACTGAGCCCGCGGGCAGCGACGGCAAGGAGCGCCGCCTCTACACCTACGTCAACGCCGAGTCGCAGAAGATGCAGGGCGTGGAGCTGACGAGCCGCTTCAGCATCGACAGCCTGGTCGACGCCATCCCGGGCACGCTGGATTTCACCGCCAATCTCACGTGGATGGACGAAGCCACCGTCTACCTCGAGGCCGGCACCGAACCGGTCAAGAACGTCGCCGAATGGAAGGGCAACCTGGCGCTCGACTACGGCATCCGGGGCTTTTCCACGCGCTTCAACGCGCGCTACAACGGCAATCGCTGGGACAAGGATTATACCTACGACGACAACTACGGCGGCGATTGGTATGAGTATCCCAGCTACTGGGTGTTCGACTGGAGCTTCGCCTACCGCATCGACGAGCACCACAAGGTGAGCCTTTACCTGAACAACCTGAGCGACGCGTACTATTACGAAAAGCTCGATTATCCGCTGGAGGGCCGTAACGCCTCCGTGCGTTACACCTACAGTTATTGATTCGTCAGGACAACAGCAGCCAGTCAGTAGCGGGCGCCCTTTGCCATGGGGCGCCCGCTCTGTTTTCAGACGGTCAATTTCCGTGGACCTCCCGCTACCGTGCCTTATGGTGGCCCCGTCACCCCACCCCGTTCATGATCCACCGCCTGCTCCGTCCCCTGTTTGTCACGAGTGCTTTGCTCACGCTCGCCACCACCCATGCTGCGCCGCCAGGGCCGCCGCAGGGCCTGTTGTGCGAGCTGTTGCGCTACCCGGAGCGCGCCGTCATCACCGATGCGCAGCCGGAGTTTGGCTGGATCGTCAACGACCCTCAGCGCGGCGCAATCCAGTCGGCCTGCCAGATTCTGGTCGCCTCCAGCCCCGCAAAGCTGGCCGAGGACACCGGCGACGTGTGGGACTCCGGCAAGGTCGCGACCGCCCAATCCATCAACCGCACCTACGGCGGCGAACCCCTGACCCCGCAAACGCGCTACTGGTGGAAGGTGCGCACCTGGAACGCCACGGGCGAAGTCAGCGCCTACAGCAAGCCCCAGGCTTTCGAGACCGGCACCTTCGCGGGTGCGGACGACGCCTTCCCCGGGCAAAGCCAATGGGTGCAGAATCGCGCCGGCAGCTGGGTGCTCGAAGATCGCCAACGGGCGGACTACCGGGACATAGAGCCGGTGGTCTTTACGCAGACGCAGGACAGGCGCACCTTCGCGGACTTCGGCCGGGCCGCCTTCGGCACCCTGCGGGTGACGGTCGAAGCCCCCGAGCCCGGCGAAGCGCTGGTGATTTACCTTGGCGAGCGCAAGACGGAAGACCAGGCGGTCGACAAACACCCGGGCGCGTCCAACATCGGCTACCAGCGCCTCGAGTTGCCCTTGCAGGAGGGCCGGCACACCTACCTCGTGGAGCTGCCGCGTCACGTCTCACACTACCCCAACAGTCAGGTGCTGCCCGCGCATCTGCCCGAGGTCATGCCCTTTCGCTATGTCGAGATTGAGGCCTCCCCGCAGACGCGCGTCACCGGGCTGACGCAGGTCGCGCTCTTTCACCCCTTTGATGCAGACAGCGCCCACTTTGCCAGCAGCGATACCGATCTCGACGCGGTCTGGCAGCTCTGCGCCTATACGCTGGAGGCCACTCCGTTTCTCTCGCTCTACCTCGACGGTAATCGCGAGCGCATGCCCTACGAGGCCGACAGCTACATTCAGCAACTAGGGCACTACTCCGTCGACCGCGAATACGCCGTGGCCCGCTACACGCTCGACTTTCTGCTCTACAATCCGTCCTGGCCCACCGAGTGGCAGATGCACACCGTGATGATGGCGTGGGCGGACTACCGGTACACCGGCGATACCGAGTTCATCGAAGCCCATTATGCCGAGCTACGCGCCAAGACGCTGCTGGCACTGGCGCGCGAAGACGGCCTGATCAGCACCCGCACGGGCCGCGTGACGGACGATTTCCTCCGCTCGATCCACGCCGAGGGCACCGACATCCGCGACATCGTCGATTGGCCGCCCGGCACCGGAGGCAAGGCCGCCAGCGGCTCTCACCAGGGCACGACGGTGCAGGGCGAGCGCGACGGCTACGTCTTTGAGGACATCAACACAGTGGTCAACGCCTTCCACTACCACGCCTTGCGACAGATGGCGGATCTGGCGGAGGCGGTCGACCGCGACGAAGATGCAGCTTTCCTGCGCGAGCGCGCGGCGCAGGTGAAGGCGGCCTTCAACCGGTTGCTGCTCGACCCCGAACGCGGGGTCTACGTCGACGGCCTCGGCACGGAGCACGCTTCGCTGCACGCCAACATGTTCCCGCTCGCCTTTGGTCTGGTGCCTGAAAAATACGTGCCCTCGGTTGCGGCGCACCTCAAGCGTCGGGGCATGGCCTGCAGCGTGTACGGCGCCCAGTACCTGCTCGAGGCGCTCTATAACGCGGGCGAAAGCGCCTACGCGCTGGACCTGATGACCAGCGATTCGCGGCGCAGCTGGCTCAATATGTTGCGCGTGGGCTCGACCATGACAACCGAGGCCTGGGACGAGATCTACAAGCCCAACCTGACGTGGAACCACGCCTGGGGCAGCGCGCCGGCCAACATTCTGCCGCGCCGCACGATGGGCATTCAACCGCTGGAGCCAGCCTTCCGCCGCGTGCGCATCCAGCCCCAGCCAGACGGGCTTGCGTCGCTGGACCTCCAGACGCCGACCATTCGCGGGCCAATCCGCACGCGCTGGCAGGCAAAGGACGGTCGCTATACCCTGGAGGTTTCCATCCCCGCCAACACCACCGCTGAGGTCTGGCTGCCGGGCGACACGGTCGAAGACCTGACCGAAGGCAACACTACGCTGGACGCCGCCGAAGCCGTGCGGATAGTCGGTCCGGCGAACGGCTACCAGATCGTCGAAATCCCCGGCGGCACCTACGTCTTTCGCGGCCCACGGGAGTAGCTGCAACGGCATTTGTCCGGTGGTGACCCCTCGGGGTCCAGGCCGAATCTCCAACCATTGAAGACAAATTTGTTTCATCTCGGGCTCCGACAGCTTCACCAGCCAATGCAGGCCTCTCCCGGGAATTGCCCTCCTTTGCGGGCGGCTGGAGAACGCGCGAAGCCAGCCCGCCATATCAGCGAAACAGGCCTCACGTGCTCCAATGTCTTCTCTGGCCGACCCCGAAGGGGTCACACAGCGTAGCCGGTGCGTTGGAGCCGCGCCAGCGGCGGATACCACCGGTAACGCGCCCCACGCGCTGCATCCTGAAGGAATGCCATAGATGCTAGCGTAGCGGCATGGGCATGGAGACCCCGCGGCGTTCGAGCAGGGTGCCTTCGGCGAGGTAAAGGTCGACGAGGGCAATGCGGTACTGGATCACGGCTTCGCTGTGCGCGATCTCGGCTTCGAGCAAGTCGCGCTGGGCCTGGGCCAGCTGGAGGGAGGTGCCCGAGCCCAACTCGAAACGGTCCTTTTCGGCCTGCACGGACTGGCGTTGCAGCTCCACCGTAGCGGTGGTGGCGTCGATCTGCTGGCGCAGACGCTCGACCTCGTTCAGGGCCAGCATCACGTCCAACTCGATCACCCGCTGCAGGTTGCGCAGCGATTCGAGCGCCTGATCGTGGGAGGCCCGGGCCGCCAGCGCGTCGCCTTTGGCCGCGCGATTACCCAAGGGCAGGTTGAATTCAAAGCCCACCGTGGCGTCGTAGGTCTCGCCACCCAGGTCGTCGAAGGCCCGCCGGACGGATTGCGCATAGCCGGTCTTGCCCACGTCGACAAAGAAATCCAGGCGCGGCAGGAGCCCGTTGCGCGTCTGCACCACCTCCAGGCGGTTCTGCGCCAACTCCATCTCGGCCTCCTTCAGGTCGGGACGCGCCTGCACGGCCAGGTCCACCCGCTCCGGCCCATCCGTAATGGGCTCCGGATTGACCGTCGGCACCGAGCGCGCCTCGATCCGCGTCCTGGCGAGAGGCGCGTTGCGCGGCAAGATGAGTTGGGCCAGGCGCATCCGGCGCTCTTCGGCCAGGCTGCGGGCGTCGATCAGGTCCTGATTGCGACGCGCCACCTCGGCCCGGATCGCGGCAGCATTGATCTGCGGCAGGGTCCCGATCTCGATCTGCGTCTCGATCTCGTTGCGCTGCTGCTCGGCCACCGCCAGCGAGCGCTCGAAAATCGCGATTTGTTCTCGCGCCAGCACATATTGCCAATAGGTCGTCTCCACCTCCGCCATCAGGCTTTCGGTAAACGCCGCCAGCTCATAGTAACTCGCGTCGCGCGCCAGCTCGGCTGAGCGCACCGACGCCATATTGACGGCCGGGCCGAAGCCCTGCAGCAGCGATTGCGTGATGGAGAGCCCCACCCGCGCCTCTTGTTCCTCCGGCGTGCGGCTGGAGACCGAGCGATCTTGCTGCACCGACAACTCGACATCGGTGCCGGTGGGCAGGCGCTGGCGGATGCCGGCCTCGGCCGCATAATCGAGGCCATCGACCGAAAATGCGCTGCCCGTGCCGCGGTCCGTCTCGGCCACACTTTCCTCGCCATACTGGTAGTTGACGAAGAGTTCCGGGTCGTAGATCCCGCGCTCGGTCAGCACAAACGCGTCGGCAATCACCGGCTGGAGTTCCTGTACCCGCAGATTGCGGTTGTGGCGCAGGGCCATGAAAACGGCGTCCTCCACGCTCAATTCGTAGCGCTCCGGCCCAGTCTGCACAGCAGCCTCGCTGAAGGAGGGCGGCGGCTGAACGGGGCCGACGGGATCCTGCGCCCGCATCATGGGCTCGCGCGGCACGTCGCCGAGGTCGTCGGCTTCGAACATGCCCCAGTGATCGACACAGCCCGTGAAAAACAGGGGTAGCGCGAGCAGGGAAAGGTGTCGGCAGCGAAACGTATAGCGGGGGGCCGTCATGCGGCCTCCTTCCGGTTACCACTGTGCATAAGCGAGTAAATGGCGGGGACGAGGAAGAGCGTGATCAAAGTCGAACCGAAGAGACCGCCTACGACCGCACGACCGAGCGGCGCCTGAGCGTCGGCCCCTTCACCGATACCGAGGGCCAGCGGCAGGAGGCCGAGCACCGTCGTGAGGCTGGTCATGAGGATCGGGCGCAAGCGGCGACGGCCGGCCTCGCGCACCGCCTCCCCCAGCTTCCAACCGCCGGCCTCGAGCTGGCCGGCCTGGTCGACGAGCAGGATCGCGTTGTTGACCACGATCCCGGCCAGCATGATGCAGCCGATGCCGCTCTGCAGGTTCAGCGTCGTCCCGGTCAGGAACAGCGTCAGCAGCACCCCGATCGCGGCCGTCGGCACCGAGAACATCACCACCAGCGGGTTGCGCAGCGACTCGTATTGGCAGGCCAGCACCATGTAGACCAGCAGGATCGCCAGCAAGAAGGCGATCCCAAGCTCGCGGGAGGCCTCCTGCTGCTCTTCGTAGCTGCCCGCCACGTTAAAGGCATAGCCGCTGGGCAACGGGATGGTGGAGAGCGCCTGCTCCACGTCGGCGGCCACGGACCCTTGGTCGCGCCCGGAAATGTTGAGATCGACGCGGGCGATACGCTGCTGGTCCTTGCGCGTGATCTCCTGCGGGCCGCGGCCCGATGTGACATCCACCAGGTTGCGCAGCGCCACTTCTTCGCCGTCGGGCGTCTGCAGGCGCAGGTCGAGCACTTCGTCGATGGTGCGCTGCTCGGCATCGGCCAGCTGCACGAAGATCCGGTAGGAGTTGCCGCCGGTCTGATATTCGCCCGCATCCGAGCCTGCGATGGCCGTCTCGACCAGACGCGTCACGTCGCGCGCGCTGAGGCCGAGGTCGGCGATCTTCTCACGATTGATCTGGATCTCCTCCTGCGGGATGCCCTCGGTGATGCTGCGGCGGACGTCGGTCACGCCCTCGATGTCCTGCACCGCCGCTTCCACTTCGCGACCAAGGCGGCCGAGCGTGTCGAATTCAAAGCCGCGGATCTCCACCGTCAGCCCCTCTCCACCGCCACCGAGCAGACGATCGAGCAGGAACTGGCCTTGCGGGGCCCGCGTGCGCACTTCCATGCCGGGGATCTGGCCCTCGAGCCGCTGGCGCAGGTCTTCCGCGATGTCGATATTGGAGCGTTCCCGTTCGGCGGCCGGCGTCAGGGACAGGCGAATTTCACCCTCGTTGCCACTCACGCTGACGACCGAAGAGACCATCTCGGGCACGGCGCCAAAGACGATATTTTCCATCAGGCGCGTCTGGTCGTTGACGAGCTCCAGGCGGGTGCCGACTTCCATCTCGCCCTCGACGCGCACCTCGCCTTCGTCCGTCGGCGGCAGAAATTCCGACCCGATGAGCGGCCAGAGCATGAGCGAGCCGCCCAGCAGCAGCGCCGCGAGGCCGATCGTGCGGAATCGGTGCGCCAGCACGCGGTCGAGCGCAGAGGAGTAGGCGTTTTCCAGGCCCTTGAAACCGCGGTCGGACCATGCGAGCATGTCCTGCACCCACGTCGGCTGGTTTTTCTCCTGCTCGCGGCTGCGCAGAAAGCGGGAGCACAGCATCGGCACCAGGCTCAGGGCCACCGCCAGTGAGCAGCAGAGTGAAAACACGATCACGTAGGCCAGATCGCGAAAGAGCACCCCGGAGACGCCCTGCACGAAGATGATCGGCAGAAAAATGACCAGCGTCGTGATCGTGCTGGCCGTGATGGCCGAGGCCACTTCGTCCGCGCCGTGGGCGGAGGCTTCACGCCGATCCTCGCCTTCCTCGTCGCGCCGCCGGAAGATGTTTTCCAGCACCACAATGGAGCTATCGACCATCATGCCCACGCCCAGGGCCAGGCCGCCGAGCGTCATAAGGTTGATCGTGAAGCCCAGGAAGTAGATCAGCGAGAAGGTGGCGATGATCGAGATGGGAATCGCGACCCCGATGATCACCGTGCTGCGTAGGTTACGCAGGAAAAAGAGCAGGATGAGGATGGCCAGGCCGCCGCCGTAGAGAACCGAACGTGCCACGTTTTCAATTGAGCGCTGGATGAAGTTGCCCTGGTTGATGACCGGCACCACTTCGAGCTGCGGGAAAGATGCGTTGATCTCGTCGATCTCGTCCAGGATGGCGCGCGAAACTTCCACCGTGTTCGCGCCCGCCTTTTTGCGGATCGCGATGCGCAGGCCCTGCTCGTCGTTAATGCGCACGTAGCGGGTCAGCTTGGTGTAGGTATCCTTGATCTCCCCCACCTGACCAAGGCGGATGGGCGCGCCCTCCCGGTTCATGATCACCGTGTTGCGGATCTCGTCGAGGCTCTGGTAATCGGCCGGCGCACGCAGCGTGACCTCGTAACGGCCGGACTCGATTTTGCCGGCAGGCAGGTCCAGATTGGCGTCCTCGATCGCGTCGAGCACCGTGTCGATCGAGAGGCCGAGCGAGCGCATACGGTCCGGATCGATCTCGACGCGGATCTCGCGGGTGAAGCCGCCCCAGAGGTCGGCCTGCGCGACGCCGGGGATGCGGGTAAAGCGGTAGCGGAGCTGGTTTTCGACCACCTCGGTCAACTCCACGGGATCGAGCTTGCTCGAGATGCCGAGCAGCACCACGGGGAAGCTGTCGATGTCGAACTTGCTCACGCGGGGCCGCACGATATCGTCGGGCAGCTCGTTGATTTCATCGGCCAGGGTCGCCTGCAGGTCAAGCGCCGCCTGGTCGACGTCGGTGCCGAAACCGTAGGTGAGGCTGACGCGGCTATCCCCTTCGCTGGAGGACGAGGTCAACTCTTCGATCCCGGGGGTCGTGGCCACGATCTCTTCGATGATCTGCGTGACCATGCGCTCCATGACTTCCGGACTGGCGCCCGGGAAACTGGTGCGAACCGACACACGCGGCAGCTCCACGCTGGGCAGCATGTCGATCTTGAGTTCGCGCAGAGAGACGATGCCGAGTACGACCACGATCAACGTGATCATGGTGACGAATACCGGCCGGCGGACGCTGAATTTGGGCAGGCTCATTCGTCGGCGTCGTCGCTGATGTTGACGTTCGAGCCGGCTTCGAGCAGCTGCTGACCGAGGGTGACCACCCGCCCTTGCACATCGTCGTTGAGCACCTCGACACGGTCGCCTTCGCGAATGCCGATCTCCACCGGATGCCAGGAAACGGTGTTGCCGTCGGCATTGACCACAAACACGCCGTTCTCGTTGTCGCGACGCACAATGGCGGCCTCCGGGATGATGCGGGCATTGTCCTTCTCGCGCAGGACGAGGGCCGCGCGCACAAACATGCCCGGCTTGAGCCGCCCGTCGGCGTTGGGTACTTCAAATTCCACCATGGCCTGCCGGGACTGTTCGGAGAAGACGGGCGCCACCCGCACCACGTGGCCCTCGAAGGTTTCGCCGGGGAACGAGTCGGTGCGGATCGACACGTCGACGCCGGGCTTGACCAGCGGATAGTCGCGCTCCGTCACATTGACCACGCCCAGCAGCGGATCGAGATCGACCACGCGGAAAAGTTCCTCGTTTTCGGAGACGGTGTCGCCCTCGTCCACGTAGCGCTCGGCAATCGTGCGCTCCGCGTCACCCCCACTCCATTCGGCGCGGACCAGGGTATAGCCCAGCTCCAGCCGGGCGGTTTCGAGAGCGGCCTCGGCGCGCGCGACCTGGGCTTTGGCCACCGCCAGGGCGGCTTCGGCCGAGCGCTCGGAACCGAGGGCTTCGTCAAATTGAGTATCGGAGGAAACGCCGCGCTCGCGTAACTGCCGCACGCGGTCCATCTCGCGCCCCGCGATCTCGTCCTGGGCCTGCGCCTCCTCCAGATTGGCCTGCGCGACTTGCAGGTCGGCTTCCGCCCGGCGCACTTCCTGGACGAAGGACTCGTCTTCCAACACCGCCACCACACCGCCGCGCTCAATGGAATCCGCGACGCGCACGCGCAGCTCGTCCACCCGCCCGCTGACCTTGGCCGCGACGGCGAAGTCCGCACTGGCGCGCAATGTGCCGCTGAGGTCGCGGTATTGCGTGATCGAACCGGTTTGTACCGGCGCCACCTCCACCGGCGCCGGTTTGCGTTGGTGTTGTTCTTCCCCCACTTCCCCGCCACAGCCGGACAGCATAAATGCCGTTCCTGCCGCCACCAGGGCCGACGAAACCATCAGACGATACAGAGCCACGGCATGATTTTCAGGTCAGACCCCTTCAACTACAAGTCCAACCGACCGTTTTTCCCTGTTTACAGTCAGGTTTGCCTTAGCATCTCCCTGTCATTGCTTCAAATAGCGTCCAATCGAAAGGTTCAAAAAGTTACCGAACCCGCGCTGCCAGCGGCTTCAGCTGCTGCGGCTCCTGCCCGCGGTAAAACCACACGCCGCCCCGCCCTTGACGAAAGCGAGTTGACGATAGGGGCATTTACCGCTAGATACAATCCTCGCCGCAATACGTCTGACTACGATGCCCGATTCTTCGCATAGCCGCCCGACCTCCCGACGCCAGTTCTTTCGTCAACTCGTCGCGGGTGGCTTGACCGCCGGTTTTCTGGCCAATCAGGCCTGGGCGGCGCCGGGCAACCAGATGACCCACCGGGTCCAGCGTGGTGACACGCTGAGTGAGATCGCCACCGCCTACGGCGTTTCCATCCGCGACCTGAAGCGGATCAACGGCCTGAAGGGCGACCTCATTCGCATCGGCCAGGTGCTGAAGGTCCCCAATACGCGCGCGACGGATGTGCTGGCTCCGGTGATCGCCGCCACCAAGGCCACCCGGGTGGACCGCTATCGCTGGCGCTACATCGTGGCCCACCACAGCGCGATCGAAAACGGCAACGCCGAGATCTACGGGCGTGAGCATACCCGCCGCGGGATGCGCCACGGTCTGGCCTATCACTTTGTAATCGGCAACGGTATCGACTCCGGTGACGGCGAGATCGAGATCGGCCCCCGCTGGCACAAGCAACTGCGGGGCGGCCACGTGCGCAGCTCACACGTCAACGACGTGGGCATCGGTATCTGCATGGTGGGCAATTTCGAGAACCACCGTCCGACCGACCGGCAACACGCCTCCTTTCTGCAACTGGTCGACTACCTGCGCGAAGGCCAGGTGTCGCCGGACTGCAAATTCACGGTGCACAAGTGGGTCGACCGCGCCCATACCCTCTGCCCCGGCAAGCACTTCCCCTACGACGAGATGAAGCAGCGCTACATGTAGCGCGCGGGCCTAGGCCTCCAGCTCGCCCAGACGCTTGCGGAAGGTGTTGCGCGTAATGCCGAGGACGTGCGCGGCCCTGGTCCGGTTGTCGTCCAGCCGCTCGAGCAGTTTCGGGTAGAGTTCGCGGTCCAGTTGCCGCAACAGCTTTTCGCGCAGCAACGTCTCGTGCTCCAGGTCCACCTCCTGCAGCGCCCCCTCCACCCAATGACTCAACGCCGTCTGGCCGTCGACCGGTGACGCATCCACGGCTACCTCACTTCGCACATCGCCCCCCGCTTCCTCCGGGCCCGGCCCCGGATGCTCCAGTGAAGCCGCCACGTGATCCTGGGTTATGCAGAGGTTGCGGGCCTGCATCAGGGCCTTGCGCAGCGTATTTTGCAGCTCGCGCACATTGCCCGGCCAATGCTGCGCCTGAATGTAGTCGATTGCCTCCTGCGCGATGGTCGCCTTCTCCATGCCCAACTCGCGCGCGTATTGCTGCAAGAAATAGTGCACCAGCAGCGGGATGTCCTCCGGTCGCTCCCGCAAGGCCGGCAGCCGCACCTCGGCTGCAGCCAGGCGGTGGTAGAGGTCTTCGCGAAAGCTCTGGCGTGCGATCATCTCGTGCAGATTCCGGTGGGTCGCCGCCACCACGCGCACGTTGACGTGGATGTCTTCCTGCCCGCCCACGCGCTGGACGACGTTGCTCTGCAGCACGCGCAAGAGCTTGGCCTGCAGCGACAGCGGCATGTCGCCGATCTCATCGAGCAAGAGCGTGCCCTGGTCCGTCGCTTCGAACAGGCCCTTGCGCGTGGCGTGCGCACCGGTAAACGCGCCCTTTTCGTGCCCGAACAACTCGCTCTCGAGCAGGTTCTCGGGGATGGCCGAGCAGTTGATGGCGCGAAAGGGCCGATTTTGGCGCGGGCTGTTGAGGTGGATGGCGGTCGCCACGAGGTCTTTGCCCGTGCCGGTCTCGCCCTGAATCAGGACCGGAGCGGCAAACTGGGCTACCCGACCGATCTCTTTGTAAACCGTGATCATCGCGCGCGAACGCCCGACCATCAACGGCCCGGCTTCCTTCGCCGCCTGCACGGAGACCGCATCGACCGAGCGCCGCTTGAGCGCGAGGGCCTGGCCGATGACCTTCAGGAAGACTTCCCGCTCCACCGGCTTCTCCAGGTAATCGTAGGCGCCGTGCTTCATGGCCTCAATCGCCGTCTGCACGCTGCCGTGGCCGGTAATCAGCACCACCGGCAACGCGGCAAACTCCTTCTGCAGGATGCGCAACAGCGTCAACCCGTCGATATCCGGCAGCTGATAATCGCTGATGATGCAGTCGTAGTCGCCCGCCTCGGCACGCAAGTGCTCGAGCGCCAAATGGGCGGAGGCGAAGACGCGACTATCCCACCCCTGCGTCAACAGCATGCGCTGATACGTCAGGGAAAAGTCTTCGCGATCTTCGATGATCAACACGCGACCGGACATACTGCTCATTCGATAACCGATTCCAGGGTCTGCAATCCTAAAGCGGTCAATTTTTGACCGGCTGACCGTTCACTGGTTGAGCGGAATCGTTTTACACAACCGTAACCAGTGCGTTAAGCATTTTGTCCATAAGCACTTAGCCCGTCACAAAACCGTCGCTGGCACGCCCGGTGCCCTACAGGAAGCAGAACGAGAACAAGCCTCTTCCAGATCCCAATCCTGCTTAACTGACATGAAACGTAACGCTTTGCTTCCTTTGGGCACGCTCGCCCTCCTGCTCGGCAGCTCCTCGCTGTGGGCTGACGGCACCGTGTCGGGTGTCGTCCGCGACGCGCAAAACGGTCTGAGCCTCGAAGGCGTGAAGGTCTCCGTGCCCGGCGTCGCCGCCACGACGACCGACCGCAGCGGCCGCTTCCGCTTCGACCTGCCCTCCGGCTCCCATACCCTGCATTTCGACTACCTGGGCTCCAATCCCGTGACCGAAGACGTGCAGATCCGCGACGGCGAGACGACTTCCGTCGAGGAGACCATCACGCTCGAAATCTACGAGCTCGATCAATTTGTAGTGCAAGGCACCGTGATCGGCTCCGCCCGCGCGCTCAACCAGCAGCGCGCGTCGGAAAACCTGCGCAACATCGTCGCCTCCGACGCCATCGGCAAATTCCCGGATGAAAACGCCGCCGAAGCCCTCGCCCGCCTGCCGGGCGTCTCGGTCGAACGCGACCAGGGCGAAGGCCGCTTCATCGTGATCCGCGGCATCAACCCGGAGCTCAATAGCGTTTCGATCGACGGCATCGCCGTGCCGACCCCGGGGGCTTCCGAGCGCGAGACCCTGCTCGACACCATCCCCACCGAGACGCTCTCCTCCATGGAGGTGACGAAGGCCGTGCTGCCCGACCAGCCGGGAGACTCCATCGGCGGTCACATCAACCTCGTCTCGCCCAGCGCCTTCGACCGCGACGAGCGTTTTGCCTCCCTCTACGCCGCCGGCCTCTATTCCAACCTGACCGAGGAATGGGGTTACAAGACCTCCGCCTTTTATTCCGACTTGCTCGGCGAAGACCAACACTGGGGCCTCGCGCTCTCCGCCGTCTGGTCCGAGCGCAAGTTTGGCTCCGACAACATGGAAGCCGACCCGTGGGAGCTCATGGAGGGCGAAGACGGTGCGGAGCACTGGGTCCAGACCGACACGATCGAACTGCGCGAATACAACCTGAAGCGGGAGCGCCGCGGCTTCAGCTTCAACCTCGAATACCGTCCGACCGATACCGCCCAGTATTACGTGCGCGGTAACTTCAGCGACTACACCGATACGGAGATCCGCCACGCGGGCGTGCTCAGCTTTGGCGAAGAGTGGGAAGACGAAAACGAGGACGAAGGCGACATCACCTCCTACCGCGAAATCGGCGACAACGCCTTTACCGCCGAAAACGTCGCCCTGGGCCGCGAGCTCAAGGACCGCGAGGAAACGATGTCGATCTACGCCGTATCGCTCGGTGGCCAGAACATCTGGGACAACCTCACGCTGGATTACAAGCTGGGCGTCTCCTACGCCAAGGAAGACACGCCCTACGATTTCGAGACCAAGTTTGAGCTGATCGAGGACGCCAACCACACCGACCCGACCGACGGGGACTATCAGGCCTACCTCGTGAATCCGGACTTCCGCTTCACCGGCACGCAGAACGACACCATGCGTCTGGCGTTCGTCGGCCCGGACAGCGACATCGACCCTTACGATGCGGGCAGCTACGAGTTCGACGAAATCGAAGACGCCGATCAGCTGGTGGAGGAAACCAATCACACCGCCGAGCTGAACCTGCGCTACGACTTCGACAACACGTATGAAAGCTACGTAAAGACGGGCGGCCTCGTGCGGCGCAAGGACAAGGAGAACGACGTGTCCGTCCGCAAATCGGACGACAACCCCGAGGCGATCGACACGCTCGCAGGCTTCGTCAACGGGGATGTGCGCGACCCCTACGACTCCAACCTGCCCTACGTGCGCGAAAACCTCCGCGACTACTTCCGCGCCAACCAGGATGCGTTTGCGATGGAGGAAGACCTCGAGGATTCCTACGTCGAGGACTACGACGCCAATGAGACGGTGTCGGCGGCCTACCTGATGGGCGGCGCAACCTTCGACCGCCTGCTGGTGATCGCCGGGGCACGCGTAGAGCACACCGAGTTCGAGACCGCGGGCTACCTCTACGACGACGAGGCCGAACGCGTTTCGCCCAACGAGTTCGACAACGACTACACCAACTTCATGCCGGGCATCCACCTGCGCTACGCGATCAACGATAACTTCATCGCGCGCGCTTCGTGGACCAACACCATCTCCCGTCCCAATTTCGAGCAGCTCTCACCGGGCATCGTCGACGAAGACGGCGACCAGGAGCGCGGCAACCCGATGCTCGACCCGTATGAAGCGATGAACTGGGACGCCTCACTCGAATACTACTTCGAG
This sequence comes from Puniceicoccaceae bacterium 5H, assembly GCA_009772895.1. GTDB lineage: Bacteria > Verrucomicrobiota > Verrucomicrobiia > Opitutales > Oceanipulchritudinaceae > WOUP01. Next base: position 431,859 of record WOUP01000002.1, on the reverse strand, counting down.
AACGTAGGCGTCGTCTCCATCGCCGCCTTTTACAAGGACGTGGACAGCTTTATCTACACCCAGGAGATCCAGGACGGGGTCGTCGACAACGACGGCAACGTGCTCGGCGACCTGACCACCTTCCGCAACGGCGATTCGGGCGACATCATGGGCGTCGAGCTGGCCTACCAGCAGCAACTGACCTTCCTGCCGGTCGAAGGCTTCAACCTGCTCGCCAACCTGACGCTGACGGACAGCGAAGCTTCCGTGCTCGGTGAAAGCGCGGACGATGCCGGCCGAGACCTGCCCTTCGTCAAGCAGTCCGACGTGATCGGCAACCTGGCGCTGTCCTACGACTACAACAACTTCTTTGTGCGCCTCTCCGGCACCTACCGGGACGACTACCTCGACGAGGTCGGCGGCAGCCCATCGGAAGACCGCTACGTAGACAGCCACATCCAGGTCGACCTGAGCACCTCCTACACCTTCGCCCACAACTGGACGGTCTTCGCCGACCTGATCAACATCACCAACGAGCCGTTCAAGGCCTATTGGGGCCAATCGGGCCGCCTCTCGCAGTTCGAGGAATATGGCTGGTCGGCGGTCGTAGGCCTGAAGTGGAGCCTATAGCAACCATGTCCGGACTCCGCGAGTCCAGACCCACCCCTTTCGGGTCGCGCCAGTCCAAACCTGTTGCGGCCCGATCCTTCACCCTTTTCCCTATTATAGAACGATGAGAGACTTTTCCTGGCAGACCTGGCTCACCGCCGGCGCCCTCGGTTGCGCCCTTTGCGCCTGCCAAAGCCCCTCCCCCGCCGCCCAGGCAGGCCCCACGGCAGATACCCGGCTCCGGCTGAACGAGATCAAGGCCAACATCCCGGAAGACCTGCACGCCCAACAGTTCATCGAGCTGATCGGCACCCCGGGCAGCACGATCGAAGACGCCTGGCTGCTGGTAATCGACGGCGATGACGGCGACAACCCCGGTACCGTCGATCTGGCGCTGGACCTGAGCGGACAGCAGCTGGGCGAAAACGGCCTGTTGCTGGTGCGCGGGCCGGGCCAATACGCCGATGCCGCCCGCGAAACTGCGATCCTCGAGCTGCCCGGGCTCCGCACCTATACGGGCGATTCGCACCCGGACGGCTTGATCGAACACGATGCGGTGACCTTCCTGCTCGTGCAGGGCCGTCAGCTCGCGCTGCAAAGCGGTCGTGATCTCGACCCCCAAGACGATGGCCAGCTGGATCTACCCGTCGGCGCCCAGGTGATCGATAGCGTCGGCTGGCTCGATGACGGCGCCGGCACGGTCTACACCTCGGTCGTGCTCAGCCAGACCGCCAGTTCGCCCGACGCCGCCAGCCGTATGCGCGGCCGGATGGGCGCCAACGAGCTCGCGGCCTGGGCCAACGGCGACTTGACCGAAACCGGCCTCTCTGCCGAGCAGCTGCCCTACAGCAACCGCTACAATCCCAACGCCGCCAGCGTCAATCTACCGCCCAATGCGCGCGTGACGCCGGGCCACCCGAACTTTGCCTACGCGCCCTTTGCCCTGCTGAACGAAGCCGCCAGCCCGGAAGACGGGGAGGCGTTTTTCGAGATCCTCAGCCGCCCGGGTCAATCGCTCGACGGCGTGCAGCTGGTGGGCGTCGCAGACCGCGAAGTCGTGCTGGTGGCCGACCTGAGCGGCAACGAGGCGGATATCGACGGCCTCTTTTACACCTCAGCCGGCCGCTTGCGTCCGGATCTGCACCGCGTTTTTTCCGCCGCCGAAATGGCCGACCTGCACCTCGTCTACAGCCCGGAGCGCGCCCTGAAGCGACAGGACATGGCGGTGCGCGACAATCTGCTGGTGTTGCCCGAAGACGTGGAGGAAATGGACCGTCTGGCCTGGTCGCAAGGCAACATGGTAACGGTGCAGGCCGACGAACGCTTTGTCGTGCGTTACCCGATCGAGGCCGTGACCCGCTATCGCGACAACCGCCTGACGAGCCCGGATTCCTGGACCTACGGCAGTCTCGACGACCAGCAGCACTACGTGCCGGGGCGCTCCAAGGGCGTGCCCACCGGCGCCTATGTCACGCCGGGCAGCATCAACGTGGCAGAGCTGGCTTCAGCCCTCGTCGAACCCGTCGTCGAAACGGACCGCACCGTCTATTCGCCACCGGATGCCGACGACCCGGCCTTCTGGCACCACCCGACCGATCCGAGCCGCAGCCTGGTCATCGCCACGCAAAAGGAGGCCGGCTTCTCGGTCTACGACGTGCGCGGTAAAACTTTGCGCGATGCCCAGCCGGGCGACATCCGCTACAACAACGTGGATGTGATCTACGGCTTTCCGCTGCAGGGAGAGCCGGTCGATCTGGCGGTCTTCACCGACCGCGACAGCGACCGCTTCCACTTCTACCGTATCCAGCCGGAGGCGCCTTACCTCGTGGATGTGACCGACCGCACCGCGCCGAAGATCTTCGGCGGCGAAGCGGGCGAGGACACGGCTTACGGCTGTGCAGCTTATCAGAGCCCCGTCGACGGCACCTTCTACGCCTTCGCCACCCAAAATGGCACCAACAAGGTCGCCCAGGCCCGTCTGCAGGCCCACAACGGCAAGGTCGGCTACGCTCTGGTGCGCGAGATCGTGCTGGCGGGTGGTCAACCCGACGAGCACGCCGAAGGCCTCGTGGTCGATCAAGAGCGGGCGCAAATCTACATCAGCCAGGAACCGGTCGCCGTCTACGTAGCCGACGCCGAACCCACGGAGGGCGTCACCACCCTGACCGAAGCGGACTTCCTCGCCGCCGCAGGCGAAGACAACCTGCGCGAAGATATCGAGGGCATCACGCTCTACTACCTCAGCGACGGCGAGGGCTATGTGATCGTCTCCAGCCAGGGCAGCAACACCTTCGGCGTCTACGATCGCGTGAGCCACGGCTTCCTCGGCGCCTTTGCGGTGGTGGCCAACGGCGAGGGCATCGACGGCAGCCAGGACTGCGACGGGCTGGACGTCACCAACCGGCCGCTGGGGCCGCTGTTCCCGCAGGGTGCGCTGATTGTGCACGACGGTCAGGATCGGGGCGCCGGCCCCGACGACTACGCGACGAACTTCAAGTGGGTCCCCTGGCCCGCCGTAGCCCAAGCGTTGGGGCTCGAGGTCGATACAGGCTACGATCCACGGCACCCCATGCGCCGCTAAACCTTCAACCCGCACCTCACTCGGTGCGGGTTTCTTTTTCGCAACGAAAGTCACCGAAACGTCACCCGCCCATCGCCCCCGAACTGCTAAAATAGCGTTTTCACCATGCGCCTCGCTCCGCTGATTCTCCTGCTGCTTTGCCTGGGTTGCACCGCTTCCGGCCTGTGGGCCGAGGAAAACACGAGCCTCTCCAAGGAAGACCTCAAGAACGCCATCTGGCACTTCGACCTGCAGGAGGCGCTGGCGGAGCCCGAACACGTCTACAAGCTCGACCTCTCGCGACAGGAACTCGACCACTTTCCGCTGGAGGTGACCCGGCTGCCCCACCTGCGCGTGCTGCTGCTCAACCACAATCACATCCCGGAAATCCCGCCGGAAATCGCCCGACTGGACAAGCTGGTGGAGTTGGAGCTCAACGACAACGTGCTGGAGGCCCTACCGTCGGAGCTCTTTACCATCACCACGCTTTCGGAGCTCGAGGCCTCGCGCAACCGCATCCGCGCGCTGCCATCCGCGATCAGCCAGTTGCACCAGCTGACGGAGATCGAATTGAACGAAAATCGGCTGACGCGCATTCCGGATTCCATCGGCCAGCTGCAGGAACTGGAAGAGTTGAAGGTGGAGCGCAACCAGTTGACGGAACTGCCCAACTCCATCCTGCAAATCACGCAGCTGGGGGAGCTGATCATCGGCTCCAACCAGCTGACCGAATTGTGGCCCGACATCGGGCGGCTCGAAAACCTGCGCGACCTCGACATCTCCAACAACAATCTGCGCAGCGTGCCGCCGACCCTCTTCGATTTCCACCTCAACCTGTTTTACCTCAAGAACAACCCGTGGGAGCGCCCCTTTCGGCAGGAGGAAATCGAGGCCATCCTGCACGCGGAGGAGAACGATTTTGCCGACATGTTGCTCGGGCTGGCCGAAGCGGGCCGCGCCGAACAGGCGCATCGCTACCTCGATACGGCCGAAGCCTATTACCGGGCGGAAGAACGCTGGTCGGACCTCGCTTACATCTACCTCATTGCGGCGTTCATGCACCGCGACCTCGGCTCGCTCGACGAGGCCTTCGTCTACACCCGCCGGGCCGAGGAACTGGCAGAGGAGATCAATTTCGACCTCGAGAGCGCAGACGACTGGGATGCCTTTTACGCCAATACGACCGAGATCATCCGGGATGCGGAAAACCTGCAGGAACTGCTCGAGAGCGAACGCGAGAAGGCGCAACTGCGTGCCAACGTGCGGCGCGGCCTGATCCTCGGCATCATCCTGCTGCTCGGCTTTTCTGGCTTTGTCTACTGGAGCCGTCGGCGCCTGCAGCGCTACAACCGCACCTTGGCCGCCCAGCGCGGGCAGATCGCGAAACAGGCCGAGCAACTCGAGCGGGTCAACGCCAACCTGACGGAGCGCCAGGCTGAAACGCTGGCCCAGAAGGCACAGATCGAGCAGCAGGCGCGCGACCTGAAGCGCCTCAACCACACCAAGGACCGCATTTTCTCCATCGTGGGCCACGACTTGCGCAACCCGCTCTACGCGATGGAGAGCCTGGCCGAGATCATGGAGCGAGAAGACGCGACCTCGGCCCCCGAAGAGCGCCGTCACCGCGCGCAGCTGATCCAGCGCAGCGCACAGGAGGCCTCCCTGCTGCTCAACAACCTGCTCGACTGGGCCCGCACCCAGACCAACGACATCCCCTACCGGCCCGACTTCGTCCACCCGGCCGCGCTGGTGCAGGCGACGCTCGACCTGCTGCAGCCGGCCCTGCAGCACAAGCACATCCGCGTCGTTTCGGAAATCCGGCCGGAAACGGTGGTGTTCGCCGACCCGCACATGCTGCAGACCGTCTTCCGCAACCTGATCGGCAATGCGATCAAATTCAGCCATCAGGATGGTGTCATCCACCTGAAGGAACAGAACGGCGAGACATACCACGACCTCGAGATCATCGACGAAGGGGTCGGCATGGAGCAGCGAGACGCCGAAAACCTGCTCCGGCGTGAGCGCATTACCTCCGCCTCCGGCACCCGGGGCGAAAGAGGCAGCGGCCTGGGCTTGCTCATCTGCCGTGAGTTCGTCGCGCGCAACGAGGGACAACTCCTCGTCCGCAGCGCCCCTGACTCCGGCACGCGCTTTTGCATCCGTTTGCCCAAGATAGGGTTAAACCTCGCCGAAGCTACCCCCAGCGCGATGACGACGCAGACTCAGATTGAGAAGGACTAAAGCGATCCGCAGGGCAAATGTGTCGCTTGGCTTTAGCTACACCTATCTTCTTTGCAGCAGGATGTCATTTAATATACGCTCCGTCGCTTGAGGAGTATTTTTCAGATTCGATCAATTTAAATCTAAGTTTAACAGTTGATCAATTCGCACGAATACTAATAACTTTTTATTCGTGAAATAAATTTCATAAGTGATTCCAAACGCCCTAATTGCGCTCATTTCCCTCGGAAAAAGCTGTTAGGCTTTATCGCAAGATACTTTATCCCAGCATCATACGCAATTCCTCGCTTTTTTACATTTGGTGCCGACATTTTGCGCGTTTTGTCTATGAAAGGATATAGCCTACAGCCGATAGGGAGTAAAAGCTGCTATGCTCTCCCCTTCCCAACAACTTCACGCGATACGCCCCTACGTAGAAATACTAAGAGCTACTCTGCACTTAAAAGTAAGGCGCCTGGGCTGGCCTCTGCGTGGAGCCGGTGTCGCCAAAGCAGTCGAAGGTGTTGCTACACTGAGACCTGCGTTGGAAGGCCTGAATGCAGAAGTCGAGGATCGCTTCACCACTTGTGGCGGCACCCTGCAAAAGCAACTGGAGCTGTCACAGAAGTTTCGTGAGCAATGCCAGAACGTCCGGAACGTCTCCGACCAGGCAGCGTCGGATGGCAGTTCTGCCCTGGTGCAGCTCGAGCAACTCTGCGAAGCCCAGTTAACCCATTCCGACCACGCGGCTGAACTCGTTCAACGGCTGGCCGAAAGCCTGGCGCATCACCGCACGCGCGTAGATGAATTGGCCAAGGAACAGCAAAAGCTCCTGCCTGTGCTCACGCCGCTGCGCATGCTGCGCGCCACCTTTCGCATCGAGGCGGCCAGCCTGCCGGAAGAGCAGCAAAACGCCTTCGCGTCCGTCACGGAAGAAGTGGGTCGCCTGGATCGCGAGATCCGCGAGCAATTCGAGCAACAACTGGAGCAAGTCGCCACGACCCAGCAAGAGTTGGCCGACGCGCAAGACCGCCTCCAGACCCAGGCAGAGACATTAAGCCTTAATTCCGCCAACCAGCGCCACCGGATCGAACAGGCTCTGGCCAACGTTGCGGCAGAACAGGCCGACGCTCAGGCTCGTGAAGCCGCGCTGACCGATGCCACCGGGCGCATCGACGAACGTATCGACGCGATTGCCGTAAGCCTGCAGTATCAGGACATCACCCGCCAGAAGATCGAACACGTGCTGGAAGCGCTCGACGAGGTCGTCTCCAAAGCCCGTCCCCGCCAGCACATGACAGGTGATGAAGCCGCCCAGGTCCAACTGGCCAGCCGCATTCAGGTGGGCCAGCTCGATGCCGTAGACAAGGAACTTTCCCAGGCCGGAGACACCATCGCCCGCGGCCTGCACGGCGTGCTCGAAGTCTTGAAGGAATTGGAGCAGCAAGAATTTTCGCTGGAAGCCCAGGGAACGGCCAACAAGCGCCTTTCGGATCTAGTGCGTCACGCTCTGGCCGACCACGACACCCTCCAGCGCACCGTCGACGAGGCCCATGCACTGCTGCAGAATGCCCTCGACACGAGCCGGCAATTTACCGCCACGACCTCAACGGCCACCGGCATGATGCGCCGCCTTGCCGCCGACCTCAAATTGATGGGCTTGAACGCCGAGATTCAGGCCGTGCGGGTAAACCATGGCGGCCTTGAGGTGCTCTCCAACGAGGCCTCGCGCATTTCCACCGTGGCCGGCCAGGCGCTGGCGGATTTCGAACAGGCCTACCTGGCCGCCACCGACTGCCTCACCGCAGCAATCGACAGCGTGCGTGCAGACGCCGACGCAGTCCCCACAATCGCAGACAGCGAGGCAGCAAAAGCCGGTGTGACCGACGCCCTCGAGGTGGAACTCACCACGCGTGAGCAGTGCCTGGCGGAAGCCTGTGAAGCGTTGCAGGAGCTTCGCCTTCAGTCCCGCCGACTGGCCAAGGCGGCCGACCTCGACACCATCAGCCGTCAACCTTTGATCCAGGCGAAGCAGGCCTTTACCACGCTGGCCGCCTCGATGGACAAGTATGCTGGCAACGCCCAAAACACGGCGGATGCCGCGCCCGAGCCCCTCAACGACCGCTACACCATGGAGTCGGAACGCGCGATCCACCGCGCCATGACCTCCGGCAGCGAAGCTGCGAACGAAGCCCAGACCGAGGCAGACGCCGGGGGGACCGACCGTATCGAGTTCTTCGACGACTTCAGTGCGCCCGATGACGCGGAACTCCGGGAAACGACCGTTCGTCTGCCAGAAAATCGGCGCTCGCATCAGGAGCAAAGCCACCAGCAGGCAGGTGCGGCCCTGGACGACAACATTGAGTTTTTCTAGACGATGCAACTTCACGAGCAGCCCGAAACCATTCTCAAGATCACCGGCGAATTGACGGTCCACACCGCCGCCGAATGGCACCGCGCGCTTTGCTCCGGCCTGCAAGCGGAGCACCCCATCGTCATCAATCTTTCAGAGGTCACCGCTGCCGACACCAATGGCATCCAGCTCTTGGTCTCGGCATGGCAGACCGCCACAGCCCGCTCCCCACAATTCAGCCTGAGCAACCCTTCCGACGCCATTCTGGAGGCCGCTCATGCTGCTTCTCTCTCCCTCCCCTCCCTCACTGTAGCAAGCAATGAAAACGATACTGACCGTTGATGACTCCCTCAGCATACGCCAGATGGTCAGCATGACCGTCTCCCAACTGGGCCATACCGCGGTCACCGCCAAGGATGGTGTCGAAGGGCTCGAGCAGCTCGCGGCCAACGACATCGCCATGATCATCACCGACGTCAATATGCCGCGCATGGACGGGATCGAATTCGTCCGTCAGGCCCGCGCGACGCCGCAAGGCCGCCTGATCCCCATCGTGATGCTGACGACCGAGTCGCAGCCGGAGATGAAGCAGGCCGGCAAGGCCGCAGGCGCCACCGGTTGGATCGTCAAGCCATTCACGCGTGACCAGCTGACCATGGTCGTCACCCGCCTCATGCGCTAGGAATCGCCATGAGCCAACCCGACCCGGCACAGACTTTCTTGCTCGAGGCTGAAGATCTCCTGGCTCAAGTCGAGGAGACCGCGCTCGACCTGAACCAGCGCCCGGCTGATCCCGAGGCGATCAACCGCATGTTCCGCGCCTTTCACACGCTGAAGGGCTCCGGTGCCATGTTCGGCTTCGACACCGTGGCCGCGTTTACCCACCACGTGGAGACGGCGCTGGATCGCGTACGGGCAGGTGAACTGGAGCTGAGCGACGAACTGCTGGGCCTCCTCCTCGCCAGCCGCGACCAGATCAATCGCCTGTTGCTGGAGCCCGACAGCCTGGACGCTGCCGATGAGTCCGAACGCATCATCGGCCTGCTGGGCGAACTCACCAACCCTCATGCGGTCTCGGCAGTGCAGCTTGCTCCTACCCCGCAAGCCGGCGGAGAAACGCAGCGCATCTGGCACATTCGCTTTCGCCCGGGCCCGGGCGTGACCGCGACCGGCCTCGACCCCGTCGGCCTGCTCGAAGATCTGCGCAGCCTCGGCACCTGCGAGATCGTCGCCTTGACGGATCGCATCCCGCCGCTGGATGCGCTCAATCCCGAGCATTGTTACCTGGGTTGGGACATCACACTGACGACTTCTCACGACCGCAACGCGATCCAGGACGTCTTCATCTTCGTCGAAGACGAGAGCGAGATCGCGATCGAAGCCGTCGAATCCCCTGCCCAGGCGGCCTCAGGGGAAGCTGCTGCCCCGCAAGTGGCGCCCACGCCGGTGCAACCGGAGAAGCCCACGGCCGACGCGACCCCAAAATCGCTCGGCGGTCAGACCCTGCGCGTGCCCTCCGCCAAGCTCGACCACCTGGTGAAGCTTGTCGGAGAGCTGGTGATGAACCAGTCGCGCCTGATGCAGGTCTCGACCCGGATCGACGACAGCGAGCTGGCCTCCCCCGTTGAGGCCATCGAACGCTTGGTGGCCGAGCTGCGCGACAGTGTGCTGGGTATCCGCATGATGCCGATCGGTACCACCTTCAGCCGCTTCAAGCGCCTCGTGCACGACCTCTCCAACGAATTGGGCAAGGAGGTCCACCTCGTAACCGAAGGGGCGGAAACCGAACTGGACAAGACTGTGCTCGACCAGCTGGGCGACCCGCTCGTCCACCTGATCCGCAACAGCCTCGACCACGGCTTCAGCACGCCGGAAGAACGCCTGAGTGCTGGCAAGGCCCGCCACGGTACCCTGCGCCTTTCTGCTGCGCACGAGGGCTCCGAGGTGGTCATCACGATCGAGGACGACGGCAAGGGCATCAACCCGCAGGCGATCCGCGAAAAGGCACTCGAACGCGGCCTGATCGCTCCCGATGCCGTCCTGTCAGATCGCGAGATCTACAACCTCATTTTCCTGCCTGGCTTTTCGACCGCCAAGACCGTCACCAGTATCTCCGGCCGCGGCGTGGGCATGGACGCGGTCAAGAAACAGCTGGAAGCGCTGCGTGGCTCGATCGAGCTTTCGAGCGAACGCGGCAAGGGCACGACCGTGCGCCTGACCCTGCCCCTGACCTTGGCTATCATCGAGGGGCTGGCCGTCGAGCTGGACGGCGATCGCTATATCGTGCCGATGTCTGCCGTGACGGAAAATGTGGAGCTGCACCGCCACGAACGTACCCGCCAGAACGGGCGTAACCTCGTCACCGTCCGGGACGAACTCGTGCCCTACATTCGCCTGCGCGAGCTTTTCGGCATCACGAGCCCGGAGCCGGAAATCGAGAAGATTGTCATCACCCGCCACGAAGGCCAGCGCGTCGGCATCGTGGTCGACCGCGTGCTCGGCAGTCATCAGACGGTGATCCAGTCGCTCGGCCGCTTTTACCAAAACATCCGGGTCTGTTCCGGTGCCACCATCCTCGGCGATGGCCGCGTCGCCCTGATCCTCGACATCGACGGCGTCGTCGAGCATTCGGCCGACCAGATTCATCAACTCATGCACCAGACGCGCCACAGCGCCTGACCCTTCCTTTTCTCTCCCCCAGCCTGCTGACGACGAGCCACAGGCCGCAAAATAATAACGTTAATAAAACGCTTCACTCCCCGTAATCATGAAACTCAAAGACCTGAAGATCGGAACCCGTATGTTCCTGGGTTTCGGCGCTGTCATCGTCACTGTGCTGGGCCTCGCGGGCTACACCTACCTGCAACTCGATCATATCCGCGACCGCAGCGAGGAGCTGGCGGAGCAATCCATCCCCAGCCTCAGCCGAGCCGGCTTGCTGGAGTCGCGTGCTCGCAGCAACTACGCCCTCGTATTCCGCCACGTCATTGCCAACTCGAAGGAGCGTAAGGATTCACTCGAGGAAGAAATGTTGCAGGAGAGCGTCGCCAACGCCGCGACCGTCAAGGAATACCAGGAAAGCATCACAGACCCCCACGAGCAAAGTCTCTTTGAGGATGTGACGCAAACGCGCCTCGCCTACATCGACCTTCGCACCAAGGTATTGGCGGCCAGCAGCAATCAGCAGGACGCGGAGGCTATTCAGTTGGCCCGCGAACAACTGGACCCGTCCTTCGATGCCTATATGGCCAAGCTCAACACCTTGGTGGACTACATTCGCAAGACGTCAGGCGAAGCCGGCAACGAGGCACTCGCGTTTGTCACCGCCGCTTTTGTTGGCCTCGCCATCGCGCTTTTGATCACCCTCGGCACGGCGGCCGCCATCGCCTACTTCATCACGCGCAGCATCACTCAGCCGCTTTACACATCGCTGGAATTTGCCAACACCGTCTCGACCGGCGATCTCTCTCACTCCATCGAGGTGGATCGCAAGGACGAGATCGGCAAGCTGCTCGAGACCATGAACAAGATGGTCGAAAACCTGCGCCGCGTCGTGACCGACGTGAACACGGCAGCCTCCAACGTCGCCTCCGGCAGTGAGGAAATGAGCGCCGCCGCCCAACAGCTTTCGGAAGGCGCGACCGAGCAGGCCGCTTCGGCCGAAGAGACCACCTCCTCCATGGAGGAAATGAGCGCCAGCATTCAGCAGAATTCCGACAACGCCAAGCAGACGGACATGATCGCCAGCAAGGCGGCCCAGGATGCGGAAACCAGCGGCAAGGCCGTCGCCGACACCGTCAAGGCGATGAACGAGATCGCCGACAAGATCAGTATCATCGAAGAAATCGCGCGCAAGACCGACCTGCTCGCCCTCAACGCCGCGGTCGAAGCCGCCCGCGCGGGTGAACACGGCAAGGGCTTTGCCGTGGTGGCCTCCGAAGTGCGCAAGCTGGCCGAACGCAGCCAGGCTTCCGCCAGCGAAATCAGCCGCCTCACCAGTGGAGGCGTGAGCCTGGCCGAAGAAGCCGGCGAACTGCTGACCAAACTGGTGCCCGACATTCGCCGCACGGCCGAGCTCGTGCAGGAAATCGCCGCCGCCAGCGCCGAACAGACCACCGGCGCCAACCAGGTGAGCAAGGCCATGCAGGAGCTCGACCAGGTGACGCAGCGCAACTCCGCTTCCTCCGAAGAGATGGCCTCCACTGCCGAGGAACTGGCCAGCCAGGGGCAGCAGCTACAAGACACGATCGGCTTCTTCAAGCTGGACGAAAATCAGGAACGGCAGGGCAGCCGCGTCGCTCCGGTCGCCAAGGCCGCGCCCCGCATGAACGCTGCCAAAGCCTTCGGCGGCCAGAACGGAAGCAACGGCAACCTCTCTCGCAACGGCAAGGGCATCTCGATCAGCCTCGACGGCTCGAATGACACTGCCGATACCCGCGACCGCGAATTCCAACGCTACTAGGAATCGACCATGAATGCTACGATGGAATCCGCCCAATACCTGACCTTCCGCCTGGGTGACGAAGAGTTTGCCATCAACGTGACCCAGGTGCGCGAAGTCCTCGAACTAACCCAGATTACCAAGGTGCCGACCGCGCCCGACTACATGCGGGGCGTCGTCAACGTCCGTGGCAGCGCCATCCCCGTAGTGGACCTGCGGCGCAAGTTCGGCCTGCCCCCCGTCACCGACACCGTCAACTCGCGCATCATCGTGCTCGAACTCGAGCTGGATGGCGAGATGACGACGCTCGGCGGTATCGCGGACAGCGTGCACGATGTCGTGGAGTTTGAAGAGGCCAGCGTCAACCCGCCCCCGTCGATCGCCATGCGCTGGCGCACGGAGTTCATCCGCGGCATGGGCAAACGCGACACCGGCTTCGTCATCATCCTCGATATCGCGGCCGTATTCTCCTCCAACGAGCTCGCCCTCATCGGCGCGCACTCCAGCTAAGCCGCACCGTGAGCCCGCCCATGCACGAAGACACCACCTACCTCGATAGCCACGAGGAACTGCGCCTCAGCGTAAGGAGCTTTCGCGTATTGGGCGAGTTCATCACCGAACGTCTCGGGATCAAGATGCCCGAGAGCAAGCTGCCGATGTTGCGCAGCCGCCTGCAACGGCGGCTGCGGGCATTGAACCTGGACAGCATCGAAGCCTACAAGGATTACCTGCTCAAATCGCCCCACGCGCAGCAGGAGCTGGCCGACTTCTTCAATGCCGTCACGACCAACAAGACGGACTTCTTCCGCGAGTCCAAGCACTTCGACTTCCTGCAGCAACAGGCCCTGCCCTCCCTCGACCCCAGCCAGGGCTATCCCTGGAAGGCAAAGGTCTGGTGTGCGGGCTGTTCCTCAGGCGAAGAGGCTTATACCCTCGCGATGGTCCTGAGCGAATTCGGGCACCAACGGGGGCGCTTCGATTTCGGCATCCTGGCGACCGACATCTGCACGACCGTCCTGGACCACGCCCGGGCGGCTATCTACGAGCAGTCACGCATCGAGCCGATCCCAGAGCCCTTGCGCAAGAAATACCTGCTGCGCAGCCGAGATCCCTCTAAAAACACCGTCCGCATCACGCCCGAACTGCGTAGCCGAGTCCATTTCCATCGCCTCAACTTTATGGACGAGCACTACCCGGTAGCCGACACCTTCGACGCAATCTTCTTCCGCAACGTGGCGATCTATTTCGACCGCCCCACGCAGCAGGCCGTGGTCGAGAAGCTTTGCCGCAACCTGCGCCCGGGCGGCTACTTGTTTATCGGGCACTCCGAGAGCCTGCTCGGCCTCGATCTGCCCCTACGCATGGTTACCTCGGCCGCCTACCGCAAGACGCGGTAGAGCATCGTTCCCCTCCTTTCCCCTCCTCCCCCTTTCCTCATGTATAGTCAGCGCAAAATCCGGGTGCTCATCGTCGATGACTCCGCGTCGGTGCGGCAGACCCTCAAGAGCGTGCTCGAGTCCGACCCGGGGATCGAAGTCATTGCCACCGCGCCCGATCCTTACGTCGCCGTCAACAGGATCGCGGAACAGGCGCCCGACGTGATCACGCTCGATGTCGAAATGCCGCGTATGGACGGCATCACCTTTCTCGAGAAGATCATGAGCCAACACCCCTTTCCGGTCGTGATCTGCTCTTCGCTGACCGAAGCGGGCTCCCAGACAGCCCTGGCCGCATTGGAAAAGGGTGCCGCCGAGATCATCACCAAGCCGAAGCTCGGCACCAAGCAGTTCCTGCAGGAATCGTCCGTCGCGATCTGCGAAGCCGTAAAGGCCGCCGCCCATACGCATCCTCAAGCCCGCCGCAAGCGCGCGTCCACCACCGCGCCCAAGCCCGTACCGCCGGCGCGACCGATGCAGGCCCCAGGCGAAATCGCGCCCAAGCTCGACGCCGATGCCATCCTGCCGCGCGCCACCTCCAATGCGATGCTCGAAACGACCGAGAAAATCATCGCGGTCGGCGCCTCCACCGGCGGAACCGAGGCCCTGCGCGTCTTTCTGCAGGAGTTGCCCAAGAACTGTCCCGGAGTCGTCATCGTGCAGCATATGCCGGAGAAATTTACGGCCGCCTTTGCCCAGCGCCTGAACCAGCAGTGCCAGATCACGGTGAAGGAGGCGGCCAATGGCGATACCGTCTTGCCCGGGCATGCCCTGATTGCGCCCGGCAACCGCCATACGCTGCTCAAACGCAGCGGCGCACGCTACTTCGTCGAAGTGCGGGATGGGCCGCTCGTGTGTCGACACCGGCCTTCCGTCGACGTGCTCTTTCGCTCTACCGCCCGCTACGCGGGGCGCAACGCCCTTGGCGTCATCCTGACGGGCATGGGCGATGACGGGGCGCGCGGCATGTTGGAAATGCACCAGGCAGGCGCCTACAATATCGCCCAGGACGAGGCCACATGCGTGGTTTTCGGGATGCCCCAGGAGGCGATCAAGCTCGGGGGCGTGAAGAAGACGCTGCCGCTGGACCGCATCGCCGGCGAAGTCATGCGCGTCGGGCGTTGAGGCAGGGAGTCGAGAACCGGGTCACCTGCCCCTTTCGCAAAGTCGCGAGGGACTGTGCAAACCGATGGCACCTCTTCAAGGTGCATTCGTTAGGCTTCTGTTCCGGTGGTGTCGGGCGCGATTGCGCCCTCAACCACCGGCTACAATCTGGCATCCCTCCAGGATGCCGGGCTCCTCGCCCCCTACACCGCGCCCCGAAGCGGTGCCACAGGTCAAGGGCGGCCCAATATGGCACCTCTTCAAGGTGCACACCGATGGAGCTCTACCGGTGGTATCGTCCGCCTTGCGGCCTCAACCACCGGCTACGCTAGGGCAAGCCTTCAGCTTGCTGGGTGCACGGGCTCACAAGACCTTCCTCCCCCATTTCCCTGAAAAGGATCATACAGTCGTCATCATCGCCTACGATACAACATCAAGCAGGGGAGTCGGAATCGGTCACACTGCGCTTACAATCCACCGATCATTCGACACAAAAAAAGGCAGCATCCATAGAGGATGCTGCCGTGAAAATCGTAAAATGAAGCGCGCCTAGATGTGGATCGCTTCGTTGTGGGTCGCGGCGGCGGCTTCGCCCAGTGCCTCGGACATGGTCGGGTGGGCGTGGATCGTGGCGTGAATCTCGTCCACGGTGATCTCGGATTTCATCGCGAGCACATACTCGGTGATCAGCTCGGTCGCATCGTTGCCGATGATGTGGGCGCCCAGCAGCTCGCCGTATTTGGCGTCGGTGATCAGCTTCACGAAGCCTTCGGGCATGTTGACGGCCACGGCCTTGCCCAGCGCGGTGAAGGGGAACTTGCCCACCTTGTATTCGAGGCCCTTTTCCTTGGCCTTCGCCTCGGTCAGGCCGACGCTGGCGATCTGCGGGTGGCAGTAGGTGCAGCCCGGGAAGGTGGTCACGCGCTTCGGCTCGCTGTGCTTGAACATGCCGTTGACGGCCTGCACGGCTTCGTAGGTCGCGACGTGGGCGAGCCACGGCGGCCCGATGATGTCGCCGGCGGCGTAGATGCCCTTGAGGTTGGTCTCGTAGCGGTCGTTGACCTTGATGTAGCCGCGTTGGTCGAGCTCGAGGTTCACACGGTCGCCGAGCGCACCTTCGAGCAGCGGCACGACGCCGATGGAGAGCAAGAGGGTATCGACTTCGAGCGTCTCCGTCTTGTCGCCCTTCACCAGCTGCATCTTGGCGCCGTTTTCGGTCGTTTCCGGGTTTTCCACCTTGGTGCCGGTATAGACCTTGATGCCCTGCTTCTTGAAGGAGCGGGCCAGCGCCTGGGAAATTTCTTCGTCCTCTACCGGCACGATGCGGTCCATCATCTCGATGAGGTGGACTTCAGTGCCGAGCGTGTTGAGGAAGTAGGCAAACTCCACGCCGATGGCGCCCGCACCGAGGATGGCGATGCTCTTGGGCTGCTTTTTCATCACCAGCGCCTCGCGGGAGGTCATCACGCGCTCGCCGTCGACTTCGAGGTTCGGCAGGCGACGGGAGCGGCAACCGGTGGCGATCAGGGTGTTCTTGGTCTGGAAGGACTTGCCTTCGTCCGGACCTTCGGTGATCTGCACGATGCCGGGGGTCGGCACGTGACCGCGGCCGAGGAAGTAGTCGACCTTGTTCTTCTTGAAGAGGAACTCGATCCCGCGCGCCATCTTGTCGGACACGCCACGCGAACGCTGCATGACCTTTGAGAAGTCGACCTTTACGTCGCCCACGGAGACGCCAAATTCCTCGGCGCCGTGGATGCTCTCAAAGGTTTCGGCCGCTTTCAGCAATGCCTTGGACGGGATACAGCCCCAGTTGAGGCAGGTGCCGCCCGCGCGCTCGATCTCGATGCAGGCAACCTTCTTGCCCAACTGACCGGCGCGAATTGCTGCCGCGTAACCGGCGGGACCGCCGCCAATCACCACCAAATCGTAAGTTTCGTTAGCCATGATGCAAAAATGTGGAAGCAGCCCGGGGCTGCGTCTCGTAGGCATCACCTTAGGCCCGGTTCCGCCCCGCTGACAACTGCAAAGGGAAGATCGCCGGCAAGGTTATCCGGTCAACCGATCACCGCGGCGTTCTAGACGTCGATCACGTCGTCGGACTCGCCCCGGCGGCGGTTGTGGCGCAGGCGCTGCACGCCATCCGCCCCGGTTTTGCCACCGCCCTGGTTCACCCGGACCTTCACATGGTTGCGCGCAGTGAACATGTTGACCGTAAACGAAGTCAGGCCGATGATCAGCGCGCCGCCCAGCGCCGAGCTGAAGGAGTCGACGTCGAAGCCAGGCACGATGCCGCCCGCAAACATGAGGATGACGGCATTGATCAGCCACACCGCCAGCCCGAGCGTGAAAATCACCAAGGGGAGCGTGAACAGGATCAGCAACGGGCGCAAAAAAGCGTTGAGCACCGCCAGCGTGACGGCCACGAAGGCCAGCGTCAGCGTATCGTCGGCGTGGATGCCGGCAAACAGCTCAGTCGCCAGCCACGTGCCCAGGAACAGCACCACCAGTCGCAGCAACAAACCCTGCGATTCTTTCTTCTCTGCCATCTCTAATTCTTAACCGCATCGGCGTTGAAGCCAAATTCGCCGATCACTTCGTATGTTTCCGTATCATGGCCTTGGGGCACGACCAGCTGCAGACGCAGGTCGTGCGGCGGCGGCACCACCCGCGGACTCGTCAGGTAAGCGCCGCCCTCCGCGGGCTCCAGCGCGGCGTAGACTTCGCGGTCGCGCTGGTTGAGGTAAAAGCCGCGCACCGTCACAAAATCGACCGGCGGAGCCATCAACTTGTTTTCGTCGTTGAGAAAATAGACGCTGAACTGGTTGTCCTTGAGCGACAGTATCATGCTCTGCCCGGGCTCCAGCACGGTCGACTGCACCGGCATGCGCGCCGCCGCCGGGTCTTCCGGCAAAGGCTCGCCCAAAGTCTGGGCACCGAGCGGCAGCGCCGCCAACAGACCTACCGCCCCGCAGAGGGCACCTAGACGCGTCAGATTCATGGCTTTACGATAGATGCAAAAATCGGTCCTCACAACCGAAAAAGCAGGCAGAGCGTTAGCAGGCTGCCTACCCTATTCGACGTTCTGGACTTGCTCGCGAATGCGCTCGATTTCGTTCTTGGCTTCGATCACCTGCTTGGTCACCGCCAGGTTGTTGGCCTTGGAGCCGATGGTGTTGAACTCGCGGTGGATCTCCTGGACGATAAACTCGAGCTTGCGTCCGATTACCCCATCCTGCCCTGCCGTGTAAAGCGTCTCCTTGAATTGCGCGAGGTGCGAATCGAGGCGCGTGATCTCTTCGGTCACGTCGATGCGGTCGGCAAAAATCGCCACTTCCTTCAACACGCGCTCGTCCTCCAGCTCCAGCTCGAGCCCGGCCTGACGCAAGCGATCGAGCAGCGCCTGACGGTAGTTCGGCAGCGTCTGGTCGCCCACGGATTTGATCTCGTTCCAGCAGGCCCGCAGGCGGTCGACGCGGTCGGCCAGATCGCGCTGCAAGGCCTCGCCCTCTGCATTGCGCATCTGCGTGATCGCATCCAGGGCGGCCCGCACGGCCTCCATCGCATAGGGTTCGGCCTCCTCGGCGGACGGCAGATCGGCATCCACGCGGTGTTGCAGCACGAGGCGAAACAGCGTGTCGACATCCGGCGGCCACGCACTGCCCACCCGGTCGGCCAGCTTGTGCAGCTTGCTCAACGACGCGTCAACGGCCGCCCCATCCCACGCGAGCGCGTTGTTGCCCTCGGCCACGTCGACGTTCAGCACGGTGTGGACCTTGCCGCGCTGGAGGCGTTCGCGGATGGCGTTGGCCAGCGGGCGCTCGAGGGCCTGCCACTCCTTGGGCAGGTTGAAGGAGGTCTCCAGATTCCGCCGGTTGACGGAGCTGAGTTCGACGTTGATCACGAGGCCTTCCCAGGTCGCGGAGCCTCGACCGAATCCGGTCATCGATTGCATGTGCGCAATGCAGGCCTTTTTCCGCCCCTCTGGCAATGGGAAAGCTCGCGACCGCGGGTTGAAAACCGCCGCCGCGCTAAAGGTTCACACCTCGCCGCAGGGCTGTTAAGCTGACGCCCATGAGGTTACGCCGGGTCGCCGTATGGGTGGTAGTCTCGCCAGCGGGTGAGATCGCGATGGCGACGCCGGAGGATGTGGGGACGCGGGAGGAGTAGGCCGGGCAGGCCTTTATCAGGAGCCACTACTCCTCAAATGCGTAATGCTGCACATCTACTGCCTTGTGTATTCCTCGATCGAACGAGGCCACGGTATCACCGGTCTGCGCAGCAGTGGCGATCAGGTAGGCATCGGCGAACGATACCTTGTTGGACGTGATGCGCTTCAACGCCTCCAGTGATCCCCCCTCGTCATCCACGGAGATGCCGGCTGCCTCGAAAAAAGTATGCAAGACTTTGGCCGCTTCTGGACGAGGGATTTCGTAAAAACTAGTCAGAACAAAGAAGGTTTCAGCCACAATCACTGGGCGAATCAATAACTGTATCCGACCGGCGGAAGCTTCGCGAAAAAGGCTTTCCGCTTGGGCAAACAGCTTCTCATGGTCCTTGAGCAAAAAACGAAGGACGACATTGGTATCGAGTTGAACCCGCTTCACTCGCCTCTTCCTTCGCGCGCGACCTTGGCTGCTTCGTTCCGCTCGGCGAGAGCTGTCTCGTCAGGGTGGTAGGGCACACGGCTCTTGCCTCGCAAGAGCCCCGCGAACGACATGACATCAGGAGCCGGGCGGACCGTGGCGGATCCATCCGGGTGGATTTCCCAGTTCAGTCGGGTCGAGTTCCAGCGCTTCCGCAACTCGAGGGGCACTGTGGTCTGCCCCTTACTGGTGACGGTCGTGCTTACCACAAGCGAAAGGTAATGCGGTCGCGCCAGAACGTCAATGCCTAGCCTTCGACCTGGGCCTTTTTGGCGAGGATTTCGGCGATCTGCTGCACGTCCTTGTCCCCCCGGCCGGAGAGATTGATCACGAGGATCTCGTCCGGGCGCATCTCGGGGGCGCGCTTGAGCGCGTAGGCGACCGCGTGGGTGCTTTCGAGCGCGGGCAGGATGCCTTCGCATTCGCAGAGCAGCTGGAAAGCCTCCATCACCTCGGCGTCGGTGGCGTAAGCGAAGTCGAGACGGCCGATCTCGCGGTAGTAGGCGTGTTCCGGACCGACGGCGGCGTAGTCGAGGCCGGCCGACACGCTATGGGTCAGCTCGATCTGGCCGTCGTCGTCGCAAAGCAGATAGGTCTTGCAGCCCTGCAGCACCCCGACCTTGCCGCCGGAGAAGCGTGCGGCGTGCTGGCCGCGCTCGATGCCGCGACCGCCCGCTTCGACGCCCACCAGGCGCACGTCGGTCTGATCGAGAAATTCGTAGAACATGCCGATGGCGTTGGAGCCCCCACCCACGCAGGCCACGACTTCGTTGGGCAGGCGGCCTTCCAGCTCCATGATCTGGCGGCGGGTCTCCTCCCCGATGATCTTGTGGAAATCGCGCACCATCATGGGGAACGGGTGTGCGCCCAGCGCCGAGCCGAGGATGTAATGGGTGTTGCGCGAGGTGGCGACCCAGTCGCGCATGGCCTCGTTGACCGCATCCTTGAGCGTGCGCTGGCCGGTCTCGACGCCGCGTACTTCGGCGCCGCAGAGGCGCATACGGAAAACATTGAGGGCCTGGCGGGCCATGTCGACCGCGCCCATGTAAATGACGCATTCGAGGCCGAACTTCGCGCAAACGGTGGCCGTGGCGACGCCGTGCTGGCCCGCGCCGGTCTCCGCGATGATGCGTTTTTTGCCGAGGCGGCGGGCGAGCAGCGCCTGGCCGAGCACGTTGTTGATCTTGTGCGCGCCCGTGTGCAGCAGGTCCTCGCGCTTGAGGTAGATCTTGGCCCCACCGAGGCGCTTGGTCAGCTGTTCCGCGTAGTAGAGCGTGGTCGGGCGGCCCGCGTATTCCTTGAGATACCACTGCAGCTCACGCATGAACTCGGGATCGGCCTTCGCTTCGAGGTAGGCCTTCTCCAGATCCTGCAAGCAGGTAAAGAGCGTTTCTGGCACGTATCTCCCGCCATAGACCCCAAAATGACCGGAGGCGTCCGGCAAGGTGGTCTTGTCAATCTGCGGCACGGAATCAGCAATCATGTGACCTCCAACATCGCCCTTGGGCACGTTCATGGCAAGCTACAACGGACGTCAGCGGGTGGCTTCGGCGCTCAGATCGCCCAGCGGCGTAACGCGGCGGCAGAGCTGCACCGGCACCCCCCAAGGGTCGCGCAGGGTGATGACGAGCGAACCGTCGCTGGTGGTGTCTTCCACCACGAGCGTCGCGCCGGCCGCGAGCAGGGCATCACGCTTCTGTTCCGCATCGGCGGCCACCACGGCAAAGTGAAACACCAGGTGGTGCTGCGTGGCGTAATCGGGCACAGGCGCCTGGGGGTTGGTATAAAGCTCGGCGATGCAACGGCCGGAACTGTCACCCAGGAAGCGCACAAACGGCGCCTTTTCGCCGGCCTTGAGGATGCGGAATCCCAGGTTTTCGACATACCAGTCGGCCATCGCCGCTGCATCCGGCACGTTAAGGGCAAAGTGTTCGAACAACATAAAAGGGGCTAACAGTGTTTGACCGTGATGATGGTCACGTCGTCCTGCTGGCGATCGGGGCCGGCAAAGCTGGCCATGCTCTGCAGGATGCCGTCGTTGAGCTCGACGGCCTTTTGACCGGAGAGGCGGCGGATGGTGTCGGTCAGGCGCTCGTTGGAGTATTCGGCGCCGGCATCGTTGGCCATTTCGGTCACACCGTCGGTGTAGAGCAGGAAGATGTCACCGCGGGCAAAGGCAACCTTCTTGTCGTCGACCGCGGCGGCAAAAAATTCGTTGGGCACCATGCCGATCGCCATACCCTCGGACTCGAGCAACTCGCTGGTGATCTCGCCGGAATCGGTGTTGCAGTGCATGAGGATCGGTAGCTCATGGCCGGCGCGGCAGAGCGTGAGGGAGTCTTCCTGCGTGTCGATGACCGCGTAGATGATGGTGACGAACATGTCCGCCCGCATCTCTTCGTTCATCACCGCATTCAGCTCCGTCAGCACCTTGGCGGGCGAGCTGTATTGGCGGGCCAGGTGGCGCAGGTTGCTCTGGCAGACGGCCATGACGAGCGATGCGGGGATGCCCTTGCCCGAGACGTCGGCAATGGCGATGCCGTAGCGGTGGTCGTCGAGCTGAAAGACGTCGTAGAGGTCTCCGCCGACGGTCTGCGCCGGGCGGTAGATGGCCGCGATGTCGAGCAGTGCCGTCTCCGGGTAGCGACGCGGGAGCAGCTTGTCCTGGATTTCCTTGGCCAGGCCGAGGTCCATATCCAGGCGGTTTTTCTCGATCTGCAGCTCCATCAGGTCGAGGTTGTGCACTGCGAGCGCGGCCTGATCGGCCAGCGACCGGGCGAGCGAGAAATCCGTTTCGGTAAACGTGCTGCCGTCGGCCGGATTGGCGAGTGCGAGGATCGCCAGCGTGGTGTCGCGGAAGCAGACCGGCACGACGATGATCGAGTAGATCTGCAGCGAGGGGTCTTCGTATTGGACCACGCGCGGGTCCTGCCGGGCATCCGTGATGAAAAGGCCGCTGCCGGTGCGGGCGACCTGACCGATGAGCCCCTCTCCTACCCGAAAGACCTCGGAGCGCATGACCTTCTCGATCTGCTTGGTGCGGCTGCCGCTCTTTTCACGGGTGAGGTCGGCCCCGGGTCGTTGGGGCGGGAAGAGGCCTTCGACCGCCACACCCTGCAGCTCATCGTCACGCCGCTCATAGACGGCGGCACAAAGGGCACCGGTCGAGAGGATGCTGGCGTGCATCATGCGCTTGAGCAGTTCCTGCCGGGTGACGCCGTGGCCGATGGGCTCCACCATGTTGTGCATGAAGTCGAGCACGATCAGTTTTTCCTGGTTGAGGAACTGCTTATCCTCATCCAGACGCGTGATCTCACGGCGGGCACGCCACCAGAAATAAGCCCCAACCGATCCTCCGGTTGCCAGGCCAAGCAGGAAATACCACCAGTTTAACATGCCACCAACAGCTGCGATCAGACCGGGTCCAGGTCTTACTCAGTCTGACTCTTCAGAAAAGCAATAACGTCCTGGAATTTACTCCGGTTGGATGCGTCGATCTCAACGAGATTTTCGTGAGCCTGCAAGATCATTCGCGCCCCTTCCTTTTCCGAGAGCTTTTCGCTCGGGAGCACCTCGTCCTTGGCCCCCGGCTTATAGCCGTCGACTTTGGCCAGTTGGACGGTGGGCAGCTTGTGCAGGCCGAGGTTGGTCACCAGCTCTTTTACCCGCTCGTTCATACGCACGAGCGTGAGGGTGCCTTGAGGCTTGGCCTGCAACAACTGCATCGAAGTGCCGGCGATGATGCCCAAAAAGGTGGAATCCACCCCGGTGCAGTCATGGAAGTCCAGCACGAACTGCCGGCGGCCCTGCTCCACCAGGCGCTGAAAGAAGCGCTTGAGCGGAGCCGAGTTGTGCAACGTCGCCCGCCCATGCACGCGCACCACCACGGGTTCGTGATGCGCGTTTACAAGAAAAACGGGCGGGGTTGAGGGCATACCGGGTAAAACAGCGCGCAGGCTAGGCTTGTTGCGCGCGCTGGAGGATCTGTCGAAGCACGTAGGTGAGAATGCCGCCGTGGCGGTAGTATTCCACTTCGATATTGGTATCGAGGCGGGCCTTTACCGTAGTCTCCTGGGTCGAACCGTCGGCCTTGTTGATCTTTAACGTCACTTCCTGCCCCGGCTTAATGTCGTCGGAGAGGCCGAGCAGATCGTAGGTTTCCGTGCCCTCCAGCCCGAGGGACTTGGCGTCCTCACCGTTGGCGAATTCGAGCGGCAGCACCCCCATCCCGATCAGGTTGCTGCGGTGAATGCGCTCAAAGCTCTTCGCGATCACGGCCTTCACCCCAAGCAGGTTGGTGCCCTTGGCCGCCCAGTCGCGGCTGGAGCCCATGCCGTAGTCGACGCCGCCGAAGACCACCAGCGGGGTGTTTTCTTCGCGGTAGTCCATGCAGGCATCGAAGACGAACTTGATGTCACCGTCGGGCTGCTTCTTGGTGTAGCCGCCTTCGCGCCCTTCCGCCATGAGGTTTTTGATGCGGACGTTGGCGAAGGTGCCGCGCGTCATCACGCGGTCGTTGCCGCGACGCGAGCCATAGCTGTTGAAATCCTTCTTTTCGACGCCGTTTTCGATCAGGTAGCGACCGGCCGGGCTGTCTTCCGGGATGCTGCCGGCGGGCGAGATGTGGTCGGTCGTGACGGAGTCGCCGAAGATACCGAGCGGGCGCGCGCCCTTGATCTCTTCGATTTTGCCCGGCTCCATACCGAAGCCTTCGAAGAACGGCGGCAGCTGGATGTAGGTGCTGTCGTCCTTCCACTCGTAGAGGTCGCCAGTGCTGGACTCGATTTCCTTCCACTGCGGGTTGGCCTCGAGGATGTCGCTGTATTGGTTGACATACATCGAGGGCTTCAGGCCGCGGGCCAGCTCCTGCTCGATTTCGTCGCGGGTAGGCCAGATGTCCTTCAGGTAGACGGGCTGGCCGTCCTTGCCCGTGCCGATCGGCTCGCTGTCGAGGTCGATATCGACGCGACCGGCGAGGGCGTAGGCCACCACCAGCGGCGGCGACATGAGGAAGTTGGACTTGATGGCGCCGTGGATGCGGGCTTCGAAATTGCGGTTACCGGAGAGCACGCTGGCGACGACGAGTTCGCCTTCTTCGATCGCCTTCTCGACCGCGGGGTCGAGCGGGCCGGAATTACCGATACAGGTCGTGCAACCGTAGCCGACGAGGTTGAAGCCGAGCTGGTCGAGGTAGGTTTGCAGCCCCGTCTCGTTGAGATATTCCGTCACCACGCGGGAGCCCGGAGCGAGGGAGGTCTTCACGATCGGGTTGACGTTCAGGCCCTTTTCGACCGCCTTCTTGGCCACCAGACCGGCGCCGAGCATGACGGACGGGTTACTGGTGTTGGTGCAGGAGGTGATGGCCGCGATCACCACGGAACCGTGGCTCAGCTTGGTGCCCGGGGCGGCGGGCTCGGGAGCGTCTTCCGTCTCGGTCGCGGGGCGGTTGGTCACCATCTCGCGCTCGCTCCAGATTTCCTTTTCCGGGTCTTCGCCAAACTCGTGGATGCCGCCGCTCATATGCACGCGATCACCGTTGAAGCCCTTTACCTCGGCCTGGTTGTTGCGCTGGTCTTCGGTGATGCCGAAGCCCCCTTCCGCGGCGGGCATGTAGAGCAGTTGCTCGAAGCGGCTCTTCAGCTTCGGCACCTCGATGCGGTCCTGCGGGCGCTTGGGGCCGGAGACGCTGGGCACGATGCTGCTCAGGTCGAGGTCGATGTCCTTGGTGTAATCGACATCGCCCTTGCGCGGCACGCCGTAGAGGCCCTGCTGGGTAAAGTAGTCGCGCACCAGCTGGATCTGCTCCTCGGAGCGGCCGGTCATGCGCATGTAATCGAGCGTCTTGTCGTCGATGGGGAAGAAGCCCATCGTGGCGCCGTATTCCGGGGCCATGTTGGCGATCGTCGCGCGGTCGGGCAGCGTGAGGCTGGCCGCGCCCTCGCCGTAAAACTCGACGAACTTGCCCACGACCTTGTGCTCACGCAGCAGCTGGGTGATGCGCAGGGTCAAGTCGGTCGCGGTCACACCCTCCTGGAGTTCGCCACTGAGGTGCACGCCGATGACTTCCGGCGTCTGGAAGGCGATCGGCTGACCGAGCATGCCGGCTTCCGCCTCGATACCGCCCACGCCCCAGCCGACGATGCCGAGGCCGTTGATCATGGTGGTGTGGGAGTCGGTGCCCACGAGAGTATCGGGGTAGTAAGTACCCTCCTTCTCGAAGACGACCTTGGCCAGGTATTCGAGGTTCACCTGGTGCACGATGCCAATGGCCGGCGGCACAACGGCAAAGGTCTCGAAGGCCTGCTGGCCCCACTTCAGAAATTCGTATCGCTCACGATTGCGCTCAAACTCGATCTGCAGGTTTTGCGCGAAAGACTTGGCCGTGCCGGAACGGTCTACCTGTACCGAGTGGTCCACTACGAGGTCGACCGGCACGAGCGGTTCGATCACCGCCGGGTCGCCGCCCACGTCCTTCACCGCGTCACGCATGGCGGCGAGGTCGACCAGCAGCGGCACACCGGTAAAGTCTTGCAGCACAATGCGGCTGACGACAAAGGGGATTTCAGCGGCGTCCGGCTGCTTGGCATTGTAACCGGCCAGGCGACGCACGTCTTCTTCCGTCACGCGCTGGCCGTCGCAATTGCGCAGCACGGATTCGAGCACCACCCGGATACTGACGGGCAAGCGAGAGATTTTACCGAGGCCCTGCTCTTCGAGGGCTGGCAGACTGAAAATTTGACCGTCGCGAAAAGGGCGCGCCGCCTGAAACGGATCGTGAAGCGAACTCATAAACTAATCAACTATGAGTGGCCTCGGTTGTAAATCAAGCCCGCGCTATCATCCTGTTTGAAATCGCTAACCTAGTTTGCGATACTTCAGCCGAATAACGCGCTGAACCGGTGACGGCGCGCTGCCCGCCAAACAATAGACCAGCAGCGGCCCCGGGCCCCCTATAAGGGAATCCACCCGACTCTATTCCAGAAACTTGTCTATACAGCAGCGTTTGCCCAAGCCTTGAGCTCTGACAGTCAAACTACAGGCGACCCTAATAAATAAAAAACGCCCGCAAACCAAATTTTGCGGGCGTTTCCAGGAAAGAGTTCCGGGCGATTTTACGCCTTCAGCGCGGCCTTGATCTGGTCGAAGGGCGGCAGGTCCTTGGGGTTGTCGCTGGAGGAGGCAAACTTGATCACGCCGTCCTTGCCGATGACGAACGCGCTGCGCTTGGAGACACCGTGGAAGTCGAGCGCGCCGGGCAGGAAGGTGTCATACAACACGTCGTAGGCCTTGCTGACTTCCTTGTTGAAGTCGGAGAGCAGCGGGAACTTGATGCCCGACTGCTGCGCAAAGACTTCCTGCGTGAAGGGGCTGTCCACGCTGATGCCGTAGACGGCCGCGTCGAGCGCTTCGTATTCCGCAATACCGCCGGAGACGGAGCACATCTCGTCGGTGCACACGCTGGTGAAGGCGAAGGGGAAGAAGAGCAGCACGGTCTGCTTCTGGCCGAAGTTCTTGGAGAGGGTCACTTCCTCGACGCCGTCGGCAGTCTTGGTCTTGAGCGTGAAATCGGGTGCTTTGGTGCCAGTTGAGAGGGCCATGGCCGTAAATAGTCACGACTGCCGGCTATCGGCAAGGAGGAATTTGCATCAGTAGAGCGGCGTCGGCACCGTTATAACGCCTCTTGCGCCCACGAATCGAAAAACTCCTTTTCAGGCCATTTAAGTCCTGTTCTAATCACCTTTTTGCGCGATGAAGCCGATCGATATTCTGTGCCAAAACGCCGCTGACCTGCACAGCCGCGAAGAACTGGAAAAGCGCCTGGCCGAGGGTCGCCCGCTGCGCGTCAAGCTGGGGGTCGACCCGACCCGCCCGGACCTCACCTTCGGCCACATGGTGGTCTTCAACAAGCTGCGCCAGTTCCAGGACCTGGGGCACGAGGCCGTGCTGATCATTGGCGACTTCACCACCTTGATCGGCGACCCCTCGGGCCGCTCGTCCACCCGCCCGGTGTTGACGAAGGAGGAGATCGAGCAAAACGCGCAGACCTACGTCGAGCAGGCGTACCAGGTGCTCGACCGCACCAAGACCTCCGTGCGCTTCAACAGCGAATGGTTTGGCCAGATGGGCTTCGAAGACTGCCTGGGTCTGGCGCGCAAGATGACTGTCGCCCGGATGCTCGAGCGCGACGACTTCCACAAGCGCTACCACAGCAACACGCCGATCAGCATCATCGAATTTCTCTACCCGCTCGTGCAGGGCTACGACAGTGTAATGGTTGACGCCGACGTGGAGCTGGGGGGCACGGACCAGCTGTTCAACAACCTGGTGGGCCGCCAGTTGCAGCGCGACGCGGGCAAGCCGGAGCAGATCGTGATGACCCTGCCCCTGCTCGTCGGCACCGACGGCGTGAAGAAGATGTCCAAGAGCCAGGACAACTACATCGCCTTCAACGACACCGCCAAGGACATGTTTGGCAAGATCATGAGCATCAGCGACGAGGTGATGTGGGACTACTACCGCCTGCTGCTGCTCAAGACTCCGGCGGAGATCGAGGAGCTGAAGGCCGGCCACCCGATGCAGAACAAGAAAAACCTCGCCCGCACGCTCACTGCCAAGATCCACGGCGAAGAGGCCGGCACACGCGAGTTGCAGCAGTTCGAGCAGGTATTTTCGCAACACCAACGCCCGGACGAGATGCCGGAGTTTGCCTGGAGCCAGCTGGCCGAACAGGATACGCAGACCCTCGTGAACCTGCTGGCCGGCTCGGGACTCTTTGGCAGCAAGAAGGAAGCGCGCCGCCTGATCGAGCAGGGCTCGGTCAAGATCGACGACGTGAAGCAGGACCAGCCGATGCTGGAAGTCTCCCGCCCCGCCGAGCCGATCGTCATCCAGGCCGGCAAGCGCAAGTTCTTCCGTGTGCTGGCGTAACGGCAAGCGGCTGTAACGCACGCCTCCAGATTGTGACACTTTCAGGCGCGGTCTCTCTTGCAGAACCGCGCCTTTTGCGGCTACTTAGCAGGGCGTCCCTCACGCCGTAGTCCCCCAACCTGTCTCTCTCGTTTATCTGGTGAATCGTGAATACCATCGCTGGTTCAGCCCGCATCTGCAGCGGGAAATGGAACTGCTCGTCTTCGGCCATGCCGGAGCCAAAGTCCTGATCTTCCCCACCCGGGGCGCCCGCTTTTACGAATACGAGCAGCTGCGCATGGTCGACCAGATCCGGGACAAGCTCGACGCCGGGGTCTTCCAGCTCTACTGCCTGGATTCGGTGGATACCGAGTCGTTTTACTGCTTCTGGGCGCATCCCAAAGGCCGGCTCGAGCGCCACCAGCGCTACGAAGACTACGTGATGCAGGAAGTCTTTCCGCTGATGGACCGGCGCAACCCCAATCCGTGCGTGATCTCCCACGGCTGCAGCTTCGGGGCCTACCACGCCTGCAACTTCGCTTTCCGCTACCCCTGGAAGTTCAAGAAACTGCTCGCGCTCAGCGGCCGCTACGACCTCACCCAGCCGGTGGAGTATTTCGCCGACCTGCTCGACGGGTATTACGCCGACGACGTGTATTACCACATGCCGAGCCACTACATCCCCAACCTCGACGACGAGCGCTACCTGCAGCCGCTGCGCGAGATGGACATCCACTTCGTCATCGGCGCCGAAGATCCCTTCCTCGACAACAACCGCCGCCTGAGCGATGCACTCTGGCAGAAGGGCATTGCCAACCAGCTCCACGTCTGGAGCGACCGCGCCCACCGCGGCTACTATTGGCGCCGCATGGTGCCGCTGTATCTGTAGGGTTAAGCGACCGCTGACCTTGGCGAATGCGCCTTCAAGTATTGCGGTTGCTTGGCCATGAGCGCGCATCCGTTGGACGGCGAAATCTTCCGCTGGCATTGGACAACCGGCCTTCGGCAGGTAATTGTGTGGCCGGCCTGCTGGAAATAGCGGTTGTTTAAGGATATGCGAAGAGTGGCGATCGTTGGAACCGGAGTGGCAGGCCTGGCTTGCGCCTACCGTCTGCACGGGCAGTGTGAGCTGACGCTCTACGAGCGGGAAGCCTACATCGGAGGCCACATCAACACCGTGACGGTAAGCGAAGGCGCGCGTGAGGTGCCGATCGACACGGGCTTCATGGTCTACAACGAGGTGACCTATCCCGGCCTGACCGCCCTCTTCGACGAACTGCGCGTGCCGACCCAGGAAGCCGACATGTCCTTCGGTATGCAGCACCTGCCAGGACGCATCGCGTGGTGCAGCCATCAGTTGAAAGGCATTTTCGCCAGCCCCCGCAACGCCATGAGCTGGGACTTCTGGCAAATGATCCGCGATTTCTACCGGTTCAACCGCATCATCACGCAACAGGTGACGACCGACGCCTTGCCCGACCTCACCCTGGGCGAATTCCTCGAACGCTACCACTTCACCGAGGCGTTTGCCCGGCTCTACCTGTTGCCGATCTGCGGCGCCATCTGGTCCACGCCCGAGCAGCACATCCGCGCCTTTCCCCTGGCCTCGCTGGCGCGCTTTCTCTTCAACCACGGCCTGCTCGGGCGCTTCACCCACCACACTTGGCGCACAGTGACGGGCGGCAGCAAAGTCTACCGCGACCGCCTGATCGAGCCGTTCCAAGACCGCATCCACACGGCCCGTCCGGCGGTCAAAGTCTACCGTCAGGGCGACACCGCGGCGGTCCGTGACGCCCAGGGAGAGCTACGCGAATATGACGCCGTAGTGCTGGCCACCCACGCCGACGAGGCGCTGAAGCTGCTGGCCCACCCGACGCGCGACGAGCAGCGCGTGCTCAGCGCCTTTGCCTACAACCGCAGCCACGTGCAACTGCACACCGATACGCGCGTCATGCCGAAGCCGCGCAACGGCTGGGCCGCCTGGAACTACCGCGTCGAAGCCGTCTCGGACGATGCGGTGACCGCGTCCACCCACTACTGGATGAACCGCCTGCAAAACGTGTCGGATCAGCAGCAGTATTTCGTCAGCCTCGACGCGCAGCACCTGGTGGATCCCGACACTGTCTTGTGGGAAAAGGAATATACGCACCCGCGCTTCGACATGCCGGCAGTCCGGGCCCAGGAAGCACTGCCCAAGCTCAACGAAACGGGGCCGCTCTACTATGCTGGGGCCTACTTCCGACATGGCTTCCATGAAGATGGCCTTATGAGCGGCGAAAAGGCCGCCCAAGCATTGCTAGACGTGGAAAAGATCAGTATAGTCGCGTGAGTCTACCCTTCCACTTCCTCCCCCTCCCCTGATCCTATGGCCAGCGAATCCCCCTTCCGCTCCGCCCTGTACGCGTGTCGCGTCACACACGACCGCTACAGCCCCCGCCGCTACGGCTTCAAGTCCCGCCTGTTTCTCTTTTACCTCGATCTGGATGAACTCCCTGAGCTGACACGGCGCCTCTCCATCTTCAGCCACAACCGCCCCAACCTCTACGCCTTTTACGACCGAGACCACCTGTATCTCGGGCATCGCGATTTGCGCGACAACGTCCGTGCATGTTTGCAGGAAAAGGGTGTCACCGAGCCAGTCTCGCGCATTGAATTGCTCACCAGCGTGCGCGTGATGGGCTATGTCTTCAATCCGCTCAGCGTCTTCGTGTGCTATGACGCCGAAGGCGTGCCGCTGGCGATGATCGCGGAGGTGCACAACACCTTCGGCGAGCTCAAGCCCTACCTCATCACCCGCGAGCAGATGGAGCGCAACGTCTTCGCCGACGAGGTGCCCAAGCACTTTTACATCTCGCCCTTCAGCGACCTCGATCACCACCTCTCGCTGAAGTTGCACGTGCCGGGCGAGCGCCTGGCGATTGCGGTGGGCGGACGGCAGGAGCACGAGCACCGCCCTTTCTTTCACGCCACGATGACGGGTCAGCGCGAGCCTCTGACGATGAGTCGCCTGCTCGCCTTCAGCGCCCAGTTCCCCCTGGTGACGCTACGCGTCATGTCGCTCATCCACTGGCACGCCCTCAAGCTCTGGCTCAAAGGCGTGCCCTTTCGCCCGAAGGAGCAGGATCCTGAGCTGCAACGTGATATTTATCCCAAAGTTGGCCAGGAAAATGCACCAGGTTTGAAATCCTGAATAGGCTTGAGAAGCCTCCCCTTTCGTCCTACAATGAGCAAAAACTATGAGTCGGCTATTGGCAGCGAGTTTCTGGTCCATCCTGAAGCAATTCCGGCATGGACACCTTAAAGTCGTGTTGCCGGATGGTAAGGAGCGTCATTTCGGGCAGCCCATGCAGGAATGTGCCCCCTATGACGATCCCAAGTCTCCGGTAGCTGAATTGCGCGTGCTCGACGACCGCTTCTTCCGCTACATCGTCTGGGGCGGCGAGATCGGCTTTGGCGAGGCCTATATGGACGGGTTGTGGGACAGTCCCGACATCACGCACCTGCTGCGTTACTTCCTCGCCAACATCGATTGCGTGCCCGGCTTTGGCGACAACGGTCGCAAGCCGCTGCTCTTCGACGTCGCGAAGGGCATCAACTGGCTGAAACACTTCGGCCGCCGCAACACCAAGGAAAACAGTCGGCGCAACATCCACGAGCACTACGACCTCAGCAACGATTTCTATCACCTGTGGCTGGACGAGACGTGGTCTTACTCGAGCGCGTTTTTCCCCCATCCTCAGGCCAGCCTGTCCGAGGCGCAGCTGGAGAAATACCGGCGCCTGTGCCGCAAGCTGCAGCTGAAGCCCGGCATGAAGGTGCTGGAAATCGGCTGCGGCTGGGGTGGTTTTGCCCTGACGGCGGCCCAGGAGTTCGGCTGCCACGTAACCGGCATCACGATCTCCGAACAGCAATTCCAGGTGGCCGTGCAACGCGTGAATGAAGCCAGCCTGAACGACCGCGTGACGATCGAGATGGTCGACTACCGCGACGTGCAAGGCCAGTTCGACGCCATCGTCTCGATCGAGATGCTCGAGGCCGTGGGGCACGAATTCCTGCGCGACTTCTTCAAGCAATGTCACAAGTTGCTGGCACCGCATGGCGTGCTGGGCCTGCAGGTGATCCTGACGCCCGACAGCCATTACGAGCGCGGGCGCAAGCAAGCGGACTTCATCAAGAAGCACATCTTCCCCGGCGGCCAACTGCCGAGCCTGAGCGCGATGCAGCAGGCCATGCTCTCCTCGGGCGAACTCTTTCTGCAGCATCTGGAAACCTTTGGCCACCACTACGCCAAAACCCTGCGCTGCTGGCGCGAGGAGTTTGAGCAACGCCTGAGCGAGGTGAAGGACCTGGGCTTCGACCAGACCTTTATCCACAAGTGGCGCTACTACCTGTGCTATTGCGAAGCGGCCTTTGCCATGCGCAACATCAACGTCGGCCAGATGGTCTACACCCGGCCCAACAACCCGTATTACTTCACGCCGGAGGAAACCGAAGGGCTCCCGGCCACGCCGGACTGGCCGCTCGTCAGCCACCAGCCGGACGGGTATTGATCCAGCGGAAGTCTACTGGCCTGCGTCGCTAAAGCGGCTGCGGTAGAGCTCGGGGTCGAGGACTTCGAGCATCGGCCGCGTCTTCTCCGGCGGCAGCTCGAGGAATTGCACCAGCCGTTCCACGGTTTGCTCGGGCTCGGCCATCAACGTATTGTAATTGATGGTGAGCACGTCGCACTTCGGATGGTTGAGCAAGGCTTCCTGACTGTGCTCCATCTCGGCCGAAGGCAGCTCCGCCTGCAAATCTTCGCTGCGCTGTGCATTGGCCTGGCGCGCTTCCTCCGCCAGCTCGCGGTGGGCTTTGGCCTTGACCGGCATCTTGAGCTGCTCGGCGTAGACCGCCGCCAACAGTTCATGCGCCTCCACGTAATGGCGCGCCTGCTGCACCGCGACCTCCAGTGCCTCGACCGCCCACTGAACGTGCTCCAATCGCACGAGGGCGGCTCCGTAAGCATAGTGCGCACGCGGGTTGTGGTAGTTCAGCTGCAGGCTGGAGAGGGCGTGCGTGGCGGAGGCATAATCCTCGCCCAGCAGGTATTGCGCGCGACTGGCCTGCAGGTGCGCTTCGGCGTCATCTGGATCGAGCTCCAGCGCCTTGTCCAGCCATTCCATCGCCTTTTCCGGCTCGTTGAGGCGCAGGCAGACCTGGCCCAGCAAGCGGTAGAGGCCCTGCTGACGGCCTGGCCATGTTTCGGTCAAGCTTTCGAGCACTTCGCGCGCGGCCTCGTCTTCCCCCAACGTCAGGCGCACCCGGGCTTCGTAAAACTTGATCCCGGCCTCATCGACAGAGGCGCGCCCGAGCAAACGTCGTATTTTGGGCGCACGGCGACGCTGCAGTGTCCCGCCTTGCTCGCCTTCCTTTTGCTTCTGCTCTTCTTCCAGCCGGGCCAACTCTTGACGGGCCTCCTGGGCGTAGCGACGCACAGAGACCTTGAGCCGATCAAAGGTGCGCTTCACGTCCTCGTGCGCCTTGAGGGCCATCTCGCACTGCAATTGCAGCAGGCCGAAGCGGCTTTCCTCCGGCCACTGGTTCCAGAGCCGCACGGCGATGCGGTGGGCTTCGACGAACTTCTTCCCATCCACATAGGACTGGGCGAGGTTGTAATCCAGCTCACGCACCGTTTCGGCCACGGCAACGTCCTGGTTCTCGTCCGGCTGATCGATGTAACCCAGGTCGACGAGTTGCTGCAGGGCGGCCTTGGCGTCACGCGCGTCCAGCTGTTGGTCCTTCGGATGGGTGCCGTCTTCGCCGGGGATCGCGTCCCAGCTCTCGACATACTCCACCGGCCGCGCATCACGGAACGCCTTGGTCAACACCTTGCCGTCCATGTCACGCCCAACGGGTAAGTCGAAGGCGTGCAACAGCGTCGGCGTGATGTCGAGCAGCGACCCGGAGTAGATCTGCTGTCCCCCCGTTTGCACATCGGGCCCGGCCATGACGAAGATCCCGTATTGGCGGTGCTCCGACGCCGGCCCGGCCGGTGCATTGGGCAGCGTCTGCGGGCGCAGGTGGTCGGGGTGGAAGCCGTGGTCCGAGATCAGCATGATATTGGCCTCATCGCCCGCCAACTCCATCAGCACGCCCAACATCATGTCGTGAAAGCGATAGCCGCCTTCCATCACGTGCTGGTACAGCGCAAAATCCGCATCGCTCACCCGCGGATCCTGCGGCGGGTGATACTTCATGAAGGCGTGGCCAAAGTGGTCGATGCCATCATAGTAGACAGCCATAAAATCCCACGGCTCCAGTTGCATGAGGGCCGTCGCGGCCGCGTGCACCGTCGAAATTTCAGCCAGGATCTTGGCCAGCGAACTCAGGCGGGGGTCTTCTTTCTGGTCGATCTCTGCCGCACGCGGCACAAAGGGCAACAGCATCTGCCCGTCGACCCAAGCGGGATGTAGGCGCATCTCGCTCAACGGCTCCAGCAGGCGCTGCGGCGAAACCGCGTGCGGATCCACCTTCCAGTTATCGGGGTCCGGAGTGGCCTTCTGGAACTGGTTGGACACCATGACGCCATTGATCGGCTCCGCCGGGTGCGAGGGCCACCAGCCGACCACGTTGCTCTGTTTGCCCGACTGGTTGAGGATGTTCCAGAGCGCCTTCGTCTTGCGCGAAAGATTCGTCACGGGCCGAACGGCACCCGTCGCGGGATCGGGTTCGCTGAAGCCGTTGATGCCGTGCTTGTAGGGGCGTTTGCCCGTGCCGATGCTGGTCCAGAGCATCGGTGAGAGCACTGGATGCAGGGTCCGCAGGTTACCCCATACGCCGCTGTCGATCAGCCGTTTGAGGTTCGGCATCTTGCCTGCGTCCAACAGGGGGCGGATCATGCGCCAGTCCGCGGCATCCCAGCCGATCAACAGAGTCTTCTTAGCCTTCATTACTAGAGGTTATTAAGAGAGGTTATAACGTCTCTGACAAAACAAAGCGGGATGCCCTCTCGACATCCCGCCCAAAGCACCAAAAACCAGAGGCCGCGCTACGCCGCCCGCTGGCGACTCTGCAGATAGCGCCGCATGCCCACGGCGCCGGCGGCCAGCAGCCCCAGCGCGGCTATGGTTTCCTTCGGCTCCGGCACGGAGGGGGTGGTGGGCGTGGCCTCGGTCCCGCCCACGTTGAGGATCTCGCCTGAATCGGCCCAGGCCCATTGATGCAGCGTCACGTATTCCTGGCTGATCGAAACGTTGGCCCAGCCATACTGGGTGCCGCTGCCGGAGTCGAACTTGAAGGCAAAATAACCGGTTTTGCCCATCGTATACTCCATGGAGCCCGTCACGAATTCATCCCAGGTGTTCGCAAACTCGAAACCCGACGCCACCAGCAGATTGCTCCCGGCGGAACTGGTGAAAAGTCCGTCGGAAATTTCCACACCGTCGGCCTGGTATTTCACCTGTCCCTGCCCGTTCAGCGCGACCTTGAAGTTGTTGGCCCCCGTTTGGGGAAAGAACGCGTTGAGACCACCGTAGCCGTAGCCTGCATTCGTTCCGCCACTTGAGACGAGACCGAAATCCGCCACGAGCGTGGAGCCGGTCGCGCCACCTTCGAGGAACCATTGGTCGCCATCCGCATCGAGTGTCAGCGGATCGGTGACAAGGTGGACACCGCCCAAAGCGGACGCGGTAACCCCGAGGGTTGAGACAGAGATAAAGGGGAGATTTTTGTAGTTCATGAGATTACAAGACCCGATGCAAAGAGACCGAAACGTAACAACCGTTACGCATGCACATCGACACAAGAGGAGAAACATTGACCGTGGAATTGTAAAAAAAGACGCCAGCGGAAAGCCGGCGCCTTTCGGGAAACTCAACGGAAAAAGCAGCTTAGGCGGCCTGCTTGCGGCTGCTAAGGTAGCGGCGCATGCCGACGGCACCGGCGGCGAGCAGCCCCAGCGCGGCAACCGTTTCCTTCGGCTCGGGCACGGCGGGCGCCGTCGGTTCGGTCGCACCCACGGCCAGCGTCTGGCCCGCGTCAGCCCACGCCCAACTGTTCAGCGTGATGCTGCCGGTGTTGATCGTGGCGTTGGCCCAGCCGTATTGGGTGCCATTGCCCGAATCGAACCTGAAGGCAAAGTAGCCAGCCTGGCCCTTGCTGAAGTTGGACCAAGTCGAGTAAATAACCCCGTAGTAGGTCAGCCCGGCCCAATTGACCGTATTGGTGAACAGCCCGGCCGAGATCTCGACCCCTTCGGCGGGGTTCTTGACCTGGGGCCCAGGCTCTGCGGCCAACCTGAGGTTGTTGTATACCTGATTCGGGAAATCAGCGGACACGGAGGAGGAACCCCAATAGGTAGAGCTCCAAAGATCGAAGGTTGCCAGCAGCGTGGAACCGGACGCACCTTCGAGGAACCACTGCTCCCCATCAGTATCGAGTGCCAAGGGATCGGTGATGACGTGCACCGAGCCGAAGGCGCTGGCGGCGACACCGAGAGTGGAGACGGAGAC
The DNA here is from genome assembly GCA_009772895.1 of Puniceicoccaceae bacterium 5H. GTDB lineage: Bacteria > Verrucomicrobiota > Verrucomicrobiia > Opitutales > Oceanipulchritudinaceae > WOUP01. The sequence goes on along the minus strand of WOUP01000002.1, from coordinate 395,115 downwards.
AAGGGAGACTTTTGTTTTCATAACGGTGGGGAGTTCGAAGGATGGTCCTGATGGACGGCTTCTCTGCGGCAGTGACGAACACAGGCGAAAGGCCTTTACAGAATTTCTCGGCCTGAAAACTGCATAACGCCAAAGACAGCTTGAGTATCTGTCCTTATGCAAACAATAAGCTCGAGCGCAAGCCGGAAACCTAACGAATCGGGTTAGAATCGTTTTGCGGTCTCGATCTCTTCTACAGCAGAGGCGGTCGCTTTGCCGCCGATGCGGGGGATGAAACGCCAGCGACGATTGAGCGCGCAGATGGTATTGAAGAGGCCGTAGCGCCAGCGCAACTGCCACGGCAGCTCGGTGCAGCCGCCCACGACGGAATTGACCGCCGCGAACAGTTGCCAGCGATCCGACGGGTTCATGAAAACCGCAAAACCGTCATCGTCGTAGAAGTTTTCGATCAGGCGTCGCATCACCCGCACCCGAGACTTCAAAAGGCGCGTGTATTGCCGGGCCTCCTGCTTGCGCAGAGGGCGTTGCGCCCGCAGGGCGCGGTCCAGGTATTGCGCAGCGAGGAAGGAGGACTCTGCGGCCAGGTAGACGCCAGAGGAGAAAACGGGGTCGATGAAGCATGCGGCATCCCCGGCCAACAGGTAACGCGCGTCCCCGAAATGCGTGTGGCTGTAGGTGTAATCCGCGGTCGCATGAAGATCGCCCACCGCCTCGGCGTTTTTCAGGCGTGCGGCCAGCTGGGGCGATTGGCGCAGCGCCTGCCAGAAAAACGCTTCGCGGCTGCCGTCAAAGGCCTTGAGCTGCTCAGGCGTCGTGACGACCCCCAGCGAGACGCGAAACTCCGAGACCGGAATGAACCACGACCAACCGGCAGGCAGGCGCGTGATGAGGATGTTGCCGCCGCGTGCCGTCTGCTCGCGCGCGACGCCCACCGCGTGCAGGTAGAGCGCGATACGCTTGGGGTATGGCAACCGGTCGCGCTGGAGCTCCAGGTGCCGCCCGAGGAGCGAATCCCGCCCAGAGGCATCGAGCACGAAGTCCGCCTCGTAGCGTTCACCGCCCCGGGTGGTGAGGGTCCAACCGTCGGGCCGCTGTTCGAGGCGCTCAACACGGGCCGGCTGATGCACCTGCGCGCCTTGCTCGCGCGCGTGCTCCAGCAATAGCTGGTCGAAGCGCGCCCGGTCGACCTGGTAGGTGTAATCGCGGCCCGGGACCAGCCCCTGGGCAAAGACGTTGTGCACGGCGAAGGAGCCGTCGGCACTCAGAAACTCCGCCCCTTCCTTCCGCACAAAGCCGGCCTGCTCGATCTTGTCCCACACGCCGATTTCGCGCCAGACGCGGTTACCGTTGGGCAGCAGGCTCTCGCCGATCTTGAAGCGCGGAAATTCGGCGGCCTCGAACACGGCCACGCGGTGTCCTTTCCGGGCAAGTGCACTGGCGGCGACAGACCCCGCGGGCCCGCCTCCGATCATGGCGACTGCGACTTTCTCGTGTGGCATCTAGTCAGGGAGTGTCAACGGGCTCTTCCTTTAGCACGAGCGGCGTGGCGGGCAAGATTTCCTTCCACAGTTGGCGCCAGACAGACCAGCGATGGGCGCCCGGTTCCCGGTAAACCCGTTCGGGCGGCAAAAGTTGGGCAAAAACATCGATGTAAGGGCGAAAGCGGTCGTCGTCCCCCACCCCCAGCCAGACGGGCGGACGCTGATCGGCTTCGACGCGAAAGAGGCGCAGCCAGCTCCACAGCTGGTATTGGAACTGGTCCCAGGTCATGTCTTCGGGCGGCGTCCAGTTTTCCGGTCCCTCCGCCTGGAGCTGGCGATAGAGCTCCTTCTCCGTGCCGACGTAAGGGGCAAGCAGGATCATGCCGTCCCATGCGGGACCATATTCCTTTTCATACATCAGCGCGCCGAGGCCTCCGAGGGAGATACCAAGCACGTAAATCTCGTCGTAGCCCAATGCCCGGGCTGGCTCCAGCACGTCTGCGCGCAGGCGTTCGCCGATCACGCGCTGGTAGTAGTAGTTGAGGTGCGCGTCTACGGCCCAGACGTCGACCCGGGCATTCTGGGCCCGCAAATCGGCCAACAGGCCCTCTTCCTCGAACTGTTCCGGGCGGTCGCCGCGACCGGGCAGGAAGACCAGCAGGCGAGACTGGCGTTCGCCCGCCTGGTATGGGTATTCATGGCGCGGCATCGGCACCTGCGGCTCACGCAGCATCAGCTGGCAGCCTGTGATCGGGGCAAAGACGAGGCTCAGCGTCCAGCCCATCCGCCAGCGCCACTGGCTTGCCAGCTCGCCCAGAAAACCGCGCCGCTCTGACCGATCAACGTGCATCTACGTCCAAGCAAAAAGAATTGGTTGGCGAGGGCGAGGGAGTTTTCTTAAATGCAGCCGAAATCATTACGATTCATTAGCATCCATGGCACTTTTATCGCAACTGGCCGGCGACTACGACGTCATCATCCTGGGCGGCGCCTTGTCGGGCAGCGCCACCGGCTATCTGTTGCGGCGTCATTACCCCGACCTGCGGGTGCTGATCGTGGAGCGCGGCGAGGCCTTCGACCGGCGCGTCGGCGAGAGCACGGTCGAGCTGAGCAGCTACTTTCTGGGCCGCGTGCTGGGCCTGACGCCACACCTGTTGCAGCACCACCTGGTCAAACAGGGGTTGCGCTTCTGGTTCAGCAACGACCAGTGCGAGACGCTCGAGGACTGCAGCGAGATCGGGCCCGGTTACCACGTGCGCCTGCCGGGCTACCAGATCGACCGCACGGTGCTGGATCAACACCAACTGGAGCGTGCGGTCGAGGCGGGCTGCGAGCTGTGGCGACCGGCGGAGGTCAAGGATGTGCAACTCACCCCGGGCGGGCTCCAGCAAGTGACCGTGCAACGCGGCGGCGAGCGCCAGATCTTGAGTGCACGGTGGGTGATCGACGCCACCGGAGCCGCGCGTTTGCTGGCGCGCAAGAACCAATGGGCGGAGCGCAACGAGGCGCACCCGATCTCCTCCATGTGGTCGCGCTGGCGCGGCGTGAAGAGTTGGGAAGATCTGGACCTGCAGGCCGCCAACCCTGCCTACGCCCGGCGCTGCAAAGGCACCCGCCACACCGCGACGAATCACTTGATCGGCGATGGCTGGTGGGCCTGGTGGATCCCCCTGCAGCAGGGTGAAACGAGCATCGGCATCGTCTACGACGAGCGCTTGAGCCAACCGCCGGAAGCCCCGACCATCATCGAGCGGCTGCGCAAACACGTGGAGCAGCACCCGGTGGGGCGCGAGATGCTGCGCGGGGCCGAACCGGTCGAACACGACGCCCATTACCGCAAGCACCTGCCGTGGCTCTCGAAACAAGTGACGGGCGACGGCTTTTGCCTGGTCGGCGATGCGGCGGGCTTCCTCGATCCGTTCTACAGCCCGGGGCTCGACTGGATCTCGTTCACCACGATGAACGCGGTCAAACTGGTGGGCCAGCACGTCAAAGGCGAGCTGACACCCGAGCGCGTGGCCGAGCGCAACCGCACGCTGCGCCTGTCCTATCACCGGTGGTTCCGCGCCATTTATCAAGACCGCTACTACTACACGGGCGACTTCGAATTGCTTAAACTAGGCTTCCGAGTCGATTTGGGCTCCTACTACTTTGGGGTGGCCTCCCAGCCCTTCAAATACGGGGACAACGGCTTCGACAACCCACCGTTGACCGGGCCCTACACGGAGGTGCCGTATGCCATCCTGCGCCGCTTCAACCGCCGCATGGTCGCCATCGGCCAGCAACGTCGCGCCAACGGCACCTACGGTCGCCATAACAAGGACCACCACGACAGCTTTCGCAGCTTCGAGTTTGACCATACCCTCGTCCAGCGTCTGGCTGGCTACATGCTCTCCTGGGGCGCACTGGAACTGAAAGAAGGCTGGCGAGCGCGTCAGGCTCCCGAACCGGCCGGCAGCGTGCCTGGACTCGCCTCCGCCTGATGCCCGCCGCCACCAACCGCTCACCGCGGACCCTCTATTGGGCGGTTGGCTGGCTCGGGCTTTTTGCCGCCAGCATCGTACTGCTGTATGTTTTTCGCCAACCAGTGCTGGAACTCGTCGAGGCGTGGTTCACCCAACCCGATCCGCTCTGGTTCCTTTTGCTGGCCAGCTTGTTACCCATCGTCGGCTTTCCCATCTCGCTGGTCTACCTCGCGGCGGGCGCCACCTTCCCCTGGTGGTTTGGCTGGCTGCTCTGCAGCTTGTCGCTCGCGATCAATCTCGCGCTGAGCTGGTTGCTCGGGCGACTCGTGCTACGGCGCCCCATCCGCGCCTTGCTGGCTCACTTCCAGTATCAACTGCCGGACATTTCCGCCACCAATCGCTTCCGGCTGGCCTTTCTTCTGCGCACGGTGCCCGGCATCCCGTTCTGGGCCCAGAATTTCCTGCTGGCGCTGACGGAGCTGCCGTTTTTCCACTATTGGCTGATCTCGTGGGCGACCCAAAGTGTACTGGCAGCAGGCATGTGTTGGCTGGGGCATTTTGGGCGCCAGGCGACGGGGCCCGTGACCATCGTGGTGGTGATCCTGCTGCTGATGCTGCTACCGCTAGGCAAGAAGCTGGTGCGGCGCGGCGAACGCACAGCCACCGCCGAGTCGGCGACCTGAGCTTTCATCGCCGCCGGTGCAAACGCCCGTTTCATGGTTTTGCCTTGCGACAGCGTTCAGAGCGGGCGTAATCGACCGTTTAGCCTTTTGATCTACCAGCAGCCGGTAATCGATCGAAAGACCGGTCAACACTCCCTATCTTTGCGTAATTTTATGGCGGACCAACTGAAGCAGGAGCTGAAAGAGCTGATTGTCGAAACCCTGCACCTGGAAGACGTGCAGCCGGAGCAGATCCCGGACGACGAACCCTTGTTTGGCGGCGGGCTCGACCTCGATTCCATCGACGCGCTGGAGCTGGTGGTGCAGCTCGAAAAGACCTACGGCATCAAGCTCGGCAGCAGCGAGGAGTCGATGAAGGCCCTCGGCTCCATCAACATCCTGGCCGACTACATCCGCGAGCGCGCCCCCAAGGCGTAGCGACCCATGGCTTTGCCCCCGGTATATGTGCACCAGGGCGCCGCCCTGACCGCTTGGGGCGACGCGCCCACGAGCGTAAGGCACCTGCTGGCCGGGGAGGTGGCGCTAAAACTGCAACCGGTATTCGGGAGCGAAGGCGGCGACCACGTGCCGCTGGCCGTGCGGGGCGGCACGATCGACGCCACCCTGCCCGCCCGCTGGTGGGACGACCTGATGGCGTTCGCCCAACCCTACGCCGGCAGCGATTGGGGCACGGCCCGGCGGCCCATCATCCTGACCAGCAGCAACTACAGCGTCGACCAGCTTTACGGTTACACACGTGCACGCAGCGACGCCACCGCCGCCAAAGACTGGCAAGACGTGCTGCCCCACCGCATTGCGGGCCGCCTGCAATCGGCGCTCGGCTGGGGGCCGCGCGTCAGCATCCTTTCTCACGCCTGCGTGACGGCTCAGGTCGGCATCAGCCAGGCCATGCAGTGGCTCCGGCACGATCTGGCCGATGCGGTGCTCGTCTTTTCGTTCGATTACCTTAGCGCGTTCGTCGCGGGTGGTTTCCACTCGCTGAAGATCCTCAACGCCCACCTGCCGCAGCCCTACGTGGAGCGCGAAGAGGGCTCGATCGGCCTCGGCGACGGCGTGGCGGCCTTGGTGCTGAAACGCGAGCCCAGCCCGTGGAAGCTGACCGGCGCGAGCCTCTACAACGAAATGCACCACTTTACGGCCAACCGCGAGGACGGCGTCGGCTTTCAACGCGTGCTCGAACCCCTGCTGCCTTTGATCGCCCCCGAAGCGGTGTGGGTCAAAGGCCACGGCACCGGCACGCGTCAGGCCGGGCAGCTCGAAGTTTCCGCGCTCAACCAGCTCCTGCCGCACGCGCCGCTGGTGGGCTGGAAGGGCAGCCTGGGCCACACGCTGGGCAGCTGCGGCGCAGTGGAGCTCGTGCTGGCGATCGCCGCCATCGAGGCCGGCCGCATCCCCGGGACCGTGGGCAGCCACGGCCAGACGATAGGCCCGCAGGTTAAGCTCGACCCATTTGCGGCCGATGCTTACCGTCAAGCCCTCATCCTCAGCAACGCCTTCGGTGGCGCCCATGCCGCCCACCTGTTGGAATATGCTGCTTAGCTGTTACATCAAGCACCTCGCCACGCGCGCGCTGGCCCCGGAAGCGGAAGCCGCGCAACTCGCTGACTTGCGTTCGGAGGTCGGGCGCCGCCCCGCCCGCCGCATGAGCGCACTGGGCATGTTGCTGCATCGGGTGCTGGAGGGCGTCGACGCCGGCGCCTATGGGCGCGTCGTCTACACCACCACTTACACCGAGAGCGGCTTCATCGAGCGCTTTCTGGAGAGCTTCCCCCAGCCCAGCCCGATGATGTTTCAGTCGTCGATCCATCCCGGCGGGGCCGAACAGGTGCTCATCCAGCGACAGCAAGGCATCCGCGATTTTCTGCCGTTGGCCGGACAGGAGCAGCTCATCGCGTCTGCCCTCGACCACGCACTGTTGCCCGATGGCGAACAGGTGCTCTGGTGCGGCGGTGAAGAGCGCGCCACGTGGTTGACCGAGGCCGGCCTAGCCAGCGACCGCTCGTTTGCCTTTGCCCTGACGCTGGCCCCAGAGCCTGCCGACGCGATCGGCACGTTGAGTTGGGACCGTACCGCTTTTTCTGAAGACACCACCGCGATCGATAACTTGTCCTGGTTTCGCCTGCTGGAAGCGCGCGAACCGGGCCGCTGGAACTTGCCGGGAGGCGGCACGCTGAGCCTGCAATGGCACGACCGGTAATCCAGTCCCGCAAGAACCCTGGCCCGTCCTGGGGCTACGCCTTTTTGACCGCTGCCGAACGGCTGCTGCCGCGCCCGGTGCTAAACACGGCCTTGCACCTCGGCTCCGACGTGTCCGTGCCGCTGATGCCCGCCCAACGCGCCGCCTCGGCCGCTTACCTCGAAGCCGTAATGGGTCGACCGCCCCGCCCGGTGGAAGTCCGCCAACACTTTCGCGCGTTTCTGGACAGCCTGATGGCCAAGCTGCGTCTGGCGCGTGGCGTGGCACCGGAGTTCTGGGTAGCAGACGTGCCCCAGCGAGAGGCCTTTTTACGCCTCTGCCGCGCCGACCGCCCCGCCCTCTTTGGCACCATGCACGTGGGCTACGCCGATCTGATGGGGGCCTCCCTGAGTCAGTTTGGACGCCAGATCCACATGTTGCGCCTGCGGGTGGGCAATTCGCTCGACACCGAGCTGATCGAAAAGCATTTCAGCGGAGCCGTGCGCTTCGTCTGGGTCAATGAGCCCGAGCAATACCTCTGGCAGCTCAAGCAGGTGATGGAGGCCGGGCACACGGTGGCGATGCAATGCGACCGCCTGGAATTCGGCTCCAAGCGCGAGGCCTTCGATTTTCTGGGCGCACGCCGCTGGTTTCCGTTCACGCTCTATTACCTCGCGCACCTCTACCAGCGCCCCGTCGCCTTCGCCTTTGCGGTGCCGACCGGCCCGGGCCGCGTCGAAGTCGTGCCCTCTCAGGTGCTGGAGCCGCAAGCCAGCCGCAAAGCCGCGCTCGAAGCGGGACGCACCCACTTCCAGGGCGTGTTGAACCTGCTGGAGACGATCTTGCGCGACCACCCGTATGTGTGGTTCAACTTCCTGCCGCTCAACGAGGAGGCGCCCGTTGCGCCCAACTCAACCCCCACCGCCACCGCCGGATGAAGTCGACTCGGCCATCGCTCGCGCACCGGTTACTCCAGCCCTGGTGGATCGTGTGCTACTACGTGTTTCTGCTGCTGTTCGGGCTGGGCTCGATGGGCTTCAACCTGCTCTGCGGCGGGCTCAAGCTGCTGCCGCGACAGCCCTCGCCCGAGCGCGTACGTGGCTGGATCCACGGCATCATGCGCTTGTATGTGGGCCTGATGCAGGGCACCGGTGTGGCGCAGGTCAGCTATCAGGGCTTTGAGCACCTGCCGCGCGACCGGGGCATGATCATCGCCGCCAACCACCCGAGCATCCTCGACGCGCCGCTTTTCCTCGCCCGCTACCCCCACCTCGTCTGCCTCTACAAGGCGGCCCTGCACAACAGCCTGCTGCGTCCCGCGGCGGCCGAACTCGCGGGCTATCTAAGCAACGAAGGCGGGGTCGACGCCATCCGCCGCGCGGCCAGCCAATTGGAGGAGGGCTCGTGGCTGCTGGTGTTCCCGGAAGGCACGCGCACCGAAAACGGCGCGCTCAACCGCCTGCAGCCGGGCTTTGCCTTTATCGCCCAGCGATCCAGGGCGCCGGTGCAGACGGTGCTGGTGCGCAATCACTCCAACGTATTGAGCAAGCGACGCCGTTACTTCCAGGTACCGGAGCTGCCCGCGCGCGTCGAGCTGGAGGTGGGCGAACGCTTCTACCCTGACGATGGGGAAACGATCCGCGAATTCACGCAGCGCATCGAGGCATACCTGCGCGCCGAGCTGGAGAAAGACCTTGCCAGCTATGGAGCCGAAGCCCCTAATCCCGCGGGTGAAATCCTCGAGCACCCATCTGGTCCTCATCCCCAGCTACAACACGGGCTGGCGCCTGCGCCAGACGGTGAAGGATGCGCTCACCCACTGGAATCCCGTGTGGGTGGTGATCGATGGTAGCTCCGATGGCAGTGCCGAATTGCTGAAGCCCCTGCAGGAGGAATATGGCCCGAGGTTGCGCGTAATCGAGCGCCCCATCAACGGCGGCAAGGGCGCGGCGGTGTATGAGGGCACGCTGAAGGCCGTCGAGGCGGGCTATACCCATGTGCTGACCATGGACGCTGACGGCCAGCATCCGGCCGAATTGATCCCCGAATTGATGCGCGCCGCGCGGGCCCACCCAAAGGCGCTCGTGATGGGTAAACCGGTTTTTGGCAAGGATGTGCCGACGATCCGTCTGTTGGGGCGGCAACTGACGATCGCCTGGACCAGCCTCGAAACCCTGTTCAGCGGCCTCGGCGATACGCTCTTCGGCATGCGCGTCTATCCCGCCCAGCCGTTAATCGACGGTTTCGAGCAGGCGACGGGAGGCAAGGGCTACGATTTCGACCCCGAGCTGGCGGTGCGGTTGACCTGGATGGGCTGCCGCCCATACCAGATCCGGGTGCCCGTACGCTACCTTTCGGCCGATGAGGGCGGCGTCTCGCATTTTCACTATTTACGGGATAATGTGCGGCTGACCATTTTGCACTTTCGCCTGCTCCCGGAGTGGATACTGTTTCGATTGTGGCGTTTCCTCCCTCACCGCCTTCGCTGGCTCGGCTCGTCCGTCCAGTCCTTGTAGCCGTCGTTTTCTGCCTGGGCCTGCACGCGCCCCTCGATGCGGAGACGCTCGACCTCTCGCAGCTCCCGCCACAGTGGCAAGCGCTGCTGCAAACCCTGCGCGCCCAGGACAACGATTGCGCCCAGTTTTCCGAAGAGCGCTACCGCCCCTTTCGCCGCATGCCCTCCAGCTTTTCCGGCGAGGCCCAATTTGATCCCGAAGAAGGGCTGACGCTACACTACACCGATCCGGTAACGGTGACCTACGAACTGCATGAGCACGGCCTGACGCGTATCAATCCCGACGGCGACCGCCGTGAATTCGAGCAGCCGGAGGTGAAGGCGCTGGCCCGGGTGATGCAGCACGCGCTGGCCTTCGACTGGGCGGCGCTGGGCGCGCAATACACCGCCGAAGGCATGCTTGAAGAGGATGACTGGCAGCTCACCCTCTCGCCGCGGGAGGGCTCCGACAGCGAGCAACTCGGTTACCGCACAGTCGTGCTGTCGGGCGACGCACAGCAATTGACCCACCTGGAACTGCAGCGCTCGGCGCGCGAACGGGTCGAAATCTCCTTCTCTCCCTGCCGTGAGTGACGCCCCTGCCCACCGCCGCCTCGCCACCATCGCGCTGCTGCTCTGGCTCGCAGTCGTGGCCGGCTTTCTCGGCACCCGCAACTGGCATACCGCTCTCTCCACTCAGTTGCTCGATGTGCTTCCGGACTCGGCGGAGGCGGAAGACCCGGCCCTGGGTGTGGCGCGCGAGTGGGCGACCGACCAGCAATCGCGCACAACCCTCGTCCTGCTCGAGCGTGTGGACGGTGCGCCCGTCCAGCCGGAAGACCGGCAGGCATTCGTGCAACAACTGGACGATTCGGGGCTCTTCACCACGGTCTACACGCTCTCCGACGGCACCTTTGTGCGCTCCTTCGCCGCGGAAATGTTTCGCCAACGCCTGCCCCTGCTCTGGCCCCAATGGCAGCAGACGCATGACGCCGATCCCAAGCAGGCGGCACAAGAAACGATCCGTGAGCTGGATGCCTACCTGGCCTCACCCGACTCCTTTGCCCTGGAGCGCCTGATCCCGCAGGACCCGTTGCTGCTGATGGCGCATTGGCAAGACGAAATGCAGCAGGCGTTGCGTCCCCAAGCCGGCGGCAGTGTGCTCATCTGGTTGGAAAACGGCGGCGACAACCCAACGGGCGTCGCGGCGGAAGACGCCCGGCAGGCCGCGCTGAAAGCCGCCCGCAGCACCTTGCCCGGCACCGCGGCCGACTGGCGCGTGCTGGACACCGGCTTCCCCAAATTTTCGGCCGAAAACGAGCGCCGCATCCGCGCCGAAATCAACTGGCTGAACACGCTCAGCCTGGTCGGCGTCGTGCTGCTCACCTGGCTCTTTACCCGCCGCCTGCAACTAGTGCTGGAAGTCAGCCTGCTGCTCGGCCTCACGCTGGCGAGCGCGCTCGCCTTCACCCTGCTCGCCGTGGGGCAGGTCCACGCGCTGACGCTCGTCACCGGCTCGATTCTCGCCGGGCTCGCCATCGACTACACGCTGCACGTGCGGCTTTACCACCATGGCCCGGAACAGGAGCGCGAGCTGTTGTGGCGTCCGCTCCTGCTCGGCGCGGGCAGCACCTTGGCAGCGTTCGCCCTGCTCCTGTGGTCCGAGCTGCCGATGCTGCGCCAACTCGGCTGGTTCATGCTCGGCGGCCTGGCGGCTTCGATCGGGCTGGTGTCGCTCTACCGGCAGATCGCGCGGCCCATCCGCGAAAACCACCTGCCGGAAATCCGTACCCACGACGGTCTGTGGCGCTGGGCCGTGCTCGGGCTGCTCGTATTGCTGGTTGCGCCGGGCCTGTCCCGGCTGCACTGGTCGCACGACCTGCGCAACCTGCAGTATCCGCTGCCCGGGCTGGAGGCCGAGCAGCAGACGATCCTGCAAACGGCGGGGGATGCGGCGGGCAGGCAGCAGCTCCTGATCGGCGATTCCCCCGCGGCGTTGATCCGCGCCGTGCACCAGATGGCCGCGCAGGGGGCCCAGCCTGAGTCGACCGACCGCTGGTTTCTCACTCTACCCACCCTCCCCGATGCACGCGCGGCCCAGGCCCAAGCGGCAGGCGACTGGGGCACCGCATTTGCCGACGAGCTGCGCCGCGCGATGCGTGACTCCGGCTACGAGGTGGACGCGTTCGACGGCTTCTTCACCGCGTGGGAGACGTATCGCCACACACCGATTGACGGCAGCGCCTATGCGCAAAGCCTGCTGGACCTCGAGGCCGAACTGGCCGGGCCGCTGCGCCTGTTGACGCATTTCCGGGACAGCAACGACCGGGCGTGGATCACCCTCAGCGGCCAATGGCCCCAGCCGCAGGACGATTCGGTGCAGCTGATCCCCGTCAGCCAGATCCAGCACCTCAACGAGCTGCTGGCACGCTACACCACTCACCTGAAGCACTACGGCTACTTGATGCTCATCGTGGTCGCGGTCGCCATGCTGTTGCTGCAAGGGCCGAAACGCACCCTCCGGCTGCTCCTGCGTCTGGGACTGGCAATCGGCCTCGGCCTGGGCATCGTTTCGTGGCTCTGGCCCGCGCTGAATCTGTTCCACCTGCTGGCGATTTTTCTCGGGGTCGGCATCCTGCTGGACTATGGGCTGTTCAGCCTCGCCGCCCGCCAGCGGAGCCAGCCGCTGCCGCCCTCGATCCTGATGTCGGCCGCGACGACGGGCTATTCTTTTGCGGTGCTGGGCTTCAGCCAAATCCCGGCGGCACACGCGCTGGGACGCATGGTCGCCCTACTCGTCGCGTGCGGGCTGCTGGTTGTGCTTTTACTTCATCCGCAGACTGCTAAGTTGGGCTCCAGCGATGAAGGCTCCTGAAGCACCCGCCAATCTACACGACGCCTGGAATATCTGCCTCGCCCGCCACGCCGAGAAGACGGCATTGATCGAGGCAGCAACCGGTCGCGAAGTCAGCCTCAAGCAGCTGGAAAGCCTCAGCTCGCACTGGTTGCAAAAGCTGCCCCCCAGCCGCCAATTGCTGCACCGGCGCGTGACCCTGGCCCTGCCCAGCTCCATCGACTGGGTCGCGGCGTTTCTGGCCCTGCAGGCATCCGGGGCATGTGCGGTGTTGGTCGATGCCGAAATGCCGGCGGCACGGGTCCAAGAGCTGGCGGATGAGCTGAACGTGGCCGCCGTTGTCACGCGCGAAGGGATTGAAGCCCGAGCCGAAAGCCCGCGCCTGCGCGAGCCCTACGCCCTGATCAAGCTGACCAGCGGCAGCACGGGCCGGCCTCGCCCCCTCAACTTTACCTCCGCGCAGATGCTGGCCGATTACCGCAACGTCAAGGCCGGCATGGGTCTGACGGAAGCCGATCGCCACTACGCCGCGTTGCCGCTGGGGCACTCCTACGCGCTGGGCAATCTGGTGCTGCCGCTCCTGGTCGACGGCACGACACTGGTGCTGGCGAGCGACATCTTTCCCCAGGCCATGCGGGAAGACTTCCGCCGCTATCAGCCGACGACTTTTCCTGCGGTGCCGCCCATGATCCGGGCGCTGAGCCAGACCGAGGGGGATGCGGCGGACTTTGCCAGCCTGCGGCTCGTCGTTTCTGCCGGGGCACCGCTTTCGCCCGCCGACGCCCGGAAGTTCGAGCAGACAGCGGGCGTGCTGCCCCGCACCTTTTACGGTTCGAGCGAGACGGGCGGCATCACCTTCGACGCGGACGGCGAAGGCACGCGCAGCGGGCAGCATCTGGGACCGCCCTTGCCGGGCGTGGAGGTGAGCCTCAACAAGCAGGGCCGCGTGCGCGTGGTTAGCGAGGCCGTAGGTGCCTTTTCCGGCTCGCGCAAGCTGAGCGAAGGCCGCCGCCTCTACACACTGGCCGACCACGGGCAGTGGGACGCCGCCGGACACCTCCAGTTGCTGGGGCGCGAGGCCGATTGGGTCAAGATCGGGGGGCGGCGCGTCAGCTGCAATGCCGTCAGCCGCGTCGTGCTGCAGCACCCGGAGGTAGCCGAAGCACTCTGCCTGACGCGTCAGGGCCGCCGGGCGGAGGTCGAACTGGTGCTCGTCTACGAGGGCGCGATCACTCCGGAAGCGCTACAGGCCTGGCTGGCCGAGCAGCTGCCGCGCTGGCAGCGTCCCCGCCGGATCCAGCAGATCGAGGCCTTCCCGGTCACCGCACGCGGCAAGATCGACCGCCAGGCGCTCGCGTCCATACTGTAGGGCTCTTGGGCACCACCGGCTACGTTATGGCCAGCCTCCAGCGTGCTTGAGCCTCCCGCCTCCACGGCAGGGCAAATAGGAACCGGAGCATATCGCAGTCTGCAGGAATCGGTGCGCCCAAAACAGTCCTCCACTCAAGCAGGAGCTGCCGCTATTCGGCCAGTGTGCCTTCGATTTCGACGGCCAGATCCGCCCGGCAGATGTCGGCCTGCGAAACCGTCAGGACCGGCCAGATACGGGGCCAGCGGCGGCTCCAACGCTCGGTATCCGCTGGCAGGCGCAAATAGCAGCGAAAGGCGCGCCGCCCTTCGGGGCTCATGAGCGCAGGACCGAAGCCGGCCGTATGCGTGATCAGCTCCAGATTCTGCGCCGTCACCCAGGCCTGCCGCTCCACATCGCCCTCAAAGAGCGATTCGCTGCCCTTGATGCTGGCGGTGCCGGAGATGAACAGGCGGCGGCCCCAGGGCGTCTCGACCGAAGTCGCCCGCGAAAAACTCGGCGCCCGCGGACCGTATTGGGCGGGGTAATGGAAGGCGGGGGTCTGCTCGGGATTCTCCCAATAGTGGCACGGCCATTTGCCCGCGAGGAAGACGAGCACCAGCCGATCGCCCGCCACGCCGACGGCGGAAGCGGCTGGCATGTGCGCCTCCGCCTCGTCGGAGAACGCCGCGTTGAAGGCCTCCGAACGCCCCCGGGAGAACAGCCGATAGCGCTCGATCATGCCCTCGGGGATGGCGTTGATCGCCGGGACCCAGTTCCAGCAGCGGTAGAGCTGGTGCGGACCAAGCACCTTGAACATGCGCGCATAGAGATCGCGCGTCCTCTCCTCCAGCGTCACCTCGTCCACCGGCACGACCGCTGCACCGAGCATCCAGCCATCCCCCCGCAGCAGGGCAAAACCCTCTTCCTCATGGGCTTCGCGGGCAGTGGGCAGCGTCCACGCCTCCGCCTCCAGCCCTTGCAGGCAAGCGGCAGGCAGGATCACCTCCAGGCGCCTATCGGCGACCTGCGCCCGGGCCTCAGGGCCACCCCAGCTAAACACCAGCCCCGCCGCCTCGATCGTAGCACCGGGGAATAAGCAAACAGACCCCGCGGGTGCGGGGTCTGCCGAAAAACCTGTCGTGGCCGAAGCGGCAGCCATTAGTCAATATAAGCGGCCGTCTCGAGGCGGACGTTGATGTCCTTTTCGAGGTTGGCGATCCAGCCTTCCGGCTCCGCCCGTTCGGTCGGTTCGCCGGCCTTGTTGATGCGGTAGGAGTCGGACGTGATCTGGATGGTCGAATCATTCCAGGTCGCCGTGAGGGTCGCATCGTAGCCGCGGTGGATGAGCTGCGCCTTCACCATCTGATCGCCATCATCGAGGATGTCCCAGCGGCGGCGAATGAAGGACTCGACCACCACGCTCTTGACCTCACTGTTCGGCATTCCGCCCGGAATCGAAATGGTCGCAACGGGCGTGGTCGGAGCCGGCCCGAGTTCGGCCTTGGTCGCCGCCGGGGCCGTCGAAGGCCCTTGGCAACCCATGAAGCCAAAGGAAGAACCGAGCACAAGCGCGAGCGTAAGAGAAGCGAAACGAGATTTCATGGCCTCTCTGAGTTAAGGCTCCCTGACGATTTCGCAAGCAGGAAAACGATATGCATAATCGAGCTGGCAGCGGAGCCCTCCTTCGTTTAACCTGCGGTTCTACTGTCTGGAATACCGTTGACACCCGCTAACGACGCGGCAACTAAGACTGACTGCGCCCATGAGTTCCTCCCCTGCCGACAAAGCCGCCGATCGCCTGCGCGGCCACCCGCCCGAAACCCTGGCGGCCTACCGTGCTTATGAACAGACGCGCCAACCTGCGTACCTGGACGAACTCGTTCTGCGTATCCTCGTGTTTCTGCTGCCGGAGCCGCCGGAGCAACCCGTGACGGAGCTGCCCGACAGCACACGTTTGCGCGAAGACCTGGGCGTGGACTCCATTACGATCGCCGAGCTCGTCTTCATGCTGGAGGACCTCTTCGACCTCACGATCCAGAACGAGGAATTGGTCGACCTCGCCACAGTGGCGGACCTGCGGCGCTTTATCCGCCAGAAAATCTCCGAATCGAAGTAGCAGTGAGTTCTTTCGACTGGCCGCACCGCCCCGTCATCACGGGTCTCGGCTTTATCAGCAGTATCGGTAACGATGCTTCCGCCGTTCTGGAAGCCTTGCGCACGCAGCAAAGCGGGATCGCACCGCATACGTTCATGCCCGACGGGCAGTCGCAGATCAAGGTGGCCGGCATGGTCAAGGAGTTCGATCTCTCGAGCGACACGTGGACGCTCTGGCAGATCCCGGAACGCTTCAAGGTGCGGCGTGAGTTCCTGCGCAGTCTGCCGCCCCACGGCATCTATGCCGTCTGCGCGGCCGATCAGGCCATTGCCGATGCCGGCCTCGATCCGGCAGACCTCGCAAACGACGAGACCGCCCTCTTCGCCGCCTCCGCCGGCTCGCCCTTCATGATGGGGCAGCACGTGCGCCTGCTCTACGAGACGCGCGGTCGCCGGGGCAATCCGATGGGGGTCGTCAACTCGATCTCCGGCACGCTCAATTTCAACCTCGGGGCCTACTACCACATCCGAGGGGCCAACCTCGGCTTCGTCTCCGCCTGTACCTCGTCCAGCCACGCCGTAGGCCATGCCATCGACGCGATCCGCCTCGGGCGCGCCAGGCGCGTCATGGTCGTGGGCGCGGAAGACTGCAATGCCGAGTCGGTGCTGCCCTTTGCCGCCATGCGCGCGCTCTCTCAGGGCGGCGATGCCACGGCTTCCCGGCCCTGGGACAAGCGTCGGGACGGTTTTGTCGCCACCGGCGGCGCGGCGGTGCTCATCATCGAGAGCGCCGAGGCCGCCGCCGAGCGCGGGGCCACGCCCTACGCGGAACTGCTCGGCTGGGGCCAGTCAGCCGACGGCTATAGCATCGCGGCACCCGAGCCCGAGGGCCAATACCTCTGCCGCGCGATGGAACGAGCGGTCGAAGACGCCCAGATTGCGCGCGAAGACATTTCCTGGCTGCACGCCCACGCCACGTCGACGCCCACCGGCGATCTGGCCGAGGCCAAGGCAATCCGCAAGTTCTTCGGCGACACGCCCTGCCCGCCCGTCGTGAGCACCAAGGGCCAGTCCGACCACGGCCTCTCCATGGCGGGGGCGTTTGAGGTGGGCCTGTGCGCCCTGTCCATGCGGCACGGTTTCCGCCCGGGCAATGCCAACTTGCAGGAGCCGGATCCAGAGGTCGAAAGCCTCCATCTGCCCACCGCGCCAACCGCCACCAAGAGCCGCTACATCCTGAAGAACAACTGCGGTTTTGGCGGCAGCAACGTCAGCCTCCTGCTCGGTACACCCGTTCTATAATTCGAAGGCGCCCAAGGTTGCGGCGTGTCGGATTGCGGCCCATGAGGATAGTATGCGAACTCCTGCCCTACCCCGCACCTTGCTTTGCTTTGCCGTCGCCCTCTGCGGCTTGACGGCGCCCCCGCTTCAGGCCCAGCCCTCCATGGGCAACTACGGCCCCATCGCCCAAACCTACGACCTACCCCAAGTGGACGGCACCGTCTACTACGTCGCCCCCGACGGCGATGCCCAGGCCAAAGGCACCTCCCTCGACGCGCCCGCTACCCTGGAAGCTGTCATCGCGAACGTGAAGACCGGAGATGCCATCGTCTTGCGCGGCGGCGTCTACCGCACCGGCAATCTGGAGCTGAACCAGGGCATCACGATGCAGCCCTACCGCGACGAGCGCCCGATCCTCAAGGGCTCGCAGGTCGCCGACGATTGGGAGCAACAGATCAACGGCCTCTGGCGCACCAGCTGGGATCACCTCTTCCCGGAAGTCGCCCCCGATTGGTGGCGCCGCGAACGGCTCGGGAACCAGATCCCGCCCTACCTCTTCAACTACGACATGGTCTTTGTCGACGGCGAGCCGCTGGAAGTCGTCGGCTGGGAAGGCGAAGTGACCGAGGGCACCTACTCGATCGACTATGAAAACGGCAACGTCTACATCGGCGTCGACCCATCGGAGCACGAAATCGAAATCACGGCCTTCGACAACGCACTTACCCGCGTAACAGGTGAGGTGCACGGCAAGAAGTCCGACCGCCTCGGGCCGAAGATCCGCGGCATCACCTTCACCCAATACGCCTACCGCGCGCTCGAAATCGAGGGCACCGAGGGCGAGGGTCCCACCCCCGAGGCGGAAATGGGCAAGGACGTAGTCGGCACGGAACTCGAAAACGTCACCATCTCCTACTGTTCGCGCGTGGCCGGCTATTTCCGCGGAGACGACCTCGTGATCCGCAACTGCCTCATCACGCACACCGGCTTCGAGGGCATCTACGTCATCAGCTCCGCCGACGCCCTGCTGGAGCACAACATCGTAACGCACACCAACATCGAGCAGTTCGAAGGCGTCTTCCCGACCGCGATCAAGATTTTCAACCAGACGCACCGCGTCGTCGTACGCGACAACCTCATCATCGACAATCCGTACAGCAGCGGCGTGTGGTACGACGTGGGCAACGTAGACGGCCAGTTTTACAACAACTGGGTCGAGACGACCGACAACGGCTTTTTCCTCGAGATCTCCAAGGGGGCCACCGTCGCCGGCAACGTATTCTTCAATTGCGGCACCGGCATCTATATCCTCAACAGCTGCGATGCCAGGATCTACCAGAACACGCTGCTCGACAGCTCGATCAAGATCCAGCGCACCTCCCGCAGCGCCGCCAACGACCACTTTGGCTGGCACCCGGCGACTGGTCCGGACGTGGACGAGCGCGACGGCCACATGCTCGCCAACAACCTCATGGTCGCGCGTGAGGGCTTCAAGTTCCCGCTCGTGCAAACGATCCAGGAAGGCTCCCTCTGCGGTGAGTTGACCGAACCGCAGGTCGCCAGCATGGCCCACAACGTTTACGTGCAGCAAGATCGCCGGCAGCCCCTGCTGACCTGGAGCCCCGCCGATGGCGGCAACGACGAAGAGGGCTGCTCCGCCGAGATCACCGAGTTGAGCGCCTTGCAGGACCGCGGTTTCGGCGAGGGCAGCCAGGCCTTCTCCGACTACTACCGTCCGGTCTTCCAGAGCCCGATCCTCAAGCGCCTCGCACCGCGCGCCGACTTTCCCGGCCTGAAAGCCGCCGGCGAAGTGCCGCCACAGGTAGCCGACTGGCTGCCCTGGACCCTGGATCATCCGGGCGTCCCCGGCGCGCTGGCTCCGCTGGAGGAGTAGGCAAACGCTCCTCGCTCCCGTCCCCTCAAGTTGGGAGCTGAACCAGCACGATCTCGTTGCCGAAGGGGTCCCGGCAATGAGCAAACGTCGCCCCTTCCGCCCGACGCGGTGGCACGGGAAACGCGACCCCCAGCGACTGGAGGCGGTCGAACTCCGCCTCGCAGTCCGACACATACAGGACGAAGCAGGGAAAGCCCCCGGTCTGACGACCTACCAGTGCCCGTTGTTCTTCCGTTTGGGCTTGCATCAGCCACAGCCCTGCCGGCGTTTGCCCCGGAAAGCCCAAGTGCAGCAGGCGAAAACCATCGGGCGTCGCTCCGTCGTAGACGACCTCCAGCCCCAGCTGGTCGCGATAAAAGGCAAGCGCTTCCGCATAGTCGCGGACGAGAACGGTCGAACGGCCAAACTGCATGGCTCGATATCCAAGGCGCAATCGCACCACGTGACAAGTTCAGGAGCCCCTGACAATGTCGCGCCGCCCCTACCGGCCCAGCTTCTTGCGGATCACCGTCAGCAGCTCGTGCAGCTCGCCTTCGCGGAGGATGACGAGGGTGCCGAAGTAGACCACCACGCCCAGCGGGATGAGCAGGGCGATGAGGCCGGCGTTGAGCAATTTTTCCGCCCAGGTCGGCGCAAACAAGGTCTCGAGGCGCGCCAGCAGGTCCCAGGAAAAGGGCTTGAGCCATACGATGGCCCCCGCCATGACCGCGCCGGCGGCAATGATCTTGACGGTCGCGAGCCCCGTTGTGGGCGTCAGAAGCGGCACCCGGTAGCGACGCAGCAGGACGGCCAGCAACATGCAGTGCGTGACGCTCGTCAGCAGATTGGCCAGGGCGAGACCGGAGGTGCCGTAGGGGCCCATCAGGAGCAGGCTCAGCCCGAGGTTCATCAGCAGGTTGAGCACGGCCAGTCGGACCGGCGTGCGCATGTCTTGCTGCGCGTGAAAGGCCCGCGTGGCCAACGTCGCCCAGGAGTAGAACGGCACCGCGATGGCGAAGATCTGCAGCGGCGGGATCGTCGCCGCCACGTCGTCTGCCGCGAACAGGCCCCAGGCGAACAGCGCGCTGAGGATCGGCCCCGCCAGCACCGCCAGGCCCAGGGCCGCCGGCACCGTGATGAGCATGATGAGGCGCCACCCGTGGTGGTAGGCCTCGGCAAATGTCTCCTGTCCGTCCTCGCGGGCCGCGTAACGGGCCAATTCCGGGAACAGCACCGTACTGACCGCCACCGCGAAAACGCCCAGCGGCAACTCGATCAGGCGGTTGGCGAGGTAGAGGATGCCCGTCGCCTGATCGTTGAGGCTGAAGGCCAGCAGGCGCGACACCAGCACGTTGACCTGAAAGATCGCCGCGCCGAAGACGCCGGGCAGGAAAAGGCGCCAGACGGGCCGCAAATCCACCGGCTCTCCCCGCCCCGCGCGGCGGTCCCAACCGACCTGTTGCAGGTCCAGCCACGGGGTCAGCCACTGCAACACGCCGCCCACCAACACCCCGCCGGCAAGCCACCAGGCTCGCGCCTCCGGAGTCTCCGCCAGCGCCCAGCCAAACCCGCCGAGCGCCGCGATCATGCTGAGGTTGAGCCACACCTGCGAGAGCGCGGGCACGAGGAAGCGCTGGCGCACGTTGAGCGCGGCACTGAGGATGGCGGCCAGACAGATCAGCACCAGATAGGGCGTCAGCATGAGCCCATAGCCGCTGCTGAGGTACCAGCGTTCGGCCAGCCCCGGAATCAACGGCAGCCCCCACCAGCCAATGCCCAGCAGCACGGAGAGGCCCAGCAGCGTCAGAAACAGGCGCCGCAGCACCGCGTTGAGCAGGGCATCCTGCGCGGCCTCGCCCTCCTGCTCGAGCTTGCGAGAGAGCACCGGCACGACGGCGGAGGTCAGCGCGCCCTCCCCCAGCAGCCGCCGGAAGAGGTTGGGCAGCGTAAAGGCGAGGATGAAGGCGGAGCTGACCGGGCCCGTGCCGAGAAAGGCAAACATGCAGACGTCGCGGATGAGGCCCAGCACCCGGCTGGCGGAGGTTGCGAGACTGACGATCGAAATGCTGCGGAGGCGAGCCACGAGCCGAGGTGATAGCTGAAGTAACCGCACCCGCCGAGTGGAAAATCATCCGGCGCCACTAATTTGGATCATCGGAATTGACTCCCGGGCTGAAACGGAGGAAAATCCTCAAGCATCAGCACCTTGATCCAGTTCTGGCTCTGGTCGGTCCTGCTCCTCGTCAATCCCGAGCAGAACCAGACGGAGTTTTCCTCTTCCGGGCTGACGGAGTTGCACGCCGCCAATGGCGATTTGTCGACCCTCGTGGCCACCTCCATCAACGAGATGGAAGAAGAGGCGGGCGAAACGCTGGATCTCGACCTGTTTACGGGCCCGGGAAACGAGGCCCAACCGGCCGCGCTGCCCACCTTCAGCCGGTCGTTCAGCACCGGCCAACGCCTGCCGGATGTCCACACTTCGTGGCGCTGCGCCTGGCAAAAACGCGCCTGCCCCATTGCGGGGCCTCCCCTCGCATAGCCCGTCGAAGTCGGCGCCAATCCTAGCGGTTGGCGAATCTTGAGCGCGGCATCAGCACTGGCTGGGCTGCTTCACCCGAATTCACAGGACTATGCTAAACCTATTCAAGCAGCTGTGGGAGAACCTGCGCGAAGCTCCCATCAACAAGGAGTATCTCTACATCCTTTACCGCCACCTCAGCGATCACCAGCTGCAGAGCGTCGCGGTGGAAGGGCTTTCGCGCGAGGCACGCGACATCTGGCGCGCCGAAATGTTTCGCAGGAACCTGGTCCAGTACCGGACCATCTAACAACCCAAGGGCTATTGCCACTTACCTGGGGACGGGTAAGTGGCAATCTTTTGCCAAACATCGCTGCTGCAGCGACTTTCCACTTGAGGCTTGCGGCCGTAACGGACAGGCTCTGCCCGACTATCGCCAATGTGGCACTTTTACGATGGGCCTGATCGACCAGTTACTGGGCAAGCTGCAACGCCACCCGAAGCGCGTCGTCTTTCCGGAGGGGCACGACCCCCGGATCATCCAGACGGCACGCCAGTTCGTGACGCGGCGCTGCGGTGTGCCCGTCCTGCTCGGTGACCGGGCAGAGATCAAGGAACGGGCGCGGCGGCTCGACATTCGCCTCGACGGTATCCGCATCCTGGAGCCCGATCGCAGTGAAGATTTCGAGATCTTCCGGCCGATGATCGACCAGCATCCCAAGTATGCGGAGGCGTCGGACGAGGAGAAGCAGCGCATCCTGCTCGACCGGCACAACTTCGCTGCCCTGATGCTGGAAAACCACCGCGTCGATGCACTCGTGGCCGGAGCGACCATGTCGGCCTCCAGCGGCCTGCGCTCGCTCTTCCGCTTCATCCCCACGCAAAAGGGAGTCAAGAGTGCTTCGTCGATGCTCATCCTCGACCAGGAGAACCCCAATTTCGGCCTCAACGGGCTGCTCTTCCTCGCCGACTGCGGCGTCATCCCGGAGCCCAACGTCGAGCAACTGGCGGACATCGCCGTCTCGACCGCGCGCATCGCCCACCACCTGACCAACGAGGAACCGCGGGTCGCCATGCTGAGCTTTGCCACCAATGCGCAAAAGATCGTGCACCCGTCGATCACCAAGATCCGGGAGGCCCGCGACATCGCGCGCAAGCGGGCGGAAACGCTGCACCTGAAGTGTCAGATCGAGGGCGAGCTGCAACTCGACGCCGCCCTGAGCCCCCTCGTAGCCGAGCAAAAGGGCCTGCCCGGGGACCCGGTAGCGGGCCACTCCAACGTGCTGGTCTTTCCCGACCTCAACTCGGGCAACATTGCCTCCAAGATGATCCAGCTCGTGGCGGGCGCCCGCACCTACGGCCAGATCATCATCGGGCTGGACAAGCCTTGCGCAGAAATCAGCCGCGGCGCGCACAGCTACGATATTTTCGGCACGGCCGTCGTCACCGCCTGCCAGGCGATCGACCGGCGACTGCTATATTCCAACGATTCCGAAACCGTCACCACAGAGAGCTTATGATTCCCGGCGAGTCCCCCCGCGAAAAAAAGGAACCGGTCGTCTCACGTGCCGCGTCGCCGACCGAACGTGAAATCGCCAACTACTTCTCGCCGGACGGGGGCTTTCCCCGCCAGCCGAGCCAGGCCCTGCAGCTGACGCCGCTCAACCGCGAAATCCCGCGCCTCTTCGTCGCCGCCACGCGCCAGAACGACGGCAAGACCACCACCTGCCTCGGCCTGTTCAACGCCCTGGAGCAGCACTTCAAGCGCGTGGCCTACATCAAGCCCATCGGCCAGCGCTTCATTGAGCTCGAGGGCGTGAAGATCGACGAGGACTCGTTTCTGCTCAACCACATCTACCGCGTCGAGGTGCCAATCGAAGCGATGAGCCCAGTGGCGATCGACACAACTTTTACCCGCCGCTACCTCGACGATCCCGAAAACATCCACCCGCAGCTGGTCGACCGCATCGTGCGCGCCTTCGACCGAGCCACTTTCGAGAAAGATGCGGTGATTATCGAAGGATCCGGCCACGCCGGCGTGGGCGCGATCTGCGACCTCTCCAACGCCCAGGTGGCGCGCCTGCTCGGGGCCAAGGCGGTGATTGTCAGCCGCGGCGGTATCGGCAAGCCGGTAGACGAGATTGCACTGAACAAGAGCCTTTTCGACCGCTATGGCGTGGAAGTCGTCGGCGCGATCATCAACAAGGTGCTGCCGGACAAGTTGGACGTGATCGAGCACTACACCCGCAAGGCGCTCGACCGCATCGGCGTGCCGCTGTTGGGCGTGGTGCCCACCCAGCCGCAACTGGCCGCCCCCAACCTCAGCCAGATCGTGGAAGAGGTGAACGGCCGCTGGCTGAACGCACGCGACAGCGGTCGCCACGAGCGCATCCGACAGGTCGTGGTCGGGGCGATGGCCGCCAAGGGCGTGGTCGATTACCTGCGCCCCGGCACCCTGATCATCACCCCGGGCGACCGCGACGACATCCTGCTTGCGACGATTGCCGCCGCAGGCATTTCGGGCCGCCGCCCCGTCTCGGGCGTGATCCTGACGCGCAATTTGCTGCCCCACCCCAAGCTGATGGAGATGTTTTCCCAAACCGAGGTGCCGCTCGTGATCAGCAGTGAGGAAAGTTACGCGGTCGCGTCCAAAATCCACTCCATGACGGTCAAGACGCAGCCTGAAGACGCAGACAAGATCCCGATCATCAAGGACTTGATCAACGATCACGTGCGCATCGACGAGCTGATTCCCCGCCTCCAGCGCCCGTAGTTTTACCCTGGGCTTACGATGGGGAGCGTCACCAATCTTGACGCGCGCGCGGTTTTCGGCGTTTTACCTGCTAGAACGATTCTCATGCTAAAACGCCTCCTCCTGATCCTTGCGACCAGTGGCACTGCCCTTGCCGGGGCGCCGTCTGCCGATCGCTGGGACGAACTACACACGCTGCTGCAGTCCCCGCAGTGGCGCCAAGCGGAGCCGGCGGTGCGCGATCTGGCCCAGCAGGAGAGTGCGGAGGCCCATTACTGGCTGGCACTGATGGCGCTTGCCCGGGGCGAGGGTGAGACCGCGGTCGAACAGGCCCAGGCCGCAACGGAACTGGATGCGACCCACGCCAACTACTTTGCCACGCTCGGCTATGCCTACGTGGAGCGCCTCGACGAGGTAGGCATGATGAGCAAGCTCGGCGTTGCCCACGGCCTGCGCGACGCCTTTCAGCAAGCCCTCGAGCTCGACCCCCACAACCAGGACGCCCTACGCGGCCTGCAGCAGTTTTACCTGCTCGCCCCGGGGATTGCGGGCGGCAGCAAGGAGAAGGCCGCGGAGACGATGGCCCGCCTGGAGGAGATCGACCCGCTGGAGGCCCGGCTCATGGCCGGCCTGACCGCCCTGGAACAAAAACGGTTCGAGGAGGCCCGCGAGCACCTCAACGCCGTCATCGCCGAAGACCCGGACAATCCACTCGCGCTCTATCAGTCAGGCCGCCTCAGCGCCAAGTCCGGCCAGGACCTTGAGACCGGCAAGCAGCACCTGCAGCGCTACCTGCAACTGCAATTGCCCATTGCCCTCATGATGCCGAGCGAAGGAGCCGCCCATTGGCGCCTCGGCCAGATCCTCGCTAAAATGGGTCAGCCACAGGCCGCCCGCGACAGCCTCGCCCAAGCCGTCGAGCTCGAGCCCGCCTTGAGCGACGACGTCGACAAGGTGCTGCAGAAGCTGAAGAGCTAGAAGTAAAGCCTCCCTTTTCCGTTGCCCTGCGGCGTGCGATCTAATATCTATTAGTCGCATGTTACCCCGACAACGACTCCTTTCCCTCATTGCGGCTCTGGCGCTGGCCTCTCCCGGGTTGGCGCAGCAGGCGGAATACTCCCAGCTGTGGGGCGAGCACGGCGAAAACTGGAACGCGCAGAGCCGTCTGCCCGACTTTTCCTACGCCGGCTATCACCACGGCGAACGCGAACTGCCGGAGGTCAAGCAGGTGACCAACGTGCGCGACTTTGGGGCGGTGGGCGACGGCGAGACCGACGATACGGCGGCGATCCAGAAAGCCATCGACGCCACCGAAAACGGTGCGCTCTACTTCCCGCCCGGTCGCTACAAGCTGACCGAGGTGCTCCATGTAAAGCGCAGCAACGTGGTGCTGCGCGGGGCGGGCCCCGACCAGACCGAGCTGTGGTGCCCGATGGGCCTCAACGAAATCGACCCGGTCAATGCGCGGACCAGCACGGGCAAAAAGACCTCGCCCTACTCCTTCGGCAGCGGCTTTATCAATGTGACGGGCGACTACCGCGAGCAGACGCTGGCCCACATCGTGGCCGAGGCGCAACGGGGCGACGACACCGTACAGGTGGCCTCGACCGACGGTCTGGAGGTCGGCCAGCGCGTGCGGGTCATCGCGCACGAGACCGAAGACCAGAGCCTGAAGACCTACCTCTACAGCGGCGACCCGGGCGACATCCGCAAGGGCAAGGACTATGGCGCGCGCATGGTGATGCGCATCGTTGCGATCGACGGCAACCGCGTGCGCTTCAACCGCCCGTTGCGCTACCCCACCCGCACCGAATGGCAGCCGGAGATCGTCAGCTTTCGCCCCACCATCACGGAGGTCGGGATCGAGGACCTGCGCTTTACCTTTCCCAACCGCCCCTATGAAGGCCACTTCAAGGAGATGGGCTGCAACGCGATCGAGATGAACGACGTGAGCGATTGCTGGATCCGCAACGTGCGCATCCACAACGGCGATCTCGGCATCAACCTGATGGGCTGCGGCAATACACTCGACCAGATCGTGATTTCCGCCGATCCGGAGCGCGGGATGGAGACCGCCTACGTACAGTCTTGCACGGGCCACCACGGCATCCAGCTGAAGCACGCGCAGGACAACCTCGTGACGCGCTTCGACTTCCGTACCAGCTACATCCACGACCTGTCACTGGAAGATTCATCCGGCAACGTGTTTTCCGCCGGTCGGGGTGACAATCTGGCGCTGGACCACCACAAGGACACCTCGCACGAAAACCTGTTTACGGACATCGACTGCGGCAAGGGCACCCGCGTCTGGTATCACGGCGGCGGCCACTCGCTGGGCCGGCCCTGCGCCGCCTGGGGCACGTTCTGGAACCTGCACGCCGATACGCGCATCAATCCCCCGCCGGTCAGCTGGGGCCCCAAGACGATGAACTTCGTGGGCCTGCGCTCGCAGCTGGTCCAAAACTCCGTGCTCGAGCCCGACGGCTGGTGGATCGAAACCATCAACCCAGCCAGGCTGCAGCCGCAAGACTTGCACCAGGCGCAGCTCGAACGCCGCCTGGAGCGACAGTAAACACCTGAAACGCAAAGCCACCGCGGCGCATGCACGCCGCGGTGGTCCAGCCCTCTGCATGCACGCCGGCCTCTGGGACAACCGGCGTGCAAAAGAAAACAAGTCTAGAAGACGCCTTTGACGCCGACCTTCCAGATCGTGCCGGTCTTCAGGATGCGCTCGAAGTTGTCCGCATCGTGACGATAGGTGTAGACCGACGGCTCGTTGGTCAGGTTGCGGGCGTCCACGAAGAGCCGGAGGCGGCTGGAGAAGACATACTCGAGGTTGAGGTCGAAGAAGAGGCGCTCCTTCTGGTAATACTTCACGTAAGGTGCCGCATCGCTCCACTCACCGGTTTCCTCGTCGTAGGCCGCCGCGGGCGTGTTGAGGATCTTGCCGATATAGTTGGCGTTGAGGCGGACGGAGAACTTGCCGATCTCTACATTGAAGCCCGCATTGGCCGTGACCTCGGGTGAGCCGAGGAAAAAGCGCCAGTCCTCGTAGTTCAACAGCGTGAGGTTGGCAAAGGTGCCCAGGCCGTTGATCGGCTGCGGTAGATCGGAGAACTGCTTGTTGAAGTCGAACTCCACTCCGTTGAGGCTCACGCTGTCGCGGGCATTGGTGTTGGTCACCAGCGTCCAGCCCGCATAGGTGGGATCGCCGAGGTAGCCGTTGTCGCCCAGCGTCACCTCGCTGCCGGTGATGAGGCGGTCTTCCCAGACGCGGTGGAAGGCCGAGGCCGAGAAGAGGCCGATGGGCTCGAAGTATTTCTCGAGAGTGAAGTAGAAGGTCTTCGCGCGCTCCTCGTTCAGGTTGGGATTGCTGGCGGTGATGCGGCGGGCGGTATCGTCTACCTCCGAGATGCCGGGGATGAGGTTGGCGATGTTGCCGCGCGTGACGGAGTCGTGGTAGGAGGCGCGCAGCATCAGGTCGGGGCGCACTTCGTAGTTGATCTGCAGGTATTTCAGCCAGGCTTCGACCGATTCGCCTTCAGCGGTGATGGGCCGGTTGTTCACGCGGTCATAGCCCCGCCCTTCCGGCGTCGAGTATTCATAGCGCAGGCCGGGCGCGATCTCCCACTTGCCGAAGTGGAACACGTCTGAGACGTAGCCCGCGTAGACGTCCTCCTCGAAATACCAGTTGTTCTGGCGCCGCTGCGTGTCGTTCGCCTCGGTATTGACGACGAAGGCGTTGGGGTTGGCGCGGTAATACTCGAAGATTTCCCAAGGGCTCAGCGCGTGAAAGCCATCCAGGCTGGTGCCGAAATCGAAGTCCATCGTGTAGTTCTCGTCCACGAAGTCCGACGGGTTGGGGTCATCCGCGGTGCCCTGCACGCCATCGGGTCCGGTCAGGCTGGCCGTGAGCGCGCCGTAGCGGTGCACTTCCAGATCGCGCGTGTTGTAAAAGACGCCGTATTTCAGCTCCTGTGAGACATCCCAGTCCTGCCAGTCGTGCACGAAGTCGAGGCGCGCGGTCGACTGGATATCCTCGGAATTGCGCTCGTGCCACTGGATGCTGTCGGACACGAAGCTGTAGTTGGAGAGGTCGTTCCAATCCGGGCCCGAGAGCTGGGTGAAGTCCAGCGCGGTGTCGCCTTCGTAGCCGCGATCCCAGCGCCAGGACACGCCGTCGATGCGCGAGGCGTAGTCCGAAAAGTGGCCGTTCTCGAGGTTCTCATACCAGTTGCGGGCCTTGCCCCAATTGATGCGACCGCTGATCGTCAGGTCGTCGTGCTGGTATTCCAGCCCCGCGGTAAAGATTGTGGTATCGCCCAGCTTCTCCATAAACTGGTTGGAATCGACGCTGATGGAGCCCGAGGCGACGGTCTGGCTGGTCATGGAGTATTCGACGCTCTTGTCGTAGAGCAGCTCCCCGGTGTCGGGGTCCTCGTCGGGTCGCAGGCTCATCGTGCGGTTATAGAAGAGCGCCTCGTAGTTACTGCGGTCGGCGCGAAAGAAGCCGGTCAGGCGATCCGAGAAGCGGTAGTCCACGCGGCCGTAGTAATTGCTGCGCTGGGTGGGCTTCATGCCGTCCTGAAACCAGAGCCAGTTGTAGGACGGGATCTCGGTCGCGTTGTCGCTCATGTCTTCGTTGTAGTCCTGCGCCCACATCCAGATGTGCTTTTGCGCCGCGATCGTATAGTGGCTGCTGGTGCCGACAATCACGCCCAACTTGCCGTCATGGAACACGTTGGAGTATTCGAAGGAGTAGTTGGGCAACAGCTTGTAGTGCTGGTCACTGTCCCAGCCTTCGGTCTGCTGCAGCGAGGCGTAATAGGAGTTGGTCGCAAGGCCGGCGGAGTATTCCACGTGCATGCCGTCGCGGTCGAAGGCGCTTTCGGTGACGAGGTTGACCGTGCCGGACAAGGCAGACGGCTGGTCCGGGGTCGGCGTCTTGGTCAGCTTCACGATCTCGACGCTGTCCATCGAGAGTTGCTCGAACTCGAAGGTGCGGCCCGTCGCGATGTTGGAAGAGCCGGCACTGGGCACAAAGAGCCCTTCGAGCAACACGTTACCGTATTGAGGTGCGAGGCCGCTGATGCGCACCGCACGGGCATCGGCCTCCACGTAGTCGAGAGAGACGCCGGGCATGAGTTTGAGGAATTCGCCGGCGTTGCCCTCGGAGATGTTGCCGAGCGAGTCGGCGGCGACGACCTTCATCGGGTTGAGCGCCACCTTCTGCTCCATCACGGCGCGGGCGCTGCCGGAGCGGATTTCGCCCGTGACCTCGAAGTCGGCCAGGTCGATCACTTCGCCCTCCTCGGCCGGAGCGGTAAAGGAACTCGTCAAATCGAAGTTGAGCCGAGCCGTTTCACCGGCCACGACTTCGACGGTCTGCTCGGTTGTTTCGAGGCCGGAGTAGGCCGCGCGAACCGTCACGGTGCCGGGTTGCACACCCGATATGACATAGTTGCCGCCAGCCGTAGTGAGCACCTGCTTATTGGTATCCACAACCGTAACGATGGCGTTGCGTATATAGGTATTATTGCTCTCACTACGCACACGGCCGCGGATTTCTCCGGTAGACTGTGCCCAAAGAGAAATCGGGAGCAAAAGCAGGATACCGACAATGAGTGAGAGATGGGGTGAGAGGATACGCGTACGGGACAACCTCTCACGCATAGCGTGAATCAGGAGACGTGTCATGGGGGGGAGACGTTGATGTGGAGTAGACTTACAGCCCGCAACCGGAGGGGGTACGGCAATATGAAGGGCGGCGGCAAAAGCGCACACGCACCTCATACTTCGCGGGTTACGGCGGCAAATTCCACCCGGCTGCAAACTTTCGCAAAGGCAATGAAATCTGACTGTAACCTACCCTCATTGCGCCCATTAACCCGAATCATGAAAACACATTCTCAATAACTACGACCTGACTGTAAGAAACACCTGTTTCTCCTCATAAACACACTATGAGAATTCGCACTCAACCCCAACGTCTTCACTCACGAACCGTCATTGAATCACTCATAAACCATGTTTGAACCGGCAAAAAAAAATCCCCGGCGAAGATGCCGGGGACGTAGCTTATGTATTCTCTCTCTTACAAACGTCTGAGCTCAGTTGTGGGTATGGCTGAGCGAGAAGAAGGTCGCCTGGACATAGTCGCTGCCCGACCCGGTATTGTTTTGATTATAGACGCCCGCCTTGAAGTACATCCAGTCATTCGCGAAACCGCTATTGCTCATATCGACGGTTTCAACCACATCGGATTGGCCATCCCGACTGATCGTCACCGTCAGCGTATCGCCCACCACGTCGATGGTGTAGCTGAAGACTTCTCCCAGTGCGATCCCGTTGGAGGGGTTGGAGGCACTGTTGCTGCGGCTGCCGATCATCTCGTAATACTGTTCGCCGCTGGAGGCCTCGTGGGCGAAATAGATCGCGCCCTTGCTGTTGCCGGGCAGCTTACGGTAATAGATGCGGCAGGGCTCGTCGCTGGAGGCATGGATCTGCCCGATAACCACGC
The DNA here is from genome assembly GCA_009772895.1 of Puniceicoccaceae bacterium 5H. Classification (GTDB taxonomy): domain Bacteria; phylum Verrucomicrobiota; class Verrucomicrobiia; order Opitutales; family Oceanipulchritudinaceae; genus WOUP01. The sequence goes on along the minus strand of WOUP01000002.1, from coordinate 364,573 downwards.
GCCCTACCTTGCCCGAGTCGCCCGTCGTCGAGACATGGTCGACGCGCAGGGTGGCGGTGAGGGTGCCGTCGACCCCGCCGGCGGCATTCTGGTTGGTGTTGGTGGAGCTGGAGAAGACCCAGTTGTTTTCGTTCAGCCCCGTCGTGCTGATGCTGGTATCGCCGGCGCGCAGCATCTCGCGCAGCTCCGAGCGGGAATAGTGACTGCCGCTAGTGCTGCCCGCGATATTGGGGCAACGGAAGACCATGCCACCGGTGCTGGAGTCCGTGTAAAACTCGCTGGCGCTTTCGCCCCCACCGGTCAGCCAGTCTTCTTTTTCCTCCGATGAATCCGGGAAGGTGATCTTCCAGGCGCTGAGGTCGAAGTTATCGCCGGGGGGTCCGTTCGGGTCCAGGCCATCCCAAGGATTGCCACCGCCGGAGCTGCTGCCATTGAGCGTCACGATGAGCTCGGGGCCATTGCTGTGCTCGCTGGCGCGGTATTTGGTGAACACACCATTGCTGGCCGAGATGTTGAAGGTTGCCTTCGTGTTGCTGTTGGCGACCTCGGACGCGATGTAGGAGGTCACGTCGTATTCCACCCAGATTCCGTCGTCGCTGTCCGTAAAGGACTTGCTGTCCAGCACATCGGTTACGCCCGGCTGATTGTTCCAGGTCAGCGAGCTTTCCGACCAGCTGTCGCCGCCTTCCGTGACGGTATGGGTGGTGGTGCCGTTGCTTTGGGCGAGGCGCATGCGCAACTTGGCATCTGTGACGGTGCCGCTGAGGCCGCCGACGTTGAACTGAAGCCAGCTTTCGCGGGTATAATCGTCGTTCGGGCCTTCGTTCTTCACCTCCAGGTTATCGTCCGAGCCGTAGTTGTTGCTGGCATAGCTGCCTGAGCGCACAAACGCGTCTTCCGTGGGGTAAAGCGTAGACGTGCTGGCGCTCGCAGTCGTGGTGGTAATGATGAGCTCGGGATCGCGACTGGTTTCGCTGGAATCGTAGACCGTGTAGGCATTGTTGCTCGCCACCAGGACCAGGCTGGCATCGTTGCCGTTTGCGACTTGATTGGCGATGTAACTCGTGACGTCGTATTCGATCCAGTAGTCTTCAACGCCCGCGCTGAGGCTGGCACTGTCGAGGGCCGGCGTATAGGAGGCCGGTTGGCCATTCCAGGTAATGCTGCCCTCGCTCCAGCTGTCGTCCCCGGAGTAGACGCTGTGGGTCGAGGGGTCGTTGACTTGCGTGATGTAGACGCGCAGCGTCGCGTCGGTCACGGTGCCGGAAACCGTGCTGAGGTTGAAGCCCAGCCAGGATTCGCGGGTATTGTCGTCAGTGTCGCCTTCGTTTTTGACGACCAGTTGCGAACTGCTGCCGTAGTTGTTGTTCGCGTAAGAGCCGGCACGCACATAGGCGTCTCGGTCGGGGTTGAGCATCGTCTGGGCGGCGGAGGCCGTGTTGACGAGAAGCAGGCAGGCAGCTGCCCCCAAGGCAGCCACCGTTGTAGGAGTGGGGTATTTGGGTATCTTCATATTAGGGTACAAGGAGCGAGCGCACAGATTGCACGTCGTAATTGCCTCGGCCGGGGTAGAGCTTCACTGGCAATAATTACAACTTACAATACTGATAAATATCAGGCACCAAGACTACCTGCACGTCAACTTCAATCCAGCAGCGGCATCACCCTCAGGTCGTTGCCCATGAATTGTTTATCTAACTACAAGCCCCACAGCATCGTGCTAGTCGAGGCCTGGTACGTCGGCTTCAAACTAATGAGTGCGACTTCTCAATAGCCGGGGCTGGTAGCACCATGCTCCTGATCCAGCACCACTTCCAGATCTACGATTGTTCCTTCTTTGCCCGCGGGATGGCCGCGTGGACGGTGCGCGAAAATGTTTCGTCGAAGCCGTGGACCTCGGTCAGCGCCACGAGGGTCGGCCACTGTTCGATCATCCATTGGCTGCTTGAGAGCCGCCCGAAATCGTCGAACTGGAGGGGCGACTTGGAATTGAATTTGGAGGTGTAGGCGATCAGCCAGACGTCATCCGGCACCTCGTCCCACGTTTCGTAGTAGGCGACCAGTCGTATTTGATGAAGAACCAGAGCAAATAATCATCCCAGTATCCGTAGGTGGTCAAGTAGACCGGCGCACAAAGCACCAGGATGAGGGCGGCCGTCCAAATGGCGGCGGCCTTGTGATCGAAAATGGAGCGCATGGCGAGAGAGAGAAATCTCTCGTAACGCATCATGGCACCACCAGAAATGCGAGCCTAAACAAACGTTGGATAGCCTCCTCACGTCGCCCGAATGTCGCGCAGCACAAAGCCGCTTTCGGGCAAGGTAGGCATGCGGTCCATCGGGATGCTCAAGTCCTGCTCGGGCACGTTGTAGTGCGTATCGGCGGTCAGGAAGCGCACGGCCCGTTTCATCAGCTCCACCGTGATCATTTCACCCGGGCAGCGGTGGGTCGAAAAGTGGTCGCCGGCCCCTTGCGGAATGAAATTATAGAGGCTGGGTTCCCAGCCGTCGAAGCGGTCGGGGCGGAAAGCCTCGGGTGCATCCCAAGTGCGCGGATCGCGGTTGGTGCCGTAGAGGTCGAGCAGCACCCAGCTCTCCCGCGGGATCAGGTGCTCTCCCACCCTCACCGGTTGCAAGGCACGCCCGCCGATCAGCGGAAAAAACGGGTAGAAACGCCGCACCTCCTGCACCCAACGCTCAACCGAGGCCGCGTCGTTCACCGCCAGGCTGGGGCGCATCGCCGCCTGCTCATGCCAGGAAAGCGCGACAAAGGTGATGTAGCGCGCCACCGCCACGATGGGACGCAGCAGGTTGAGCAACTCCACCCCGGCAGTCTTGAGATCGAGCAAATGCCCCTCCAGGTCGCGGTGATCCGCCAGCGCCCGCAACGCACTGTCCTCCGGCACCGCGCGCTCACCCCGACGAACGGCATCGATCAACTCCCGGGCGCGAGCCTCGGCGCGTTCGCGCTTGCCGAGTGCCGCCACGACCGCGGGCGAAAAACTGCCCGCCTTTTCGATCATCGCCGCGAGGTCGGAGGTCCATTCGCGCAACTCGGCCTCGCCCGGCTCAAAGCCCACCCAGCGCATGGCCGTATGCGCCAAAATCTCCTGCATCACCGGGTGCAGCACGACGTGATCGAGCTGTTCCCAATCCGCGAGCTTAGCCTGACAACGCGCGTCGAAGAGGTCCCCGATGCGCGCAATGCCCTCCGGTGACATCAACCCCATGAACATGCGCTTGCGGTGGCGGTGCGCCTCGCCCTCGAGCGACTGCACGCTGCCCTTGTCTTGCAGCAAGCGCAGGGTCGTGGGCGGCATCGCACCCTCCCGCGTAAAGCGATCGCCATCGTAAAATGCGCGTGCCGCCTCCGGCCCCCGCATGCAAATCGCGCGACGCAACATCAACCGCGTCTCGAAGACATCCGTCTCCAGCGCCTCGCACCGCCGCGAGATAAAGCCGTAGCCTTCCCGCAGGAGATCCTTGGTGCTGTCCAGTCCCTTTGTGCCCGGTATCTCGGCCATAACCAGAGGAGCAGCATAGGTTGTTCCGAAGCTCACCTTCGGCTCCGCGCCCCAAGAAACGATATTGCCATTGCCTTATCATCACTACGTGCCATTGATGAAGATAAACCTGCGCTGTGTATGATTATTTACGGATCGAGAATGTATGGGAAGAAGGACCCCGTCACGGGATGGACCTCATGTTCTAACTGTGGCCGACATGGCAAGTCCCGGAGCTACTCGGGCCGCAAGTGGGGCCACCTCTACTTCATTCCGCTCATCCCGGTCGGCGGGCACGTGCGGGTGCTGCACGAGTGCCCCCACTGCAAAAAGGGCGCCCACCTGCCGGCGGATCAGGTCGAGCCCACGCTGGAGCAGTTACGTGAACAGGTGAAGCAGGCTACCGGGGCGATTTACGAGGGGCGCGATGTTTGTGAACTGGAGGGGCAGGATACCTCCTGTGCCCTCACCCTGGCCGGCGTCGTCAAGCCGCTTTACGCCCTGAACCGGGCCGAAGAGGTGGGCGTTATTTTAGAAGCCCTGCAGCAACCGGGCGTCGATCCCGAGGCCTACTTTCTGACGCAAGGGGCTTCGCTCGAATACCAGGGAGACTTCCCGGGCGCGGCCCAAGCCTACAGCAGCGCCATCGAGGCCAAACCCGATTCGCCCCGCCCCATGCTCACGATGGGCAAACTGCGGTTGCGGCTGGGGCAGTTTGCAGAGGCCCGCCCGATCTACGAATCCCTCCTGCAACGCTACCCGGACGACCTGAACCTCCGCAGCTCACTGCTCACGGTCTACGAACAGCTGGGAGCCTACCCGGATCTGGTGGCAAACTACGAAGCGATCTTCGAACGGCTTCCGCACCTCAAGAAAGACCGCAAGCTCTTCAAGTGCTACCAGAAGGCCTGCAAGCAGGCAGGCACCCAACCGGTGTCGCAGTAGGCCCCGAGCCAAGCCCTCGGACGCGTGAGCATCAATGCGGATCCAATAATAAAACAGTTTTACAAAAACAAAAACTGTTGACGTATGTTTCAGGAAGTCACACATTGAGCCAGCTGCGGTAGAAGTTCCCTACGCTACCGCTCAACCCCGCTACTCCGTCATGCCTCCCATGTCCTTCCCTGCCCATGCCCCGGGCCGACGCCGGACGGTCTCCGGCTGCCTGTTCGGCCTGCTCGCGCTTTTGCTTTCCAGCGCCGGCGTGGCTGCGCCCTTGCCCTACCTCTACGGGGCCGATGTCTCTGCGCTGCCGGTCTTCGAGCAAAACGGAGCCGTCTACAAGTCCGCCGACGGTGAGCCTGGTGATGCGCTCGCGTTATTACACGAAGCGGGCGTGAACGTCTTTCGCTTACGCCTCTTCGTGGATCCCAATCACGAGGGTATCGTGACCAACGACCTGGACTATACGATCGCGCTGGCCAAACGGGCCAAGGCGACAGGTGCCGCCTTGTTGCTCGACCTGCACTACTCGGACACCTGGGCCGACCCGGCCAAGCAATACACCCCCGAAGCCTGGGAAGACCTGCCACTGGGAGCGCTGGAAGATACCGTCGAGGCCTACACCCGCGAAGTGATGGAACGCTTCATCGCCGCAGATGTCGCGCCGGAATGGGTGCAACTGGGCAACGAGATCACCAACGGCATGCTCTGGCCGATCGGTCGCGTCGAGTTTGCGGAGGCAGACGACACGGCGGCCTGGGACCGTCTCGGTGCCCTGCAGCGGGCCGCCCACCGCGGCTTTGCCGCCGCATTCGAGGGACGCCTCTTGCCGCGCAAGATCCTGCACATCGAGAGCACCGGCAACGTGGAACGCACGCGCTGGTATCTACAAAACGCGCAGGCCCAGCACGTGCCGTTCGATGTGATCGGCTTCAGCTACTACCCGGAGTGGCACGGCACACTGGACGACTTGCAACAGACCCTGAATGCAGCGGCCCGACAGACCTGCTTGCCGGTGATGGTGGTCGAAACGGCCTACCCCTGGAAGCCCGACGCACACTGGCAAGACGTCAAAGATCTGGCCTGGCCGCTCACGCCACAGGGGCAACACGACTTCCTGGAAGCGGTCGACGCTGCCGTGCACGCCGTGCCCGACGATCTGGGGCGGGGCGTCATGTGGTGGCATCCCGAATCGGTCCAGACCTGGGGCCTGCATGCATGGCTCGGCGGCTCCTGCGCGTTGTTCGACGATGAAGGCCGCCTGCTGCCGGCCGCCTCTGCCCTCCAGCCCTGAGCCTGACCCTTTTCCCCACTACTCCCAAACCTGACTCAACCCCCGAGATGAAAACCCGCCCCCGCTTACTCCGAGCCTCTCTGCTCTCTACCTGCTGGCTGCTCACCGCCGGCCTCGCCCCCTCTCACCTTTTCGCGCAGGAAGACGATGAAGAGGTGTTTGAACTCTCGCCCTTTGCCGTCGAAACCTCCGGCGACGTCGGTTACATGGCGCAAAACACCCTCGCCGGCAGCCGCCTCAATACCAGTCTGAAGGACACCGCCGCCGCCATCTCCGTCATGACGCCCGAGTTTCTGCAAGACCTGGGCGCGACGAGCATGGAGGACATCATCCTCTTCTCCAGCAACTCCGTACCCGACTACGGCGACGCCGCGCCCAACTTCAACGGCAATCCCGTGGTCGGCAACGAGGAGGCCCAGCTGCGTATCCGCGGCCTCGAGGCCACCTACGCACGCAACTATTTCGAGTGGGAGACCTCGTCCGACTTCTACAACGTCGAGCGCATCGACCAGTCACGCGGCCCTAACGCCATTCTCTTTGGATTCGGCGCCGCCGGCGGGATCATCAATACCACGACCAAGCAGGCCAGCCTGAACCCGATCGACAGCGAGATCAGCTTCAAGGTCGGCAGCTGGAACCACTTGCGCGGCACGCTCGACACCAACCAGATCCTCCTCGAGGACCGCTTGGCGGTGCGCCTCAACGCCATGAGCGAGAGCGGCGAAAGCTGGCGCGAATGGGAGGACTACGACGCCCAACGCCTCCACCTGGCCGCCACCTACAAGTTCGGCGAGCGCACCTTCCTGCGCGGCGAATGGGAAGCCGGTCAGGTGCAGGACAACGTGGCGCGCCCGTGGTTGATGATCGACCAGGCTTGGCAGTGGCGCGCGGACGGTCGCCCGACCTATGACAGCGCGCAATGGGACTGGCCCGAGAGCGAGGAAGTGACGCAGACCTGGAGCGAGCACATGGTCTACATCGAAAACGATGGCTCCGTGATGGACTGGCAGGGCATGCCCTACACCTACCGCGCCAATGAAAACTGGGTGCACCTCGAGATGACGCCCGAAAACCTCGCGATCATCCCCCGCGACACCAACAGCGCCGGGCCGGGCGCCACCCGCGACAACGATTACACGACCTACAGCCTCTGGTTTGAGCACGAATTCCCGGTCGGCATCTCAATGGAGCTGGCCTACAACCACCAGTGGAACGACTTCCGTGGATACGATGCCAATGCCGGCAATCTGACCCGCTACGGTTATCAGGGCGACGCCACCAACATCTGGGGCGACGCCAGTAATTACCTGCCCACCTGGGAGCCCAATCCCTACGCCGGCCAGCTCTACGTGGAGAACAACTGGACCCGCCGCACCAACACCGTCGAGATCGACAACCTGCGCGCCACCGGTTCTTACGACCTGGACTTGCGCGACTGGGGCCTGCACCGCATCGCCTTGATGGGGCAGCATGCGTGGCGCGACTACTACAGCCGGGAAGACGCCGAGGTGTTCCTGGGCGCGCCCTTCGCGGAAGACGCGGAGTTCGACTCCAACCGTGTCTTCCGCCGCTACTACTTCGAGGAAGGCAACGCCCACGACATCCGCGTTCCGAGCTGGGAGACGCCGATCGTCAACGTCGTCGATCCGGTCTCGGGTGAGACGCTGACCTCCGGCTGGGTGCCCAATCAACAGATCAACAACTCCGACCAGACGCAGGATACCCTGATGGGCGCCGTCCAGAGCAACTTTCTGGACAACCGTCTCGTCACGACCGTCGGCTACCGCTACGACGTGCTCGACTACTCCACCCTGGGCATGACGCGCGACGAAAACGGCGCGTTGGCGCTCGACCCCAGCAACGAGTTCGAGCACGAGTTCGAAGCCAGCACGATGTCCCTCGGGGTCGTCTTCCACGCTACCGAACAGGTTTCGCTCTTTGCCAACACCTCCAATTCGCGCAGCCTGCCCAACGTCAACCAGCGCCTGATCGGCTACGAAGTGCCGCCGATGCCGGAGGGCTCGGGCACGGACTTCGGCCTCAAATTCGACCTGTTCGGCGGACGCATCTACGCCACGGTCAACTACTACACGACCGACTACGAAAACACGACCGAGTGGGGCAACATCAATGCCGATGTGACCGCCCGCAACACCCGCTTTCTCGACGCCTTTGTCGACGCCGGCCTGATCACGGCCGCAGAGCGTGACGCCCGCCTGATCGACGCGAACGCCTACCTCGAAGACCGCAAGTCCGACGGTTGGGAGTTTGAAGTCATCGCCAACCCGACGGACAACTGGCGCATCACGGCCAACTTCTCGATCAACCACGTCAAGAAGAGCAACATCATGTCGGAGGTCGTCGCCTGGACCGACGAGGCGCAGGCCTACTGGCTCTCCGTGGCGGATGAGGACTTCCTGCTCGGCGGCGGCGACTGGGATACCCTGGGCGCCAACATCGGCTGGATGAACGACTACATTGAGGAGCAGACCGCCTTTAACGGCAAGCAGGCCCGCGGCGAACGCGAATACGGCGGCAGTCTTTACACCCGCTACGAGTTCACCGAGGGCTTCCTCGACGGCTTTTACCTTGGCGGCGGTGCCCGCTACCAGAGCCCGAACTCCATCACCTGGGTGGATGGAGAAGAGATCGAGGGCGATACGCTGTTTCTGATGGACGCGGTGCTCGGCTACGACTTCGAGATCGAGCGCGGCAACAATCCCCTGCGGGTCAGCATCCAGCTCAATATCTCCAACCTGCTCGATAGCGACGACGACCAGCTCTACACCGTTGCCTGGTGGGACTCGAGCCGGGCGGAACGCATCGGCCTGCAGGAGCCGCGCAGCTTTGAGCTGACCACCCGGATCTCATTCTAGGGCGCATATCCATGTCGGCCGAATCCACCGAGTTACCGTCTTCCCAACCGCCTCCGCCACGGCAGCGCCAGCGGGATACGCGGCAGGAAGACCGGGTGAGCATGGGCGAAAAGCTGGCGCTGGGCTCCGGCTATCTGCCGGTGTTTCTGGGCAACGCCGCGATCAACAGCATCGCCCTGCCCTTTTACCAGATGACCCTGCACATGAACCCGTCCCTGCTCGGGGCGGTCCTGGCAGCGCCGCGCATCTGGGATGCGGTAACCGATCCGGTGACCGGCTACATCTCCGACAACCTGCAGACGCGCTGGGGTCGGCGCCGCCCGCTCATTTTCATTGGCGCGATCATGCAGGCTCTGGCATTCGGGGCGATCTGGATGGCACCCGCCGATTGGAGCGACATGGCCAAGGCCGTCTACCTGCTGGCCATGCTCATCCTGTTCTACACCTGCTACACCATCTTTTCGGTGCCGCTGATGGGCCTCACCTACGAGATGACGCCCGACTACAAGGAGCGCACCCGGGTGACGGCCTTTGCCGGGCTCTTCAACAAGGTGGGCGAGATCGGTTACGCCTTTCTCTTCCCACTGGCGGGGCTGGCCATCTTCGGCGGTGTGGTGCAAGGCGTGCGCATCGTCGGCTGGGGCACGGGGCTGATCTTCTTTGGCCTGGTCGGGATCCTGCCCGCCCTCTTCGTCAAGGAGCGCTACTACACCCGCTTGAGCAAGACGCAGGCGAAAGTGAAATTCTGGTCGAGCTTCAAGGACTCGATGCGCAACCGGGCCTTCGTCGTGCTGATCGGCCTCACCGTCTGCCAGGTGCTGGCCGGGATGCTGGCCAGCAGCACCGACTATTACCTGATCGTCTACTACATGTTTGACGGTGACATCGTGGAGGGCTCCAAGTGGAAGGGTTTCCTCTCCGTCGGTTACGCCATCGTTGGCGTGCTCTCGATCTACCCCGTCAACTTGCTGGCCAACCACTGGGGCAAGCGCCTGACGCTGAGCATCATTTTCGGGCTGGTCTTCTTCGGCGCTCTGGGCAAGTGGTTCCTCTACACGCCCGGAAATCCATGGAAGATCCTGTTCGACCCGATCCTGTGCGGGCCGATCTGGACGGCGCTCAACGTGCTGATGCCTTCCATGCTGGCCGACGTGTGCGACGATGACGAGTTGCGCCACGGGCAGCGCCGCGAAGGCATGTTTGGCTCCATTTTTTCGTGGATCCAGAAAACTGGATTCTCCCTTTCCGTGCTCGGCATGGGCATCGCGCTGGATGTCGCGGGCTTCGATGCGGCCCTCGGCGGCGCTCAGTCGCCCGACGCGATCCACACGCTGCGCCTCTTTCTCGCCGTCTCGACGGCAGTCTGGGCAGCGGTTGTCATTGCCATGTTGAGCTTTTACCCGCTATCCCAACAACGTGTATATGAGATTCGCGACGCGCTGGAAGCACGTCGCGGCTCCGTCTAAACCGTGGCCCGTTCCAAACGACAACCTTCCGACCCGGCCGAGGGCGTCGCCAAAAAGGTGACGATTTACGACCTCGCCCGCCACACCGGCTATTCGCCCGGGACCGTGAGCCGGGTGCTGAACAACCGCGACCGCGTGAAACCGGAAACGCGCGAGATCATCCTGAAAGCGGCCAAGGAGCTCGACATCAAGCCGCAGGCTTCCGTGCGTTCGCGCCAGGTCGCTATCCTCTCCGAGCCGACCTACAGCGACCGGATCGAGGGCTATGCCGCTACGCTCACCGCCCACCTCTCGTTTGCGTTCACACGGCGCAATTTCGGCATCGTGCTGCCCTCCGATCCCTTCGAGCAACTGCCTGGCATGTTCCTCGACGGCATCGTGGTCGTGACCTTCGACTCCCCGCTGCTCGAGCTCGTCTCGGAGTTTGAAAAGCGGCTGCCCGTGGTGTTCATGGACAAGTTCGACTCGACCGAAGGCCGCTACCGCGTGTGCTCCGACCACTACCGCTCCGGGCGGCTCGCAGCCGACTACTTCCTCGCCCACGGCAAGAAGCGACCCGCCTACTTCGGGGGCGAAGGCCAGGCCTTTGCCGAGCGCCTGCGCGGCTTCCGCGACGCCCTGGAAGCGGCGGGGCACCCCGTCGACCCGCGCCTGCTCGTCCAGGCCAGCCGCGACGAGCACCACGCCGTCGTCACCCGCCTCGTGCGCACCGGGGCGGACAGCATCTACGTGCCCGGCACCAGCTTTCAGGCGATGGAGTGCCTGCACCTCCTTACCTACGTGATGGGCCTGCGTGTGCCGGAAGACATCTCCATCATCGGCGGCGAAAACGACGGCATCTCCAACATCCAGTGTCCGCCGCTCACCACGATCGAAGAGCCGCTCAAAAACATGGCCGAGGCCGCCGTGGACATGCTCGACGACCTGACCAGCGGCCGACCCCATACCGAGCGCGAACGCGTCCTGCCCGTGCGCCTGATCGAGCGCAACTCCGTCTTGTAACCACGCCGCGCGGGGCCGACCGCGATCCTAGCGATGAACGTTTCTTCCCTTCGCGTGACCCGGCTGCAAGACTGGGCTTTCAAACGCTGCGACCTCGCCGCGGACTGGGCACCGGTCGAACTACCGCACAGCCCCTTTGCGGCCCGGCCGGACGGGCCCCACCACTGGCAAGGGCGTTGCCTCTACCGCCGCCCTGTCCGCGCCGTGGAACCCGACCGCTTCGCCCGCTACACGCTCTACTTTCACGGGGCGATGCGCGATGCCACGGTGCGCATCGATGGCGAGGTCGTCGCCCTCCACACCGGAGGCTACCTGCCCTTCGAGGTGGACGTGACACATTGGCTGCGCGATGGGCGGGAATACCTCGTGACGGTCGAACTCGACAATCGCGACAACCCCGACGTGCCGCCGGGCAAGCCTTTGGCCGAACTGGATTTCTGCTGGTATGGCGGTCTTTATCGAGGGGTGGAGTTGCGCGCCTACCCGGCCATCGCCATCACCGATGCCGCCACGGCGGGCGAAGTCGCCGGCGGCGGCATCTTTGTGCGCACGATCTCAGCCGATCGCGCACAAGCACAGCTCGCAGTGCGGGTGCAGGTGCGGCATTGGGGCGCGTCCCCTCAAGCCGCTTCGCTCACCGTCGAAGCACGGCATCAAACCACCGGCGCCGTGGTGGCGGAAGCGCAAGCGCCCGCCATCCAGCTGCTCCCCGCGCAGTCCCACTCCTTCGACCTCGCCCTCCAGGTGGCGCGTCCGGCCCTCTGGAACCTGGCCGACCCCCAACTGCACGTGCTCGAGGTGTGCGTGCGCGACGCCCGGGGACAGGTGCTCGACGAACGACGCGAAGCCTTTGGCATCCGGCATCTGGCCGTCTCACGCTCCGGCGGCCTGCAGCTCAACGGCGAACGCATCCGCCCACGTGGGACCAATCGCCACCAGGATCACCCGTGGGTGGGCTACGCCTTGCCCGCCGCCGCCCAATGGCGCGACGCTCGCCGGATCAAGGACGCGGGCTTCGACTACGTACGCCTTTCGCACTACCCCCAATCGCCGCACTTTCTGGCCGCCTGCGACGCGCTGGGCATCCTCGTGACCAACTGCATCCCGGGCTGGCAGTTCATGGGCAGCGAAGCCTTCCGCGAGGCCTGTTACGCGCAGGCCCGGCAGCTGATCCGCCGCGACCGCAATCACCCCTGCGTGGCCTTTTGGGAGCTGTCGCTGAACGAAACCGCGATGGACGCGCCTTTCATGGAACGGCTGCACGCGATCGGCCACGAGGAGTTCCCGGGCGACCAGATGCTGACGGCGGGCTGGATCGACCACGCCTACGACGTGTTTCTGCACGCCCGCCAGCACGAGCGCGTGCACAGCTGGCGCAACGGCGACCAGCCGATGGTCGTCTCCGAATACGGCGACTGGGAGTTCTACGCCCACAACGAGGGTTTCGACCAAAAGAGCGGGGCGGGCCTGCGCGATCCACAGACCAACAGTCGGGCCTTTCTCGGCGACGGTGAAGCCAAACTGCAACGGCAGGCCGAAAACCACGCCCGGGCGCTCGACGACCTCCTGGGCTCCGAGGCGTTGACGGATGGGCAATGGTCGATGTTCGACTATCCCCGCGGCTACGAGCCCTTACCGGCGGCCTGCGGCGTGATGGACGTCTTCCGCCGACCGAAGTTCTCCTGGCATTTTTACCGCAGCCAGCGTGGCGTGGCCGAAGCGGGTGCCGCCGTCTTCATCGCTTCACACTGGCTGCCGGGCTCGGCCCTGCGCCTGCCCGTCTTCACCAATGGCGATGTGGTGGAGCTTTACCTCAACGGTCAACTGGTGGGCCGCCAGACACCCGATCGCGCGACTTTTCCGCATCTGCCCCACCCGCCCGTTTATTTTGAGCTGCCGCAGTTTGAGTCCGGCACGCTGGAGGCGGTGGCGCTCGTCGACGGTAAGCCTGTCGCCCGCCACACCGTGGCCACCCCGGGAGAACCGGCCCGGTTGAGCCTCACCATCGACTGGGCGGACACGCAGTCGCCGGCAGACGCACCCGACTTGCTGTTCGTGCACGTGGAGATTCTGGACGCGCACGGCCAGCGCTGCGTGCAGTGCAGCGACGCGATCCTACTCACCACAGCCGGCGACTATGCGCTCACGGGCGATACGTGCGTCCGGGCGCAGGCTGGCGTGGCCTCTTTTCTGATCCGCAAGCGGGCCGGCGGCGCTCACGGGAGACTGCGCGCCCGACACGAGCACCTGGGTGAAGTGTCCCGGGAGCTCGAGCCTGCCGAACCGGCCGCACCCCTCTAGTGGGGGGACGCAACCGAAGGATCTCCCGTCGGCGCGGGCGCATGATCTTCGTCCGCCGGCGGGCCGAGCAACTCCGTCAGCAGCGGCACGAGATTGCGCGCCCATACCTGATAGCCTTTCAGTGACAGGTGAAGCTGGTCCAGCGTCATGCCCTCGAAGAGCTGTCCATTTTCGTCTGCGATCTGGTCGTTGATGTTGATCCAGCGCACCTTCTCGCCGTCGGCGAGTTGCTCAATCCGGGCGTTGGCCCGATCGATCTGTGCGTTGCTCTTCGGACTGTCGTTGCGGGGGAAAATGGCCGTGAGGATGATCGTGGCCTGGGGCGCCTTTTCCTGGCAGGCGGTCACCAACGCCTCCACGCCTTCCGCGGCATCGATCCCACGCCCCGGATGGTCCCCTTTTCCGATGTTGTTGGTTCCGGCCAGGATCACGATGACCTTGGGGTTCACCCCATCCAGCTCCCCGTGTTGGATGCGCCAGAGCATGTGGTGCGTGCTGTCGCTACCCCAGCCGAAGTTGGCTGCGTTCCAGCCGAAAAACGTCTCCTGCCAATGCGCGAGGAACTGCGGATAGTCCGTCGCGCCCCACCGGCGCGTGATGGAATCGCCCAGAAAATAAAGGTCGATTTGGCCGGATCGGGCCTTTTCGAGCAGCTGCTGGTGAGCGATGCGGCCATTCTCGTTCCAGGGAGCGTAGGCCGCGTGTGCTGCGGGTGGGTGGGTTTCTTCCGGTTGGGCCGCCAGAAGGCCGAGGGGCAGCGCAAGACATGCCGCGACCCATGCCAGCGGACGGATGAAGGGGTGATGGGAGTGTTTCATGGGGTTGGTAAAAGGGAGAAGCCCGTCTATTCGAGCGTGATGATGCCGCGCCGAACGGCCGCCAGGATGGCCTGGGTGCGATCCGACACCCGCAGCTTGGACAGGATGTTGGTGAGGTGCACCTTCACCGTGCCTTCGACCAAATGCAGCTGGGCGGCGATATCCTTGTTGCTCATGCCCTTGGCCACCAGCATCAGGACCTCGAGCTCGCGTTTGGAAAGCTGGGAGATGGCCCGGCGGCTCACGCGGCTCGCGATCTCGGCCGGCATGTATTGCTCGCCGTTCGCGACGCGTCGGATACCCTCGAGCAGGCTCTCGAGCGGCATGTCCTTGACCACAAAGCCCGCAGCCCCCAGGTCAAAGGCCTGCAGCACCTCGTCGCCGCTCGCATAATTACTGAACACCAACACGCGCACGGCGGGAAACTCCTCGCGCAGGCGGGTGATCGTTTCCATGCCGCCGCTTTTGGGCATGCGCAGGTCGAGCACCACCACGTCGGGGTTGTGACGGCGATACATCTCCAGCGCCTCATCTCCGTTTTCGGCCTCGGCCACCACCTCGAGATCGGGCTCTCCATGGGTCGCCGTGGTGAGCCCCATGCGGAGCACGATGTGGTCATCGACAAGCAGGATTCTGATCTTGGGCGTGGTCATCGGTGGGGTGGGTGTGGCGGGTTTCGGGGCGAGGCAGTGGCAGCTCGACACGGATGACGGTGCCTTGCCCTCGTTCGCTGGAAATCTCCAGATGCCCGTCGATCCGGGCGGCGCGGGTGCGCATCCCGCGCAAGCCGAAGTGGCCGGGCTCATCGCACAGGCCGTCGTCGGGCGCAAAGCCAGAGCCGAAGTCGCGCACCTCCAGGATCACCGAGCCGGCGCCGTATTCGAGCGTCACCCGCACGGACTCCGTTTCGCTGTGACGCATCGCATTGGTAATGGCCTCCTGAGCGATGCGCAGCAGATGGTGCTGCGTGGAAGAGTCGAGGCTGCGAGCTTCACCCACGGTGCAGACTTCGACGGCCGGTTTTCCGCAGGTGACGAGCTGCGCCATCGTCTGCAGGGCACCTGCCAGGTCTGCGTTTTCAAGGAAAGGGGATTCGAGCCCCCAGAGCGCCTGTTGCACTTCCTCCCGGGTAAAGGCGACCATCTTGCGTGCCATCAGCAAACGCGAGCGCACCTCCGAGTCGAGATGGCCCAGCTTGAGCGTGGCGTCGAGTTGCAGCATCAAGCCGCTCAAGCCCTGCTGCACACTGTCGTGCATCTCCTCGGCCAAGCGATTGCGCTCGGCCAACGTAGCCGAAGTCCGCGCTTCCTCGGTCAATCGGTCCATGGTCGCGCGTAGCTCTTCCGTCCGCTCGCGCACGAGCCTCTCCAGCATGGCGTGCTTGCGGTTGGCCTGACGTACGATGTAGGCCCGAAACAGCACCACCGCGAGCAGCACCAGCACGGCATAGAGAGGATACATCAACGGTTGGCGAAACCAGGGGGGCGAGACGTGAAAGGCGACCACCGCCGGTTGACCGACCGGGTTGCCACCGCTGAGGATCTGGCTGGTGATCTCGTAGTCGCCCTCCCACAGGTTCGGCAGGGCCAGCAGCGAATCGGTGCTGAGCATCGTCCATTCGGTGCCGCCGCGCCGGATGGTGAAGCGGTAGGACAACGACTGCAGCGATGGGTAGCCGCCGGCAAAGAAGCGGAAGATCAGGTGGTTGCGCTCGTGTGACACGTGCTGCCAACGGTCTTTCTGCAACCCCGCCGTATACAGGGCCTCGCCCGTGCGCCCGTCGGTTACCGAGACCAGTTGCGGCGCGTATTCCACCGGCGAAATTACGGGCAGCTCTTGGTCCAGGTGGTAAAACGCGGATTCGGTCGAGGCCCACATGTCACCTTGTCCGACGAGGTGCAGCACCGGATAGCGGTCGCGGAAACGCCCGGCAAAGGGGCTCTGCCATTGGCCCTCGCCGTCACCGTCGTAGACGAGGATCCCGTTTTCATGTGCCGCCCACCAACGACCGGATGCGTCTTCAGCGACCCGCTTGATCGAATGCGGTGCCTTCGCCAGAACCGCCTCCAGCTCGGGTGCCTCGATAAACTGCTCCCGGACGTTGTCGAAATAGCGACGCTCACCGTCTGGACCACACAAAACAACGATATCTCCGATGTTGCCGATGTTGACCCAGGCGCCTCCGTCCCAGTCGAACTGGTCGAACACCCTGCACTTCAACTTGCCCTCTTGATAGCTGAGCCGCGCTGCGACATTGGTCCCCAATTCGATCCAGGCCGAGCGCCCCATCAGATGCACGATCCAGGGGAAGCCCACCCCGGCAATCCGCGGCGCACACTCCACCCATTGCGTACCATCCCACTTGAGCAGGGCGATCTCCCGCAAGCCGATGACGTAGCACAGATCGTTGTCCGTCATCACCAGACGCGCGGCGTCGATGTTGGGCAGCACCGTCTCGAACCCCGAGGAAGTGCGGGCATAAACACCGTTGCTGTTGCAGACAAGCAGGCGCCCGTTTGCCTCGTCCAGACCCCAGGCGCCGCTGATCGGCACGTCCGAGACCTGTTCGAACTGATAGGATAACAGGTCGGGCTCGTAGATGAGATCGTAGAGCCTGCCGTGAGAAGCCGTCACCGTCATGCCCTGCCATTCGACGACTTGCGGCCATTCGACGATGACGCCCGAGCGCTGGTCCACGACGGAGATGCCCGTATGATACAACACCTTGTGCACCGCCATCTCGGTCGTCAGCCAAAGCACGCCCTCTTCGTTGGAAGCGAGATCGAAGACGCGCTGGTAATCGGCGGTCGTGAGGGTGCAAAGCAATGAGCCGTCGCGCGAGAGCACAAACACGCCCTCACCGTCCACTGCGATCGCAATGCCACCGCCTGGCAGGGCCGTGAGGCACGAGACGCTGCTCTTGACCCGCACGCCGAAGGGTTCCTCCCAATTGGTAAACGCTTGCCCGTCGAACCGCACAAGGCGATTGCCCATCGTGGTGAAGAGAATATCGTGGTCGCCGAGTTGCGCTACCTTGTCGACGGTCATGGCGGAATCCACGATCTCGGTGGTCCCTTGATCCAGGTCGAGGCGTAGCAAGCCGCGCCCCAGAGAAGACGCATACACCGTAGATCCGAGCTCAAAGACGCGCGTCAGCTCGGGGATCTCGATAAACTGGCGCTCACCGCTCGCTTCGTCTTCGTAGACGACGCCGTTGTAGCCGGCAAACAGCACGCCGCCTTGTAGCACGACGATCTGCTTGAAATTGTTCGCCCGGACCCAGTTGGGAAACGTAGCGGGCCGCAGCGAACGGCATTGGATGCTGCCGTCGGGCTGCAGTTTCGCGCGCCCCCAATCCGCCAGCGAACCATAATACGAGCGGTTGCCTTCGGCCCAGACGAAATCGAGTAAATGCGGTACGCTGGTGCTCTGGTCCATCAACGGCAGCCACGTATTGTCGTTGAGCACGGTGTAGTTCGAGCCGCTGACCACCGCAATACGGCCGAGGTAGTCGAAGGTCAAGTGAGCGCCGCGAGAGGCTCCGATCTCGTTTAGCGAATACGTACGCACATACGGCAAGCCCACCATCATCTCGTCCCCGGACGCCCTGGCGGCGCGCAGCGTCCCCATGGCGAGGACTCCCCACCCCAGCAGCAGGCAAAGCCACCGTAAGGTTACCCGTGAAGACAACAAGCGGTGGCCGGAAACCCGCCGGAAAAAGCGGGCACCAATGGAGGCAGGCGGCGGTCCTGCGTCGAGGTAAGGCAAAACCATTCCGACGCTACGAGGGGTGGGTAACAATGGATAAAGTCGCAGACTGGGGACCAGTCGGCGGTGGGGGTGTCATCCAAGCTAAAAGGCTGATCATGAGGGGCCAACCAGAATATCGCGGCTTCTTTATTCTGTGCGGGCGTGGGGCCCGACGGTGGCACCGACAAAGCCACCGGCAACGGCGGTCGTCACCATGCGCGCATCGAGGTCGGCCGCGATGGGCGTCCAGTTGGTGCCGTCCAGCGAGTAATCGAAAGCACAGGCCTCCAGTTCGCCACGCACGCGCAGAGCAATGCTGGCGGATGCCGGCACTTGAACCGTGCGCACCACGGTCTTCTCACCATGGCGGACTTGCTCGAGGAAAAGGCTCGCAGCGTCACCACTACGCTTCACGCCAAGGTAGTAGTGGTATTTATCGTTCTGGAAGAGGGCCAACCCGGCCGACACCCCCTTCTCCGCCGGGATCTCCAACAGCGTCTCCGCCTCGAAGACGTCGTGTTGCACGCGACGCGCGAGAAAGCTTGGGTTGCCGAGACCGGTCAGGCGTTCCTTGCGCGGCGTCAGCTCGAGCTCTCCCCCAAAGCCAGGCTCCAGCTGCCACCAGGTTTCGCTGGGGGTGCGCAACATGATCCAGGCCGGAGACAACTCCGGATGGTCGAACTCGTCCCGCCAGGTAAAATTGCCCGCCAACGGGAGTTCCGCCGAAGGCCGCACCGTGGCACCACCGGGCGACGCATGCACCAGCGGCACTCGTTCACCGGCCGGCAAGATCGTGGGCCAGCCGTCATCCGTCCATTCCACGGGCAGCAGGAAGGTTTCGCGCCCCATGGGGGAAGCATTCCCGTCGTAGGGCCGCACCCCGAGGAAGGTGGCCCACCAGTTGCCGTCGGGACCCACCTCGAGATCGGCGTGGCCGACGCAGGTCACCGCCCCAGCCACCTGATTGGGCAAATCGCGCTGGGTCAGGATCGGGTTGTTTTCCCAAGGCTCGTAAGGGCCCGTAACCTGGCGGCTGCGAAAGACGACTTGCGAGTGATTCGGCCCGGTGCCGCCTTCGGCACAGGAGAGGTAATACCAGTCGTTGCGTTTGTAGAGGTGCGGTCCTTCGATCCAGATGGGCTGCTTCGAGAGATCGACCCCGCCGTTGACCAGCACCCGGCTCTCGCCCTTGATCTGCATCGTTTCCGGATCGAGTTCGCGCAGGCGGATGGCGCGGTGACCGTCGTAAAGGGGCGTTCCCTCCGGATCGTCGTTGTTCACGATCCAGACGCGCCCGTCGTCGTCGAAAAACAGCGAAGGGTCGATCCCCGTAAAGCGCAGGATATGGGGTTCCGACCACGGACCGGCCGGATCCTGAGCCGTCAGCACAAAGTTGCCGTCGCTGCCCACCATGGTGCAGATCAGGTAAAAGGTGTCGTTGTGGTGCGTAATGGCCGGAGCAAAAATGCCGTTGGACACCTGCAAACCGTCATAATGGAGCTGGTCGGGACGGTCGATCGCGTGCCCCACCAGTTCCCAGTTTACGAGGTCCTGACTGTGAAAAATAGGCAGCCCCGGATAGTAGGCGAAGGTTGAGTTGGTCAGGTAATAGTCGTCACCCACCCGGCAGATGCTCGGGTCGGGATAGAACCCCGTGAGGATGGGATTGGCGTATTCGCCCGCTTCGAGGGGTTGGTTGCGGGTGCGGTCGATGCCACCGTATTCGAACCAGTCGAAGGTGACGGGCTGGGCCGCACAGGCACCCAGCGCAGCGCCGGCAAAGGACATGAACGCGAAAGAAAGTCGTGTACTTAGCATAATAGGGGTCAGGTAGATGCGAAAATAGATAAACGGGGCGCGCCCGGTTATGGGGCGGTTGTCAGGCCCACTTGCCGCACGGCGTCGAATGCCGGCTTGGGCTCCAGCGCGCGGTCGAACAGCAAGGGATAATTGGTCCGGCCAAAGATGGGGAAATGGTTGAGCCAGCTGGAGCCGTCATCGAGGCCCCAAAGCGTGACCCGGGTGATCTCGGTCCGGTGTTGCATGAACACGCCGAACAACTCGGCATAGCGATCGGCCAGCTGCGCCTGGACTTCGACCGGCAGGCCTTCGGTGTAAGGATTGGAAGCGGCATCGGCTTTTTCGTGCCGCGCGATATCAGCCACGCCAGCCTCGCCCCGGGAAGGCAGCACATCAACATCCAGTTCGGTGATCATGACCTTCAGACCGAGTGCAGCGAAGTCCGTGATCGCGGCATCCAGTTCCGCCGCCGTCGGCCAGTCCAGATGATAATGGCCCTGCATCCCCACCCCGCTGATCGGCACATCTTCCGCGATCAGTCCCCGCAACATCTCGAGCGTCGGCGCACGCTTCTCCGGCTTCACGAGACTGTAGTCGTTGTAGTAAAGCTCGGCCTCCGGATCGGCTTCGTGGGCAAAGCGAAACGCCTGGGCGATGTAGTCGTCGCCAATGATCCGGCGCCATGGTGATTCGCGCAGGCCACCCGAGGTGTCGTCGATGGCTTCGTTGACCACATCCCAGCCTTTCACCCGCCCCTGGTAACGCCCGACGACGGTGTGAATGTGATCCCGCATCCGGGCCAGAAGGGCCTCCCTTGTCAGGTCGTTGCCCTGCGCGTCCTGAAATACCCATTCCGGCGTCTGACTGTGCCAGACCAGCGTGTGCCCGATCACATCCATGTCGTTTGCCTCCGCGAACAGGACGTAGTGGTCCGCCGCAGAGAAGGAATAGCGGTCCGGCGCCGGATGAATCGCCTGCCATTTCATGTCGTTTTCGGGCGTCAGGGCTGAAAACTGGCGGGCAGCGATCTGTGCGGCAGGCGATCTCGGGTGCTCGACCATGAGGCCGTTGAGCGCGACTCCGATCAGGAAATCGTCGGCGAACGCTTCCCTTAACGTTTCCGCTTGGAGCTGGCCCCCGACAACAGGAGACAGAAAAATAGCACCGAGCACAAACGCTCTGCCAACCGTGAAAAAGGAGGGTACAAAAGTCACCGTTATAATGCGAAACAGATTATTCGCGCGCGCCCGGCTGATAGGTGCGGAAAGCGCTGAAGTCCACATAGCCACCCGTCCGTTGGGTCGCGTAATTGAAAAGGCCGAAGCGGTAGCCCATGAAGTGCGGCAGCGTATACTCCATATGCAGTTCGTTGCCCAACGGCTGCCATGATTGGCCGTCGAGGCTGAACTGGAAGGTGCCCAGGTCGGCCCGATCCCGGAAGTCACCGACCGCCTTGAGGTAGATCGTGTCTTGCTCCAGCGGCACACGAGCTACCTCACGCGGCTTGCCCGACTCGGCGTTGACCATCACGATCGCCTTGCCCTCCGGCTCCGCCACAACCGCGATGTAGCCGTGTTTTTGCTGCAGGAGCGTCAAGCCCGCCACGTCGCCCGGCTGCATGTGCGCCACATCCAGCACGGTTTCTGCCGCGCTCTGCGGCCCATATGTTCGCTGGGTGAGGGTATTGCGGGCTTGCGGCAGGGCATCAACGACATGGCTCGTCTCGAGGCGCAGGTAACCGGGCCGGGCCGTCAACGACCAGGCCTCCTCCGCCGGCTGGTGATTCCATTGCCAGAACAGCGGCAGCTCCCGGTGCTCGAAGTCGTCCGAGCCCACGATTGCGTCCATCTGGCCCGAGGTTTCGATCGGCAATGCGTCCGGCACCTTGCCGTCGATGCCAAAAACCGGCCAACCGTCTTCCCACTTAACCGGGACGAGGTAGGGGATGCGGCCGACCGCCCCGTAGTCACGAAACAGGAATCCATACCATTTCCCCTCCGGCGTATCGATCAGGCAGCCTTGGGCGATGCCGCGGTCCTGTAGTGCCACGCGTCCTTCATAGGGGCCGGTAATCTGCTTCGCGCGATGGACGAGCACCGTGCGCATGCCGTTTTTGGGCCAGGTAATGTTGAGCAGGTAATAGTAGTCGCCCACCTTCAACAGCTGAGAGCCTTCGGCCGGCAGGCCCACGTTTTTGCCGGCCACCTCACTGGCGTTGGGCACGATGACGCGGTCGATTCCGCCCGGCTTGAGCCCGCTAGCGTCGCTCGTAAGCTCCCGCAGCCGGATGTCGCCGCCGGCATAGACCATGTAGACCCGACCATCGTCATCGAAAAACAGCGAATGATCGTGCAAGGAGGGTGAAAACGTGTGTTCCTGCCAGTCTCCCTTTTCGATATCCGGCGTCGTGAAAACGTAGGTCTTGCCGGTGGTGCTCGAAAAAGTGGACACGTAGTAAAGGCCGTCGTGATAACGCAGGCTGCTGGCCCATGAACCTTTACCATAGGCGTTCTGCCCGTCTTCGAGATTGAGAGCAGCGTTGTCCTCGTCCAACTCGTCATAGGCATAGCCGATCAGCTCCCAATCCACCAGATTGTGCGACTTCATCAGCGGCAGACCCGGGCTCATGTGCATGGTCGTGCTGCTCATGTAGTAGGTGTCTCCCACCCGGATCACCGCCGGGTCGGGCACGTCCGCCCAAATGACGGGATTGTTGGCCGGACGGGCCATCAAGGGCAGGCCGGCAAACAGCAGGCAGGAAGCGAAGCGCAGGGGGTTGGGGATCGTCATGGGGTAACCGGCTGGGCAGCCCGGGGAAAGACTGCGGGTTGGGAGTGAATTCACCGCGACGTGATGATGGATTTACGCTCCTCCACCCTCGGGAGCGCAAGCCGTCATTGGTCGAGTGTTCTCTATAACCTAAGTTATAGCGTCGGATTTATCGACTCCAAAAGAAGCGCACAACGAACGCCTGCTCCCCACGAACATCCACGCGTTACGATTAAGCGCTCTCCGACCGTCAACCTAGACTTAAGTCATACTAAAGTACTGACCACCGGACCCTTGCCACATCCGGCACTTGGTTTCATTGCTAAATCGTTGTTGCGCACTCGCTGCTTGTCTCTACCTACCTGCCGCCCTCCCCCTCGGCAGGCCAAGCGCACTAGTGCCAACAATAAGGTGCTTAGATAGCTACACCTACTCCAAAAAACCAACCTCACAAAAGACTGTGATGCTAACCAAAAAGTTCCCCAAGCATTACGTACTTGCGAGTACGATATTACTGTCCGCGACGCTATTCGGCCAGTCCGCGACGACCAGCGACGAGGTCGATCCAGACGAGGTCTTCACGCTCTCGCCCTTTGAAGTAGAAGCGGCCTCCTCCACCGGTTATTCCGCGACCCAAACCTTGGCTGGCTCGCGCATCAACACCAAGCTGCAAGACGTCGGTTCCGCCATCTCGGTCATCACGCCGGAGTTCATGCAAGATACGGGCGCGACCGATAACAAGAGCCTGCTCACCTACACCACCAATACGGAAGTTGCGGGGCCTAACGGTAACTTCACCGCCTACTCCGGCGGTCAAGTTGAGGGTGAAGCCTATCGCCTCACCAACCCCAATTCCAACACCCGCGTGCGCGGCCTGACCTCGGCCGACAATACGCGCAACTTCTTCTCGACCAGCATTCCGTGGGACAGCTACAACGTCGACCGCATCGACGTTCAACGTGGGCCGAACTCGATCCTGTTCGGCCTCGGCAGCCCCGCCGGGATCATCAACGCGACGATGAAAAACGCCGTCCACGACGACTTCGGCAAAGTGGAGCTGCGCTACGGCTCTTACGGCACGAATCGCCAGTCGCTCGACGTCAACCGCAACCTCATCGACGACGAATTGTCCGTGCGATTCATCGTGTTGCGCGACGACGAGAAGTATCGCCAGGAGCCGGCCTACAACCTCGACAAGCGCCTGTATGGCGCCGTGCGCTACGAGCCCAAGCTCTTCCGCGGAGAGGGCAGCAAGACGACGCTCAAATCCTACTTCGAGACGGGCACGATCCGCAGTAACAACCCGCGCAGCATTACCCCGCTCGACCAGATCACGGGCTGGTGGGATCAGCTGGACCAACAGGTTTACGACCCAGCCGACGTCCGCTACAGCGGCTACTTCTATACTTACGACGACGAGGGCAACGAGTCGACCTACTATCCCGAGGACATGGGGCAGTTCAACAAGACGCGCGAAGGCGGCGTCGCCAACCCCAACTACGAGCCCTGGCTCAATGACGTGGGCATGTACGGCGGCGTGTGGCTGCAATACAACAACGGGCAGGCCGATCCCTTCCAGGCTTCGATGCCCGAGTTCAAGACCATCGGCGGACGCAGCAGCACGGGTGAGATCGACAACACCCTTTCCCAGCCCTTCTCCCGCCGCGTTCTGATCGCCAACACGACTGACTGGGCGACGCGCGCGGAAGCCCCCTACGCCGACAAAGGGCTGTGGAAGGCCCAGACGCTCTCCGATCCGAGCATCTTCGACTTCTACAACAATCTGATCGACGGTGAGACCAAACAGGAGTGGCAAAACTTCAACAACGTCAACGCCAGCCTGACGCAGACCTTCCTGGATGGGCGCGTCGGCTTTGAAGCGGCCTTCGACCACCAGAACTACGCAAGCGGTGCCACCCGCCTGACGGCCACCGGTGCCATCACCGTCGACATCAACACGACGAACCTCGACGGCACCCCCAACGAAAACCTGGGACGCCCCTACATCTACGGCAACGCCGGTGGCGGTGAAAGCGAGACGACCAACGAGTCGTGGCGCCTGAACGCCTTCGGCTCCTATGACTTCGAGGAAGAGCACGAGGGCCTGCTGTGGAAAATCCTCGGCAAGCACACGATCAGCGGCCTGCTGAGCCAGGACACGCGCACCGTCGATTCGCGCAACTACATGAGCTATGGCACGACGGAGGAGTTCGGCCGCCTCACCGCGACCGGCACGGGTGCCACCTACATCGACAGCAACGACCGCGTCGTCATCCCGACGATTTACCTCGGAGATTCCCTCCTCGGCGCCAGCACCTACCGGGGCATCAACATCCCCCGCCCGTCGACCGACATCAATGTGCCCAGCACGGTAGACTGGTATTACTTCGACGCCACCTGGAATGCCGATCCGTCCGTCGCCTATGATGCGGACTACTACAACCACTTCACCGGCGCCCTCTCCACCCAGTCCGAAAATCCGGACAACTACGTCGGTTGGCGCACCCGCCAGGTCCAAATTCTCAGCGCGGAAGATGGCGACCAGGATGCGCTGACCACCACAGCCAACCTGCAGCGTCGCGAAGTCGACTCCTATGCGGCCGTCTGGCAGGCCAACTTCTGGAATGACTCCATCGTCGGCATGTATGGCATCCGCCACGACGAGGTGAAAACCATCGGCACGGACGCCACTCGTGTGGACAACCGGGCGGACTTCGATGCCGTGGACGCAAACGGCAACCGTATCTACTCCGTCCAGAACAAGGAGGCGACGGTCTACAAGGCCTACTCACCCAGTTGGAGCATCGTGGCCAAGCTGAACAACCTGTCCGGCGACCGCCTCCCCCTCGATGTGAACCTGACCTACAACCGCTCGGAAAACTTCCAGGTCTCCGGCACGCGCAATGACATTCTCGGTAATGCGCTGCCGGCGCCGTCCGGCGAAACCGAAGATTACGGCATCGTGCTGGCAGACAAGGGCGGACGGTTCTACTTCCGCATCAACCACTACGAGACCACGGTCGAGAACGCCACCAACAGCGTCGGCTTCCCCACCTGGTTCTTCACCGGCACGGGTAACTTCATCATGCGCAACGAAGATCGCGCGGACGCCTATGAATACCACTTGGGCGTGCTCGGCGATCCGACTTCCGCCGGCATGGAAGACGGCTCGTGGGAATGGCAATATGCCCCGCGCGAAGGCCAGACCCAGGAGCAGGCCGATGCCGAAGCCGCCGCCGCAGTCGCTTCCTGGCGCCAATACACCCAGGAGCCCATCGTGCAGCAGATCCTCGACGCGTGGGGCTTCAACGACTTCAGCCAGACGCAGCTCACGACCATGAGCACGCCCGTGAACAACTTCACCGCGACCGAGGACCAGGTGTCCAAGGGCTGGGAGTATGAGTTCACCGCCAATCCGACCCACAACTGGCGCATCACGTTCAACGCCTCCGAGACCAAGGCCATCCGCTACAACATCGGCGGTGAGCTGCTCTCGGACTTCGTCGAACTGACCAACCAATACGAAAACGAACCCGGTGGCATGGGTAACCTGCGCCAATGGGGCGGTGAGGGCATCAGCTCCACCAGTCTTGTGAGCTGGAACTCGAACTTCTATTCGAAGTACGTGCTGATGAAGCAGATGGAAGGTCAACACGCGACCGACCTCCGCCAATGGCGCTTCAACGTGGTGACCAACTACGACTTCCGCGAGGGCGTGCTCGACGGCGTCAACATCGGCGCCGGCTACCGCTGGCAAGACAAGGTTGTGATCGGCTACCCACCCATCCTCGGTGAAGACGGCGTCACCCTCTCCTTCGACCTCGACAACCCCTACTACGGCCCGACCGAGGACGCCATCGACCTCTGGATCGGCTACCGCCGCAAGCTGACGGACAACATCGACTGGCACATCCAGCTGAACGTGCGCAACGTCGGCCAGCACGAGGAACTCATCCCGATTTCCACCCAGTGGGACGGCACGGTGGCGCAGTGGGCGATCGCACCCTACGAGACCTGGACGCTCACCAGCACCTTCGAATTCTAGTGTAATGCTTCGGGGGGAGGCGTGTAAATCCCGCACGGCTCCCCCTCAATCCTTTGGAGCCGGGTTCACAGACAGACCCGTATAGGAAAATCCGCCAACACGGATTAGGGGATATAAACTGGAGGCCTCGGAGCATTTGCTCCGGGGCTCTTTTATGGTCAGATCGTGCGAGCTACCACGACCCGCTTTTTCTCCAGCACCTGCTCGGCGGTATCCAGTACGCCGCCGGCCTGCCAGTGCAGTAAGGCCGCGACCTGACGCTTCAAGTCGGATTTTTTCTTTGGATTTACAAACGTAATAAATCGACCTGCTACGCTGCCGTTCGTTCATCCACCGCCCGTAGGAATGCTCTCTTGAGAAAAACTCCTTGGCCTAGCCCCGGCTTTCCCGCGCAAGACAGGTTTGACCATAGGCTGTCCGTTGCGCCAAGGTTTGAAGATGCCTGCCGAGAATGAAGCCGCCCCCTTGCCGTCCCGTCCGTTGCTCGCGCCCGTGGAGGGTAGCGTGGATCCGGATACGCTGCTGGAGCGCTTTCTCGAATACGTGGCCAGCAAGGGCATCGAGCTCTACCCGGCACAGGAAGAGGCCATTCTGGAGATCTTCGACGGGAAGAACGTCATCCTGAAGACGCCGACCGGCTCAGGGAAATCGCTGGTGGCGGCCGCCATGCACTTCAAGGCCGTGTGCCAGGGCCGGCGCTCTTACTACACCTGCCCGATCAAGGCCCTCGTCAACGAGAAGTTCCTCTCGCTGTGCAAGGACTTCGGGCCGGAAAACGTCGGCATGTCTACCGGAGACGCATCGGTCAACCTCGGAGCGCCCATCATCTGCTGCACGGCGGAGATTCTGGCCAATATCGCCCTGCACGGCGGGGAGGAAGCACGGGTGGACGACGTCATCATGGACGAGTTTCACTACTACAGCGACCGCGAGCGTGGCGTGGCGTGGCAAATCCCCCTGCTCACCCTGCCGCAGTCTCGCTTTCTCCTCATCTCGGCCACCATGGGCGACAGCGAGCTGTTCGAGCGTGACCTGACCCGGCTGACGGATGTCGAAACGGTGCCGATCGCCTCCACCGAGCGCCCCGTGCCGCTGGAGTTCAGCTTCAGCGAAGAAGGGCTCGAGGAGATCATCGCCCAGCTGCAGGAAGACAAGAAGCTGCCGGCCTACCTCGTACACTTCACCCAGCGCGCGGCGACGGAGACCGCGCAGAAGCTGCTGAGCATCAACTTTTGCACGCCCAAGGAAAAGGAGGCGCTGAGCGAGGCCCTGGCCGCCGTGCGCTTCAACAGCCCCTTCGGCAAGCAGATCAAGAAGTTCCTGCGCTCTGGCATCGGCGTGCACCACGCGGGCATGCTGCCCAAATACCGCATCCTGGTCGAAAAGCTGGCGCAGGAAAACAAGCTGAAGGTGATCTGCGGCACGGACACGCTCGGCGTAGGCGTCAACGTGCCGATCCGCACCGTGCTCTTCACCAGCCTGGCCAAGTTCGACGGATCCAAGGTGCGCGTGCTGCCGGTGCGCGACTTTCACCAGATCTCCGGCCGCGCGGGACGCAAAGGCTTTGACGACGAGGGTTACGTGATCGCCCAGGCACCGGAGCACGTGATCGAAAACCGCAAGATCGACAAGAAGATCGCGGAAAACCCCAAGAAGGCCAACAAACTGCGCAAGTCCCAGCCACCCAAGGGCGCTGTGGGCTGGGACGAAAACACGTTTCGCAAGCTGATCGAGTCGGCACCCGAACCGCTCACCAGCTCGTTCACGGTCAACCACGGCATGTTGCTCAACGTGCTCAGCCGCCCCACCAACGGCTGCGCCGCGATGAAGCGCATCATCGCCGACAGCCACGAAACGCCCACCGCCAAGCGCGAGCACCGGCGACGGGCCCTGCAGCTCTTTCGTTCCCTGGTCGAGCGCGGCATCATCGAGTTGCTGCCCAAGGAGGAACGCCAAGGCAGCCCCGTGCGGGTCAACATGGCGCTGCAGGACGACTTTTCGCTCAACCAGCAACTCTCGCTCTTCCTCGTAGACACGGTCAGCCGCCTCGACCGCAACGAGCCGGAATACCCGCGCCTCGTGCTGGCGCTGGTCGAGGGTGTGCTGGAAGACCCGGGCATCATCCTCAAGGCCCAGATCTCGAAAGTGAAGGACCGCATGGTGGCCGAGATGAAGGCCGAGGGCGTGCCTTACGAGGAGCGCATGGACCGCCTGCAGGACGTCGAGCACCCCAAGCCTTACCGGGACTGGATCTACAATCTGTTCAACGAGTTTGCCGCGCAACACCCGTGGGTCGGCGAAGCGAACATCAGTCCCAAGAGCATCGGGCTGGAGATGTTCGACCGCTACATGAGCTTCACCGACTACATTCAGGAATACGAGCTTCAGCGCGGCGAAGGCCTGCTGCTGCGCCACCTGTCCAACCTCTACAAGACGCTCACCCAGACGGTGCCGGAAGAACACTGGACCGACGAAGTGGAGGAAATGATCCTGTATTTCGAGCAGCTCGTGCGCGGCATCGACTCGAGCATCCTCGACGAATGGGAGCACCTCAAGGACCCGAGCTACGAGGCCCCCGAAACCGCTCCCGATCCCTTGGCGCGCCTGCGTCCGGCCGACATTACGCGCGACCGCAAGGCGCTCGAACGTCTGACGCGCGGCGCCATCTACCGCCTGCTGCGCCCCCTCAGCACGGAGCTCTATCAAGAGGCTGCCGCCGAGCTCGCGAAGCTGGCCGGCCGCCCGGAAGAGGACGCCGCCCCACCCCCGCCGGCCACGCCCGACCACTCCGTGTTGAACGACGGACGCGGCCCCTTTGAGTGGGATTGGCTGAAGCTGGAAGCGGCAGTCGACCCGTATTGGGACGACCACGCGTCCATCCGTCTCGACCCGGCCGCGCGCGCCAACGCCAACACGCACTTCGAGGAAGACCCGCTCGAGCCCGGCCTGCGCGTCGAACACATCCTGGTCGATGCCGACGAGCAAAACGACTGGTCTCTCGTCTTCCACCTCGACCTCGAGCAATCCCGCGCCGCCGGCGAACCCCGCCTGCAACTCCGCTCCTTCGGCCCGGTCACAGCCTGAGGGACTAGGCCTGCAACTGAGCCTGATTTACTCCCGGCCAAAGCCTGAAGATATTAGTTCATCAAAATCCTATTCCGCGCTGCAGCGCACCCTCAATCGTTCGCACAACCCCTCAAGATTCGCAGCTTGCTCAATCAGTCAAGACCGCCCCTGTTAACTGAACTCGAATCCTTTATGGATTTTTAACCACCTCAAGGGGATCAACCTTACGCCGCCAGCATTGCTAGCTTCGAGGCCACCCGTAGGATCATGATCCTGCTATGTTAACGACTCGTATATCTCTGGCGCTCCTCGGCGCAACACTGCTGTCCTCCGCGGTAACTCAGCTGCAGGCCGATGTCTTTTCGGATCTGCCCAAAGACGAAAACGGCTGGTCTACCACCGGCTGGATCGGCTGGGTCTGGGACGATACCGCCAATGACAACTGGATTTATCAGGATAACCTGGGCTGGATCTACTACCAGGGTGATGCTGACGGCATGTGGTTCTGGCGCCCCGAATACGGCTGGCTCTGGACCGAATCCGGTGCCTACCCCGTCATCTGGTCCTGGAACGAAAACGACTGGGTGCTGCACGACACCTCCGGCGATTTTCAAAAGGCCTGGTTCTGGAGCTATCGCCAGGAGACGTGGCTGCAGGAGTTGACCACGCTCTTCCGCGATGCCGTGCAGGTGAGTGATCTGCCCGACCCGGTCGAAGTTGACTCCAGCACCATGGGGCCCCAAGGCGGCAGCCTGACCATCGACACAGGCGAACTGGCCGGGGTGACCCTCGATGTGCCGGCCGGCGCGCTGCCGGATGAGCGCACCATCACGCTGGGCTACATCGACGCCGACATCCGCCCCAACGTGGGCACGGCCTCGGGCCGCATCATCTCGATCGACGCCGACGGCCTGACCCACTTCGAGGAGCCGCTCGCGGTCACGATCCCCTTCAATGCCGAGCAGGACATCATCGCCGTGCCCTACTACGTGGACGAAGGCGGCCTGCTGCAGGCCTGCCAGGTAGTGGATGTGGACGAGGCCAATGGCACGCTGACCTACGAGACCTTCCACGCCTCCGTCTTCACCGACTTCCTCGTCTCCCTCTACGACCTCATTTTCGGCCAGGACTACCAGCCGGGCGTCAACGGCTTTCAGGTCGTGAACACGGGCTCGTCGTACAATCCGGGCGGCGAATGCTTTGGCATGGCCGCCTTTGCGCAGTGGTATTACCGCCACGACCATGGCGACCTCTACCATAGCTACATGGGCACCTACAGCGGTGACGGCAACCAGAGCGTGCGCGGGCAAAACATCATCGCCACTCGCGCCCACACCGCCCTCACCCAAAAGTGGAGCAGCTATGTGCCGCGCGTGCAGCAGACCGCCGCGTTGTCCGACCAACAGCTCTACGCGACCATCACCAACGTCATCGCCAACACCGACGCGCCGACCATCCTCTATCTTGCCCGTCCCGGCGCCGCCCACGCCGTCCTGGCCTACGACTTCGACGCCGACGGCAAGGTCTACATCAACGACCCCAACGTGCCGGGCGCGGCCAACTTCATCACGTATAACGACAGCACCCACGTGCTGACGAATTACCAGAGTTACACCACGACCGGCCACATCGGCTCAGGCTCCTTTACCTACGAGTCGTTCCAGAACATCTATCAGGACGCGGAAGACAACTTCAGCGGCAGCGGCCTCGCCCAGGTCGCCATCATCAATTACACCGACGGCGATACCGTGACCGACCGCAACATAACGCTCACGGGCAACATCCAGAGCGGGCAGGCCCTGATCGAGAAGCTCACCGTCATGCTCAACGGCACTGTGGCCTACAGCACCGGTGTCGACCAGAACGGCGACTTTACCGTGGCGGTGAACCTGGTCGAAGGGCTCAATGAGCTGACCTTCAAGACCGAGGCCAAGGATAGCAACGGCAACCTGCTGGAGCGCCCGAACACCCAGATCGCGCCCTTTGAGCTGAACCTGGACACGCTCGAATCCGTCATCCTCGTCACCCTCACCTGGACGACCGACCAGACAGATGTGGACCTCTACGTGACCGACCCCACGGGCGACACCTCGTGGTACAGCGACAAAACCACCGCTGACGGCGGCGAACTCGATTTCGACGATACCGACGGCTACGGCCCGGAACACTGGACACTCGCAACGACCGACACCGTGCGCTGGGGTGAGCCCTATAACGTGCGCCTGCACTACTATTCCGCGCACGACACGGGCCTCTCCGCCCCCTACCGTGTGACCGTCAACCTCTACGAAGGCTCCGACCGGGTCGAGACCTACAACTATAGCGGCACCCTGACGGTCGACAGCTCCAGCAATGATGCACCGGGCAGCACGGGCAGCGACTGGGTGACAATCGGCAGCTTTACACCTGTCCAGGCCACCAGCCCGAACGCCGCTACCAGCGATGCGACGGCCCCGCAGAGCGCGACCGCAATCGCCCACCCGCAGTTCCTCGAAGTGGTCGATCCGGCCGCCAAGGCCCGCAAGGACGCCTGGCAGTCCGCCGAATAGAGCGCCCCGCCCCCACCGGCTTTTCCCAGCCTCGGTCCCTCACGACCGGGGCTTTTTTGCGCCCGCTCAACGCGGCGTCGCATCCACCCAGGTGAACC
Source organism: Puniceicoccaceae bacterium 5H (assembly GCA_009772895.1). Classification (GTDB taxonomy): domain Bacteria; phylum Verrucomicrobiota; class Verrucomicrobiia; order Opitutales; family Oceanipulchritudinaceae; genus WOUP01. The sequence continues at coordinate 332,295 of WOUP01000002.1, read as the reverse complement.
GACCGGGCACAAAAGTATGAAACAACGCCTCGCCCGTCTCCGGATCGCGCGAGACCAGAGTCAGGTCGTGCAGTTCACCGTGCGCATCCACCCGATAGCCCACCGGCACCTCAACCCCCGGCGGCACCGCCAAGGATAGCGCCACCGGCGCAGAAAACTGTTCGACTCCGACAGCCTCGAGTTCACAGCACCACCCGGCCCAGACACCGCGCGTCACCCGCACCCGGGGTTCCGTCACCCGGGCCAACCGGACCGTGGTCGCCGCAGCCAGCGCATCCGGCGGGATCGTCACCCGCGCCTCTCCCAGCGTGAGCGTGCCGCCTTCAGGCCCCACCGTCCGAGACATTTCCACTGGTGGACGGTTGCTGGCAGCTTCACTGTTGGGCGCACAACCCAACTGGCTGCACACCCCGAGCAAGCACACCAACCCGGTCAGCCTCGACCGCATACGCATGAGCTTCCACATCACTCCCACCATTCAATCCGTTCCACCTGAAAACGTCAATCCGCGCCCTCGCGGGGAGGGCGACGTGCCGCCCCGAGACAAAAAAAGCCTCCTTCCCGGCGGAGGGAGGAGGCTGAAACGATAAGGCGGTCTGGAAGCGGGCAGCGCTTGCTACTGCGTGGAAGCAGTGGCGTCGATCGGCTCGTAAAATTCGATTTCGATCAGGGAGAGCTCGCGTTCACCAACGTTTTCCTCCCCGGTGGTGGCGTTGCCTTGATCGACCAGCTCGGTGATGTCGCCGAAGGCGTCGCGCGCTTCACTGCCCGCCAGCAGCTCGATCTCGACTTCGCGACCGCGCACTTGCTTCAGCGGCAGGGTCACATAGCCGAGGCTGCGCGGAGTGGCGCCCAGGTAGACCTCCTGGCCGTCGACGGAGACGCGGATGGGATAGCTGCGAGCGCGGAAGCCGCCGGTCTTGACCGTGATCTCGTGCAGCGCCGCCGGGCGCTCGAGCTGGAAGGTGATCGGCCCCGGGCCGGTCCAGGCAGTGGCCTCGTTGTCGTCCAATGCTCGCTGCGGATCGTTGCCCTGGGCACTCGAAGCCTGTGCAACGGCCACGGCCCGACGGGTGGGCGTGACGGACGAAGTGGCGGGCGTTGGGCCTTTTTGCAGGTCGCCCGTCAGGCCCGCGTCGGGGTGGCGGTAGCTCCAGCCGTCCACGACTTCGACCGGTTCCGAACGGATCGAGGCCTCGGCCGACTCCAGGCCTTCGGCACGGGCGCGCAGGGTGATGCGGCCGCTCTCGGTCGTGGTGCGCACGAGCACACGGTTGACCCCGCCCTCGACCGGCAGGGTCTGGGACAGAATGTAGTTGTCCGGCCCCTGCGCGATGCCGCCGCGCCACTCGGCGGGGCCTTCGAGGGAAAAGTCGACCTTGTTCAGCGCCGTCGGGCAACGGCGGCCCTGGGCGTCGACCACTTCGACCTGAGCCAGCAGCAGATCGGCCCCGTTAGCGTGCAAACCGGCAGGATGATCCATGATCTGGAGCTTGAGCGCGACTGGAGCACCCGCCGTTTCATGGCGGGCCGTGCAGACCGCCTCACCCTGTTCGTTGCGGCCGATGGCTTCGATCACACCCGGCTCCCAGGCCACGTTCTTGAAGGTGAAGAGGAAGTGGTGGCTGCGTTTGCCCTGCCCCAGCGAGCGGCCATTGACGCGGAGCTCGACCGAATCGGTGTTCGAGACGACGTAAATGTCTTTGATCACATCTGGCGCATAGTTCCAGTGACCGAGGATGTGCGCCTGCGGTTGGGCCGGATCGACCCAACCGTTCCACATCACCTGGTGGGCGAAAAAGCCGTCTTTGGGGATGCGCATGGGATCGACTTCACCGCTGCGGCGGTAGTTCTCGGCCCCGCGATAATGCGTGTTGGTGTCGGAAAAGATGATGTTGAGGCCGCCGGCATTGACGCGCTCACCCGTGCCGGGGCGCTCGCGCCAGTAGTCGTACCAACGCACCACGTCTTCGATCGCGTGCTGGTCCTGATTGTGATTGTAAGCCGGAGCCGGGTGACCGCGATAAAGCGGCCCCTCCCCTTCCTCGTGGTAAGGCGGTGAATATTCGTCCCAGTATTTGCGCAGCCCCTCGTCGCGCGAATACTCCGTCTGCCAATAGGGCTGGCTCGCGCTCTTGTTGATGTAGAGCATTTCGCCGCCGTATTCCGCCTCCTCGGAGCCCAACATGTCGCGGCTGCCGATCGCACGCCCACCGTGAGGGTCGAATCGGTCGCGGATGGCCTTCATCTCGGCCATGTGGGCCTCGCTGATGCCGTTGTTGCCCGCCTCGTAGGCGACGATGCTCGGATTGTTGCGGTTGTAGATGATCGCGTCGCGCATCAACTCGAGGCGCTGGACCCACTTCCGCCCGGTGGCGTCACGCTCGGAGTCGCCGGCGGGCATCGTCTGCATGAGGCCGACCCGGTCGCAGGACTCGACATCCTGCTTCCACGGCGTCACGTGCATCCAACGCACCATGTTGGCTCCGCTCTCGACCATCAGGGCGTTGGAGTAGTCGCTGAGCCACGGTGGCACCGAGAGGCCTACAGCGGGCCACTCGTTGGACGTGCGCTGGGCATAACCCTTGATCTGCAACACGCGATCGTTGAGCTTCACCACCCCGTGCTCGAATGCGGTCTTGCGGAAACCCGTCGTGGTGCGGACACGGTCGACGACCTGGCCGTCGACCTTCAGCAGCGTCGTGACCTCATACAGGTAGCCGTAGCCCCAGCTCCAAAACTCGAGGTCGTCGACCTCCGCCTCGGCCTTGGCCACGACGCGCCCGCGCCCCGGGGCGGTGAAGGTGCCGCCGGAGAAGCTCGAGACCAGCTTGCCTTCGCGATCCCGGATCTCGACCTCGAACGTAAATTCCTGATCCGCGCGCGGTGCGTAGACGACCTCGGACTCCACGTGAATCACGGCCCGCTTACCCTCGAGATCGATATCCGTCGGGTAAACGTAGACACCGGTATGCCCCAGGCTGGAGTAGAGGGGCAGCGTCTGGTGCAGGATGCCGGTAAGGTGCAGGCGCACGTTCTTCACCAGCCCGCCGTAGTTCGCATTGAAGTTGCGGTCCGCCCACTGAAAGGTCTGGCCCGAAAGCTGTTCGCGATAGTTCCACGCGTTGTCCGTGCGCACGGCAATGACGTTCTCTTCCGGCCACGGTTTGACGTAGTCCGTCAGGTCGAAACCGAAGGCCATGACGCCGTTTTCGTGGGAGCCGACGCGCTGACCGTTGACCCACACCTCCGCCAGTTGCCGCGCACCTTCGAACTCGATGTAGACCCGGCCCGGCTCCTCGCGCTGCGGCAGCTTGAAGTGCTTGCGGTACCAGGCGATCCCGGTGCGGTGATCGTGGATGGACAGGCGGAAAGCGTCGTCTTCGTTCCAGGCCCGGGGCAGCGTGACCGGTTCAAAGCCCGCGTCGTCGAAATCCGGCTGCTCGGCGCCGGGGTGTTCGCCCACCCCCAGACGCCAGCCCGCGTTGAAGTTCAGGTTGAGCCGCTCCGGGTGGTCGGCGAAACCCTGCGTCGTCAGGCCGACGAAGAGCAACAGGCTGCACAGCGAATAAAAGAGCGCACGTAGGGGGAAAGGAATGGGCATATCTCGAGGGGGAATGGGGCTGATAGATGAACCTCAAGATAGCACGGGGGCGAAGCCATCCGGTATCCCTGAAATCAGGCAGAAGAGTCTTACAGTCAGCAAGCGGCAGTTTTGTGCCAGCAGCGGTGAAGTGGCAGCCTCGAAGGACCGGCAAATTCTCCTTATTGCGTAGACTCCCCCTTCGTCTCGACGTGCGCGCCGCCCATCGCCATCGCCCCGCACTCCCCCGTGCGTGGTTTTTCCTGTTAGCCTGCTCGCTGTGTATGTTCCAAAGCCTTGCAGGAGGCGAAAGCGTGCCGCCCTCGCGAGACTATTATATGCGCACCTGGACGACCGAGGACGGGTTGCCGCACAACTCGCTGACGACCATCGTGCAGGATACGCGCGGGTTTTTGTGGATGGCGAGCCTGGGCGGGCTTGTCCGCTTCGACGGCGTCACGTTCAAGAGTCTGCAGCTCTCCGCCCAGGAACGGCCCCGCGGCTACAACATCCGCGCTCTGGCTGCCGATCCGGAAGCGGGCTTGCTGTTCGAGCCCACCAGCGGGCGCATCCTGTCTTTCCGGGACGGCAAGGTAGGGCGCCACCCGCTGGCCGACGTCTTGGGATCGCGACAGGTGAAGGAGCTCTACCATGCCCCGGACGGTGCCTGGTGGGCCAGCTTCCCCGATGGTCGACTCTTGCGCTGGACCCCCGAAACGACTCAGTGGTTTGGCCCGGACGAAGGCCTGCACGCCCGCAACAACCAGCGGGCGACCTTCGCGGTGGATGCCGCGGGCACGCTCTGGGTTTGCGCCAGCGGCTTTTTCGGCACGTATCATGACGGGGCGCTGCACCCCTCTTCGCTGGGCCTCGCGGAGCCGCAGTCGATCACCAACGATCCTGGCGGCGGCATATGGATCTGCACCCAGGAGGCCCTGCTACGGCTGCGCGAGGGCGAGATCTCTACCTTGGCGCGAGACGTGCCATGGCGGCAGGCCAGCGCCGAGCTGCGCCGGATCGACGTCAACGCCCGCGGGGAAGCCTGGATCGCGGCGGGGCGGCTTGGGCTTTTTCGCTGGTCGGAACAGACGGGCCTGCAGCAGATGCGCATCCCCTTTCCGGTGATCAACTACGTGATGGAAGACCGGGAGGGCAGCATCTGGATTGCCTCCGATGGCAACGGCCTGGGGCAGCTGCGCGAAAAGACCTTCCAACGTTTCGACACCTCCAGCGGGTTGCAGGAAGACGTCTGCAATGCCGTCTTTTGCGCGTCCGACGGGGCCCTCTGGCTGGCCAACCAGGGCGGAGGTATCGCGCGGATCCAGGGCGATGCGGCGGTGCCGCTCGATCTGAAAGTGGCAGGCAAAACGCCCGCGCTGAGCACCCTTTGCCTCGACCACCAGGGCAACTTGTGGGCGGGTGGGCGCTCGGGCCTCTACCGGTTCGCGCCGCCCTATGAGCAGGGGGAACGCCTACCCCGCCCCGCGCAGGACGTCAACCTGCTCTACACGGCGCGCAACGGAGACGTCTGGTTCGCCTCCTTCGCCGGAGCGTTCGGCTATTTCCGGCGCGGCGAGATGCACGTGCTGCCTTCAGGTGACCGCGACACCAGCCAGTCGATCCGCTCCATCGCCGAAGGGGCCGAAGGCGAGATCTGGCTCGGCACCTACCACGGCGACTTGTTCCGCTATCGCGACGGGCAGCTTAAGGCCCAAAACGTGGGCTTTCCGATCCACAGCTTGCATACCGATGCGGAGGGTCGCCTGTGGATCGCTACCGTCGACGGTTTGCTGGTCCGGCAAGGGGAACAATTCGTCCGGTTGACCGAAACGCAGGGACTGGCGGACAACCTGATTTCGCAGTTGTCCGAAGACCCGCACGGCAACCTCTGGTTTGCTTCCCGGAGCGGGCTCTACTACGCGCGCAAGGCTGCCCTACTGGACGTCGCGGAAGGCCGGCAGGAGACATTTGTCAGCCATCGCTACGGCAAGGATCAAGGGCTGACGGGGCTCTCGTTTCTCAACAACTATTTCCCCGCCACCCAGACGGGTGCCGACAGCCGCCTGTGGTTTGTCAGCTCCGATGGCGTGATCGCCATCGACACCAACGCCGTGCCCGCCGAACAAGCGCCGCCGCACGTCTATTTCGATGCGGTCCGCATCGATGGGGAGCCGAAAACGGTCGGCGGGCCGGAACTGCGCTTGCCGCCCGGCCCACATCGCATCGAGATCGACTTTGCGGTGCCCTGTTTCACCGATCCGCGCAACCTCCTGATCCGCCACCGGCTGGAGGGCGCGGACCCGGACTGGAACGATACCGACAATGCCCGCACCATCAGCTACTCGGGCCTGGCGCCGGGGACCTACCGACTGCTGATCACCGCGGCCAACGGGCCCAACAGCTGGACGCCCACCCCCGCCACGCTCGTCTTCCGGGTACCGCCCGCCTGGTGGCAGACGGCGTGGTTTCGGATCGGTGCCGCCTTGCTCGCCGGGCTGCTGCTGGTGCTGATCGTGCGCAAATGGTCCCAGCACCACCTGCGGCAGCGCTTGCAACGCCTCGAACGTGATCAGGCGCTGGAGCAGGAACGTGCCCGCATCGCCCGAGACCTGCATGACGACCTGGGCGGCCGATTGACCGCGTTGCAGCTGCTGGCGGCGCGTCTACCTCGCGCTGCGCCCAAGGACCTGCCAGAGGGCCTGCAATTGCTGGCGGAGCGCGCCCATCGTCTTAACTCCGATGTGCACGGCATCGTCTGGCTGATGACGCCGCGGGAAAGCTCGCTGCAAAACCTGGCCGAATTTCTCCGCCGCTACGCAAGCGAGTTGTTCAAGAACACCCAAATCCACTGCGAGACGGACGACCCGGAAGGCGTTCCCGCGCACCCCATTTCCCCGGATGCCCAGCACCACGTCTTTTTCGTCGCCAAGGAGGCCCTGACCAATGTGCTGAAACATGCGGAGGCCTCGCAAGTGCAGGTCGACTTTGCCTGCGACCAGCGGTGTTTTCGCTGCACGATCCGCGACAACGGCCACGGCTTCGATCCCGCGCGCACGGCCCTCGACGGCAACGGCTTGCGCAACATGCAGACGCGCCTGCGCGAGATCAAAGGCGAGCTGCACGTGGCGTCCACTCCGGGCGAAGGCACCACCGTCACCATTTCACTCCCGATCCCCTAACCTCTCCCCTTCCCATGCCGCTTTCCATCGCCATCGTCGAAGACAACGCGGAGATCTGCGAAGAGCTTCGCCAGATCATCCAGGAAACCGAAGACCTCGCGATCGTCGCCTGCTGCCGTAATGCGGCCAGCGCCACCGCCACCCTGCCCTCGCTCGAGCCCGACGTAGTGCTGATGGACATCCAGCTGCCGGATGGCTCCGGCATCGAAATCGTCAGCCAGGTCAAGCCCCAGCTGCCGCAAACGCACTTCGTCATGCTCACCGTCTCGCAGGACATCGACTACGTTTTCAATGCGCTCAGTGCCGGTGCGGTCGGGTATCTGCTCAAGGACGCTCCGCCGGAGGAAATCCTGAACGCCCTGCGCAGCGCGCCCAAGGGCGAGTCCGCACTCAGTGGCCGCGTCGCACGCAGCATGATCGATGACCTGCAACGCCAGAACGCATCGGCACCTCGCCCCCAGGCCAGGCTCACCAAACGCGAACAGCAGGTGCTGGAGCAGGTCGCGCTGGGCCTTGCCGACAAGCAGATCGCGGAGGCTTTGCACATCAGCCTCCTGACCGTGAACAGCCACCTCAAGAACGTCTACGCCAAGCTCGACGCCCACTCACGATCGGAAGCGGTCGCACGCTACTACATGGGCCAACCGGTCGTGCCCAGCGCCATCATGGAGACGAGCGAGGACGTCGTCCCGCAGACCCGACCTCAGCGCCGCCGCTGGTTTTCCCGCCGCGAGCGCTAGGCAAGCCGCTCCACGACCCAATAGGAGCTGACCGCGATGATAATACAGGTGACTGCCGGGATCCCGCGGCGGGTCCAGAGTTCCTGACGCCGCGCCCACATCAGGATGGGCAGCACCAGCGCAGCCACCATCACCTGCCCTGCCTCCACCCCGAGGTTGAACGCCAGCAGGCAGGACACGAGCACTTCCGGGCTGTTGCCCAAGCCGATTTCACGCAGCACCGAGGCAAAGCCGAAGCCGTGGATGAGCCCGAAGGCCGCCGCGAGCCACATGCGATCTTGCGGGTGCTCCTTGCGCACCAGCGTGTCGACGCCCACGAAGATGATCGAGGCCGCGATAAGGGGCTCGACGACCGTGGAGGGGATGTTGACGAGGTTCAGCGCCGCCAGTGCCAGCGTGATCGAGTGCGCCACCGTGAAGCAGGAGATGATCACGAGCATGCTCTTGAGGTTGCGCACCCCGAGCAGCAACGCGGCCAGAAACAACAGGTGGTCGATGCCGATCAGGATGTGCTCGATGCCCAGCACGAAAAATTCCCCAAACGCAAAGCGATTGCTTGGCCCGGATTCCGCCGGTGCCGCCGGAGGACCCGTGTCGGACGCAACCGAGTCTTCCGCTGCGGGCACGGCGGTGCCCGCCACGTGCGGCGGCAGTGAGACGGTAAAATCCGGTTTTTGCGCGGAAACGACACTCGCGCGCAGGATGTCATCCGGACCGCCGTAGAAGGTCATCACGCCCTGTCGCAGGCCAGGTATCGCTTCGTACAAGCTCACATAGCCCGCCAGGTTCTGCGGGTTCTCACAGGGATACTCCAGCATGAAGTAGATCTCGAGCCCGCCGGATTTGCTGATCAAGCGGCTGGGAGCGACGGTCTCACCATTACAGCGCAACTGGAGCAGGTGCGTCGCCAAGCCCGGGCCGTGTTCCACCGTATAATCCGGGCTGATCTCGCGAGTGGCTTCCGAAACCTCCTGCTCGGAATAGCCCGTCGCCTCGAGCAGCGTCCGGGCCGCGTCCACGCCCAGCGTCACCTGAAACTGGACCATACGGTCGCTGGCCTGCCCTTCCAAGGTCATCTCCAGCGGTTGGTGGGCGGCCAGCGGCGAGGCCCAGCTCAACGTGATTAAACACAGCGCGAGCAGACAGCGCCGCAGCAAGGTTTCGTGCAACATGTTTGTGATCAATAGTAAGGGAGGTTCACCGGGCCGTACAGCAAGGGAAGACTCCCCTCTCGGGGAGCCCTCCCATACGCATGACTGGTCTCTAGGTTTGTTCCGTGCGCACAGAGGATTCCTACTCTGCGAGAACGCGCGCGAAATAGGTTGTTTCGTCGGCGTGAGTGATCTGGGCGGTGACCTGTTCGGTGCCGTCACCATTGTCGGCCACGTCGGTGATCGAGACCCCATCGGGTTCCCCGTCCACGGCCAGATCGCTCCAGGACGTCATGTTGGTGGAGCCTTGGTAGCGGTAGTCCACCGCCACGTCTTGAGGCCGGGTGTAGACGATTTCCAGTGCCATCGCACCATCCTCAGACGACACACTCGTGACTTGGGGCAGATGCTCGCGCCCGGCCCCCGTAATCGGATCGACCGCGAAGGCGAAGGCCATGAAGTTGCTGATGCCGTCGCCGTTGTAGTCGTCATTCGGGCCGGTATGGGCCGCTCCCGCCGGGAACGTGGCTGCGGCGTAGCGGGCATACGAGGTGGGCATCGCGTTGACGGTCAGCACGAGGCTGTCGCCATCGAGCGCGAGCACGCCGTCGAAGCCCGAATTGGCCGACTGCAGGGTGAAGTCTCCCACCGTGAAATCAGTCGAGTCGAAGCTGACGAGGGTGTAGCTGTGCCCTGGCTGCAGCGCGCTGTCACCGTCGATGCGCACCACATAGGTGCCCTCGCCGGTCTTGGTCAGCGCCCCGTTGATGCTGAGGTGGTCCTGACCGAGCTCCAGCACTCCGCCGCTTTGCCATTCCAGGCCGTCGACGCCCAGGGTCGCTCCCGGAGTCGCCGCGCCCGGGGCCAGTACGCCGCCCGATTGCAGCGCCACGGTCCGTTGGATCGAACCGGCACCGCTCAGGCGACCGCCGTCGGCCACCGTCACACCCGAGCCGGACGCAATCTGGCCGTTGGCCACCAGTTCGCCGCCTTGCACGACCACCGCACCGGTGAAGGTGTTCTGGCCTCCCAGGAAGAGGCGCCCGGCCCCCGTCTTGGTCAAGCCGCCCGTGCCGGACAGTTGGCCGCTGAGCACGATGTCTTGCGCGACGCCCATGGAGTTGGCCGCCTGAAGGGTGATGTTGTCGTCCCCGCCGAGCTGGATCGGGAAGGTGGTGTACCAGCTCGTCCAGGCGCCCACCGTGCCGCGGTCGAAGGAGACGCTCGCCTCGAAATCGCCACCGGCATTCTTCACGATACCACCCGGGCCGATGTAGAGCGTGCCGCCATCGACGGTTACCGTAGCCGTGCCCTCCAACAGCGTCGCGTCGTAGCCGAGGCTGATCTTGTTGATCATGCTCACGCCGCCGAGGAAGTTGGCGCTGGCAGCATTATTGAGTGCACGCACCAGCACGAGACCGTCGACGAGGTCCGTGGAATAGAAGGCGCCACCGGTGACGCGCAGGTGCCCCCCACGGCCACCCGTGCTCTGCCAACCAAGGGTGATCGGACCGGAGACGCTGACCACGCCGCCTTCGACCGACATCATGCCGTTCGAGTTGGCGGTGCCCATGATGATGTCGCCAATCTGCGCTTCACCGCCCCTGACAACGAGGCCGGTATCGTAATCCAACCCGCTGGCCGTGCTGCGGCGAAACTCCACGGTGTCGGCGATCAGCATGCCGCCGTTGAGGTGCACGCGGTTGCCGCTGTTGTTGCTGCCGTAAATCCGGTCAAAGCTCGCGAGCCCTCCGTCGATGATCAGCCGACCGGCGTCGTTGATCTCGGCCGTGCCACTCGACACGACCTCGCCGCCTGCGATGCGGAAGATGTGGCCACCGTTGGCCTGGATTTCACCCGGGTGCAGGCTCGCCGTAGAAGCGACTTCCAGCTCGCCCTCGTCCACCGCAATGGTGCCGGAGATGGAGCTTTCGGCGGTCAGGATCAGCTTGCCGGAGCCGCGCTTGGCAAAGCCCTGGTTGCCGGCCAGCGGCGCATTGATGGTGGCCGTGCGTCCTTCTGCCAGCGAATCGACGGTGATGCTGGTGCGGTCCAGATCGCCGAGCAGGGTCAACTCGCTGCCGCCGTCGGCATCGAGCTGCCAGCCAGCCGCCGACTCGGCATCCTGATCGCCAAAGACCAGGTGGCCGATCGAACGGGAGGCATCCAGCACCACGGTGATGTCGTCGGCGATGTCCAGCGTGCTGAAGTCGGCCGTGTGATCGACGCCGTCGGCCACGATGTCACCCTCCCAATTGCTGTTGTCGCTCCAGTTGCCGTCCGTCGAATTGCGGGTCCATACGCCGTCGCCGAGCAACACCCGGTTAAAGACGGCGCCATCGGAGAAGCCTTCGCTCAGTGCGTTGCCCGCGAGGTCGGCGATACCGGTGCCCGTGGCGTTGACCGCCAGTTGCAGGCTGCCGGCCCCGGACAACGGGTCGACCGTCACATCGTAGGTGCGGCCATCGACTGCATCCACTGCCGCAATGTTGCCGTTGAGCGTATCACCCAGCATGAGGCCGAAATCGGCGGCATCGACGCCAGAGACGGCTTCGGAGAAGGTGACGCGGAAGATCGCCGCCGTCGCGCTCGAAGTGTCCTCTTCGGGCGAGATCAACTCAATCGAAGCGACCGAGGGCACGCTCTGGTCGACCGTCACTTGAAAAAGCTGCGAGCCGACGCCGCCGCTGTTCACGGCCGTAAAGGCGTAAGAGCCCGCCTCGAGTTCCTGGCCGGAGTAGTCAAACGTCCAGGCGCCTGAACCGTCCGCCGTCACCGTGCCGACGCGGCCCGCGCCGATCTGCACAATAGCGACTTCCGCGTTGGGCTCGGCCGTGCCGCTGAAAGTCAGCGTGCCGTCGGTGGTGATCCCGTCGCTGGCGTCAGTGCCCGTATCCTCTTCAATGCCCGCAAAGGTCGGCAGGGCCATCGTAAAGTCGACGGCCTTTTCGGCGGCGTCGCTCAGGTTGCCCGCGACGTCTTCGGCCACGGCCGACACGGTATAATTGCCGGTCAGCGCCGTGCCGGTGTATTCGAGCGTCCAGTTGCCGGTTTCATCGGCCATGGCACTACCGATCACGCCGAGGCCGGAGATCTGGACCTCGACCCGTGCGTTGGGCTCGGCCTGCCCGATGACGGTAAAGCTGTCGACGGCGGAAGCGGCAATCGCCTCCACGGCGGGCTGGTCGGGTGCGACCGTTTCGATCTCGATCGCAAAGGGCGACGAGTAGCGGTCCTGCCCGTCATCGAGCCGCGCCAGCAAGTGGTATTCACCATCCGCGAGCGGATTCGTGTAGGCATACGACCAATGGCCGGAGCTGTCGGCTACCGCCGTGCCATCGTCTCCCAAGCCGGCTCGCGATACGACCACGGTAGAACCCGCCGGTGCGAGGCCACTCACCATCGGCGTGGCGTCGTTGGTCAGATGGTCGCGATCGGAATGGCCCGCGTCATCCGTAAACGAGGTGATCGCTGGCGTATCGGCGTCGGCGGCCAGCACGGGCACGATGTCGGGCGCTGGCGGCGCGGTCATGCCGTCCCCCAGGTAGTAGTCGATCATGTTGGACTGCAGGTAGCCTTTAACCGTAAAGCACGCGCGGTATTCCGGGTTGTGTGGCAGCGTGTAGAGGCGCACGTCGCTGGGCGTCGGCGTGGTATAGATCATCAACTCCGAGCGGTCGGCGTTTTCGTAGATGACCTCTTCGCGCCAATCCCCCAGAATATCCCCATAGAACTGGGCGGCATCGCGCCACGCATCGACCGCCCCATCTTCGCTCGCCGTAAGCAGACGGTCCGTCTCCTGCGTCGCGGGGTTCCACTTTTCGACGATCTCGCGATTGAGGTTTTCGCTCATCACGTCACCATCCCACCAGATACGGAAATTGGGCCACGGGCGGCGCGGGTCGGGCGAGATGACACTGCCGGTCTGGATCTCGTGGATCCCGTGGAAAGACCAATATTCGTAGCCCAGGTAGGCCGCATCGATATCGGCGGCCGTGCCGCGCCCGGTGTCTTCGATCCCGCCGAAGTGCTGGTGGATCATCTCACCCGTAGCCGCATCGTAGATATAATAAAGCAGGCCGCTGCCATTGTTTTGCTGGATGCCAAAGCCCTCCAGCCCCGGCCGGGTGGGGTCCAGATCGCCGATGTGGAAACGGTCGCCATGCACCACGCCGGCCGACTTCAGGTTGTAGAGCACGGTGCCGTCGTCATCCAGGACATAGCCGCCATCGCAGATCTCGTCCCGCCCGTCGCGGTCGACATCGACGATGCGAATCTGGTGAAAGTTGGGGTAGTCGACCTCGCTGCCGGGCGCGAACTTCCAGCGCTGGGTCAGGTCGGTGCCGTCAAAGTCCCAGGTCGTGACCATCACGTTGAACGCGCCGCTGCCGATCCGGTTCTTGGCCTTGAAGACGAAGCTCGGGTGCTCGCCATCCAGATAGGCGACGCCGAAGTGACCCGCCACCGGACCGTCTTCGATGTAGTCGGTCGGCACCTGATCCCGGGCTTCCACCGCGCCCGTCATGCCATCCAGCACCGAGACGAACTGGGTAATGTCGTCCCCGTAGGAAAAGGTCTCGCCGTCCCCATAGGTCACACCGTTGGCGGTGATGACGACGACCTCGGAAGTGCCGTCGCCGTCGAGGTCGTAGACCGTCACGCCATCGTTGTGGCCGGCGTTGATGGTGGCAGGCGGCGGTTCGATGTTGTCGGGGTCAACCGAATTGGGGCCGAAATTCATCCGCCAGAGAAAAGTGCCGTCGCTCAGGTAGGCATCCAGCAGTCGCGGCTGCCCGGTCACGGAAGGGATGCGATTGACCACGTAGTCGTATTCACCATCGCCGTTCAAGTCACCGACCCAGACCATGTGCACGTAAGTGTCCCACGGCGTCGGCTCCAGCGGCATGCTCAGGTAAGGCCGAGCCGTGGCGTTGGCCGGCAAGGTATAGTCCGCGCTCGCCGGCAGCTCCATCCCGTCGATCACCGGCCGGACGAAGTAGGCGTTTTCGACCGTCGGGTCTGCTGTCGTATCGGTGAAATTGGTGCCGGCAGCGAGCGGCTCATCGTTCAGCTTCTGAGCCGCGCCGCCGTTCGAGGCACGGTAGAGATTGAAGGGCAGATCCTGGGGCTCATAGCCGAGCAAACGCCAGCTGACGAAGACACTGTCGTCCGGATTACGAACGGCCACAACGCCGCGGCCCAGGTTTTCCATCTGACGCTGCGCTTCGAGACAAGGCAAGGTGGCAACTGTGGCCAACAGCGTTACGGCGAGACAGGGGTACGCACGCGCATACCTGCGAGGAGATAAAAACTGCATAGTCCAAGGAGGGTGTGAAGGTGGGGTGCCTGACGAACAACGCAGCCCGACAAGCCGGATCTTGAGGGGGTAGCAACGACTTCAGCAGCTGCGTTTCGGTTCCCATCATAGGCTTTGGAAGCTCACTTGAGAATCCCTTGTTCAAGGGATGCCCCCCTAGGGTGAACAATTGAGCGGCGAACCGCGTTGTGCATTAGTCCTCACCCAAGTCTCAGCCAACGGCAGTCTCCCCTATTCATCCACAACCGCACCAGCGGAAGCGAAGACGTCGAGGCTCCAGGCGTCGCACCACTCCAGAATCGGCAGACCGTGGCGAAACCGGACCGGCAACCAGACATACCGGCCGTCGATGGGATTTTGCGGGCACCAGCGGTCTGCCATGTAGACAAAGGCATCTCCCCTCCCCTGAACCGGGAGCACGAACGTGGGTTGAGAGGCGAAGCTGTTGGCGATTTGCGCGCCCGTGCCCAGACAAGGGTTGCCGTGTTCCGTCCAAGGGCCCCACAGCTGCGGGGCGGAGCTCAGGCGAGCGGTGTTGGGTGCCCACCCCGTACAGTCCGAGCTGAAGAGCCAGTAGCGATCATTCCACCGCATCAGCGCCGGGGCTTCATGAAAGCGCCCCGGAAACACGCGGACGTAACGACCCGCCGGTCGCGTAAACGTCGCATCCAGCAACGAGACATGCAGCGTGCCGTTGTTTTCCGACGCGTATAGATGGTAGGCGCGCCCATCCACATCCAGAAAGAGCGTCATGTCGCGCGCCATCTGGCCAGAGACGAGGTCGCGACGATAAACGCGGTTGCGCGGATACCAGGGCACCGGAGCACCCCCCAGCTCCAGGCGCGCAAGCTCTACCTGCTCCGGAGCCGAAAGCGGGGCTTTATCCGCTTCCTGCACATTTTCCGGCCACATGCCGGCGTTGGGGCGCAAGCTGTGCAGAAACCGGTAGGGGCCTTCGGGGCGCTCGGCTACCGCCACACCGCTGCGCGCGCCGTCATAGCTCATCCCGGCCGACTTGGGCTCCAGATGAAACCACATGACAAACCGGTGCGTGCGCGCGTTGTAGAGCACTTTGGGGCGTTCGATGATGCAGCCTTTTTCAATCTCGCTGTCCGGGCGCTCATCGACTGAGAGCGCGATCCCGGCGTCGCGCCAGTTCAGCAAATCCTCCGACGCATAGACGTGCACCCCTACCATGGCCCGGTTGCCATCGGGACCAGCCACCTTGTGTTCGCCAAACCACCAGTAGGTGCCCTCGTGGTAGAGCACGCCCCCGCCATGAGCGTGGATGGGCTGCCCGTGGGTGTCCGTCCACGTCTGGCCGGGCAGGAACTGGGTATGGCGGTGATGCATCGCGCTGGAGTCTCGGCACCTCCCATGCGGGGGCTGGAGGAGACCCTGCGCATCCATGCGTTCCCGCCTCGGCGTCGGCCACGTCGCTGCAGTTCATGCGCATAACCGGCTGACCTTTCGCCGGCAGTGGACGCGCACTGGTATGCACAAGGGGTCAATCAACTAGCCCCATCAAGCTACCTTCTCATGATCCCACTACTCCTTAAGAAAAGGTCGTGGGCGTTTGCTGCTACGACTCCGGCTGTGCTGGTGTTACTTGCGGTGAGTGCCCAGGCCCAAAACTGGACCAACGGAGCGGGCGACAATCTCTGGCAAACGGCCGGGAATTGGGACGCCAGCCCCGCCGGCGCCAATGCAGTCGTCAACCTCTCCGGCCCCTCCCGCGCCATTGTCAATGCCGACACCACCGCCGCCCCGCTGACCTTGAAAATCGGCGACGGCAGCACCGGCGAACTCGAAATGACCGGCGGCACTCTGCTGGCTGACGGCAACAATCCCGACCGCGTCGGCTCCAGCGGCGGCAATGGTCTGCTGAACATCAGCGGCGGCACCGCCACCATGAGCGGTAACCGCCTGCAAGTTGGACTCGATACTGGCTCCATCGGCGTGATCAACCTCAGCGGAGGCACCTTGATCTCCGGCCGCGAATACAACGGCTACAGTATCCTGATCGGCGACAAAGGCACCGGGGAAGTCAACCTGACCGGCGGCACCCTGCTCACCCGGGCAGGCGTCAACGTCGGCCTCAACGGCGGACACGGCACCTTTGCGGTCATCGGCTCTGGCATCTCGGAGATCGGCATCGGCGCCCAGGCGAGCCTGCCGGGCCGTTGGAACCAGGCCTCCGGCAGCGTGCTGAAACTGCGCTTCGACGAGGGCGGCATCACGCCCATCCATATCGACAACGAAAACGCGGGGTCGGACGCCACCTTCCTGGGCGAAATCGTATTCGCCGACGGGGCCTTACTCGACGTTGGCTTCGCCGATGAAGAGCTGACGGGCACCTGGACAGTCATGACCTGGGACGAGGGTGTCACCGTCACGGATAACGGACTGCGTTTCGCCGAGGGCACACCGCTCTACAAGTGGAGCTTCGACCTCGACGAAGCAAACCATCAGCTGACAGTCACCGCCACCGAGGGGGAAGCGCCGGCGAACAAGGCCCCGACTCCGACCGACGATACGACGGCGGTAGGCGTCGGACGCTCGATCCCGGTTGAGGTCTTGCGCAACGACAGCGATCCAGATGGCGATCCGATCTCGCTCGTCAGCGTAGGAACGCCCAGCCAGGGCTCGATCGTTATCGACGGCGACCGCCTCCTCTATACCGCACCGTCGGACTTCGTGGGCACCGCTACGGTCGAATACACGATCAGCGACGGCGAATGGACCGCCACCGCGAACCTCTCGGTCAAGGTCGGCAAGTTCGCCCACCCCGGCGTCTTGCACACGCGGGCCGATCTGGACCGCATGCGGGCCATGGTCAGCGCCGGCAAAGACCCCTGGTACAGCTCGTTCGTGCAAATGCAGGCCGATCCGCTGGCCCAATACGACTATGTGGTGCAGAAGAACCCGAACGACGACACCCTCGCGCGGGAAAATCCATGCCACCAATGCTCCGAGTATCGGGAGGACGCCCGCGCCGCCTATTTGAATGCCCTGATGTGGTACATCACCGGCGACGAGCGCCACGCGCAGAAAGCCGTCGAAATCCTCAATGCCTGGAGTTCGCTCAATAATTTCTACGGCGGCGGCACCGAGCCTCTCTCCGCCGGCCTTTTCGGCGCTCCGCTGATCTATGCGGCCGAGATCATCCGCTACACCTACGACGGCTGGGCCGATGCAGACATCCAGGCCTTCGAGGACATGCTCGTTTACCCGGGCTACTCCACCTCGACTGTGCCCGCGGGCGTCAATTCGCTGTCACCCGACGGCCCGAACGTGACCTTCTACTGGCGCACCTACATGGGAGACCCCGCCCGCTTCGGCAATCAGGGTCTGCTAGCCTGGAAAACGGTCATGGCAATCGGGATCTTTCTCGACAACGAAATCATCTACGACCGCGCGCTGAACTACATCACGGGTCAACCGCACCGTGCGGACGACCTGCCCTATGCCTCGGGCCCGGCCATTGCGAGCAGCACGCCCAACGACAGCTCGTTCGAGCAGCAACTGCAGTTCGACTATCAGGGCATGCAATCGGAGATCGAAGACTACGGTTACGACGACCAGATCCAGTGGTATATCCGCGAAAACGGGCAAAGCCAGGAGGCCAGCCGCGACCAGGCGCACGTGCTGCTCGGCGTGAGCACGACGGCTGAAATCGCCCAGATTGCCTGGGGCCAGGGGGACGATGTCTTCGGCTACCTCGACCAGCGCATCCTCAAGGGCCTCGAATACGCCGCCCGCTACAACATCTCCTACCTCCAGAGCTATTCCGACCAACCGGAGCCTTGGGAGCCGACGGTGGAAAATGGTCAGTTCATTGAATTGATGAGTCGCTCCGGCCGCTGGAAGAGCCTTGCCATCAACCCCTATCTCTCGAGCGACACCAACACCGTCACCCGCGGCTCTCTCGACCCGACCTGGGAACTACCCCTCGCACACTACAAAGTGCGCCTGGGCCTGCCAGATGAGGACTACAAGTGGACGGAGCGCGCGCACGAATACTACCAGACCAACTTCGGCTATGAAGACAGCGGCTACCGCCTCGACCAGCCCGGCTGGGGAGGCCTCACCTTCCACCGTCCAGCCACGGCGGCGGGCGATCCGATCGTCGGCTTCGATGCGGGCATGCCCGTCTACAAGCTGCACTCCGCCATCGTCCCGATCGCGGCAGCCAATTACGACTACTTCGCGGGCGACGGCAACGGCCACACCTACTTCGACACGACCGACGGCAACTCCGGCGGCGCGTATCGCGAAGGGTCCGTCGACATCGCCGAAGACTCTCTGGAAGGCTACTATCTGACGGACCTCGCCCATGGCGAATGGCTGACCTACACGATCGACGTGCCCCAGCCGGGAGACTACCTGGTCATGGTCCGCTACGCGGCCGCGGCCGAGGGGGGCAAGATCCGCTTTTCCTTCGATGGGCAACCGACCGAAGAAATCGCGCTGCCGAGCACCGGTGCCGCCGACACCTTCACCCTCGCCACGGTGATCGACTCGGTTCCGCTCGAAGGCGGGGCCCAGGTCATGCGTATCGAGGTGACGGGCGAATCCGACCTCGTGAACCTCTCCAGCATCCAGTTGGGCGGGCTCTTCGGCGCTCCGGTCAACGTGGCCGCGGAAGCGAGTTACAATGGGACCGTCAGCCTGTCCTGGTCTGCCATCCCCAATGCCATCAGCTATTCGGTCAAGCGATCCACCACCCAGGGTGGCCCATATGAAACGATCGCCAGCGGCCTGACCGACGCGTCTTTCGTCGACGCCGGCCTGGGCAACGACGCGACCTATTACTATGTCGTGACGGCCTCCGACGGCACCAACGAAAGCGAAGCAAGCACCGAGATCAGCGCCACGACCTGGACGCCCACGAGCGATGACTTCTACAACGTCATCGCGGGAGACCGCCCGGTGGTCTACTGGCCCTTCAATGAAACGGGTGGACGCTCCGCCAATGCGGCCATCGGCGGCGTGCGCGTCAACTTCGTCAGCGGGCCGAACCTCTCGACCGGCGGCGTCTTGCAGACCGGGATCGGTTTCACTGGCGGTTCGTGGGCCCAAAGCGACGCCTCCAGCCTGCTGAACTTCACGGACAGCTTCTCCCTCTCCTTTTGGATCAAGCCTCGAGCGGTCGCCACCGGGACGACCGGCTATCAGGGCGTTCTGGACAAGGGCTCGGACGCCTACCGCGTGTTGCGCAACATGGCGACCAACACGTTGCGGTTTGCCGTGCTTGGGGGAGACGGCGGCGATGTCGAAGTCGAATCAACCTACGTGCTGCCGGATAATCTGTGGACTCACGTCGCGGCGGTCTACGACGCCGATGCGGGCGAAATGCAGCTGTTCTTCAACGGGCAGCAGGACAGTGCAGTCGCCTCGCGTTTCGGCTCACTGGGCAGCAATAGCTACGGGCTGACGTTTGCGGCCCAAAACAACGAGGGCAGCTACAGTCAGTATCTCGACGGAGAGCTGGATGAAGTCTCCGTCTACGACCACGCCCTCTCCGCCGAGCAGGTCCATGCTCAATTCGAGATCGGCGACCTGCTGATGCCCTCCACCTGGCGCGGTTATCCGGTGGACGACAACATGTGGGCGGAAACCGGTAGCTGGCTCGGCTGGCTCTACATCGAGCCAGCCCCCTGGGTCTGGACGCCTCTGCTGAACAAGTGGCTCTGGGTCGATGGCGAGGCCGACAACACCGGCGGGGCCTGGATCTGGATCCAGCGCTCAGAGTAAGACTTCGGCTCCCAGTGCCACCAAACGAGGCTCCCACCACGGTGGGAGCCTTTTTTTGCAGATGCGAAACGCGGGCTATACGGCGTATTTGTGATGAGCCCACGCCGGACTACGGAACAACGCCGCAGGCTCGCAGACGAGCCGGCCTCAGGCGCCCAGAAACGCCAACATGCGCTCGACGTTGGCCATATTCTGTTCCAGCGCTACGACCGCGGGGTCGTGCCCCGGCAGATATCCCAGCACAGGGCCACCCCACTGATTCACGCTCACATAAGCCATGGGATAGCTTTTCCCCTCATAGGAAGTCTCTAGCAGGCGTTGCAGCGGGCGCGTCTCCTCCAGCTGGATATAGAGCTCATCCTGCGGCAAAGCCAGCGGCTCCAGTTGGTCCACCAGCGGGTGGCGGGCCTTGGTGCGCTCCAGCTGGAACGGCACGATGGGGTGCGTCGAAGGCGCGACGCCGTCGGGATCATTGCCCCGTACCCAGCGCAAGGCCACCAGTTCGCGCCACCAATCCCACTGCCAAAACGTCGCACTGCCCCCGTGGATGAGCATGACCGGCACGCCTTTGGCAAGCCAGCCACGGACCGGGGCTTCCGCCTCGGGGGGCGCATGTGGCGCACCGGGCGTATCGCCGATCGCACACGTGACCAGCAGGTCGAACACGTTCAGATCCACCTCGTTTAGGCGCGGGCCATAGTCGTCTTCCCAGTAGGTCAGATCGAAGCGCTGGCCGAGTTTGTCTGCCAGGATCCGGCCGCCAAAAGTCTCGTAGTGATGATCGCTGAGGAACAGAAGCTTCATGATATTAAATTCCGGGCTTCGGCCGAAATCGCCACCACCGAATGCGGAAAACGCAACGGGCAGAAGCGCCAATATCCGTCTAGCGTGTTCTCCGGCGTCCCCAGGGGGTCGGCGAAGTTGCGCCTCCCGGAGAACTGGGCCGGACTGATAACGTGGTGGTCACCATGCACGTAGTGGTGCGGTCCGTAAAAGTTGTAAGAGCTCGGCACCAGCTGGGCCAGGATTTCGTGGGGCCCTGGGGCTATCGGTCGCTCCAGCGTCCAGTCCGGCCCCCAAAGCCACTGCGGTTCATGACCGTCGACGGAGATGGCCAGCGCCGCGCCCTCCGCCCCCTGGAAGCGCAGGCTCGAGAGCGGATAGACGAAGTTGATCTTCGCCTGTGCGACGACCGGCTCGAAGATAAAGGGCAGGCCCGTAACCACCAATTCACCCGGCGCCAGCAAAGCATGCTGGTACTCCGCCAGCCGGAAGGGGCCGCTCGTCCGGCGCATCCCCCGCTCCAACGATTCGAAAGGACCATCGCTCTGCACCAGAAAGGGCCCCAGGACCCAGGCGAGGGGTTGGATACAGGTGGCAAACTGGGCCTGAACCTCGTTGCACCCGGCGCATAGCTTGCCCGCGAGAGGGAACTCGAACAGCGCCCTCTCCGCCGGGTCCGAGAGCGTGTGGCCGTTGAGGCGAATCTCCTTGGGCAAGTCCGAAAGCAGCAGGAGCAAGGGCGCTCCCACGGCCTCCGGTTCGACATAAAACGCACAACGAAAACGACCGTCCTCGCTGGTTTTCCCGTCGATCAGGCACGCGTTACGCGTCACCGGTTTGAGTTTCCATTCGATGGAAAAAACATTTTCCCGCACCGGTCGCGAATGCACTACAGCGGTATCCTGCCAAGGGTGCTGCAACCACGCATCCGGGGCCGTGAGGAGGGTATCCGGCAGGGTGGCCAGCAACGCCGGCTTCACCTGGTGACGCGGCGCGAGTACGATCCGCCGGTAGCGCTGCTGCCCGAGCTGCACGTGGTCTTCCTGCACCTCGCCATAGCGTTCCAGAGTCGCCTCATCCGTTACATCGTAGGAAACCGCATTCAGCTGCAAAGCGTCGACCAGCTGCAGGAAGGTGCGATTGATCCGGGCTGCCGTGCTGTCTGGATATGAGGCCGCATTGTGTACGTTGGTCTGCAACAACTCGTGTGGCTGGTAGCTGCTCATGATTGCCCGATGCGGAGAGACGACCAGCGTATCGGCCTCCGGCCGGCCTTCGTGGCCCAGCTGATGCCGCACCTTGTCCAGCACCGCTCCATAGGCTCGCGACCACGACAGATGAAAGGGGTGCGAGGGCGGCCAGTCCCGCAACGATTGCCCGTTCAGCTGAGCATGGGCGAGGTGCATCACAAAGTCGGTCACCCCGTGGCGGCCTAGCCACAGGAGAAAACGCTCGAGATCTTCCGGTCCGGCCCCCCACCCCGCGCCGCCGAAGGCCTCCGCCATACACCGTCCGTTGCCGAACTGGCGCGCGCTGGAAGACAACTGACGCGGGAAAAAATCTCCCGTGGGGAAACGCTCCAGCGCGTCAATGGCCGGAAGGTCCACCTCTTGATAGACACGGCTGCAAGACCCCACCATGGGGACTTGAAACAGCGGGTGCTCTTCCCCCTTCACATGGGCGGTAAAGAGCTTGCCGTGCGCGCGACACCAATCACGCATCGGTTTCAAGAACCTCTCACTGAAACAATCGCCCAATAACTCCCAAAAGCGAACCCGCCCCGTCCCCGTTTCCGCTCCAGACCCGAAAATCGAGGGAAGCAGCGGCAGCAAAGGCACACCGTAGCGCGCAGCGAACAGCTGAGGCAAATCAGCCGTCCAGGGCAACGCACCATCTGGCGGCAAGGCATCGTAGGCGTGCCCCAGGCCAAACTCGGGTTCGTCGGAGAAAAAGGCTTCGACATGCGCAAACGCTTCGGGATCCAGACCATCCCGATACCGTTCATACGTTAACCGCAAAAACGTGGGCGCAAGCTCGGGATGGAGGTAGTCCACGCCCTCCCCTGTCTGGACGCACAGGTAGCGGCGCTCCTCACCCTCGCCATATTGCAGCAAGAGGTCGCCCTTGGGCTCTCGAAAGCAGCCAAGCCATTGTTGCGCAAGTTCTGGCCGCTGTCTGAGCGTCTCTCCTCCGGCCGTACCGCTGGGCCACCCATTCTCATCGTACAACCAGAAGGCGAGGCCTTGATCGCGTGTATGCAGGATGAGCCGCGACAACGTCTGCATGAAAACCGCCCCCAGATATTCCGGTTCATCAGGATAGTTGCGCGGGTGGAATACCACGCCGTCCAATCCAGCGTCGCGAAACTGGTCTATTTGCGCCCGGTGGCGTTCGAGGTCGAGAGGTTCGTTGACGGCCCAAAAGCCAAGGAAACGCGGGGTTTGATCCATCTGGTTGCGGAAAATTGTCGACGGCCCGTGCCTGAGAGAGGGAATCCCCAATGGGCGTCCGCCGACCCCTCCCCAGGTGCCGGCGGACCCGATCAGAATCCCCTATTTACATTATGGTGATAGAACCCAAAGTGCCGGCTACGTAGCCGGCCAAAAATCAGTCTGCGCGATAACCCCAGGCGCCGGTGCCTTGAGTGCCAATCGTGGCGGGATCGATGTAGAACCAGGCTTCAAACGCGTAGGCGTAGACCCACGGAGAATCGCCCACCCAGAGCAGGCCCAGAAATTCCCCCGTATCGGCATACCCGCCGGCGTTGACTTCGTAGGGGCCCCACATGGTAGCCGCTTCATCGGCCGCAGGTTGTTCACTGGCGGCATCATCCTGTGCCTGAGCAACGGTCGGGAGCAGAAGTGACAAAGCAAGGGCGGCGAAGCCCGCAAACGTCCATTGTTTGGTAAAGATTTTCATAACAGAAGTAGTGCTGGAAGTGATTCTATAGCTTTGTTAGCGAAGGGTTTCCCGTCCCTCCCTCTTACCAGGGCGGCGGGAAGCAGCGGAAGGAGGCTGCTTGAGCGAAAGGCTATCACCTTCGCACCGAAAGGAACCAAATCTTCGCCATTTATACGCATAATCAGCGAAGAAAGGACCGTGCTCCGGCGGCCTTAACCGTGATGAGGCTCCAGCAACAGCACCACCGCCGAGAAATCACCGGGTACCGTCACCTGGATCCCTTCGGCACGGAGCCGCCAATCCGACACCTCTTCGCCGAAGATGCGCAAAACGGTCCATGTCCCTTCGGGCAGGGGAATCTCCACTTGGTCCGGCGCATTCGCGAAAGCGTGGAGCACCAACAACACGCAGTTATCCTCCCCGTGGCGCACGACGGCTTGCCAGCCGGTAGGGTAGCGCCAGCTCGATCCCCACTGGCCATACCGCACGCTTTTGCCGGCGCGAATCACCGGAGCCGCTTCGCCGTAGAGCGCCTGGGCCGCGAGCACCGTCCTCCATTGCGCATCGTCCAGTCGGTCGATTTCGCCGGAGAGACACATTCTGCCCAAGAAGGTGGCGGCGAGGCTGTAGACCAGCCGACGCTGGCTATCGGCCGCGTGCAGCACAGCCCATATCTGCGACTGCCGCGGCAACATCAGCGCATGCAGATTGGCCGCAATCAAGGGGATCTCCACCAACTCGTGCGCGTCGGAAAAGGAAGACATGGCCGTGCGCCCGATCATCGACGGCTCCAGTCGGTGCCCGCCGGAGGAACAGTTCTCGATCACCAGATCGGGTAAACGCGCCCGAATGCGCTCGAAAAAGCGATGGACCCCTTCGATGTGCTGCCGCAGCCCCTCCCCAAGGGAATCAGGGTGGGTCGAGCCGAGACCGATCGTCTCGTTGTAGTCCACCTTCAGGTAGCCGAAACCACCGCGCTCAAGCAGGTCGATCACGTGCGTCGTCAGGTAGTCCACCGCCGCCGGGTTGGTGAGGTCCCAGAACCGCCGACCACGCACCGTCACCGGCACACCATCGCGGTGCAGCAGCAGGTCCGTCTGCCGGTGGTAGGCCTCCGAGGTCTCCCCGACCGTCTCCATTTCAAACCAGAGTCCCGGGATCAGGCCGCGCGCGCGAATGGCGGCCGCAGTCCCTTCGATGCCAGTGGGGAAAAGTCGCGCGTTGGGCTGCCAGTCACCGTGGCCGGTGCTCCAGCTGCCGCCATCGAGCTTGTACCAGCCCGCATCGATCACCAGATAGCGCGTGGGCGTCATGGCCAGGCGCTCCGCAATCGCGAGCAGGCGCTCATGCTGAGGCTCGCCCCAGGTCGTGCACCACTCGTTGAAGACGATCGGCAAATCGCGTTCGACCTCCGGTTGCGTGGCCAGCGCGGCTGCTTGCGCCGAGACGAGACGATCGCAGAGATCTCCCAGGCCACCGCTCACGCAGGCCAACGTCGCCGGCGGCGCCTCCAGCGTTTCCCCCGGCGGCAGCGTCTTCATCCAATGCCCGAATTCGCGATCCGCCAAACCGCCGGACATGGCCACGTCGTCGTTTTGTCGAAAGATCTCCATCTGCCAGGACCCGGCCCACGCCAGTTGTGCCCCCCAGCAGACGCCCGTCTGCGTGTCTTCGAGCGCCAGAAACGGAAACCAGCGCCGCACCGGCATGGAGCCAACCTGCCCAAAGCGTTCGCTAAAAGCGCCCGCGCCACTCCAGGAGCGCTCGAGGTGCAGCTCCTCCAGGCTGCGGGACTCCAACCGCCCTTCCGCACTCCAGACCGACCGGAAACGGTGAGCCCGCAGTCGGCCGGGAGCATCGTCCACTGCAAAAGGGGTGATGTTGCCCAAAGAAAAACTGCTCAGCATCTCGAGCGTCACCGCGTGGCTACTGCCGTTGTGGAAACGACTTTCGATGCGGAAGGTGCCGGACCGTGGCGCATAAATCAGGCGATGGCGCAGCTCGCAGCCGTCTTCGCGCCGCAGCACCGTTTCCACGGTCTCGTCCGCCACTGTCTGGCCCACGTAGCGAAAAGCGAAGGTCGAAGGCGACTGTCGCATGGTATGCCCTTGCGCAAAACCCTCGGTGTAGCCCTCGCCTGCCAGCTTGACCTGCACGAGCGAGTCGAGGCTGGACGCCGGCCAAGGATCATCTCCCGGCATGGCGTCGATAAAAGGCAGGCCGCGCAGGGTTTCACGGCGCGTGACCGCCTCGGCCAGCCTGCTTTGAGGCAACAATTCGAGCCCCACCCGACCGTTCTCGGGGTCGTGCCGATAGCGTGCAACGGTGTCACCGAAACGGTGATCTGCCAGAATATCGCTCATCGCCTCAAGCCTTAGCGTGCAAAGATGCCGTCGAAAGGTGCCACCGAGAGCGTGGCCGAAGCAGGACTCGCGCCCTTGGCCTCGACGGTTCCGGCGGAAGTCTCGAGCCGTTCCCCGTGCCCCAGATAAGCTTCCACGATCTCGCCATCGCGGTATAACACCAGGGCAAGGCTCCCGTGCAGGGTCACGTCTCCCACCTTGCTGATCGCGTCTGCGGCATCATTCTGCATCACCAGCACGCGATAGGGCCCGCGCACGGATTCCCCCTCGATCCAATAGGCCACCGCCCCACGCTGACGGCTCTTCACCTTGGCCGGTTGCACCGCGTGGATCGTCGCATCGACCGGAGCGAAATGGGGCTCGTAGATCCCGACAAAGGGCTTTTCCCAGGCATCCCCCTCGTGTCGGACGACGAGGGTCGGCATCGGCAATTCCATGAACTTGTCGGGCAGGACTCCCCGCAAGGCACGGCAACCCGGGCCATCTACGGAATAGAACGTGCGCGCTGACTGGCCCGGCATCCAGAGATCCATCGCGCGAGCAGGCGTGCCGTCTTCCGGATCCAGCGTAAACCGCGCGTGCATAGCCCCGGCTGTCGTCGCCGAACGCTCGTTCTCCAGATAGTCGTAACCGTCCAGCAAGCCTTGCGCGGAGGTGAGATCGTTCGAAGGCTTCAACGGCAGGGCCTGGCCTTCGGCATCCCAAAACGCGGCCTGCTGGCCGATGGCGTGGTAGAGATAGTCGTGGAATGCGTCGCCCTTGGCCTCGACCGACGAGCGGAAGATATCGACGAAGAACGCCGCGTCATCATCCACCCGAACCAATGCCAACGTGCGCTGCTGTTTTGCCTCCGGGTCGGGGTAGGCAAAGCTCGCTTCCGCAAAGCCAAAACGTTCGCTCAGGGGTTCGGCGCCGACCGCGGGCTCCACCGCCACAACTTCCATCGGGATGTGTCCCTCGCCATGCGCCGGGTAGTTCGAGACGCCGTTAACGATGACAGTGTTGTGAGAGGGCGGCTGAGAGTAGTATTGCGCCTGGTCGGGCTGCCAGTAGCTGCTGCCCCGCCCCAGGTCGGGGCCCAGGACGTACCCCGCCCCATATAACTCCATTGCCAGCCCATTGGCATGCACGTGGCCGCCATCGGTCCCGTACAACGCACCTGCGATAGCGGCATCTTTATCCGGTCCGAAATTACGCTGGATGAGAATGTTGAGCGGCTTGCCCCAACTCGTGCGTTCCGGCGAGACCAAGGGCGGCACGTCCGCGATGCGGTCCACGAACTTGGTCAACGAGACCAGCCCAGACTGGGCGTTGCGGTCATACTGCCCGTCGGCGATCTCACGCTTCAGCAGGCCCGACAACTGGCGCTCGAGCCCCGCATCTCCCTGGCTGCGTGCAGCGGAGATCATCAATTCGGCGGCTTCGGCGTTCAGGCGCGTGTGGTAGGTGTCCCCCAACGCGGTAGACCACCCGTTGGGGTAAATGAGCTGCGTCTGTGCCGGCACTGCGCGCTTGAGCAGGGGGGACTGCAGCACCTTCTGCCCCTCGGGATCGGTGCCCATCAGCGTCGCGATCAGCAGAATGTCCCGGGCCGTGCCGAAGCCGTAGCCAGGGGCTTCCGGCCAGAGCGCGGTCTGCTCGTCGATCGCGTCCTGCACCACCCTCACGATGCCCCGCTGATGTGGCAGGTCGCCGTCCAACACCACGTCCACATAGTAGGGCCGGCCCTTGCCGTCGGCATAAGCCTCGTTGGGGCCGAGCGCCAGACCACCATAGGCGATGATGCGCGACTGGTTGAGGTTCCAGTTGCCTTCGGCGCTGCCCCCTTCGATCACGCGATCGATCATGCGCTTCAGCCCCTGGTCGACGAGGCTCACATCCTTGCCCTGTGCCTGCAGGTAATCGTGGCAAAAGTCGTAGGCGAGGCTCAAGGGCGTCACGATGTCTTCATGGATCACCTCAAAGCTGGTGGTGCCGATGATCGCCGCCGAACCTTTGTCCTCGGGCTCGATCGCGGGATCCTCAACGTAGGAAAAGCCTTCCATATAGGCCCACAGGATCTTGCTCGCAAAAGCCGCGTAGCGCTCTTCGCCCGTCATCCAATAGACAAAGCCGGCGTCAGCCGCGAGAGACATCAGGGAGCGGTTCATCTTCTCGATGATGTGCCCCGTAATGCGGGGCTCCACCCACTCGTATTCGCCCTTCTTTTCGTTGTAGAGCCAGATCTTGCCGCCCTGATCGTTGTAGGGTTTGTAGTCCTCGATGGTCTCCGGCATCAGGTAATCCGTCTCCCAGTCGCGTGCGCCGGCAAAGCGCGGGGTGGGCACAGGCGCATGGCCCCGGCCCCCGGCCCAGCGGCTGCCGGTCGTAACCGGTACCTCGTAGTGCGTATCCCAGTTCATGGCCAGGCGCGAGACCGCCCAGTCCGGATCGTCCTGCGTCTGCGCGAGGTAATGATCCACCCGGGCCTTCAGCTTTTCATAGGCAGCGGAGGCCCAGGGAGCGTCTTCCACCTTTTGCACCATGGCGGCATGATCGTCGGGCGTGACGAGGATCTGGGGATAGTCTGCGTGCAAGCCCACGGCTGCCGCGAGCGAGCATAAAGAAGCAAGGAGGTATCGCATATATCGAAGTAGTCTTGGGGGCTGGAGCTACCGGCAGAACAGGCTAGGGCCAAGTAGGCTCAGGACGAGCCGGTTTCGACCGGAGGGAGCAGCGGGAAAACACGGTTCGGGCTTCACCGCTGCTACAAACCGATCTGAATCGACAGATTACCTTGCGTCGACGGTGCCAGTCGTTTATCCGCATAACCGGAGCTTGAGATTGCGACAAATCTGCCTCGGCGGCACCTTGTTTTGCAGCTTTCCGCTCCGCCCCTTCCCCCTCCACAGCCTGTATCACGGACAGGCGTATCCCTTGTTCACATGGAAACTGCTACTCGCCCGGTTACCCAACGTGACGTCGCAAAGGCGTTAGGACTAACTCAGGCCACCGTATCCCTCGCCCTGCGCGGCGATCCCAAGATTCCTCATTACCGGCAGGTAGAAATTCAGAAGGTGGCGGCCTCCATGGGCTACCGACCCAGCTCGGCCGCCAGCGCCCTGGCTCAAATGCGCCACACGACGCAAGTGCGTGCCCAGCACGGCGCGATCGCCTGGCTCAATTTCTGGACCGATCCAGCCATGCTGCGGCATCTCGACGAGTTCGATCAGTATTACCAGGGTGCGGCCGAAGCCGCCGAAAAATTCGGCTTTCGCCTTTACGAGTTTTCCTGCGGCAACGGGATGCGCCCGCAGCGGCTGCAATCCATCCTCAAAGCCCGCGGCATCGACGGCGTGCTCCTGCCGCCACACCGGGAGGCTCGGAACATGGATGGTTTTGACTGGAACGAGTTTTCCATCATCAAGTTCGGGCACTCCCTGCAAACCCCCGTAGGCCACACCGTGTCGTCCGACCAGCTCTTCAACGGCATGCTCGGCTTTCGCGAAATGCGCAAACGCGGCTACCGACGCATCGGCTTTGCGATGACGGCGAACGACTACTGGCTTTTCGACGCCGGCTATATCAAGGCCCAACTCGAAGTGCCGCCTGACGAACGCTTGCCAATCCTTTACCTCGAGGACGGCAAGCTCGAACAGAACAAGCAGGCGCTGAAGCGTTGGCTGGACGAAAACCAGCCGGACTCGATTTTCAGCAGTTCGGCCGAAGTGCCCCAACTGCTCAGCGAACTGGGCTGCCGGGTACCTGCAGATATTCCCGTGGCGGTGACCAGCGTGCTGGATGGCCATGCAGATGCCGGGATCAACCAGAACCCGCGCGAAATCGGCCGCGTTGCGGTTCTCCAACTGTTAACGTTGATCCACGACAACGATCGTGGCCCGAAGGAGCTTTACCGCGAGATCCTGGTCAAAGGCTCCTGGGTCGACGGCGCCTCCCTGCCCTATGCCCGTAAACGCTGCTCGGCGTAAGCTATCTGTTTCCAGCCGAAGAGGCGCCCTCCCTCGAAGGCGCCTCTCGCTATGACAATACTTCCCTGAGATCACAGGCTCAGGCCATGTGTCGCAACTGCGGTGAACGCAGTTCGCCAACCAGCTCTTCACCCGCAAAATAGCGCTTCAGGTCTTCTACGACCATCCCGCCCATCCGGCGGCACTCGCGCCCCAAGCTCCCGGCGATGTGTGGCGTCAACACCACGTTGTCCATCGTATAGAGCGGGGAATTCGGGACCGGAGGCTCTTCGTCCGTCACATCCAGCATCGCAAACAAGTCTGGACGTGCCTGCAGCACCTCGATCATTTCCGGCTCGTTCACCAGCTTGCCGCGGGCCGTGTTGATAAACGTAGCGCCGGGCTTCATGCGGCGGAAATGTTCTCCCCGCAGCAGTCCGTGCGTCTCCGGCAAAAGCGGGGTGTGGCAGCTGATCACGTCGCTCCGGGCAAAGACCTCCTCCAACGAGACGAGCTTGACGCCATATTCCGCCGCGTCGCTCGGATCGAGAAAAGGATCGTAGACCAGCACATCGACCTCCAGATGATTCAGGAGATTGCAGACCAGCCGCCCGGTCAGTCCAAACGAGAGCAGGCCTACCGTCGAGTGGTAGCATCCCGGCATGTCGTCGTCATTCTTGCGATAGAGGCGGCTGTGCTCGATCTCGCGCACGCGCTGCCAGCCGTGCTTGAGGCAGAAGACGATCTGCGAAAGCGCAAACTCGGCCACCGGGATGGCGTTGGCCCGCGCGGCGGAGGTCACGCGGATACCGCGCTCCCACATTTCGGGGGTCGCAAAGGCCTTGATGGAGCCTGCCGCGTGCCCGATGAAGCGCAGTCGGGGAAACATGTCGAGAACATCGGCCGTCAGGGCGCGCGTTCCCCACCCTGTGATCATGACTTCCACATCTTCGTAAACGTCGGAGCTGGGTTCGAACCGGGCCGGAACCAGCGCAGGGTATGGAAGGTCGACCAGTCGAGACAAGGCGGTTGACTCATCGGGACCGAAGGTCAGCTCGAGCGCGTCTTCGTCCAGATAAAAAATGGCTTTGGGTTTCATGCAGTCAAAGATGTGCATGGCGCTTCACCGGGCCGTCCCGGGAAGTCCACAGTAATAGAATTCAGGCTACAAACTCCCATGCCGGGTGCGGTCAGGCAGCGCCCGCCAGCAGGCATAGGACAAAAGTGAAGGGCATCTACCGGATCTCGACGCGAGCGGGTTGGCTTTCTCCATCCGGGCTGGTCGTCTCTTCCACCACCACGTAATGAGGCTTGCGGTTGCAGCGCCAGATGAGCACCCCCGAGATCACCATGACGAGGCCGCAGATCAGGAAGCAGAGCCGCCCCACGAGATCGTTCGGAATCAGAACCAGAGCGCTGATGAACGTGCCGTAGAGTGCCAGCAACTTGCCGATCGAAGGTGCCACTTCCTGGTTTTCCTTTTCTTCCGCATCCCCTTCCGTTTCCACCGGCGTTTTCAGGCGCACGAAGAACTCTTCAACCGAGGCCTTGTACTTTTCCGAACTGCGCTCATAGAACAGCGAGGTGAAGAAAAACCAGGCGGTGCAGACGGCCACCACGAGGGCCACCGTGGCGAAGAGCGTAAACTGGGTCACCTCCTCGGTCGTGAACGGCCCGTGGAAACCCGGCAGCGCGTTCATCATCTCCGGGTGAATCACAAACTTGGCCACAAAGGAACAGACCAAGCCGATCAGGACCGTCGTCCAGGTAGACCACGGCGGGGTGCGTTTGAAGAACAGGCCCAGGAACAGGGGGACGACGAGGGGCACATTGAGGCTCACGGCGACTTGGTTCACGAGGTCGAACAGCCCCAAATTGCGGTATTGGCTCCACATGACACCGAGGCCGATCATGATCAACCCCGCCACGCCGGTAGAAATCTTGCTGACGATCAACAGGCGCTTCTCCGAGCAATGCGGGTTGATCACAGGCAGGTAGAAATTGCGCACAAAGATCCCGGCACCCTGATTGAGCCCCGCGTCCATCGTCGTGAGCGTGGCGGCGAAAATGCCGCAAATCAGCAGGCCCAGCATCCCCTGAGGCAAGACTTCCGACGCCGTGAGCACAAAGGCCGCTTCCTCCGGGAAGCGCAGGGTCGGGAACAGCGAGGCCATGTCGGGGTGGCGAATCGCCGCCACGGTGGGCGGGATGATCCAGATCAGCGGACCGATCAACGTGCCCACCAAGGGGATAATCAACATCATGCGCGCATGGCGGTCGTCGCGCACCATCAGGTATTTGGCGGCCTTGTCGATGCTGTTTTCCTCGAAGGTTTTCGTAATCATCAGTGCGAAGAACCAGAGGAAAATGAACTGTGGCCGCGCCAGCTCACTCCAGTCGTAATGGGCCTCCGGCGCTTGCTGGATCATGCCGGACACACCTTCGATCCCCGGCAACTGCAAAGCCAGGACCGCTACGGTAATCGTCACCGCCACGACCAGAAACATCTGCACGAAGTCACTGGCCGCCACGCCGAACGAACCGCCCAGCAACGAGACGAAGGTCACCACCAGGCCCAGCACAACAATCACCGGCAGCACCTGAAAATCGAATAGGGCCGCCATGAACACACCGATGGCATTGAGGGCCACCCCGCCGAACAACAAGAGGAACGGCAGGCGCGCCCAGGTGAAAAATTGTTGGGACGCCGGACCGAAACGGAGCCGCACGGCCTCCAGAGGCGTCACCACCTGCATCCGCCGAAAACGATAACAGGTATAAAACAGCAGGATGATCAAGGGCACCACCATCGAGTAATACAAACCGAAGGCGTAGGGGCCGCTCTCATACATCTTGCCCGCTGCTCCCGTAAACGTCCAGGCGCTGAAACTCGCCATCCAGGCCGAAGCACCCGTGACCCACCAAGGCAGCAGACCACCCGCCCGAAAATAATCGGACGTGTTTTTGCTCTTCCACATGTAGTAGATCCCGACTCCCGAGATGAACAGCAGGTAAAAGAGGATATTTAAATAATCGTACTTCGTGATCATGGACGTTTGCAGGTCGTCTGTTGGAAATAAAAAACACTCGAGGCGCTCGGGAGATCTATCTACCTCCAATCTAAACTCCCTCCAATCCGCCGAGGCCTCGAGTGGCGGGTCTTCACAAGATGGCTAGAACTTCGCCTTTACAGAGAGGCGGAAGCTGCGCCCCGGGTAGGCGATCTCGTAACGCCGCCGCTCGATTCCCCCAGTCGGGTTCTCGTATTCCGCGGTGACGTAATCATAGTCGTCGTTCAGTAAGTTGCGCACATTCAACTGGATCGACCAGTCCATATCGAAGAAGTCCCTCAAGTCGTAGGAGGCGAAGGCTTCGAGCGTATAGCGCGCCGGACGGTCCGGCGTTGGATAGTTGACGAAGCTCAAATGGTTGCTGCCGCTACCGGTCGAATAACTGGTGCTGCCGATCTCGACGGAGGTGGGCACCGAGCTTTCCCAGCGGACGCCGAGACCCGTGGCGAGCCCTTCGAGCGGGCCCTCCCGGAAGTTGTAGCGGTTCCAAAGGGTCAGATTGGTCGCGGGCACGCCGGAGAGGTCGATGCCATCCACGCCCTTGCCGTTGAAAGTCGACGGTCGCGTGGGATCTTCAAAATTCTCCGGCCCGAGCACGTAGACCCACCGATCGTATTCCGTGCCCCAGTTGATGCCCGTATCCAAGGCCACCGGGTCAACCATATGGAAGCCGCCGTTGACGATCTCACGCTTCTGATGGCTGAACTCGAACATCAACTGATAGGTCTTGGTGGGAGAAAAGATAAACTGCCCCTCCACCCCGATCGTCTCGTCTTCGAACGTCACGTTGGGCGTCGACTTGTAGATACTCGGGTTGTTGACCTCCTCGGAGTTGAAGACTTCCCACTGAATCCCGGAACCTTCAAAGTCTTCCATCTCGCCCGTTACCGGGTTGCGGACCTGCTCGCGGTTCATCGCCATCTCGAACGCGCGGCGCATGACGGCGGCGTTCGCCTCGGAGATCTGATCATAGGAGCCCAGCATCTGGTCGCCTTCCTTGATCTGCTCGTAATTGACGATGACGTAGGTGTCGACGACACCGTCGCTGTAGGGCGCGATCGACTGCGTGACACCGATGCCACCATAATCCTGGAAATCGCCACTCTGGATCAACTCATCCTGCCCTACCGGGAACGGGATGCCCGCTTCGTCGAACGCCTTCTCCAGGTAAGCGGAGGCGATCATGTAAGAGCGCGGGCGGAAGTTGCCTCCCAGCGTGAGGGCGTCCTGATAGGCATCGACGTCCGCATTGGCAGGCGAGAAGCGGTTGGCGTCGTCCACATCCCCCTGGGCCAGCTTACCGCCGTGCCAGTAGGCCGGGTAAGGGGCGTCGTCCCAAGGATAAATCGCGTTCTCGCGGTGGATATCGAAGACCGAGATGGTGCCGGTCAGCTTTTGGTCGAAGAGGTCGAAACGAACGCCCACTTCGTAGTTCGTGGTCTGTTCGGCCTCGATCGCCTCATCGTTGGCATTGCGATAGCCCGTGTTGGGAAAAACGCCTTCGGAGTAGAGGAAATAGGCCGAGAGCTGGTCCATCACCCGATAGGTGATGCCGGCCATCTTGGTGTTGTACTTCTGGGCGTGGTCGAAATTGTATTCGATGGTACCGTTCGGGTATTCCGAGCGGAAGGCGTCGATATTTTGGGCGATGCGATTGTTCAGCTCGTCCGGCAGGTAGTCCAGCGGCTCGTAGGGCTTGTCCCCATAGCCGATGAAGATGGGATTGCCGGAATCGTCGAGGTAGGTCGCCGGGTTGTAGCCAACCCAGTTGTCGGTCAATCGATCGGCAGCCGTGGAAGAACGCCCCACGACGACCAGCTTTTCCTTTTCTTTCACCTGATAGCTGTCATGCCGCATACCGGCGATGATCGTCAGCTTGTCATCCCAGAACTGGCCGGTGTAGATCCCATACGCACCGTGGAACCAGAGCGAGGCCTCGCTGTAGCCCGAGCGAGCGACCGACGCAAGCGAGTTGTCGATGCCGGCCTCGGCCAACCCATCGGTCACGACTTGGCGGTGCCCCGGGATGGCGAGGGTCTGCCCGGTATAACGGATCGGGCTGAAGTCGAAGACGCTGTCCCGGAAGTAAACCGGGTCGCTGTCTTCCTTGCCCCGCTCGTAAGGAAGCGCATCGGAGGTGTAACGCGAATAGCTCGTGGCGTCGTTCGGCGCACCCAGGATCTGGTCGATCTTGTCTTCGATAAAGTGATAGCCGCCGATAAAGGTATGGTTGGCATCCACGCCGAAGACGTCCTTGTCGAGGTTATAGACCGCGCGACCGCGAATCTGATTGCTGTCTGCGCCAGACGGGGCCTTGTACCAGATGTAGCGTGCATACTTGCGCTCATACTCCGTATAGTAAGGCCCAGTGCCTTCGACAGGGTCGGAAAACACAGGGTAGGTGTAGCGATAGCCCACGGCCTGGGGATCGGACTGGACGGGAAAGGCGAACGCCTCGGTAATGCCGTATCCGATCGGGTCGTTGGCCGCATCCGCCGCGATCATCTCCGGGTTTTGCAGCCAGGTATTGGCGCGCGGCTCACGCGGATTGCCGGCGGGCGCGATGGAAGCGATGTAGGGGCTGGTATTGTCGGTCAGCACCGCCATGTCTACATCGAACACCTCCACATCCATTTCGGTATGGTAGAGGCCCAGTTCGAAACGCAGATCGTCCATCGGAGCCAAGGTCAACACCGCCCGGAGGTTGCGTTCGTCCTGATGGCGGTAGGTGTCGGGGCCGGAGATGTTGTAGGTGCGGCCGAGGTCCTCGAAACCGTTTTCGTAGTACTGCGAATGCAGCGGATTTTCTACCAGTGGGCTGCCCCATTCGTTGCCGTAATCGTCGGTGACGGATTGCGTCGGATCATCCCGCCCGAACGTGATCAGCTCGCCGTATTCGTTGCGCCAGTCGAAGTTGGACTTGTTGGGATTACGCGCCCCGTCATCGACAAAGAACTGATCCCCAATCCCGCGGGTTTCCGTCTCGCCCTGCACATATTCAACGAGCAGCGATACGCGTTCGTCCCACAGATTGGTCTCCAACTGCAGGCCGATGGTGCTGCGATCGCTGTCCCGATAGTCGATGCCCCGGTCATCCTCCTGCTCCTGGTAAGCGCCCATGATCCGATAATTCAGGACGTTGTCCGGCAGCAAGGGGCCAGTGAAGTCGGCGGTGGAACGGAAGTAGCCGTCGCTGCCGACAGAGACGCTCGTCTCTCCCTGAAATTCGGGCAGCGGGCTCTTGGGAATGATGTTCACCACGCCCGAGAGCACATTGATACCGTAGAGCAGTGCTTGCGGACCGCGCACGACTTCCAGACGCTCTCGCGTAATGTCGTCGGTGCCGCCACCCAACACGATGCCCCAGCTGGGGACCGAAGCGCCCACCCGGAAGCCACCCCGCTGCTGGTTGGGCACGTCGAAGCCGCGGATATTGATCACGTTCTGGAACGGGTCGTTGATGTCCCCGATCGTGGACGGTGAGCGTTCCGCAAAAGTCGCTGTGGCCGTTGAGTTGGACTGGTAGGATTGCGTGTAAACGCCGGCCGAATAGCGCAACGCCTCGTCGAGGTCGTTTGCCTGGAGGTCGTCCAGGTATTCCCGGTTCATGACCGAGACGGGCACTGGCAGATCGCGGATGGCCATGTTGAGACCAGTCGCAGAAGTCGTGTTCACGGAGCGATAACGGTCATCCTGAGACGCATCCACCGTAAACGGGTCCAACTGGAAGATATCCTCGTCTTCTACTTCGTCGCCGGACGGACTATCCTGCGCGGCGAGGTAAGACGGGCATATCGCGGAGAACCCGAGGGTGAACAGAAAGAGAAGCCGCTGAGGCGATTCGGCAAAGGGATACTTCAGCGTCAGCTTATGCTTGAGTGTAAACGGAGTCATGGTGCACGAGGGGAAGGGAAAGGAGTCGCATCAAGGGCCGGCCACTACCGGCTGGCACGAATTTGGCGAGCCCACGGAATGCTTCAGCGCAGGGAGCCGCTCGCACCTGTTATGGTGCATCGGCAATCAGGGCATTGGGCAAAAAAGGGCTGCGGGCGGCCTATGAACCCGCAGCCCCGGGAAAAGCAAGGTCTGGAATCAGCGAAGAATAGACCTACTGCTCCTGCGGAACCCAGAACCAGGAGCCGGTGCTGTCGGGGCTGAAGGGCTGGTCGTCCGGCAGGTAGATGAACTTGTCGAGGCTATCGATCCAGATCCACGGAGCTTCATTCACCCAGACCCAGCCAAGCGCCGCGCCCGTATCGACCCATCCGTCGGACTGGGCGGTAAAGCCGCGCCAGGTTTGGGCTTCACCGAAGGGATCAATGATATCGTCTTCGCCGACGCGCGGATCGCCGATATTGGCATTGCCGACATCCACGTAAATATCATCGACCATCCAGACATCGCGCGTGTTTACGTCCGGGCTCTTGTTGGTATTGGACGACAGCACGAGGAACTTCAGCGAATCTTCGGCCTGACGGCGGAAGCCGAGGGTGCTCGTCGGCGCATCGGGGTTGAACTGCAGCAACTGCGGCTCGGTGTCGTTGGGCCCTTGCACATAGACTTGCCAAACCTGGTCGCCTTCGTCGGCGTTGTTCAACACCATCCACACTTGATACCAGGTATAGGTGCTGGGGATCAAATTGGGCACGCTCTCGCGGTAGGTGCCGCCGGTATGCGCCTCGAGGATCGTGGAAGTGTTGACCCGCAGGATGGTGCAATTGTCGCCCCATGCCGTCACCGCGCCACCGGTATCATTGCCGGAACGGCCCGCTTCGAGGTCGGTCGCGCCCATGTGCCAGGTATTGCTGTCGCCTTCCTTTTGGTAACGCAGGTAGATCGTCCCGGTGGAGCCAAGCGGAATCTCCGGGATCGGAACCGTCACCCAGACTTCGGCCCCACTGTCGGAGTCACGCGTGCCCCAGTCGACAA
This sequence comes from Puniceicoccaceae bacterium 5H, assembly GCA_009772895.1. Taxonomy (GTDB): domain Bacteria; phylum Verrucomicrobiota; class Verrucomicrobiia; order Opitutales; family Oceanipulchritudinaceae; genus WOUP01. Next base: position 294,574 of record WOUP01000002.1, on the reverse strand, counting down.
AGTAACCCTGGTTGCCGTCTTCTACCGTGTCGGCATACACTCGGAACAACGGGTGGGCGATGCTGTGGTAGGGGAAGAGGCCTTCGGCATCGTAGACGCCAGTGCTGCCGGTATCGTAGCTTTCAAAATCGTCTACCAGCTGCCACGCGGCATGAGAGGTAGAGGTGAGGATGCCCAGGCTGCATCCGAGGAGGGTCAGAGAGAGAAATCGATTCTTCATGTTGAGGGTATGAGGAGGAGGTAGTTTAGGAGTTGCTTCGCTACACGGGCCTACGCCGGACCTACAGGCCTTTGGGGTATAAACCTCGCGTATTTGACGGCCCCATTTGACGCTCCACCCTCAACGTTGTCTATCCGCAGCTTCGCTTATGCGGATAACTATCCGCATCTTAACGATGGAAACAGGAAGCGACCTGATCCGGCGCATTGGCGGAAGATCCGCACATTTGGCCGCCCTTATGCGGATAACAAACGCAGGCGTCTCTAGTCGATCGCTTCTCTGGTTTCATCAGAGCCCAACCCAACGGAACGCCCTATGAAACACCCCCTGCGCCTGCTGAGGCTGACCAGCCTCCCTCTCCTGCTGGGCCCCACTGTCACCACCGCGATCTCCCCGCCGCGCGCATGGATCGCCCATCCCTCAAGCAACGCCCAAGGCCTGTTTGATGAAAATGCCGTCTCGGCCTGGAACACGCCCGACACTGGTGCCCGCATCCAGGTTTTGCTCGAGGACTGGACGACGGCAGAAGCGGCACTCGTCGCCTCCCCCGCCAATGCTTCCTTCGCCCTCGCCGGTTCCACCAATTACCGGGACTGGTATCTGCTGACCACCGACACGGACAAGACGGATGGCTACGGCGTCCGAACGTTCGACGCAATGGACGTGCGCTACATCCGGCTGGAGGTCGCGCCGGGCTCCAGCGGTGCCTGGTCATCCCTGTTCGTGGGGTCCGCCGACGACGTCACGGCTGCCGCCAAGGCCGTCGGCAACTTCAGCTGGGGCGACATCACCCAGCCCGAAAACATTTTGTCGATGGCCGATACCGCCTACACGTTCGAAAGCTCCGCCCCCTCCAACCTGGGGGTCGACGTCGACGAATCGGGCATCGGCTGGCGCCAGGGCACCTACTATGCCGGGGTGAGCGCCCTGTGGCAATTGACGGGCGATACGAAATACCGCGACGAAGTCGTGTCGATCGGCAATCAAACCAACTGGACCTTGCGCACCCGTGGCGACAGCGGCGGCAAAGCCGGCTACTTTCATGCCGACGACCAGTGCATCGCTCAGGCCTGGCTCGAACTCGCCCTGCTCCACCCCAACGCTCAACCACAATGGTCGGCCAGTATCCAGAGCCGCCTCGATCGCATCATGGCCGATCCGCTCAGGGGGCGCGTCGACTACAGCTGGTGCGATGCCCTCTTTATGGCGCCGCCCGTCTACGCCCGACTGGCGGCGTTGACGGGGGACGACAGCTACCTCGAGTTCATGAACACCCAATGGTGGGATGCCTCGGGCTACCTCTACGATGCAGATGCGCACCTTTTTTACCGCGACGACCGATTCTTCGACGACCGCGAAGTCAATGGCGCCAAAGTCTTCTGGGGCCGCGGCAATGGCTGGGTCGTCGCCGGCCTCGCCCGCATTTTGCAGTATCTGCCGGACGATTCACCCTACCGGCCTGCTTTCGCACAGCAGTTCAGCGATATGGCATATGCCCTGAAGGAGGCGCAATACCCAGCCGACGGGCTTTGGGGAGCGAGTCTCCTCTATCCGGAGGGCTATGGCACGGAGACCAGTGGCAGCGCGTTCTTCGTCTTTGCCCTCGCGTGGGGTGTGAACGAGGGCCTTTTGCCGGAAGCGGCATTCGCACCGGTCATCCAGGCTGGCTGGGCCGGGCTCGCCCAGCGGCTGGATGAGGACGGCATGCTGCACTACATCCAGAAAACCGGCGGTGAACCGGTTCCGATCGTGGAGGTGGACAATCGAAGGCTCGAATACGGCTATGGCGCGTTCTACATGGCCGCCGTCGAGATGTACCGCTACTATCTGGGTGCAGCGCCCGACGCCGCGGCAAACGTAGCCGCAGCCAGCTTTGCCAGCGAACGATCCACAACGGCATGGCAGTCGGTCGACAGCTTCGACGATCTGGACGCATGGCAAATCTCCGTGGTGCGCAGCGATGGCGCAATTGCGACCTCCACCGACCCGTTTGATAGCGGCGACGGTTCTACGCTCCACGCCACCAGCGGCACCCGGGCAGAGGGACGGGTCCGAGCCGAGCGTCCCATCCCGGCTATCGCCGCCGGCACGACGGCTACGGTCTACCAGCGTATTGCCGTCGACGATCCGATCCTCGATCTCACCTTTGGCGTGGCCGCAAGCAGCCCGATCAGCAGCGCTGCCTCCTACGCGGCCATGCTGCGCTTCCAGATGGACAGCAACCATCTCGAAGCGCTCGACGGCTCGACCGTCGTGGAAGCCTCCGATGACTTCTTGCAGCTGGAAACCTGGTACGAAGTCTGGCTCGTCATCGACCAAACGGCGGGGACTTACAGCGTATATCTCAAAGGCGGCAGCAACTACCCTCAGCAAACGCTCGTAGCGCAAGACCTGGACTTGGGCCAGGATGCCGGTAACGCCTTGACCGCTTTTGGGTTGATCCTCGATCCGAGCAGCGGCAGCCGGGGCGGTCTTTGCCTCGACGACCTTCAAATCGATCTGGGTGGGGTCAATCTGACGACGCCCAGCGGTGTGCAGGCGCCCCGTTACAGCCCTTGGAGCGCCGTGCCACACATCCGCAACGAAGATGCGGTGAAATACACGTCGTGGGGCCGCATTTGGGACCGTGATTACCCGTGGATCTACCAACGCAGCTGGCAGGGCTGGTGGTATCTGCCCGACGACGCTGCCAGCCCGGAGGCCGGAGGCTGGGCCTGGGCAACGCCGGAGAACGAATGGCAATACCTACTGCCGGCGACCGAGGGCGATCTTTTCGCCTGGTCCGACCCCGCCCAGGAGTGGCGCTACCTCTCGGACCAAGTCGTCGGGTTTTACTACGACTATGGGCGAGAGAAGTGGGTAAAGTTGACGCGCTAGCGTCATCGGGCTGCCCCTGTCCAGTCCGGGGCAGCCAACCTTTTCGGCCGGTTTTGCGGATAAGCACCGAATACTTTGCCTCACCACAGCTCCCGTCAAATCCTGCCCCCACTCGCGCATGTCTGCCCTGGGCATGCACTATTGCGAACCTGCACTCCAAATATGTCTGAGATATGAACGGTCTCCCCCCAAACTTCCCTGCCGCTTCACTCAAGCTCGCGGCCGTCAGTGCCCTGACCCTGCTGGTGTCGTCGGCCAGTGCCCAAATGTTCTGGACGAACGACGCGGGCGATAACGACTTCAACAACGCGACCAACTGGAACAGCGCGTATCCGAATGGAGTCGAAGCCCGCATCAACCTCTCCGGCGCCGACCGCGCCATCCTCGACGGCACGCCATCGGCAAATCCCGGCTCGCTACGCATCGGCATCGGCAGCGGCAATACGGGCGAGTTCGAAATGCGCAGCGGCACGGTCGACTTTACTTCCAACGCCGAGTCACGCGTCGGCGTGGGCGGAGGCACCGGCTACCTCACCCAAAGCGGCGGCTCGCTGCAGGTGAACCGCCAGCACCAGATCGGCCTCGACTCAGGCTCAACGGGCACCCACCTCCAGACCGGTGGCTCCTTTGTCATCGGTCGCGAAGTCGGCGGTAACAGCCTGGTCGTCGGCGATGGCGGCACCGGTTTCTATTCCATTGGCGGCATCGGTTCCATCTTGAAAACGCGCGCCGGCGTTCAGTTGGGCAGAAACGGTGGCATGGGGGTCTTTGAAGTGCTCGGCTCCGGGATTTCCCAAATCGGCATCGGCTCGGAGGGCAGTGTCGACGGACGCTGGATCCAGGGCAGCGGCAGCATCTTGCGCGTCGGGATCGACTCCGGCGGTATCACGCCCATCTACATCGACGAAACCGGGGGCGACGCGGGCGGCGATGTCACCTTTGCCGCCGGTTCGTTGCTCGACGTTTCCTTCCTCGAAGGTGTCATCCCCGGCACCTATACGATCATGACCTGGGATGGCATCGTAACGGACGAAGGACTTGCCTTTGCGGACGATGTGGATACCGACCGGTGGAGCTTCGACGTCGGCCCGAACAGCCTGACGATCACCGCCTTGGCCTCCGTGCCGGAGCCGGGCTTCTATGGGGCTCTGGCCGGGCTGATCGCGTTGGGTGCCGTTGCCTACCGCCGCCGCCAACGCTAGAGCAGTCCCTGAACTCTTGATCCCCCACCGCGAGCTGCCTTCACCGGCCTCGCGGTTTTTTGGGTCCGCTGAAGTCGGGCCGCGCCAGCCCCGGCAAATCGGGGTTGCCTTGAGGGAGCCGTATGGCGGATGATGCTGATGCGCGTTGCTTACCCGACCCCACGTTACCCCCATGCACCGCTTCAGACTCTCCTTCCAGTGCCTGACGCTACTCCTGTCATTGGCCGCACAGTCTCCTCTGTGCGGCGATGAGCCAACCCGCACCCCCTTGACCACGGCGCACCAGGTGCGTGCGCTCGGGGAAGAGGTGGCAAGATCGGAGGTGCCGGTGCGCATCGTCGGCGTGGTGATGGGGCGGGCGGATCCGGAGGGCATTGCCTTCGTCATCCACGACGGTGCGGAGGGGATTTACGTGCAGGCTCCGGCGGACCTCGTGGCGGGGCTGGAGCGCGGCCAATTGGTCGAGATTCAGGGCGTCACCGATCCGGGCGGCTATGCCCCCTATGTGGTGGCCGATCACCTGAAGGTCGTCGGTCAACGCCGCATCCCGGAGCCTACACCTGCCACGCTGCACAACCTCTACGCCGGCCAGATGGATGCCCAGTGGGTGGAGGTGACGGGGATCGTGCGCAGCGTAAAGCCCATTGCGCCCACCGATGCCGCCCCCTTGCCGCCGGGCACGCGTTTCAAACCCCGCACCAAACGCAAAGCGCTTGACGAGGCCCGCGTCTACAAGCTCAAGCTGGCCTATGGCGACACGCGGGTGATGGTGGAAGTCACGGGGCCGCTGGACCCGGATGCGCTGGTGGATGCGGAAGTGCGGTTGCGGGCGCTGTGCTTCAACCTGCACAACCGCAACCGCCAGTTTGTGAAGCCCTTCCTGCAAATGCCGGCGGGCGTCTCTCCCGAGATCGTAGCGCCACCGCCGTCGGATACGCTGGAGCAAAAGCCGCGTTCGATTGCCAGCCTGCTGCAGTTTGGCAGCGAGAGCGGCCGCTACGGTCACCGCGTGCACCTGCGGGGCATCGTCGTCCACCACCAACCCGGGGCGTATCTGTGGCTGCGCGACGGCCAGGCGTGTTTGCGCGTCGAAACCGAACAGGACGAAGTCTTGCAGCCCGGCGACCAGGTGGACGTGCTGGGCTTCCCCCACCCCGGCGAATACAGCCCCGTGCTGCAAGACGCCATGTTTCGCCGCACGGCCCACCTCCCGGTGCCCCAGCCGACAGTGCTCGACACCGTTTCCGACGCGCTGCGCAACGACGCCAACCTCGTGCAGCTGCAAGCCCGGCTGACGGAGGTACGACAGTTTCCAGAAAGCGCAGAGCTGACTCTGGAATGGCATGACACGCCCATTCGCGCCATCCTGCACACGCCCGACGGCAAGCCCTACCCCGCGAGCTGGGAAACCGGCAGCATCGTAAACGTCCGCGGCATCTGTGAGGTAGTGGCCGATGAGCCGGGGCCACTCGGCGGCTTGTGGATCCCCCGCCGTTTTACGCTGCTCCTGCGTTCGCCCGACGACCTGACGGTGTTGCACCCGCCGCCCTGGTGGAACGCCGAACGCATTGTGTGGCTGCTGTCCGGCTTTCTGTTGATCGCCCTGGGCACCATCGCGGTCGTCATGTGGATCTCCCGCCAGCGCCTGAAGGAACAGATGCACCGGCGCTCCATGGCCGAAACCGAATTCTCCGCCATCCTGCGCGAGCGCAACCGCCTGGCCCGCGAGATCCACGACACACTTTCGCAGAGCCTGGGGGCGATCTCCGTGCAGCTGGAGCTGGCGCGCACCCATGCCAACGAAATGAGCGACCCGATGCGCGCCAACCTGGCCGCCGCACACAAGATGACGCGCGATGCGCTGGCCGAAGCCCGCAACTCGATCTGGAACATGCGCTCTCAGGTGCTGGAGGGCTGCGATCTGAGCGAGGCGCTCGAGCGCATCCTGCGGCAGCTGACCGCCGACCAGGATGTGACCACCTCCGTCCAGGTCGTGGGTGAAAAGCGCCGCCTCTCGCCCCTCGTCGAAAACAATCTGCTGCGCATCGGGCAAGAAGCGATCAACAATGCCCTCAAACATGCCGAAGCCAGCACGATCAACGTCTCCCTGGAGTTCGACCACCGACAGGTCAGCCTGAGCGTCGAGGACGACGGGACCGGCTTCACCGATACCGCGCCCTCTGACAACGGGCGTCAGAGCTACGGCCTGCTCGGCATCCGCGAACGCGCGAACCTGCTCGACGGCGAGGTCCACATCGAGAGCGGGCCTCAGCGCGGAACTCGGGTCGTGGTCCGGATCGTGGATTGAACCGATCACGCCAAATCCCCCGGATGGGTGATGGCTGTGGACGTTGCCCGAGGGTAAAGTCGAGGCGGTGCAGCACCTCCAAACCGGCTGCCGGAATATATGATCGCCATGACCTGGGAGCTGGAATTCAATGCGCCAAATATGGATGATTCGGAGCCTGCGACGGAGATCCGCGTTCTGGTTGTCGACGACCACCCCTCCATGCGGATGGGCCTGGTCGCCTTGATCAATGGTCAGCGCGGAATGACGGTGGTTGCCGAAGCGTGCGATGGCGAAGAAGCTATTGAAGTCTACGAAGACACCCGCCCCGACATCGTCCTGATGGATCTGCGTATGCCCGGCATGGGCGGCGTCGAGGCCATTCTCGCCCTGCGCAAGATCGACCCTGCGGTGAACGTCATCATCCTCTCGACCTACGATTGGGACGAGGACATCCACCTCGCCATCCAGTCGGGCGCCAAATCGTATCTGCTCAAGGATACCTCCGTCGAGGAGATCGCCGATACCGTACGCCGCGTCCATGGGGGCGATGCCGCCATCCCCGGCCAGGTCTCGCAGCGCCTGGCCGAGCGCTCACAGCGCCAGCAATTGACGGAGCGCGAGCGCGATGTGGTCGAGCTGCTGATCAAAGGCCGCAGCAACAAGGAGATCGCCTGCAGCCTCTTCATCTCCGAAGAGACTGTGAAGTCTCACCTCAAGACGCTGTTTGCCAAGCTGGGGGTCCGAGACCGCACGGAGGCCGCAATTGCAGCCATCCGGCACGGCATCGTGCATCTGGATTGACCACCGACGGCGGGGCCACCCGCAGTGGCCCTCACCGCCTGCTCGCTTACGGGTTGCGGGCCACCTCTGTGGGGCGCGATTCGAGGCGAATCTCCTGGCTGGGCAGCCCCTTGGCTTCAAAGCGCACGGTAACCTCGCCGGGCTGCCCCTTGGCCTGCACATAGGCCAGAATGCGCCCGTGATAAGCCCGGTGCACGTTGTCGTTGTAGTCGCTCATGTCGGTATTGTTGCTGGCTTCCAGGCCCAGCAGACGTCCCGGCCCCTCGACCGTGCAGGTAATGGCGGGTTCGGCGTCCATCACGCGCGTGCCTTCGGCGTCTACGATCTGCACCGTAATCATGGCCACGCCACGCTCGCTCGAAATGAGGGGCGTGTCACACGTCACTTCCATGCGCTCAGGCTCGCCAGGGGTTTGCAAAACGGTGCGCGCATGCTCCTTGCCGCTCGCATCGTAGCCGACCACTTCCAGCCGGCCGTCCTGGTACGGAATGTCCCAGGTGAGGATGCCGCTTTGCGGATTCGGAGCCAGCTTGCGCCCCACCCGCTTGCCATTCAGGAACAGCTCGGCCTCCGCCGCATTGGTGTAGCAGTGCACGCGCACCTGCTTGCCGTCGGCATAATCCCAGATGGGCCAGGCGTCGATCGACTGCCGCTCGCCTTGGGGACGGGCAGTTGTGCCGAGGTAGATGGCCGGATGCTCTGCCCACAGGGCCTCACGAAAGCGGCCGCGCGGCTTCACGAATCCCCCAAAGTCGAGCATGCCGGTATAGAGGCCGCGCGAGGGCCAGGCGCCCGCTTCGCCGAGGTAGTCGATGCCTGTCCAGATAAACTGGCCGAAGATGTGTGCGTTGTCCCTTACAGCCAGCCAGGCCTGGTAGTCGTGGCGCGTTTCGCTGCCGTAGATGACGCGCTCCGGGAATAGTTCGTGGTCCGTCTGATAGCGGCTTTCGGTGTAATTGTAGCCGGTAATGTCGACCGCCCCGGGGTAGGCCGTCTCGTTGGACATGACGACGCCGGCGAGCGCGGCCGTCACCGGGCGCGAGGGATCGAGACCGCGCACCACCCCGGCCAGGCGCTGCGCGATGTCGCCCAGACGATTGGCATCCGGACGATCTGGATCGTAGCCGCCAAACATCGGCTGCGTGATCGCCGTGCCATCGAGCACGGGGTGCGAATAGGGGTCGTTGGGATAATCGACTTCGTTGCCGATACTCCAGGTAAAGACGCTCGGGTGGTTGCGGTCGCGGCGCACCATATCGGCCAGATCGCGACTGCTCCACTCGTCGAAGAAATCGTAGGAGCCCTGAAAGCCCGGCTCACCCACATTCCAACCGTCGAGCCACTTGCGCTTGGGGAATTCCCACTCGTCAAAGGCCTCGTTGAGCACGAGCAGGCCCATTTCGTCGCACAGCTCATACAGGTCGGTCGCCTGCGGATTGTGGCTGGTGCGGATGGCGTTGACCCCGATGCTCTTGAGCGTCTCCAGTCGCTTGCGCCAGACTTCGCTGGGCACGGCCGCACCCAGCACGCCCGCATCATGGTGCAGGCATACGCCCTTCATCTTCATGCGCTCGCCGTTCAGGGCAAAGCCCGTGTCGGGATCGAAGCTGAACTCACGAATGCCCGTGCGCGTCTCCGTGCGGTCCACCACTTCCCCGTCTCGCTCCACGACCGTCTTGAGGGTGTAGAGGTTGGGGGCCTCGAGGCTCCAGAGTTGCGGGTGTTCAACCGGCAACTCGAGCTCCCCCTGCCCTTGGCTGCCCGCCGCCAGGCGCTGTTGCGTCGAAGCCTGGCTGACCAGACGGCCATCGGCGTTATAGAGCTCCTGACGCACCGTCAGCTCGGCGGCCTGATCGGACTCGTTGACCAGTTCGGTCTGCACGCGCACGACGGCGGCATCCTCACCGACTTCCGCCGGATAGGCAAAGACGCCCCAAGGCCGGATATGCACGTCGTGCGCCCGGACCAGCCACACATCGCGGTAGATGCCGGAGCCCGTATACCAGCGGGAGTCTGCGCTCTGGCTGTGGTCGACGCGCACGGCCAGAGTATTGGGCCCGTCGAAGTTCACATAGGGCGTAGCGTCGTAGATGAAGGACACGTAGCCATTGGGCCGCTTGCCCAAAAGATGGCCGTTCAGGTAGACGCTGCTACGATTGTAGACGCCCTCGAAGTAGAGGTAGACCTTGTTGCCGGCGACGGCATCGGAGGGGATCTCGAGGGTCTTGCGATACCAGCCGATTCCGCCCGGCAGGTAACCGGTGCAGCTCGCCAGCTCAGGATCGGCCACGCCCTCGACGCTCCAGTCGTGCGGCACATCCAGCACGCGCCAGGCGGCATCGTCGAAGTCCGTGGCCTGAGCGGACGGCACGTCGCCGAGTTGGAACTTCCAGTCTTCCACCAACAGCCGGGGTTGGCCGAAGGAGGCGACGGCGGCCTGCAGCGACAGGACGGAGCCGAAGAAACTGGCGGCCAGGGCGAGTGGCTTTGCGGAGCCGGCAAATACAGGACGGGGTAAAGGCATGTAATCGGGGTTTGGAGCGTGAAAGGGTAAGCCCGGCCTGCGTGCAGGGACAATGGGGGCGTATTCTGACAGTATCCCCTCGCAGAACGACCGGAAAGGCGGGCAAATTGTAGCAGGATGGGAAATTTGCTTCTACCCCCCAGTCGAGTGAATAGGTTCAAGGTGCGCTCGCCCAAATCCCCCTGATCGGGGGAGAGACAAAATCCACTTACCCGCTTAAACTTCGACGACGTTCGCGTCTCCGCTCACCCCACTCTACCCCATCATGCGCAGTCTCTTTGCTTCCGCTGTCACGCGCCTGCAGAAAACGCTCCCTTGTCTGGCGCTCTCCCTCTTCGCTCATCCGAGCATGGCCGACGGCTCTGGCGGCTATCTCTTCGTCACATTCCGCGGAGAGGCGACCCCCATGTCCGAGCAGATCTACTTCATGGTCAGTGAAGATGGCCAGAAGTGGGAGGCGCTCCACCAGGGGGCACCGGTGCTGGTGAGCGATGTAGGTGAGCAGGGCGTGCGCGATCCCTACATCATCCGCGCTCCCAGCGGCGACGGTTTCTACCTGATCGCCACCGATTTGTCGATCAACCGCCATCCCGACTGGGGACGCGCCCAGACCGACGCGAGCCAATCCATCGTCGTCTGGGAATCGGAGGATCTCGTGCATTGGTCGGAGCCTCGACTCATGAAGGTCGCGCCCGACGATGCCGGCTGCGCCTAGGCGCCCGAAGCCGTCTACGATGAGGAACGCGGCGATTACATGGTGTTCTGGGCCTCGAAGACCGCGGACGACCATTTTACCAAACACCGCATCTGGGCGGCCCATACGCAGGACTTCCGTGAGTTCAGCGAGCCGTTCGTCTATATCGAAAAACCGACCACCGTTATCGACACGACCATCCTCCGGCAAAACGGCAAGTACTACCGCTTTACCAAGGATGAAAAATACAAGGCGATCACGATGGAAGTGAGTGATCACTTGATGCACGGGTGGGCAGATATCGAAGGCTTCAACCTGGGCAAATTGGAAGGCTATGAGGGGCCGACCTGCTTTATGCTGAAGCCGGATGCCTCGAACGATTCCCCTCGCTGGTGTTTGTTGCTCGACTGGTACAGCCAGGGCCGCAGTTACCAATCTTACATAACCGATGATCTGAGCAAAGGTGATTTTGAGCCGGCAGCCTCCATGGACTTCCCCTTCCACCCGGTGCGCCACGGCACCGTGATCCCGATTACCGAAGAGGAGCTGGACCGCCTGGCCCCCTGAATGCCCGGCATCTCCCGCATTATGTATGCCGCGAATCACTAGGGCTTTTTGCTTAAACACAAAGCCCACTCCGCCCGTATGCCAACCAAGCGTTCTCGATCGGAAGTGCTTACCTGATCATGGTTGCCAAGGGTAAACCTACCAGATTCAAGCCTCGCAAAGCGACGTTCCGCACCTTCTTTCACCCTTTCAAGGGATAGAGTCACCTCCTGCACTCTGATAGAATCGGGCTCATAGCTGCCAAAAGGCCCGAGGCGACTTTTTCAAACAACTATTTATCGGCGTAGACCCCACGCTCGAGCATAGCAACAGCCGCCCTCGATCCAGTTTTCCCTGCCGGTCGCCCCTCAAGCGACCTCTCCACTACGTTCCCCATACTCAACTCCACCCCATGACTACACTCTGCCCCCGCTCCCTGTCTCGGAGCCAAATGTCTCGACGGTTGCTGGCCCTGGCATCCTCGCTCGCCCTCGTCTGCACCAGTTCACTCGGCCAGGAAACGGCGCCGGAAGAACCGGACGAAGAACAGGTTTTCGAGCTTTCTCCCTTTGAAATCTCCACGGCAGAAGATTCCGGCTACATGGCCACGACCTCCCTCGCCGGATCTCGCCTGAAGACGGACCTGCGCGACATCGCCGCGGCGGTGCAGGCCATCACGCCGGAGTTCGTGCAAGACCTCGGAGCCACCGACCTCGAGAAAATGCTGCTCTACACCACCAATACGGAAATTGGCGGGATCGACGGCAATTACTACGGCGGCGACACCTGGGATAAGGGCTACGCCCGCGAGATGCTTGTCGAGCCCCAGAACACGGCCCGCATCCGAGGTTTGAACGACGCCGACGTAACGCGTGACTACTTTCCTTCGGACATCCCCATCGACTGGTACAGCCTCTCCCGCGTCGACATCAGCCGCGGCCCCAACTCGATTCTCTTCGGCCTGGGCAGCCCGGCCGGCCTGATCAACAATACCCTGAAGACGGCGCATGTAGGCGACGACTTTCAGGTGGTCGAGTTCCGCGTCGACAAGTACGGTTCGACGCGCGAAGTCCTCGATGTCAACCAGCCCGTGATTTCCAAGGAACTGGCCGTGCGGGTCGTCGCGCTGAACGATGATGCGCGCTTCCGTCAGGACGATACCTTCAACCGGGACCAGCGCGTGTATGCCACGGCCCGTTGGCAGCCCGAAATCATCCGCGGGGTCTTTACCCAGATCGACGTCAAAGGCGAGTGGGGCAAGATCGAGGGCAACCGCCCGGTCGCCGGCACCGCCGCAGACTTTATCACGCCCTGGTTCGGCCCGGCTGATCGCATGACGATCCCGAACGACGAGTACTGGACCGCACCGGGCTTTGTGGAAGACCTCTACGCTTCCCAGACGATCGGGGGCCAGCTCTGGGACGACCACCCGGTGTCATTCTACAGCGACCCGAACAGTGCCGTCGTCGGCCTGCCGGGCGACCCTCAGGCCTCCATGCTGCGGGGCGGCACCAACGTAAACGGAGGCGGCTGGGGCAGCTGGGTGGGCCTGATCAATCCCAACTGGATCCGCCTGCCGCAGCACCCGAAAAACGACAAGGCCTACTACGCCGACAACCCCACGGTGACGGCGATCATCAACGATTACGAAGCCCAGACCGGCCGCACCTTCAGCGGCTTCGGCGAAGGGCTATGGCCGGTGCAGATGCTGGTGGACGGCCCCGTGGTCGACATGCTGAAGACGCAAAACCTGATCGGCCCGAACAAAAGCGAATGGAACAACTTCGAGGACTACAGTTTTGAAGTGACCCAGTCTTACTGGAAGCAGCGCATCAGCCTCAACTACGCCTACCACCAGCAAAACTACCGCTCGGGCTACACGAACCTGATGGAAGGCCTCTGGGGCATGAACATCCTGTCGGTCGATGTAAACGAAACCCTGCGCGGCAGCAACATCCCCAACCCCAACTACGGGCGCCCCTACACCATCGGCGAAGGCCGCGGCGGTGAATTTGAAAAGACGCGCGAAAACTGGCGCCTCACCGGCGTGGTAAAGCTCGACTCGGCAGAGTTCATCGACGGCGACAGCTGGGCCTCGCGCATCATCGGCGAGCACACCTTCACCGGCGTGCTCGCTTCACAGCACTACGAGAATTTCGATCGCTACTATGCCCTCTACCGCTGGGACGATGCCTACATCAATGCGTTGACCGACGGCAACAACCCGACCGGCTACGCCACCTGGCGAGGCATCCATTACCTGGGCGGCAGCCTGCTGAACACGCAGTCGTATTACGACATGAACGATGTCACCGGCGTCCACACCCGACAGAATCCCACTTCTCCCCAGACGGTCTGGTACGACCGGCAGGGCGAGTGGGTGCAGGAGGAGTTCTCCCTCCTGAGCTCGGAGGGCAGCAAGGACCGCTTGTATGACGGTGCCTCGCAGGGCGAGGACACCACCAAGTCCAAGGTATTCGTCTGGCAGGGCAATATGCTGGATGGCGTGCTCGTTCCAATCTTTGGCTGGCGCGAAGACGAATACACACGGTGGAACAAGCCTTCATCGCTGGCCCGGGATGAAGATTACGGTTTTGTCCTGCCCTACAGCAGCTCCTGGAACTACGACGATGTGACGCCCATCTACGTGAAGCAGCAGCGCACCAGCTGGAGCCTGGCCCTGCACGGGCGCGAACTGATGGAAATGCTGGGGCGCCCGCTGCCGTATGGCATGGACATCACCCTGCTCTACAACGATTCCAGCAGCTTCCGCCCCTCCGATACCGCCGTCAGCGTCTACAATGAGCAGGAGCCGACTCCCTCGGGCGAGACCAAGGACTTCAGCGTGCTGCTCTCGGCCTTCCACAACCGCGTATCACTGCGCGTGACCAAGTATGAAACGGTCCAGCACAACACGCCCTACTTCGGTTCGCAGCCCGACTTTGGCTCCAACAAGGCGACGCTCGCCCGCACCATGGACGGCATGATGTGGGAGATCGGCGACTGGGCCGGAGCGGACCCGACCGAGCGCGTGCAGCCGACGCCGGAGTGGCTGGTGAACAAATGGATGTTTGGCGACAACTACGACAAGTCGATCGAGCAACAACCGCTGCCGGCTGACTGGCGCGACCACCCGGAGCTGATGGATCAACCGTTGCGCATCCGCCAGGCCGCTCTCCCCGGTTCGTCCAACTACGTGGCCCAGGGCGACATCAATCCGGAGACCGATCTGCCCTATGTCGCGCCGCCGCTCACCGCCGAAGAGGTGGCCTATCGCGAAGAATGGTTCAAGGCCCGCAGCGACGCCGAGTGGTCGCGCCCCGTGGATGACGAATTCTGGGATGCCATGGGCTTCACCCGCGATTACAGCGCGACCTGGGGTGGCTATTGGGAGCCGGACGCCTGGACGCGCCCGCAAAACCTGCGCAGCCTCAACGATCTGAAGTCTACGGGCATCGAATACGAACTGACCGCCAATCCCACGAAAAACTGGCGCATCACCATCAATGCTTCCAAAGCGGAAGCCGTGCGCTCCAACGTGTTGGACTCCTGGGACGCGTATATCGAGGAAAACGCCGACTTCTGGCTCGACGGCGGCTATGAGCCCAACGATACCCCGGCGTCGAACTACTGGACCTTCCAGGGCTACTACGACATCCCGCAGCAGCCCAGCCAAACGCTCGGCACTGGCGGTCGCTTCGGCACGGACTACATCAACACCGTGTATAGCCGCTACTACCAGGCCAAGGCCACCGAAGACCAACTGGTCAACGAACTGAAGAAGTGGCACTTCAATGTGGTGACGAACTACTCCTTCAGCGAGGGGCCGCTGAAGGGAATCGGCATCGGCGGCGCCATGCGCTGGGAAGACCGACCGAACCTCGGCTACTACCCGGCTTTCAACGAAGAAGCCAACGCCTGGGTCTATGATCTGGACAAGCCGATCAAAGGCCCGCGCCAGCAACACTACGATGCCTGGATTTCCTACGAACGGGAGTTTGAGCGCGGCGTTACCTGGTCCATCCAGCTGAACGCCTACAACCTGTTCCCGGACGATGCCATGATTCCCGTTCAGGCCAATCCGGACGGCACACTCGCGCAGGTAAGAATCCCGGGCGAAACCACCTGGGCGCTCTCCACGACCCTCAGATTCTAATTTCACGATCTACCAGTCAGCAGGGGCATCCATTCCAGGATGCCCTTTTTTCTCGCCCCACATTTCCACATACCCCGAATCGCTATGTACCTCCAACCTGATTTCACCCCTCGCCATCTGCCCGCGCGGTGGGCCAGCTGTGCAAAAGCAGCGGCCATGCTCATCTCCCTCCCCCTGTTTGTGCTCCCCTCTCGGCTCAATGCCCAGGATCGCCGCGTCTTCTTTGATGTCGATGCGGCGGGCGCCGACAAATCGCTCCCGACCTGGGGCCTCGACACGGCGTGGCTCGATGCTGCCAACGTCATCCGGGGCGTCGAATTCATGGGCAAACCCCAGGTCGACGTCATTCGTTTTTCGTTCACGCCCGACCGACCGCTGGTCGATGGCGACTTGAACGCCTCCGCCCAGGAGGAGTTCGACCAGCGCATGGCGATCGTCGACAACTACACCGAGGCCGACACGGCGCTCTACTTCAACGTCGATGGTGCCATCGACCCATACTTCAAGGATGCCAACGACGAGACCCGCGCCGACCGCTGGGCGCAGCTGATCGACGTAACCCGGCAAAAGTGCGAAGCAGCCGGCCGCACCGTGCTTTCCGTGGCACCCTTCAACGAGCCGGATTATACCACTGAACAGGGCGACATCAGCAAGCTCCACGAAATCTGCACGCTCCTGCGCAACGATGCCGCCTATGCAGCGGCCTTTCAGGACATCCGCCTCTATGGGGCCAGCACGCTCAACGCAGATGAGGCGGCCAACTGGTATACCCCTCTCGCCTCCGTGCTGGACGAAGGCAATACCCACCAACTGGCTGGCAGCTTCGACAGCTATGCCGACTTTTACGAGCTCGTGCAAAGCAAGGGCGACCTCGGTGCTAACGACGAGCTACATAACGTGATGGAAGCCATCGTCGGAGCCGAATACGGCATGGACGCCGCCATCTGGTGGGGTACGGCCGAATATGCGCGCGGCGAATTCGTCCAGGCCAGCGACGGACCGCGACTCGGCTACGCCGAGCACCGCCCCAACTGGACAGCCGCGGCCGTCTACCGCGCGCCAGACGGCGAGGTAAAAGCCTTTGTCGGCGCGTCGGAGCGACAAGCCACCACCACCACCTATCAGTTCGTCTCCCGGGACCGCGATGTCTACTTCGACGGCATCGGCCCGCAACGTGCCTACACCGTGGAAGTGCCAGGTGGCAATGGTTACTGGGTCGACCAACCCAATGCCGAGGCCGTGGTCAACGTCACTTGGGGTGAAGACATCCCCCACCCCGTCGATGGCCGCTACCAACTCGTCAATCGTCTGACCGGCAAAGTGATGGAGGTGGCGGACGACTCGATGGCTGACGGCGCGAACGTCCAACTGGGCGTGCTCAGCGAAGATTCGGCCCAGCAATGGCGTCGGGTTACTCGCTGGTCTTAGTGATTTCCAGAACTTCACCGTCCAGTCCACATCTCGCTTCGACCCAAGCAGTGCGAATTGCTCCAAAAGCATTCTCACCACGATAAGTCATCCTTACAGTTAGGTAGTCGCCACGATCCCAATAAACAGTTTCAACGTGTTCGAATGCCTTGGGGTTGTGTAGGCCTGCTTTAACCAATTTCTTTAGCTGGATATGAGAGCCGTCCCAAGGATCGAAGGCGCTGCTGATCTGCTCCTCTCGCTGCTGCTCAGGCGTCAGTTCGGGAGCGGTTGCATCAGAGAATGCAGAGAATGCAGCCATAACCATGGCGACTACAAACAACAAAAATGGGATGCCTAAGCAACCACACCCCAAAACAGCGGGATTCAGTGCCGGGCTCTTGACTCCACAGGAGGGGCACTCTTTGGCCTTAGGGTCGACTTCCGCTTTACATTTACGACATTTGACAGCAGGCATGGCGCGTGAGGTTATTCCCCCTGACAACACCTGCAAGTTAATTATCCTATCGTTTTGGCGGTAGGCGCCTTCTTTTTGCCGAGGATCCGCGTGCTTCGTGCAGCGCTTTAGAGTCCATGCTGAGTGCTTCGGCGATTTCCTCTGCGTAGGAGGACATGTCTTCGTATTCCTCACGCTGGTCTTCGAGGGCGGCCTTCAGGTCCGCATCTTCGGTGACTTCATAGAGCGCGGCGCAGAACAGGCTCTGCTCATGGGCGTCATCGTGGGATTCCACGCCGCATACGTGGCAGGCGCTGAGGTAGTCGAGATCGGACACTTCAACCGCCTCAATATCGGCACCAGCTTCTTCGCACGCTGCGAGGCGGTGGCTGGCAGCGTGCCCCCATTTTCGAGATGCGCTACGAGCGCTTCGAAAAGCATGATTTACCAAGCCCCCCACGAAGTCCAAGACGGTGCTGAACTACCTGGGCAAAAGCCAGTATACGGCCGATCCCTTGTTTGACGGCATGCTGGATGACTTCCGCATCTACAACTATGTGCTCGCGCCGACGGAAGTGTCCGTGCTCGCCGGGACATCCTTAACCGCAGCCCAGTGGCGGCAGGCCTACTTCGGCACTTCCGCCGACACCGGAGACGCTGCTGACACAGCCGACCCCGATGGCGACCGGGTGGTCAACAAGCTGGAGCGGGCTTTCGGCGGCGAACCCACCCTCTATGAGCCAGACCTGCAACCGACCGTCGAAGTAGCCGCCTCAAACCTCCACATCCACTATCGCAAGTCCAAAGCCCTCACCGACACAACCATTGCAATAGAAGAAGCCGATGCGCCGAGTGCCAACTGGAGCCTGGCCGTCGGTTCCACCCAGGTCCTCAGTGACCACGGTTCCTATGAAGTTGTACGCTTCTCTCACGCGATCGACACCAACGCGCCGCTCTTCCTGCGCGTGGCCGTAGAGTGATTCAACCAAGATAACGCCAGTTCTCGGTAGCCGCCGCCGGTCCCTTCCATGCGGGCCGGCGGCGTTTGTGAGGGCTTCCCATTGCCACGCGCGGTCCTCTACGAGTCTCGGCCAATGAAGCACCCGAATCGCCGAGCTTGTTTTAGTTCTGGATATAATGACGACAATCGAAAGTAGCGACGACATTGGCAGGTGATGCGATCGGAAGGGCCGCGCACATAGTACTTGCGCATAATCAGCGAGCCGTATAACTCACGAGTATGGAAAGCTGGGCTGAGCTTTATACGAACATGGCGCATATCATCCTGATAGCAGGCACCTTCTTCTATTCGAGAAAGCTCTATCAGGAAGTTATTGCTCGCTTGCTGTTGGCGCTCCTCAGCCCGGTGCTACTGTTCTTGGCGGTCCCTTTTTTAATGATAGCAGGGCTAATCATACCGACATTGGAGGACTTCGCCGGCATTGTCCTACCCAAAGAAGAAATCTACGGCCTGCTAAACATTTTCAGTGCCGTAATGCTCGTTTTGATACTGCGGCACTATGACAAGACGGAAAAGCCGGTTGAGCCAGAGAAAACCACACCAAGCTACTGACTTTCATCCACTTAAAATGGAGCCAGCTGTCGGACTCGAACCGACGACCCACTGATTACAAATCAGTAGCTCTACCAACTGAGCTAAGCTGGCGGGAGGTATCCGTGCTGTGAGGCAATCGGATGGAAAGGCAACGGGCGCGGGGTGGCGAGTCAAAAAAAAGCTCGCGGGGCGCTGCTTCCTTGGGGCCGTCTGGAAAGAAATGGTACCAGATCTGGGACTCGAACCCAGAACCAACGGATTAAGAGTCCGCTGCTCTACCAATTGAGCTAATCTGGCCCGAAGGAAAGTTTGTGAGAGTGCAGAGGGTTCCGGATCCTGGCAAGCCTTTTTGTAGCAAAAAGGTGACTTTTTCTCTGAGGCCCGCCAAACAGCGGGCCGACCCCATGTAAAGGCCGGCCCTCAAGCATCCTGTCGCTGGCGGGAGTTCTCTAGAACGTGTCGGTCAGCACCACCTTGTCGTAGGGGCGCCAGCCGAGCTTGGGCATCGGAGGCTTCACGCCCTTGCCCACCGCGATCATAAAGGAGATCACGTGGTCTTGCGGCAGGTTGATCAGGTCGCCGACCTTCTGGTAATCGAAGCCGTCCATGGGGCTGGTGTCGTAGCCCAGGGCCTTGGCAGCGAGCATGAGGGTGGCGCCGGCGAGGCCGCAGGAGCGGTGACATTCGTCGATCTGCGTCTGCTCGTTGCCGTCGTAATACTGCTTGATCGCGGGACGGAAAAACTCTGCCACTTCCTTGGGAGCGTCTTCGAGCGGGTGGTCGAGGTCCTGCCAGGCCTTGGTATCGGCACACAAGATGACGAGTAGCGAGGCGTCGGTGACTTGCGGTTGGTCCCAGGCCACTTCGCGCACCTTCTGGCGCAACTCGGGGTTGCGCACCAGCACAAAGCGCCAGTTTTGCAGATTAAAGGCCGTGGGCGCCTTGCGCACGTAATCCATCAGCTGACGGACTTCCGCATCGCTCATCTCGTGGGAGGGATCGTAGGCTTTGAC
This sequence comes from Puniceicoccaceae bacterium 5H, assembly GCA_009772895.1. Classification (GTDB taxonomy): domain Bacteria; phylum Verrucomicrobiota; class Verrucomicrobiia; order Opitutales; family Oceanipulchritudinaceae; genus WOUP01. The sequence goes on along the minus strand of WOUP01000002.1, from coordinate 274,832 downwards.
GGCCCGACGTTCGTTGATGGCTGTCAGGGTATCCATATATCTTGACGTAAAGATACATGCGCCCGTTTTTCAAGCGAGGCGGGCCATTTTTCGCGCTGTCAATAGAGTGCAGAGCGGCGACGCGTATTGCCGCTGGCCGGCCAGGGTGCGCGCGGCAAGAGCGCCCGCCAGGCTTCTACCACCTGTTCCGGCTCGAGCAGACCGGGGCTCCACGCCTCCCAATCCAGGCCCTGGGTCGTAGCGATCTCGAGCGGTGCCTGGCGGCGAAGCGGCCGCTGGCGGGCGGGATCGGAATACCCGAAAACGGCCACCAACGGGCAGTTGACTGCGGCAGCGGCGTGGGCTGGGCCCGCGTTGACGCTCACCATACTGTGGGCGTGTTCCAGCAGCCCCATCAAACGCACAGAGGTCAGCTCGCTGGCGACGGAGGCCACGCGGCGATAACGACAAAGCTCGAGAATGCTGCGGTGAAAGGGGATGTCTTCGCTGCAGCCGCAGAGCAGGAAACGCGCGCCTTCGGCCTCGACGGCCAGGGCGTCGATCACGGCAGCCCAGTGGCGTTCCGGCCAGGTGCAGTTGCGTCGCTGCACATGTTCGTCTTCTTCAAAGGAAAGCTGCGTGCCGGGCTGAATGAGGATGAGCGGTCGGTCGTCCCACTGCTTGCCGGTCAGCCAACTGAGGCTGTCGCGACGCAGCCGGTCCGTCACGTTCAGCAAGGGCGCCGGGATGTCGCGCAGTGGCCCGTCGGCGCAAAAGACATCGTCCCAGGCGGGCGGAAATTCGGCGGCCACCCGCAGGCCGTAGGCAACCTGGTGCTCCCGTGGGCCGCGCGGATACTGGCGGCTGTCGATCACATCGCGGCGAGAGTAGCCAGCCTGCTCGAACAGCAGCCGGATGCGGTCCCCTCCCCCAAAGATATAAACGGGGGCGGGTCCCGATTGCTTGAGCACCTTCACGAGGGCTTTCTGCGCTGGATTGAGCCACAAGGGCAGGCGCTCCTGCCGCAGCAGTTCCACCTCTCCCACCGCCGGCTGGTCCTCGAGGATCTGATGTGCCCACCCCTCGCTGCTAACCAACAGCGGCGCAACGCCATAACTGCGCTGCAAACGCGCCAGCGCTGGCTGAAGCATGATCAGATCTGCCATACCGCCCGGGCGGACGGCGATTGGCCGGGGGACCGAGGTCATGCGTAAAAGGTATAGCCACGTTGCCGCGCTTCAGGCAAGCTGGTTAGGTGCCTCTGGCGTCACAATCTGGCAACAATCGCTTGGCATCGGGTTGCGTTCGATGCACCAAGCCCTGCAATATGATTTCAGCATGGGCGAAAACGCTTCCGTCGAATCCTTCTACCACCCTCGCTACTGGCCGTCCTGGCTCGGGCTGGGGGTGCTCCGTGCCGCGGCACGCCTCAGCTACCCCGACGTCGTCACCTACGGGCGCGCGCTGGGCGAACTCGTCTACCAGGCCTTCCCCTTTCGCGCCCACGTAGCGCGCGTCAACCTGCGCCTGTGCTTTCCCGAACGCTCGGAGGCGGAACGCGAGGAGCTGGTGCGCGAGAACTACGCCCAGATGGGCGTCTCGGCCCTCGAACTGGGGCACAACTGGTACCGGCCCGACGCCCGGTTCGACGTCCCCTACACCTTGACCGGCCTCGAGCACGTCCGTGCCGTGCAAGCCGCCGGCCGGCCGGTGCTGCTCCTGATCCCGCACTTCACCAATCTGGAGACGACGGGGCGCATCATCCAGCAACACCTCGTCGGCTATCCGCAAAGCCTGCTCTACCGCCCGCCGAACAATCGCCTCTATGCCCGCGAAATGCACCGCAAGCGGCTGGCACGGCTCGAGGCGATCCCCATGAACGATGTCAAGAGCCTCATCCGGGCCCTGAAGCGCCAGTCGATCGTCTTTTACGCGCCCGACCAGGGACGCAAGATCAAGGACTCGGCGCTGGTCCCGTTTTTCGGCGAACCCGCCGTGACCAACACCGCCACCTCGCGCCTCGCACGCATGACCAACGCCGCAGTCTTGCCCATCTTTACCCGGCGAGACGAGGCGGAGCACCGGCATCGCATCGACATCCAACCGGAAATGCTGGAGATGCACGACCCGGACCCACTCGTGGGCGCCCTGGCCATGAATCAGCGGATCGAAGAGGCGATTCGGCAGGCACCCGCGCAGTATCTGTGGTTGCACAAGCGCTTCAAGCGTCGTGGCCCGGAGCTCCCCGACGTTTACAAACGCGGTATGGCGCCCTCGCCTGAAACGAGAGAAGTCCCTACCCAGCCCGCGTCGGCGTAGTCTTGACTCAGCGGCTGCGATCCCGTCTGTTCGTGAGGTCCGTCTCCTCTGCCATCTCTCGACCACCATGCCCACTACTGCGAAACCGCCCCGCAAGGCCAACTCCAGCTCAGCCCGTTCCGACAAACGCTACCAGCGTCGCGGCGAGATGCGCCACTCGTGGTCTGCCCTCATCTCCGTCTTTCTGATCCTCATTGCCGGCTCCTGCTATCAGGTGCTGAAATCGGAAGACCGTCTGGCGGCACCGGGCATTGCCTTTGCCGTCAGCCTCGCCGGGGTGCTGCTGGCTCGTCGAGGAAAGCGCAAGATCCATCGCAGCCACGGCCTTATCCAGGGCGAGAGCCACGCCAAAATTGGCTTTTGGGTCAACCTGGCGATTGCGCTGCTCACCTTCGTGCTCTTCTCGATCCGTCTCGTCAACGGCATCGTCAACGGCAACCTGCTGTTCTAAAGCACCTTACTCTCGGCAGAGCGCCACATGTGCCCCGCCCTCGACCCCGACCTAGCGCCTCAACCCTAGCGGAGCTTAAATCGCCCCCTACGCCAGCCGATTGGGGTGCCGGGGCTTGATTGTCGTCAGAACCTTGGTAACGTGTGCCGACTGGTTCATGCTGCCCAACCCTTCCAAAACTGCACGTGTTCGGACGGCTCGCGGACGGGCTGCCCGCCAACGCCTGAGGCGCATTACGCCGTGGGCGGGGCTGCTCGCATTCCTCGCGGCCACCGGGATCGGCTTTGACAGCATCACCCATCCGAGCCTGCGCTCCGAATGGGTCGTCTATGGCTTGCCGGATTTTTCCGCCTACGAAGATGCGGGCGTGCGCAAGCAGGCCTTCATCGCCTTTCTCGCCCCCCAGGTAGAAGAAATCAACGAACGCATCCTGCAGCAGCGGCAACGGCTCTTTACGATCTGGCAAAACGAGACCGAAGAGGGGAGTCTGCCAGAGCCCGACCAACGCTTCTTACGGCATCTGGGCAAGGAATATCGCTATGAGTGGCCCTCGCAGCCCCAAGAGGCGGACTTTCAGGCCTTGGCCGAGCGGGTAGACGCCATCCCCTACTCCCTCGCCATCGCCCAGGCCGCACTCGAAACCGGCTGGGGCACCTCCTCCCTCGCGCGACAAGACAACAACCTTTACGGGATGCTCTGTTACGATCCCGGCTGCGGCACCATGCCCACCAACCGGCCGCCGCACCTGCCCTACTACGAGTACGCTACCTATCACAGTCCTTCTGCCTCGCTGCGCGCCTACATCCGCAACCTCAATTCCAACCCCGTTTACCAGGAGCTGCGCGACATCCGCGCTCAATTGAGGGAAGCAGGGCGTGAGATGACGGGGCACGCACTCGCCGCCGGCCTCGAAGGCTACTCCGACGAAGGCGATCTTTACATTACAAAAGTTCGTGACATCATCAGACAGAATCAGCTGGATGCCGACCCGGATTACCTCGCCCGCAACAGCGGTGAGCCCGAGATCCCGCCGCCCAGTTAATGACCCGGCCCTCCATGTATCACTCCCGGCAAGTCAACAACCTGCTCGCCAACCTCAAGGGTTTGCCGGAGGATGAGACCGAGAGCCTGGACCGGGGCGCCAAGCAGCTCGACACCCTGATGGAAGTCATCTTCGAGCGCTACAAGATCGATCGGGAGACGCCGGAGGAAACGATTTTGCAAAACTGGCAGCGCATCGTCGGCCCACGACACGCCAGCCGTTGCGCCCCCACCAAGATCGACGCAAGCAACATCCTGCTCGTGCGAGTCGGCAATTCCATCCTGCGTCGTGAGCTTCAATTCACCGAAGACCGCATGATGACGGCATTGCGTAGCCTGCCCAATTGCGGCCACATCGAGGGTATCCGCTTTATCGCAGGCTAGACGAGGGGCCATAAATACGGTCGGTGGGCGCTCATTCACCCTTAGCAGAATCCCAACGCCGCCGATATGGGACGTAGCAAGGGCAGGCGTCCGCCCCCCCTCCTCTACGATCACCACCACCCGTCCAGCCTTGAGTCACGCTTCCGAAAGCCACGACGAGCTTGAGCAGCTGCGTCGAGAAAACGCCCAGCTGCGCCAACAGCTGAGCGAGCGGCAGCGCGCCTTCGAGATCCTGAAAGAAGGCACCCGCACCGGCTACTGGAATTGGGATTTGCAGGATGAAGAACTCCTGCTGAGTCCCGAACTGCTTGCGATGTTTGGCTACGCGGCCAGCGAACTGCCCGCGGGCTTCGCGGCGTGGGAAAAGCTGCTGCACGAGGAAGACCTGAAACTCGCCCTGCGGTTACGCGACCAGCATATTGCCACCCAAGGGCAACTGCCCTTTCGCTGCAACTTGCGGGGCACGCACCGTGAAGGGCACATCGTGTGGATCCACTGCTACGGTCGCGTTCTGCAGTGGACCGAAGACCAGCAGCCGCGTCGCATGTTCGGCTGCTTTGTCGACGTCAGCCGGGAACAGGAGCAGCAGCACGCCTTCGAGCAGAGTTTTGAGCAACTGCACCTCATCTTGACCAATATCGAGGCCGGCATCTGGGACATCAATCTCACGACCGGCGAGTCACTCTGGGCAGACCGCCTATACGAGATCCTCGGCTACGACACCAACGACATCCAGCCCAGCCGGGAAAACTTCTATCGGCTGGTGCACCCCGACGATCGTGAGCGTGTGCAGCGGGCTGTCATGGCCCACTTTGAACGAAACACCCCCTACCGGGTAGACTTCCGTCTACTGCGCAAGGATGGGCGCTACAACTGGGTGGAGTCGCAAGGCGCCTGCACCCGCGACCACAATGGCCGACCCATCCGCATGACCGGTGCCATCCTCGACATTCAGGCGCGTAAGGAAAACGAGCTGGAAATCGCACGCAACCGCTACCACCTGCAGGAGGCCGCGCGCATCGCCTGCATGGGTGGTTGGGAGTTCGATGTCGCAACCCAGAGCCTTTATTGGTCCCCTCAGGTCAAGCGGCTGCACGAAGTATCCGAAGACTACCAACCCGATGTCTCCACCGCGATCGAGTTTTACCTCGAGGAGGACCGCCCGAAAATCCGCGCGGCCGTCGGACAATGTATCGAGGCCGCCGAACCTTACGATATGGAGTTGCAGCTGTGCACCGCCCAAGGGCGCGTTTTCTGGGCGCGGGCAAAAGGTGAGCCTGTCCTCGATGAGGGGGGCAATGTGATCAAGATGCGCGGCATCTTTCAGGACATCGAGGAGGAGAAGCGACGCGAACTGGAACTGCAGAACACGGTGGAGATGGTGACGAGCCAGAACACGCGGCTGAACCACTTTGCCCACATCGTCTCACACAACCTGCGGGCCCACACCGGCAACCTGAACTCGCTGTTGGAACTGTATCAGACCGAAGTCGATCAGAACATGAAAGAAGAGCTTTTCGGCATGTTCCAGACGACCAGCAATGAATTGTTCGAGACCATCGAGGAGCTGTCCGAACTCGTCAAGGTCCAGAGCAACGCCGAGCAGAAGCGGGCAGACATCGACCTGCAGGATCAACTCGAGAGCACTCAGGCCGTGCTGGCAGGAGATATGGCCCAGCACCATATGAAAATCGAGGCGTTTTTTCACGAGCCAAAGCTCCGCTTCGTGCCCGCCTATCTCGAGAGCATCTTCCTCAACATGCTCTCCAATGCGATCAAGTATCGCTCGCCGGAACGCCATCCGCACGTTATAATCCGTTCCCACCCGCTACCAGAGGGCCGCACGGAGCTCAGCTTCACCGACAACGGCATCGGCATCGACCTCAAACGACACGGGCACAAACTATTCGGCCTCTATGAAACCTTCCATGCCAACCCCGACGCCCACGGTGTCGGCCTCTTTCTCGTCAAAAGCCAAGTCGAATCTCAAGGCGGTCGTGTGGGGGTCGAGAGCGAAGTCGGCGTTGGCACGACTTTCACCTTCGTGCTCTAAAGAGCCTTCCGCCTTTGCCGGCTCATGCGCCAACGTAAGGATATGACGATGAGCGTCCCCTTTTTCATCGGCGTCTGTGGCGGGAGCGCCAGCGGCAAGAGCACGCTGGCGCAGCGCTTGACCACGGCCATCGGGGAGCCGCACGCATGTCTGCTCGAACTCGATTGCTATTATCGCAATCGCGAAAACATCCCGCCCGAGCATCGCGGCAATTACGACCACCCGGCATCGCTGGACACCGCGTTGTTTGTCCATCACCTGCATGAACTGAGGGCCGGCAATCCCGTCGAGGTGCCGTGTTACGACTATCGCCTGCACCGCCGCGAACCTGGCAACCCGCTCGCGCCCCACCCCGTGGTGGTTGTCGATGGCTGTTTGCTGCTCGCCTTGCCGGAAGTGCGGGCGTGCCTGGACGTCACGATCTTCGTCGATGCTCCGGCCGACTTGCGGCTCGCCCGCCGCCTGCAGCGCGACGTGGCCGAGCGCGGTCGCACTCTGGAGAGCGTGCTGGAGCAATACCTGACAACGGTTCGCCCCATGCACGCGCAATTTGTGCAGCCCTACCTCGAGCAGGCAGACGTGCTGATCGACAATCAGCGCGGCCTCGATATCGCCTTCGCCACTCTTCTCGAGGGTCTGCGTCAGCTGGCGCACCCGAAGCTTTCGCCGTGGCTACCCTGAGAAATCGCAACCAACGGCGCCTTTTCACTTGCCACCCGCGCACGAGTCTATTTTCTCTGCCTCTTTGCGTTGAGAACTGAGCGCGCGAGCGAGCAGTTCCGCGACTGGCCCGGAACTCCGGGTGGAAACGGTCGGACTGGCTACGGCGAGTCTGGCGGATGCGGCGAGTCGCCCGTCCCAAGTAGTCGTGCACCTCATCAAATACAATGGCATCCAGCACCCAACTCGACAAGAACAGCGTCATCGCTGACTTCAAGACCCACGACAGCGACACCGGCAGCCCCGAGGTCCAGATCGCCCTGCTCACGGCGCGCATCGTCCACCTCACGGACCACCTGCGCACCCACCGCAAGGACTTCCACAGCCGCCGCGGCCTCATCGCGCTCACGAACCGTCGCCGCAAGCTGCTCGACTACGTGAAGAAGCACGACCTCGAAAAGTACAAGATGCTGCTCGAGCGCCTCAAGCTGCGCCGCTAGTCTCTGGGCTCAAACGATCGCCTTTTCCCCGAGCCAATCGTGCCACCCGCGCGACTGGCTTTTTTTGTGCCCCAAAGCAGGGCGGCTATCCTCAGGTAGTCACGCTTTGCGCAGCTTTGTCCTGGGAGCACTTTCAGTTTGCTCGGGATGGCGAACGTCAAGCCGCTCAGCGCTCGACAAGGCACCGAGTCTTCGCTACCCAAGCGGTCCGCCCCTAAAAACCGGCAGATATACCCAACCTTACCGTCTTCGAGGCGAAAAAACCTGTTCATCGGCCCCAATCTCATTTACAGGTTATCTTTTCTTTCCTCCTCGTCTCTACGAGACGTCCCATTTCGCAGGAAGTCCGCTGGCGCACCGCAAACCCCAATGTGAGTGCCCCAGCGAACTTCCTGGGAGTGACGCGGAGGCGAGGGACCGACAAACCCGAATAGATACCTCATGTTCAAGCAGAAGTACTCCGTCTACATTCCGGAATACGATATTACGATCGAGACCGGCACGCTCGCGAAGCAGGCCAATGGCTCCGTTACCATCCGCAAGGGCGAAACCACGCTGTTCGTGGCCGCCACCGCCGCCACCAAACTGCGCGAAGGCCAGGACTTCTTCCCGCTGACGGTCGACTACCGCGAAAAGTTCCACGCCGCGGGCCGTATGCCCGGTGGCTTCTTCAAGCGCGAAGGCCGCCCGAGTGAAAAGGAAATCCTAACCTGCCGCCTCTGCGACCGCCCGCTGCGTCCCCTCTTCCCCAAGGGCTTCATGAACGAAGTCCAGGTGCAGGGCCTGCTCTTTTCCGCCGACCTGGTGAACGAGCCGGACATCCTGATGGTCAACGCCGCCTCCGCCGCGCTGGTCTGCTCCGACATCCCGTGGAACGGCCCCGTGGGCTGCGTGCGCATCGGCCTCGTCGATGACGAGTTCGTGGTCAACCCGACCCACGAGCAGATGTACGAGAGCGACCTCGACCTCATCTACGTGGGCAACAAGAAGGAAATGATGATGATCGAAGGCTCCGGCGAAGAAGTGCCGGAAGACACCTTCATCGCTGCCCTCGAGTTTGCCCAGAAGGCCATCCAGCCGCTGATCAAGGCCCAGGAAGAACTGGCCAAGCAGTGCGCCAAGGACAAGGCCACCTTCGAGCTCTTCGTGCCGAAGGAAGAAAACGTCAAGTTCGTGCGCGACCTGCTCGGCGACCGCCTGCAGGCCGCCGTCTTCCAGGACTCCAAGGCCGAGCGCGGCAAGGCTGTCGACGCCCTGAAGGAAGAGGCCTCGGCCGCCATGATGGAGCGTGACGGCGAGGACTTCGACGCGAGCCAGATCATGCTCGTCTTCGAAGAACTCCAGGAAGAGCTCTACCGCGGCAAGATCCTCGACGAAGGCAAGCGCGTGGACGGCCGTAGCGCCGAAGACCTGCGCCCGATCGAGTGCCACGTCGGCCTCTACCCGCGCGTGCACGGCTCCGCCCTCTTCCAGCGCGGCGAGACCCAGGGCATCGTCTTCACGACCCTCGGCGCCTCCGGCGATACGCAGGAGATGGACGGCCTGACGGGCGGCCCGAAGGAAAAATCCTTCCTGCTGCACTACAACTTCCCGAACTTCTCCGTGGGTGAGACCGGCCGCATTTCCGGTCCAGGTCGCCGCGAAATCGGCCACGGCAATCTGGCCGAGCGTTCGCTGCTGCCCATCATTCCGCCGGAAGACGAATTCCCCTACACCATCCGCCTCGTCTCCGAGATCATGGAGTCCAACGGCTCCACCTCGATGGCCTCCGTCTGCGGCGGCTGCCTCAGCCTGATGGACGCCGGTGTGCCGATCACCAACATGGTGGCGGGCATCTCCTGCGGCCTCGTGACGGACTACGACAGCAAGGGCAAGCTGAAGCGTCACGTCCTCCTCTCCGACATCATCGGAGCGGAAGACCACTTCGGCGATATGGACTTCAAGATCTGCGGCTCGAAGGACGGCATCACCGGCTTCCAGCTCGACCTCAAGATCGCCGGCATCCCGCACAAGGTGGCCGTCGAAGCCATCAAGCGCAACGGCCAGCTGCGTAACCAGATCCTCGGTTACATGAGCGAAGCCATCGAGGCACCGCGCACCGAGCTGAGCCCCTATGCCCCGCGCATCGAGACGATCCAGATTGAGCCGGACAAGATCGGCGCCCTCATCGGCACCGGCGGCAAGACCATCCGCCGCATCGTGGAAGTCTCCGGCGCCGAGGTCGACATCAACGACGACAACTCGGGCCGCGTGAACATCTACGCCACGACCGGCGAATCCATGCGCCGCGCGCTGGAAGAAATCGCCCTCGTGACTGCCGACATCGAAGAAGGCAAGCTCTACCGCGGCATCGTGCGCGGCATCAAGGAGTTTGGCTGCTTCGTCGAGTGCTTGCCCGGCAAGGAAGGCCTCGTGCACGTCTCCGAGCTGGCCGACTTCCGCGTCAACAAGGTGGAAGACGTCTGCTCCCTGGGTGACGAAATGTGGGTCAAGTGCGTCGGCATCGACGAAAAGGGCCGCGTGCGTCTGAGCCGCACCGCCGCCCTCGCTGAGCGTGAAGGCGAAGCCGACGGCATCGCCAGCAAGGTAGCTGCCGCCAAGGAACGCTACGCCCAAAACGGCGGTGGCGATCGGGATCGCGGTGACCGTGGCGAACGCGGCGAGCGTGGTGGTCGCGGCGGCCGTGGTGGCCGTGGCGGTGATCGCGGCGACCGTGGTGAGCGCGGCGACCGTCCCCGTGGTGGCTCCGACCGTCCCCGTCGTCGCGGCTCCCGTGGCGGCAATCGCGGCGGTGACAAGCCCGAAGGCGGCAACGAAGGCAACGGCGGCGGCGACGAAAACTAGTCGCAGCCAGCCCTCAACCGCATCTTTTCGCCCGTCGGCCCTTTTGGCTGACGGGCTTTTTTGTGTCACCAGATCAGGAAGGGAAGGGTGTTCGGATCCACCAGCGCACCTGAAGTTCAGCCTATGTCCCCAAGCGCGGGCCGTCGCCCGTGCCCCTGTTCGGCAACTTGCTATGGTTATAAGCGAGGCCGCTCCCCGAACGGGAGCGGCCTCGCAGACACAGCAGACAGCTCAGGATAAACAAATTTCTAGTAAGCCAGTGCGGGCTCCCCCGCAGGAGCAGGACCGGCGGAGCCGAGGCGGTGGCGAATGAGAGCCACCCCTGCATCCTTGATCTGCTTCAGGGCCAGGATGTTGACGACGATAGCACCGATCGCGGCCAACAGGCCGATCCAAGGCACGATGCAAACGCAGACGAGAATGCAGTAGGCCAACGTCAGGTTGGCGTTGATCGGCTCGACCTGAACGCCCTCTTGCTTGAGCCGTGCATTCAGGTCCTGGGCCAGACCATGAAACGCCACAAAGTTCCAGTAGTAGTTGAAGAACGGGACGAAAGACAGCCCCACCGCCAGGCCGGGCGAGGTGCGCGCCTGCCCGCTCGGAATCAGCTTCCACAGCTTGTAAAGCATCAGGCAATAGAAGACCACGGCCGCAATCAGGCCTGCCATACCCACCAGGATCAACGTCAGCGGGATCCCCGCCGCCAGACAGATCCAGTAGATCTTGAACCACTGTTCCAGCTTCTTGATGTCCTCTTCATGGACTGGAGGGGTGGCCCCGCCTCCTGTTGCAAACGGCCATGCGCTTGAGACAGGGGGCGGGGTAGTCGCACCTTCCGGGCAGAGATGCCCCAGCTCTGTTTGCTCGACGGGAAGCCAGTCTGTCATACCCTCGCTCCAGACCAACGTTTTTCTACTGATCCGACCCTGACGGACCAATGCTTCTACCTCCGACTGTTCTACGGGCCCCCGACGGGCATCTTCGAATTGATAGTACCACATACAATGCATGAAAACTTTACGAGTGCGTATCTGCCTTCGATGCCGCAACTTGTGTATTCATCTCATAGATGTGAATCCGAATCTTTCACCACAATCACCCGCGTAGTGACTTTTACATTTCACTAACACCAGTCTGAATTTACTTAAACCCTACACCCTAATAAATTCCTAGGAATAAAAAGAAGGCTGGATGCATGTTCGCATCCAGCCCAAAACCTAATTAACAACACTAACGCAACAGGCTCAGTATGGCCCGCGAATATGATCGACCACGCGTTGCTGATAGAAGGTCGCCAGCTGGGCGTGCAAGGTGGGCGAAAGCGGGGCCAGACTGGAGACCTTGGCGTTGTCCTTGACCTGTTGCGGACGGGAGGCGCCGGTAATGATGGTCGTCACCGCCGGGTGGTCGAGGATCCAGCGCTGGCTGAACTGCGCCATCGTGTAGCCCTCCGGCACGTAGGCCTTGAGCTGATCGGCCAACTCGACGCCCTTCTCGAAAGGCAGGCCCGCGAAGGTCTCACCTACATTGAAGGCGGCACCGTCGCGATTGAAATTGCGGTGGTCCTGCTCCTCGAACTGCGTCTCCTTGCTCATCTTGCCCGAGAGCAGGCCGCTGGCGAGCGGCAGGCGCACGATAATGGCCACGCCGGCCTGATGCGCCTTTTCCAGCACCTCCTCGACCGGCTTTTGCCGGAAAATGTTGAAAATGATCTGCAGGGAGGACAGGTCGCGTTGCTTCATGGCCGAGAGCGCCTCGTCCATCGACTCGACGCTCGCCCCAAAGGCGCGAATCTTGCCCTCCTCCTTCAGCTTGCGCAGCCACTGGAAGATCTCGGCGTTTTCCACCACCGCATTGGGCACGCAGTGCAGCTGAATCAGATCGAGCGTGTCGATCTTGAGGCGCTGCAATGAGGCTTCGATGCAATCGCGCACGCCCTTTTCGGTGTAGTTGTCGGGATAGAGGCCACTGCCCCGCCCTACCTTGGAGGCGATGAAAAAGCGCTCGCGGCCCAACTGGTTGAGCACCGACCCGACAAACTTTTCCGACTCGCCGGCGCCATAGACGTCCGCGGTGTCAAAGAAGGTGATGTCCTGCTCCACGGCGGTGCGGAGGATGTCTTCCGCTTGCTGGGGGCCGGTCTTGCCAAAGTCGCCGCCGAGCTGCCAGCAGCCCAGGCCGATTTCTGAAACAGGGGTTCCGAGGTGATCAAATATACGTCGCTGCATGAGAAATGTGGGGTAATCGTCTGCCCTTCACCAAAAGCATGAAGCCGGGGTAATGCAAATACAGAGGGGGATTCCAAGCAGCCTTGCCCCAGCCATGTCCGCTGCGCTAATATCGCAATTGTGGACGTGCAAACACAGCTGATCCAAGCCACGATCTGGATCCTGCTGGCCATTGTGGCCGTGGCGGGCGCCGGATTCATGCTCTTTCGCGGTAGCCTCGGCGCCAAAAACGTCAAGGTCTCGCCGGTGTTGGAGTCCCAACTATTCGAGCTGATCGCCGAAGGGCGCAAGATCGAGGCCATCCGCAAGCTGCGCGCCAGCACCGGCATGAGCCTGCGCGACGCCAAGACCTACGTGGATCGCATGTCTTCCGGCGCGGCGCCCACCGGAGACCTGACGCCCGAGACTCAGGCCGAGGCCGAGCGGCTGATCGCCTCCGGGCACAAGGCCGCCGCCGTAAAGCTCGTGCGCGAGCAAACCGGGCGTAGCCTCAAGGAAGCCCAGAAGACGGTCGACCGTCTGGCCAGGGGCTAGGCCGCTTACGGCAAATCTGCGCTCGCCCTGCCCCCACCTGCTTGACTTCCCCCCACGTGCTGGCGAAGCTCGCTTATGCCTGAAGGTAAGGCCGTCCAGTCCATGTTTGCCGGCATCGCCGGACGCTACGATGTCGCCAACCACCTGCTGAGCTTCGGCGTCGATTACCATTGGCGCAAGGTGCTGGTAGAGCGCGTGGCCGCCCGCCAACCCAAGGATGTCGTCGATCTCGCCACCGGCAGCGGCGATGTCGCCTTTGCCCTCAAAAAGCGCCTCGGGGCCGACGTAAAGGTGCAGGGGCTGGACTTCTGCGAGCCGATGCTGGACGAAGCGCGGCGCAAGCAGCAGGGCGAGGATTTGCTCGAGGATATCCGCTTTGCCTTTGGCGATTGCCTGCACCTGCCGCTGGAGGACGCCTCCGTCGACGTGCTCACGATTTCCTTCGGCCTGCGCAACCTGGAAAATCGGGACCGCGGCCTGAAGGAGATGCAGCGTGTATTACGCCCCGGCGGTGCCTTGATCGTGCTGGAGTTCACCCAGCCCGACGCTTGGTTGAAGCCCTTTTACTATGCCTACCTGCGCGGGATCCTGCCGCTCTTTGCCAAGCTCATCACGCGTGACAAGGCGGCCTACGAATACCTGGGCGGCAGCATTGCCAGCTTCCCCTCTCGCCCTGAGCTGGCGGCGGAAATGAAGCAGGCCGGTTTCGGGGAGGTGCGCTATCGCGGGCTGACCGGCGGGATCGTCGCCCTGCACGAAGCGAGCGTATAGCGCTGCTAGCCCTGGCCCTGCGCAGGACGATGGGGAGCGCCGAGGTTTTGCCGATAGGCTTTCTGGATCGCCGAGAGGCTCGCGCGCCGTGGTGGCACCTTGGGCCCCCGTTGTTGCTGGCTCACCTCCAGCAGCAGTTTCTCGTTTTCCTTGTCCAACAGAAAGATACGCATCAATTGCTGCTCCAGCTTCTGCTTTTGCGTGCGCAACTGGTTCGTGCGCTCCTCCGGCCGGAGCTGGACGGCCTTGATCGACTCGAGGCTCTCGGCGAGCTGGGGCAACAGGCGCTGCTTGGCCTCCACCACCTCGGCGGAAGGCGCCTGCTGCTCCCTCAGGTAATGATTCTCCTGCTGGAGCAGGTCCAGCACCTGGGTGCAGAGTTCGCCATGGCGTTGAAAGACTTCGCTCGCGCTCATGAGGGCTTGATTAAAGGATCATTGTCCATCGGAGCAAGCCGGTCCACTTCGCGATTGAAATCGTCGCGCCACTGCAAGTGCTCCAGGCGGGTCTGCGCCCGCTGACGCAACTCAGCGATGCGCACCCGCACGCCCTCGTCGGGCTGGCCTTCCACCAGGTTGGAAGTCTGGTCCAGCAGGCGGGAGTAGACCTCCATCGCCTTGTCGTCCTGATCCTGCTTCTCCAGGCACATGCCGATCTGGTAGACGATGGGCCAGCGCCATTCCGGGTCGTTACTCATGCTGAGCAGCGCGTGGTAGATCCGGTGCGCCCCTTCATAATCGCCGGAGTCGTACAGGTCGTTCGCCAGCTGGTTGCCGATCGTCTTCAGCCAATAGCCCCACAGGTCGTCGCTCACGGGGCCGAGATCACTGCCGAGGATTTTCAGCACTTCCCGGCGCGCCAGCGCCCGGTCTCCCAGCATGTAAAAAGCACGCGCCAGCAAGAACCGGCTGTCCGGGAGGTATTCGCTGTCGGGGTGGTCGGCGGCAAACGTGCGCAACTCGGCCACGACCAGCGGATAATTGCCCAGGAGCAAGTCGGCATAAGCCTGCTTGAGCCGCGCTTCGGCCTTGATCTTCGGGTCTTTGCTCACGCGCTGCAGGCGCAGGTAAAACTCGGCCGCCCGCGTATAATCGCCTTTCTGGTAATACGTTTCGGCAATCTCGTACTGGGCGAGTTCGGAAAGGCGGCGGTAGGACTCCACCCGCTCGTCCGGGATGTAAAAGGAGATCTGCAGGACGTTGAAAAAGCTGTCGACCGCCAACTGGTAGTTCTCGTAGCGACGGTAGAGCATGCCCAGACGCAGGTGCACCTCCGGCACACGCGGGTCTTCCTTGAAGCGGCGGATGAAGCGCTCGTAGACGGCGATCGTCTTCAGGTATTGCTCGGTGTCGGTGTAAAAGTTGGCCAGTTCGAGGTAGATCTCCGGCTTGTGGCCGTCCGGCGTGCGCTGCAGCAGATCGAGGTAGATTTTTTCCGCCTGATCGTTCTGCCCCAAGGTGCGCTGGACCCAGGCCGAGCGCTCGAGCATCTGCAGCTTGGGATCGACGGAGACGGGCTCGAAGTCCCGCAAAATGGTGTTGGACATGCCCTCGTCTTCCAGCAACAGGCGCTCCAGCGTATCCACATCCACGAGTGATGGCATGGGATCGCGCGGCGCACGGGCGACTGGCATTTCGATCTGGGGGCCATGGGCATCCGCCTCGGCATGATGCTCGTCCGTCGCATGAGCCGTTTCGGCATGGTCGTCGTGGGCAGCGGGAGCGTGCGCCGCAGGCTCATGGGCCGATGCGACCGCGTGGGCGTCCGGTTCGTGGGCAGCTTCCGTCGCGTGCGCTTCCGGGGCGGCATGGTCGGCTTCGTGGGCCGCAGGCTCCGCCGCATGGGCCTCCGCCACCGGTGCCGCATGTGCATCCGCTGTCGGTTCCCCAAATTGCGCCACGGGATGATCCTCGTGGGCATGTGCGTCCTGCTGGGGAGCCTCGGGCAGCGGTAATTCCTCCGCCGCCATCTGCTCCCAGTCGATATCCAAATCTGCATCCGCCGACGGCGTCGCCTCTTCGGCCATGGCCGGTTCCGAGCTCAGCAAATCAGCCAGGGGCTCAGCCGAAAGCGGCTTCGGCTTGCCCACGACTCGTGGCAGGCGGCTACTCTTCACGTCCGCCGATGGGGCCTGGGGTGCGGGGGCCGCAGCGACCTCCGGAGCTTCGTGGGGCGTCTCGGTGTGAGCATGCGAATCGGCTGCTGGTGCGGCGACCTCCGTGGCCTCCGGGGCAGGCGCAGCATGTGCGGCGGCTTCCGTTTCCTCCAGGGCGACTTCGGCCGCGTCTGGTGTAATGTGGGCGGCCTCGGCAATCGCGTGCTCCAGTTCCGCCTCGAAAGGTGACTTTTGATGGGCCTGGGGCGCCGGCTCGGTCGTCGCGACAGGCTCGTGGTGAGCGGGTGCCTCAGGCGTCTGCTCCGGCGCGGGGGCCGTGTCCTGCGCGGCAGTATGCTCCGCCACATGGGCCTCTTCGGGTGCCGCCGGTGCCTGTGCCTCGGTCGATCGATACGGCGCTTCCTGCGGCGCGGCGGGCTCGGGCTGTGGCTGGGTATCGGCGACCTCAACCGGCGTGGCGGTCGATGCCTCCGTCTCAGGTTGGCGAGGGGCTTCGACCGCGACGATGGGTGGCTCTTCCGCTGCGACGAGCGGCGGCAAAGGATCTTCGGCGGGCACCGCTTCGACTACCGCTTCCGTTTCAGGCTCCGGCGCGGCGGCTTCTGTCGGTTCGCGGGGCGTCTCGGGTGCCGGCGGCACGGCTTCGGGCGCGGGCTCTGCCGGCGTAGCCAACTCCGCCACCGCGGCGTCACTGAAACGGCTCTGACTGAAGCGGGGACCCGCAGCCCAGGTGACACTGGACAACAAGAATGCCCAGCTCGCCATCTGCAATGCCAACTTGAAGGAGCGTCGACCCATAATCTTCCTTTAAACCAGCGGCTGTTGTCGCCCCAGTTTAAGGCACAACCCGATAGCGCGCACCGTTTGTCACGCCTCCCGGAGGCTCCAACTGCGTCGTGCCGGGCGCCGCACTGGTGTCCGATGGCAGGCGGAAGGGGACCTTGGCCTCGCCCTGACGCAGCTGCTTTTCAAAAAGGATCAGATACTCACGCGACGTGTCTTCGCTGATCACGTCTTCGGGCGCGTCTGCTTCCGCCTCGACCAGCGTCGCTTCCGTGCTCGGCTCGGGATTGGCGGTCGAGCCCTTGCCCACCGCCGTGATCACCTTGCCCTCTGCCGGCAACGCAGGAGACCCAAGCGGTGTATCGGCAGTCGTCTTGGCTTCCTCCGCCGCGGCATCCTCATTCGCTTCCGGCTCGGGTGTATCGGCCGCCGGCTCGTCAGGCGTCATGGCCGCCAAAGCATCGGCCTTGGCCGCCTCGCGCTCCTGATGCGCCTTGAGGGCGCGTGCCTCAAAATCGATCACCTCCGGCGCGGCCAGCAACTGGGTGCGGTCCGCCGGCTCCTGATAGTGCTCGTAACGCACGTTGACCGGTTTGACGACGCGCAGGTATTCCTTCGAGCCGCCAATGATGGGGGCATTGAAGCGCAGGACCGCCGGCAGATAGCTGCTCAGCTCGCGGTGGGTATTCACCTCGACCTGCAAATCCTCTTCCGAGGCCTGGCGCGGGAAGCGCGGCCCATTTTGCGCCATCAGCCCGTGAGCCAACAGCAGCATCCCTGCAGCAAAAAGCAGGCGAAGCTGGTGCGGGCGACCGGGTTGGAGGTGCGCAGGAGAGGTCATTGTTGCGGTAAGTCGGACCGCTGCGGAATCACTTTAGCAGAAGTAGACAATCAGACATCTTTTACCTTCAAGGCTGCTAAGTGCAATTGCTGGAAGCGCTTTACCTTTAGGATCAATTGGTGCAGGATCTTCTCGTGTCGCTATCCTGCCGACACAGCCTGTCATGCCTGTCTCACAGACCCGACATCCCTTATCCGTTCTCATCGTAGAAGACGATGCCTCCTCGCGCGAAGTGTTCGGTGCCTTCGTGAAGCTGGCCGGGCACAACCTCATTGCGTCCGTCGCCCTGGGGGAGGAAGCCCTGGACATCGTACAACAAGTGCAAGTCGATGTTGTCGTGATGGACATCGTGCTGGTGGGCGGCATGGACGGCATCGAGACCGGGGACCGCATGCGGCGCGAGCACAACATCCCGATCATCTACGTCAGCGGCATGTCCGACGACGAGCGGGTGACGCGCGCGCTGGCTACCGACCCGGGCTCCTATCTGGTCAAGCCGGTGACGCAGCGCGAACTGGCCATCGCGCTCGAGTTGGCCGTGAACCGCCACCGGCTGGAGCAGGACCGCCAGATCCGCGAGGAACGCCTGCGGGCTGTGTTGCAGGCCCTGCCCACCGCCGTGCTGCACTACGAGGACGGTAGCGGTGTCGTCTTTGCCAATACGGCGGCGGAACGTCTATTGGGCGCACACAACGAAGAGCTGCAGGGGCAGGAAGTCGATCAGGCCCTCGAACTCTACACCCTGCACGAGCATCGGCCGGTCGACTTCTTCGAATCCTTCAAGCTGGACCGCTCCAACCCCCGGTATTACATGCTGCAGAGCCGTCAGCGGCATCGCCACATCGTGCGCATCCATCGGCGCTCAATGCCGGCCGCCGACCACACGACCGGCGAAGTGGTATTGATCGAAGACCAGACCACCAACTACCAGTCCGAGCAACAGATCACCCTCCTGGCCTCCGCCATCGAACACCTCGATGAAGGCGTCCTGGTGGTCCGGCACTCCGTGCAGCACGATACCCTGGAAGTCGTCTATACCAACCCCGCCATCGAGCGCATCACCCACCGCCGACGCAACGAGTTGCTCGAGAACGGCCTCGACCTGATCCTGAACCGCGCCCGGCTAAGCGATCTGGCCCGAGCGCTGGAGCGCATCGAGCAGGAGCAGATGGGCTTCACCCGGCGCTACACGCTCACCCGCCCCGACTCGAGCACCTATTACGCGGAGATCGCGGGCTCCAAGATCACCACCCGCGAGCGCCTGCAGCGCTATTACGTGCTGATCCTGCGCGACCTGACCTATCAGCAGCTGGTGGAGGACAACCTGCAGCACGCCATGCGCATGGAGACGGTCGCCCAGCTCGCCCAAGGCGTCGCCCACCGCTTCAACAACATCATCGCGATCATCAGCGGCATTTCGCAACTGCTCAAGCACAGCCACGAGCCGGACAGCGACGTCGCGCAGAAGGCGGACAAGATCCTCGAGACCAGCAAGCGCGGCGCCGACGTCGTCTCTCAGCTGATGACCTTTTCGCTCAACGATCCACACGAGCGCTCCAGGCTGGACCTGCAAAATACCGTGCGCGAGGTCGAGCCGCTGATCCGACTGCTGCTGCCCGAGCAGATCCAGTTGCGCTTTACCCTGCCGGAAGCCGCCGTATGGATCGAGGGCAATGCTTCGCAGATCGAGCAGGTGCTGCTGCATATGGCCTGCAATGCCCGCGACGCCATCGGCTCCAGCCGCGGCCGGGTCAACTTCGAGGTGCAGGAGTTGGTCGTGACCTCCGAGGACTTCCGGACCGCGACCCTGCCCCCGCCCCCCGGCCGCTACGCCTGCCTCAAGGTGGAGGACGACGGCTGCGGTATCCCGGCGGAAAAGCATCAGGAGATCTTCCACCCCTTTTACTCCGGACACGCCCGCGAAGACCGCATGGGCCTCGGCCTGAGCACCGCTTACACGCTCATGCAGGGCCTCGGCGGCGGCATTGCGCTCGATTCCGCCCCGGGAGAAGGGGCGCGCTTCATGCTGTTCTTTCCATTGGCGCACGAAGCCACCACGACAGCCAAAAAGGAGACGCCCGAGGCGACGCTCCAGCCCGCGCGCCCCCAGCGCCCGCATAGCACTGGCCCACGTGGCCCGCAGCAACAAGTCATGATGGTCGACGACGGCGATCTGGCCTTGCGCGCCGCCCACACTGCTTTGCTCGCCCGCGGCGCCAACGTCGTCTACCTCAAGCAGGACGAACCGGACGACCTCATCCGCCTGAAGGAAACCGTGAGCGAGCAAGACCTGCTGTTGCTGCCCTACCGCACCTTCAAGGAAGCCTTCGAGGCGATCCAGACGGCCCTCGACCTGCGCGACCACATGCGTTTGATCGTTCTGGCCCGTCGCGAGGAAGCGGAAGAAGCCCGTGCGCGCATCCCGGAACGGGCACTGCTGCTCGCCCGCCCCTTTCCCCTGCGGCAATTACTCGAGGCGGCTCAGTTGAGCTAAAACCGACCGCCACTCACCCTACCCACGTTGGTCAGGCCCCATGCGCGCCGTGAGACGCGGCCCCTTTGGCCGGCCGATTCATTATGGGCACCTGCCGGCTCCACCCAAGGGCGTAAATTGTCCAAATGCGCTTGCCCTGTCCCCGGCCCTCCGCCATCACACCAATACAATGATTCAGCGCCTTTTCGTGGAGAAACGGCCCGCGCTTCGCCAGGAAGCGCAACACCTGCGCGACGACCTGCGCTCCTTGCTGGGCCTGCAAGGCCTCGAGGAGGTGCGCATCCTCCTGCGTTACGACGTGGAGGGTGTGCCGGCCGAGAAGTGGGATGCCATCAAGTGGACGGTTTTTGCCGAACCGCCAGTGGACGAAGTTTACGCGGATGAGGCGCCGCTGCCGGAAGACGGCCACGTGATCGCGGTCGAATACTTGCCTGGTCAGTTCGACCAGCGCGCGGAAAGCGCCGCCCAGTGCATCCAGATCATCGCCGGGCACCGCCCGCTGATCGCCACCGCCACGCTGTACGTGCTCACGGGCAACCTCTCGGAGCAGGATCTCGCCACCGCCCGCGGTTACCTGATCAACCCGGTCGACAGCCGCGAGGCGTCGCTGGAGCGCCCGGAAACGCTGCAGCACGAGGTGCCCGCTCCCCGCGCCATCCCGACGCTCGACGGCTTCCGCGAGCACGACGATACCGCGCTCGAAGGCCTCCGCCAGGAGCAGGGCCTCGCCATGACCCTGGCCGACCTGCGCCACACGCAGGCCTACTACCGCGAAGAGGAGCAGCGTGACCCAACGTTGACCGAGCTGAAGCTGCTCGACACCTACTGGAGTGACCACTGCCGCCACACGACTTTTCTGACCGAGATCACGCAGGCGGAATTTGAACCGAGCGAGCTGACCAAGCCGATCGAACGCGTCTGGCAGGAATACACCACCATGCGTTCGAGTCTCTACCTCGAGCGCGAATCCGAAAAGCCGGTCTGCCTGATGGATCTGGCCACCATCGGCATGAAGCAGCTGCGCCAGCGCGGCCTGCTGGACGATCTGGAGGCATCCGAGGAGATCAACGCCGCCAGCATCATCGTCCCGGTCAAGATCCGCCGCAACGAGCCCTTCCCGCCCCCGCCGCCCGAAAGCTGTCCCAGCGGCAGCAGCGATGCCGAGGCCGTCGACCGCCCCGGCGTGGGCCACGCGGAAGTGCAGGAGCGCGAGGAGGAGTGGCTCGTGATGTTCAAGAACGAGACGCACAACCACCCGACCGAGATCGAACCTTTTGGCGGAGCCGCCACCTGCTTGGGCGGTTGCATCCGCGACCCGCTCTCCGGGCGCGCCTACGTCTATCAGGCCATGCGCGTGACCGGGGCCGCCGACCCGCGCCAACCCATTTCCGAGACGCTGCCGGGCAAGCTGCCGCAGCGCCGCATCACCCAGGAGGCCGCCCGCGGCTACAGCAGCTACGGCAACCAGATTGGCCTCGCCACCGGTCAGGTGACCGAAATCTACCACCCGGGTTACCTCGCCAAGCGCCTCGAAATCGGCGCCGTGGTCGGGGCTGCGCCGCGCTCGCAGGTGCGCCGCGAACGCCCCGCGCCGGGCGACATCATCCTGCTCGTCGGCGGCCGCACCGGACGCGACGGCATCGGGGGCGCCACCGGCTCTTCCAAGGAGCACAATACGCAGGCGCTGGAAAACTCCGCCGAGGTACAGAAGGGCGATGCCCCGACCGAGCGCAAGCTGCAGCGTCTGTTCCGTCGCCCGCGTGCGGCGCACATGATCAAGCGCTGTAACGACTTCGGCGCCGGCGGCGTGTCCGTCGCGATCGGCGAACTCGCGCCCAGCCTCGTCATCAACCTCGACGCGGTGCCCAAGAAGTACGCCGGTCTCGACGGCACGGAACTGGCGATCAGCGAAAGCCAGGAACGCATGGCCGTGGTGTTGGCGCCGGAAGACGTCGCAGCCTTTCAACAACTCGCCGCCGAGGAAAACCTCGAATCCAGCCAGGTCGCCGAAGTGACCGACACCGGTCGCCTGGAGATGGTCTGGCAGGGCGAGCGCATCGTGAACATCAGCCGCGAGTTCCTCGACACCAACGGCTGCCGTCTGGAGACGACCGCTCGCGTGACCGCCCCCCAGGGCGCGCCTCAATTTGGGCCCGAAACGCCCACCGGCTTCAACTTTGCCGTGCAGTGGCAACAGGTGCTCGAAGACCTCAACGTGTGCTCGCAAAAGGGCCTCGGCGAACGCTTCGACGCCAGCATCGGCGCCGGCACCGTGCTCTTCCCCTTTGGCGGCGAACATGAGCTCACCGCGCCGGACGCGATGGCCGCCAAGGTGCCGCTCGCGGCAGGCGGTCTGGAGCCCGGCGAAGAGCTGACTGACGTGCCCGTGGTCGAAGACACCGCTACGGCCACGCTGATGAGTCACGGTTACAACCCGTATCTCTCCAGCTGGAGCCCGTTCCATGGCGCCGTCTACGCAGTGGTCGAGTCGGTGGCCCGCATCATCGCCGCCGGCGGCCAGCGCGACCGCATTCGCCTGACCTTCCAGGAGTATTTCGAGCGTCTGCGCGACAACCCCGAGCGCTGGGGCAAGCCCCTCGCCGCCCTGCTCGGCGCGCTGCACGCCCAACTCGAGATCGAGGCGCCCGCCATCGGCGGCAAGGACAGCATGTCCGGCAGCTTCCACGATATGGACGTGCCGCCGACGCTGGTCTCCTTTGCCCTCGCTCCGGTCGACGTCGAGCGCGTCATCTCGCCGGAGTTCAAGGTCGGCGGCAGCCAGATCGTGCGCGTGCGCCTGCCCAAGGACAAGCAGCACTTGCCCGACTTCGACGCCTTGCGCGACCTCTACGACCAGGTGAGTGAGTTGATCGGCGAAAAGCAGGTCATCTCCGCCCTCAGCCTCAAGGCTGGTGGCGTGGTCGAAGCCATCACCAAGATGGCGCTGGGCAACTACGTGGGCTTCGTCTTCTCCGATACGCTCGATACTTCCAACCTCGCCGATGCCGACTACGGCAGTCTGGTGCTCGAACTGGCCCACGGCGCGGACTTGCGCGGACTGCCCCACGAGGTGCTCGGCACAACGATCGACGCCCCCGAGGTCCGCATCGGCGACGAAGTCCTGCCGCTGGAGCAACTGCGCCAATGGTGGGAGGAGCCGCTCGAGAGCATTTTCCCGGTTACGGCCCCGGCGCGGCCCGGACGCCCGCAGGAACAGCGCTTTGCGCCCCGCGAACGCCACCGCCCCAAGGCCCAGGTGGCCAAGCCCCGCGTCTTCATCCCGGTCTTCCCCGGCACCAATTGCGAATACGATACCGCGCGCGCCTTCGCCCGCGCTGGCGCAATCCCGCAGGTAGAGATCTTCCGCAACCTGACAGACGCAGATGTCGCCAGCTCGCTGGAGCGCATCGTCAAGCGCCTCAAGGAGTGCCAGATCCTCGTCCTGCCGGGCGGCTTCAGCGCCGGCGACGAACCGGCTGGCAGTGGCAAGTTCATCGCCTCCGTTTTCCGTCAGGCTGCCGTCCGCGACGCCACGCACGAGTTGTTGCACCAGCGCGACGGTCTGGCCCTGGGCATCTGCAACGGCTTCCAGGCCATGGTGAAGCTCGGGCTGCTGCCCTTTGGCGAAATCCGCGATCTGCGCCCCGGCGATCCGACGCTGACCTACAACTGGATCGGCCGCCACATGTCGCGCTACGCCCGCACCCGCGTGCTCTCGACCAAGAGCCCGTGGCTGAGCTACTGCCGTCTGGGCGAAGAGCATATCATCCCGATTTCGCACGGCGAAGGCTGCTTCGAGGCCGGCACCGAAGCGCTGCAAGCCCTTTGGGCCAACGACCAGGTGGCCACCCAGTATGTAGACGCCGAGGGCGGCGCCACCTACGACCCCCGCCACAACCCCAATGGCTCCGTGCACGCGATCGAAGGCATCACCAGCCCCTGCGGACGCGTGTTGGGCAAGATGGGACACAGTGAGCGTGTGGGGCCGCACATCGGCCTC
The DNA here is from genome assembly GCA_009772895.1 of Puniceicoccaceae bacterium 5H. Classification (GTDB taxonomy): domain Bacteria; phylum Verrucomicrobiota; class Verrucomicrobiia; order Opitutales; family Oceanipulchritudinaceae; genus WOUP01. The sequence continues at coordinate 250,834 of WOUP01000002.1, read as the reverse complement.
AACGTGCCGGGCAACCACTATCAGCCCCTGTTCGAAGCCGGGGTCCAATACTACCAGTAGGGGCGGACATTTCCCCGCCTTTGCTGTAGACTAGCCTCAAGCATGACGCCTGAAGTAAGCAACGCCATCCTCCTGTTCATTGTCCTGCTCATCAGCATTGCGCTGCATGAATACGGACACGCCAAATCCGCCGACCTTTTGGGCGACCCGCTCCCGCGCATGCAGGGGCGGGTGACGCTCAACCCGATGGCGCACCTCGACCCGATCGGCTCGTTCCTGATCCCCGGCATCAACATCTTTGCCCAGATCATGGCGCCCGGTGCGCCCATCATGCTCGGCTGGGGCAAACCGGTGAGCTTCGACCCACGCTCCTTCGAGCGGCAAAGCCGCCCAGCGTTGCGAGAGCTGACCACCGTCGCGGCCGGGCCGTTCATGAATCTGGTACAGGCGTTGGTCGGAGCGATCCTGCTGGCCTGCTCCGCCTATTGGGAGCCGCTCGGCCTGCTCGGCGCGATGGTCATCCGCGTCAACTGCGCCCTCTTCGTCTTCAACCTCATGCCGATCCCGCCGCTGGACGGCTCGCACTTTTTCCGCCACATCTTCGGCATCTCGCGCGAGGCGATGGCGCAGTGGGCCATGCCGGGCCTGATCATCCTGCTGGTGATCATCAACGTGCCCCAGGCCCGTATGCTGTACATCTGGCCGATCCAGATCATGCAGCTTCCCTTCTACCAACTCGGCAGCCTCATTTACTCCTTTCTGGTCGGGTGAAGCGAGTCGGAAGGAGCCCAACCACTGCCCATAAACCTCCGCGCACGTTCGGAGCGATGCTGGCTTTGGGTTTGGCTCCTGCCCTTCTGGCACACCCTGGCGACATCCTATTTGAAGCCTGGGAGCAGCAACGCCCGCCCGAGGCCGAGGCCCTGCCCGCCGGCTCCGAGGCATGGACACTCGCCCGCATCTGGCAACTCGACTGGGCGCCTGATCCTGAACCGGGTGACGTCGAATTGTGGGCCGCACAGAGCCATCCGGGCCCGCTCCGGGATTATTTGTGGCGCCGGGCCGCGCAAGGCTACCTGGATGCGGACGACCTGACCGCGGCGCACCGTCTGGTGCAGCAATTGCCCGCGCCGCCTGCCCGGCTCGATCCCCTGGGTGATCTCTATCTGCGACTGCAGATTGCTCAGGACCTGATGGCAGAGGAGGATAACGCCGCGGCGGCCGAGCTGCTGGCGCAATTCCCGGTCGAGCAATGGACTGAATTGCTTCGACAATCCGGGGCGGACGCCACCCTGCCGCTGCCCTTGCAGGAGCACAGCTGGGAGGCCGGCGTCATCCGCTGGCGGCGTGAGCTGGGCCGCCAACGCGCGCATTCACGCCACGATGACCGCCAGCTGTTGCTGGCCTGGTTTGAGACCTATGTGCGGCTGAGTTTGCGGCAGCAGCAGTTTGATCGTGCCACCGTGCTCGCAGAGGTCGCGCTGGCGCAACCTGGCTTGACGCCTTCCCGCGAAGCCTCACTGCACTTCATGCACCTGCTGGCACTGCATGAGGAGCAACCGCTCGATCCGACGTTTACGGCGGCTGCCGCACGTTATCTCGACCGCTTTCCCGCCGCGGATCAACGCCGACGCGTCGAGGGCTGGTGGGCCGAATCGTTGCTGCCGCAAGATCCAGCGCGCGCAAAGCACATCTTCGAGCGCCTGCTAACCGAAGCGCCGGAACAGCTTGAAGCCCCAGTCTGGGCTCGCTTGCGGCAAGCGACGCCACCGCCGCCGCTACCGCCCACGCCCGAGCTCCCTCTCCCTGACTGGCGCGAGCTGGCGTCTCCCCAGGTGCCCCGTGTGCCGGTGATCTTGACGGCCCCAGACGGCACCGAGCACAAGGGGTGGCTCGTGAGCCTCAATCGGGAATCGATCCAGATCGAGCAACGCCTACCGGCGGGACATGTAGTCGTAACGCGGCCGACCGCAGACACCCTCGCCCTAGCACCAGACTTAGCGGACACATTGTCGTTGGCCGATCAGCTAAAAATGCTGCAACTCAGCTGGGATTTCGACCGTGCACCGCACATGATCGGCGTTGATCCCGCAAAGCTCATCGAGGCTTGTGCCCAAAAATGTTATACCGGAGTTGCGCTTGCGTTAACCATCGAAGCTCTCCAACACCAAACGGATGCAAAAGAGGTCTTGCGCTCACTTCAGGCCTGCGCCACAATCCAGCCCTCCCCATCTGGGAATGTGGCAGGCCCTATGCTTCTTCCCCTTCTCACCTCAAATTCTCCCCAAAGCCTACTGTTGTTAGAAACGCACACAACACTGGCACAACTCTGTGGCGCGACTCATCTTTCTTTCGCACGAAAACACCGCGCATTTAAAGACTGCTTCAAGCTTAACAACGGCAGGAAGTAAGCCCTTTACTTGATATTGCATAAGTCCTCTTTACATTCAACCTTAGTTGGTTAACGCTTTGAGGTTAGGTTTTTTTGGAAAAATGAAAAGAGGTTAGTCTTTTTGCAAAAAAAACTGTAGTCTGACGTCGCCCATCCGATATAACTAACGCCAGCCCTTTCACAGGAGCTCCCCTGCATGTCTCACGATCAGGAACCACCGGCCTCTCCCCTCAGTCTGAACAGCAGTCTCCCCCTGCTGGATGCCGACCCCCTGCCTACCGCTTTGCTCGACGCAGAGCTTTCTATCGCACACGCCAACAATGCGTGGTTGCATTGTCTACCCCTCTGCCTCAGCGCCAACGGTGACGCGTGGGCAGAAGCCCTCCAGTTTCACCAGCACATGCATCTGGTAGCCGCCGCTCGCGAGGCCAAAGAAGGCCGGGCCGGCTGCTTTGTGGTCTCCTATCCGGCGGGCGGCGTAAAGGCCTGGACTGCGGATTTTCATATATCCTGGGTTTCGGACTGGAACGTCTACCTCGTTCGCCTCTTGCGGCATGAAGTGGTGGAGGAAGAAGTCGACCGGCTGAAAGCCAATCTGGAGCTTGTGCACCGCACGCTCGACTACGCCCCCATCGGCTTCGTCCATACCGACCTGGAGGGGCGGCTGATCCGCGTGAATCACTGCTTCTGCGAGATGCTGGGCTACACGCCGCAAGAGCTGATGCAGCTCACCTTTGCCGACATCACCCTACCAGAAGATTTGCAGGCCGACATGGCGCTGTTCGAGCAGGTGGTGGCCCGATCCATCCCCGGCTACAGCATGGAGAAGCGCTACCTGACGCGCGATGGACTGGTGCTGTGGGCCGAGCTCACCGTGAGCATGATCCTCAACAACGCCGGGGAGCCTTACTGCGTCGTGGCGGTGGTAGAAGACATCACCCGCCGCAAGCACTCCGACACGATGCTGCAGCAGACGGCAGAGCAACTCTCCCGTGCCAATCAGGACTTGCGGGCGGCGCGCGACGAAGCCGAGGTGGCCAACCGCGCCAAAAGCGAATTCCTGGCCGTCATGAGCCACGAGATCCGCACCCCCATGAACGCCATCATCGGGTTTTCGGAACTTCTGGCCGACGCTCAGGATGCCGAGGAGCGGGCCGAATACATCCGACACATCCAGCAAAACGGCAGCCTTTTGCTCACGCTGATCAACAGCATCCTCGACTACTCGAAGATCAGCAGCGGCAACCTCCAGCTCCACTTCGAACCGGCCGACCTCAACCTCGTGCTGCAAGATGTGACCGCGAGTTACGCCCGTGAGGCCGCGCTGAAGGGCATCAACTTTTTCCGCAAGTGGGAAAACGAACAGTGGCCGCAGGTCGAAATCGATGTGCTGCGCTTCAGCCAGGTGCTGCACAACTTGCTGAGCAACGCGTTGAAATTCACCGCACGGGGCCAGATCGAGTTGAATGCCAACCTGGATACCTCCCAGGAAGAGCAAAGCGTGCTGGAGGTCGCGGTCAGGGATACCGGCGTCGGCATCCCCACCGAGCAACAGGAAAAGATCTTCGAACCATTTCGCCAGGCAGACAGCAGCATCCGGCGTCGCTATGGCGGCACGGGCCTCGGTTTGGCGATCAGCCGTCGTCTGCTCGATCATCTGGGCGGGCGGATCAGCTGCGAGAGCGAAGTCAACAATGGCACGACCTTCACCATCCAGTTGCCGCTCAAGCCCGTGTGCAAGCGCAACAACGTCCAACCGGCTCACCTCGCGACGCGACAAGCAGCTTCGGGCAGACAATTGCCGCGGCTCAGCCTCGTCTGTGCCGAAGATAACGTCAATAACCGTAAGGTCCTGGAAAACCAGCTCCGCAAGCTGAATCAGGAGCCCATTTTTGCCGAAGACGGGCGGCAATTGATCGAACGCCTGCGCCAGCAACCGGCGGAAGTCATCTTGCTGGACGTGCAGATGCCGGAAGTCGACGGCCTCGAAGCCGCCCGGGCCATCCGCGCCGGCAAGGCAGGCATCGAAAACAAGTCGGCCCACCTGATCGGCCTCACCGCGCACACCCGCCCGGAGGACAGACAGGCCTGTTTCGACGCCGGGATGGACGACTATCTCGCCAAGCCGCTGCGCATCGAGGAGCTGGCGAAAGCACTGCGCTCTTACTGCCAGAGCCACTACCCAGACGGACAATAGGCGAGCCCGCAATCTGGGAGCCACGTTTGCCTGAACGCGCGAAACGTTTAGGCTGCGGAATGGAACACAAACAGCGTCCCCAGCCAGATCGTCAAAGGGCCACCGTGTGGGGGGCTCTGGTCGCCGATGCCGCCGCCCTCGGTCTGCATTGGATTTATTCGCCACAACGCGTGCAGGAAATAGCGCCCAAATACCCGGAGTTCATGGAGCCCAAGGCCTCCTACTACGAAGGTGTCAAAGGCGTCTTTGCCCACGAGAACCGGCGCGCGGGCGACCTGACCCAATACGGTGAGCAGGTGCTCGTAATACTGGAGATGCTGGCCACAAACGGCGGAGAATTTGAACTGGCCGACTATCAACGCACTTGGCACGCCCATTTCGCCGAAGGCAACTTCAATGGCTATCGCGATGTGGCGATCCGGGAAACGCTCAAGAATCTGGATGCGGCTACCGCCGACGCGGATGACGAAGGTCTCATCTATGAGCAGCCGCAGGGTGCCGATGACGACCAAATACCGGCCCTCGCCAAGCTGGGCCCGCTCGTAGCCGCACGCAGTAACGCGGAAAGCTTGCTCGACGAAGCCGAGGCGGCCATTCGCGCCACCAACAACAACGACAAGGCCGTCGCCTACGGGCGCTTCGCCACGGTGCTGCTCCAGCAATTGCTCACTTCCTGCGATCTGGATACCGCCGTCGATAAAGCGCTGGAAGTCGCGAGTGACGACGTACGCAAAGTCGTCGAACACGCGCGTGAACACAAGGGCGACGATCCGGTGAAATATGGTGAGGAAATCGGCAGCGATTGCCACCTGGACCACGCGTTTCCCTGCCTGCTACAGAATTTCTTTGGCGCGGAGAGCTTTGCCCACGCCATCCGCCGCAACATCTTTACCGGCGGCGACTCGGCGGGACGCGGCTCCTTTCTTGGCGCAATCGCCGGGGCTTACTTCAGCATGGACGTAGCCGATGGCATCCCGGCCGAGTGGATCGAAAAGCTCCATTGCCGCGAGCAGGTCGAGGCCTGGATGAAGCCGGCCTTCCCGCAGATTTAAGGGCCTAAGATTCGGTTTCGTTGGGCACGATTTCGGCGGTGACGTCCGTCGTCGCCTGTCCGCTTTGCTGATCCTCTTTCGGCAGCTCATTCAGCATCGATTGAGCAGCACGCTCCCACATCGTCGCCTCCGGCAGTTGCTGGATCAGGAGCAACATCTGGCGGGCGCCCGCGATGTTGTTCGCCTGCCAACGCTCACCGGCGAGGTAATAGGCCGCTTCGGCGCGTAGCGAATCCAGCGCGTTGGGATCAAAGCTCAGGTCTTCCAGACCGGCCATGCCTGCTTGATCATCGCCAAGGCGCAACTGAGAAACCGCGGCCCCCAGGCGTGCGCGCTGGGCAAAAACATCGTCCTCTCCAAGCCCCTTGATCGCGGCCTGATAGTGCCCCAAGGCCTGCGTAAAGTCTTGTTTTTCAAATTCGCGGTGAGCCACCTGCAGATACGCCATGCCACCGAGTTCCTTGTCCGCATGGCCGTCGGCGAAGCTCAGCAACGCCGCTGGGTCGTCCTGCGCCAATACCTCGCGATACTGCTCCTTCAGCTTCTCCGCCCCGCGCTCCTGCAGGTAATTCCAAGTCTGGAAACCAATCAGGCCAACGCCCAGAATCACGAAGAACAGGATGATCCCCGGCCCCTGCTTCTTCCAGAAGTTGATGAAATGCTCCTCGACGTCCGCATCCGGCGGCAGCTCCCGGTTGGGATCCAGGGAGGGATCGACTTTCTGGGGCTTCTGGCTATGGGGCGGTTGGGAACTCATCTGGAACGGCGAATAAAAGCTTAAAGAAGTAGGCCCGAGCGGTTACGCCGGTCAACGCTAAACTCAGGAAGGCAGGGAATTGAACAGGAGCTGAAAGAAGCCAGCAAGAGGGATTTCCAGCGATGCCGCAGGAGGACGTGATGAGGCCCTTGCCCATCCCCTAATCGAAGACGACCGTCTTGTTACCGTAGGCGAGCACGCGGTGCTCGAGGTGCCAGCGGATGGCCTGGGCGAAAACGACCTTCTCCAGATCACGGCCCTTGCGCACGAGGTCCTGCACGGCATGGCGGTGGTTCACCCGGGCGACGTCCTGCTGGATGATCGGGCCGTCGTCGAGCACGGCAGTTGCGTAATGGGCGGTGGCGCCGATCAACTTTACGCCGCGGGCAAAAGCCTGGTGGTAGGGCTTCGCGCCGGCGAAGGCGGGCAGGAAGCTGTGGTGGATGTTGATCACCGGGCACCCGACGGTGTTGAGAAAGTCGGCCGACAGCACCTGCATGTAGCGGGCCATGATGACGAAGTCCACCCCCGCCTCCTGCAACAGCGCAATCTGCCGGGCTTCGGCTTCGGCCTTCGTCGCCGCCGCCACTGGCACGTGATGGAAGGGCACGCCGTAAGCGGCCGCCTCGTCCGCCAGATCCGCATGATTGGAAATCACCAGCGGCACCTCGCAGAGGAATTCGCCGGACTTCCAGCGCAGCATGAAGTCGTGGAAGCAGTGCGAGATCTTGGAGACCAGCACGCCTACCTTGGGCAGTACGTCGCTGCGGGCCAGCTCGGCTTGCATGCCCAGTTCCTGAATGAAAGCGTGAAACGCCTCCAGGTGGCGCTCGATATCCGTGCCGGGCCGCGGTTGCCACACGATACGCTGGAAGAAGATGCCCTCCTCCAGGTCCGTATGTTGATCCGCGTGCAGGATGTTTGCCTCGCAGGCAAAGATCCAACCCGACGTCTTGGCCACCAGGCCCTTCTGGTCGGGACCGAACAGAAGGGCCGTTAAAGTAGGCGTTTCCTCTTTCATGAGAAGGGGTCAGGCGCGCTTCACCAGCGTCTCGTGGTAGTGCTGGATCGGCTTCACTTCCACTTCCTTGCGCTGGAGGGTCTGCAGGGCCAGGACGGCCGTGCGTGCGCCGCTGAGCGTCGTCATGATCGACACCTTATGCTTGATGGCTTCCGTGCGGATCGTGTTCTCGTTCCGGCGCGGGATCATGCCGCTGGGCGTATTGATGATCATGGCAATCTCGCCGTTCTTGATCAGGTCGACCACGTTCGGGCGGCCTTCGCCGATCTTGGAGACGGCCTGCACCTGCACGTCGTTTTGCTCCAGGATGTCTTTGGTGCCGGAGGTGGAGACGATGGTAAAGCCGAGCTCGATCAGGCGGCGGGCGATGTCCACCGCCAGCGGCTTGTCCGCATCCTTGACGGAAAGGAAGACCTTGCCGGAGCGCGGCAGCGCGGGGCCGGAGGCCATCTGCGTCTTGGCGAAGGCGAGGCCGAGGTCTTCGTCGAGGCCCATCACTTCGCCCGTGGAGCGCATCTCCGGCGTCAGGGCGATGGATGCCCCGGGGAAGCGCAGGAACGGGAAGACGGACTCCTTGACCGCCCAGAATTCGGGCACCACTTCTTCAGTAAAGCCGAGGTCCTTGAGCTTCTGACCGGCCATGCAGCGCGCGGCCAGCTTGGCCAGCGGTACGCCAATTGCCTTGGAGACAAAGGGCACGGTGCGGGAGGCGCGCGGGTTGACCTCCAGGATGTAGAGATCGCCGTCCTTGATCGCGTATTGCACGTTCATCAGGCCGACCACCTTCAGCTCCTTGGCCAGCGCGTAGGTCGCTTCGCGGACTTCCTGCAGGATCTTGCGGCCGAGGGTGTGCGGCGGCATCACCATGGCGGCGTCGCCGGAGTGCACCCCCGCGTACTCGATGTGCTCGAGCATCCCGCCGATGACGGTCGTTTCGCCGTCACTGATCGCGTCCACGTCCAGCTCGATCGCGTCTTCGAGGAACTTGTCGAGCAGCACGGGCTTGCCCGGCGCCACGTCGAACACCTCGCGCACGACCTGCTTCATTTCTTCCTCGGTATAGAGGATGAACATGCCGCGACCGCCGAGCACAAAGCTGGGACGCAAGAGGATCGGGAAGCCGATGCGGGCGGCTTCGGCAAAGGCCGCGCCCTCGTTGTAGGCGATGCCGTTGACCGGCTGACGCAGGCCGACCTTGTTGAGGATTTCCTTGAAGATTTCGCGGTCTTCAGCGGCGTCGATCATGTCCGGCGTGGTGCCGATGATCTTTACGCCGTGGGCCTTCAGCTCCGTCGCAAGGTTGAGCGGCGTCTGACCACCGAACTGCACGATCGCGCCGTCGCACTTCTCGGTACGGTAGATCTCGAGCACGTCGTCGAGCGTCAGCGGCTCGAAGTAAAGGCGATCAGAGGTATCGTAGTCCGTGGAAACGGTTTCGGGGTTGGAGTTGACCATCACCGTCTCGTAGCCGTCTTCGCGCAGGGCAAAGCTGGCATGCACGCAACAGTAGTCGAACTCAATGCCCTGCCCGATCCGGTTCGGACCGCCGCCGAGAATCATGATCTTTTTGCGCTCGCTCGGGATGACTTCGTTTTCATCGCCAAAGCTGGAGTAATAGTAAGGCGTGTAGGCCTCGAACTCCGCGGCGCAGGTATCGACCAGGCGGAAGACGGTCCTGGCTTTGGCCTCTTCGCGGCGGCGCAGGATCTCGGCCCCGGCCAGGCCCGTGAAGTGCATGATCTGCGTGTCGGTGAAGCCGGCTTCCTTGGCCTCGCGCAAGAGCGCGCTGTCGAGGTCGCTCCCGGCGGTCTTGAGGCGCTTCTCGATGTCGACAAGTTCCTCGAGCTGGCAGAGGAACCACGGATCAATCCAGCAGAGCTGGTGGATCTCGTCGATGGTCATGCCGGCGAGGAAGGCGTAGCGCAGGTAAAACGGGCGGTTGTGGTTCGGACGGCTGAGGTGGCGCTTGATCTCGCCGATGTCGGGCAGCTTGTCGCCACAGAGCTTGCCGCCGCCGCCAAAGCCGGTCGCGCCGGTCTCGAGCGAGCGCAGGGCCTTCTGGAAGGATTCCTTGAAGGTGCGGCCGATCGCCATGGCCTCACCGACGGACTTCATGGACGAGGTCAGCGTATCGTCGGTGTTGGCGAACTTTTCGAACGTAAAGCGGGGGATCTTGGTGACGACGTAGTCGATGGTCGGCTCAAAGCTGGCCGGCGTCTCGCGCGTGATGTCGTTTTGCAGCTCGTCGAGGCTGTAGCCCACGGCCAGCTTGGCGGCAAACTTCGCGATCGGAAACCCGGTCGCCTTCGAGGCGAGCGCGGACGAACGGCTCACCCGCGGGTTCATCTCGATCACCACCATGCGGCCCGTCTTGGGGTCGACGGAGAACTGGATGTTGGAACCGCCGGTCTCGACGCCCACCTCGCGAATGACCGCAAAGGATGCGTCGCGCATCAGCTGGTATTCCTTGTCCGTCAGCGTCATCGTCGGCGCCACGGTGATGGAGTCACCCGTGTGCACGCCCATGGGGTCGAAATTCTCGATGGAGCAGACGACGACGCACTGGTCCTTGTGGTCGCGCATGACCTCCATCTCGTATTCCTTCCAACCCACGAGGCATTCCTCGATCTGCACTTCGTGGGTGGGGCTGGCGTCGAGGCCGCCCTGCACGATGTTGTCGAAGTCCTCGCGGTTGTAGGCCACCCCGCCGCCAGTGCCGCCCATCGTGAAGCTGGGGCGGATGATGAAGGGGAAGCTGCCAAGCGACTTGATCGCCTCCTGCGCCTCTTGCAGCGAGTGCACGATGGCCGACTGAGCTACGTCGAGGCCGATCTTCTGCATCGCCTCCTTGAACAGCTCGCGGTCCTCGCCCTTCTGGATGGCGTCGTAGCGGGCGCCGATCATCTCGACGCCATACTTCTCCAGAATGCCCAGATCATGCAGGTTCACCGCCAGGTTGAGGGCCGTCTGGCCGCCGAGCGTTGGCAGCAAGGCGTCGGGCCGCTCCTTGGCGATGATCTTCTCCATGATCTCCGGCGTGAGAGGCTCGATGTAGGTCACATCCGCAAATTCCGGGTCCGTCATGATCGTCGCCGGATTGCTGTTGGCGAGGATCACTCGGTAGCCTTCCTCACGCAAAGCCTTGCACGCCTGGGTGCCACTATAGTCGAATTCACAGGCCTGACCGATGATAATCGGGCCAGATCCAATGATCAGGATGCTCTCAATGTCCGTCCGCTTGGGCATTGAGGTGGTAAATAAGTCGCCCGACCCATACCTCCGCAAGGGCAAAAACGTGTATTTTCCGCAGAAGCAGCTCTCGCCATTGCGAACCAACGGAACTTACTCAAGATAGATTAGTATCTTATCACCCCCAACAGGGCGCCTCATCTGCCTCAAAATCCGCTATTTCACGTAAAATATTTCCGGATATACACAACGCTATTCCTGAAAGGGTCTACCTCCCCGCACTTCTCGGATTTTTTTTCTAGATCGGCAAAAAAGCAGCGTCTCGGCTCCACGATCTCGTGGTGCCTGACCAGAAAACCCGGACTCTCTGGCTCTGCCCGCTCTTGTGCCGAAAAAGCTGGCCACTTTGTTCGCGGCTCTTTTGCTGACGGCATATGACTTTCCGTGAACGCCTTTCCGCCGCCTGGACGCACAGCGATTCGCTGCTCTGCGTGGGCCTTGACCCGCTGCCCGAAAAGTTTCCTGCCAGCCTTCAGCGGGCGGATCGGCCGATCCTGGCGTTCAATCAGGCGATCGTCGATGCCACCGCGCCGTTTGCCTGCGCCTACAAGCCGCAGTTTGCCCACTACGCTGCGGCCAACGCGCTCGACGATCTGCGCGACACCATCGCCTATATCGCCGACCGCTACCCGCAGAAGCTCGTGATCCTCGACAGCAAGCGCGGGGACATCGGCAGCACGGCCGAGCGCTACGCCCTCGAGGCCTTTTCCGTTTACGGCGCGGATGCCGTGACGGTGAACCCCTACCTGGGCGGTGATTCGCTTCAGCCCTTCCTCAAGCATCAGGAGCGCGGCGTGATCGTGCTGTGCAAGACATCCAACCCCGGCAGCGGCGACTTCCAGAACCTCGACATCGGCGGCGGTGAGAAACTCTTCGAGCGCGTGGCCAAAATGGCCGAGCAGGACTGGAATGCGCACGACAATGTGGGCCTCGTGGTGGGCGCCACCTACCCGGAAGAGCTGGCCCGCGTGCGTGCCATCGCCCCTACCCTGCCCATCCTCGTGCCGGGTGTGGGCGCCCAGGGTGGCGACCTCGAGGCGGTGCTCAAGGCCGGGTTGAACGACGAGGGCGGCCTGCTGATCAACAGCTCGCGCGGCATCCTCTACGCCAGCAATGGCCCGGACTTCGCCGATGCCGCCGCCGCCGAGGCCCGCAAGATCTTCGACGCCATCCGCCGGGTGCGCTCCGCTCGCTAACCTTTGATTCTGCACCGATGACTTTTGACGTAGGCTGGAACCGACGCGACGACGACACCGGCAAGCGCGTGCACCTGACCTTCAAGCTGGTGCGCCAGGACGCGAGCTGGATCATCCACCGCACCCGCCATGAACCACGCGAGCCTCATTCGCCGGACGAACGCGACTGGGAGGACCTCTTTGAGCTGCTCGACCGCCACCTCGCGCGGGGCAAGGTGAGCCATACCGATTACGCGATCGTGAAAAAGCTGCACGACCGCTGGCAGCAGGGGCTGAAGTAAGCCACCCTGTTTTCTCCATGACAAAACAAAGCGCGTTACCGCAGAGGCAACGCGCTTTTTCGTCACTGGAAATGCTGGAGATCCGGCCTAGCTGGCGTTCATCGCCGTGGCGGCCAGGTTGAAGATCGGCAGGAACATGGCCATCACGATCGCACCGATCACGACCCCGAGGAAGCACGTCAGCAACGGCTCCATCAGCGAGGTCAGCGACTCGACCTTCACCTTCACCTCGTCATCGTAAAAGTCGGCCACCTTGTTCATCATGCCGTCGACGTTCCCCGTCTGCTCACCGGCCCGGGCCATGTGCTTCACCACCGGCGGGAAGTATTCTTCCTCGGCCAGCACTTCGGAGAGCTGACCGCCCTGCGAGATCTGGCGGCTGATCTTGGTGCAGGCGTGTTCGATAAACGTGTTGTTGGAGGCGCGGGAGACGATCTCGATCGCGCGCAGGATCGGCACGCCGGAACGCAGCAGAATGGCGTAGGTACGCGTAAAACGGGAAATCGAGACCTCGCGCGAGAGGCTGCCCGCGATCGGCATACGCCGCACCAGCTGGTCCTTGACCCGGCGCCCCTTGGGCGTGCCGAAATACTTGCCCAGCAAAAACGCGATCAACGCCACCAGCGGAATGATATAGAGGATGTAATTCTTGAAGAACATCGACACATCGAAAAGCATCTGCGTCGGCGCGGGCAGGTCGGACCCAAAGCTCACGAACATGTCCTTGAACACCGGGATCACGAAGACCATCAGCACCACAATCAGGCCGATGGCGATGCCCATAACGGAGAGCGGATACGTCATCGCGCCCTTTACCTCGCGCATCAGCTTCACCGTGTCTTCGAAGTAGATCGATACCCGGTTCATCAGCGAGCCAAGGCCCCCGGAAGCTTCACCCGCCTCCACCATGGAGACGAACAGATTCGGGAACGCCTTCGGATACTTGGCGCAAGCTTCGCTGAAGGACGTGCCGCTCGCCACATCCACCTTCACGTTGCGGATAATGATGCGGAACACCGGGTCCTCCGTCTGGTCCTGCAACGCCTCGAGCGCCTGCACGAGCGGTAACCCCGCCTCGAGCATAGCCGAAAGCTGCTGCGTAAACGTCGTCAACTTCGAGAGGGCGATCTTCTTTGTCTTCGCCTTCTTTTCGTAGACGCGCTGCTTTGCCAGCCGCTGGTTTTCCCAAAATGAATTGCCTTTGCGAGCGGTCGTCGCCGTAGAGGCGGACGCCGTCGCGGAGCCAGTAATCATTGCCATGACGTCAGTTTCCCAGGATAAGATAAGCAGACCTAACTCTCCCAGCCTAGCGTGCCGGACAGCAGGTGAAAAGCATTTCCTCATCCTAAAGCGTCACTTCTGTCATCTGATTAAGCGCAGACGCCCCCGAGGTTAATCATGCAAGGTTTGCATTGACGCGCCGCAGACCAGTCGCCATATTAACCTGTTTCCGAATCCGGTGGATTCGCTCCCTGCGGGTGTAGTACAACGGCTAGTATACGAGCCTTCCAAGCTTGGGATGCGGGTTCGATTCCCGCCACCCGCACCAGTTGACAAGGCGTGTCAGACCGTGACAATTCGCGCCTGTCTTGCTCATTTTCAGGTTCTTTCGAGCCTTCGAATATCTCCTCGAACGTGCAAACTGGGGAGCGCATGCTAGGATTTGCCTCAATTTTGTAAGTCAACGCCCACAGGTAGCTCATCTAGCTAAGGCAGTTTATCGACCGCCTCTTTGATCGGCAGCAGCGAAGCATCCAAGATTTGGCGAAGAAAAGCTATTTTGCTTTATCTTTAAAGCGTTTGCCATGCGCTTCACACGCTCGACATGAGCGGTTTCGCCCGAGTCCTTGCCGCTGACGCTGTTACTGGGAAGTAGCTATCAGTAATTGTTGCGGGCCTCACATTGCTCGCATGGCGGGGCGCTCCAACACCAGTCAAAGCCTTAGACTTGATAACTAAACCCTAGCGTAATGATAAGTAGCTTGAAGACTCGCAAAAGCCCTATCATGGTCGTTAAAGATCCTTTATCCTTAAACTCTATCCAAGGGCTTCAATGTCAGTGTCTGAGATGTTCCGCGATTTCATCGGAAACCTGGCGATCGATAATGCCGCCACGATCAGCGATCGCTACGGCGAGATTACTTCTGCCCTGAATAAGGAGTTCCGCGATACGGTTTCGCCCACGGCAAACACCCTTCAGGTGGGTTCCTTCGGGCGGAAAACGGGGATCAATGGCATTTCCGATCTGGATATGCTGTACATCATGCCCAATAGGCTGTGGGACGTCTATAAGGATCGGAAGCAGTATCAGTTACTCTCCAACACCAAACGCGCGATCGCGGCTCGGTATCCGAAAACGAAGATTCGGGTCGACCGGCTGGTGGTGACGGTGACCTACACAAACTTCCATGTGGAAGTTCAGCCTGTTTTCGAGCAAGACGACGGGAGTTTCAAGTACCCTGATACCCATGCAGTTTCTTGGAAGACCACGAAGCCGAGGGAGGAGATGGAGGCCGTCGCCGATCTGAATGAACAGAAGAACGGCAATCTTCGGCGGCTGTGCAAAATGGTGCGTGCCTGGAGGAACACCCATGGAATGGCGATGGGCGGCCTCCTGATCGATACGCTTGCGTATAACTTCCTGAGTTCGACCACTGAATACGACACCCGGAGCTATGAATACTACGACTGGCTGGGACATGACTTCTTCAAGTATTTGTCGGAGCTTCCGGAACAGAGCGAATACGCGGCACCGGGTAGCCAGCAACGAGTTAAGGTGAAGAAGCAGTTCCAGAGAAAAGCGAAGAAAGCCCATCAGCTCTGCCTTGAGGCGATCGCCGCTGAAGGTCAAAAGGGCGTCAACGATAAGTGGAAGCGAGTCTACGGCCGTCAGTTCCCGGCCAACAAGGTCCTCGAGAAAACCAAGATCGCTGTGAATGCCGCCCGGAACTGGAGGGACACCGAAGAGTTCATCGAGGACAAGTTTCCCGTCGACATTCGCTTTGACGTCAAGATCGACTGCGAAGTCACTCAAAACGGTTTCCGTAGCTATTTGCTGAGGGAGATGCTGACCAAGCGCTTCCCCTTGTTGCCGAACAAGTCACTCCGTTTCTACATCGACGAGATTTCGGTCCCCGAGCCCTACGAGGTAAAATGGAAGGTACTCAATCGCGGCGACGAAGCGCAGAGAAGGGACTGCATACGAGGGCAGATTTGCACGGACACAGGCCGGCGGGAAAGAACTGAGTCGACCAACTTCCGGGGAGCGCATCTGGTAGACTGCTACATAGTCAAAGACGACGTTGTGGTCGCCAAGGATCGCATTGATGTTCCGATCACCTTGAAGAGCTCATGACCAGAAAAGATCTCCTCAAAAACATCGCGATTACCGGCTACAACGTTGGCTTTGGTGCCAAGCGCCACTTTGCGACGCTGGACATCATCGACAAAGTACCTGGGACAATTGGTGTCCTCTCGACCGCAATCGGTGTGTTTGCGCTGGTTTTCGATATTCTCTCGGCGAAGTGGCTCTCGGCCCTCTTCATCGTTCTTGGCCACATCGGCACCTGCATCAGCATCTTTGACCACCAAAAGGAGATGTATGATCAGGCCGGCAAGGAACTGACCCAAAAGTTCCATGATCTCAGGCGCCTTTACTACTCGGCCAATGCCTTGGAGGAAGATGATGCGGAAGGCTTGGCTGCGCTGGAAGCCAATTGGAAGGAAATCGAAAAGAAATGCGGGAGCATTGGCATCAGCAAGCAGATCCTCCTCAGCGGCTGGTATGCGCACCTCAAGTTCTTCGGTGAATCCCACATCGACTGGGTGGATGAGGAGCTCCACTTCAAATTCTGGAAAGACAAGATTCCGGCCAGCCTTTACGCCTGGGTCTTCCTTGTGGTAGCCTGTGGGCTTGGCTTTCTAATCTGGGTTTCCATCTCCGCGTTAGAGGTCTCGGCCTAACACCCGCGTAAAAATCGAAAAGAGGCCGTGCTATTTCAGTTCCTGCATTTAGGACGATCTGTAAATGCCGTATATTGTGCTGTAGGCATTTCCGGAGCCTTTACCAAACAGCGGTGCCCAGTATTTAGCGTAAGCCAAATGCCTCTATCTGGAGAGACATGCCGCGCATCACCTCCAAGCAAAATCATGCGCGGCCGCCCCTCCGCATGTCCGGGAGTGCTACGCAGGCACCCACCCCCGCCGCCACTCCGGCTCCTTTGGAGGCAGGAAACACGACTGAATCCCGCGTGGCTGCTGAATTTTCGCTTTCCAAACGGAGGGCGAAGTTCTCTAGTGGAGTCCTATGGGAGACTACGCCACTTATCTGCAGCATACCCCGAATAAGGACGGCTATTTTGGCGAATACGGCGGCGCTTTCATTCCGCCGCAGCTCGAGGGGCCGTTTCGCGAAATCGCACAGGCTTACAACCGCATCTCACGCTCGCATCAGTTTATCAGCGAGCTGCGCCGCATCCGCAAATACTACCAGGGGCGCCCCACCCCGGTGACGCATGCGGCCAATCTCTCGGACAAGATCGGCACGGGCTGCCAGATCTACCTGAAGCGCGAGGACCTCAACCACTCGGGCGCGCACAAGCTCAACCACTGCATGGCGGAGGTGCTGCTGGCCAAGCATATGGGCAAGAAGAAGGTAATCGCGGAGACGGGGGCCGGTCAGCACGGCGTAGCACTGGCCACCGCGGCGGCCTACTTTGGCCTGGAGTGCGAGATCCACATGGGCGAGGTCGACATCGCCAAGGAGGCGCCCAACGTCACCCGGATGCGCTTGCTCGGCTGCCGTGTGGTGCCCGTCGGTGCGGGACTGCGGACCTTGAAGGAGGCGGTCGACTCGGCTTTTGAGGCCTACCTGCAAGATCCGGAAAATTCGATCTACTGCATCGGCTCGGTGGTGGGGCCGCACCCCTTCCCCGCCATGGTGCGCGACTTTCAATACATCGTGGGCTCCGAAGCCCGCGAGCAGATCGTGGAAATGACCGGACACCGTGATGGCCTGCGTCGGCGGCGGCAGCAACGCCATCGGGCTGTTCGCGCCCTTCCTCGACGATCCAGTCGAGCTGGTCGGGGTCGAACCGGGCGGCAGCGGGACCAAGCTCGGCGAGCACGCCGCCACCATGTCTTACGGCACCGCCGGCACCATCCACGGCTTCAAGTGCTATTTGCTGCAGACGGAGGCGGGCGAGCCCGGGCCCGTGCACTCCATCGCCAGCGGCCTGGACTACCCTGGGGTCGGTCCTGAACACAGCCACCTGAAAGACACGGGCCGGGTCCACTATACGGTCGCGAGCGATAACGAATGCCTGGAAGCCTTCTACCTCCTGAGCCGGACCGAGGGCATCATCCCCGCGCTGGAGAGTTCCCACGCTCTGGCCGGGGCCATCCGCCTGGCCAAGCAGCGTGACCGCGGCATCATCCTGATCAACCTCAGCGGCCGCGGCGACAAGGACCTCGACTACGTAACGGAAACGTTCGGCTACGGCGACGAATACCTCAAGGACTGGTTCTAGTCGCCAGCATCGGGCAGACCCGCTCCACTAGCGAACCGGTCTGCCTGTCTCTGCATTTCAGCGGACTCGATCAGTGTTTCTCCTGACTACCTAGCCGTGTCGGGGAAATAGCGTTTGTGCTTAAATTGGCGTATATCGCCGGCGTCCGAACGTCTCTATCAATAACCATAAGACAAGCGGTGTGTGATGCAGCTGCCGGGGCCCCGGACGCTGTACCCCTGGGGCGAGCTGACTTCAGTCAGACTTCCCTAAAACGCGTTTCAAAAAAAACCGCATTCCGCGCAAAGGATCACATCATATGCGCATAATCGCACTTTTTACGCGTCGCCATGTCGGTCCGTTGGGAGGAGACTGTTAGCATCACTATGACTCTACCCAGACGCTACCTTTGGCCCCCACTTATCCTGGCCTGCACGATGGGCATCGCTTCGCCCGCCACGGCCGCTGCCCCCATGGATAACCCCGCCTCCTCCGAAATTTATCACGACAGCTGGATCGACTTGAACAAGAACGGCGTGCTCGACCCCTACGAGGATCCGTCCCAGCCGGAAGAAACGCGGATCGAAGACCTGCTCTCGCGCATGACGTTGGAGGAAAAGACCGCCCAGATGACCACTCTCTACGGTTATCCGCGCGTGTTGCAGGACGAGCTGCCCACGGCGGAGTGGGACCAGCGTATGTGGAAGGACGGCATCGGCAATATCGATGAGCACATCAACGGCAACGAGGGCTGGAGCGGCAATCTGCCGAACCCGGACCACGATCTGCCTTGGGCGGCGCATACGGAGGCCCTGCAGGCTGTGCAGCGGTGGTTCATCGAGAATACGCGGCTCGGCATCCCGGTGGACTTCACCAACGAGGGCATTCGCGGCCTGATGCACTCCAAAGCGACCAGTTTTCCGGCTGAACTGGGTGTGGCCAGCACTTGGGACGCCCCGCTGGTGCGCGAGATCGGTCGCGTGACCGGGAGCGAGGCCAAGGCGCTGGGCTACTCCAATGTCTATTCCCCCGTGCTCGACGTGTCGCGCGACCCGCGCTGGGGTCGCATCATCGAGAGCTACGGCGAAGACCCATTTCTCGTCTCGGAGCTGGGCCTGCAACAGGTGCTCGGCATCCAGGAGCAAGGCGTGGCCTCCACCCTCAAGCACTTCGCGGTCTACGGCATTCCCAAGGGCGGGCGCGACGGTCATGCCCGCACCGATCCGCACGCCACCTGGAACGAGGTGCAGACAACCTACCTCGCCCCCTTCCGCAAGGCGATCCAGCAGGGCGGCGCATTGGGCGTCATGGCCTCCTACAACGATTACGACGGCGTGCCGGTCGAAGCCAGCGCCCGCTTCCTCACCGACATCCTGCGCGATGAGTGGGGCTTTGAAGGCTACGTGGTCTCCGACAGCGCGGCCGTCGAGTTCATCCACGCCAAGCACCGGGTTGCCGCGACGCCCAAGGAAGCCATCCGCCTCTCCGTCGAGGCCGGTCTCAACGTGCGCACCAACTTTACCGAGCCGGAGGAATATGCGGAGCCCTTGCGTGAGCTCGTGCGCGAAGGCAGCCTCTCGATGGCTACGATCGATAGCCGCGTGCGCGACATCCTGCGCGTGAAGTTTCGCCTCGGCTTGTTCGACCGCCCCTTCGAGGCGAAGCCGGAGCAGGCCAAGGACGTCGTGCGCTCGTCCGAGCATATGGACATCGCCGCCCAGGTGGCGCGCGAATCCATCATCTTGCTGAAGAACGAGAACGACGCCCTACCCCTGCAGACCGACCAACTGGAGCGCGTGCTCGTGACCGGCCCCCTGGCCAACCACAACCGGGCCTGGTGGAGCCGCTACGGGGCGCAGCATCTGGACTTCATCACTCCGCTCGAAGGCCTGCGAGCGGCCCTGGAGGGCAAGTGCGAAGTGGATTTCGTGAAGGGCGTTGAAGCCGCGGACGAAAACTGGCCGTTGAGCGACGTCTTCAAGGAAGCACCGTCAGCCGAAGTGCAGGCGGGCATCGACGAAGCCGTGGCCGCAGCGCAGGATGTGGATGTGATCATCGCCTGCCTGGGCGAGACCGACGAGCAGTGCCGGGAATCGCGCAGCCGCATCAACCTGAACCTGCCGGGCTACCAGGAAGAGCTGCTGCGCGCTCTCTACGCCACGGGCAAACCAGTCGTGCTGGTCCTCTCCAATGGGCGTCCCTTGAGCACACAATTCGCCGCCCGCCGCATCCCGGCCATCGTCGAGATGTGGTTCCCGGGCGAAGACGGCGGCGAAGCACTGGCCGACGTGCTGCTGGGCCGTTACAACCCAGCCGGTCGCTTGCCGGTGACGGTGCCGCAATCGGTCGGCCAAATCCCCTACAACTTCCCCACCAAGCCTGGCGCGCAAGATGAGGACGGCGGCCAAGTACAGGGCCCCCTCTTCCCCTTCGGTCACGGCCTCAGCTACACCGAGTTCAGCTATAGCGATCTGCAGGCGACGCCCAAACGCACGACGGCGGACGAAGCGGTCAAGGTCTCCGTGAAGGTCCGCAACACAGGCCAGCGTGCGGGCGACGAGGTGGTGCAGCTCTACCTGCGCGACGATTACAGCAGCGTGACGACCTATGAGCAGCGCCTGGTCGGCTTCCAACGCATTCATTTGGCAGCGGGCGAAAGCCAGACCGTCACCTTCACACTGGACCGCGAGGCCCTGCAGCTCTTTAACCAAAAAGAGCAATGGGTGGTCGAACCGGGCCGCTTCACCGTGATGGCGGGCGCATCCTCGACGGACATCCGCCAGTCTACGCAGTTCACCATCACTAACAAGGCGGGGAAGGCACCCGAAGAAGCACCGATCCAGAACGACTGGGTCGATCCCATTTAGAACATGGCGTGACTACGCCTAGGGCAATCAAATCAGCCGTGGCCGGATCTTCTGTATCCACCACGGCTTTTTCGCGAAACAACACATTTAATGCGCAAAAAATCACCCTTTGCGTCTCGCGGTTAGCCAGGCTAGCGTTGAGGATTGATGCGCTTCCGACCGCCCAAAGCCCCTTCCGCGGGCGCGCCGGAAGCGATGGAAACCGCGCCTCCCATCCCGCAGGCATGTTCTGTCTGCGTACGCGGCTTTCTGAATCGTTCCCTACCCCTTATCGAAAGGAAAAATGAAACTCCTGAGACCCGTTTGCTCCTGTACCCTACTCTCCTTGATCACCGCCCAAGGCATGGCCGCCAATCTCTATGTCGCACCAGATGGTGCGGATACGAACGCGGGCACGATCAACCATCCGCTCGCGACCCTCATGGCCGCCCAGGATCTCGCCTCCGCTGGAGATACCGTCTACCTGCGCGGTGGCACTTATCAACTGCAGAACTCCGACATTGCCAGCACGAGCAACCCGCGCGCCTACGTCCACCACATCAACAAGGACGGTATTCGCTACGTCGCCTATCCGGGCGAGCAACCGATCCTAGACTTTTCGGAGGTCAAACCGGCAGGTTACCGTGTGGTCGCCTTTTACGTGACAGCAGACGATTGCGTGTTCGAAGGCTTCGACGTCGTTGGGGTGCAGGTGACGGTGACTGAAGACGAGGCGAGCAACACCCAATCGGTTTGCTTTCGGGTCAACGGTGGCAATGGCAACCGGTTTGAGCGGCTGGCCATGCACGACGGCATGGGCATCGGCTTTTACCTCGCCAAGGGTGCCGACAATCTGGTGCTGAACTGCGACGCCTATAACAACTGCGGGCTGGACGCCGCCTCGATCGGCAATGTCGACGGCTTCGGTTGTCACCCGAATTCCACCGCGAGCACGGGCAACCGCTTTGTCGGCTGCCGCGCCTGGTTTAACAGCGACGATGGCTTCGACCTGATCAGCGCCAACGCGCCGGTAGAGATCGAAAACTGCTGGGCGTTTTACAACGGCTACGACCGTGACTTCAACTCGATGGCCGACGGCAACGGCTTCAAGGCGGGAGGCTATGGACGCAACGGCAAGACCGATTTTCCGACCCCGGTGCCACGCCATGCCGTGCGCTTCTGCCTCGCGGTCGGCAACAAATCGTCCGGCTTTTACGCCAATCACCATACGGGCGGCATCGACTGGGTAAGCAATACCGCGATCGGCAACCGCTACAACTTCAACCTGTTGTCCACCCTGCTCGACAATGCCACCGATGTGGACGGCTATGACCACTATATGCGCAACAATCTGGGCTACGATGCCCGGGACACCGAAGTGGCGAATCTGGACGAGGCCCAGAGCGATGTGGCGGGTAACTACTTTACCTTGCCGGTGACCGTGAGCGCCACCGACTTCGTCAGCCTCGACGAGTCGTTGCTGACGTTACCGCGCCAGGCGGACGGCTCTCTACCCAACATCGCGTTCGCGCGGTTGAGCGCGGGTAGCGATTTGATCGACGCGGGCCTCGACGTTGGCTTTCCCTACCACGGCAATGCACCGGATCTAGGCGCATTCGAAACCGGCAGCGGCCCAGCAGCAGCGCTAAAAGCCTACGCGCTCGGAGATGGTAGTGTCAGCCTCGAATGGACCGCACCCGCCGGCTGGAGCTACGAAGTGGTGGGAACCGCAAACCTGGCCCAGTCGCCGGAGCATTGGACTCAACTCCAGAGCGGCATCATCGGCACCGACGGCACGGTCGAATTCTCGACCGCCAGCCCTGTGACGAACGCAGCGGGCTACTATCGCCTCTTGTTGCACTAAGGGGTTTCGGCCCAAGCTTTTCGTAAATCAGGGTAACTACCCGAGGAACTACTTACAGACAGTCAAGAGAACATGATCCGCGCAGAGGCAATTGGTCCACTGCGCGGATCTTTTTGAGCCCATCGCCAAAGAACACAAAAAGCCCCTGTGCTACTCACACACAGGGGCGTACTCACTATTATTTTAACTTCTCTATTCTATATCTATACTCTAACGATTATGCAGTACTAGAAATCGAAGGTAGCAGTGAGCTGGAAGCGCCGCGGGTCGATGATGCGGTAGGAGTGCGGCGAACCGTCCTTGTTGACCCCCACAACCTGCAGGCCGCCGTCTTCAAAGACATTGGCGACGTTGAGTTGCAGCTTCATGCGGACCTTGTCATCCATGATGTTGCGGGTGTAACCAACCCAGAGATCGGTGTAGTAGTTCGCATCGTCATAGATCGGGCGGCTGGTGTCGGACAGCGTGTAGGCTTCTTCCGGGGTATTGGGATCATCCATACCGTAGTAGCCGATGATCGCTTCGTCTTCCCAGCGCAGGGAGCCACCGAAGTTGAAGCCATCAAGCGGACCGCCGTCGAACGCGTAGTTCGTGATCAACGACCAGCGGTATTCGCGCTGTCCCGGAGCAGCCTGACCGTTCAGGTCGCTCGCCAGACGGTACTGAGGCGTCACAACGGCATCATAATACTTCTGGACGTTGGTGTAGCCATAGTTGTTGTCGAGCGCAGCGTTGCCGTTCCAGCCGTAGCCTCCCCAGAAGTTGGAAAGGTCTACTTCCCGACCATTGTGCATGGTAAAGGTGGAAGCGTATTGCTGATATTCCGGGTCGAGCACGGCGGCAGCCGTGGCGCTGTCCCAGTCATCGATACGCTCGGCATACCAGGCATCGAACTCACGCAGCACGTTGCTGTAAATGGTTTCCTGCTTACCACCCGTAAACTTGATCGACCAGTTGCGCACGGGATTGTACGTGATCTGGACTTCCATGCCTTCCGCCTCAGCCGTGCGGGTGGCATACATGTTGGTGATGTTGTCGTAGTAGTCGTAGTCCAGCCCCCAGATCTCGGCGACTTGCTGCTCGAAGTTCTGCTCGAAAGCATCGTTCTCCATAGCATCATCGAAGGCTTCCCACGACTCCTTATCGGTCGGGTCGTAGCCCATGTTGATGCGGGTGATCGTTTCGGCCCACTCACGGTAGAGCGTCGTGTCGATGTTACTCGTGAGGCGGCTCAGAGCAGACCCCGGGCTGGTCGGCTCATTTTCATTCGTGCCCTCAAACCAGGTGAAGCGCGCAAAAAGCTTCTGGTCGAAGAGGCTGAACTGGAAGCCGTAGTCCTTCGTTTCGCCGGTCGGCTTGGGCAGCGGCGTGCCAAAGGCGTCGGTGTAGGCCTGAGTCGGAGGGTTGAAGTTGTCCGAGTTGTTGTAGAAGACGGCGAAACCGGTCAGGAACTCGTGGAAGATCGAACCGGAACGCGCCTTGGACTCAAGGCTGCTCCAACCACTGAAGGGCGAGAAAACGACACCCGTCGTGGTGGTCTTGCCGGAGGTCTTGGTCCAGGGTTCGTAGCGGTCGAAGATGGTGTCTTCCTGATAGACGCCATCGACCCAGATCTCCCCGTCGGTCATCTTGGGCAGCACCGTGCCGTCGTCATATTCGATTTCGCCTGTAGTAGTCGTATGCGCCTTGTTGACGTCGTAGCTGATGCCCAGGGTCGTGACGATACGATCGTTCCAGAAGTGACTGGTAGCGCCCAGCTTGGTGGAATCGATGATGCGCTCGTTGCGGCTGGTGCCCCAGCTCGTCGTCACGTACTCCTGCGTCATCGAGAGATCTTCCCACTCACCCGTGCCGTAATTGAAGGTACGAACGTTACCAGTGTAGGAGCTGTTGTCGAAACGCCCCGAAGACTCGGTGACCTTACCAGCAGTGCCCCCCGGATCGCTCAGGTAATAGGCGCGGCGCACGCTGGTATTCTGGTAGTTCCAACCGTCCGCATAGGGGTTGTTCAGCCAGCGAATCGTGCCGTTGTCCACTTCATCTCCGTCGGTAAAGAACCAGCGATTGCGGTAGAAGGTATGGTAGTCGTACTCGCGTGAAGCCAAGGCCATGATCTGGTGCCGCCCGAGCCAGCGCATCCAGCCATCGTGCTTGGTGAAATCGGGCGTAAACGCCGCCATCACACGGTACTGATCCGTCTCATATTCGTTGATGAATTGGTCTGGGTCGAAGTCTTCCACATAGGGCTCGCCGAAGTAGGGATTCTCGGTCCCGTCCGGCAGGAACTTGTTGGTGTCGACATAAATCGTGGCGGCGTTGAGCTGCGAAACCGAGTAGTTGGACGTCACGTCGAACTTCTGGTGGAACCAGCCGGCACTGACGTGCAGCAGGTCATCGATAATGACCTGCTCACCTTCCAGGTTGAACGTCAGCGCATCTTGCTCGCCGAAGTTCATCTGAAGGATGTTGACGTCTTCATAGTCGTAGATCGACTTGTCGGTCACCCCCGGGAAAATGTAGCCGGGATACGCCTCAGGAGCCACGGGCAGGGCCGAGCTCGAATAGCGCTGGTTGTAGGCTTGATCGAGCACCGGATCGGCATAAATGACGCTCGTCTCCGGATAGGAATCCGGGTTCGTCCCATCTTGATTCCAAGACTGGAGGTAGCGGTCTGGATAGCCGGTGAACCAGTTTACGACCTGACCATCGGCAATCTGCATCGTCGGACGGCCGCGATTGGTCCAGGTGATACCTGGCACGTAAAGAGCCGAATCCTGGTTGTAGAGTGCACCTTCGCCGAAGATGCTCACACCGTTGTAGGAGGTGCGGTAGTTGTCCTTCTCCGGATCGTAGGTGTTCCAGAGAGACTCGTCGTAACCCGGCAGGCTCTCGATGTAAGCGCGCGTGTCGTCCGCTCGCATGGAGCCAGCATTCATCACGTAGGGCCCACCCAGCAATTCGCCGCTGTCCATGCTGTAGACGGAGAGCGTGGTCGGGTCATAATACGGGCTGCCGACGGAGCGCCAGTAGCTGACGCCGTCGCGCGGGGTGATCGAGTTCGGACGACGGTTGTCGTTGTCGTAGTTCTCGATGCTGAAGTCGATGCGTGTGCGATCGCTCGGCTGCCAGGTGATGGAACCATACTGGCGGCGGGTGCGGTCGTAGGACGGCTTGCGCGTGAAGCGCTGATCGTCATAAAGGAAGGCACCGTAGACGGCGATCTCGTCGGTCAGCGGACGATTGAAGCTCAGCGAGTAGCGTTGAGACCCGCGGTCGTCGAAACGAGCGCGCACGCGGGTATTGTCGGCATCCAGATTGGCCGTCGCCCACGAAACGTTGACGATACCGGCCGGGCTGCCCATGCCGAAAAGCATGGAGTTCGGGCCGCGGTTGATTTCCATCGACTCGATGTTGTAAGAGTCGATGGGAAAGGCCTGTGCCGACAGGTAGTAGTTGATCGTACGGTCGGGCGAGCCGAGACCACGCACGCGGTTGGCCGTCGTGACGGTCTGAGGTGTGCCCGAATTACCGGCCGTGACCCCAGCGATTGTATCGGCTACACCATCACTGCGCATCGAGAGCACGCCGGGGGTGTAAGTGGAGGCACCTTCAGTGTTCGCTTCGTAGCGGAACACATCGTTGATGTCGGTGGAGGCGGTGTCTTCGAGCTGCTGCTTGGTGACCACCGTGATGGAGGCCGCCAAGTCCGAAATACGCGTGTTCATGCGGCTACCCGCGAGCGTGTTTTCGGCGTAATAACCCACGTCTTTCTCCGACGTGGAAACTTCGAACGGAGACAGTTCGAATACCTCTTCGCCCTCGTCGTCATTGGAGTTTTGTTGGGACCAGGTGAGGGGTACGATAAGGAGGGAGGCCAGGCAGGAGGCCCATCGCAGAGAGCTTGGCTTCTTCATGAAGCGCCCGTAAGGAGTAAGCATAGTTTTTTGTAGATGATTAGGGTTCTTTGGGGGAGTTCCCGATTCTTATCCAAACATGGGAAGGGGCCTAAAAGGCGACGTGTCATCGTTCTGACGGTTGGAACGGAGTCGGGAAAAGGGGTAAAAAGATCGGAGTAACGCCGTGAAACCAAGATTTGGGCGCGTACAAACCGTCTATTTTGGGGGATTACAGGGAGTAAGAGGGGGATAAGTTCCTAGAGGATCGCCAGACAATCTCATCGAACTCTTTCCAACTAAAATTAGAGAAAGTTTACGCAGGATATAAATCAGGCTGAACTGCACATTTGTTATCACGAACAAACCAACGATCAACAGCGAAGGTTTGGATCACTAGAATCAGAGATACAACCGTTTTTAAGACGAGTCACATTAGGCTCATTCGCGCTTGCTATAGCCACAAGAGGGGAAATTTGCGGAACCCTGATCTTGACGTAAAGCCTCTCAATAGCGAATCGTATTAGGTGCGATTTAGCGCATAATTCGTGATATTTTACGCAGCACACTCGATCTTCCATGCCTGCTTTCCCTCCTCTTCAGCCACCGGATTCTCCGCGACGCCGCGTGCTCATCGCCCTTTATTGGTGGGAAGATCGTGTATTTGAGGGAGTCGCGAAGGTGGCGGCCGAACGTGGTTGGGTGCTCGATTGCCGCATGCGCTGGACCCATAACATCGCGTCCTTTGCCAACTGGACGGGCGACGGGATTATTGCCAATCCTGGTACATCCAAACGCCTGTTGCCGTTGATCGATCTGCTCAATCGCTCCTCCGCCCCGATCGTCGGATTGCAGCATTTTGGAGATTACCATTCTGCCGCCCGTGTGGTCGTAGACCACGTCGCAATCGGCAAACTGGCCGCCGAACATTTCCTGTCGCTGGGCTTTCGGCAGCTCGCCTTCGTGATGTTCGAGGACAATCAGATCGAACGGGCGCGTTGCAACGGATTTGGCGAAACGGCTCTGGCCGCTGGCGCTCACTTTCACAAGTTGCAGTTTGCGCAGCTGAAGCAAGAGCTCGCGACTCTGCCCCAGCCGGTCGCTCTGTTGGCCATGAACGACATCAACGCGCTGGAAGTGACACGGGTCTGCCTCGACGCCGGCTTGCGCATCCCCGAAGAAGTTGCGGTTCTGGGCGTCGACGACACGCGGGTGGTGTGCGATATGGCCGAAGTGCCTCTTTCGAGTATCGACTGCAACCATGAACGCCAGGGCTACGAAGCCGCTACCCTGCTCCACCGGCTGATGGAGGGCGAAGAGGGGCCGCCCGAGATGATCCGCATCCCTCCGGCGGGCGTCACCAGCCGCAAATCGACCGACACGATCGCCGTGCCCGATCTCGCGGCAATGCACGCGCTGCGCCTGATCCGCGACGCGTTCCGTCAACCGCTGCGCATCGCCGACATCGCGCGCCAGGTCGGCGTCTCAGCACGCCGGCTCCAGTCATCCTTCCGAGAAAACTTCGGGTTTACCATGATCCATGAGCTGACCCGCGTCCGGGTCGAGCATGCCTGCCAGCTGCTCGTCGACGAGGATCTGAAGCTGGATGCCGTCGCCCTGGAAAGCGGATTCTCGAGCCGCTTTCACTTCATCCGGGCCTTCCAGCGCATCGTCGGCATCTCCCCCTCCGCCTACCGCAAGCAGATGCAGGATAGCGAAAGCGGCCCAGCCTAAAGCGCAGCCCGCCCGCAGCCGTTGCGTTTTCTCCGGAGCGAGTATAAGGAAGGGCTTTCTCACCTGAAGTTACGCATGACACGCAATTCCGTTTCCCACTTCTTCGACCGCAAAGCGGCTGCGGCCTACGACGAAAAGGCCCAGAAAGTCGGCGCGATCAACGACAACCTGCACCTACTGATCCGCCTGACGCTCAGCTCGTTACCCGAAGACGCCCGCTTGCTCTGCGTCGGTGTCGGCACCGGCGGCGAAATCCTGCGGTTGGCCGAGCAACACCCCGGTTGGCGCTTCATCGGCGTTGAGCCCTCGGAGTCGATGCTCGAGGTTTGCCGCGGCCGTCTGGAGGAAGCGGGGGCGCTCGAGCGGTGCGAACTGGTCCACGGCTATTTGGCTGATCTGCCTCGAGGAGAGGGATTCGACGCGGCGCTCTGCCTGCTCGTCACCCACTTCATTAAAGACCGCAGCGAGCGGCAACAGATGCTGGCCGACATGGGCGCACACCTTAAGCCCGGCGGCTTCCTCATCAACGCCGACATCAGTTTCGACACCGCCTCGCCGGCCTTTGCCCCAATGTTGGAAACATGGAAGGCCATGCACCTGGCCTCCGGAGCCGATCCCGCAAAGCTCGACCAGAGCATCCGGACCATGCAAGAACACGTCGACATCCTGCCGCCGGGGTCGATTGAAGATATGCTGCGTCAAAGCGGATTTCCGACCCCTGTGCGCTTTTTCCAGTCGCTGCTGATTCACGGCTGGTATTCGCGTAAGCCCTAGAAGTAGGCACGACGGCTGCGTTTTTTGACCAAGGGTGTCCTTGCTACCCGGGTTGATGCGTCGGAAAAGTAGAACCGCCGAAGCGAACGGTCGTCTCGATCACCGGCGGCAATACAACCGACCGACATTCCGACCATGAAAGTGATGATCCTGATCAAGGCCAGCGCCGAGAGCGAAGCCGGTGTGCTGCCAGATGCCGCATTGCTCAGCGCGATGACCGCATATAACGAAGCCCTGGCCCAAGCGGGTGTGCTGCTTGCCGGCGAAGGTCTGCAGCCGACTTCCAAGGGAGCGCGCGTGCGCTTTTCCGGCGCAGAACGGACCGTCATTCCGGGGCCCTTCCACGAATCGGGCCTGATCGCGGGCTTCTGGCTCTGGCAGGTCGATTCGATGGACGCAGCGGTGGAATGGCTCCAGCGCTGCCCCAACCCGATGCCGGGAGAAACTGAAGTCGAGATCCGGCGGCTCTACGAAGCGGAGGATTTTGGCGATCTGCTGACCCCGGAATTGCGCGAACGCGAAGATAAGCTACGGCAAGCGACCGGCGACGCTTGAGGCTGTTGCCCACGGCATCTTTGCCCTTGCCGCCTCGGGACGAACGGTGTAGCCAAAGATGTCCTCTTATTAGCGACTTGTTGAGCAAGCACTTAACAAGTCGGCCACCCGTATTGTCGTCTCTCATGAATCTCGTCGTCCCCGCTTCCAGAGGTAACGTATCTTCGTCCTCCGCGCCCTTGAGCGCCGAACCGAAGATTGGCTCGGTCCGTTGCCTGCGGCCCTGAACGGCGCCCTCGCGGCGGAAGCAGACGATGAAGATTGTTCACGACTACCTGATCCAGATGGGCGGCGCCGAACGAGTCGTTGCCCTGATGGCGGAGGCGTTCCCTGAAGCGGAGATCCTGACCAGCGCGACGCAGTATGAGACGTTGTTTCCCGAGTTCAACGGGCGCACCATCCGCAACAGCTGGATGCAGCATCTCCCCGGGATCAACACGCACTTCAAGAAGTTCTTCCCGCTCTACCCCTGGGCCTTCAGATCCCTCGGCACGGTGCAGGACGATCTGGTATGGATGAGCAGTAGCGGCTTCGCAAAGTGGACGGACTTTGCGCCCGAAACGCCGGTCTTCTGCTACTGCCACACCCCGCCCCGCTTCTTCTGGCAGCCCGACAACTATCTGCCCTACGAGGTGCCCAACAAGGCGCTGCAGTATGTCGTGCGCGGCATGATCCCCAGCCTGCGCCAGTCGGATTACCGCGCGGCCCAACGTATGACGCACCTCATCGCCAACTCCCGCACGGTGCAGGACCGGATCAAGCAGTTCTACCACCGCGATTCCGTCGTGATCCATCCGCCGGTTGACGTGGAGCGCTTCACCGTCTCGCACCACTCGGAAGACTTTTACCTCATCGTGTCGCGCCTGGTCGGCTACAAGGGCCTGGACCGCGCTGTCGTGGGGCTCTCAAAGCTCGGCAAACGGCTGGTCGTGATCGGCAGCGGCCCCGACAAAGCCCGTTTGCAATCGCTCGCCGGGCCGACGGTCGAGTTCAAAGGCCGCCTGTCGGATGAAGAGGTGACCTGGCACATGCAAAACTGCTACGCTTTCGTCTTTCCCGGGCTGGAAGACTTCGGCATCACGCCGGTGGAAGCGCAGGCCAGCGGCAAGCCGGTGCTGGCCTTTGGGGGTGGCGGCGCGCTTGAAACGGTCCAGCCGGGCGTGTCGGGCATGTTCTTTTACGAAGGCACGGCGGATAGCCTCGCCGCGGCCGTACCGGAATTCGAACGCCAAAGCTGGGATCCGGATACCATCCGGGCCAACGCCGAGCAATTTTCCGAGCAAGCGTTTCTGGATAAGATGATCGGCCTGATGGAGCAGGAAACCGGTCTGCAACTCGCCAACCTGCAGCACGCATGAAGATCGCAGTCATTTTCGGCGGCACCGGCTACATCGGTATGTGGACGTGGAAGCGCCTGCGCGCGCGCTTCGACCGCATCATCCTGGCCGATGTCCACGAACCCTCCGAACCCCTGCCCGATGGCGTGCTTTTCACCGCCTGCGACGTGCGCCAGCCCGTGATCCCGCAGCTGGAAACCACGCTGGGCGGCGAGGCGTTCGACTCCATCGAATGGGTTTTTCACTATTCCGCCGTCCACCGCGAGCCGGGTCACGCGTTCGAGGAATACTTCGACACCAACTTGCCCGGCGCGGAACATGTCACGGCCTTTGCCGAGCACTACCGCGTGCCCCATATCTTCTTTACGGCCTCCATCGCGGTCTACGGCCCCACCCGCACCGCCACGGACGAATCGGCCCCAAAATATCCGAACTCCGGCTACGGCATCTCCAAGCTGGCCGCCGAATTGATCCACGAGCGTTGGGCCATGGGCGCGCCCGAGCGCCGGCTCATCACCTGCCGCCCCGGCGTGGTCTACGGGCCGGGCGATCCCGGCAACATCCTGCGCATGATCCAGGCGGTGAAGAAGGGCATCTTCGCCTTTCCCGGCAACCCCAATATCTACAAGAGCTACGCTTATATCGAGGGCCTGCTCGACAGCATCGAGTTCACGATGGATCGGGAGGAAAAGATCATCCGCTACAATTACGTGGAGCACCCGACCGAGCCCTTGTGCAACCTCGTAAAACACATCGAAGCATTTCTGGGCAAGCGCAGCCGCACGATTCCCCTGCCCCTCTGGGCACTCGTGCCTGCCGCCCACGTCGTGCAGTGGCTCACCGGCGCCAAATCGAGCATCCACCCCAAGCGCGTGCGCAAGGCGGCCATGCCGACCCACATCGTGCCCCAGTGGCTGATCGACCACGGCTTTACCTTCAAATACGACTTCGCCACCAGCCTGAAGGACTGGAAAGCCAAGCGCCCGGAAGATTTCTAGCCGGTGGCGCCCGCTGCGGAGTGCTGGCTGCAGGTGCACGATTTCTCGCAGCCCTTCCGGCAGCCGCACTTGATAAGGCAGCATCGTCGGTTAGCTTGCGCCATGACAGACCGGGAGAGGGAAGCAAGAGAGTCGGCGGGCATGGATGTGCGTTTGCTAGGCATCGCGATCCTTTGTTCCCTCGGCCTGCTGAGTTTTCTCTTGATCGCCAAACTCGTCGCGGGCGGCCACTATGCCGATCTCGAGGGACAGATTCTCCTGAGCCTGCGCCAGCCGGACAACCCCGCCGAACTGATCGGCCCGCGCTGGCTGCACAAGGCCGCGGTCGACGTGACCGCCCTCGGCGGCGCCACCGTCCTGACGCTGATCACGCTGCTGGTCTGCACCTACCTCGCAATTGCGCGCCGCTTCCGCACCGTGCTGTTCGTGCTCGCTGCCACGATCAGCGGCATGGTGATTTCCTTTGGGCTCAAGAACGTCTTCGAGCGAGCCCGACCCGACGCAGTGCCGCACATCACCGAAGTCTCGACCTACAGCTTTCCCAGCGGACACTCCCTCATTCCGGCCGTCGTCTACCTCACGCTCGGCACGCTGCTCGCCCAGGCCACCGACCGGCACCGCGAGAAGATCTTCTTCATCGCCACCGCGCTGCTGCTGGTCGGCATTATCGGCGTCACCCGGGTTTACCTCGGCGTGCACTACCCCACCGACGTGCTGGCCGGGTGGTCGCTCGGCATCGCCTGGGCGCTCTTCTGCGAAGGCGTCGCCTACCTCCTGCGCCGCCGCGGCACCCTCGGCCGCCCCCGCAAGCTCGCCGCCGAAAACTGAGGGGCTTGCCTCGACGCTTGCCCGCGGGGCGGGAAGAGGCATACTGGTCGGTATGGATGCAGGGACTTACTTGCTCTTTTGCGGCGGTGCACTGGTGCTGATCGCCTCCCCGGGGCCGGATTTTCTGTATGTGTCGGGGCGGGCGCTGAGCCAGGGCGTGCGGGCCGGACTGTGGGCGGCGCTCGGGATCTGGATGGGGCTGCTGGTGCACACCACCGCCGCCGTCGTGGGGCTGACCGCGCTGCTGCAGACTTCAGCCGTGGCCTTCATGGTCGTTAAGTATCTGGGCGCAGCCTATCTGCTGTATCTGGCGGTGATGGCGTTTCGGCGCGGCGGCGCGCTCGACCTCTCGCCGGAGCAGCGCCACCTGCCCACCTCGCGCCTGGTGCGCCAGGCCTTTCTGACCAATGTGCTCAACCCCAAGGTGAGCCTGACCTTTATCGCCTTCATGCCGCAGTTCATCCCGCACACTGGCGCCGATCACAGCATGCTGGTCGGCCTGCTGGGCCTGACGATGGCCGGGCTGGCGGCGGCGTGGTTCAGCCTGGTTTCGTTGATCGCGTCGCAACTCCGGGCGACCCTGCAGCGTTTCCCCCGACTACAGGACGCCTTCCGTTACGGCACGGGCTCCCTCTTCGCCCTATTCGGTATCCGGCTGCTGGCTTTCGAACGCTAGCGGCCCCACTCCCCCTT
Organism: Puniceicoccaceae bacterium 5H; assembly: GCA_009772895.1. GTDB lineage: Bacteria > Verrucomicrobiota > Verrucomicrobiia > Opitutales > Oceanipulchritudinaceae > WOUP01. The sequence continues at coordinate 217,660 of WOUP01000002.1, read as the reverse complement.
CGCCCAGCTCTTGGATATTGCCAGCATCACCGGTCCCGGCACCGCCTTTGTGGCGGGCCTCGTCACCAGCCTGCACTGTGCGGGCATGTGCGGTCCGCTCGCGTGCTTCATCGCCCCCCGCCCGGGCGAACAGGCCAGCTTTGCCGCCAGCGCCGGCGTCTATCAGGCCGCCCGCCTGACCAGCTATACCCTGCTCGGGGCAGTCGGCGGATTACTGGGCATGACCGCGCTCGGCTGGTTCGAGACCTGGGGGCAGCCCATCGCGCGCTTTTTCCCGTGGGCCATGGCCCTGTTTTTCCTCGTGGTGGCTCTGCGCGTCGACCAATGGCTGCCCAAGCCCAAAGGCCCTGCGCGCTACCTGCACCGGCAGACGGGCAAATTCCTGAAAATGCCGCGCCCGCTTGCGAGCAGCCTGTTGGGCTTCTTCACGCCCCTGCTACCCTGCGGCCCGCTCTACCTGCTGCTTTCGCTGGCGCTGATGACGCAAGACCCGATCGCGGGCGCGGAGCTGATGCTGTCCTTCGGGCTCGGCACCCTGCCCCTGCTCTGGCTGGTGCAGGCGGGCTACGTGCGCTGGAGCGGGCGGCTCAAACCCTCGACTCTGGGCCTGTGGCAACGCGGTCTGGCCGGACTGGTTGCAGCGGTCCTCATTTTCCGCATCGTGCACTTCGAGACCATGAACCAGAACGGGCTCTTCTGCGGGTCCTGACGGCGCGTCCTCGAATCACGACATGGCCACCCCCTCCACCACCAAAGTCTGCACCCACTGCGGCACGCCGTTTGACGCGCGCGCTCGCCCGGACAGCGAATATTGCTGCAACGGCTGCGCCTATGTGGCCCGCATGATCGCCGACAGCGGCCTGGACCAGTATTACAACCTGCGCGACCGCATCATCGCGCCAGTTAAACCGGCGGCCCTGCAGAAGCGGGACTACCGTTGGCTGGCCCAGCTGCAGGCCGACGCGGAAGCGGAACAGGCCACCCGCCCCAGCGCGACCACCGAACTCGACCTGACGGGGATCTCTTGCGTAGGCTGCGTGTGGTTGATCGAGCGGGTGTTGAGCCAGCAGACGGGCATCCAGCGGGCGGAGGTGAACGCCCAACTCGGCCAGGTGCGCCTGCAGTGGCAGAGCGAGCACCTCGATCCCGTCGCGACCGGAAAGGCGGACGACCCGACCGAAACGTCGACCATCCTGACGCGAGCGGGCGAGACCCTGCAGCAATTCGGCTATCTGCTGCAACCGCCGAGCAAACGCGAGAACGCCGAAAGCCAGCGCCTGCTGGGGCGGGTCGGCATCACGGGCGCGGCGGCGATGAACGCCATGCTCTTTACCCTGCCCCGTTACCTTGGCATGCCGCCCGACTTCGAGTTGGCGAACCTGTTCGGGCTCTTCACGCTCGTCAGTGCCACTATCGCGCTGTTTGTCGGCGGCAGCTACTTCATCGAGCGCGCGGCGCGGGCGCTGCGTATGGGCGTGCTGCACATCGACTTTCCCATCGCGCTAGGGCTGGTGGCGGCCTACCTCGGCTCGCTCTTCGGCTACTTTTTCGGGCACGAAAACTACGCGTATTTCGACTTCGTGGCCATCTTCGCCTTTCTCATGCTCGGTGGACGCTGGTTGCAGGAGCGCGCGGTGGAACGCAACCGGTTTTCGCTGCGACAATCGCGGCTGCAACCCACTCAGGCCCGGGTCGTCGGCAGCACCGGCGGCACCTCGGATCAAAAGCTCGAAACCCTGCAGCCGGGGCAGACGATCCGCCTCGGCCCCGGCGATCTCGTGCCGGTGCGCGGCCGCCTCTCCCCCGAGGCCGACCCCGCGGAGGTGAGCCTCGAGTGGATCAATGGCGAGGCCGAGCCCGTGCGCATCCAGCCGGGCCAGATCGTGCCCGCCGGCGCCGTCAACGTCAGCCGTCAGCCCTTCGACCTGCGCAGCGAAGAAACCTGGGAAGATTCTTTGTTACGCCGCCTGACGACGATCGAGCCGCGTCAACTGCGCTACCCGGTGCTGGAAGCCATCCTGCGCTTTTACCTCGTCATGGTGCTGATCGTCGCCGCCATCGGCGCGCTGACTTGGGGCCTCGCGACCGGCGACTGGCTGACCGGGGGACAAGTCGCGCTGAGCGTGCTGGTGGTCAGCTGCCCCTGTGCCCTCGGGGTCGCCTACCCGCTGGCCCAGGAACAGACGGTCGCCCAACTGCGCCGCATGGGCGTCTACGTGCGCGAGGCCGACATTTTTCACCGCCTGCGCGGGCTCAAGCGCATCGTGTTCGACAAGACCGGCACGCTAACGCTCGAGACACCCGAGCTGGCCAACCCGGAGGCGCTGGACGCTTTGAGCGACGCCGACCGCCGGGCCTTGTGGCACCTCGTCGAAGACGGCCTGCACCCCATTTCGCGCGCGCTGCGGGAGTCGTTGCTCGCCCGGGGCATCCGCCCGGCGCAAGAGCGCACGCAGGCCCCCGTGCAGGAGGCGGTGGGCTTTGGCGTCACGGTATTGCTCGATGAGCACCGCTACGCGCTGGGCCGCCCCCAATGGGCCGACGTGGCGAGTCGAGGCAAGCTGGACGCCCCCGCCGGGCACGCCACGGCGGGCAGCTTTGACTGTGCGCTGGCCCGTGACGGCGAGACGCTGGCCGAGCTGCACTTTACCGAAACCGTGCGCGAAGACGCCGTGCCGGCCGTGGACGCCCTCCGCCAGCGCGGCCTGGACCTGCACATCCTCAGCGGCGACCGCGAAGAAAAGGTGCTCGCGATGGCCCAACACCTCGGCCTGCCCACCACGGCGGCGCTCGGGCGCCTGAGCCCTGAACAAAAAGCGGCCTGGGTGCAACAGCACGAGCCGGAGCACACGCTTTTTATTGGAGACGGGGCCAACGACAGCCTGGCCTTCGATGCAGCCGCCGTGCGCGGCACCCCCGTCGTCGACCGCGGTCTGCTCGAGTCCAAGGCCGATTTCTACTTTCTCGGGCGCAGCCTCGGCGGCCTGCTGGGCCTGCTCGACGCCGAACGCCGCCGCCGCCGGGCCGTACGCTACACCTTCGCCTTCGCCGTCTGCTACAACCTCGTCGCGATCTCCCTCTGCCTCGCCGCCCTGATGAATCCCCTGCTCGCGGCCATCCTCATGCCCCTCAGCTCCCTCTCCACTATCGGCATCGTCACCTGGCAGATGCGGCGGTAAGGGAAGGCTGTCGACAAGAGCGGCGGAGAACTTACAGCGGCAACATGCGGACTCGCGTGCGCTCTAGATCAAGACTGATCCAGCAGCGGCGTCACGCAGGCAGGTGTCGATGGCCGTATCTGTCAGGTAAGGATATAGCTCGAGCAAGCGCTCCCGGGATGTGCCGCCGCTTTGTTTGCCCTGCTTGGCAACGCACGCGGCATATCGCAACGCATCTAGTTGTAGATCAGCAAGATCCATGCGCCTACACAATCGACATACGGCGGCAAAACGCTGAACGCGAGGGGCATGGAGACGCGCTGGAGAAGCAGGCGGCGCAAGCTGGGAGAGTGGGCACAGGTTATGCGACCAGAAAAGGCGAATCCAACCGGAGGACCCCATGATTTTCGGATATGCCTTTTATATCATTCTGGCGTTGGTCGCCATCGCCTTCCTGTTCATCCTCTTGCGCCCCGCCAAGCGCAAGAACCAGCAAGGCCACCGGCCGCCACGCGAGAACGAGCACGTGCTCTCCCAGCGCAACGACGCGCCCAAGCCGTAAACACCGGCCTTGCGCGGCTGGGATCGCAGACCGCTGCGAACGGAAAGCCTGAAAGGCGCTAGCGCGCGCGCTCGATAAAGCCGGCCTTGCGGTTGACTTTGCTGAGCATCTTGAAGGCGCGCTTCTGGGCGGCGTCGGCACCGGACTTGAAGACGCCTTCGAGGTATTTCTTGTCGTCGGCGATGGCCTTGTAGCGCTCCTGGATAGGCGTGAGCATCTCCACCACGGCGTCGGCCACGGCGGCCTTGAAGACCCCGTATTGGCTGCCCGCAAATTCCTGCTCCAGGTCTTCGATCGAGCGCCCGGTCGAAGCGCTCATGATGTGCAGCAAGTTGGTGATGCCCGGCTTGTCCTCGCTCGCGCGCACCTCGCTACCGCTGTCCGTCACCGCGCTCTTGATCTTCTTGGTCACGATGTTGGGCTCGTCCAGCAGGTAGATGACGCCCCCCTGGTTGGGGTCGCTCTTGGACATCTTGCGCGTCGGGTCCTGCAGGCTCTTGATGCGCGCGGCCTGCTTGGGAATCTCGACTTTCGGGATCTTGAAGGTGTCGCTGTAGGTGGCGTTGAACTTCATCGCGAGGTCGCGGGTCAACTCCACGTGCTGGCGCTGGTCTTCACCCACCGGCACGACGTCGGCGTTGTAGAGCAGGATGTCCGCCGCCATCAGCACGGGGTAATACAGCAGACCGCTGCCGATGAAGCCGGCCCCACCCTCTTCCTGGCGAGCCGCCTTGTCCTTGAACTGCGTCATGCGCTCGAGCTGGCCGAGCGGGCAGAGGCAGGCGAGGATCCAGGCCAGCTCCGTGTGGCCGGTCACGTGGCTCTGCAAAAACAGGTTGCACTTCTCGGGCTCGAGGCCGCAGGCGATGTAGAGGGCCAGCGTCTTGTAGCAGCTCTGGCGCAGCTCGGCCGGCACGTAGGGCAACGTGATCGCGTGCTGGTCCACGATGCCGAAGTAGCATGCGTGGCTGTCGAGGAAAGTCGTCCAGTTTCGGACCGCCCCGAAGTAATTCCCCAGGTGCAATTGCCCCGTGGGTTGCGCGCACGTCAATACGACTGGTTGATCCGGGCTGCTCATCCCCTCTTAGGACAACGATCGCGCGCACTTTGGCCAGCCGATTTTCAACGTAAGGCGCTGCGGGCGGGCAAAAAGACGCCGCGCGGAAGGCTGGCTCCGGCGCGGCGAGTCAAGTAACGGGGGATGGCGAACGCCCTAGCGCTCCTGCAACCAGCCGAGCCAGGGGCCCAGGTCTTCGTAAAGCTCGCGGGCCATCTGGTAGTGTTGCGGCGCGATGGGGTGCGCGTTGTATTCGCCGCCAGGGTAGTAGCTGACGGAGTGGAAGCGCACATTGTCGTTGCCCTGCTCGCGGTAGTGCTCCACCACGGCCTGCAGGTGCCCCTCGAGCACGTCCTTCTTGTGGCCGTCGGATGCGCTCTCCGGGTTTTGCATGGGGCTGGAGATGAGCAGGATCTTGGCGTCGGGATAGAGCCCGGTCAGCCGATCCACCAGCTTGATGTAGGCGGGCACGTAGCGGTCCGCCTCGATCACGCCCTGGTTGAAGTCGTTCTGGCCGATGCAGATCGTAATCGCATCGGGCACGTAGGCCTGGTGATCCCAGCTGGTGGAGGGATCGTCGGGCAGGCTGCGCTCGAAAAACTCGCCCAGCGTGATCGGCTCTTCCTTGCCCTCCCAGTCGCGGATCAGGCCCTTGCCGCCGTAGCTGACGAGGTTGACCTGGCTGTTGAACATCTTGGCGAGGTCCCAGCCATAGGTCACTTCCGCGTTGGAGTTGTGGTTCCCTTCCTTGGCGTAAGGGCCCATGAAGACGTTGCGGTCGCCGCAGGTGATCGAGTCGCCCAGGCACATCAGCTTGCGGGACGGCAGCGGCGTGGGCTCGAGCCATTCGACCGATTCCTCGGCCACGAACTCCTGAAACAGCACCGTGCCCTGCCAGGCCTCATTACGGCGCACCACGCGCACGTCGTAGGTCTTCTGCGGGTCCAGGCGGTCGGAGATCACATAGTCGCGCGGCACATCGCTATCCACCTCGATCATGGGCAGCTCCACGCCGTTGACGTAGACGTTGAAGTAGCAGGGGCCGGCGGAGGCGAGCGACGCGCGGAACGCGATGCGGCCGGAGCCGGTGAAGCTGGTGTCGACTGCGATGCCGGGGAAGGCCATCACAGTGCCTTCGTTGGTCGGCTGGACGCGGCCCATGAAGCGGGCGTGCGTCTGGGCGGTGAGCAGTGCAGGCAGTGCGGACAGCATCGCGAGCAGGGTGAGGATCAGTTTTGGGCGCATGGGGATTTGTCGTAAATGGGGAGGGCCGAAGCGCCACCAGCCAACCACCCCCACACGAAAGGGTCAAGGTGCAGCTGCGGCGGCAATCGACGGGGCTAGCGGGACTGCAGGCTGATGTTGTTCAGCTCCAGCTGGCGGCAGAGGTCCATCACCTTCGTCAGCTGCTTGGTGCGGCTGTCCTCGTCGGCCAGAATGAGCACCTTGCGGCTGGTGTTCTCCTGCGCAAGCTGCTCCAGGCGCTGTTGCAGGGCATCCTCCTCCAGCGTCTCGCCGTTGAGCACATAGCCGCCGTCGGGCGGCAAGCCGATCTCGATCGGGCGCTGGGTCTGGTCGCTCTTGCCGGCGGTCTCGATCTTGGGTAGCTTCAGGTTCAGCGCCGTAATGTTACGGAACTGCATGAACATCAGGAAGAAAAAGATCAGCACCACCAGCACGTCGACCAGCGGCACGATGTTGATTTCCGGCCGACGGCGCGGCCGCGGAGGGATGACGCTCTCGCTCATGCGTTTGCGCGCGCAGCGGCGTTGGCGGTAGAGGTGGTGGGTTCTTCCTGCTGGCGCTTGATCGCCACCAACCGCTCCACGCCGACCCCCAGCATGGCGGCAAAGGTGTCGATACGGCGCTGCAGGTAGCCGTTGGCCGCCAGCGCCGGGATGGCGATGCTGAGGCCGATCATCGTCGTGGTGAGCGCCAGCGCGACGCCTTCGACGAAACCGCGCGAGTCGGGCAGCCCGGAATTGACGTCGATCTGGCCAAAGACGTTCACCAGCCCCGTCACCGTGCCCAGCAGACCGATCAACGGCGCGGCGCTGATGATCACCTCGAGGATGAACAGGCCCCGCTCCATCCGCGTCACCTGCAGGCGCGCCACGGCCTTCAACTGCTCGGAGTCGAACTCGGCCTGGTGAAATGCGGTCACGATACGCCCCATCACGGTATTGTCGCCCTCGGCGGGCACTTCGCCGCGCATGAACGCCTCCTGGTAGCGCCGGGGGATGACGCGCGCCGAACGCAGCGCGATCAGCCGTTCCACAATGATGACGAGCGCCAGGACCGAGCACAGGAGCAGCGGCCAGGCGAAGATACCCGCGTCTTCGAACAACTTGTACATCTGCTTGAGGAGACGGGATAAAGGCCTCAGACGTTCAACGCGAGGACGAAAATGACCCAGCCCGGGCGGGTTGAAGCCTTGGGTTTGCCGGAGCAAAGAGGGACTGCGAGCCTTACTGCGGGTCGATCCCGAAGTCGAAGTAGGCGTTGCCGCCACCGAAGAGCATGCCAGGCAGCGCAACCTCGGAGCTGTAAAAAACGACGGCATATTCGCCCGGTGCCAACGGCTCGGTCGTCTTAATCCGATAGAGCGTGAATCCCTCGGGTGCCTTGGACTGGTCCTCCAGCGGGGCGAAGGAAATGGGCATGATGCGATCGGGATGGATGCCGGTGGAGTAAGACATATAGCCGCCGCCCACCAGCACCTCGCGGGAACCGTTGCCACGGATAGCGAAGCTGGCAAGCTGGGCGTAGGCATCGGGCTGCGCGCGCCCGGGAGCCGCGATGATAAATTCCGGTTCGGTGTCCGTAATCCGCAACTGCGCGTTGCTGCCTCGCAAGACCGCATAAGTTGCCACTCCGCCGAAGCCGAAGGCCCGGGCCGCAGTGCGCATCTGCGCCGAGGTGTAGAGGAGCTCTTGCTCGGCATCGTCCGTGATCAACGTGATTTCCTGCGGATCGTGTTGATCGGCCACGGCCGCATTGGCCCCTGGGCCAGCAGGCGCCGCTGCTTCGGGTTGGCCTGCGGTCAGCATCGCGTTGACGATTTCACCAGACACGCCGGCTTGAGTCAGGGCAATCAGCCCATCGGAAGAAGTGTCGAAGTCCGTTTCGGGGGCATTCTTGACTGCGAGCACAATCGTTTCTTCGCCCAGACCGGCTTTGGTCAGCTTGATGACGTCATCATTGGTCATCGGAGCAGCCCATGCCATAGCAGTGGACATTAACAGGGCGACAGCGAGAGGGAGACGGGAGATAGGCTTTAGCATGGATCCATTATCTATGTAGCTTAACTAAACGCGGCAATTCTATTCTTTAATATCTCCACTGCCGGCGACCCCCGTGGAGATGTCCCTACTAAAAAAAGCGCCGACCCCGGTGGAGGGATCGGCGCGAAAAGCTCTGAGCTGACGCGCAGTCTAGTCGGCGGTGGCGCGGAAGTAGGCGAGGTCGTTGGCGACGGCCTCGACTTGCTCTTCGCCGTTGATCAGGTCCTGAATGGGATCCCAATAGCCGCCGACGAGCGCCTGACGGTTGGTCTCGCGGATCTCGCAGGAGATGGAGACGTCGCCGAAGTGAATGCGCTGCATCTCGAGGTCGATCATCACGGTCATGTCGGGATCGGCCTGCAGGGCGCGCACGAGGGCCTGAATGTCGTCGTGCGTGGCAGAGACGCAAGGCATGCCGAGCTGGGTGCTGTTGCCGAAGAAGATCTCGGCGAAGCTTTCAGCAATAACGGCGCGGAAGCCGGCGCGGTAGATGGCCTGCGGGGCGTGCTCGCGGGAGGAGCCGCAGCCGAAGTTGTTACCACTGATGAGGATCGTGGCACCGGAGAACTTCGGATCGTTCAGCGGGTGCTTGCGGTCCGTGCCGTCCTCGTTCTTGCGCACGTCGTAGAAAACGTACTCGCCCAGCCCGTCGAAGGTCACGCACTTCATGAAGCGCGCCGGGATGATGCGGTCGGTATCGATGTCATCGCCCGGCACGTAAACGGCACGGCCGGCGATCTGGTTGATCTTGGGTAAAGCCATGGAAAAGAAAGATTAGAAAGAGATATTGATGGAACAGAAGAACGCGAAGAACACCAAGAAGGTGTGGTCGCTTTACGCTAGCCCTGAGCAGGCGCTTGTCCGACAACCAAGGCTGACTCGCAACCAAGCGCTGTTTTCATGCCTTTGTGTTCTTTGCGTTCTTCTGTTCCAAATTTCACTCATTTAGGCGCCGACGGGCTCCGGCAGCAGGCCGAAGACTTCGCGGGCGTCGCTGACTTCGCCGGTGATGGCGGCGGCGGCGACCATGAGCGGGCTCATCAGGATGGTGCGCCCGGTCACGGAGCCTTGGCGGCCCTTGAAGTTACGATTGCTGGAGCTGGCGCACAGCTGATCGCCCACAAGCTTGTCGGGGTTCATGGCCAGACACATGGAGCAACCGGCACCGCGCCACTCAAAGCCCGCATCGCGGAAGATCTGGGCGAGCCCGAGGTCTTCCGCCATCTTGGCCACGACCTGGCTGCCCGGCACGCAGATCGCCTGCACGTCGGGGTGGACCTTGCGGCCCTTGAGGTACTGCGCCACTTCCTTGAGGTCGCTCAGGCGGCCGTTGGTGCAGGAACCGAAGAAGGCCACGTCGATCTTCTTGCCCTTGATCGGCTCGCCACCCTGGAACTTCATGTGCTCAAGGGCTTCGGAGATGCCTTCGCGCTCGCTCTGGGTCTTGCCGTCGGCCGGTGCCGGGATGTTCTCATCCACAAAGATGCCCTGACCGGGATTGATGCCCCAGGTGACGGTCGGTGCGATGTCTTCGGCGCGGATGTTGACCACGTCGTCGTATGCGCAGTCCGGATCGCTGGCGAAGTTCTTCCAACGCTCGACGGCCGCATCCCACGCCGCGCCCTTGGGCGAGTAGGGACGGCCCTTGAGGTATTCGAAGGTCGTCTCGTCGGGGTTGACGTAACCGACGCGCGCGCCGCCCTCGATGGACATATTGCACACGGTCATGCGCTCTTCCATCGAAAAGTTGTCGAAGACTTCGCCGGCATACTCGTAGGCATAGCCGGTACCGCCCTTGGTGCCGAGCAGGCGGATGATGTGCAGGATCACGTCCTTCGCATACACGCCCGGGGCCAGCTTGCCGTCCACATTGATGCGGCGGACCTTCAGCGGGCTGAGGGCCATCGTCTGCGTGGCGAGCACGTCGCGCACCTGGCTCGTGCCGATGCCAAACGCGATTGCGCCAAACGCGCCGTGGGTGGAGGTGTGGCTGTCGCCACAGGCGATGGTGGTGCCGGGTTGCGTGATGCCCTGCTCCGGGCCGACGATGTGGACGATGCCCTGCTTGCCGGTGTTGGTGTCGAAGAACTCGATACCGTGCTCCGCACAGTTCTTGCGCAGTTCCTCGATCATGGCCTGCGCGAGCTTGTCCGAATACGGCTCCAGCGACTCGTTGGTGGGCACAATGTGGTCCACCGTCGCGAAGGTGCGGTGCGGGTATTTCACCTTCAGACCGCGGTCGCGCAGCATACCGAACGCCTGCGGGCTCGTCACCTCGTGAATGAGGTGCGTCCCAATCAGCAACTGGGTCTGCCCGTTGGACAGGCGACGCACACTGTGCGCATCCCAGACTTTCTGAAACAAACTTTTGCCCATAATAATCCTTCTTGAAATAGCTTCTTTAGTCTCAATAAAAGCGGCTTTTTGAGACTCCGCAAGCGGAAAATTGAGCCAAGTGTCTCAATTAAAGAAAAAGTCACTCTTTAGGCTTGCCAACGCCTGTAATCATGCATTTTTCTACTGGTTTTCTAGTGGCAGGATAGCTCAGTTGGTTAGAGCGAAGGACTCATAAGCCTTAGGTCGCCGGTTCGATCCCGGCTCCTGCTACCATTCCTCTCATCGGGGTCTCGAAATTGCCGGTTAAAGTTAACCGCCAAGATACCACGAAATCGTCGTCGAGGAAACCCCTGCCGCCCCCAAACACGGGCACTTTTTTTTGCCTTCTCCGGCCTCTACAGGTCCACCGCGCACAGGCCCTCCCGCGACGGGCGCCCCAGCCAAAGCTGGGCAAGGATTCCGGCATGATTCTTTCAAGACCAACCAGAAACGCCAGCGGACCTCTGCAGTGCCCCACGGATGCCCTCCCCCAGCAGCCGGCTCGCATCATTTGCAGGCCAAGGCCCTGACGCCGGCGGGCGCAATTTGAGCGCTGTCGTCGGCGAATAGCCCCGATCGGCGGCTGGGACCTCTGGGGTATGGTGCCGGGTGATCGACGTTACAACCTCTTCGGCGAGGACATGTCAGGCATTGGCGTTCCACGCCTTACGATTGATGATGCAGTTTTTGAGTTGCCTGATTTCATAATATATGCAAATTCCACTGACACTGAAATGGACGAAGGGTGGTTCGATTTTGATATGCAATTTGAGCATGCGTTCTTCTTTACACAGAACACGATCGATTTGTCTTATCTCAACCAGCTCTCAAATGGATCTGGAGGCATAGGCTCCGGGACTAATGCGCCCAAAAAGGAAGAGTGGAAGCCGACAAAGGAGAATTGTGCCAGTCTCTTCGCTGATAATCCGGGACTAAATATCAAGGAAGGCGATTCTCATACGAATTTGGTGGATACTCTTCTTTCCAGTATGATCAACGCGGGGGCCATGACTGAAAGTTTGTATTTTGATTTTAGTTATCGAGGAGAAAGTGCCCAAGTTCGATGGGAGCATTATTCCCATATCTTTGTGAACAATGAGACTCACGCGTTTTCGTATTCCATAGGCCGCGCTCCCGGTCCGCTTGGTGCTGATCCCGGGAATCCGGGAGGGACGTTTAATATTAGTGTGCCAAGAGACAGCGAGCCTCTCGGTCTTGGGCATTCACATTCTGTGGGTAGCTGGACTTATAGCCGGGTTACAAATATGGTGCGTGGCTTCAAAGCTAGTGTTGATCAATATTATGATGCCGTCTCGATTATCTCAGATGGGGATGCTGCATCCGCTATGCAGAATGGGTTTATTGGAGTTCATTACCAAGATCGCGACGGCAATCACCATTTCGGAGTAGCGGGCCAAGGACAAAACCCGACTGAAGGTGATCAATATCAAGGGATACATTCGCGATACGATCAAACGACTCATAATCGAGCAGTGGAATGTAGAAAGGCTGGTTTATGATGAGATTCTATGTGCTTGTCCTTGCGATGATCTGCTGCGCGTTGGCGCTGAAGGGAGGATCTGAGTTGAAAGCAGCGATTGGCAGCGAGAATGAAGATGTGGCCTCGATTTCGTTTCGGCGTTTGCTAGAGATGAAGTGCAATGGGGACTTTGGGAAGGAAGTAGAGATCGAGGCGTGCATAAGCTACACCGGCGTCGAGTTTCGACTCTTTCCTTCTGAGTGCGCTTCCAAAGATCGCCAGATTGCTGAAAGCGTGATTCTTGGATTCGATGTAAACCCAGATCCCTCTTTCGATGAGATTCAGGCGTTTTTGGAGGCCAACAAACACTGTCAATTTCGGTTACAAGGGAAGTTGGAGGATCATTCGCCCATTGGAATGGGCGTACAGTTTACTGCGATTTTCATTGGATTGCCTGAGGAGGGGTCAAACGCTCAGGATGAAGATTCTTGAGGTATCGCCTGTTCCCGGCGACGATCCCACTTTTGAATATGAAGCCTGCAGGCGCACCCGTACGCCTACGTCGAGAATAACCGGATCGGCGCCTGGGCGCCTATTAGGTATGGTGCCGCGTGATCGACGTTACAACCTCTTCGGCTAGGAAATGTCAGGCATTGGCGTGCCAGATTTCACATCTGACGACCCGGTTTTGAGTTGCCCGATTTCGAGGGCCTGAACATAAATGTTGGGAGGTGGGAATGTCCGGAAAACTAATTTGCTTTTTCGCCGTGCTGACGTTGGCGGGGTCGGTCGTCTCGGGTTGCATGGCTTCAAATCCTGCATCGATGAAAGTTTTAGAGACGATTGAAGCAACGCAGCTGCCCGGTGAATACGTTCGGAAGAACCTCGATACCGTGGAGCGACTCGTGCTTCGAGACGACGAAACGTACCAGTGGACTCAGCTAGTGCTGCAAGAGGATGCTCCAGTCGGCTACTCACACACAGGTCGCTGGGAAATCGAGGAAAGCAACGTTGTGTTGATGCCCGATGATAGTATACCCGCGACTTTTGAAGCAAGCTTGTGCTATGTAGTGCTGAACTTTGAGGGTAAAGATGCCCTCATGCAGGCTGCGAACTCCCAATACATAGATTCCCCCCAGCTGGACAGGTTCATCTACATCAAAGCTGACCTTCCATAGTTCGCCGCCGACCAAAACTCAATTTGTGCTCTCCTGCACTATGGCAGGGACGGCTAACGCCGCGCTTCGCCTCGTGCTGTCGGCAAGCTCTGGCACGTTGGCTCAACTTGAGCCATCTCCACGCTTCCTTATATATCTGACCGCGGCCAAAAGGACGGCGTAATTAGCTGTCGCAGCCACGTTTGCAGAAATAGCCGCAGACCCTACTCTGAATGAAATCCACAGACGGGAGATAATAGGCCAATCCGGCCCTTCGATCGAAGCCAACGATGAGAGTTTAGCAGGCTAAAGGACCCGTTACCTCTATCACGATTTTCACCTGATCGCGGAATTTTGAAGTAAACTCTGGCGGCCTCGAGCACACCAAGACCTATGGCTGAGGGCCGGACATGAGCGGCGCCTATGGAGGCGCTGGCGGGATCGGTGGGCTGCAGGCGATCGAAGACACCGATGGGGAGCTTTACGTGCCGGCGTATGAACGCGACGGCAATTTGATGCTGCTGTAGGCCAACAACGGCGGAACGGCGCAGGCGGTCGCACACGATGAATACGACGCCGGCGGGCGCACCCGTATGCCTACGTCGCGAATAGTCCGATCGGCGCCTGCGACCTATTAGGTATGGTGACGGGTGATCGACGTTACAACCTCTTCGGCGAGGACATGCCAGATATTGGCGTTCCACGCCTTACGACAGATGACACAGTTTTTGAGTTGCCTGATTTCACAATATATGCAAATTTCACCGACACCCGCAGCAGAGTGGACTTATAGGGTGAGGTCATTTCTCTGGAATGCAGGAAAGGCTGCGTGTAGTTCGCGGGATAGCGGATCTACGGCGGAGTAACATAGTAAGAAGATGATTTCCTTTGTGGTCTTTGTGTTCCTCTCGGTACCTTATTGCTGGATCTCGGCGTTTCGCCTGTACCTCCTTTATCTAAAATTGTGCAAACTGTATGAATCTAGTGCGGAGCGGTGCCCATACGACAGCTTTTCGATTCTATCACGAGATGTGGCTTTTAGGCGAAGAGTTTTTTTTAAAGATAATGATTCACGTGAGCTTCTGAAACTGAAGGAATGTATTGCGAGAAGGTATGACAAAGATATGAGGCGCTGGCTACTGGCTTTGATCCTTACGGTGGTAGTTTTGATTCCGGTAGAGATCTTAGTTGTTCTTCCGAGGTTTAAATAACGGTTCTTTCTTATCCTATCCACCGCCGCAAGTCCTCGGCGACACATGAGTCGCCAGCAAAGCTGACTACCATTACCATGAAATTGCTTTCGATTCTGTTCGCGCTGGGTTTTGTTGCGACAATGAATGCCCAGGTATCCCATGACTCCAAAGAGGAGCTACGATTGGTAATCGCTGGCGTTGAAGATGGTGAATTGATTGTCTTGTTTTCCGCCTTGGGCGAGCACTACCACAAAGAACTCGGTGAGGAATGCTTGGAGTTGGGCTGGGGCTCTGTGATTCGTCTGCTCAACATCGAGCGAGACGCTGAAACGGGAAATGTCGGACGTGTAACGTTTAGTCGCGGCAAGTTCTTTGTTTCCTTCTCTCCGCTGGAGAAGACGGCCCATTCCTCGGTGTATCTGGAGCCTGGATTCGAATATGAAGTGGATTTGAAGGTGGGCGATGGCAAAGCATTGGTGACAGCAGCAGGAACCGTTTCACTTGGCGCAGAGCCGTTTGAAGTCGAGTAGGAAGTTCAACCTGAGCGCTCCCGCTTGGCTGCATACGCTCCCGTTTATGGGTCTGCGCGGGCAGTGAGAGGATCGCCCGGCCGTGACCTGCTAAATGCCGGGTTGATGCTTAGGTGCCTCGCTACAGCCACCCCCGAAAAGTCACGAGAAGGAGTTGACGCCCAATAATCCAATATTTATTAGCTTGTAACCTTATGGCGCTACTCCGTATCCCCACCCCACGCCTCCTGGCGCAGCTGCCCCTGTTGCTCGCCAGCCTCGCACCCGCCTTGCACGCGCAGGGCGATCAACTGCTTTTCTGGCAAGAGCCGCGGCTCGACGACCTCGCCCACTCTCAGGAGGGCACCTGGCCTGCCCTGCGCGAGAGCGTGCTGGAGCAGGCCGACGCAATCGTGCAGGAGGAGAAGGTCTACTCGGTGACGTTTAACGATCGGACCCCGCCCAGCGGCAACGTGCACGACTACTACAGCACGGGGCCCTACTGGTGGCCTAACCCGGATACGGCCGACGGTTTGCCCTACGTGCGCCGCGACGGCGAGTTCAACCCGGAGCGCGACAAGGTCTCCGACCGCGAGCCGCTGCACCAGATGATCCACGATGTGCGCTACTGCGCCCTCGCCTATCGCCTGACCGGCGAAGAGCGCTATGCCAAGCAAGGCGTGAAGCTGTTGCGCGCATGGTTTCTGGATCCCGAGACCTACATGCGGCCCAACTTGAACCATGCCCAGGCCATCCCCGGGCGCACCAACGGCCGCGGAACGGGCATCATCGACGCGCACCCACTGGGCGAACTGGCTGACGGCATCCTCGTGCTCGCCGATTCGAAGAGCTTGAGTGATGCAGATCTGACGGCGCTGCAGGAATGGTATCAGGACTACTTCCGCTGGCTCATCACCAACGACAACGGCCGCGACGAAGCCAGCTCGGTCAACAACCACGGCACGGCCTTCGACCTCCAGGCGGCCAGCGTCGCCCACTTTATCGGCAACGACGACTACGTGCGCTGGCTGCTCGAAGAATCGGTGACCCCGCGCATCGAGCGCCAGATCCGCTCCAGCGGCGCCCAGCCCGAGGAACTCGTCCGCACCCGCACGTGGAGCTATTGCACGGAAAATCTGGAGCACTTTTACCGCCTCGCCCTGCTGGGCCTGGATGTGGATGTCGACCTGATGGACCACAGGGCCTCCAACGGCGCGAGCCTCGACCGTGCGCTCGGCTTTTTGCTGCCCTACGTCTGCGAGCCGCAGGAATGGCCCTACCCGCAGGAAACAGAGTGGGACAACACCTTCATCCGCAACGTCTTGGCCATTGCATCCGGCTTGTCGGACGACCATGAGCAGGAGATCGAAGAGGCCCAGCGTTGCGTGGAAGAAGAAGTCCCCACCAGCTTGGCACCTCTGCTGCGTCCCCATTGACCTGAGGCGGCAGAACGCCCCTGAACGAAAACGAAAAATCATTCTTTTTCGTGGGGGCAAACGGTAAAAAAAGAGGGATTCAGCGCGCGATTGAGTTAAAGCCAACTCCTCATGGGACGATATCAAGGAGGAAAGACCCATATCGGTACCGCCTTTTTCGTCCCAGTCGTGCGCCCGTCAGACCACACCTCTTCCTCTCCATACGATCCCTCCCTCCACGTCACCGCGGAAAAAGAGGGCTTATTGCGAGAGCTCGATCAGTTGTCGCCGGAGCGTTTGGAGGAAATTCGCGCCTTCGTCGGCGTCCGCCACCACGAAGAGCATGCGCGCATCGCCGCTTATGAGGAGCAGCTCGAAGAAGAACGCGAAGCTCGGCTCCGCGCCGAGCAGGCCCTGCACGAGCGTGAACTGCGCTTGCAGGAGACCGAGCGCCAGATCGGCTGGCTGCGCCAGGAGCTGGAACAGATGAACGAGCAGTTCGAGGCCACCATCGCGCGCACCAACGAAATGGCGCTGGAAGCCGAAAACGCCAACGTCTCCAAAAGCGTGTTTCTGGCCAACATGAGCCACGAGATCCGCACGCCGATGAACGCAGTGCAAGGCATGTGCGCCCTGCTCGAAGACTCGCCCCTGAACAAGGAGCAGCTCGACTACGTGCGCACCATCCGCCACGGCTCCGAAACGTTGCTCGAAGTCATCAACGACATCCTCGACTTTTCCAAGATCGAAGCCGGCAAGCTGGACATCGAAGAAATTCCGGTAGACCTGCAGGAGCTGCTGCAGGAAACGCTCAACCTCCTACGCGTGAAGGCGGAGGAAAAGAAGCTGCCGCTGAAGCTGGAGATGCAACAGGGCATGCCGCGCCATTATCACGGCGACCCGACGCGCATCCGGCAGATCCTGATCAACCTCATCGGCAACGCGATCAAGTTTACGACTGAAGGCGCCGTTACCCTGAAGGTGAAGGTGGCCGAGCCCCGGGACGCACAAAGCCGCCTGCTGTTCGAGGTAAGCGACACTGGCATCGGCATCCCGGAAGACCGCGTGAACAAGCTGTTCCGCCCCTTCTCTCAAGTCGACGCGACGACCACCCGACGTTTTGGCGGCACCGGCCTCGGCCTCGCGATCAGCGCCCGCCTCTGCGAGCTGATGGGCGGCAAGATCGGCGTCCGCAGTGTGCAGGACAAAGGCAGCACCTTCCACTTTACCCTCCCCTTGCCGGTCGAGGGCGACGAGGTGATCGACCTCGACGATGGACCGCAGCGCAAGCGTTCCCGCTCCGACCAGGACGGAGACTTCAGCCACCGCCCGGATGGCATCGAAAAGCTGCGCATGCTGTTGGCCGAAGACAACGCGGTCAACCGCAAGGTCATGCTGCTCCTGCTCAAGCGCCTGGGCTGCAGCGCGGACGTCGCTGACAATGGCCGCGAAGCCTTCGAGGCCTGCCAGCGCTCCCACTACGACGTCGTCTTTATGGACGTGCACATGCCGGAGATGGACGGCTTTGAGTCGACGCAGCATATCCGCCAGTTTGTCCGCCCCGTCCAGCAGCCTTACATCATCGCGTTAACCGCCGCTGCCTCGCGCATGGACGAAGAGCGCTGCCTGGAAGTGGGCATGGACGCCTACCTGAGCAAGCCCGTCAAGGTGCCGCAGCTCAAGGCCGCGCTCGGCGATGCCATCTCTTCGATCGCCCGCGTCGGGTAGGCACAAAAAACCCCCGCCATGGTGACGGGAGCTTGAAAGAGAAGGCTGGACGGACGTCGCCTTACTGGCGTGGCTTTACGACCCCCTCAGAGTAGAGCCCGTCCTGGGCGCGACGATAGCTGCCGATGGCAATATAGTCCTCGTCCAGCTCGATGTGCGGAGCTTCCTCGCCCTGCAGCTGTGCGATCATCTGCAGGTAGGTATTCAGGAGCGCATTCACGTCGTAGTAGGCATAGCCGACCGTATCGTCCGGCATCTCACTGAGGTACGCCTTGAGCTCCGGTTGCTCGAGCAACGGCTCGTCGGCCTGGCCGGCCATCAAATCCAGCACCTCTTCGACTCCGCTGCGGCTCATGCCGTAGACCAACTGGTCGGCCGTAGTGGCAAGCGTAAAGGCCTGGTCGGACGCCTCCGGCATAACCGGCTCGCCGTTTTCATCGTAAGTCGGCACCTGGGGCTGCTGAATCGACGCAATGCGCGCACCGTTGTAATCCTCAAAGCTCAGGGGCATGCCTTGCATTCCCGTCAACTGGGAGACCGTCCGGGCAAACGCCGCGCCGTCGCGCAGGCTGATCACCGTCACCGGGCCCGGGATGCTCGCGTCATTCACGGTGTAGACCTGGACTATTTGCGAGCCGAGGTTGCCGATCAGGCCGCCGTCGATGTCGATCTGCTGCATCTTCAGCTGATTCTTCATCATGGTATACATACCGCCTCCCATCGGAGAGATGCGGCCAACCAGGCGCTCGATCATACGTGCTACCCCGCTGAAATCGAAATTGCCCACCGTCACCACGGGAGCATCGGCCGGCACCCACATCGGCTGCGGCAGATCCGTGCCGTAATAGCTGACCAGCTCACCCAGCAGGCCGCCGCCGTTCTCGTAGGTCATCGCGCCGTGCATGTAGGATTCGGAACCATCGAAACCGGCGGAGAAGTAGTAGGCGCGCCAGCTGTCATAACCGATGGCTTGCTTGATCTGGTCGACCCCTACCACCTGGCCATTGGCCGCAGCTTCTTCGATCTGCGGGCGGAAGTTCTCCAACAGCTTGTCCAGCATGCCACCGACACCCTGCAGGTTGCCATAAAAGTAGAAGTCGGCATCCGGGTCGTTCTCGACCATCTGCTGATAGTAAGCGGTCTCGGTGAGGCTGGGGCCGGAGCTCGACTTGCCGTGGTAGTTTTCGGCAAAGCTCAGCGCCCCGTCCTTGCTGAACGCCAGCACCATCAAGTCCTTGCCCAGCAGCAGGTAGGGTTCCGCCGGCATACCTTCCTCGTCGCCATCCTCCAGCTTGTAGAGGTCGAAACCCTTCAACTTCACGTCTACCTTTTCGGCCTCATCGTCTTTCAGATCCTTCTCCCAGAAAGACTTGTCGTCGTGGCCGATGGCGACAAAGCCCGTGATCGCGAACGCATCCGCCTCCTCGTTCACGAACGCGTCAAAGTTCTCGTAGTTGATCGTCGCCACGACCGGGCCGTCAAAGTGGCTGGAATATTCTTCCCAATCCGCAAGGAATTCATCGAAACCTTCCGCTTCCTCTTCGTCATTTTTAGAGATGAGGCGGCGGAGATAGCTCTGGAAATCCTCGTTCTGGAAGATCTGGCCCCAGACGCTTTCAGCGCTATGCTCGTTCAGGCGCTCGAAGTCCGGCGCTTCAAAATAGACCAGGTTTTCCTGCGACGCCATGGACCGCAGTTGGTCGAGATCGGCCTTGGCGTGACCCGCGATCGGGCAAGCGATGAGTGAACCTAAGAGGCTGAGTGGGATGAGAGGGCTTTTCATAACGGTAGCACAAGCAGTTTGATTTTTCTAAGCGGGCAACCTAGGCGCGGCTACCGCTTACGTCGACTGCTTTTGTGCTTACCGCTTGAGGTATTGGACCTAATTCTCAGCCGAATCGGCGGCTTTTAGCAGACCTTTTACGAGCGCCCGGGCGTATTCCTGCACCAGATCCGACTCGCGTAAGTCCTCAGCCTGCACGTCTTTAAGGCGTCCATAGACCTCGGCGCTGTTGAGCACGTAGGGCTCGAGATAGACGACCGGGCAATGATAGATCCGGTTGGCGAGGAGATTGCGCGCCCAAAGATAGGGGTGCGCTCCTACCTTCACCGCGTTACTACCGGTGTAGGTAAACGCGGGCAGATGCGTCTCCGCTTCCAGGCTGGCCGCCAGCGGCTCTCCCCAGCGCAGCTCTTCGCCAATCACGCCCGTCATCAGCTTTTCCAGCATCTCCAGCCGGGCAAGCGGACGCTTCAACTCGGCCGCGCTGTAGGCCCCGTGCAACAGCACGTGCGCGTGATCCTGCTCCACCAGTGCCGGATTGTCCGGGTCGGGCCAGGCGGCGGCGTTGAGATGCAGAGCTACCACCAGATCGGGCTGCATGCGGTCGTTGATCAGCTCCGCGCGGGCCCGGATCTCGGCATAGCGGTAAAAATAAAGCTCCGCCCGGTGCCGCACCTGGGCATCGGTGGGGCTGCTCGTGCCGCGCTGCTGCAGGTCGTAGCGGGCGAGCGGATAAAAGTCTTCCGGGCGATACGGCGTCACGGGCTGGTTGCGGGCTCGTACGAGGTAGACCTTCGCCCCGAGCCGCTGCAGTTGCGCCCGCGCCTCCCGGGCGACCGCCAGCGCGATCTCCCCTTCTCGCATCACCGGACCGCCCGGCAGCTGCCATTCGCGCGCCTCCAGCGAGGCCCAGTCACCGCCGATGTGGCCCGGATCGATCACCAGCCGCAGGCCCTGCAGCGGCTTCTCCGGGTCCGCCCCCAGCTGCAGCTCGTCCACGTGACGCCAAAACTGCGGGGCAGGCCGGCGCTGGCTCGGACCGGTCGCCAGCGGGATGCGGATGGTGCCGACGTTGGGGTCGCCCGTCTGCACGATCAGGGCGTTGTCCGTCAGGCTCAGCCAGGTCACGGCCGCATTGTCGGGCGCATACACCTCATCGAGCAAAGCGCGCACCTCGCCCGGCGTACGAGTATAGGCAAAGGCATCGAGCATCGACCAATCGGGCCGCGGCCCCCAGACGGCGGCCTGCAGCGCGGCGGGATCGGCAGCGCGGGCGTGCGGAGACAACATGAACAAGCACAAAAAGGCCGTCACGAGGCGGATGAGGCAAGGCGGAAACACAGTGCGGAAGGAATCGGAAGCGGAAGAACTCACAGCGGTATCACCTCATGCAAAAGAATCCTCTGCCGAGGTCCACCGCAAATCCATCAGTCACTCTACATCGGTCAACGGTTCATCCGGTAAAGCCTCAAGTCGCCTGCCATGCCTATTGGCGTCGTCTCGTCGCCCCACTACGAACTCCACATCATGTCCGCTGGCGGTTAATTCGTGCACATACGGGCTACCGGTCAGACAATCGATCGTGATGAAGGACTGGTCGCCAACCTCTACGCGTACCGGAACGAGCTCGATACCCGCCCCGTCCAGAAATGCCCGCCAAACCATTTCTGTGCAATACAGCGCATGGGCATCACGCAAGTCGAACTGGGCGTCGAAGGGGACCCCGTCGGCGACAAAGGCCTCGGCTTGGCGCACCGCAGCGCGAAGCTGCTCCGGCGACGCGTCCGCTCTGAACACGGCCCAGCGCAGCGTGTGCTCGGGATTGATGAACTGGGCCAGCGGCGTCTTGCAGACCTGCCCCTTACCATTCTGATCGTTACCTTGGGCATGAATGACCCACGGTTCCTCCTTTTCCAGCACCACCAGTCCTATATGGGCGAAGCGTTGGTCGTGGGGAGAGGCCGCCGCAAAAAAACGAGACCAGGTCCCATCCTGGAAACGGGCTACGAGATCTCCCGTCTGCATGGAGAGCCCTTCGCCACGCGCGCAGGACGCCGCCCACATCAGGCCGGCAACCAGAAATGGGAATTTGCCGCGGCAGACTGTCACCGGCTATTCCTTGGGAATCTCGGTCACCTTCCACTCGCCCTTGATCTTCGTCAGCCCGACGTGAGCTTCACTCCCATCCTGGTCCGCAAAATAGACGACCGCCTGATCGCCTTCGCGCTCCGTGCGTAGGTGCTTGAACTTGAAGTTCGACTCATCCAGCTCGTCCGCAGCGCCAAAGGCGAAGGCCATCTCGACCAGCTGGTGCGCCTGCCCATCGCTCAGAGCGAGCGCGTCTTCCTCATTTCCTTCGATAAAGGACTTCAGAAAATCCTCGGCAGTGGATTCGGGCCGCGGGCCGCAGCCAGCAAAGATGAGCAGCGTAAAGCCGCTCAGCGCAAAAAGATTCAGTGTTTTCATCATGGGGAGCTGGTATTGCGCTGAAGGCTAGAATCGCGTCCAGGGGGCGCAACCAAATTCAACCGAAGACATCTCAAAAGCATCTGTTAATAAACATTTTACATCCATTTACCATCTATGCGTCAGCATCATCAAAGGTAACCGGCGAGCCCCCTGTAAACACCAAAAAGGCCGCGGGCCCTTGCCCGCAGCCAACTCTGACTTAACGATGATGCCCCTGACTAAAAGATCGCCCGGAGGGTCACGCTGTAGGCGCGGTCCTGGATGGGGCGCCCGCCCGAGCTGAAGATGTTGCCCAACGCGTCCTCATCGGTGAGATTGGTGCCGTTGACGCGCAGGCTGAAGCCTTCGTATGCCTCGCCCAGCATGTCGAAGCGGAACTCCAGATAGGCGTCGACGGTGGTATAGGCCTCCGCGTAGAGCGAATTGTCCTGATCCATCGGCCGCTCGCCCATGTGCGTCGCGGTCACGCTGCCAATCACGCTCTGGCTGAACGAATAGGTGGCGGTGGCCGTGAGGTTCCACTCCGGTGTGCCGACCACGGTCTTGCCATCGCGCCCGCCGTAGTCGCCTTCGTATTCCGCCTCGTTGATCAGCAGCGAAGTCGTCAATGCAAGATCGTCCCCGGCCCAACGCGGCACGTAGGTGGACGCGATTTCGACCCCGTAGGCCGTCACGGCGCCGACCGTTTCATATTGGTTGAAGGTCTCGTTCTGCTCCGCGTCGAAGTAGCCGACGTTCTCCAGCTTGTCGGCAAAGTCCACATAGTAGAACGCCACGGAGGAGCTGAATTCGTTGAAGTTGGTGCGGAAGCCGATGTCGTAATTGTTCGAGGTCGGCGCGTCCGGCACGTCGAAATTGCGCGGATCGCCGTAGCTCAGCACATCCTCCCCTTCCGCCGTCGGGCTCGACATGCTCTTGGCGTAAGAGGCAAAGACCTGGACGGTTTCGGTCAGGTTGTAAGTGGCCCCCACGGAGGGCAGGAAGTAGTCGTCCCACGAGGCATCGATATGCGCGCCGTTGGCGAGAAAATCGGCATCGTCGTAGCGACGGGCCCACACGTCGTAGTCTTCCACGCTGCGGAAGCCGTCGACCTCCACATCCACGTCGAGCGCCTTGACGCCCGCCTCGATCGTCAACCGGTCCTCCAGCAACTTGAGGGTGTCCTTGAGGTAGAGTTGCATCGAGTCGGTCGTCTGCGTGAAGTCCTTGCGTAGAAAGGCGATCGAATCGAAGAGCGGCTCAGGCTGGGCCAGGCCGTCGCGGATGTTATAGCGCGTGGTGTTGCGGTAAAACTCATCGTTTTCATACCACACGCCCGCCTGGAAGGTATTCATCTCGTTCACGTCCCAGGTCAGGTCCAGACGGCCGCCGTAGCGCTCGCCTTCGAGGTGTGTCAGGCCCCAGAGCACGCCCTGCGGGCCGTCGATGTCGAAGCCGTTTTCCGTCTGCCGGATGTAGTGCTCCACCTCGCCTGCAAAATCGTCGTAGCTGACGCCGTCCCCCATCTTGTCTTCATAGTAGAGGGTGCTGTGCAGGTTGATCGCTTCGCTGAGATCGAAGTCGATGTTGTAGCCGAAGAGGTCGT
This sequence comes from Puniceicoccaceae bacterium 5H, assembly GCA_009772895.1. Classification (GTDB taxonomy): domain Bacteria; phylum Verrucomicrobiota; class Verrucomicrobiia; order Opitutales; family Oceanipulchritudinaceae; genus WOUP01. Next base: position 193,904 of record WOUP01000002.1, on the reverse strand, counting down.
CGGTCCGGGCGTTGATGTGGCCGCGATATTCATCGGTCACGACAAAGCCGTTTTCGTCGCGCCCGGTAGAGACAATATCGCCGGTCGGATTGCCGTCGGCATCGCGCTCGAGCATGCGGCCCTGCAGGTTGTCCGGGATGCCGTCGGGCGTCGCCACAAAGAACGCACCGAGGTTGGCCTGCGGATCGGCATTGTAGGCCGCACGGGCGGCGGCGTAATCATAGCCCACCTCATCGGTCGACATGGTCAGCCCGGGCGCGACCGGCATATAGGGCGCGTAATCGAAGTAGCGCCCATAAGTCTCGTAGTCGCTCAAACCCAGGAAGCGGTAGTCGCCGTCCTCGAAGTCGTTGTAGACGTAGAGGGCCGACATGGTGATCTTTTCCGTCGCCTCCCACCGGATCTTGCCCTCCATGTGGATGCGGTCGTTTTCGTTGGGCCCGCGCCAGTAGTTGGCCTGGATCGACGAGATGCTGTAGTAGCCCGTCAGCCCCGGCGCGATCTCGCCCACGTTGACCTTGGCGAAGACGCGTGTGTAATCGTTGGAGCCGTAGGAGGCCTCCAGGTGCGGCTCGAAATCTTCCGTCGGATCGGCGGTGAAGTATTCGAACGACGGCCCGAGGGAAACATAGCCGGGCACCGTAACGTCACCCGAGCCCTGGTTGGCCACGACCTCCTTTAGATTTTCGTTGTCGACGTAGCGGTAGATGGGGCTGCCGCCAAAGGCCTGCGTGCGGCCCATCGGAATGCCGTCGAGGGTAAAGCCGAGTTGCTCGAACCCGAAGGCACGCACCAGCAACTGGTTGCCGAATTCGTAAAGACCGTTCGCATCGGAGTTGCTCATCACGACTCCGGGAATGCCTTCCAGCATTTTCAGGCCGCTGATCCCTGGCGGTGCCGAGAGCAAGGCGTCGCGCGTAACGGTAGTGCTAGCGCGCACACTGTCGAAGCCGACGGCCTGATAAGGCTCTGTGACGCGCCCGCTGGCGGTAAAGGTATCGAGGGTTTCCAGGTCCGAATCATCGGAATCGGAACCGGTATAGGCAGGATCGCTATAGTCCTGAGCCAAGAGAGCGGATGCACTGAGGAGTACACAGCCGAGCTGACACACAAGAAGACGGGACATCTTTTTGGTATTGAGACGGTTAAACGTAATCAGAGACAGACTCTGAAATGGGTGAGTCTCTACTTTCAGCGCGCCTTATACCAATCACTAAACAGCCGTTTCGATTGAGCAAAATCTACCGCCTAATTGCGCATCATTGCATAGCCTAAGCAGATATCTCGTAAGCTATAAATTGATACACCCTTAACTATCCTGGCCCTAATCCTCTAATCGCTAAACGTGTTGGTTCACCCTTGATCAATATCGCCCTTCTCACCCCACATATGTTCTGACTGTCCACGGTCACGGCATTTGCTGCCTAGCCCCCAGCGTGCTTCTGTATAGAGCCCGATTGAGTTCACCCCCATCCCTGCTCTCGATGCTGCGCCGCCCCTTTTCTCTCTATCCCGCCCTGTTCATCCTCTGTGCGATCCTGCCCGGGGCGTGGGCAGCGGATCTCAACATCGTCGACCACGGAGCCGTGGGCGATGGCCAGCAGCTCAACACCGAGGCGATTCAGGCCACCATCGACGCCGTGGCCGCCGACGGCGGGGGCACCGTCGTGGTGCCCGAGGGCGTGTTTGTGAGCGGCGCGCTGTTTCTGAAGCCGGGCGTGAACCTGCACCTGACCGAAGGCAGTGTGCTCCAGTGCTCGACTGACATGGCCAACTTTCCCGAGCAACGCACCCGCATCGAAGGGCACTTCGAGGAAAGCTTCAACCCGGCCCTGATCAACGCCGATGGCTGCGACGGCCTGCGCATCACGGGCGCCGGCACGCTCGACGGCGCAGGCCGCCCCATCTGGGACCAATTCTGGCGCGAACGCCGGGCATCCGCCGATCCGAAGAACTTCGAGAACCTGAGCGTCCCGCGCGCCCGCCTGAGCCTCATCCAAAACGCCCGCGATGTGCGCATCGAGGGCATCACCTTCAAGGACTCCCAGTTCTGGAACCTCCACCTCTACAATTGCCAGGAGGTCAGGATTCAGGGCGTGCGCTTCACGGTGCCGGATGACTACCGTCAGGTGCCCAGCTCGGACGGCATCGACGTCGACAGCTGCCAGGAGGTGGAGATTCGCGAGTGCTACTTTTCCGTCACGGACGATTGCATTGCGCTGAAGGGCACCAAGGGCCCGTTCGCGCTGAAAGACAAGCAGAGCCAGCCGGTCCAGGATATCTACGTCTCAGACTGCGAATTTCGCCGCGGACACGGAGCCCTCACCTGCGGCAGCGAAGCGACTGCCATCCGGGATGTCGTGGTGGAAAACTGCGAGGTGACCGGCTCCATGCCGTTGCTGCGCCTGAAGCTGCGCGGCGATACGCCCCAGCGTTACAAGGACTTTACGCTGCGTGGCATCTCCATCCAGGCGCCCGGCGCGGTGCTCTTCGACATCCGGGGCTGGTCCCAGTATTTCGATCTCAAAGGCCAGACGCCGCCCCCTTCGATCGTGCGCGACATCACCCTCGCCAACATCAGCGGCTCGTTGCGCTCCCTCGGCGTGATCGAAGGCAACGCCAATACCGAGATCAGCGACATCACGCTACGTGAGATCGCCCTCGACGCCCGTGAGCCAAACCTGCACCTCAGTGACCGCGTGCAAGACTTCTCGCTCCACCAGGTCATCGTCAACGGCGAACCGTTCGCCCTGAAGCGGTAGGGAGGCCGGGCGCCATTCACGCGTTTTGACGTCATTCCATCATGATTGACACCATGTTATACGGGTTTATCTTGGTAGCATGAAAAACCGCTCTACGGTACGACTGGATGAGGGCGTACAAGAAGCGCTCGCCCGGTTAAGCAAGATTTCCGGCAAGACCAAGAATCGCCTCATCAACGAAGCCGTCGCAAGCTACGTAAAGGACCAGGCGCTGGCCATGGCACACGAGGCCGACGCCCTCCACCAAGCCCTAAAGGCCTACCAGACCAAAGATCCGGACTTTGAAGCTGCGATCGACCGTTTTGTGGAGGCCGAAGCTGACAGCAAAACGGACCCGGCAGAAGGCACGGTCGACCCTACCAGCGAATCCCTGACCGCCCACGTGCAACACCTCGTCGATGCCTGACTGGGACGAGGATAGTCCGCAGCTGCGCGACAACCTGCGGGCTCTGCTCCGAGCTATTCGCGATGCGGCACGCCGTCGGGAAGCGTTGTCGGTTGAAACGATCCGGGAATGGCATCGCCTCATGCTGGACCGCCTCACCCCGCCAAATCCCCACTGGTCAGGCGCCTTTCGGGGTGAGCCCGGCCTGGAAGGGATCGAAGTCCGAGTGGGTCGGGGCCACGGATTGCCAGCGAAAAAAGTTCATGCGGCGCTACAACACTTCGAGGAACGACTGGATAAGCTTGTGAGCTATCTGGATCACCACATAGAGGCCGGAACGAAGTTGGATGGTGACAAGATTTCCGCCGTGCTGCACGCGTGCGCATGGGCTCACGCCGAGTGGGTACGCATTCACCCCTTTGCCAACGGCAACGGACGCAGCGCGCGACTTCTGGCCAATGCCCTCGCGATGCGCTACGGGCTGCCGCCTTTCGCGCGCTTGCGCCCACGCCCCAACGACGGCTATGGAGAAGCGGCAGCTGCGGCGATGCGAGGCGACTCGAGCCCCACCCTGGCATGGATGCAGCTCGCCCTGCGGACGGCACTCGAAGACTAACTCCCCCAAGGCCCCTACGCCACCTCGGCTTCGCCTTTGTGGTGATTGAAGCGCATCGAAACGAGGCGGGAGACGCCGCGCTCCTGCATGGTGACACCGTAGATCGTGTCGGCGATGCTGATCGTGCGCTTGCTGTGCGTGATGAGCAGGAACTGCGACTTGTCGGTAAAGCGCTTCACCATGTCGCAAAAGCGGCCGATGTTGGCGTCATCCAGCGGCGCGTCCAGCTCGTCGAGCACGGCAAAGGGGCTGGGCTTGACCATGTAGACGGCAAAGAGCAGGGCCACCGCGGTCATGGTCTTTTGTCCGCCGCTGAGCAAGGCGAGGCTCTTCAGGCGCGTGCCGGGCGGCTGGGCGATGATCTCGACGCCCGACTCGAGCACATCCTCCGCATCGACGAGGTTCAGCTCGGCCTTGCCGCCGCCGAAGAGCTGCTCGAAGGTGTAGGCAAAATTCGTCCGGATCTGCGCGAAGGTTTCGGCGAAGAGGCGCTCGGAAGTCGTGTTGATCTCGTCGATCGCCTGCATCAGCTGATCCTTGCTCTGCCAGAGGTCGTCGCTCTGGTTCTTGAGGAAGGCGTGGCGCTCCTTCAGCTCCTTGTATTCCTCGATCGCCAGCAGGTTGACCGTGCCCAGTGAGCCCAGCTTCTGCCGCAGCTGCTCGACCTCCTTGGCCACCGGCTCCCAATCCGGCTCCTCGACCGCGCGCAACGCCTCGGGCGAAGTGTCGACTTCGGCCTCTTCCTCCGCCTCGTCGGCCTCCCACTCGTCGATCTCCACGCGCAGGCGCTCCGGCACGGGCTCGCCCGCCTCCAGCCAATGGCGACGCCAGTCCTCGTGCTTCAGGTCCAGCTCGTAGGCCGATTGGGCATCGGCGAGCAAATTGTCCCGCTGCGTCTGCAACTTGGCCAACGCCACCTCGACGCGCGTGTGCTCCTTCGTCAGGCGCTCGACGGACTCGCGTTGAGCGGTCAGGCCCTTTTCCACCACCGTCACGTCCTTGTCCAGTGCATCCAGATCTTGCCGGGCGGTCTCCAGCTGCTGCGTGCCCTTGTTCAGCTCGGCCTCCGCCGTCTCGACCTCCTGGCGTGCGGTGGTCAACTGCTGCTGCAAGTCCGTATTTTGCCGGGCGATGTTGCGCGACTCGTCGCGGCGCTGCTTGAGCGCGTTCTGGGCGCGGCGTTGCTGTTGCTCCTTTTCCTGCAGGTCGCGCTGGCCCAACTCGATCTGCTGACGCCGTTCCGCCCGCGCGAGGCGCTCTTCGTTAAAGCTCTCCTTGGCCTGCTCGACCTCGCCGCGCAAGCGCGCCACCTCGGCCTCCTTTTGCGTCACCTGTTCCTGCGCGGCGGCGATCTCCTGCTCCAGCGCGGTCATTTCCTGCTGGGCCGCCTGCAGGCGTTGCTCGGACTCGCCGCGTTGGGTCTCGAGCTTGGCCAGCTCCTGTTGACGCTGCTGCAACTGCCGCCCCGCCTGCTCGTGGCTGCGGTCGGCACTCTTGCGCTGGCCCTGCAGGGTCGAAAGCTCCTGCGACAGCTCGTTGAGCCACTTGCGCTGCTCTTCGGCCTGCTGCTCGACGGTCTGGACCTTGCGCGCGGCGACATCCACGCGCTGTCCGGCATCCGTCACCTGATCGTCGAGCTGCTTCAACGCCTCCTTGGCCTGATCGATCTGACGCGCCCGCTCGAGGTAAGAGGTCTGTTGCTGGCCGCTGCGCCCGCCGGCCTGTATCAGGCCCCGCCCGTCGATCATCTCCCCGTTGGCGGTCACGAGGTAGCGGAAAGCGAAGTCCGGATGCTCCCGCCAGGCCGCAAAAAACGCCGCCACGTCCTCGCAATAGTAGCAGTCGCCCAGCAACCGGTCGACCAGCGGACGCGCCTCCTCGGTCTGCACCTTTACCAGCGTGCGGGCGGGCTTCAGGCCCTCGAGCGGCGAAACGTCTTCGTTGGGTACGGGCGCCTCGGTGTCGAACAGCAGCGCCACGCGGTCGAACTTCTTCGCGCGCAGGGCTTCGACCACTCCCGGAACACGCTGGGGATCCTGCACCCACACACCCTCGCCCGCCGCGCCGAGCAACGCTTCGATCGCGACGCCGTAGCCTTCCGTTACGCGCAGGTGCTTGAGCAGCAACGAGCAATCTGCCGCCGCCAACGCGCCCTGGAGCTTGCCCTGCAACAGCGCTTTGGCCCCCTGCGAAAAACCCTCGAGCTTGTCCTGCAGCGCCTGCCACGCCTGGATTTGCCCCTCCTGACGCGTGTATTGCTGCTCGAGGGCGGCCAAGGCCTGCTCGGCTTCGCGGCGCGCCTCTTGCGCCTGACGGATCTGCGCGGTCGCCGCCTCCACCTTTTCGCGAGCCTGCGCGTGATCCTGCTGGCGCTGCTGCCAAATTTCGCGGATTTGCACCGCCTCCTGCTCCAGGCGCTCGACTTCCTGCTTCAGGCCGTCGACATCGGTCGCCAGTTGGGCATGGCGCGCCTGAAAGGTCTTCAAGTCGACCTCCAGCGTGGTGGTACGCGACCGCAACCGGCTCACCCCGCTCTCTTTGGTCAACACCACTTGCCGGGCCTGACTGTGTGCGCGCTCGGTGTCGGCCAACTGGCGTTGCAGCTCGGCCAGAGCCTGCTCTTGCTGAGAAAAATTCTGCTCCGTCTCCGCGCCCTCGGCCTGGCGCTTTTCCAACACCGCACGCTGCTCTTCCACCTGCACGCCAAGCGCCTGTAACTGGTCTTCGATCTGGTCGATCTGCGTCTCCAGCTCCTGCGAACGCCGAGCGTTGTCCGCCAGGCGCTCTTCGGCGAACCCGATGCGCTGCCGGGCCTGATCGCGCCGCGAACGCGCGTCGAACACCTGCTGTTGCAGCTCCTGAGCCTGGGCCTGCAGCTGATTGCGCCGGTTACGCTTTTGCGCGATGGCCTCCTCCGCCTGCTGCAACTTGTGCCGGGCCTGCTCCACTTCGCGCTCCAGAAAGGCCAGCTTGCGCTCGTGCTCGCTCACGTCTTCGCGCACGAGCTGAAAGCGCCGGGACTTCAGCGCGAGGTCGAGGCTGCGGCGGCGGCGATCGATCCGACGGTAGCGGATGGCCTTGGCCGCCTGGCGCTTGAGCGTGCCGATCTGGCGGCTCACCTCGTCCAGCACATCGGTCACGCGCGCGAGGTTGGCGTCGACGCTTTCGAGCTTTTGCAGGGCCTCGCGCCGCTGCGTCTTGTAGCGCGAGATGCCGGCGGCCTCCTCAAAGATCGCCCGTCGCTCGGCCGGGTCGTTGGAGAGGATCTGGTCGATCTGCCCCTGCAGCATAAAGGAGTAGCTGACCTGCCCGATGCCGGTATCCATGAACAGCTGCTGGATGTCGCGCCGACGCACCCGCTTGCCGTTGAGAAAGTAGTCGCTGCCACCCTCACGCGCCACCTTGCGCCCCACCTCGACTTCATTGTAACCGGGCCCGAGCTGCTTTTCGCAATCGGTGAAGAGCAGGAACACCTCCGCGAGGTTCAACGGTGCACGGTTGGTTGTGCCCTGAAAGATCACGTCGCTCATGGCCCCCGCGCGCAACGACTTGGCCGACGACTCCCCCAGCACCCAACGCAGCGCGTCCGCGATGTTGCTCTTGCCGCAACCGTTGGGTCCGACGATCGCCGTGACCCCGGGCGCAAGGTCCAGGCGCGTATTCTGCGCAAAGGACTTGAAGCCGTTGATCCGTAATTCCTTCAGATACATATCCGCCGCACGCAGGATAGTGAAAGTCACCAGTGTGAGGCCCAGCCCGCCTCAGGCAAGGCGAAAGGTACCGAGGGAAATTCCCTCAGGCAGGGCTTGCCTGGACCGATTAGGGCTCATTTGCAGCGGGGCGTGGTGGAGGTCATGCCTTCAGGCCTGACGCAATAGAGGTGAGGGGTTGATCCGATTGCGTTTCTTATTGGCGTTTGATATACTATGTTCGCATCCAGAATTCATGCATGACTGCTTGTTCACCAACAATTAGCATCATGCGCTACCGCCATTAAAGTCTCTCAACCTCTCGAACAATCCTCACCCGCTCCTGCTCTCCGTTCTTCTGCTTCCACTGCTCTCGCCGGGTCCAGGCAAAATCCCATTTGCAGGCCTTGAACCCGGCGAAGTCTGGAGGGCGACGAGGGCATACTCGGATCATGAAACTGACATTTTCCTCCCTTCTCTTGCTCACAGTCGGCCTCGTGGCCCCCTGCAGTGCCGCTCTGCTGCTGGAAGACCTCTGCCCCGGCCCCGGCGGCCCCTTCATCAGCTCGCCACGCGATATCAGCTTCGATGGCTCGACCATCGTCGGCTATTCCGTCGCGGGCCGCTACCACCGCGCGGTTCGCGCAGTGAATGGCACTGACTGCGCCTACCTCACCGGAGATTACCCGCCTGGCTACGATTACCACGAAGCCTACGGTGTCAGCGACGACGCGCGCGGGATCGTCGGAACATTCTGGAGCGGCGGTCGCAACCCGGCGTTCTATTGGCGCGAGGAGACCGGTTTCGTCGATTTGGGTGATCTGGCTGACCCGCGCCAGTATTACTGGGCCTTTGCTGCCAGCAACAACCGGACGGTAATTGGCTGGGCCAGCGGAGAGATGCCGTCCAGCTCGTCCGGGAGCACAGTGGCCTTTAAATGGACGCCTGCCACCGGCATGACCGCGCTCGGCACGACCCCCGCTTACGCCAACGATATCAGCTCGCACGGCACGGTAATCGTGGGTCAGAACCTGCTCACCCGCACCGCCTGTTACTGGAACGCAGCCGGCGAAATGATCGACCTGGGCGTCTTGCCGGGCTACACGCGAAGCATAGCCCAAGGGGTCAGCGCAGACGGCACGACCATCGTTGGCGAATGTAGCGGGCCAGGAGGGCGCACCGCGTTCCGATGGACCGCCGCAACCGGAATGCTGGCGCTGACCGACATCACCGGTGGACTGGAAACGCACCTCGCCTACGAGACCAGCTACAACGGCAACATCGTTGCTGGCGCGGCCATGACACCAGAAGGCGAAACCGTCTTTGTCTGGGATGTTCTGCACGGAGTGCGCGACCTGAAAGACGTGCTGGTCGATGCCGGTTACGACGCCGAAGATTGGGTGTTGTCCGAGCTATGGTCGATCAGCGCAGACGGCAGCACCCTGGCATTTACGGCAGACACCCAAAACGGGTGGAGAACTTATGCGCTCTCCGGCTACACCATCCCTGAGCCGCGCACGTATGCGCTCGTGGTCGGGCTCTCCGCACTTGGGCTGCTGCGGTGGCGGCGCAAGTGCCACTCCAACCGCATCACTTTGCCCCCTCTCCTGTCATGAAACCGACGAGTTCTTTCATTTTCATGCTACTTGTGCTGCCCGCGACGCTGCAGGCGGACTACGCGTTCTTTTCGATCAATACCGAAGGGTCCGATCTTCGGGCGGTGAAAGGTTATGACCTGAGCGCCAACGGCAGTATTGTGGTCGGCCAGGCCCACGACTATTCTCTTGGACGCCCAGTCGCGTATATGTGGACAGCCGCGAATGGCCTAACCGACTTGGGGCGGCCCTCCGGAGGCGACTACGAAAGCTACGCCTACGGCATCAGTGACGACGGCACGACCGTGGTCGGCACGAGCTATACCCACACCGACGGCCCACGCGCCTTTCGCTGGACGGCGTCCACCGGCATGCAGTTGCTCCCGCGTTTCTCCAACGATTTCGGAAATATGGAGTATTTTGCGGAGGCTGTGAGTGACAACGGTGAGGCTATTGTGGGTTGGGCTTCGGACTTTTCCGGCGGCGGCCCTGTCGCGTTCCGTTGGACAGCGGCGGACGGGATGCAGCGGCTGGGAACGAGCGGTTCCGCGGCTTTGGATGTGACACCAGACGGTGCGTTCGTCGTCGGCCGTAGCGGCGGACAGGCCGGCTATTGGGACGCCGCGGGAGATTTCACCGCCATCGTCAATGGCGGAGCCGAGGGGATCAGCGCCGACGGCCGCTTTATTGTCGGGCGCACGACCATCGACTCAAGCAGGCAGGGCTACCGGTGGTCGCGCGAAGACGGGGTAGAACTGCTGCTGGATCCCACCGGCGCAATGGAGGTTCAAGGGGCCTATGCCGTCAGCGACGACGGGCGATTCGTGGTAGGCGCTTCCGGGCTGCTCGATGAATCGGCTGTGTATCTGTGGGATGAGGTCAACGGAGCCCGCAATATTGGCGAGCTAATCGAAGCGGCCGGCTTTACCCTCGAGCCCGACTGGATCATCGACGAGGTCTGGTCCATGAGCGAAGACGGGAACACGATCGCGATCAGCAACCAAGGGGTCTGGCTGTTCTCCGGCTACACCATCCCCGAGCCGCGCGTCTATGCACTCATAGCCGGACTCTCTGCGCTTGGGCTGCTGCGGTGGCGGCACAAGCGTGCATAACGCTCCAGCATAGCAAAATCCCGTCACGGGGCGCGGTGGTAAAACGCGCGCCTTCGTTAGTCCTAACAGGAGAATTCTTCCTTTCGTTCAGGCCGGGCAGTCTTCCGGCATGGGCATGCGGTAGAACTCCTCGTATTCGACGCTGCCGAACTCCTGGTCCTTGATCTTCTCCATCAGGCTCTGCCAGCGGGCGTCCTGGGGGCGCGGATGGCCCTCTGCCCGCGCAACGCGCTCAGGATCTGTTTCGACAAAGATCAGGATATCCCTGCCATGGATAAAGCACGAGAAGTTGGTCACGCCCAAATCTCGGTATTCGGCCTCCAGTTCGGGCCATATGTTTTCGTGCGCGCGCAGGTAAGCCTCGACCTTGCCTGGACGCAGACGCTGTTTCAGGATCACACGGTGCCGCATATCAAATCAGACGGTATAGCAGAAATCACGCCACGCCTGAAAACGGTCAAAAGCAGCCACTTGACGCACAAAAAAGTCCAATAGACCTTTGCGAACGCGCGTTCGGCGACCACTGTAGACAGCATGGTACGTCTCGCGATCATTGGAACGGGAGGAATGGGCCGGCACCACATCCGGCGTTTTCAGGAACTGAACGGCTGTCAGGTCGTGGCGCTGTGCGACGTGCAGCGCGAGGCTGCACGGGAACTGGCCGATCAGCATCAGGTGCCGGAAGTCTACGGCAACGTGACCGATTTGATCAAAAACTGTCAGTTCGATGCCGCCTCTGTCGTGGTGCCCGACCGTTTCCACACCGTGGTGACGCTCGAGCTGCTGGAGGCGGGTAAGCATGTGCTCTGCGAAAAGCCGCTGGCTGAAAACTACGCCGACGCCCAAAAGATGACCGAAGCGGCCCGGAAAGCCGGCACGATCAACATGATCAACCTCTCCTACCGCGACCTGCCCAACCTGCAGGCCGTGGCGGGACTCTGCCGCAGCGGCGAACTGGGTGACATCCGCCATGTGGAGGCCCGCTACTACCAGTCGTGGCTCGTATCCAAGGCCTGGGGCGACTGGCGCACCAGCGAAACCTGGCTCTGGCGCCTCTCCTCCGAGCACGGCAGCAAGGGTGTGCTCGGGGACGTGGGCGTGCACATCGTGGACTTTGCCACCTTCCCCGCCGGTCACCTGCGGCGTATTTTTTGCAACCTCAAGACCTTCCCCAAGGCCAAGGGCGACCGCATCGGTGATTACGCGCTCGATGCCAACGATAGCGCCACGATCTTTGGCGAGCTGGAGAATGGGGCGCAGGCGGTCATCCACACCACACGCTGGGCCACCGGACACAATAACGACCTGACCCTGCACGTCTACGGCACCAAGGGTGCGGCGCGGCTCGACCAGCGCGTATCTGACCGCGAATACCACGTGTGCCTCGGTGCGAACATCGACGCAGCCGAATGGGAGACCGTGCAAGCGCCCCAAACGCCCTCCAACTACCTGCGCTTTGTCCGCAGCATCGAGACGGGCCAACCGGAGCAGCCCGACTTTGCCCGCGGCGCCGAGGTGCAGCGCGTGCTCGATGCCTGTTTTGTCAGCAACGAGCAACAGGCGTCCGTTGCGTTGGACTAATCCGAGCCCCTGCCCTACACTGCCCACATGGCACGCGCGCACCATCAGGACATCCGCCTCGGCACCATGGTGCCGGGCAAGGAAACGACCAAGAGCTACCTCGAGCAGATCCAGCCGCACGGCTTCGAGTGCTATGAGCTGAACTTCTGGCGCACGCTGGGCGAGGTGTCACTGCCGCGCCTGGCGAACGAGATCCGGCCAGTGCTCGATGCGGGGGGCCAGTTCATCTCCTGCCTCGGCATCTACGGCAATCCGCTGGGCGACGACGAGCTGGACGAGCAGACGCGTCAGGGCTGGGAAGCGGCAATCGATCACGCGGCCGACTTCGGCTGCCGGCTCGTCTGCGGCTTCACCGGCCGCGTGCGCGGTGCCTCGATTCCCGATTCCATCCAGCGTTATCGGGAGGTGTTCGGCCCGTTGGCTGATCGCGCCGGCGAAAAGGGCGTGCGCCTCGCCTTCGAGAATTGTCCAATGAACGGCAACTGGTGCGCGGGCGACTGGAACCTCGCCCACAATCCCGACGCCTGGCAGCTGATCTTCAACGCCCTGCCCCACGAAAATCTGGGGCTCGAGTGGGAGCCGTGTCACCAGATGACGCAACTGATCGACCCGCTGCCGCAGATCCGCGAATGGGGACACAAGTTCTTCCACCTGCACGGCAAGGACGCCACCATCCGCTGGGATCTGGTCAAAAAACACGGCGTCTACGGCAAAGAGGCCTTTGTGCACCACCGCACCCCTGGCTTTGGCGACACCAACTGGACCGATGTGATCAGTGAGCTGCGCATGGTCGGCTACACCGGCACGATCGACATCGAAGGCTGGCACGACCCCGTCTACCGGGACGAACTGGAGATGACCGGCCAGATGCACGGGCTCAACTACCTCAAGCACTGCCGGGGCGGCGCATATGTCGCCAATCCAGACGTGTGACCGTTCAGCAGCTGCCGCTTGCAAATCGGCCACAGAGGGCGACGTTGCCGATGTCCCGCAAACCTTACTGTTAACTGCTTATCTACCGATTGCTATGAATCGTCGTGACGCTCTTCGTTGGAGCCTCGGATTGTCCGGGGCCATGGCCCTTTCGCAATATGTCAACGCCGCTCCGCCCGAGGCCTCCAAACAGGCCAGCCAGATGAACGGCGCGGGCTTTTACCACCGCCCCCTCGGTGACTACGATGTCTGGACCGTCACGGACGGCTTCGGCTTCTGGCCCGCCTACCCGACCTTCGGCGGGCGCACGGCCGAAAAATCGGCGGTGGAAAAGGCCGCTCGCAAGTGGCACCTCGATCCGGCCCAGCTCTACAATACCTTCCTCATGATGGTCGTGCGCACCGACAACGACCTCATCCTGATCGACACCGGCTACGGCGACAGCCAGCGCCAACCCACCGCCGGCCATCTGGTCGAGCACCTCGAGCTGTTGGGCTTCCAACCCGAAGACTTCACGCAGGTGATCCTCACCCACGCCCACCCCGACCACCTCTGGGGCGCGGTGAAAAACGGCAAGCCGCTCTACCGCAACGCCCAGCATTACATCTCGCAGACGGAGATGGAGTTCTGGAACCGCGACGACCGCGAAATCCAGCAGGCACCGGAGCAGATGCGCGGCATGCTGACTACGACCCGCGACACGCTGCGCGCGCTCGAGCCCAAGCTGAAGCTCGTGCAGGACGGCGACACCGTGCAGGGCCTCAAGATGATCTCCCTGCCAGGTCATACGCCCGGACACATGGGCGTGCGCATCCAGAGCGGCGGCGAAACGCTCTACCATGTGGCCGACATCGCCAACCACTGCCGCCTGCTCTTTGACCACCCCGAGTGGGACTTCAGCTACGACAACGATGTGCAGCAGGCCGTGCAGACCCGCCGCAAGATGCTCAGTCGGGCCGCGAGCGAAGACGCGTTGATCTTTGGCTCGCACTACACCTACCCGGGCTTCGGCCACGTCAACGAAATGGGCGACGGCTTCCACTTTATCCCCGAGCCGATCCAGTTCGGCTGGGATCAAAGCCAAGGCCACGCCCATTAAACCGGGCCATGGTCGGTGGTCGAGGGCGCATCCTGTGCCCGACGCCGCCGGCGGCTACGACAGTACCTTCGCACCCGTGATCGCGCTACAGGGGTCATCTTTTCTGGCACCCTCACGGGTGCAGGTGGTCATCCCTACGTTCCGGAAGTCGCAGCGTCAGCCGAGGCTTCCGGAACACTTCCAAATCTGCTAAAAAAGAGCCGGACGCGGGGTTGCCCCCGGGCCCGGTGAAAGAAGAAGCGATTGGGAAGGTAGGATAAAAAAGCGGTACTAGACGGCCGCTTGCAGCGCGTCGTTAAAGGCGAAGCGCAGCATCACGTCGCCGCCGAGGGTCTCGGTGCGCTGGCGGGCTTGTTCCATATGAGCGCGGCAGCAGCTCTCGAGGTCCGGAAAGTCGAGGGACAGACGGTAGCGCTGACGATACTGGTATTGGCGGCCTTCGGCTTGCACCAGGATGCGCTCTTCCAGCCAGCGACGCAGCGTCGTCACTTCCTGCGGAGGCACGCGCTTGGCCTTGGAAAGGATCTTGAAGTAGCACTGCACACAACGCCCCGGCGTCTGGGCGTGCATCACCGAGTCGCGGAAATCGAGCGCGTCATCGGCGGCATGACGGTTGGCCCTGACGATGGCTGCCAGGGACGTCTCCAGCTGTTGCAGTTCTTGGGTGCCGACTTTCATGGTCTCAACAAAGGTTATGCCGATATTGAGACCGAATTGCATTACGAGCGCAAGAAAAAAAACGCCTATGCACCTAAATGCAGAGGCGTTGAAAGGTTATGGTTGCGCTTGTGTTCTAGGCCTTGGGCTCGAACTCGCCGCACCAGTCGTTGCTCGCCGTTACCGGGAACTTGGCTTCGAAAGTCGTGTTGTCATCGACCTTGAAGGCGACGGAGCGCGGCGCATAGCGGCGGCATTCGCCGTCCGAATTGTCGAGGGCCTGCCAATACTGGCAAGCATCGCAGGCGCGAGTCGTTGCTTTGGTGGCAGTTGATTGCATAACAGTTCCCAACCTAGCACAATCCGGCTACGAAGCAAGCCCTCGAAGTGCATAATTGTCTGGTTTTCAACCGCTTGAAATTGCAACTCAGTTGCATGAGGCTTTATTGAAGATGAGTCTCTCTACCAACCAGCCTGCGGCAATGCCGACGGCATAGCACACGAGATCGCTCCAGAGAAATCCATACCCCAGCACGAGCCCGCCGATCGGGTTTGCGCGTAGCGCATCGAGCCAGGGGGCGTGGTAGAGCTGGCTCAGTTCAATGGCCAGAGAGAACGCGAAGGCGATCAGCGCGTTGCGTTCGGGCGTGGCTCGCGGGCAGAGCCAGCCCAGCCCGAGGAACACGCACAGCGCCCACAAGGTATCCCCACCGTAGAGCACGACGAAATGGGGCCAAAGCTGCGGGATTTGCCGCGTCCCCAGCCCAAGCAGCACGACGATCAGGATCAGCAGGCTGTAAAGGATGCGGGAGCGGCGCATGATCGCCAGTTTGGCGCGGCTGATCAGCGGAGGCAATGCCGGTGAGCCGACGCTTGGGTGTTGATCTTCAGGCGAGCGTTTTGTAAGACGCTATCGTCTGGCTCCCTCCCCACCCCTCACTTCCAGTCACCGCCCGAGTTACGCCCGCAGATGAAGTCATACCACGCCTCCCGTGTGTACGCGCTGCTGTGCGCCTTGCCTCTGCTGTTGACCGCCTGCAAGCCAGAGCCGAAGCAAGCCGAGGAAAAGCCGCGCCAGAACGCCTATAGCCAATACATCCAAACCAGCCAGACCACCGAAGACCTCGACCGCTACGTCTCCCGCCGCATCGGGGCCGAAGTGGGCGACAAGCCGTGGGTTGCGCACGTCCGTGCCGTCGACCTCGATCAGGACGGCCTGATGGACGTGATCGCCTGCGAGGCGAAGCACAATCAGGTGATGTGGGTGCGCCAGACGGAGCCCGGCGTCTTCGAGGAACACGTCATCGCCAAAGACCTGCGGGCGCCTGTGCACGTCGAGGCCGCCGACATGGATGCCGACGGCGATCTGGACGTGCTGGTCGCCAGCATGAGCGCGGTTTTTCCTAACAATGACCAGATCGGCGCAATTTTCATTCTCGAAAACCAGGGCGCAGGCAGCTTTGAGCCGCACTTGATTATCGAACACATCGCGCGTGTGACCGATGTGCGCGCGGCCGATTTTGACGGCGACGGGCGCATGGATCTCGGGGTCGGGCAGTTTGGCTACGACCAGGGCGAAGTGCGCTGGATGCGCCGCACGGGGCCCTGGAGCTTTGAGAGCAAGATCCTGCTCCAGCTGTCCGGCACGATCAACGTCTGCATCGACGATTTCGATCAAAACGGCGCGCTCGACATGGTCGCGCTGGTCTCCCAGCAGTGGGAAGAGATCCACATTTTTGAGAACATCGGGCGGCCCGACTACCGCACCCGTGTCATCTGGGGGTCGACCAACGAGGATTACTCGCTCAGCGGCATGAGTCTGGCCGACATCAATCAGGACGGTTACACCGACATCCTCTTCTCCAACGGCGACGGCTTTGGGCCCAACCCGGAGCCGGGCCCCAAGCCCTGGCACGGGGTGCAATACCTGCTCAATCAGGGCAAGGGCCGCTTTGACTACCACCGGGTCGGGCAGCTCGGCGGTGCTTACAGCCCCGTCGCGGCCGATGTGGATCAGGATGGTGACATGGACATCGTCGCGCTGGCGGCCTTCAACGACTGGAGTCAGCCCAAGGCGGTCTCGCTCGCCTGGTTTCGCAACGACGGCAACCACGAGTTCGAACGTCTCGTGCTGGCCTATTATCCCACCCATCTCATCAGCGTGGATGCCGCCGACTTCGACGAGCCGGGTGGTCCGCCGTGGCTCGTGACCGCCGGTTTTCACTCGCACCCGCCGTTCGACCACCAGAGCCGCCTGCTGCTCTGGCAGCCCCAACCATGAAGCGTCGCCTTGCCTTTACCCTCTCGTGCGTTGCCCTCGCCGTGCTGGCAGGGTGCGGCGACCGTCAGCGAGAGCAGGTGGTCGAAGCGCTGCCGCCCACGCCTGATCTGAGCGATGCCCGACCCGCCCTCGTGCGCCAGATTTCCACGGCGGAAGAGGCGGTGCACAAGGCGAAGCAACCGCTCGAAGGCTACGCGCTGCTGACGAAGACCTACCACGCCAACGGCTTTTTGAGCGAGACTATCCAAGGCTACGCTTTTCTGCAGGAAGCCGAGCCAGA
Source organism: Puniceicoccaceae bacterium 5H (assembly GCA_009772895.1). GTDB lineage: Bacteria > Verrucomicrobiota > Verrucomicrobiia > Opitutales > Oceanipulchritudinaceae > WOUP01. The sequence goes on along the minus strand of WOUP01000002.1, from coordinate 176,914 downwards.
CAACCCGCATTGGCCGCACCTGCTGGCCTTCATCATCGCTGGCTATGGCGACCTCGAGGCCGCGCTGCCCCTCTGGGATCGGGTGGTCGAGCTGGCTCCCGATTATCTGCCTGCGCGCATCCGCCGGGCCGACGCGCTGCTGAAGCTCAACCGGCTGGAAGAGGCCGAAGCGGCCTACCGGGCCGTGCTGGAACATGATGCCGAGAATCCCTACGCCTCGGTCGGCCTGGCGCGGCTCGCTATCGCTGACGACGATTACCCGCAGGCGCGTAAGCTGTTGCTCGATGCCGCCAGCAATTCCCACAACCGCATCGGGGTGGACTTGCTCGTGACGGTGTTCGAGCACTTAGGAGAGGATGACAAGGCCCGCTACCTGCGCCGCCAGGCCAAGGCCGGCGGCACCTTCACGGACATTCCCGATCCGTGGCTCAACCAGTTGATGGACCTTTGCGTCGATCCGTATCAACTGGTCAGCGCGGGCGGCTTTGCGGCGTTTTCGGGCGATAACGAGCGCGGGATCGAACTGATGCAGCGGGCCTTGCGCTTCGAACCGGACAATGCACTGGCCCACTTCCAACTAGGTGACATGTATCGCGATACGGGCCAGACGGATAAAGCGCTGGCGGAATATCGTCGAGCGCGGGAACTGAAGCCGGAGTTTGCCGACCCGTGGCTGCGCGAGATCGAGCTCTTGCGCTCCTCCGAAAACAGCACCGCAGCGGCGGACGACCTCTTGTTCAAGGCACTCGATGCCGCCCCGCAATCCCCAGCGCTCTACCAGCAGCTCGGCCAATACCACACCCGGCGCGGAAACCTGGAAGCCGCGTCCAGCGCCTACCGCGATGCCATCGCGATCCGCCCCAACGAGCCGGAAGCCTACATTCAGCTCGCAAACATCTTCCTGCGGCAGGGCCGGATCGACGCCGCCCAGCAGACTCTGGAGCAAGCCCTCGAAGCCGAGCCCGGTAACCCCTTCGCGCTCAGCACCCTGGCCATGATCGCCATTTCACGCCAGGACCGCGCCGAAGCCGACCGCTACCTGCAAGCGGTCCACCAGCAGCCCCGCACGCCGGCCAACCTGGTGGAAAAGCTCCACGCCAACTACCGCAATACCTTCGGCCAGGAACCATAGGGCACGGCAACGACGACGTTGGCACCCTGACGGGTGCGCGCGAGAGGAGGCGGGGCGTGGTCCGGAAGTCTCCGCTGCGCGGCGACATCCGGCTAAAAGCTGGCATCCTGCGGATGCGGGTGGCGAGGGCGCGTTTGGGTGTGGATGAAGCCACTCGGCGTGGGGGCGTGATGCATCTCTTCTGGATGTGGGGCCTTGAGGCATGTGTTCCGGGTGTGATAAGCCCAACGCGCGAAGACACCTCTGGAGAATGCGATCAAGGATATTTATCCCCAAGCGCCCTAGATGGTAGCGATGGCTGATGCGGACCCAAGCACCGTCCCTAAATCTATCACCGCCACGGTTACTTTGTTGTGTTCAACTCTTCGAACACCCGTCAGGGTGTCAGACTACTAGCCGGATGTCGCAGCGCAGCGGAGACTTCCGGAACGTAACGATAACCACCTGCACCCTTGAGGGTGCCAGCATGGATGAGATCGACCTATCACCGCCTGTATTACCACGCCATTTTTAGCACGAAACACCGCCAGCCAGTAATCGATGCCACGTGGCGACCTCTGCTCCACGAATATCTGGGTGGAGTCGTCCGGGGACTGGGAGAGAAGTCATTGATCGTGGGCGGAACGGCCGACCATGTTCACTTATTACTGAGCCTGCGCACCCTAACCGCCCCAGCCAATCTCGTTCGTGAGCTGAAGAAGGCGTCGACGGCGTGGGCACGGGCCTATGAGCCCGCGTTCGCGTGGCAACAGGGCTACGGAATCTTTTCAGCCAGCATCACCCATCTGGAGGCTCTCCGTGATTATATCGCGCACCAGGAATCACACCACCGAGTCGTAAGCTTTGAAGCAGAGTTTCAAAAACTATTGGCGAAGCATGGTTTGGAGTATGAGCCTCCATACCCGGAAAACGGTACCTCGACGTTGGCACCCTGACGGGTGCAAGCAAGAGGGGCGGGCGTGGTCCGGAAGTCTCCGCTGCGCGGTGACATCCGGCTACAAGCTGGCATCCTGCGGATGCAGGTGGTGGCGAGCGTTTTGGGGATGCCCTGCCCTATTCCGGTAGCTTGGTGGCGATTTCGGAGGCGAGGGCGCGCAGGCCGTCGCTGAGGGTGGCGACGAGCTGCTGGTAATCTTCGCCATTCCACTGGGATTCGTAGCGGAAATGGCCTTGGGCGAGCACTTCGCTTTTGTCTTCGTCGATGACGATATAGCGGGCGGCCACCCAGACTTCGCCGGAGATACTGCCTTCGAAGCGCTCGACTTCCACCTCCAGCACGGGGGTGCTCTCGTGCAGGTAGCGGCGGCGCCCGGTATCGACCTGGTAATCCGGCAGGGCGGCGTTGAGGTGCTCCGCCAGCGCGCGGGTGATGCCGAGGTCCAGTTCTTCGCCCCAGCGATTCCAGTCGCTGTAGCGCATCTGGAACCCCTTTTCGTGCACGGCGATCTTGCTGCCTTGCAGATATTCGGGCAGCCGCACCTGGTGCAGCGTCAGCACATGGCTCGTCTCGTCGGACTGCGGTGCGTCGGAGGGGCCGGAGTGCAGGACGTAAAAGCTGGTGGGATCGGCGGAGGGCTCGAGGTTTACGCAGCCGGGCAGCAGCAGGCCGAGGGAGGCAAAGGCGAGGAGAAACGAACAGCGCATCGGTCGGTTAACGTTCTTCGGGCTTGTCGCGCCCGGTCAAAAGGGAGCGGGGGTTGCGTTCGAGGTAATCGGCCAGCTCACGCAATTCGCGCGCGGCCGTGCGGACTTCGCGCATCGTCTCGTTGAGCTCGTAATACAGGGCCGATTGCGGCTGCACGGTGGAGGACAGGCCGTTGGCGGCGTTTTCGACCGAAACCAGCGTGGTATCCAGCCGATCCGCCAACCGATGATAGTCGTTCATCGCGGGATCCACCTGGCTGTTGAGCGTCTGCGCCAGGTTTTGCACCTCTTGCAGTGTGGCGCGTGATTGGGCCACCAGTCCCGGAATGTCGGCGTCTTTCAACGTCGCGTTGATCGACTGCGTGGTGCCGACCAGTTCCTGATTGATCTCGGCGGTATTGATCGACTCGACAGCGGCGTTGGAGTTGCGCAGCAGGGTGATCAGCTCGTCGTTGATCGTCTTCATGTCGATTGCACTGAAGCGCGCCACGATATCCGAAGCCGAAGAGCCGACCTGAGCCAGCACCGAAGGCTCGGTGGGGATCTCCTTATAGACGATGCGCTGCTGGTGCGGAAAGGCGTCCGGCACCGGGCCCTGAATGTAATCCAGCTCGATGTAGAGCTGACCGGAGATGTAGCTCGTCACGACCAGCTTGCCGCGCAGCCCGTCCTGGATCTCGGCGGCCAGCACCTCCTCGTCGCGCAGGTCGACTTGCACGCCCAGCTGCTCTTCGAGGCGCTTGGTATCGATCTCGATAAAGACGGGGATCGCGGTCGATTCAGGCGGTTGATTGTAGCGGATACGCACGTCGCTGACGCGGCCGATCGGCACCCCCTTGAACTTGACCGGAGCGCCGACGGAGAGGCCGTTGATCGTCTCGTCGAAGTACAACAGAAACGTCTCTTCTTTCGAGAAGATGTTGCGGGCGCCCACGTAGATGACCAGGCCGGCCAGCAAAACGGCGGCCCCGATCACAAAGGCCCCGATAACGGCGGGTGATGCACGGCGACTCATGAACAACGAAACTTTGTCCGATACCTTACCTGCACTTCGCTAAAGGCCAAATGAAAAAGCGAATTACGGTCTCAACGCCGGACGAGAGGCCGATGCGCGGTTCACAGGCGCTGGCCCGCGTGCTCGAGGTTTTCCGTCTGGTTGCGGGTGAGAAAATCGTGCACGGCCTCGTTGGGCGGATTTTCCAGCAATTCGCGCGGCGACCCCTGGGCGGTGATGGTCCGCTCCTTGGCGTCGAGGAAGATCGCGCGGTCGGCGATGGCAAAGATGCTGGAAAGTTCGTGCGTCACCACCACCACGGTCGCCCCCAGGCTCTCCCGCAGCTGCAGGATGGTATCGTCGAGACGGCGCGAGGTGATGGGGTCGAGCCCGGCAGACGGCTCGTCGAAAAACAGGATATCTGGGTCGAGCGCCATGGCACGGGCAAGGCCAGCCCGCTTGCGCATGCCGCCACTGAGCCCGCTGGGGAAGTAGTTTTCAAAGCCGCGCAGGCCCACGAGCGCCAGCTTGTAGCGCACGATGAGGTCGATCTCGCGCGGGCCGAGCTGCGTGTATTCCTGCAGGGGCAGCGCGACGTTTTCCGCCACCGTCATCGAGCTCCAGAGCGCGCCTTGCTGATAGAGCACGCCAAAGCGGCGCTGCATCGCGTTCCGTTCGCCTGCACTGGCTTCGGTAAAGCTCTCGCCGTCATAGAAGACCTCCCCTTTGGCCGGTTCCTTCAGGCCGATCAGGTGCTTCAGCAGCGTGCTCTTTCCGCAGCCAGAGCCACCCATGATGATCAGGATCTCTCCTGCCCCGACCGAAAAATCCAGGTCACGCTGCACCACAAAGCTGCCGTAGGCCATCGTCAGCTCGCTCACCTGGATGCGGGGGGAAGGATCGCTCATCTGCGCGCATAGTGGCCCGAACCTGCCCGCAGCGCAAGCGCGGCGTCGAGGCTAAAGTGTTAATGAGACACAATCTTAAATTTTGGCTTGCCTCACTGGAACTGAGATTCAGTTTCAGCACAAGCGATCTCATTAGTTCCTCTCATTAGCACTTGCTCTCATCGTCATGAACGACACCCAAACTTCTTCCACTCAGACCAGCGACTCTCTCCGCGACCTGGGCACTTTCAACGGCAGTCTCGGCTCGTCCCTTTTTGGCGCGGAGGCGGCCTTTGCCGCACCGCGGAACCATCGTCCCCACAAGGGTACGGCCCTGATCGGTTCCCTCGTAATGGCGGGTGCGGCCTCGGTCCACGGCCAGGCGCAAACCGACGACGCCTCCAACGGCGACAGCCCGATCGAATTGCCCCCGGAGGTGACGGAAGGCCGTCAGGTGCAGCTCAAGTCGCCGAAGTTTACGGCCCCGCTGCGCGACGTACCGCAACTGGTCAACGTGATCCCGAGCAACGTGATCGAGCAGCAACAGGCCACCAGCCTGCGCGACGTGTTGCGTAACAGCCCGGGCATTACCTTCCAGGCGGGTGAAGGCGGCAGCGCGCCGGGCGACAACCTCTTTATCCGCGGCTTCAGCGCCGAAAACGACATCTACGTCAACGGCTTCCGCAACACGGGACAGTATGCGCGCGACTCCTTCAACCTGGAGCAGGTGGAAGTGGCCAAGGGGCCCTCGTCGGCCATTGGCGGTCGCGGCACCACCGGCGGCGCGGTCAATCTCGTGACCAAGCAGCCCTACCAGAAGAGCCAGATCCAGGGCAGCGTGAGCTATGGCAGCGAAGACCACAAGCGCACAACCCTCGACGCCAATCAGGTGATTTCCGAAGAGAATGGCGTCGCAGTGCGCCTCAATGCCATGTGGGACGATGGCGGCGTGCCGGGCCGCGATGCGGTTGAAAACAGCCGCTGGGGCATCGCGCCCTCCCTCGCGTTCGGCCTCGGCGATGCGACCCAGGCGGTCATCAGTTACCAGCACCTACAGCAGGACAACATCCCCGACTATGGCCAGCCCGCCGACGCGGCCTTCAACGACCAGGTGGACCGGGAGAATTTCTACGGCCTCGTCAATCGCGACTACGAAGAGATTGAAAGCGACCAGGCCACGGCCGAGCTCACCCATGCCTTTGGTGAGGGCCTGACGCTGCGCAACCTGACGCATTACAGCAAGAGCACCCGCGAAGCCATCGTGACGGCACCGCGCTTTGTCAGCGACTCGGACGACATGGTGCGCCGCACAGACGTGAAGGCACAGGACCGCGAATTCGAGTTTCTGGGCAACCAGACGAACGTGACCTACGACTTCCGCACGGGCAAGATCGCCCATACCCTCTCCAGCGGCTTCGAGGTCTCGACCGAGGAATATACCAACTACGGGCGCGATGTGCAGGCGGCCGACGGCTACCCGCTCGACACCAGCCTTTACGATCCCAACCCCAACGACCCCTATGAGGGCACCAACGAGCGCGACGGCACCTACTCCAAGGGCACGGGCGATACGGTCGCGCTCTATGCCTTCGACTCGATCAAGCTGACCAAGCACTGGCAGGTGACCGGCGGGCTGCGCTACGAGAATTTCGACGCCGAGAGCGAGGACGTGGGCGAAGACGAAACCACCAAGCTCGAGCGTGAAGACGACATGGTCAGCTGGCGGGCCGCCCTGCTCTACAAGCCGACCACGCCAGTGACGCTCTACGCGGGCGCCGCAACCTCCTTCAATCCTTCCGCCGAAGGCCTCACGCTGAGCACGGGCGGCGGCCGCCGCGGCAGCGCGAGCAACAACCCGGAGCTGGACCCCGAGAAGAGCCGCAACTACGAAGCGGGGGTCAAGTGGGAGCCCGCCAACCGCGGCTTCATGGTCGGCGCCTCCGTCTTCCGCACGGAAAAGACCAATGCCCGCACGCGCCTGGATCGCGACGAGGAGTATGTGCTCGACGGCGAACAGGTCGTGCAAGGCATCGAGCTGAGCGTTTCCGGCAAGATTACCAACCAGTGGAGCGTCTACGGCGGCTATTCCTACCTCGATACCGAGGTCAGCGAATCGTTGAGCGAAGACGAAGAGGGCCACGAACTGGCCTACGCGCCGGACCACGCCTTCAGCATCTGGACGACCTACCAGATCCTGCCGCAGCTCCAGATCGGCGGCGGGGCGCAATACTCGGGCAGCTATTACTACTCGAGCACCTCCGACGACTCCAGCGTGCCCGACGGCACGGAATACTGGCTGTTCAACGCGATGGCGTCCTACCAGCTCACGGACAACCTGGCGCTGCGCTTCAACGTCGAAAACCTCGCCGACGAGGAATACATCGAGCGCGGCTACGGCGGTCACTACACGCCCGGGCGCGAGCGCAACTACACCCTCACCGCTTCCTTCCGCTACTAGGCTGCCATGCTGATCCGTATTCCAGAAGTCCTCGATGCCGAACAGGTGGCGCAAGCCCGCCAGTTGCTCGAGAGCGCGGAGTGGGTCGACGGCAACGTCACCTCTGGGCACCAAGCCCGCCGTGCCAAGCACAACATGCAGATTCCGCAGGATCACCCCGCCGCCCAACAGGTGGGCGACATGATCCTCGCGGCGCTGGGGCGCAACCCGCTCTTCATGTCCGCCGCGCTGCCGCTGCACGTGTTACCGCCGCTCTTCAACCGCTATTCGGGCGGGCAGCAATTCCACACCCACGTGGACAATGCCATCCGTCAGTTCCCGGACAGCAACCGCCGCATCCGCACCGATCTCTCGGCCACGCTCTTCTTTTACGAGCCGGACGAATACGACGGCGGCGAGCTGTGCGTGGAAGACACCTATGGCGTGCAGCAGGTCAAACTGCCGGCGGGGCACATGGTGCTCTACCCGGCCACCAGCCTGCACCACGTCACGCCCGTCACCCGCGGCACGCGCCTGTGCTCGTTTTTCTGGATCCAGAGCATGATCCGCGACGACGGCCAGCGCTCCCTGCTTTTCGACCTCGACCTGGGCCTGCAACGCCTGAACCAGGACCATCCGGATCACGCATCCGCCGTCCAGATCACCGGGGTCTACCACAACTTGCTCCGCCAATGGGCGGAGATGTGAACCAACCTGCCTGTTATAGCCTACCGCTGGCCGTGGCGTGCGTCTGCTTCCCGGATGAGCGCCACGGCACGGCGACGGGCGGGGCGTCGGTTCCCTCCCTTTCATCGCCATGAACGCCCTCCTCGCCTCCCGTCAAAACGCCGACGCACTGCTGAAGCGCGGTCGCCCCGGCGACCTGCGCACGGCCGCCACATTGCTGGCCTCCGTGATCGACTCCCTGCACCCGCGATTATGGCAGGACGGCGACGATGCGACTCGCTTTGAACTCGGCTGCGCCTGGATCAACTACGGCAACGCCCTGTTGCGACTCGATAATCGCGAGCATCTGCTGGACGCCAGCGAGGCCTACCGTCAGGCGATCCACCATCTCGACCAACTGGCCGAGCCCCTGCCGCCCGCCTATCGGGTCGAGCGTTCCGCCGCCTGGGCCAATCTCGCCCACACATTGCAGCTGCCCGAAGATCCCACTTCATGGGAGGCGGCACGGCGGTGCTACCAGACGGCACTCGACGCGTTGAAGGGCCTGCCTCCCCTGCCCCGCTACCTGCACCGCCTCGCCGGCACGTGGCTCAACCTCGCCAATTGCGACCAACTACTGGGCAAACACGAGGAGGCCATCACGGCCTACCGCCAGGCCGAAAACGTGCTGGCAGACCACGAACACCACGAGCCAGGTCAGTCCTTCGACGGGCTGCGCCTGCGTATCTGGCTGAACCGTGCCAACACCCTGGCCCAACTCGAAGAGCCCGAGGCGGACCGCCGGGCCCTGGATGATCTGGACCGTGCGATCGCCGGCCTGCGCACGCAGCCGGACCAAAGTTTCGACCTCGCCCAGGCCCTTGCCAATCAGGCCAATCTACGCACGCGCGATGAAGCGGACGTCGTGGGGCTGCAGGCCGGTCTGGCCGCCGCACGCGAGGCGTGGAAAGGGTCCCAGGATCTGGCCTTTACCTCGCTCAAATGGGCTGAGGTAAGCCTGCAGGCCTTCCGGGCCGCGCTCCAGTGCCTGACCCTGCTTGTACCGCGTCTGGCCGAGACCCTCGACACCGACACGCTGTATTTTGAGGCAAGCGATCTGGCGGACGAAGCGATGGAGCTCTTTCGTCACTGGCAGGCCACCCCGCAGGCCCAGCTATGGCCCATCGGGCGCCGTATTTTCCACCTGGGAACGCAGCTCTACGCTCACGCGCAACCCCAGTTCCTGCCCGCCTTTCTTTTTGAAAACCTGCAATCCGGTCAGGCGCCCTTCGCGATGTGCGCCGACCGCGAACTCCGGGCCTCCGCCGCTGTCGCACTCGATACGGCGCTGCATCAACTGCGCTACGAGCGGCAGGTGTCCCTGGACCACGCCGAGGTGATCTTCCACCTCATCCGCCAGCTCGAGCGCACCCGCGAAGACCTCGGCCTGGCTTGAACTTTGAGACCCATGAATGCGCTTAAACTCTCTACTACCCTGTCGCTGCTGCTTCTGACCGGGGTTGGCTATGCCCAGTCCGCGACGGGCAACGAAAACACAGGATCGGACAACACTCAGGTCTTCACACTCGAAGACATGGTGATCACGGGCGAAAAGCTGGGACGCACCTTGCAGGAGACGCAGACCAGCGTCGCGCTGCATTCGGCCGCCACCCTCCAGCAGATGCCGACGACCGATATTTCTGACGTCTTCAACCTGACGGCCAACACCTACGCCTACGATGGCGGCTTCAGCATCCGGGGCATTACCAACACCGGGCTGACCAACTCCGAGGGCAGCGAAATGGCCACGGTGCTCGTCGATGGCGCCCGTGTGGATGCGGAAATGCTTACGTTTGACGGCCTGACGATGTGGGATGTCGAGCAGATCGAAATCCTGCGCGGCCCGCAATCGACCAGCATGGGGCGCAACGCTCTGGCCGGCGCCGTGGTCGTCACGACCAAGCAGCCGACCTTTGACTGGGATGCCGCGCTCAAGACCACCTACGGCGAAGACGACACTTACCAACTCGCCGCGGCCGCCGGAGGCCCCATCGTGGACGAGATGTTGGCCTTCCGCCTCTCCGTCGACCATCAATACAGCGACGGCGCTCTCGAAAACGTGACCCGCGACGAAGACGACTGGGCTCGTCAGGACACCTTGAGCTTTCGTGGCAAGCTGCTCTTTCAGCCCGAGGCCTGGAACGGCTTTTCCGCCACGCTGACCTACATGCAGACGGACAGCGACAACGGCGAGCGCGCCTACGCTTATTCGGATGTACGCGACGAGCTCTTTGATCGCATCGCGGTGGAAAATACCCGTAACAATTTCGACTCCCGCAGCCGCCTGGCTTCCCTCGTCATCGATCAGGATCTCGTCGACGGCTGGAAGCTGACCGCCACCACCGCCTGGAGCGATTTCCACAGCGACTCCGCCTACGATGGCGATCGCACCGCCGAGGAAGACATCGTCTACGGCTACGGTTATGACAATGACAGCGTGAGCCAGGAAATCCGCCTGCTCGGCCGAGGCGAAAGCTGGCGCCTACTGGCTGGAGTCTATGGGGCCTACGAGTCGACGGAGACGCACTCCTCCGGGCCATTCTATTACGTCATCCCGCCCTCTTACCTGCCGGTATTCGGGCTACCGGACGGAGCCCGAGCCCTGATCGACAACCAATCCAACTACGACATTGACACCGATAACTTCGCCGCGTTCGTCAATGCCGACTGGGACGTGATGCCCGAGCTGACCCTCACTGCCGGTCTGCGCTTCGACTACGAGCAGAAGGACCGGTTCTCTGAGCAAAACGTGGTGTTGCTCCAGGGATATCCCGACCATTTCGCCCTGATCGACGTGCCCAGCATGGGCATCCCCGCCGGCACGCCTGCAGACGTGGCTCTGGCCGCAATCGCCGATCAGGCCTCCAGTAGAGGCGAAGGCACGGACGACTATTCCAAGCTCCTTCCCTCCGTGGGCGTCACCTACCACTGGACGGACAAGATGAGCACGGGCTTCACCGTCTCGACCGGCTACCGCTCCGGCGGCGTCAGCTTCAACCAGGCCCGAGGCCAAACCGTAACGTTCGATCCAGAAAGCACGATCAACTACGAGCTCTCATACCGCTCGCAGTGGCTGGAGGACCGGCTGACCTTCAACGCCAATCTCTTTTACGTAGACTGGAAGGATCAGCAGGTCAGCTTGCAACGCTCGGACGACCTCTACGACAGCAACGTGGTCAACGCCAGCGAATCGCACTACTACGGTTTTGAAGTCGAGCTGCGCGAGTGGTTGAACGATGGGCTGAGCTTCTACCAATCCATCGGCTACACCAAGACGCAGTTCGACGATTACCAGAACCCCTACGGTAACGAAGACTACACCCACAACGCCTTCCCCCAGTCACCGGAATGGACGGCCAGCGTCGGCGCCCATTACCAGCACAGCACCGGCATCTTCGCTAATGGCAGCCTGAGCTACGTGGACGAGGCCTGGGCCAACATCGACAACGTCGATCCCTACTACCTCGACGACCGCCTGTTGCTCGACGCCAAGATCGGCTATCAGGCCGACCACTGGTCCGTCTACCTCTACGGCACGAACCTGCTGGACGACGAATACCTCGAGCGCATGTGGGCCGAAGCCGGTAACGGCTATGGTGCCGTGGTCGGCAAACCCCGCATCGTCGGCATCGGCTTCGAAGCAGACTACTGATGAGCACCTCGACGACCGAATCTTCCCCCGCCGCCAAAAAACCGGGCAAATCCTGGTTGGCGGCGCTTTACCCGGCCGTCTGGCGCTGGCACTTCTGGATGGGCCTCATCATCACGCCCATCCTGGTCGTCGTTTCGATCACGGGGGCGCTCTACGTCTTCGAGGACGAACTGGAAGCGCTGCTCGAGCCCGAACTGCAACAGGTCGAGGTGCCCGCCGACGGTCAAATGCGTGCCTTCAGCGAACGCGTAGCCGCCGCTCAAGTCGCCTTGCCGGAGGGGTGGGAGTTTTCGGACTTATCCCGCATGTCCGGCCTCGACCGCAGCGACCGAATCGTCTTCCATCAGGACGTGGAGGACATGGATGCCCACGAGACGCCGCACCGCGTGGTATTTGTAAATCCCTACACCGCCGAGGTGTTGGGTGACCGTGACCGCGACAGCGCCTTCTTCCCCGTCGTGCTGGAGATCCACCGCACCCTGCTCGGCGGCAGCTTCGGGCGCTATCTGGTCGAAGCCGGGACCTGCTGGGGCATCGTCTCGATGTTGACGGGGCTCCTGCTCTGGTGGCCGCGCGGCAAGGCCCGGCGCAAGGCGGAGGGTGTTTGGGTGCCGCGATTCAACAAGGGGCTGCGCGTCGCCCTGCGCGATCTGCACGCCATCCCGGGGCTCTACCTCTCCCTCTTCGTCCTCGCGATCATGGGCACTGGCCTGCTCTACACCCAGGTATGGGGCAAGGCCACCTTTGCGGGACTCTACTTTAGCGGTCAGCTACCCGCGCCTTACGTCAGCCCACCCAAGTCGACCGAGCTTGCCGACGGTGCCACGCCGGTCGGGATCGACCGTGTCATGGCCGAAGCGCGCTCGCATTATGCGTTCGACCAGTTCTACCTGGCCGCCCCCCATAATCCGGGCGATTGCTGGACCGTTTTTGGCAATTCTCAAGACGGCAAGCTGGACGAGGGTGCGGTGTATATCGACGCCAGCACGGGCGACCCGCTGGCCTCGATCGACTACCCAAGCCTCCAGCCGGGCGCGAAGGCGGCCTTGATGTTTTATTCCATCCACACCGGCCGCATCTTCGGCCTGCCGACCAAGATCCTCGCCCTGATTTCCTGCCTGATCATCGTCGCGATGAGCCTCACCGGCGTATGGATGTGGTGGCGCCGCCACCCTTCCGGCAAATTCGGGGCTCCGCGACGCACCCGCAACGAGGCAGTGCCCAAGACCATCGTCGCGGTCATTATCGTGCTCGCGATCTTCTTCCCCCTCGTCGGGCTCTCACTCATCCTCATCTGCCTGATCAGCGCTCTGCGCTGGGGTCTGGGCAGGCTACGAGGAGGAAGCGCCGCGTAATGTTGTGCGGGGGCTGATGACGCCCCCGCCTACTCCTCTGGCTGAATGAAGCCGTTGAGCTCCAGCCAGTAGAGCAAGTCGTGCGTCCACGGCAACAGATCGGCATCGTCGTAGGCCTCCGGCGTGTAACCGCGCACGCCGAGCCCGAGGCCGTGATGGCCCGTCTGGTAGATGTGCAGGTCGTAGGGCACACCGTGTTCCTGCAGCGCCTGCGCAAATGCATAGGAGTTCTGCACCGGCACCACCGAATCGTCCGCCGTGTGCCAGAGGAAAGTCGGCGGCGTGTTATCGGTCACCTGCAGCTCGTTGGAGAGCAGCTCCTCCAGCTCCGGCGCCGCATCCTTGCCGATCAGGTTGTCGTGCGAGCCCTGGTGAGTCATGGGGCCCATGCTGATGACCGCATAGCACAGGACGCCAAGGTCGGGCCGCGAACTGAAGCGCTCGATCGAATCCTCGGCATCGGACTGGCCATAGTCGAAATGTGTCAGTGCGGTCGAGGCGAGGTGACCACCCGCCGAAGAACCCATGACCCCCACCTTGCCGGGGTTCAGCTTCCACTCACCCGCATGGGCACGCACGGTGCGGATAGCGCGCTGCACATCCTGCATCATCGACGGGTGCCGATAGCCGGCGGAGCCCAGGCGATACTTGAGCACAAAGCAGGTAATGCCGTGTTCATTGAGCCACAACGCGTAATCCCGCCCCTCGTGCTCGGCCAGATGCACATAGCCGCCCCCGGGGCAGATGACCATCACCGCGCCATTGGCCTCGCCTTCCGCCGGCCAGTAAGGCGTGAGCGTCGGCGTATCCTGCTCCTCGGTGCCCTGCGCTCCCGGCACGGAACCTTCCGGCCAAAGGGGCATGGGATCTTGAGGACGGGTCTGTGCCGCCAGGGTGGTTGCCAAAGTCGCGAAAGCCATCGTGAGAAGTTTTAACGTCATAGGTGCGTTTGGGATAGAGGGTTATGCCAGAGCTAAGGCCCCTACACCAAAAGGTCGAGGGAGAATCGTAGGCACGAGCGTCCCGGCCGGTTTTAGCTTGAATCTTGCCCCACAACCGCAATTGTTGCGGGTTTCCATTCGCGCCAGATCCCCCCGTGATCGACGCCCGCTGCCCGGCACCGCGCTATCCGCGCCCTCCCTCCTGCCGGTCAGCCCGAAACCCAATGCCCGGGTGGTGGAATGGTAGACACTGGGGACTTAAAATCCCTTGCCAGCAATGGCGTGCGGGTTCAAGTCCCGCCCCGGGCACCAACGACGGGACGAAGTCGGAGGCCTCGCACTCGATCTCAAGGTAGCCGCCTGACCAGAATGCGATGCGGAAGACCAGACGCCCTTCGTCTACGGGTTGATGATCAACGCTGTAGATCTGCAACCTTGGGTCTAGAAGCTCCACATCCGCTGCGAATCTCTCGACATTGAAAAACTTCGCCGCACCTCCCGCATGGGTCTCACTCGATTGAGGGCGCGAGCCCACGACTCAATTTTTCAAGGATCATCTTGAGATGGTCGAGCCGTTTACTGGCAACAGACTTAGCATCGTCGACATCTGTTTCGTGGTGGAAAACGATGTTCCATTCATCTGGATCGATCAAAGGCCGGTGACGCCTCACCGAGTGCCCCCCTGCCAGAGCAGTCACGATCCCAGCAACAGTTCCACGCCGCGGGCGAAGGCGCTGTTGGGATCTCCGGCGGGGGTGACGTGGCGGGCGGCGGTTTTGGCGTCTTGCCAGCCGTGGTCCATGGCGACGGATTCGCCGGCCCATTCGAGCATGGGTACGTCGTTGTTGCCGTCGCCAAAGGCCACGCATGCTTCCGGCGCTACGCCCAGGTGTTGGGCCAGGGCGGCCGCTGCGGCGCCCTTGTTGGCGTGCTTGGGCATGAACTCGAAAATCTCGTCCTGCGTGCGCACGAGATAGGCGTCCAGCTGCGCCAACTCGACCATGTCTGCCACGGCGGCGATGCGGTCTTCCTGCTCCAGCCAGAGCACCTTGAAAACGTCTTCGCGCACCAGTTCGTAGGGGTTGAGCACCGTGGGCCGATGACCGGAGAGGCGGGTGTAGAGCTCGACGTAGGCCCCTGCCGGGTTGGCAAAAATGTGTTCGCGGCTGTAGATCATCACCGTATAGCCGCGGTCCACGCCCAGGTCGACGACCTGCCGCACGGTGTTCTTCGGCAGCAGCGCTTCGAACAACACATTCTCGCCCGTCGTATCGGTCACGAGGCCGCCTTGCATTGAGATCAGCCACTCGATCTCCGGCAATTCGGTCGCGATCTGGCGCATGCTCTTGATGTGGCGCCCCGAGGCGAGCACGGGGTGCACCCCGGCTTCCTGCAGCCGGCGCAAGGCCTGCCGGTTCTCCGCCGAGATGCGCTTGTCGTTGCCCAGCAACGTGTCGTCGAGATCGATAAAGGCCAATGCGAGCTTCATGCACCGCGAATCTACCCTACCCGCTCGCGAGTGCAAAAGAGAATGTCCGGAATTCCGTTTCGCAGGCTGAAGCGCTCGCTTTGGGCGCCCCTCGACGTCCCCTGCCCGAGCCAGCACCCGTTTACGTAAACCAAGAGGGGTTTCGCGATCCGGTGACGGAGGCCGCTATGCAGTGCCCTACAATAAGATGCACTACTCCACCAATGCCTTTCTCTTCGACCTGGACGGGGTCATCGTCAACACGGACCGTTACCACTACCTCGGTTGGAAAAAGCTGGCCGATGAGCAAGGCTGGGCGTTCGACGAAGAGGTAAACGATGCGTGCCGGGGTGTGCCGCGGATGGCATCGCTCGAGGTCATCCTGCGGCACAACGGTGTCACGCTCCCCGAAGACCAAAAGCACGCCCTGGCCAGCCGCAAGAATGCCTATTACGTGGAGCTGCTTCAGGGCATCGGTGAGGCGGATGTCATCCCCGGAGCGGTCGCGTTTCTGCAGCAGGCGCGGGCGCTCGACCTGAAAACCGCCTTGTGCTCTTCCAGCAAAAACGCCCCGCTCGTGCTGTCGAACCTCGGCCTGGAGCCCTACTTCGATACCGTCGTGACGGGCCACGACATCGAGCGGGCCAAGCCAGACCCGCAGATCTTTCTGCTGGCGGCCGAACGCCTCGGCGAGCGATCCGAAGCCTGCATCGTCTTCGAGGACGCCCCCTCCGGCGTGCAAGGCGCGCTCGCGGCCGGCATGCGCTGTTTCGGCATCGGCAGCCCCGAATTTCTCCCCCAGGCGACCTGGACCGCCCGCGACTTCCTGCAGCTGGATGCACAAGCCCTCAGTCACCGCGCCACGGTATAGCCGCCGATCCGAATCGCCCAAGCCCTACCCTACCTATCCCTTGATGAAGACTCCCACCCACACGATGACGGATCCAGCGTGGACGCTCAACGCAGAGGACTGGAATCCCGATGCAATCACCGAACACGGCAACCGCTTCCTGCTCGGCAATGGCCATATGGGCTACCGGGGGACCCTGGAAGAGTTCGGCCCCGACGAACGGGTGGGCGTGCTGCTGCCGGGCGTTTTCGACCAAGTAGGCGACGCATGGCGTGAACCGGTGAACGCACCGAACGGACTCCATACCCGCGTGCGCCTCAATGGCCGTTGGCTGGACCCGCTGGAGATGACCCCGATCGCCCACCGGCAGACGCTGGACCTGCGCGGCGCTCTGCACCGCCGCGAGACGCAATACCAGCTGGACGGCGTCACCGTCACCGTCGCGGCGGAGCGCTTCCTTTCCGCTCACGAGGTCCATCTCATGGCGATGCGCTACACCGTGGCCGTCGACGGCCCGGCGGAAGTGACGCTCCAAACCGGCATCGATCCCGCGATCTGGGACTTGAACGGGCCCCACTTGCCGCACCTCGAGGCCTCGCACGCAGGCGACTGCATCCTGCTCCGTGGCGACACGGCAGAAGCCGGCCATCGTGTGGCAGTGGCTCAAGTCGCCTGCTTGAGCGGAGATGTGGCGGAGACCCCGGAAACGGTGAAGGACTCTCGGCGCAGCTGGACGCTACAGAGCGACGGTGCGCTGCAACTCGAGCTGCAAACGTTCTGTGCCGTCTACCATAGCGTCGAGCACCGCACCGGACCTGTCGACCAAGCGGCGAACGCACATGTCCAACGCGCAGCAGCCCGGGGTTACGAGGCTGTTCGGCAGGATCATCTCGATACGTGGGAGGCGCGCTGGCAGCAGGCCGACGTCCAGATCGAGGGCGATACGGAAGCGCAGAAGGCCCTGCGTTACAGCCTCTACCAGCTGCTCTCCGCCGCGCCCTTTCATGCCGAGTCGCTTTCCATCCCGGCGCGTGCGCTGTCGGGCCAGGTCTACAAAGGCGCTGTTTTCTGGGACACGGAGATCTTCATGCTGCCCTTCTTTCTGGCTACGTTTCCCGAGCTGGCGCGTAACCTCCTGCGCTACCGCGTGCACGCCCTGCCGGGCGCCCAGGCGAAGGCCCGCGAGTATGGCTACGCGGGGGCCTTTTACGCGTGGGAGAGTCAGGACGCCGGGCACGAGGCCTGCACGCTTTTCAACGTGACGGATGTCTTCACCGGGCGGCCCACCCGCACGTATTTCCGCGACAAGCAAATCCACATCAGCGCGGACATCGCCTGGGCCTTCTGGCGCTACGTGCAGGTGACCGGCGACCTCGCATTCCTCTGGGACGGTGGCTGGCAGGTGATGCTGGAGTGCGCCCGCTTTTTCTTCTCCTACGCGCACCTCAAGAGCGACCAGTCGCACTATGTGCTGCTCGATGTGACGGGGCCGGACGAATACCACGAGCGCGTCCACAACAACGCCTACACCAACTACATGGTCGCCGCCGCGCTCCAGAGCCTCTTGACCGCCACCGGCCGTCTCGAGGCAAGTGACCCGCAGCGCTTTGCCCAGCTGCTCGAAACCTGCGATGCCAGCCCGGAAGAAATCGAGCGGCTGCGTGACTTTTCCGCCCGGCTGTACTGTCCGACACCCGACCCTGAAACCGGCGTAATCGAGCAGTTCGACGGCTATCTACAGCTCGAGAACTGCAGCCTGGAGGCCCTCAAATCCCGCCTGCTCGATCCGCATGAATACCTGGGCGGCGGCAGCGGCCTGGCGACCACCACCCAGATCCTGAAACAGGCTGACGTCGTGCTGTTGCTGGCACTGATGCGCGACGCGTTCAGCGTGGCCATCAAGCGGGCCAACTGGGCGTTCTATGAGCCGCGCACGGAGCATGGGTCCAGCCTCAGCGCCTGTGCCTACGGGCTGTCGGCGCTCGACACGGGCAACGTCGATTACGCTTACGAATACTTCCTCAAGACCGCCACGATCGACCTCACCGGCAAGTCCAAGCAGTTTGTCGGGCCGCTCTATATCGGCGGCACCCACCCTGCCGCCAACGGCGGGGCCTGGATGGTCGCGACCGAAGGCTTTGCGGGCATCCGACTGCGCGAAGATGGGGTGCATTGCCAGCCGCACTTGCCGACGCATTGGCAGGCAATCTCATTCAGTGTCTGCTGGCGCGGCCAACGTCTGGACTTGAGCATGACGCGGGATGGATTGACCGCTACCGCCGCGGAGGACAATGCACAGCCAATCCCGTTTTTCGTGTGCGGCGTCACGCTGAAATGCCTGCCCGGAAGGCCGGTGACCGTGCCGTTGGGTTAACCCTCCTTCCCTCCAGCTTTGCCCTCAGCCTCCGTAGCATTATGAGCGGGGGCTTTTTTTTGCGGTCGCCTCCCTGCCGGCTCCAGCACATTCGGCGGGTAAAAAAACAGCCCGGAGTCCACAACTCCGGGCCGCATCCCAAGGGCAAATCCAACCGCCAGAACCGCCTATTTGCGCTCGACGTCAAAATGTTCGGAGGCATTCGCGACAGCGTCCAGCTGACAGTCGATCAGCGTCAGTCCACCCCGCGCATCTTCGCGAATGAAGAGGTCGTGGCTGTCCTTCGCGCCCAGCCCGACACCCTGCACCCGCACCTGCCGCAAGCTGGAGTCGGATAGCGTGCCTTCGCCGTGCTGGCTGCCCGGGCCGACGACGGTCAGACCGCCGGAAAAGCTGTCCCGGATGTCGACCTCGCGGATCTCGAGGCCCGAGATACTGCGGCGGTCCATGCAGATCTGGAAGGAGCCGCGCCAGGCCCAGGCGTGGTCGTAGCCGCCACAGCGCACGAGCCGGCAATGCTCTACCACCGTGGTGCCGCTGAAATTGTTATCGATGCCGCGTGCTTCATCCGAGGTCGGGAACGTCGTACTGATCAGGATGCCGCACCCCGTCCCGATGTCGGTGAAAAGGCAGTCTTCCACCCGGTTGTTGGCGCCGCCGTAGACCGAGGCCCCGTTGGCCAGAAAGGTCAACTGGCCGGTGCAGCGGCGGATCACGTTGTTCCCGGGCACGACATTTTCGTCGATATAGCCCTGGTCGGAAGCCGCCGGCCAGATGGCGAAGCAATCGTCGCCCGTGCCGCGCGCACTGCAGTTTTCCACCAAATTGTCCTTGCTGCCCACACAGAGGTTCACCCCGTCGGCAAGCATGTTGCGAAAGCGACAACCCTCGATCTTGAGGCCCACGCCGTTGTAGATCCAGACGCCCACCTTGGTATGCTCGATCCAGAGGCGCGAGATCGTCGCGTTCTGGCAGATCGAACCGATGACCCCATCGTTCGGCTCCTGATCGTTGCGGTAGTTGAGCGCGCCCACGATCGCGAAGTCCGCAAGACGGATGTCCTTGCCCTGCAGCTTGAAGCGCACCCGCCGGTCCGCCTGGTCGTAAAGCTCGGGATTGCCCACGAAGGTGGTATGCCACATGCCGGCGCCCTGGATCGTGACCGCCGACGGCACTACGATGTCGCCCGTGATCCTGTAATCCCCTGCGGGAACCCAGACCGGTCGGCCTTGCTCTTGCGCCGCTTCCACCGCGGTTTTCAACGCCTCGGTGGCGTCGGTCTGCCCATCGCCCACCGCGCCGAAATCTTCGAGCGAGAGCGCATCGTCCGGGGCGGAGAGCGCCGCCGGCACCGGCTCGATGTCCACCAGATCGACCGTGCAGGCGACGCCGTCGGCGCTCGTCTTCTCTAGGCGCACAGTGTCACCGGCCGCGATCTGCAGGCCCTTCACGCGCGCTTCATCGTAGAAATTGCGCGGCTTGCCCTGCGCCGGATCATTGGAAAAGGGATAGTCGCCGTAGAGCCACGCGTTGCGGGAGCTGAGCTCGAGCGCGCGCACAGCCTTTCCGTTGATCGACAGGCGCAACGTGGTGGCGGTGCCGCCGCCTTCGGGCGCGTCCGGCAAGCTGAACCGCACGATGAGCGCGTTGGCCGCCTCTTGGGCGATAAACGCCACGTACGCCCCCTCTTCATGCAGCCGCACCGCGCGCTGGTGAGAGGACTCGCTCTCGAGGGTATGCGGGCCATAGGCAGGCCCCAACACCTGGCCGTCGGTTTGCATCGCCTCGGCTTCGTAAGTGGTCCAGGGCAGGTCCGCGCCCACATCGGGCGTCGCGTGACACGCGCCCGTCAGCAGCATCAGGGCGGCGACCAGGCAGGAAACTTCGGTGCGGAAAAAGGGCAAGAGGGTATTTCTCATGGGGTCGGTTGTTCGAGGGCATCGGAGAAGGTGGCCTCCGCACTGGTTTCAGGGTCGGATTTGCTGACCGGTTGTTCGTCTTGCACCCGCAGCATCAGCAGGGCGGCGATGATCATGGAAATCCCGCCGAGCACCAGGGCGAAGATCGCGTGCCCGTGGAATAGCGTACGGACCACCAGGCCCAGAATCGCCGCAGCCAGAATCTGCGGGATGACGATGAAGAAATTGAACATGCCCATGTAGACGCCCATCTTGCGGTAGGGTACCACGCTGCTGAGGATCGCATACGGCATCGTAAGCAGGCTGGCCCAGGCGACCCCGAGGCCGATCATCGAGACGATGAGCAGACCGGGTTGGCGGAACAGATACATGGAGATCAGCCCCAGACCGCCGACGACCAGGCAGACCATATGGGTTTTCACGCGGCTGGTGCGGCGTGCCATCGCCGGAAGCAGAAAGGCCACGAGCGCCGCCACGCCGTTGTAGACCGACATGAGCACGCCGACCCAGTTGGCGCCCTGGTTATAAAGCTCCGAGCGTGGATCGGTGCTGCCGTAGTGGTGACTCGTGACCGCGGCCGTCGAGTAGATAAAGAAGGCGAAGAGCGCAAACCACGTGAACATCTGCGCAAGCGAGAGCTGACGCATGGCGCTCGGCATGTTGTTGAGGTCGTGCATCAGCTCCACCAGCCCCCGCTTCTTGCCCCGACCATAAAAAAGCGCCGCCACCAGCTGCAACAGCCCGTAGCCGCAGGCACCGAACGACAGGATGTAGAGTCCCTTGTCCCAGCTCAGCTCCCACACCGCCATGGTGAGCGCGAGGCCGCCGAGCAAGGCGAGCCCACCCTTGAGATAATAGTCGCGCGGCGACAGCACGATCGCATCCGCATGGTCGGGCGCATCGCTCTCGGCATCCTCCTCGCCATGGAAGGCCTGTTGCTCTTCGGGCGAGTATTCCCGCACGCTGAAGATCGTCCACAGTACGGCGAGCAGATAGACGACCCCGCCCAGGATGAAGGACCATTTGACCGAGTCCGGCACGTGCCCTTCCGGGGCCGTATTGGCGATGCCGAAGACGTTGGTCAGTAAATACGGCATGAGTGAGCCGATGACGGAGCTCGCGCCGATGAAAAAGGTCTGCACCGCAAATCCCGCGGTCCGTTGCTCATTGGGCAGCATATCGCCGACGAATGCCCGCATGGGCTCCATCGTGACGTTGATCGAGGCGTCCATGATCCAGAGCATGCCCGCGGCAAACCAGAGCGTGGGCGAATTGGGCATCATGAGCAGCGCCAGCGAGGCAAGGATCGCGCCCACGAGAAAGTAGGGTTTGCGGCGGCCCAGGCGGTTCCACGTCTTGTCGCTCATGTAACCGATGATGGGTTGCACGAGCAGCCCCGTCACCGGGCCGGCGATCCAGAGGATGGGGATCTCGTCGACGCTGGCGCCGAGGGTTTCGAAGATCCGGCTGACGTTCGCGTTTTGCAGGGCAAAGCCGAACTGAATGCCGACATAGCCAAAGCTCATGTTCCAGAGCTGCCAAAAGCTTAGGAGGGGTTTCTTTTTCATCGAAATAACTCGATTCGATCAGGAGTGACAGTCGCGGGGGAATAGAAAGGGGGTGGCAAGCGGAGCTTGAAGGGGCAGCCTCTCGCGGGGTTTGAGAGAAGGCGTCAGGGGCTGCCATTGATCCTGCGACATCCGGCCGTGGAGGCCAGCAAGATAACGCGATTGAACGGAATGAGCGGTCGGACCGCCTCCAGGGCCGAGGCACCCCCGGCCGAAAAGCCGGAGGTGCACACTTCCCCAAGGCGTGGGCAGCCTGCTCACGTTGCGGGCGCCCACGCCGAATCTGTCTGACTAACGCACAGGTTAGCCTCCCCTAGAACTCAAAGCGGCTCGTGACAAAGAACGTGCGCGGCGGGGCGATACGGTAAGCGGCCGGGGTCCCATCCGGCTGCACCGTGATCGGGATCAGCTCGTTGTCGCTGAACGCATTGCGGACGTTGAACTGGAGGTTCCAGCGGATGCTGTCCGTCAGGTCACGGGTGTAACCGATCCAGAAGTCGTAGTTGGTCTCTGCCGGACCCTTGTAGGGGCTGCTGAGGTCTACGCTGTTGTCCGCCGGATCATACGGATCGCCGTTCGGCGGGAAGCCGATCACGACGCTGCTCTGGTAGCGCATGCCCGCACCGACGTTGACACCCTTGATCAGGCCCTCGGTGAAGTCGTAGTTCGTGACGAGGTTCACGCGCCATTCACGCAGCTCCGGCACCTTGGTGTCTTCCAGCAGCTTCTTGGAAATCCAGTCGCTGCCCGGGGCTCCGATGTAGGGACCATACCAGGTGTTGATCGCACGCGGCACGTCCGCCGTGCCCCACCAGTAGTGCAGCTGACCGGCATCCCCGGCGACGGCGTCCGCCACCAGGTTCATGAACTCGATCATGTTGGCCCCGCCGATGTTGTAACGGTAGGCTTCGGACTGGCTGGCGTTCACCGCCAGACGCCAGTTGTCGGTCGGTTGCGCGTTCAACTCAAACTCCCAGCCGCGGGAGATGCTGTCTTCCGTCACCGTAAAACCGGCTGGAGCCGAAGCGGTGATCTCGTGCGTCGGCGCGCCGAAACCCTGCACGTCCATGCCCCAGGCATCGTAGAAGCGCGGGTCCACCGCACGCTGGAACTCGCGGAAACCGGCGATCGCCGCCGCTTCGCCCTCGGTATCCCAGGTGCCGTCCGCATTGCGGAAGTTGTAGCGCTGCGGGTCGCCCGTGCCGATCACGTCCGGGCTGGCGACGAAACCGCCGCCGCCGATGTCGTATTCGAACACGTTGACGAAGTTTGCGCCCATCTGCATCCAGGTGCCGATCGCGTTCGGGTCGTTGAGGGCCGTGCTGGTGGCATTGGTCACCTCGGTCTCGTAGCGCGTCACCCGCAGCGAGTAGCGACCGTCACGGGTCGAAATCATGAAGCCCTTGTCCGTCGTCTCACCGGCGGGAGACGGGATCGGCTCGCCGTAGATGTCCTTGCGGCTGGCGTCGGGCTTGAAGTTGGAGGACTCGTTGTAGAAGACGCTGAAGTCGAACGGCACCCTTTGCGTGGCCTTGCGCAGCCACGGCAGGTCCGTCAAGTGCACCACGATGCTGTAGGAGCGGGATTCGACTTCCACCCGATCGTATTCATACGGCAGGCGGTAGCTGTCCGGGCTGAGGTCGAGCTGACCGTGCACCCCGTTGCTGCTGGAGGTATTGGTATCGTAGGCCCAGGACTTGTTCACGTCCTTGCGCCAGCCGTAGATCCCGACGATGGAGTCTTCGAGGAACTTGCCTTGCCAGACGAGCGCCTGCGACTTCGTGACCGACTTGCGCAGACTGGCGCTGGTGGTCAGCTTGTCCCGGTTGGCCGCCGATTCCTCCGAATCGGTAATCGTCAGCGGGAAGGTCGTCCAGCCCACGTAGTTGGCCGGGTTCTCCGACTGGGTGGAATTCATGGCGTCCGAAGCCGCATTGCCCGGGATGTAGAACCCGTTGGTCCACGGCGCCCCCGGATCGACATAGTCCGGGTCGGCGGGATCGAGGGACCACTTCCAATGATCGTCGAAGTAGCGGATCTGCCCGCTCTGCATGCCGATGTCTCCGCTCACGCTCGGGATGTGGGCACCGGAGGCGGAACGCCCCAGCAGCGAATCCCCGAGATAGACGACCGACTGCGGCGTCATCCACACGTGGTCGAACTTGGTGCTCAGCGGCTGTTCTTCCAGCTCCGTGTAGGCCGCATCGTCAAAGATGCCGTAGCGCTGCCACACCCGGGTGTCGGAGTTCAGGCTTTCATCCGCCAGCAAGCCCGTGATCGTATGCGTGCCGAGGAAGCGGTAGAACCAGTTGTCCCCGTCCTTGGTGAAGTCGTGCTTGATAAAGCCCGTCGCACGCTTGGCCTCTCGATCACTCTCGTAGGAGTGGTTACCCTGATTCTTGCTGGAGACGAAAGGCCGGCCCACATTGGGGTTCGGCGTGCCGTCGGAATAAGGCTCGCCGCCGTTGAGGCCGGCATCCGGCGTGCCGTCGGCAAAGACCGACATAAAGTCGATGCCCAGGGCAACGTTGCCCCCGAGCAGCGCCAGCTGACCGTTTTCGTAGTGCTCGTTGTTGTAATCGAGCGCAAAACCGACCGTATCGTCGAAGAACGTCTGCGAGAGGCTCAGGTTGTAGACCGTGAAGTCCTGCCACTCGTGCTTGGTATCCCCGTCGATCAGGTTGTTGTAAAAATCGAAGAGCGTCGGGTCGGTGATGACGTTGTCCTTGTAGAGACCGGACTGCGAATACGGCAGGTTGGCTTCCGCGGCCCACAAGGACGTGGTGTTGATGCCGCGCATCCGCTGTTGCGGCATGGAGGCGAAACCGCCGTCCGGCGTACCGTCGGGGCCGAGCGCGTGCGGGATCAGCGACTGCGAGGCCTCCGTAATCCAGAGGGACTGGCCGCTGCCGGAGAAGAAGGCCACCGGCTGGGCTTCCACCGCGGGGGTGCCGAAACCGCCGACCCAGGGCGTGTACCACGGGATGGGGCCGGAGAGCGGCGCGGCGTATTCCGGACGCTCCTGCCCATGATTCTCCCGACCGGAAAGGTGGTCCCACAGCTGGAAGGGGTTGTAAGTCTCCTGGTCCAGCTCCGTAAACCACGGCGTAATCGTGTCGGTGGGCGGCAGTTGACGCGGATTGTTGCTGTCGATGGAGCCCGTTTCGACGTTGGCCTTGAAGATCGTGTGCGCGTGGCCGCGTTTCAACAGCTCGGGCTCAATGCGGATCGCACCGTAGATACGACGGTCGAAGTTGTAGGCCGGATCCTGCTTGAACTGCTCGTCGTCGCGCAGGGCACTGATGCGCAACGCCACCTGATCGTCGATAAGCTCGCGGTTTACGTCCAGCGAGACGCGTTGGCTGCCGTAATTGTCCAGGCGCAACTCCACCTCGCCGGAGTCGTAGAAGTTGGCGCCGCGCAGGCCGGTGTTGATGATGCCCGCCGGGCTGCCTTGCCCGAACAGGATCGAATTGGGCCCGCGTTGCAAGTCCACGCGATCGACGTTGTAGGAATCCCATGGAATCTCCGTGCGGAAAAAGTCGCGGGTATTGTCGGCCGCAGCCAGGCCGCGCACACGGGTATTGGCGTTGGGACGCAGCGTGTCTTCATTGAGGGAAGCCGTGTCTCCCACCCCGGCAAAGTTGCCGTTCGTGCCCCCCACTTCCGTGCCCAGCGTATAGGCCAGCAGCGAGGAGTTGTCCGAAGCACCCACGTCCTTCAGGAAGCGCGGGGTCACGACGGAGACGGCGCTGCCCACGTCCTTCAGGCGCGTGTTCAGGCGGTTGCCAGCCAAAGTCGAAGCGGCCGTGTAGCTATTGTTGTCTTCCGAGGTGGAGACTTCGAAGGGAGAAAGCAGAAAGACTTCGTTCTCGTTCGGTTGGTCGGGATCAGAGGAATCGCTGTCGGCAGAAGTCTGGGCGTGCACCAAGGGGGCAAAGATCAATGCCGAGACGGTGGCCCATCGCAATAATCTGGGAGTAGTTTTCATAGTAGGGCGAAACACAGCTAGGGTGTTGGGTTTTCTTGGGGGGGTAAGGACTGAACGTCCGAAGCAGGAGTGAGCTTCTGGCGTCATCCGAACGATTAGCTTGCGTGTTGGCCACGACACTGTTTGTTTACGTAAACCCCGCCATGAAAAAGCTACCCTCCCTGCAAGACGTTGCGAACGTCGCAGGTGTCTCCAAGATGACGGTCTCGCTCGCCCTGCGGGATCACCCCCGCATCTCCACCGCAACCCGCGACCGTGTCAAGAAAGCCGCGGCCCAGGTAGGCTACCAGCCCAACCCGGAAGTCTCTCAATTCATGAAAGCGATCCGGAAAAAGCCGACTGCCGACGGTTTTCCTCTGGCCTACGTGACCACCGGCGAGACCCTGCGCGGCTGGCGCGATTCACCCACCGAATTCGCCTATTGGGAGGGCGCTTGCGAACGCGCCGCCTCCTATGGCTATTACCTCGAAGAGTATTGGCTGGAAATGCCGCGCATGAGTGGTCGCCGCCTCAGTGACATCCTTTGGAATCGCGGCATCAAGGGCATCATCATCCCACCCATCTTTCGCGTCTTGTCTCAGACCAACCGGGAGATGACGCTGGACTTGAACTGGGACCGCTTCTGCTCCGTCACCATCGGCGACCCCCTGACGTCACCCCGCATCAACCGGGTGCTGCACGACCACTATTCCTCCGTGCTGACCGCGATGAGCCGCCTGGTCGATCTCGGCTACCGACGCATCGGCCTTTGCCTGCGCGAACACATGGACCTCACGGTCAATCAGCGCTGGCAGGCCGGCTACCGCGTCTTCCGCACCAGCCACCCGGTCGAGCGGATCGAACCGCTGATCCGCCCCGTGCTGCAAGCGCCCGTCGTCAAGGACTGGATCCACCAGAATCGCCTCGAAGCCGTCCTCAGCGCCGATCTGCGCATGCCGGAAATCTTCGAGGAGATGGGCATCGAGATGGGCACTGAAATCGCCTATGCCGACCTCGACCTAGAGCTTGAAAAGCCGCTCTACCGCAACATCAGCGGCATCGTGCAAAACTCCACTCTGCTCGGGATGGCGGCCGTCGACTTGCTCGTGACGAATCTGCACCGCAGCCAGACCGGCATCCCCAAAGTTCCCTTCGTCACCCAGATCCAGGGCGACTGGCTGGAACGCGGCTCGACTCCACGCCGACGCGACAACGAAGCGACTACGGAAGGCAGGTAGTCCAGCTCAACGCACCATCATCGGGATGGTGGCGAGCAGGAGCAGGGCGAGCAACACGTTGACGATGAGCCGGGTGCGGTCGTTGCGGAAGAGCTTCGCGAGCAGCTTGCCGAAGAACGTCCAGGTGTGGGTCGACAGCATACAGACCAGTGAGCTGCCGATCACCGCGATGAGGCAGCGTTCGAATAGTGAGCGCTCGTCGGGCAGGATGTTGACCGCCGTGATGAAAAAGACGATCGCCTTGGGATTGATGAACTGGAAACCGAACGCCTCGATAAAGCGGATGGGACGGGACGCATGCTCACGCTCTTCCTTCAGGCCCACGCCGCTGGCGGTCAGGATGCGGTAGGCCAAGTAGACGAGATAGCACGAGCCCAGCACTTTCAGGATGAGCTGCAGCGGCGGATAGGCGTGGTAGGCTGCCCCCACCCCCAGCACGACCAGCAACAGCAGCAGCGCACACCCCACCACAACGCCCAGGATGTGCGGCAGCGTGCGCTTGTAGCCGAAGTTGATGCCGCTGGCGGTCAGCATGACATTATTCGGCCCGGGCGTGAGCGACGCCACCAGCATGAAATACACGAAGGGCAGGCCCGATGCGATCAACGAAGACATTCTCACGGCTACGGTAGCTTCCCCGCCAATACGAGGCAAGCGAGGATCTACCGACGCGGCAAACCATCCAGCGGGTTTTGGCCGTAGAAGCCACGGAAACGGGTCGTTATGCCTGTATAGGCCGCCGGCGTAGCTTCGTCGCGCCCATCAAAACGGGTACCTTTGCCGCCGAAATACGGACCGCTCAACCGCCGTTCCTGGGCGTCCATCACTTTCCCCGAAAATCGCCGTAGACTTCCGGCAGACATGTGATAGATTGTTCACTTGTTTATGGAAGATGCCGCTCCTTCGGCCATCCGCCTGCGCGGGGTGCGCCAGAACAACCTGAAGAACTTCGACCTCGATCTGCCGCTCGGGCGGTTGATCGTGGTCACGGGGTTGAGCGGCGCCGGGAAGTCCTCGCTGGTGTTCGAAACCCTGCACGCCGAGGGCCAGCGGCGCTACGTCGAGACCTTCAGCCCCTACGCGCGCCAGTTCATGGACCGCATGGACCGACCGGAGGTGGACACGATCGAAAACATCCGCCCCTCGATCGCGATCGAGCAAACCAACACGGTCAAGACCAGCCGCTCCACCGTCGGCACCATGACCGAGCTGACGGATTACTTCAAGGTGTGGTTCAACCACGTGGCGCAGCTCTTCGACCCGGCCAGCGGCGAACGGATCGAGAGCGACCACCCCGCCAGCATTTGGGAAAAGGCCCTGCGCCGCTTCCCTCACCAGCGCGTGTTGCTCTGCTTTGCGGTGCAGCGGCTGGGCAAGTTGAGCTGGAAGGAGGTGCTGAGCTCCCTCTCCTCGCAAGGCTACACCCGCATCCTCATCGACGGCCAGCTCCACCGTCTGCAGGACGATCCGGCCCAGGCGGCGGAAGCCCTGCCCCTCGACAACGACCCGACGTTGATGGTGGTGCAGGATCGCCTGACGCTGAAGGAGGACCAGCAGACGCGCTTCATCGAATCCGCCCAAACGGCGCTGCACTTCGGGCAGGGCACGCTCCATCTGCTTGGTGACGACGGCCAGCAGCTCGCGAAATACATGGAGGGCCTGCAGTCGCCCATCACCGGCGAATCCTTCCGTCCGGCCCAGCCCAACCTCTTTTCATTCAATTCCCCCATCGGCGCCTGCCCCACCTGCCGCGGATTCGGTCGCGTGATCGAGATCGACGACCGCCTCGTCATCCCGGACACCAACCTCAGCATCGAGGACGGCGCGATCAAGGCCTTCAGCGGCGCCGTCTACAGCGAAAGCCAGAGGGACCTGATGCGCGCGGCCAAAAAGCGCGGCATCCCGACCGACATACCGTGGCGCGACATGCCGGAGGCGCACCGCCAGTTTGTGATGGAGGGCGAGCCCGACTACGGCAGCCCGGGCAAGGAATGGCCCCACGCGTGGTACGGCGTACGGCGCTTTTTCGGTTGGCTGGAGAGCAACACCTACAAGATGCACGTGCGCGTCTTCCTCTCCAAATACCGCGCCTACATGACCTGCAAGTCCTGCGGCGGCACGCGCCTGCAGCCGGAAGCGCTCAACTGGAAGTGGCGCGGCTACCGGCTGCCCGACCTCTACCAGCTCCCCGTCAGTCAATTGCTACAGCTGATGGAAGCCTACGTCGCCGAGCACGCGGAAGGGGATCGACAAGTGGACCTGGCGCTGCAGGCGATCCTGACCCGTTTGCGCTACCTCGACCAGGTCGGCCTCGGCTACCTGACGCTCGACCGCAGCTCGCGCAGCCTCTCCGGCGGTGAGACCCAACGCGTCAACCTGACTTCCTGCCTCGGCACCGCGCTGGTAGATACGCTCTTCGTGCTCGACGAGCCCTCCATCGGCCTGCACGCGCGCGACATCGACCGCCTGATCGGCATCCTGCGCCGCCTGACCGATCAGGGCAACACGGTGGTGGTGGTCGAGCACGACGAATCCGTCATGCGCGCGGCCGATCTCGTGCTCGAAGTCGGCCCCAAACCGGGCAAGGCCGGCGGCGAAATCACCTTCTTCGGCCCTCACCGCGAACTGGCCCAGGCGGAAGGCTCCATCACCGCCGCCTACCTCACCGGTGCACAGCGCATCCCCCTGCCCGAGCAGCGCCGCCCCGTCCGCGAGGCGGAAGACCTACCGTGGCTGCACATCCGCGGCGCGACGAAGCACAACCTGCAAGGGCTCGACCTCGACCTGCCGCTGCAGCGCCTCGTCGTGCTCAGTGGAGTCAGCGGTTCCGGCAAATCCACGCTGCTCGACAACGTGCTCTACCAGGGCTGGCTCAACCAGAACGGACGTGTCGCCGAAGATCCGGCCCAGCTCGAGCGGCTGGAGAGCGACATCGGGTTCAGTGAAGTGGTGCGCATCGACCAGGGGCCGGTTTCGCGTACACCGCGCTCCAATCCGGTGCTCTTCGTCGACGCGTGGGATCCCATCCGCACCCTCTACGCCCGCACCGAGGCTGCCAAGCAGCACGGCCTCACCACCAGCCACTTTTCCTTCAACAGCGGGGAGGGCCGCTGCAGCCACTGCGAAGGCTTGGGCTACGAGCGCATCGAAATGCAGTTCATGGCCGACATATTCGTCGAGTGCCCCGTCTGTGAAGGCCGCCGCTTCAAGCCCGAGATCCTCGAGATCACCTGGCAGGGACACAGCGTGGCCGACCTGCTCGAGATGACGGTCGACGACGCCCTGATCGTCTTCGCCAAGCAGGGCAAGATCAAGCGCCGGCTCGCCCTGCTGCAGGAGGTCGGGCTCGGCTACCTCATGCTCGGCCAGCCGCTCAACACCCTTTCCGGCGGCGAGAGCCAGCGCCTGAAACTGGTCAAGTATCTCGGCCAGCTCGAGAGCACGAGCCAGAACGCCCTGATCCTGCTCGACGAGCCGACCACCGGCCTGCACCGCCACGACATCCGGCGCTTGCTCGGCGTATTGCAGCGCCTCGTGAGTCAGGAACACAGCCTGATCGTAATCGAGCACCAGACGGATGTCCTGGCCGCCGCCGACTGGATCGTGGAGCTGGGGCCGGAGGCGGGAGCCGAGGGCGGCAAACTCGTGTTTGAAGGCACGCCCGAGGCGCTCTCCTGCGCCCACACCGCCACCTCGGGCTTCCTGAGCGAGGCCCTGGCGATGGCCGAAGCACCCCACCACAAGCCCGCGCTGGTAGCCGAACCCCCGCCCGAGCCCCTGGGCAATGGCAAGGTGGTGCCCTTCCGCGCCGGCAGCGGCCAGCTCGAGATCGAGGGCGCCCGCCAGCACAACCTCAAAAACCTCACGCTCGACATCCCGCACCGGTCGCTGACCGTCGTCACGGGCGTCAGCGGCTCCGGCAAGTCGTCGCTCGCCTTCGACATCGTGTTCGCGGAAGGCCAGCGACGCTTCATGGAGTCGATGTCTGCCTGGGCCCGCCAATATGTGGAGCAACTGCCCCGGCCCGAGCTGGACGACTTGCGCGGCATCCCGCCGACGGTCGCGATCGAACAACGCGTGACGCACGGCACCCGCAAGAGCACCGTCGCGACGATCACGGAGGTCGCCCAATATTTGCGCCTGCTCTACGCACGCCTGGGCATCCAGCACAGCCCCACGACGGGCGAGCCGCTGGTCGCGCTGACGCCCGACGCCCTGACCAAGCGCCTGGATCAACACCTGCAGGAGCGCCTGGCCGAAGGGCAGAAGGTCTGCTACCTCTGCGCGCCGCTCATCCGGGGCCGCAAGGGCCACCACCAGCCGCTGGCGAACTGGGCGCGCGACCACGATTACACGATGTTGCGCATCGACGGCACGCTGACCCCGGTCGCGGACTTCCAGAAGCTCGACCGCTACCGCGAACACGATGTCGAGGTGGTCGTGGCCACCGCTCGCCCCAAGGGCAAGGGCTACGCGCTGGAGGTGCGCGACGAGGACGCCACCGCCAGTGCCGCCCTCGAAGAGGCTTTGCGGCTGGGCAAGGGCGCGTGCTTCCTCGCCACCGCCAGCGGCAGCCTGCTCTCATGGTTTTCCACCCAGCGCACGGATCCCGTCACCGGCGAAGCCTTTCCCGAGCTGGATCCCAAGCACTTTTCCTGGAACAGCAGCAAGGGCTGGTGCCCGACGTGTCGCGGCTACGGCTACCTCTACGACTGGATGGGCACCTCCGAGGACTGGGAGGACGTGGAAGAAGGCGAATTCGAGCACGGCCAGCCCTGCCCCACGTGCCACGGCGAACGCTTGAACGCCCAGGCCCGCGCCGTCTACCTGCACCTGAGTGACCGGCGCCGGTTCAACTTGCCCCAGCTGCTGCACCTGCCGCCCCGCCAGCTGCTCGCCAACCTGCAGCAGCTCGAAGTCGACAAGCGCGGTGAGGCCATCCTGCGCGACTTGCGCCCGGAGATCCAGGAACGCCTGCAGTTCATGGATGCCGTGGGCCTCGAATACCTGACCCTCGACCGCTCGACCCAGACGCTCAGCGGCGGCGAAGCCCAGCGCATCCGGCTCGCCTCCCAGCTGGGCAGCAACCTCAGCGGCGTGCTCTACGTGCTGGACGAACCCTCGATCGGCCTGCACGCGCGAGATAACGAGCGTCTGATCGAGTCGCTGGGTCGCCTGAAGGACAAGGGCAACACGCTTCTGGTGGTCGAACACGACGAGGACACCATGCGCGCCGCCGATTGCATCATCGACCTGGGGCCCGGCGCCGGTCACCACGGCGGCGAGCTGCTCGCGATGGGCACGCTCGACCAGATCAGCCGCGAAGAACGCTCCCTCACCGGGCAATACCTCGAGCGCGGCATCGCCCACCCCTTGCGCGGCCAATACCGCGAGCTGCCCAAGCCGTTCCACCCGCGCCGCAAGTCGGCCCCCGACCAGTGGATCGTGCTGGAAGAGCCACGCCTGCGCAACCTGAAGGGCCAGGACCTGCACCTGCCGCAAAGCCGGCTGGTCATGGTCTGCGGCATTTCCGGCGCAGGCAAGAGCACGCTCATCCGCGACACCCTCAAGCCCGCGGTCGAGGCTGCGATCAAGCAGCAAAACGACCGCCTGCCGGGCGAACTGGCCCCGGGTGCCGAGGGGCGCAAGGCGCTGCCGGGACTGCCCCCGTTCAAGCGTCTGCGCTTCGGGGACAAGTTCCGCGCGGTGATCGAGGTCGACCAAAGCCCGATCGGCAAGACGCCGCGCTCCACCCCGGCGACCTACATCGGCGCGTTCGACCTCATTCGCGAGCACTTCGGTCAACTACCCGAAGCCCGCATACACGCCTACGGCCCCAGTACGTTTTCTTTCAATACAAAGGGCGGTCGTTGCGAGACCTGCAAAGGCGCGGGCCGGGTGAAGCTGGAGATGAACTTCATGCCCGACACCTATGTCGACTGCGAGGATTGCCACGGCGGGCGCTACGGGCCGGAGCTCGAGGAAATCCGGTGGAAGGGCAAGAACATCCGCGAGATCCTGGAGATGGATTTCGAGGAGGCAGCGGAATTCTTCAGCTTCAGCAGCCGCTTGCAAGCCATGCTGCAGCTGATGGTCGACACCGGCCTCGGCTACCTGACGCTGGGCCAGAGCAGCAACACGCTCAGCGGCGGCGAGGCCCAACGCGTGAAGCTGGTCAGTGAGCTGGCACGCTACGCGGGCGAACGTCCACGAGCCGACCAGCAACTGCGCAACCTGTACATCCTCGAAGAGCCGACCATCGGCCTGCACCTGCGAGACAGCGAGCGCCTGATCGAACTGTTACAAAGGCTCGTCGACCAAGGTCACACGGTCGTCGTGATCGAACACCACCTCGACCTGATTGCGGAGGCCGACTATGTGGTGGAGGTCGGCCCCACGGGCGGCGATGCCGGCGGCCAGATTCTCTACCAGGGCGCGCTCAACGGCCTGCTCCAGCAGCAGGATTCCCCCACGGCTCCCTTCCTCCGCGAGCACCTTCAGCGCTATGCCCTGCATGGCTAAGCTGCTGAGCTTATTGCGTTTTCGTTACGAAGGCGTCTCGAGCTTCTTTTTTGATTGCGTCTGAACCGGGAACATATCATCTTCACACTCAACGTTTCGGCGGTTTATCAACCCGGTTTAAAGCCTATGCCTGTTCTCGCACATCGTCCGTCAGTATCCGAAGTGTGCTCCCGCATTAAGAAGCTTCGGATCCCTGAACCTTCCGCCACTCAAACGTCCGCACCTGAACCAGCTGAATCACTTTCGCTCTACGTCGGCAATCTCGCCTATGGCGTGCAGGAGTGCGAAGTGAAGGAGCTCTTCTCCGAATTCGGCACGGTCTCCGAAGTCCATTTCGTGATGGACAAGCGCCGCGGTCGCTTTCGTGGGTTCGGCTTCGTCCACCTCACTCCGCCCGAAAACGGCGAAAAAGCCATCGAGGCGCTCAACGGCAAGGAATTCCAGGGCCGTCGCCTGATCGTCAAGGTCTCCCGTCAGGAAGACAGCGAAGAGTAAGGGCGGTCCGCCCCTATTCTCGATCCGGCAGGTATGGAGGAACGCACGCTCGCGGAAACGCCTTGGTTGAGTCTTCGCGAGAAGGTCTTCCACACCCGTAACGGTCAGGAAAAGAAGTGGAGCTACGTCACCCGCCCCAATACGGGTGGCGGCGTCTGCATCATCGCCACGACCCGGGAAGCGCCGCGCGACGTCATCCTCGTGCGCCAGTTTCGCCCGGCGCTGGGCCAGCATGTGTATGAATTTCCGGCTGGCCTGCTCGACGATGGCGAAACGTGGGAAGCGGCCGCCTTGCGCGAATTGCAGGAGGAAACCGGCTACACTGGCACCATACGCACCACCGGGCCGCTGGCCCTCAGTTCCCCCGGCCTGACCGACGAGGGCAACGTCGTGATCGAGGTCGTGATCACCGGTCAAGGCGAACCGGCGCCCGAAGACGAGGAACGGATCGAGGTGCTGCGCTGGCCGCTGGCGGAGCTTTTCCCGCGCTTGCAAGAGCTGGCTTGCGCGGGTGAGCGCATCGATGCGAAGCTGTGGTGTTATGCTTTGGGGCGTCACGCGGCGCAACGCGATGCAACGTAAGCGGCGGGCGATTCAACTCGCACCCGCCCTCTTGCTGCTGCTCGGCGGCTGCATCGGCCCCACCCTGCGCGCGCCCGACATCGCCCCCGCCGCCCTCGAGACCGAAAGCGCCTACCAGCGCGAAGCCTTTCTGCACGAATGGCAACGTCTGCGCCTGAAGCTGTTCCGCGCCTCCTACCCCCTCATGGCCGGCAGCGTTTATTACGACGTCCTGCCCACCCGGCCCAGCATCGGGGTGCTGCTCTTTCACCCCGAGCTGATGCCCCAGCACCTCCAGGCCCAGGCGGCCGAACTTTGGCCCACGCCGCAAGGCCTGCGCATCTGGGCCGTCGCGCCGGGCAGCCCCGCCGCGGCCGCCGGCCTGCAGACCGACGACTACCTGCTCGCACTCGACGGCGTGCCCCTGCCCGCCGGAGCGCAGGGGCTCAACTACCTCGTCGCCCACATGCCGGACGACCGTCCCGCGAGCCTCGAAATCCAGCGCGGCGAGCAGCACCTCACGGTCGAGGTGCGCCCCCAGCCCATCGTGGACGTCGTGATGCAACTCAACTGGCGCGAAGACGCCAACGCCCGCGCGACCTTCACGCAGATCGAGGTCCATGCCGGCATGATCCGTTTTTGCGACACCGATGCGCAGCTGAGCTTCATTATCGCGCACGAGCTTGCGCACCTGATGCTGGAGCACGTGCGCAAGACGCTGCTCAACTACGCCACCGGCACCCTGGCCGACGCCGCACTTGCACTCGGCCACATCTACACGCCCAACGGTCTGGGCATCATCGGTGCGGTGCGGCAATCCGAAGCCTTCGAGGTCGAAGCCGACTACCTGAGCCTCTACCTGCTCGCGCAAAGCGGCTACGATCTGGAAGCCGTACTGCCGTTCTGGCGCCGGGTCGGGCTGCTGCATCCGCCGCGGAGCGCAAACGACCTCCCGCGCTATCCATCTCACCCCGAGACAGCCGAGCGCTACCTGCGCATGCAGGCCGCCATCGAAGAGATCCACGCCAAACAGGACCACGGCGAGCCACTAGTACCTCAAGGCTGGGAAGATTGACGCCCAGCCCTGAGCCGCTCATATTCAAGATCATGGCTTCAACCTTTGAAGAGGCGAGCAAGGCGGCATTTTCTCTGCCCTCTCAGGAACGAGCGGCACTGGCCCATGCCCTGATTCACAGTCTTGACGATGCGCCCAGTTCAGACTTGGCCCGAGCATGGGATAACGAGCTGAAAGCCAGACTCGAAGCGGTGAAGTCCGGGGATGTTGAGGAGCGGGATGCCTTTGCCGTCCTTTCTCAACTGCGCGCCAAATACGAGTAGATCTCCGACCGTGTCCGATCTACCCGTCAGCATCATATCGGCTGCCGAAGAAGAAGTTGCCAACGCCATCGCCTATTACGAAGCCCAGCAAGTGGGACTGGGACGTGACCTCGAAGTAGAGATCCGGCGAGCACTCCGCATGATCCAAGCTCGCCCGGAAACATGGCAAATGGGCCGCCTGGGGCTACGCCGCTTTATTTTGGCACGCTTTCCGTTCGTGATTCACTATCAGTTAGTGCCAGACAAGATCCGGATTATCGCGGTGGCCCATACCAGCCGCAAACCGCACTACTGGCGGAATCGCACCTGAGCCGCTCACTCCACCAGCGAGAAGCCCTCGAGCAGCTGGTCGAAGTGCTCCTGCGCGCTGGCTTGCAGCGACGGAGAGGCCAGCAACACCAGTTGATAGTAGGTCTGCTCCGTTTCGACCACCGCCTGCAAGACCAGCAGCTCCTGACGTTCTCTACCCGCCAGGAGGCGTTGCACCACCGCCGGGTGTCCATCGATGGTGCGCTGCTCGCGGCGCATGGGCTCGAGCCGGCGCAACCCCTCCTGGTAGCGCGCCAGTTGCGCATCGGCAAAACTCTGCAAATCCATCCCGACTTCCGCCCGCGCGACGGGAACGAGCGCCACGTCGATCGCCGGCGTCGCCAGCTTCAATTCCAGTGACGCCGCCGGATCGCCGCTCCACAAGTAATACCCCGGGGGCACCTGCAGCTTCACCTGGCCATCCGCACTCGTGACCCGCCCTTCCAGCAAATCCTCGCCGCTGCGCGCCTGTAGGTCCAGCCACTCCCGTTGTTCCTGCACCGTATACCAGCCGGCAATGCCCGAGCCGAATACGAAGAGAAACAGCAGGATACCCGGAAAAACTACCATCAGCGTCCAGAACGTGTGCGACCAATGGTGTTGGCGCAGCTTGGCGAGACTGTAGCCAAACCAGACAGGGATCACCACCAGCAGCAGGGCTCCAAAACCCGTCAGGACGGTGCCGGCGACCGATTGCAGCATGTGATTGGACTGCCAGACGGCGAGGCTGGAGAGCGTGAGAGACAGCGCTGACATGGCTTCCACACTGGGAATGCCGCATCCTTTGGCGAGTCAAAAGCCGACCGCATTGACCCCTATGGTTTGGCTTGTTACACCTCTTGCCTATCATGGAGCTCGTCACCAAAAAGAAACCGATCTACCCCGTCGGGGTTGGCCTGAAGGACTACCTGCAGCAATACGGACGCACCTTCAAGCTACCGGTTTCCTACTCCCGCCTGACCGAGTGGGAGGAGTCGATGCCGCTCTACGACCACATGATGCGGGACACGCTCTGGCGCACCGTCATCTACCGACCGGAGGTGTGGAAGCGCCTGGACAAGCACCTGACCGCCATCTACGCGATGCTCAAGACCGAAGGCGACATGTCGTTTGTCGAGCAGCTCTATGTCGACCGCGTGGACTACTGTGTTTTCGGCAACAGCAATCCGTTCCGCATCCGCGTCGTCAACGCCTACAACGACAACCAGGACTACTATTACATCAAGAAGGCCGACGCCTCCCGCATCTACGGGCTGGAGCTCGAGCACTTGCTGACGCCCAACCGCATGCACTATCTGGTGGCGGACGAGGTGCTGGTGGAAGAACACGTGGTCGGCATTCCCGGCGATGTCTTCATCGAGCGTTGGATGGGAGACCACCACCTCAAGAAGATCCGCCTGGCCAAGGAGCTGGTGAAGTTCAACGAGCGCTGTTTCGTGCGCTTGCTCGGCGACATGCGCAGCTACAACTTCGTCTTCGACGTGACGCCCGACTTCGAGGAGGTACAGATCCGCATCCGCGCGATGGACTTCGACCAGCAGAGCTACAGCGGCCGCCTCAACTTCTATCGGCCCCAGTTTTTCAAGGACAACAACCCCCTGGTGAACTTCTGCACCAACGTGCTCAACGTCCAGACCGCCCGCCAGTATCAGCGTGAGGAACAGGCCGTCATCTACCGGCGCATCCAGCTGGCCCACCAGCGCGTGAGCCGCCTGATCCGTTGCATGCGGCAAGACATCCTTTCCAAGCCCGAGAAAGTCACCGAGCTGAAAAATGAGCTGGCCGACTTTCACCAGAACACCAAGTTCCTGCAATGCGAGCGCATGGGCGACATCCTGCGCGAAAGCCTCTTGCAGATCGAGACCAGTGTACGCAAGCATCGCCTGGAGCGGAACGAACCGTTGCCGCGCGTGGACCTGTAGATGTTTGCCTGATGACTTGGGAAGAGCTTGATTATGCCCGGCTGGAAGCCTTGCGCGTCCGCTTCCTCGAACGCACCGCCGGCGACGCCGATTACTGGAACGACGAGGCCGACCTCGCATCCTACGACCTGACGTTTGCCGAACGCATCGGTTGGAAATGGGATGCCGTACTGCGCGAACTGCAGCTGCGCCAATGGCAGCCGCCCCGCCAGGTGCCCCTCGTGGACTGGGGTTGCGGGTCGGGCGTCGCGCTGCGGCGCTGGCTGCAACATGTAGGCTTGGCGGACTGGACCGAACTGGTCGTGAGTGATCGCTCGGCGCGCGCCATGCGCTACGCGGAGG
Source organism: Puniceicoccaceae bacterium 5H (assembly GCA_009772895.1). Classification (GTDB taxonomy): domain Bacteria; phylum Verrucomicrobiota; class Verrucomicrobiia; order Opitutales; family Oceanipulchritudinaceae; genus WOUP01. The sequence goes on along the minus strand of WOUP01000002.1, from coordinate 138,270 downwards.
AGAGCGTGCGCCGGCAATACCAGGAGGCGGGCCAGCCGCTGCCTACCATCCGCCAGTTGAGCCCCGACGCGGCGGCAGCGGCGGCGACCGGAAGTGTGTTACTGGTCTCGCACGTGATGAACGAACTGGACGGCGCGGGACGCGCGCGCTTGATCGAAGCCGCCAGCCAGGCGCAAGCGGTCGTCTGGGTTGAGCCGGGCGCTTACGACGAAAGCCGCGCACTGATTCAGATCCGCGAGGCCTTGATGCGCGACTTCCGCCCCGTCGCCCCCTGCACCCACTCAGCCGGCTGCGGCATGTTGACGGAGGACAATAACCGGCACTGGTGCCACCATTTCGGACGGGCGCCCGTCGAGGCCTTTACGGAAGGGCATTGGGCGCAGTTCGGCAAGTGGCTGGGTATCGATCTGCGCGCACTGCCCTATAGCTTCCTGGTCATGGAACGACGCACCCGCGAGAATGAATCCGTGCCGAGCCCGGATTGGAGTCGGGCTATCGGTCATCCGCGCGAATACAAGGGATACCTCAAGATCCTCAACTGTCAGGCCGAGGGTGTGGAGGAGCTGATGATGCAAAAGCGGGACGCCAAGGCATTGCACAAGCATATCCGCAAGGGCAAATACCTTCCAATATACCGTTGGAGGCGTAAAGACGCAAAGGTGGTGGGTGGAGAAGCCCTGGATCAAGAAGGCTGCCTCTAACGCCGTTGACTCCAATTATTCTGTTACTAGAATAAGGGTTATACCTCGATACTATCGGTGAAAATTGCTGATTTGCCGGTTAATCAACGAGGATAATCCGCCGATTTAACGAGGTACCTTTCCCACTAGAAGGGGAATCACGACTGGAGAAACCATGACCGATACCGCCGACAGCCCAACGGCCAAAACCCGTCTCTATTTCATCGAAGACGAAGCCCTGCTCTGCGACCTCTTCGCTGAATACGTGAAGACCATGCCGGAGATCGACTATCTCGGCTACTCCCAGGATGGTGCTGAAGCCATGCGCCGTTGTCTGGAACTGGAGCCGGATATGGTGATCGTCGACATTCGCATGCCGGAGGTCAACGGGTTGGAAATTCTCACTTTGCTCCACCGCAAGCTGCCGGAGACCAAGATCATCCTCTTTACCGGCACCGTCGACAACGAAAGCCTGCGCCTAGCGGTGCGCTACGGGGCCGACGGCTATGTGGAAAAGACTTACGGCCTCGAAGAACTGCGCAAGGCCATCCAGATTGTGCTCGGCGGCGAAAAGCACTACAGCCCCGGCATCGCGAAACTCCTGCGCAACTTTAAGGTTTAACCTTTAGGGCCCTGTCTCTATTGCTGACAGGCCTCTTCTCGGAGCCGTCCCTTTCCCTCGGGGACGGCTCTTCTATGTCCTGAATCGGGGCACAAAAAAGCCCGGCGCATGGCCGGGCTGGAAAGGGATGGGATTTAGGCGAGCGCGGGTTCCGCGCCGGGCAGATCGGGATCTTCCTTTTCGGATTCCTTGGCCTTCGGCGGCTTGCTCTTTTGCTCTTCCTGCTTGGGCGGCGGGGTGTGGTGCTGGGCCATCACCGGCGTGCGGATTTCACCGTATTTGATGATCTCATGCACGTGCACGGCTTCCACCGTCTCATACTTCAGCAGAGCGTCGGCGACCTTTTCGAGCGCTTCCTTATGCTCTTCGATCAGCTCCTTCGCCCGATCGTATTGCTGGGAAATAATCTCGTGGATCGCGACGTCGATGCGCTTGGCGGTTTCCTCGCTATAGTTCTGGTTGCGCGTGATCTCGCGGGCAAGGAAGACCTGGTCCTGATTCTCGCCGTAGGCAATCGGGCCGAGGTCGCTCATGCCCCAGTCGCACACCATGTGACGCGCGATCTTGGTCGCCTGCTTGATGTCCATGGCGGCGCCGTTGGAGTAATCGCCCGTTTCGACTTCTTCGCCGATGCGACCGCCCATGGCGAAGCAGATCTGATTGATCAGCTCGCGGCGGGAGTAGCCGAGGATGTCCTTTACCGGGGCCGCAATGGTCAGGCCAAGGGCGCGGCCACGCGGGATGATGGTCACCTTGTGCAACTTCAGCTTGCGGTCGTCGAGCAGCGCCTGAACGAGGGCGTGGCCCGCCTCGTGATAGGCGGTAATGCGTTTGTCCTCGTCGTCCATCAGCTTGCGGCGCTCGCGGCCGTAGGCGATCTTATCGCGCGCGTCGTCGATATCCAGCCGGTCAACCTCGCTCTTGTTGCGGCGGGCGGCCAGCAGGGCGCTCTCGTTGAGCAAATTGGCGAGATCGGCGCCGGAGAAGCCCGGGGTGCCGCGCGAGACTTCGGCCAGGTTGACCGAGCTGGACAGCTTGATCTTCTTGGCGTGCACGCGCAGGATTTCCTCGCGGCCGTTGAGGTCCGGCAGGTCGATCACGATCTGGCGGTCGAAACGGCCGGGGCGCATCAAGGCGTTGTCGAGCACGTCGGGGCGGTTGGTGGCGGCCATGATGATGACGCCTTCATGCCCGTCGAAGCCGTCCATCTCGACCAGCAGCGAGTTGAGGGTCTGCTCGCGCTCGTCGTTGCCGCCGCCGAGACCGGCGCCACGCTGGCGACCGACGGCGTCGATTTCGTCGATAAAGATAATGCAGGGCGCGTTCTTGCGGCCCTGTTCGAACATGTCGCGCACGCGGGCGGCACCGACACCGACGAACATTTCCACAAAGTCCGAACCGCTGATGCTGAAGAACGGCACATCGGCCTCGCCAGCGACGGCGCGGGCCAGCAGCGTCTTACCGGTGCCGGGAGGGCCGACCAGCAGGGCACCCTTGGGGATGCGACCGCCGATGCGCTGGAATTTCTTCGGATCCTTCAGAAACTCAACCACTTCAGCCACTTCTTCCTTCGCTTCGTCGCAGCCGGCCACGTCCTTGAACGTGATCTTCTCGCGGTCACGCGTCAGCATACGGGCCCGGCTCTTGCCAAAGCTCATGGCGCCGCGCCCGGCCTGGCGGATCTGCCGCACGAAGAGGAAGTAGAGTAGAACGACGAACAGCAGCAACGGCAGGAAACCGAGCAACGAGCTGAGCAGGTTGTTCGGCGCTTCTTCCTGGAAAAGGTTCGTGGACTGCAGGGCGGCGAGGTTGTTTTCGGTCAACTGGCCGCTTGCACGGAAGGGCCGCGGTTCCTGCCCTTCCTCCTCCCACGTACCGGTGATTTCGTGCCACATGTAGCCGTTGGACGGCTGGGGTCGCAGCGTGCCCTTCTGGATGGGGCTGTTTTCCTGCTGCGCATACTTCACCACCTCGTTGATGGTGAGCTTCTTGGGGTCGGAGTAGTTAGACTGGTTCGTGTAGTACAACAGGCTAACGATCAAGCCGATCACCATGATCCAGATGGTGAGCATCTTGAACTGTCCGCCCCCACGCAGTGGCTTATTCCGTTGATTGTTCGGATTCTCGGGCATGGGAAAAAGTATTATATTCAGCTAAGCTCGGGCTGTAAGTCAATTTTAGAGCCCAATCATCTTCAGGTCGCAGGCGTAACTCATGAGCAGGTGGCACACCAGCGACCCAAATGACGTCAAGTTGTTCATTGAGAATGACCGGAAGTTGGTGTCTTTCAACCTCGGGGATCTTCCGATCGGTAAAAAGGTCCTGAAGTTTGCGCCGGCCGGGTGCTCCCAACGGTTGGTAAGCATCACCTGGCTGCCAAGGGCGCACCTGCACGTAGTTCAGATTTGAACACCGCAGCCACGCTTCGCGTTTCACATCCACGTCATTTTTGCGAAAGCGTTGCCACAGCGCCTCATCTACGTGCGTGCGGCAGACTTGCAGGACGCGCCCGTCCGGCCAAAAGCAGGTCGCGCCGGGGAACAGCGTCACGCGCGGCAGTTGCACGGCGGTTGGCGCCGGTTGCGCATCGAGGCGTTCAATCGTCCCGTGGCCCACCCTCAGCGTGACGCCACCGTAGCTCACTTCGTTCACCGCCGGCTTGATCCAGGCTTCCAGCAGGTGCGCGCGGGCATTGCGGTTCACGTGTTCGGCCAAACCCTGACGGTGCAACCAGCGTTGCAGGGCCCAGCGGCGCAAGGCAGGTTGCGCGGAAAAGGCCCGGGCGCTGAGCGTCGACGCCGCATAGTCGACCGGCAGGGCATCCAGCGCCGTCTCGACCACAGACTCGGCGTCTTCCAGCTCTTCGCGAATCGCGAGCACCCCCATCAGGGGCTCGTGCGGCACGGCTTGCCGCCAAGCGGGCACCACGTCTTGACGCACCCGGTTGCGCCGGTAGCGCGGGTCTGCGTTGCTGCCGTCCTCCTGCCACGATACGTTCAACTCCTGCAGGCAGGCGCGCAGGCGGTCGCGCGCGACGGAAAGCAGGGGGCGCACGTGGCTCGGGTGGTGGCCAAAATGTTCCACCGGGCGCGGCGCGGTCAGCGCGCGCAGGCTGCTGCCTCGCCCGGCCCGCAGCAAAAAGCTCTCGATCACGTCGTCGGCCTGATGCCCTTGCAATAACGTGCGGGAGGCGTAAGTCGCCGCCACGGCGCGCAGAAAGTCGAGCCGCACCTTGCGCAACTGGCGCTCCCGCGGCGTATCGGGCCACACCGGCACCTCGTGATTCGTCAGGGCCTTGACGCCCAGCGAGGCCGCCACCCCGCGCACAAAAATCGTCTCCTCCTCGGCTTCGGGTCGCGCGCCGTGGTTGTAGGTCACCACATGCAATTGTTCCCTTGCCTCTGGATACGCCGCCCAGACCAGCAGCAGCAGCGCCAGCGAATCCGCCCCGCCGGAACACGCCAGAATCCACGGCTCATTGCAGTGAGCGTCCAGCCACGCGCGTGCCTGACGCTCCCACAACGTCGTCGGGATGCGTTCCAGCAGACCCATCGCAGCCTGGCGCCAGTCAAACTCCAGCGCCTGCATCGGCCGCAGGTCAAAAACGGGGGAGAACGTCACAATTGTAATTTACTCATCTCCGGCCCGAGGTCGAGCCTTGCGGGACAGAAGGTCGTCAAATGCCCGCGGACGGCTCAAAACCAGGCCTGCCAATGGTCCCAAATGGCAAAGCCCCACATAAAACCGCAGTTGACAAGTGTAAAAAACACGGCGGCGCTGCCCAGGTCCTTGGCGCGCTTCGCCAGGGGGTGCCGCTCCAGCGACACGTAGTCGATGCAAGCCTCGAGCGCGCTGTTGATGCACTCCATCGCGAGCACCATGAACATGCTGGCAAACAGGATCGCCTTGTAGGTGATGCTCATGGGCAGGATCACCGCAGCCGGAAACAGGATCAGGCCGAGGATGACCTCGAAGCGAAAGGACGCTTCTTCCCGCCAGGCCGCACCAATGCCCCATAACGAGTATTGCGTGGCTTTGGAGATGCGCAGAATGCTGACCGCCCGCTCGGCCTGCGGCGGCGGCGTGGCCGTCTGCCGGGTGCTGGTGCGTTCGGGTGGCGGCTCAACGGGTGGCTGGCTGGAAGCGCCCATAGCTGTTAGTCATCGGTAATTTCGGGCGCGTTTTCAAGCTGAGGCGCTGCTTCCGGAAAAAACAGGTCGATATAGACCAGCCGGTGATCGCTCGCCCGCAGCGCCTCCGGGCCATCAAAGATCGTGCCCTGCCCTTCCGCCACCCAAGGGGTAAGCCGCGGCGCAACCAGCACATAGTCAATGCGTTCGTAGCGGTCGGACCACCCCGAGTAATAGGTCCAGCGCTCCCCCCGGGAATCCGCGGCCGGCCACACCTCCGCCAAAGGCGCCCGCGGATCGCCGCTCAGGTGTTCCAGCGCCGGGCTGCGGTAAGCATCGTTCGCGTCCCCCATCAGCACAAATCTCCCCTGCCCGTCCGGCCAGCGTTCCCGCAGATGGGCGGCGATCGCCTCGGCCTCACCGGCGCGACGCTGTACGGAGTCCGGATCGCGGGCGTCTTCGGTCAAGCGGCTCTTGAGGTGAAAGGTAAAGAGGTGCCAGGACACGTGATCGGTCAGCAGCTCGACCTCCAGCAGCCCACGCTTCACCGGCACGTCCTCGTCGAAGTAGCGCAGCGTCAGGTCACGGTGTTCGCGCACCTCCACCACCGGCACCCGGGCCAGCACCGCAACGCAACGGGTCGGGTCGTCGGCCTGCAGTTGAAAGGCAAAGGGGAAGTCCAGACCTTCGGCCGCCAGATCGCGCTGCAACTCGGCCAGATAACCGGGGCCGACTTCCTGCAGGGCCAGCACATCGGGCCTGACTTCGCGGATCACCGCCCGCAAGGCTTCGACTTCCGCCGCCGGCTTGGGATAGTCAAAGCGCCATTCCCCATCGACCATGCGGTCGGTCACGAGGTAGTTCTTGACGTTGTAGGTCGCCACGCGAACGCGCCCCGCCGAAGCGAGCACCACCAGGCAACAAAGCCCGCACAGGATGGCCGCGAGCCGCATGAACGGGAGTGCTAGGCGTTCTGCAGCGCGCGCTCACGCTCCATCAGGGTCGGGTGCGAGTAGTAAAAAGCGCTATAGAGCGGGTGCGGAGTCAGGTTGCTCAGGTTCTTGGAGGTAAGCGCACGCAGGGCGCCGATCAACGGCCCGGGCCGGTTTTCCATCGCGTTGCGCGCAAAGGCGTCGGCCTCATACTCGTGCTTGCGCGACATCTGGTTGGAAAGCGGATTGAACCAGAACGTCACCAGACCGCTCAGCAGGCCGACCATCAGCAGCGTCGGCCCGAGCACGCCCTCAGCGTAGGCAAAGCCGAAGGCTTCGACGAACCACGGTTGCCCCAGCAGCCAGCCGAGCACCGCAAACATGGCAAAGAGGCTGGCGGCGGCCCAGATCAGGCGCTTGGGGATGTGGCCGCAGCGATAGTGCCCGATCTCGTGGGCGAGCACGGCTTCCAGCTGCTCGGCCTCGAGCTGCTCGACCAGCGTGTCGAACAACACGATGCGGCGGAAGGAGCCAAAGCCCGTAAAGAAGGCGTTGGAGTGCCGGCTGCGTTTGCTGCCGTCCATGATCTGGATCGTCTTGGCCGCAAAACCCGTGCGATCGGCCAAAGCCATCAGGCGCGAACGCAGGTCACCCTCGGGCAGATCGGTGAACTTGTTGAAGAGCGGCATGATGACCAGCGGCGCCAGCACCAGCATGACGAGCTGGAAGGCGAAGAGCGCCACAAAGGCCCACACCCACCACAACGGGGTCAGCTCGACCAGCCACAGAATCAGCGCCAGCAGCGGGCAGCCGATGGCCAGGCCGAGCACGAGGCCCTTCATCTTGTCGGAAATCCAGAGGGCCGGTTTGCTCTGGTTGAAGCCGTAGCGCTCCTCCAGGCGGAACTGGTAGAAATACTCCCATGGCAGACTGGGGATCGACAGCAGCAGCATGATGGCGATCAGCGAAACGCTCTGCCCCCAGATGCCCAGCCCGACGACACCCGTAAAGGCTTGCCACAGCCACGGCAGCAGGCCGCTCAGCACAACGACCGCCAACACCACCGCATCGTACAGCGTCTCCCAGGAGCCCAGACGGCTCTTGTCCTGCGTATAGCGCACGGCCTTGTCGTAGGTCTCAGCGTCCATCACACCGGCAAAAGCCTCCGGGATGCCGTCCGCGTGACGTCGCACCTCCGCACGGTTGAGCTTATCCAGCCACAGTTGCACGCCGGTGCGCGCGATGAGGAGCAACACAAATATCAGGAGCACGACATCCATTGCCGCTCAGGTTAAAGGGTTGCGCTCGCTTTGGGAAGGATAGAAGCCAGAAGATGATCCATGGCGGCAGAGGCGGGAAAGCCAATTCGGATGCGGCCATTTACGGAATGATGTCGTTTCCTGAGCGGTCGCAGTTGCTATCTGCAAATCGACCTGCTACAACCAACGTTATCATGCGTAACCCCATTCTCCCTGCTGCGCTCATCGTGCTCTCCCTCGTCTTGGCAGCCTTTGCCTGGTACCAACATCAGGAAATCCAGCGCCTCGAAACCGAACTGGCCCAGGCCACGCCGGAACAACTCCAATTGGCCGCCGCCCCCGAAACACAGCCGTTGGCCCAGAAGGTCGACGAACTGCAGCGCCAGCTAAAGCAGGCCCAGGCCGACGCGGAAGAAGCCCGACAAGCCACCGCCAGCCCGGAGCCGGCGCCTATCACCAACCGCCAGACGGAGGATGACTCCAATATGTTGAAAGACATGGCGGACCTCGTACGCGACAACCCCGCCATGAACGAGATGGTCACGACCCAACAGCGGGCCACCCTCGAATACATGTACCGCAACCTCGCCGACGGCTACAACTTTACGCCCGAGGAGAAGGCCTATTTCTACGACCTCCTGCTCGCCCGCCAGATGCAGCGCGTCAACTTCGGCCTGATGGCAATGCGAGGCAGTATGACGGATGAAGAGCGTCAGGCCGCGATCGCGGAGGTCGAAGCCGCCGACCAGCAACTACGGAGCGAGATGGAGGCCTTCCTGAACAACGATACGGACTGGCAGCGCTTTGAGCGCTTTGAAAATACGCTCGGGATCCGCAGCGAGCTGGATTCCTTCAGCAAGAGCGTCGCCGGCAGCGAGCCGCTCTCCGCCGACGTTTACGAACAACTGGTCGACACCATCCAGCAGGAACGCGAGCGCTATCCGTTTTCCCACAATTTCGATCAGGGCGGCGACGGCGGCATGGACCTCTCACAGCTCAACGAAACCGCCATCAACGAACACATCGACGAGCTGCGCCAGTCCAACGCCATCATCCAGAACGCCGTCGCCTCTTACCTCACTCCGGCCCAGCTGGCCGCCTTTCGCCAGAACCAGGAACAGATGCTGACCATGCAGGCCGCCAGCCTGCGCATGGCTGCCCAGATGTTCGCCCGCCAAAGCAACGAGCAGCAATAGCGGGAGCGCCGCGGCCAAAGGCGTGAAGACAGGAGATGAGGGCCGAAAGGCTCGACCGTCTGAGGCATTCCCGCTTGTCGTGGGGCAATAATCTGTCATACAAAGGTTCCATGTCGTCATCGAACGAACCGGAGCAACCCAACAACGAGCCGCTGGCCTTCGAGGCTGCGCTGGATCAGCTGGAAGCGCTGGTGAACGCGATGGAGGCCGGCGAGCTGCCTCTCTCCGAGCTGGTTGCGAAATACGAGGCGGGCAGCAAGTTGGTGAAAGTGTGCGAGGCCCGGCTGAAAGATGCCGAATTGAAGATTGAAAAGCTGCGGGAAGACGCAGACAACGTGACCTTTGAACCGATGCAGCTCCCGCAAGGCGGCGAGTGAGTCCTCATCATGGCCATTCTTGACAAGATCGACGGTCCCGCCGATGTGCAGCGGCTCCACCGTGCCGAGCTGACTACGCTGGCACAGGAAATCCGCGAACGCATCATCGACGTGACCGCCCGCAATGGGGGCCACATCGGCCCCAACCTCGGCGTCGTGGAGCTGACGCTCGGCCTGCACCGGGTCTTCACCACCCCGGAGGACAAGTTCGTCTTCGACGTGGCCCACCAGGGTTACGTGCACAAGCTGCTGACGGGCCGCAAGGGCGACGATTTCGACCTGATCCGCCGCGCCGGCGGCCTCAGCGGCTTCCTCAACCGCACGGAGAGCGAGCACGACGCGTATGGCGCCGGCCACGCGGGCACCGCCTTGAGCGCCGCCCTCGGCATGTGTGCCGCCCGGGACCGCGCGGGCAAAGACAACCACGTAGTCGCCCTGCTGGGGGATGCCGCCTTTACCTGCGGCATCACGATGGAGGCGCTGAACAACATCGCCGCCACGACCGATCGGCTGATCATCATCCTGAATGACAACGAGTGGTCGATCGCCAAAAACGTGGGCGCGCTTTCAAAATATTTCAACGAGATCATCACCAACCCGGTCTACAACCGGCTGGACAAGGACCTGCATTCGGTGCTCGAGCGGGTGCCGGGCGGGCAGCAGATGATCGAATTCGGCCGCCGCTGGAAGCGGGAAACCAAGGACTTTTTCGTCAATTCGAGCCTGTTCGAGGCCTACGGGTTGCGCTACATCGGCCCCGTGGACGGCCACGACCTCGACTCGGTGGTCAAACACCTCGAGTTTGCCAAGGAAAGCACCACGCCGATCATCCTGCACCTGATGACGAAGAAGGGCAGAGGCTTCGAGCCCGCCATTGCCTCGCCCGAGAAGTTCCACGGCCTCGGGCCCTTCGATCCCAAGACTGGTGAAGCGGTAAAGAAAGGCGGCGCGTCCGGCCTCGCCTATCAGGACGCGTTCGGCCTGAGCCTGCTCAAGTATGCGGAGACCGACCCCAAGGTATTGGGCATCACCGCCGCCATGCCGCCGGGCACGGGCTTGAGCTACCTCAAGGAGAAGCGCCCGCAGCAATTTTTCGACGTCGGCATCGCGGAAGAGCACGCCGTGCTGTTTGCCTCCGGCCTGGCCTGCGAAGGCTACAAGCCGGTCGTCGCCATCTACTCCACCTTTCTCCAGCGCGGCTACGACTGCATCGTCCACGACGTGTGCCTGCAAAACCTGCCGGTCACCTTCTGCATGGACCGAGCGGGCCTCTCGCCCAACGACGGCGCGACGCACCACGGCCTGTTCGACATCGCTTACCTGCGCTGCGTGCCCAACGCAGTCGTAATGCAGCCCAAGGACGAGGCCGAACTGGCCAACATGCTCTGGACCAGCATTCACACGGCATCCCCCATGTTCATCCGCTATCCGCGCGGCAAAGGCACGGGCGCAGCACTGCCGGAGCAGGGAGAAATGCTGCCGATCGGCAAAGCCGAGGTGGTCAAAAAAGGCCGCGAAGTCCAGCTGTGGGCCCTTGGCCCCTGGGTGCAGGAGGCCGAAAAGCTCGCCGCTTACCTCGAGGAAAACAGCGAGCACCTCAGCGTGGGTGTGGTCAACGCCCGCTTCGCCAAGCCGATCGACCGCGAGCTGCTAACCGCTCAGGCGGAAGAGGCCCAGCTGGTCGTGACGCTCGAGGATCACACCGTCGTCGGCGGCTTCGGCACCGCGGTGCTGGAGGCTGTCTCGGAGGCCGGCCTGCCCGTGCCGGTCGAACGCATCGGCTATCCAGACGCGTTTGTGGATCACGGCGACGGAGTGAAGGACCTGCGCGCGAGCGTGGGGCTGGACAACGAGACATTGCAACGCCGCCTGCTCCAGCGTCTGCACGCGCTGGGCCTGGCTCCCTTGCCCGCCACCGCCTGACCGATTCGCTATGACGCGCCCCAAGCTGTCGTCACGGCGTCGGTTCCTGCTGCAAATGGCCGCAGGAGGCGTGGGGCTGACGGCATCGGGCTTTTACGGCGTCGATTACGCGACCCGGGTGGAACCGATCCGCCTGGAGCTCACCCGCACCCGCATCCACCTGCCCCAGCTCAAGCGCGTCGTGCGCCTCGTCCAGCTTTCAGACTGGCACATCTCCAACGACGTGCCAATGGATTTGATCGAAAAGTCCGTCGAGGTGGCCATCGATCAGGAGCCGGACGTCATTTGCCTGACGGGCGACTACATCACCAACGAGATCCTGGATCCGGAACGGATGGCGGACCTATTCCGCCAGTTGAGCATGACCGCCCCCACCTTTGCCGTGATGGGCAACCACGACGGCACCCCGTATCAGCCCGACCACAGCGACGGGCAACTCTACGAGGCGCTCACGCGCATTTTGCGTGAATCAGGGGTGCGGGTGCTCTCCAACGAATCGAACAAGCTGCGCTTGATGGCCGGCCCGGAGCTGATGATCGCGGGTCTCGGCGACCTCTGGCGCGGCCCGGTGGCGCCCAACCAGGCCCTGAGCTTTCAACGCCGCGAAAACATCCCCGTGATCGTACTGGCCCACAACCCCGACACCAAGCGCAACATCGCGCATCACGACTGGGACTTGATGCTCTCGGGGCACACCCACGGTGGCCAGGTCTGCATCCCCTTCATGGAAGCCCACTTTGCACCCGTCGCGGACAAGAGCACCTACTCCGGCTACTACCGGTGGCACGACCGCCATCTCTACATCACCCGCGGCGTCGGTAACCTGCACGGCATCCGCTTCAATTGTCGCCCGGAGGTGAGCCTGCTGGAGCTGCTGCCCAAGGCTTGAGCCGTGATTCCTAACTTCCCGAATTTTGGGTCGCCAGCCCGACACAGGATGCGCTATAGATGGATCGAGAATATGCGGCGCATCTGGACGTGGGGAATATTGATTTGTTTGAGCCTGCCGAAGGCCCAGGCGGCTGAGGACATTTTTCCGTTGAGCGAAGTCAAACCCGGCATGACCGCCACCTGGCGGACCGTCGTGCGGGGCAACGAGCTGAAGGACTTTCAGCTCGAGATCCTCGGCACCGTGCCGGAAGGCCTCGGGCCCGGCTGGTCGACGATCGTAGGCCTGGCGACCGACCCGGAAATGATCCAGATCGGCGGCGTGGCCGGCATGAGCGGTAGCCCCGTCTACATCGACGGCAAGCTGCTGGGCGCCTATTCCTACACCTACACCTGGTCCAAGGATCAGGCCTTCGTCGGCATCACTCCGATCGAGCAGATGTTCAAGATCGTGGATGCCTTCGATCTCGGCGAGCAGCAAGGCTTCCAGGCCCTTTCGCCCTTCTCGGTCCCCTCCGTCAGCCAGACGACTACTCCCGTGCAGGATACGTCATTTGTGGACTGGTCGCCGCAGCCGGTCCCCACCCCGCTCTCCTTTGGCGGCATTTCGGCCCAGACGCTGCAGACACTGCAGCCGGAATTCGCGCAGGTGGGCTGGCAGGCACCGGTCACGACCGGCATGGGCGCTTCCAGCGAAGGCCAGCCCGACTACAGCCTCGACGCCGGCCAACCGATGGCCGCGGTCCTGATGACGGGCGACTTCAATGCGGCCGCCACCGGCACCATTACCTGGCGCGACGGCGAGCGCCTGCTGGGCTTCGGTCACAGCTTTCTCGGCGCGGGTAACGTGGCGGTCCCGCTCGCCGGTGCCGAGGTGTTGACGATCGTCAGCAACCAGCGCCTTTCCTTCAAGCTCTCGAAGTTTGGCGACATCGTCGGCACGATCTTCCAGGACCGCGCCTCGGGTATCGCGGGCCGCATCGGCCCCAAGCCGCCCATGACGGAGCTGAACCTGCGCACGCGCAACGCCCACGGCTGGCGTGAGACCTATGAGGCGCAGCTGATCCAGCACCCGCAGTGGACCTCGCTGCTCGCCGCCACAACGGTGCTCGAGACCGCCAACAGCGCGATGAGCGCGGGCGAGCGGCAAACCCTCTACCTGCACGGCCAGATCTATCCCGAGGGCATGAACAGCATCAGCTTCGAGCGGGTCGCCACCGGGCCGTCCGCCGGCGCGATGCTGGCCCGTCGTCTGTTCGCCGAGCTGTATGACTTCCTCGACAATCCCTTCGAGCCGGTGACGCTCGACCGGATCGACCTTTCGCTCGAGATCGTGGATTCGTGGCAGCTCAGCGGCCTGCGCAGCGTCAACATCTACCCCGAAGCGCCCCAGCCGGGCGACCAGGTGCAGGTAGAGCTGAAGTTGCTCAACTACCGGGGCGACGAGCGCAAGCTGCTCGTGAACCTCCAGATCCCGCCGACGGCGGACGAGGGCGATACCTTTGCCGTCGTGATCGCCGACGGGGAACAGCTCGACCGCGAGACGAGCGATGGCGGCGGCGTGCCGCACAGCCTCGAGGACATCGCCCTGAGCTGGAGCCTCGAACGCGTGCCGGGACGCCTCTACGCCGCGCTGATCAAGCCGACCGAAGGCATCGGCCTCGAAGGTGCCGCCCTGCCCAATCTGCCGCCCAGCGTGCTGCAACAACTGAGCGAGCCCAACCCCTCGCGCCTCAACCGACCCGTCTCGCAGATCGTCGTCGACGAAAAGAACTTCAGCCTGCCGGGCATCTTCCAGGGCTCCTACTCCGCACAACTTACGATTCGATAAAGCATGTCTGTTCGCTCCTTGTTTTTCGGCTGCCTCGTCGGCAGCTGGGCCCTCGTTTCCCCTGCCCAGGCAGTCACCAACAGCATCGTCGACCAGGGCTACGCCGCCTTTTACCAGAACGAGCTGAAGAATTTTGCGCTCAGCAATCACGGCACGCTGGAAACATCCCCGGCCCTGACCCGCGTCGCGGAGCTGCCCGGTGGACGAGTTTGGGACGCCGTGCGCGCACCCGACGGCACCTTTTACGTCGCGGTGGGCGACAGTGGTGAGGTCTACCGCGTGCAGCCCGATGGCAAAAAGGAGCAGGTCTTCAAGGCTCCGGACCCGCTCGTGCGTGCGCTGGCGCTCGACGACGAGGGCGGGCTTTTCATCGGCGTGAACCCCAGCGGCAGCATCTATCGCCTGCCGCCGGGCGGCGATCGGGCCGAGCTGTGGACGCAGGTGCCCGCCGCCTACGTCTGGGACTTGCGCTGGGACGACGAGGGGCTCTGGATTGCCACCGGCACCCCGGCCAGCCTCATGCACCTGCCTTCCGACGCCCAGGCTGGCGACACGCCCGAGAGTTGGGGGCATCTCGACGACCCGGAAGCCAATTTCACCTCCATTTCGCGCGACGACAGCGGAGCCTTCTGGCTCGGCAGCAGCCCCGACGGCGTTGTCTATTACTTACAGGGGCCCGCCGACGGCTACGCCCTGTATGCCTCCGATGCGGCGGAGGTCAACCACGTGGCCGCCTTCAGCGACGGCGGCGGCCTCTTCACCACCTATCGCAGCGCCAGCAAGAAGAGCTCAAGCACGGAGGAAGCCACCACCGCCGACCCGAACAGCCTGCCGCCCTTTGTCGTGACGGCGGACGACAGCCTCGGCAGCGGCAACAGCGGCTCGAGTGAGCTCTACCGCCTGACGCCCAGTGGCTACGCGCGCCCCATCTGGCGCAGCAGCAGCTCCGGTATCTACGCGATGTCGGTCGTCGACCCCCACCTCGTGCTGCTGGGCCTGAGCGATGGCGCCAAACTGGTCGCGTTTCAGGAAGCCAATGACTGGGCGCTCTTGCACCAGGTGCCCGGCGCTGCCGAGATTTCCGCCATCCTGCCCGGTGAAAAGCCGAGCGAAAATTACGTTTTCACCAGCCGGCCTGCCGGCGTCTGGAAGGTCGGCGGCGAAAGCGATGCGCCGGCCCAGATGACCTCCACTGTCTGGGATGCCGACCAGATCGCCAGTTGGTCGCGGGTCGAAGTCGTGCGCAGCAACACCCTGCCGATCAAACTGGAAGTCCGCGCCGGCGAGACGCGCAAGCCGGACTCCACCTGGAGCGATTGGGCGGTGCTCGACGACGAGAGCTCGACGCCCACAAAGCTCGTCGCGCAACTCCCGCACGCCCTCGTCTCGCGCTTCATGCAATACCGCCTGACGGTCGACGACGGCAAGGCCAAGGGTGCCATCTACCGCGTGCGTGCCTTTTACGCGCTGGAGAACGTCAACCCCAGCCTGCACAGCGTGCAAGTGCTGCCCTTCCCCATCGAAGTGCAGGAAAACGTGAACCGCGCCGCCACCAATACCGACCTGGATACGCTCTTCACCGCGCGCGGCCTGCAGAGCTTTGTCGAAGGTGAGCCGAAAACGCGCTACAAGGTCAACCGCGTGGACGCCCAAGGCTGGTTCTCGGTCATCTGGAAAGCCTACGATCCCAACGGCGACCCCCTGCTGCACGACGTCTCCCTCCAGCGCACGGGTGAAGACGAATGGATGCCGCTCGCGCAAGGCCTGCCCGACCCCTATTGGACCTTCCCGGTGCAAGGCCTCGAGTCGGGCTACTACCAGATCAAGGTCGAGAGCTACGACGGCTATCACGACGGCGAAGACGCCGATCCCTACCTGCGCGCCGAAGCCCGCAGCGACTTGTTCCTGATCGATAATGAAGCCCCCACGCTGGAAGAGATCGACCGCAAGCTGTCGGGCGGCAACGCCACGATCGTGATCGAGGCCACGGATAACTGGAGCCCGATCGCCAACGCCTTCTACAGCCTCGACGGCTCGCCTTACCAACCGCTGCAGCCCGACGACGGGACCTTCGACAGCGTGCATGAACGGTTGACGCTCAATTTCACCGATTTCCCGGTCGGCACCTATCACGCCCGCGTCGAAATTCGCGACGAGGCCAACCAGGTGACCGTCCAACCCGTGCGCTTCGAGATTTCCGAGGCGCAAATGCAGGCGGATGACGACGATCAGGCGGATGCGCAGGAGGAGGCCGAGCCGGCAAAGAAGACCGCAAAGCAGGAGAAAAAGAAACAGTCGTAGCGCGGATGCCCGCCTAATGTGCTTGCCTGCGGCGGGTGTGGCCTCTTGCTTTGCGGGCATGACTGAGACGCGTGTCCGTTTTGCGCCCAGCCCGACGGGTTTCTTCCATATTGGCAGCGCCCGCACGGCTTTGTTTAACTGGCTGTATGCCCGCCACACCGGGGGCACCTTCGTGCTGCGGATCGAGGATACAGACCAGGAGCGCAATCGCCCCGAATTCCTGCAGATCATTTACAACAGCATGCGCTGGCTGGGCATGGATTGGGACGAAGGCCCCGAAATCGGCGGCGATTACGGCCCCTACTTTCAGAGCGAACGCGGTGAGATCTATCAGCGCTACCTGGACAAGCTGAAGGAGGCCGGCCGCACCTATCTGAAGGACGGCGCGCTCTACTTCCGCCTCGAAGGCGAGCGCTACACGGAATACGATGAATACCTGAAGGCCGAGGTCGAAAAGGTAAAGGCCGCCCCGGTCGAGATCGACGACGCCATCCGCGGCAAGGTCGTTCGCGCCGAGAGCCGGGACTTCGTCATCTGCCGCGCCGACGGCAGCCCCACCTTCCACTTCGTCAATGTGGTGGACGACATCGAGATGAAGATCACCCACGTCGTGCGCGGTGAGGACCACCTTTCCAACACGAGCAAGCACGTCGAACTCTTTCACGCCTTTGGCGCGCCCGTGCCACAATACGCCCACCTGCCCCTGATCCTGAAGGATCCGCAGGATGGCAAAGGCAAGATGAGCAAGCGCGACCGGGGGGCCTTGATCGAGGAATACCAGGAGCGCCACTTCCTGCCCGCCGCCGTACGCAACTACCTGGCCCTGCTCGGCTGGTCGCCCAAGGACGACCGCGAAAAGATGGACATCGGTGAGATCATTGAGAAATTCGAGCTGAAGGATATCCAGAAGGGCGCCGCCCGCTTTGACGAAAAGAAAATGGCGCACCTCAACCAGGAATACCTGAAGGAGCTGCCGGTGGAGACCTACGCCTGGCACGCTCGCCCGGTGCTGACGGAAGCCGGCCTCATCGCCGAGGATGCGGACGAGGATTACCTGCAGCGCGTGCTGGCCCTCTGCCAGGAAAAGGTGGATGCGCTCCAGAACCTGCCCTCGTTCACCCGCTATTTCTTCAGCGAGGACTACCCGAAAGACGAAAAGGCCAAGGCCAAGCTCCTGAAAAAGGGCGCGCCCAAGCAGCGTCTGGCCGAAGTCCACGCCGCCCTCTCCCAGCTCTCCGACGAGCAATGGGAAGACGAGGCCATCAACCAGGCGTTTATGGACCTCGCACAGGCCCACGGGCAGGAAAAGCCGTTCCAGTGGTGGCCCATCACCCGCTTTGCGGTCAGCGGCACGACCAGCGGCCCCGACTTCGTCCCCATGTTGACCGTGCTGGGCCGCGAACGCGTGCTCGCCCGCGTCCAGCGCTTCCACGACCAGCTGGAGGGCTAAGCGCTCGCCGCGCAGACGGCCGCAACCTTTTGAGTGCGGAGCCTGGCTCCGCTTTGACGACGGAACCCAGGAACGAAGAAACGATGACGCCACCCGCCAGGTGTGCCTTCGCACTGTGACAAGCGGTGTGAGTCGCTATGGCCCAAGGTGTCTCACCGGGCGCGACTTATAAATACACCGTTCACTGCTAATCAGCAACTTGCAGAACATCCAGATGGCACACCTTATGCATTATAAAGGCCATTATGCGACGTTCCGATTTCCGCAGCCACTTTGACGCCCGCTTCCGCTCCCCCTCGCCCGAGTCGGAAGCGCGGCACGGTGCGGCCGCGTCGACTGACGCCCGTGCTGCCATCCTGAACCGGCTGCAAACCGTGGCCACTGGCGTGCTGAAACGCACGGACCTCTTTGAGGGGCCCGCGCGACAGGCCATGCTGGAGGAACTGGCGGTGATCGCGAGTCTGGCCGACGCCCGGACGATCAACTGGCCCTTGCTCTACATCCGCGTCGCGCGGCTGGTCGCCCAAATCACGCCCTTTGACGAGGAACTGCCCGCCGTGATCGACGCCCTGCGCACCCTCGAAGTCGAGGTCGTGTCCTGGGCGCCGCGTCAAGCCCTGCGTGACGCCGTGGCCCGGGAAGTCACCGAGGCCGACGAAGCCGACGAGCCTTACGATGAAAATGATGAAGATTTTCTCTAAAGTGAGGATTCGCCCAACCGACTTTTCCCGTCAGTTGAGTGAAACCTTCAAGCTCCGAGCTGGTTAATGGTAGTTGAGAGATAGAGAGAGCAAGCAGTTTGAGGTTTTCATAGCAAAACGCCCCTGGTTTCGACCGCGGGCGTTTGTTGTGTACGACCCGAGCCCGGCTGCTTTTTGGCCCGCGTGCTTTTCCTTTCTTGCGCCCGGCGCAGACATGCCGCAAGGTCACGGACTTTGCCTGCAACCGCAGCTTACTGCCCAATGAAGCGCACGCATACTTGCAATGCCCTCCGCCGTGACCAAGTCGGTCAGGAAGTCACCCTGGTTGGCTGGGTCGACGTCCGTCGCGACCACGGCGGCATCCAGTTCATCGACCTTCGCGACCGCGAAGGCATCACGCAGATCCTCTTCACCAATGAAGATGCTGAGCTCAGCCAACAGGCGGACCGCATCCGCCCCGAGTCGGTGATCGAGGTGACGGGCACCGTCCGCGCCCGTGGCGAGAGCGAGGTGAATGCGAAGCTGCCGACGGGTGAAATCGAAGTCGTCGCCCGGCAGCTGACGATCCACAACGTCGCCGAGACGCCGCCCTTCCCGCTCGACGACGACAAGGCCAACAAGGTCAACGAGGACTTGCGCCTGCAATACCGCTTCCTCGACCTGCGCCGCCCCAACATGTATCGCAACCTGCGGGTGCGCAGCAAGGCGGCCAAGGCGATGCGCGACTACCTCGACAGCCAGGAATTTCTCGAGATCGAGACGCCGAGCCTCTTCAAGAGCACGCCGGAAGGCGCGCGCGAGTTTCTCGTGCCCAGCCGCCTGAACCCCGGCAAGTTTTACGCGCTCAACCAGAGCCCGCAGCAATACAAGCAGATGCTGATGGTGGCCGGCGTCGAGCGCTATTACCAGCTCGCCCGCTGCTTCCGCGACGAAGACCTGCGCGCCGACCGCCAGCCCGAGTTTACCCAGATCGACATCGAAATGTCGTTCATCGACCGCGAGGACATGTACGCGACGATGGAAGGCCTGATGAAGCGCATCTGGAAGGACGTGCTGGGCGTGGACCTGCAGACGCCGTTCCCGCGCATGTCCTACTTCGAGGCCATGAACCGCTACGGGGTGGACAAGCCGGACACGCGCTTCGGCCTGACCTTCGAGGACTTTACCGAAGCCTTCAAGAACAGCTCGTTCAAGGTCTTCAAGACCATCGCCAACAGCGGCGATGGCGCCATCAAGGCCATGAAGGTGCCGGAACTCGCCGACTTGACCCAGGGCGAGCACCGCGACCTCGAAAACACCGCCAAGAACTTCGGCGCCAAGGGCCTCGCCTTCATCCGCATCGACGAAAGCGGCGAGTGGAAGAGCCCGATCGTCAAGTTCTTCAGCGACGAGGAAAAAGCGGCCCTGCAAGAGCGCCTCGACATTCAGCCGGGCGACCTCGTGCTGTTCTCCGCCGCCGAGTGGGAACGCGCCTGCACCATCCTCGGCCGCGTGCGCCTCGAGTGCGCCAAGCTGCTCGTGAAGCGCGAGAAGCTCGAGCTCTCGGCCTCGCAATACAACTTCCTCTGGGTAATCGAATTCCCGCTGATGCTCCACGATGAAGAGCAAGGCCGCTACGTGGCCGCCCACCACCCCTTCACCGCCCCGGTGCCGGAAGACGTGGAGCTGCTCGACAGCGACCCCAAGGCCGTGCGCGGCCAGCACTACGACCTCGTGCTCAACGGGTGGGAAATCGGTGGCGGCTCCATCCGTATCCACCAGCCCGAGCTGCAAAAGAAGGTCTTCGAAGACGTGCTGCAGATCCCGAAGGACGTGGTGCAGGAGCGCTTTGGCTACATGCTCAACGCGTTCCGCTACGGGGCCCCGCCCCATGGCGGCATCGCCTTCGGCTTCGACCGCATGATCACGCTCATGACGGGTGCGACCTCCATCCGCGAAGTGATCGCCTTCCCCAAGACCCAGAAGGGGCAGGACCTCATGGCCGATGCGCCGACCACCGCTACGCCGCGCCAGCTGCGCGACCTCCACATCGAAACGGTCGAGCTGGACGAAGAAGCGGACGCCGAATAGGCGAGCGGTCAAAATTGATCAGATTTAACCAGCGGGCCTCTCCCTCTTGCGGAGAGGCCTTTTTCGTGTCTGCGCACTTTTGGTCCTGTATATTTTTTACCACTCAAACGTTAAAGCGCGCAGGGGTGGGCACTTATGCCCGCACGCCCCAAGGTGCACACAGAACGTTTTAAAATTCATACCGGCGCACTGAAAATCAACAAGTTACAATACCTACCGACTAAAAACTGAACAGTGGCAGAGGCCGCTGGCACATCGGGTGCTCAAATAGAGGAGTTCTACGCCTCGTCTGTTTTACAACCATTTGATCACCATTAACTAACAAAGATGATGCAGCACCTCAAACACCCTCGAGTCTGGTGGATGCTTCCCCTCCTGATGGCTTCAGGAGCCCTGTCCAGCACTCTCTCGGCCCAAGACGCCGGGGCTACCCTCGATTCCGTCGCCACTGCCGCCAGTGACGCCGCGTTTCGAACTGACAATCTATGGATCCTGATCGCGGCCGCGCTCGTGTTTATCATGCACTTGGGCTTCGCGACCGTGGAATCCGGCCTCGGCCAGAGCAAAAACACGGTCAACATCCTGTTCAAGAACACCTTTATCATCTGCATGGGCATCGTCGTCTATGCGGCTTGGGGGTTCAACTCGATGTATCCGGGTGACGGCAATGGCTTCTTCGCCATGGGCGCCCCGATCTCCAACGCGCTCAATGCGGGCGGCGATGATCTGATGACCAGTTCATACGCTGACTACACCTACTGGGCGGACTTCATTTTCCAGGCCATGTTCGCCGCGACTGCCGCGACGATCGTTTCCGGTGCTGTAGCCGAACGCATCAAGCTCGGCAGCTTCATGGTGGGCGCGACCCTGCTCGTGACCTTTATCTACCCGATTTCCGGCTATTGGAAGTGGGGCGGCGGCTGGCTCGATGCTATGGGCTTCTACGACTTTGCCGGTTCGACGCTGGTGCACGCCTTCGGTGGCTTCGCCGCGCTCGCCGCAGTGCTCGTGCTCGGCCCGCGCAAGGGCAAGTATCTGCCCGGCGGCAAGATCAAGCCGGTGCTCGGCCACTCCATGCCGCTCGTCGCGATCGGCGTCTTCCTGCTCATCCTCGGTTGGTTCGGGTTTAACGGCGGCTCCGTGCTGAGCGCCGATCCGGCCCTCGTCTCCCTCGTTTTCGTCACCACGATGATCGCGGCTTGCGGCGGCGGCCTCGCCTCCATGTTCACGTCCTGGATCGTGCTGAAAAAGCCTGACCTCTCGATGTCCCTCAACGGCATCCTCGCCGGCCTGGTGGGCATCACCGCCGGTGCGGACCAGATGGGTCCCTGGTCGGCCCTGATCGTCGGCTTCATCGCCGGTGTGATTGTGGTCTTCTCCGTCCTGTTCTTCGACAAGATCAAGATCGACGACCCGGTCGGTGCCATCTCCGTGCACGGCATCTGCGGCCTCTGGGGCACTTGGGCCGTCGGCATCTTCGGCATCGGCGGCGACTATTCGATCGTGACCCAACTCGTGGGTTCCCTCTCGGTAGCCGCGCTTGCCTTCGTAACCTCTTTTGTCATCTTCATCGCGGTCAAGGCCATCATGGGTCTGCGGGTCAGCGAAGAAGAGGAAGTCGGTGGCCTGGACGTGGGCGAACACGGCCAGGAAGCCTACCCCGATTTCCAAGGCGCTCACTAAGCCACGCTTACGAGCTTGAAACCAACGCGTGCTAACACTATATAAACGCGAACTCTAGGATCTGACACATGAAACTGGTTAAAGCGATCATCAAGCCGTTCAAGCTGGAGGAAGTGAAAGAAGCGCTCTCCGAGATCGGCGTCGAAGGCATGACGGTGACTGAAGTCAAGGGCTTCGGTCGCCAGAAGGGCCACACTGAAATCTACCGTGGTAGTGAATACACGGTCGACTTCCTGCCCAAGGTCATGCTGGACGTGGCCGTGCCGGACGAACTTGTGGCGAAGACTATCGACGCCATCAAGAACGCCGCCAAGACCGGCAAGATCGGTGACGGCAAGATCTTCGTCCTGCCCATCGACGAAGCGGTGCGTATTCGCACCGATGAAATGGGCGACAGCGCGATCTAAATCCGCTCCACGCTTTCAAAGCACACTCACGCTTCCCTCCGGTCATTGGCCGGGGGGATTTTTTTGTACCTGCGGCATCCCGCCTCAGCAGACGCTGTTACTTGCCATCGCCCCGGATCCTGCCTTCATTGGACGGAATGCGCGTTAAGGAACTGAGTGACCGCCTGGTGGATGCGGCCCGCCGGGCTCGTTTTCAAGTCGAATACTACGGCAAACGTGAAGACCACAGCCTGATGGCCTTCCACCGCGTGCCGGAAGACGCCAAGGCCAGCGTTTACCTCTCGGCCGGAGTGCATGGCGACGAACCGGCCGGGCCGATGGCCTTGCTCGACCTGTTGCGCAAAAAGGCGTTTCGCGACGACGTGGCCTACTACCTTGTCCCCCTCGTCAACCCGCTCGGACTCGAGGCGAAGACGCGCGAAAACGACAAGGGCCAGGACGTCAACCGCAGCTACGGCCCCACCCCCAGCACGCCCGAGGCCGTGGCCCACCAGGCGTGGCTGAAGGATCGCCAGTTCGACCTCGCCATCTGCCTGCACGAAGATTTCGAGGCCACTGGCTTTTACCTCTACGAACTCGCGCCTGAGCGCCTGCCCAAGGACGACCCGCGCCGCACCTCCCACGCCTTCCCCTCCCCCGCACGCGACCTGCTGGCGGCCGGTGCGGAGCATTTGCCGATCGACTTGAGTGAAGAGATCGACGGCTTTCCGGCAGACAAGGGCCTAATGCGGCCGCCGGAAGAGCGGACCGAGACGTGGACGGAAGACCTGCCTGAAGCCATCCAGCTACTGCGCCACCATGCGCCCTGGTGCTTTACCACGGAGACGCCCAGCACGGCGGCCAACATCGTGGACCGCGTCGCCTGCCACGGCGCCGTGATCCAGGCGGGCGTCAACTGGCTGCTCCATCACGTGAGCTAGGCGTGCCCAGATCCTCCACGTCAGGACGATCGGCACTGCACACACGGCGGATCTCGTTGACCAACGCGCCAAACGTATAGGGCTTGCTGATGAAGCCCTGAATCCCGGCTATGACCAGCGCGGAAGTCTCCACCCGCAGCTTGTTGGCCGAGACTGCGATGATCTTGACATCCTGAGTCCAGGGAGCGTCCGCCAACCCGCGCAGGCGATTGACAAACGTCCAGCCATCCATGCGCGGCATCTGCAAGTCGAGTAGGATCAGGTCGAAGCGCTCCCGCTGCACCCGTTCGAGCGCATCCATCCCGTCCGTCACAAGCGCGGCATTGTAGCCGAGCCGTCGCAGGTGGATGTGGATCAGCTGGCCCGAGGTCGGGTTGTCTTCCACCACGAGGATGTGGAGCGGTAGCGACTCCGCCAGGCGCTTGTTTTTGGCGGCAACAGGCACTGCGCCGTTTTCCGCCTGGGTCTCTTCCACCACCGACTGCAGTGGCAGCTTGAAGCTGAACGTCGAGCCCCGGCCATAGGAAGATTCGACTTCCAACTTGCCGCCCATCAGCGCGACCAGGTGAGACGAAATGGCCAGGCCGAGCCCGGTGCCGCCAAAGCGACGCGTCGTGGAGCTGTCTGCCTGGGTGAACGGCTCGAAGATGTTGCGCTGCTGCGATTCGCGGATGCCGATGCCGCTGTCGCGCACCGAGAACTGCACCTCCACCATTTTGCCGGCTTCGTAAGCCCGGTTGGTCTCGAGGCTGATCCGGACCGAGCCCCGTTCGGTAAACTTGATCGCATTGTCGATCAGGTTGTTCAGCACCTGACGCAAGCGTGCATTATCGATCTCGAAAAGCGTCGGTAAGCGCTCATCGATCACCATGTTAACCTGCACGCCCTTGGCTTTGGCCTTCGCCTGGTGTGTAGAGACGATCTGCTTGACCAGATCCGGCAGATTCACCCACTCCAGCTGCAGCTCGATCTTGTCGGACTCCAGTTTGGAGTAGTCGAGGATGTCATCCAGCAGGTGCAACAACGCGTAGCTGTTCTCGACCACGATCTTGGCGTATTCCTGCTCCTCCGTCGGCAACTCGCCCTCACGCAGCAGTTCCGCAAATCCCACTACGGCATTCATCGGAGTGCGAATCTCATGGCTCATCGTGGCGAGAAACTCCGACTTCACCCGCTCGAGGCGACGCGCTTCCCGGGCCGCTTCCTCCGCCGCACGCACCGCCTTCGCCCGGGCCGCCATCTCATTGGTCAAGGTTTCTTTCTGCTGAAAGAAATCCCGCACCAGGCGCGCCAGCTGCCCCAACTCGTCCCGACGGTCCAGCAGCGGGTAGAGTGGGCGCTCCTTCTGCTCCGTCAGCGCGGTCCGCAAGCGGATGATGGGGTTCAGGACCATGCTCGGCAGGGAAAAGGCCGCCACAACCACAATCACCAGCAGGATGGCCACAAACAGAAAAACCACCGAACGCAAGTGCTGCTTAAAAAGCGCAAATATCTGCGTCTGGTGGTCGTAAACCAGCTGGCCGATCAGCTGGCCGTCCCAGCCGTAGAGCGGAGTTGCCGTCTGCAGGTGGGAGTTCTGCAGGAGGTTGGCGCTCGGCTGACCTTCGGGGAGAGAATGCCGGGGCTCGAACCGGATATAAGCGTTGGTCAGATCCTGGAGTTCACCCAGATATTCTTCGGTGAAAAAGCGCCCCGCGAACATCATCCCCTGGGCCGGCGTGACGCGTTGCAGATCCTCGCCTGGCTGCAGCGGCGAACCCGCAACCTCCAACAGCCCGTACTCGGTAGAGATGAAAAAGTGCGGATAGGCGAGATCGCTCATCCACGTCTCAAACTGGGAACGTGCCGGCAATCGCAGCTGCCCAACCGGCAGTTCGTTGCGCTCGTTGCGTTCATAAACCATCTGCCCGGAACGATCGTAGAACCAGATGAGATCGGCCTGAAACAATTCCGGGACCCCCTCCAGCTCTTCAGTCCACCAGTCGTCGTTCGGAGCCTGCACAAAGTCGATCGTATCCTGCCACCAGCTGTAGTCGTAGACGAAGTGCGTCAGGCTCTCTTGCTTCAGCGTCTCGATGCCCGCCGTCTGTTCGCTCTTTTCCCGGATCAGGTGATCGAAAAGTTCGCGGTAGGCCTTATTCCACCGGAGCAGGGCCGCAGTCAGCAGCATTAGAATGATGCTCGCGGTACCAATGAAAATTAACGAAAACTTGGGCAACAGTTTCACAGCAGCTCAATGGGTGGGGCTCAGGGATGACTTATAGATCGGCAGTTCTCCCCTCCACACTACCTGAAACCGGCAGATCCAGCGGCAGGTGCTCAATTTTAGCCAAGTCCTGGAGATCGGGGGCCAGAGGTGCCTGCCAGGTGCGTGGCCCATCCTCCAGATTGAAGGTCACCTCAAAAGCGTGCAGCGCCTGTCGCGGCCACCGCAGTTGCCGCGACATCTCACCCGTCCAGCCGTGGCGAATAAACTCCAGGTAGGCCTCCGGATGTCCGCCGTAGATCTTGTCGCCCACCACCGGGTGCCCCAGCCAGGCTGCATGGACGCGGATCTGGTGTTTGCGCCCCGTGTGTGGCGTCACCAGTGCGAGCGTGAGGCGACCGTTGTTGGCCAGCGGCTGGTAATGCGTCACCGCGCTCTGCCCCCGCCGCTCCGGCCGCACCATTTGCATCACCGCCACCTCGGCAAAAGGATCGCGTCCGATCGGCTCATCGACCGTCACGGGGTCCGTCATGACCCCCTCCAGAAAGGCGAGGTAGCGTTTGGTGACGGAGCGCGCCTCGAGCGCCATCTGCAGGTTGCGCGCCGCCAGACGGTGTTTGGCCAGCACGACCAGCCCGGAAGTCTCCCGGTCGAGGCGCGCGACGAGATGCACTCGCTTGAGCGCCCGCCACTCTTTCACCGCCCCCACCAGGCTCGACCACGGCCCGTTCTTGGAAGGGTGACACACCACCCAGCCCGGCTTGTTCAGGACCAGGACTTCGTCGTCGTCGAGCACGATCCATTCTTCCAACCACTCCGGTTGAATCAGGGCGGCTTCGGAGGCTAACAAAAGTGACGGTGCAGGCATCAAGAACAGCAGAATCTGGAGAATCCGAACACTTGCACGTACGAAATACGGTCCAATGGATTCCTAAACCAATTTTTACAGAACATGCTACTGCCCAGCCTTCTCCACGATGCCGCTCCTCCGGATCGCGGCGGCGGCGACCGGCGCCTGCCACGTCTTGGGCAAGCGGCTGGAAATCATCGCAAGCAAACGGTTGGCCCAACCTGTCACCACCAGCGAATCCTGCCGACCCAACGCGCGAATGGCCGCTTCCACGACCTCTTCCGCCGTCTGGCCGCGCACCGCATTGGGCGGCTGATTGAAGCCCGCGCGGCGAAAGAACTGGCTTTCCGTCGGCCCGGGGCAGAGCGCCAGCACCGGCACCCCGCGCGTCTTCCACTCTTCATGCAAGGCGAGGCTCCAATGCAGCACAAAGGCCTTGGTCGCCGCGTAGGTCGCAAGGTAGGGGGTGGGCTGAAAGGCTGCCGTGCTCGCCACGTTGAGCACCGCCCCACCCTGCCGCTCCAGATATGGCTGCAGCCGACCGGTCAACTCGACCATCGCACGCACATTCACGTCGATCATGCCCAGTTGGTGCTCCAGATCGGGGGCCGGAAAAACGCCAAAACTCCCGAAGCCGCTGTTATTGATAAGCAATAACTTACCGTCACCTAGGTTTTCATCGATCCAGCTGCCCAGATAAGGAAACACGTTTTGAACGGCACCCGGTTTCTGCAGGTCACACTCTATGTGCGTCACCTTGTCGGCGAGCACGTTTTTTTGAGGAGATGAACGAGAAAGGTTGCAAATGACCCCGTTCCCGACTAATACTTTAATCGCTTCGATGAAGGATCTCCCGATTCCAGACGAGCCTCCCGTCAGCACCACGGTGCTAAATGGAGCCATTGCTTTCTGGAGTGCGTTCATGCCTTACGCTAGTGGCATCAAACGCGCCGGGCAACGAAGTTTTTTTCGACAACAAGCCCGCTACGACTCAGGAGTGCGATGGTGTTGTCGATATACTTGGTAGGCACACTACGACTCCCCTCCCGCCGCGAACGCAACTAACTTCCGGCCAACCCTTTATATCCTTTCCTTCCTCACCGAAGGAGGAAAACTAACGCAAACAAAAACAGCAAAGAAGGAGCATTCCTATGAACAACCGCGCGAATGATGTGATTATCTCCGGCTACCACCTCGAACTGACGGACGCGCTGAAAAGCATGGTCCAGGAAAAGGTATCCAAGCTGTTTGAGCACGACTCACAAATCATTCGAATCCGCGTTGAGCTCGGTCACACCCCAGATGCCCGAAAAGAAAAGGAATTCAGCGCCAAGGGACTGATCGAGATCAAAGGCAACGACCTCATCGTCAACGAGCACAGCCACGATCTCTACAAGTCCATCGATGGCATGGCCATCAAGCTGGATCGCCTGCTTCGCCGCCGGCATCGCCTGGCTCGCGTCAAACGGAAGAAGACCCAAGCGGTGGAAATCCCTGCTGGTTTGCCCAAGGTGCAGACAGCCTGACCTCTCGATTGGCTAACGACAACATTCTTGCCCTTTCCGCCGCCCGGTTGACCCCGGGCGGCTTTTTCGTGCCGCCACAAGAGTTTGCAATAGAAGCCAAAGCGCATTTGATGGATACATGGATCGCTCCGTCATCTATCACATCCTCCACCTCAGCGGTATTCTGCTGCTCTTTCTCTCCTACGGCGGCCTGATGGGCCGCGCCATGGCCGGCAGCGACAAGCCCGGCCTGAAGAAGTTTGCCAGCATCACCGGCGGCATCGCCCTCCTCGCCATCATCGTCGGCGGCTTCGGCCTCATGGCCCGCATGGGCTACAGCATCAAGGCCCCCTGGATCTGGGTCAAAATCGGCGTCTGGGTCTGCCTCGCGGCCATGAACGCCCTGATCAACCGCCAGCCCAAGCTCGCCGGTGTCTGGTGGTGGCTCACCTGGATTCTCGGCGCCGTCGCGGTCACCGCGGTGTACCTCCACCCTTACGTGGATTTTCTTTAAAAAAGGGCTTGCACAGCATCCCGAAATCCTATCTTATTCAATCTTTCACTTGAGCGGGGCTAGCTCAATTGGATAGAGCACCTGACTACGGATCAGGAGGTTAGGGGTTCGACTCCCTTGCCCCGTGCCACTTTCAAGAAGCCGTCCTTCATCCGAAGGACGGTTTTTTGTTATTGTACAAGCTTCACCAGAGCGCCCAGCCAAGCACAAGAAAGCCGATGCCCGTCAGCGCCGGAGGCACCAGGCCTCCCGCAATACCGCCGATGAGCATTGCAACGCCCAACACCAGCAGTGTGATCGCCGCGACCCGGAACTTTTGCGTCTTGTCCATCCGAAAACCTACAGCGAATCCCGCCCGACGCAGCCCTTGCGCGCAGAAAAAGCAGCCACGCGGCTACCGCCGGGGGAGCGTCACGCGCAGACAGCGGAGCATGCCCTCGCGGCGGAAGAGGCTTTGCGACTCCGCCTCGGTCAACTGAGGCTCGACGCGCTCCAGCGGATCGGCGTCCGCAAACTCGAGGCGTAGGCGAACACTCTCACCCCACGCATAGACGACCGGCACCTGACAAAAGGTGAACGCGATGCTGCCTGCCGGCAGGTGCAGCGTCTGCAATGCGCCGTGCACGTCGTAGAGGGCGACGGTGCGCTCCTCGGTGGCGAACTCTTCGGCGGACAGCAACTGAGGGCGGAACGCCACGCAGCCGTCGGACACCGTCACGCCCAGCTCACCCAGACGCACCAGCAGATCCTCCTTCACCTGACCGGTCATGCCCGGTTGCTGTGCACCGGCATGAGCGGGTGTGTGCGAGTAAGGATCAGTGGGAAACGCGCCGTAGAGCTCCGGCGACTTGCGCAGCCCCAGTCCCACAAATACCGCCCCGTAGTGCGCGCGCAGGGCTTCGAGCGTCGACCTGGACTCCCCCTCGGCTGCTGCGGCGAGGTAGCCCTCCTGGATCGCGAGGTGCAGCTTGGACACCATGTGCCAGTAAATGCTGCCCAGCCCTTCGTAGGCAAAAAAGCTGGAGGAGCGTCCCGTGAAAGCCCGGTGAGCGAACACCGCTTCGTAGAGCCCTTCGACCGCGTCCCGATGCGCAGCGACCAAAGCCGCATCAGCAGCCGCGTCGGCCAACTCATCCAAGGCGTCCCGCAAGTCGCCGCCATTGCGGAACGCCCCGTTGAAGCGGTAACCGCCGCTCGGGGTAGGCTCCACGATCCGGTGATCGCCCCTCACGAGCAGCGCCTGCAGCAACGGGTTCGCGTCCACCGCCTCGGACGGCACCCGGTTGCGCGCCAAAAAGCCCGGCAAGTCCTGATCGGGATACAGCAGGTAACTCTGTTGACGCGGCTCGTAGAGCGGGCTGGCACGCAAGGCATTGAGCAGTTCGACCGCCTCCGAAGCCCCGAGCACCTGGGCGCTGAGGATCGAGACCTGTCCCTCCAGCATGAGGCTCAGTCGCCCGATATGCACGCCTTCGCCGGGGGAGTGCTCCAACAGGTTATAGGCGTGGTAGAGCGCATCGGGGCGACGGTTCCGGTGCAGCCCAGCGGCCACAGCTGCGCGCGCATGGCGGAGGTATTCGAGCAGCTGCTCCCGCGAGAGCGCGACCGTCTCTCCGCTCAAGCCCTCACCGTAGAGCCCGCGGTGGTAGGCGCTGGCAGCCCGCCCGAGCTGCCGCATAACCTGTTCGCGCCGGGCGGGGTCAAAGTCCATGCCCGCTTCCGCGATGGCGGCAAACACCTCGGCTTGCGCCTGCCACCAGGCCATGACTTCGCGGCTCAGCGCCAACCCACCCGTTTCCGCGTCCGCAAACAGCCGCTCGAGGAACGCGAGGTAGCGGTGCAGATACCCGAGCGTGACGACCGACAGCCCGTAGCCGGCCAGCGCGTTGTTGGCATCGTTCCACTCCGGACGCTGCGTATTCATCCAGATGCCCCCGTCGGGCACGTAGTTGGAGAGCTTGGCCAGCAGCGGCACGAGCAGCTTTTCGGCCAGGCTGACCAGCAGGATGTCACCCTGCGCATCCGTCAGCAACTTGCCGTCGTGGCCAATCTCGCGGCACCGCTCGGCCATCGCCTCTGCCGCCGCGTGGTCGTAGTCGATCGAGCGGCGCGGGTCGGTCAGGATCGCCTCGAAGTCCTTCAGGCGGTAGGGCACGTGCGCATAAACAAACAGGCGGGCCGTCAGCAGTTGCGGTAACTGCGCGGGATGGAAGCGGCGCGACGCCTCAAGCAGGCGCAGCAGGTAGATGATCTGGTGGTCGCCCCAATAGCCGATGTTGGACCACGGCTCATCGGGGGCGAGGACCTCCCAATCGAAGCCGTCCTTCGTCACGCGATACGGGTTGTAACCGTCGGCGGTCGTGGCGTTGAGAAAGCGGAAGATGCTGGCCTCCAAAAACTCCGGAAATGCGTGCATCAGCGCCTCCCAGTTCTGGAAGATGTCGCGCCAATTGCCCTCGTAGGCGTAACGCGGCTGACCCTGCGCGTCCTCCAGCTCGATGCTGAAACGGTTCCAGGGGCGGCTCGGATCGCCATGACGCCGGCTGAAGGTGAGCGGCAGGTACTCCCGGCAGAGGCGCAACAGGTTGGGGTCGGCCCGGTCGGTCGCCTGTTCCAGTAACGCGCCCACTGGCAAGCTCGCCGGCAGCGCCTCCAGCCACGCTTGGTGCCGCTGCCAGACAGGGCGGTTGAAATGGCGAATCGTGCGCGCGAGGTCGGCGGCCGGCACCGCATAACCGTGCTTGAAGATCCCGCCACGCAGCACGTTGTTGAGGGTGTTGGTGAGGTGACGGCTCGCCCGCAGGCGGTCCGCCGAATCCTGCCAACCATCCGCGGCGGTCAACAGGCGCTTCAGGTTCGCGGCAGTCGTGTCAATGGACGCCTGCAATGCGTCCGTCAGGTCCGGTGACGCGGTCACAAACGCTTCCAGCCCTTCGATTTGGGCCGCCGACTGGTCGATCTCGGCAACCGTCCACCACTGGAGAGATTGGCCGGTCTCCAACTGGAGATCGCGGTAGGCGAGATAAGCCCCACGGCGCGCGCGCAGGTCGTATTCGGTCGCCGGAACGCCGCCGGCGCGAAAAGCCTCCACCTGCTCCGTGCTCAGCAAGCGGGCCTGCGCCTCCGGCCCGTATGACCACACCACTGTCGCCTTGAGCGCCTCGCTGGGCTCCGCGCGATCAGTGGGGATCGAGCTGAGGTAGTAGAGCCCCACGCCGCTGTCGGGGCGCAACTCGCTGCGCTTGTAGGCGTCGGCAAGGTTGCTGAACTGCGCCTGAAAGCCTTGCGTCAGGCCGTAGGGCACCAGATTTTGCAGGCCGTCGAGCGCTTCGATGCGGCAGGCTTCGCCCGTATTTTGCAGTTCAATCCGGCGGACGAACCCGAACCGGCGACTGACCGACCACAGCAGCCGCACGGTCAGTCCCAACCCCGCGTGGTCGGCCTCGAAGATCACCTTGGTGCACAACTCGCTCTTGTAGAGGCGGTGCTGCACCGGCAGATCGACGAGCCCTACCTCATCGCGAAACGGCTCCCAAAGCACCGGGCCATCACTGGTGTGCACCCGCAGGAGGCAGACCGACCCAATGGTGGGCGCGAGGTCGAACAGCTTGTCGTGCGTGTAATAGGGAAAGAGCTGGTGGTCGGGATTGCGCCGTCCGGCGGAAATCGCGCCGTGACTGCTCAGATACACCCAGTGGTCGTGATCGCTCGCCAGGTGCATCAAAAACGGCGGCATCCGGTCTGGATGCTCGATCACATAGCCGGGCTCACCATCGACCGTCGCGAATTGCAGCCCGGGGGCTGGTTGGGCAGGACATGCGCGGTCAGCGCCAGGCGCAGGGCGGGAAGGAGCAAAAGTCATCTCGATGATAGGAAAGGAGTTGGGTTTCCGCCGCCGCGACCGCGGTCGGGGAAGTGAGGCCAGACAACTTCGCCCTGTTTAATTGGTCAATTTTAAAGTGCACACTAATGCACTTTTAGCATTGACGCAAAACAGGGCCGGGTGTTGATTGCCAACCGTTGGCACAAAATGCCATTGTGCCCGTCTACTCCAAACCCCAAGTAAACATGATGCAGTTGAAGAACTCGCTGCGGCGCTTTGGCCTCGCTCAGGCCCTGATCGCCGCACAGGTGCTGTCTTTCCCCTGTTCAGCCCTCCTTGCCCAGAATACCGCTAAAGAAGAGCAAGAGCCGGTATTCGAACTTTCTCCTTTCGAAGTCGCGGTCTCGAATGATCGCGGTTATTTTGCCAGCAACGCCATCACCGGTACTCGCGTGAACGTCCCCATCCAGGACATCCCGCTGAACATCGAGGTGGTGACCAATGAATTCATCGAGGATACCGGGGCGACGGATCTGCGCAGCTCGCTGCAGTACAGCGCAGGCATCTTGCTCACAACGCAAAATGATGCACTCAACCAGGCGAGTTTCTCGGACATCGGGAACGTCAACAACCCGGAGGGCGTCACCAACAACAAGACCAACACGTCCTTCAAGGTCCGCGGTTTTGTGACGGACAACGTGTTGCGCGAGGGCTTCCGCCGCCAGCACGCGACCGACTCGATCAACATCGAACGCGTGGAAGTCGTGCGCGGCCCCTCCGCCCTGCTCTACGGCATCGGCAACTTCGGCGGCATCGTGAACTACGTCGCCAAGGAGCCCACGAGCGAGCCGCAGCAGGAGGTGACCTTCTCCCTCGGTTCGGACAGCCTGTATCGCTCGACCATCGACAGCTCCGGGCCCTTGACGGACACCTGGGACGCCGGCTACCGCGTCACCGCCGCTTACGAGCAATCCCAAGACTGGACCGACCTGAAGGAATCGAGCCACTGGTTCATCTCGCCGGTCTTCACCTTCAAGCCCTTTGAAAAGACCAAGATCAAGCTGGACTTCGAGTATGGCCGCGCGGAGGACGACGGAGTGGGCTTCCAGAGCGTGCGCACGCCGAGCATCGAGATTCCGGTCGACCAGACCGACCGCATGGAGACCTACGGCTTCCTGCAGTTCGAGGGCAAGGACGTGCGCACCTACCGCTGGTCCGGCCCGGATACAGCCCTCAACACCGAGTCCTACAACGCACTGGTCGAGGTGCAGCAGGAGATTTTCGAGGGCTTCAACATCCAGGCGGGCTATAACCGCTCGGGCGCGTTCTTCGATGTGCGCGACGTCTTCGGTGGCCTCGTGGTCAACACCGGACCGGAAGAACTGCGCGACACCATCCGCGCCCGTCAGGTGATCGACGGCCAGGATACCGACGTTTACACGGAGGTCGAAAACGTGATCCTGCAGTACAACTGGTCGCTGAGCGAAGAGGACAACGTGCGCGACCAGGCACGCGTCGAAGCCAACTACCAGCTCGAGCTGATGGAGGACCGCAAGTGGCTGCGCATGCAGCACAACATCCTCGCCGGTTATTCCTACGAGCTGGCGGATAAGGAAACCACCAAGTGGGTCTCGGACGACTGGAACTGGAAAAGCCCGACCGACAGCTCCTACATCCGCTACGACGTGCAGGGCGACGGCAGCCCGAGCAACCCCATCGTGGGCGACACCTACGATCACAGCGAGGCCACCAACAAGGGCATCTACGGCGTCTACTCCGGCCGCTTCCTCAACGACCGCCTGTTCATCGTCGCCGGGATACGCCAGGACAAGAACTCCGTCGGCACCGAGTCGGAAGACTATGACAACCCCGACGCCAATCGCGCCTGGACCGAAAGTGACGAACTGAGCCACGTGAGCGAGCAGTATGGCATCAGCTTTGAGGTGATCAACGGCGTGACGCTCTTCGCGTTGAAGTCCGAGGGCGTGAACCCCAACTTCGAGGGCCTCATCGACGGCTACGGCAACCCGATCGAAGCCGCCACGGCTGAAGCCAAGGAATGGGGCGTGAAGCTCAACCTGTTCGAGGGCAAGGTCGCCGCCACCATCAGCAGCTTCAAGATCGAGCGCTCCGGCGTGCCGTTCAGCTACTGGTGGGCCCCCGCCCCTGCCGCCGGCAACTTTCGCCCGAACGACGACATCATCTATCGCATGGACGACTTCGACCCGACGGCCGAAGGCAAGGAGGAAAATCGCTACCTGCAGGGCGCCATGGAAGAATGGCAGGCCGCCGTCGACTCGGGCGCCGTCTACGAAAAGAACGGCAACAAATACCTGAACGCCTCCACCACCGAAGGCGCGGCCTACCTCGACGCAGTCTTTGCCGAGCTGAAGGACGAATTCAACCAACCGCTCGACCAACGCACGGACATGGACCCGTGGGCCGGTTGGCTGTATAACGGGTTCCCCGAGGACGACGAGGTCAACATCGCCACCGAAGACTGGTCCTCCGGAGGCTACCACCAGACGATCGCCGACTCCTCCGAAGGCTGGGAGGCCTCCGTCATGCTGACCCCGACGGACTCCCTGCAGATGGTGCTCAACTACTCGCACGTCACGCGTCAGGTCGACAACCCCGGTAACTTTGCCTCTTACCCATATGCGGACGGCAACGTCGACCGCTGGGCGGTGTGGTATTTCCCGAATTCCGCCTGGGGCCTCACCGGCGTCAACGACGAGATCATGTATCCCGGCGGTGAAAACGGAGAGCCCAACTACGATACGTCGTCCTGGTCGGGGGTGGGTTACGGCGCGGGAGAAAGCCTCGACGATACGCCGGAGCACGTGGTTTCGGCCTGGGGCACCTACCGCTTCCTGGAAGGCCCGCTGCAAGGCCTGCAACTCGGCCTCGGCGGCACCTGGGAGAGCGAGCGCGAATACGCTTCCTCCTTCAGCACCTCGGGCTCGAAGAAGCTCAACGAGACCGGCGTCAAGATCAGCGCCAAGACCGATCCGCGCCTGACGATCAACGCCATGGCCAAGTACAGCAAGAGCTTCGAGCACTACGACCTCTTCACCCAGCTGAACGTCGACAACCTGCTGGACGACACCGACCAGTATGGCTTCATCTACGCCCCGGGCCTCTCCTACCGCCTGCAGGTAGGGGTCACGTTCTAGACCTGCGGCTAATATTCTCCATCTCGCGCGCCGCATCCCGCCGGTGCGGCGCGCTTCACAGTTGAACTCGGGCGGGCAATACCGATGATGAGCCCGTCGCCCATGGCCAAACTCAACCAACAGCTCATTGCCGAACGGCTCAACCTTTCGAGGACGACCGTCTCCCGGTGTTTTACGAATCACCCGAAGATCAGCCCCGAGACGCGCGCCAAGGTCTTCCAGCTGGCCGCCGAAATGGGCTACGACTACACGGCCCAGCGTAACCAGAATCGCGAAACCAAGGGTGATGAGCGCAACGTGATCGCCGTCTTGATCGGCCTGCCGCAAGGCCAGGTGGTCGATACCGCCAGCCATATTCTCGCCGGGATCAGCGAGAAAACGGCCTCCGAACGCCTCGAACTCCAGCTCCATTACGTAGATCCCACCACTTTCATGCCCTCGCCGCGTCCGCGGAAGATCATCAAGAACGTCAATACGGCCTCGTGGCGCGGCGTCTTGCTGCTCTATCCGCTACAGGAGCAGGCCGTGCGCAACCTGATGACGAAGTTCCCCACCCTCTCGGTGCTCGATGAATACGACTTTCCGGAGGTGGATTGCGTGGATGCGGACCAGGTGCACGGCATTCGCCTGATGGTGCAGCACCTCCACCAACTCGGCCACCGGCGCATCGGCTTTCTGACCTGGAAATATCAGGTACCCGCCGCCTGGGTGGAACGCCGCTTCGGCGCCTACGTCGAGAGCCTTTACCGCTTCAACCTGCCTTTCAATCCATCCGACGTTCTCAACACGCAAGCCGATGAACGCATCCCCCTGCCCGAGCTGACCCGTCTGGCCGCCGAACGCACGCGCGACGGCGTCACCGCCTGGGTCTGCGCCGCCGATCACCAGGCCTACCACCTGATCGACGGCCTGCAGGAGATGGGCCTGCGCGTGCCCGAAGACGTCTCGGTCACGGGCTTCGACGGCGTGCCCCCGCCCATCGGCATGCCGCAGCTCACGACTATCCGCGTGGCCTTTCGCGACATCGGCGTCTCGGCCGTGCACTCCCTGCAACGCAAGATCATGGACTCCGCCGCCCAGCGCCGCCACGTGCTGGTAATGGGCAAGGAAGTCCCCGGCGCCACGACCGCGCCGCCCGCCCGCTGATCCCGCGGGGCGCGTGTCGCGGTCATCACGCTTTAACCCCACCCTTACGATATGACCGCATCCTCTTTGCGCGGCGCTCGCCGCCGATTTCCCCTGCTCGCGCTCTGCGCCGGCGCCTTTGCCTACAGCGCCTGTCAGCGCTCCGCCGCCGAAGCCCCTTCCACGTCTCAACAGCCCACCGTCCCCGAAGGCTGGGAAATGGTCTGGCACGATGAATTTGACGGCAGCGGCCTGCCCGACCCCAGCCACTGGAGCTACGACGTGGGCGGCCACGGCTGGGGCAACAACGAGCTGCAATCCTACACGGAGGCCCGCGCGGAAAATGCCCGCATCAAGGACGGCCACCTGATCATCGAAGCCCGGCACGAGGCCTACGAAGGGGCCGAATACACCTCCGCCCGCCTGACCACCAAGGGACACGGCGAATGGACGCATGGCCGCTTCGTCATCCGTGCCCGTCTGCCCGAAGGCCGCGGCACCTGGCCCGCGATCTGGATGCTGCCGGTCGAGTGGACCACCGGAGACGGCGGCTGGCCCGATGTGGGGGAACTGGACATCATGGAACACGTAGGCCACAACCTCGGCGTCATCCATGCATCGGCGCACTCCAGAGACTACCAATGGCAGGTCGGCACGCAGAAGACCGGCACGATCGAAATCCCGGACGCCACGACGGCCTTTCATGACTACATCCTCGAATGGACGCCCGACGTGATCCGCGCGTTCGTCGACGACAGGCTCTACTTCGAATACGAGAACGAGGGGCTCGGCTGGAGCAAGTGGCCGTACACGCAGGATTTTTATCTCATCCTCAATATCGCCGTCGGCGGTGCCTGGGGCGGCGAGCAAGGCGTCGATCCCGACGTGTTTCCCCAGCGCATGGAAGTGGATTACGTACGCGTTTATCAGCAAAGCAAAACAGAACGCTGACCTGCCCTCATAGCACGCAGCTTACCTAAAGACCGCTGGCGCATCCCACCAGATTGGCGGATTTTAAAATGCACAGTAGTGCACTTTTGCATTGCGCTTTATCCGGCCGGTTCTAGGCTGCGTGCATACCCCGAACGCGTCAGACTCCTTCAACCCCTATACCCCACATGGCACAAGCAGCATCCCTGCGCTTTTCGGAGAGATTGGGCTATGGCCTGGGCGATACCGCCTCCAATTTCTTCTTCCAGACCTTCAACATTTTCCTGCTCTACTACTACACGGACATCTTCGGCATCCCGGCGGGATTCGTCGGCACGATGTTTCTGGTGAGCCGGATCTGGGATGCCGTGAACGACCCGTTGATGGGCATCATCGCGGACCGCACGAGCACGCGCTGGGGCAAATACCGGCCTTACCTGCTGTTCTTCGCCATCCCCTACGGCCTCGTGGGCTTCCTCATGTTCGCCAACCCCGACCTGGATCTGACGGGGCGCATGGTCTATGCGGCTGTGACCTACACCGCCATGATGATGGTCTACACTGCGATCAACATCCCCTATGCGGCGCTGATGGCAGTGATGACGCCCTCCTCGGCGGAGCGCACCACCCTCTCGACCTTTCGCTTCGTCGGCGCGTTCGGCGGCGGCATGCTCGTCACGGCGATGGTGCTGCCGCTCAAGGACGCCCTGGGCGGTGGGGATGAGGCGACCGGTTTTCGCTACACCATGGCGCTGTTCGGCGTCATCTCGATCGCGCTCTTCTGCTGCACCTTTTTTCTGACCAAGGAGCGCCTAAAGCCCACCCCGCGCAGCAAAGGCTCGCTGGGCAAGGACCTCAGCGACCTGATGGGCAACCGCCCGTGGCTCGTCATGGTCGCCGCGGCCGTCTTTACCATGACGAATGTCGCGATCCGCAACGGCGCGACCGTCTACTTCTTCAAGTATTACCTGGAGGACGAGGCCGCGGCCTCCCTCTTCATGACGGTGGGCATGGGCGCGATGGTGCTCGGCGTGATGTCGACGAAGTTCTTCACCCAGCGCTGGGACAAGCGCACACTGATGATCTGGCTCAACGCCGCGAACGCCCTCTGCATCCTGCTCTTTTTCTTCATCCCCTCCGACCAGCTGGTCCTGATGTATGTGGTCAACATCGTCGGCACCTTCCTCGCCGGCCCGACTCCGGCACTCGTCTGGGCCATGTATTCCGACGTGGCCGACTACTCGGAGTGGAAGTACGGGCGCCGCGCCACCGCCCTGATCTTCTCCGCCGCGCAGTTTGCGCAAAAGGCCGGCCTCACCATCGGCGGCTTTTGCTCCGGATGGCTGCTGGAGGGCTTCGGCTTTGTGGCCAACGCGGCCCAGACGGGCACCGCGCTGCTCGGCATCCGCCTCATGTATAGCGTCATCCCCGCCATCTTTGCCGGAGCCAATGCGCTCGTGATGATCCTTTACCCACTCACCGAAGACAAGGTCCGCCAGATCGAAACCGAGCTACAGGACCTGCGCGACAATCACCCCGACCCCCAACCCCTGACCGCTGCCGCTTCATGAGACACCCCCTCGCCTGGTTCAGCACCTTCACCGCCCTTTGCGCCTCCCTGTCCGCCATGCCCGTAACGGTCCAGATCCACGAAACAGCCCACGGCTTCGAACTCCTGCGCGACGGCCAGCCCTACTTCATCAAAGGAGCCGGCGGCAGCGATCACCTCGAGACTCTGGCCGAAATCGGAGGCAACTCCATCCGCACCTGGGGCAGCGACCAGACCGAGGCCCTGCTGGACGAGGCCGAGCGCCTCGGCCTGACCGTAACGGCCGGGCTCTGGATGACCCAGGAGCGCCAGGGTATGGACTACCATGACAAGACCGCCGTGAAGGCCCAGTTGGAGCGCTTGAAGCAGGAGGTGCTGCAGTTCAAGGACCACCCGGCGTTGCTCGCCTGGGGCATCGGCAACGAACTCGAAATGGGGGATGCGGACCCGGTGGTGTGGGCTGCCGTGGAGGAACTCGCCGCCTATATCCACGAAGTCGATCCACACCACCCCACGATGACGGTCACGGCCTTTATCGACGAAGAGACAGCCCAGGAAATCAAACGCCGCGCTCCGAGCATCGACATCCTCGGCGTCAACGCTTACGCCCCGCTCAACATCGTCGGCCAAACGGTGCGCGACTCCGGTTGGGACGGCCCGTATGTCGTGACCGAATGGGGCCCGAACGGCACCTGGGAGGTCGGGCAGACGCGTTGGGGCGCCCGTATCGAGCCAACCTCGACTGAGGCGGCCCGACAACGCGCCACCCGTCACGCCTACTTGCAGCAGGATGCCCAACGCTGCCTGGGCGGTTATGTCTTTTATTGGGGCATGAAAAACGAAACGACGCCCACCTGGTTCAGCATGTTCCTGGAAGACGGCACGCCGCTGGAAAGCGTCGACGCACTCCAGCAGACCTGGACCGGGCAGGCGCCGGCGCAACCGGCCCCGCGCGTGGAAGACCTGAGCCTGAACGAGCAGGACGCAGGCGACAATGTGCAGGTCGAACCCGGCGTCGAACTCTCGGCCACCCTGCCCGTCC
The DNA here is from genome assembly GCA_009772895.1 of Puniceicoccaceae bacterium 5H. Lineage (GTDB taxonomy): Bacteria > Verrucomicrobiota > Verrucomicrobiia > Opitutales > Oceanipulchritudinaceae > WOUP01. The sequence continues at coordinate 98,180 of WOUP01000002.1, read as the reverse complement.
TGCAGGCCAGCCCGGACGCCAGGATCGACTGGGAGCTGCGCGTCGACGACCACCAGAAGGGCTCTGGCGGCGATCCGGAAGACCCGCCCGCGCAGGTCGATACCCACCTGCAATCACACGACAAGACGGTGCATTTCCTGGCCCCGCAGGAGCCCGGTGAATACCGGCTCTACGCCTACCTTCACGACCACGGCAAGGCGGCCACGGCCAACATCCCGTTTCTGGTCATGGGGCCGCGCCGGGCCGGCAGTTTTGAAGTCGAGCGCGTGCAGACCTCCCGCGAGGGCGATCGCTTGAGCCCCTTGCCAACGCTGAAGGTGGTCGATGCCGGCCACGCCTCGGAAATCCGGCTGGACCTCGATGCGAGCCAGACCTTCCAGACCATCGAGGGCATTGGCGGCGCGTTCACGGAGTCCACGGCGTGGGTGCTGCAACAGCTGCCCGCCGAGCAGCGCCAGGAGGTGATCGACGCGTATTTCAGCGATGCCGGCGCCCACTATTCCCTCACCCGCACCCACGTGGCCAGCTGCGATTTCTCGCTCGACCACTACACCTACGCGCCAGTGCCGGACGATACCGAGCTGCAGAGCTTCACCATCGAGCACGACCGCGAGGCGCTGATTCCACTGATTCAGGACGCGATGCGCGCTTCCAGCGATGGCTTCAAGATCCTCGCCTCGCCGTGGACGCCCCCGCCCTGGATGAAGGACAACAACGAGTGGGAGGACGGCGTGCTGCTGAAGCAGTATTACCCGACCTATGCGCGCTATTTCTCCAAATACCTCACCGCCTACGCCGACGAGGGCATCGACATCTGGGGCATCACGCCGTTCAACGAGCCCGAGGGCAACGGCGGCCAGTGGGAGAGCGTGCGCATGCGCCCCGACGAAATGGCCGAGTTGGTGGCGGAACACCTCGGGCCGCAGTTCGAGCAGGACGGCCACGGCGACGTGAAGATCTTTTTCTTCGACCAGAACCGCGGTGGCGCGGAGCACTGGGCGGACACCTACTACGCCAACGAAAAGGCGAAGCGATACGCGACCGGCATGGCCGTACACTGGTATGACAGCACGGTGCAGGTGCGTCGCGAGATCTTGCGCCGGGTGCAGGAACGCTACCCGGACAAGACCATCATGCACACCGAGGGCTGCATCGACGCCATCGGCGACACCGAGAAGCCGGGCGCGTGGCTGAAGGATGACTGGTACTGGCAGCAGGCGGCCACCGACTGGGGCTACCGCTGGGCGCCGGAGCAGGACCGCTACCGCCACCCCAAATACAGCGCGTTTTACCGCTATGCCCGCGACCTCGTCGGCGGCCTCGGCGCAGGCCTTACGGGCTGGATCGACTGGAACATGGTGCTCACCTTCGAGGGCGGCCCCAATCTGGCCGACAACTGGTGCCTCGCGCCCGTGCTGGCCGACCCCGCAAGCGGCCGCGTCTACTACACCCCGCTCTACTACGCCATGGCCCACGTAAGCAAATACGTGCGCCCGGGAGCCAAGCGCATCCGCTGTCCCGAAATCATGCTCGGCCTGTGGGCGGTAGCCTTTGCCAACCCCGATGGCTCCATCGCCGTCGTCCTGCTCAACCAGGAGCCCGAAGCCAAGACTTTTGCCATCCAGATTGACGGGGAGCTGCTACAAGGGGAAATCGCAGCCGAAGCCATGCAAACCGTCGTGCTCAATCCAGCGCAAAAGGGGCAATAGAGCACCGCCGCCGGTCTGGCACCGTGTCGGGCACGTGCTCCAGGGTTCCGAGGCTGGAAGTCTCGTTGCGCTCCGGCATCCAGCTATGATCTGCATCCAGCGGATGCTTCACGATTCAGCAAGCTGAAGGCTTGCCAGACAGTAGCCGGGGGTTGAGTCTACCTGGGTCGGCGACACCCCCGGAAAGCGAATCCCACACGAGCACCCTGAAGGGGTGCCATCCAGCATAGGGATCTATCCAAAGCCTGCCGCTCACCGTGGCGGGCCTGGTTTTTTGGCGGAGAGAGCCCTGGAGTGACATCCCTTCAGGGCGCATCGGGAACCATTGACAACCACCGATGGTATCGGCCACCAGATATAGGCTGCCTACGCTCCGGGTTGGTATGAGGATCTCTACAGGCTCAGGCCGCCGACGAGTTCGTGGGCTTTGGCACCGAGGGTGGAAACCGCCTTTTGCGGGTTGTCGAGGTTGCTGCCGATGCAGTTGACCAGCGCACTGCCGACGACCACGCCATCGGCCACGCTGGCAACAGTCTTGACCTGTTCGGGCGTCGAGATGCCGAAGCCGACCACCACGGGCAGCTCGGTATGCTCCTTGATCTCGGCCACCTTGTCGCCGATGCCCTCGGCCAAGGTCTTGCGCACCCCGGTCACGCCTTCCTGCGAAACGTAGTAGATAAAGCCGGTCGTCGCTTCCGCGATAATCGCGAGGCGCTCGGGCGGTGTCGTGGGGGCCACGATGAAAACCGTCTTCACATCATGGCGCTCACAGGCCTCCAGCACTTCGTCGGCTTCTTCCGGGGGCAGGTCGAGCACGAGGATGCCGTCCACACCTGCCTCCTTCACCTGGCGCACGTAGTTGTCGACGCCATTGGCAAACACCAGGTTGTAGTAGGTGTAGAAAATGATCGGCTTTTCGGTGATGCCGCGCACCCGCTTGGCCAGGGTGAAGATGTCCTTCTGGTGGATGTCGTTCTGCAGCGCGCGCTGGGCCGCCAGCTGGTTGGTCTTGCCGTCCGCCAACGGATCGGAAAACGGCACGCCGAGCTCGAGCAGGTCCGTGCCCGCCTCCAGCACGCTTTCGCAGGCCCGGAAGGAGTCCTCCAGCGTGGGATCGCCCGCACAGAGGTAGGCGATGAAGAGGGAGCGATCCGCGGCCTTGCCTTCGGCAAACTGTTGCGCGATGCGATTCATCCGGTCAGCTAAATCCGCCAGCAGCCCGGAAGCAAGTCGCGACTTTCCCTGCCCGGAAACAATCACCACAAGCGTTAAAAGGAGTTAAAAAGAGCCAGTTTTGCGATCGAATTTATCTGATGGAACAGACTAAAGAAACTCATTAAACGCTTTTGAACTCCTGTTCGTTGAGGGTCCTCTACCCCTGTTGTTGCCACCAGGCGCGGGCGGTGTCGCAGTCGAGGGCGATTTGCTGCTGGAGGGCATCGAGTCCTTCGAACTTGCGTTCGCCGCGGATGAAGTGGTGCCAGGCCAGCTCGAGTTCTTCGCCTTCTTCATAGGCGACGTCGTCGCGGTCGAGGATGTAGACCTCCACGATGGCGGCAACGGGACCTTTTTCGACGGTGGGGCGGATGCCGTAGTTGGCGATGCCGGGGCGCCAGGCGTCTTCGCCCGGGCGGCGAATGCCGACGACATACACGCCCCGACGCGGCGGCAGCTCAGGGTCCCAGGCGAGGTTGAGCGTGGGAAAGCCGATCATACGGCCCAGGCGTCGCCCCGGCTGCAGCTTGCCCCGGCTGCGGTAGGTGTAGCCGAGCAGCTGGTTGACGAGGTCCATCCGGCCTTGCTCGAGGCACTCACGGATGCGCGAGCTGCTGATGGGTTCCTCCTCGTGCTGCAGGCGGGGGGTGATGACGACCTCGACGCCGGATTGCCGGCCGAGCTCGGTCAGCTGTTCGGCGTCCCCTTGGCGGCCGCGGCCAAAGCGGAAATTGCTGCCCACGTGCAGGCTCTTGAGCCCTGGCATCGACTCCTGCAGCAGCCGAATGAAGTCCTCGGCCGGCACCGCGGCAAAGTGGCGCGTAAAGGCCTTCCAGATGATGAGCTGCATGCCGGCGCGGAAGAGGCGCTCGCGCTTTTGCTCCACCGGCTGGAGCATGCGCGTGGGCTCCTCGGGGCGGAAGAGGCGACTCGGGTGCGGCCAGAAGGTCAGCACACCGGGCACGCCGCCCTGCAGCTTGGCCTTTTCCAAGGCGCCGCGAATGACCGCCTGATGACCCCGATGCACGCCGTCGAACATGCCGACGGCCAGCGACAGAGGGTGGCGGCGCAGCCGCTCCAGCGGCACTTGCGGGGCCAGATCGATCGTCGCCTCCGGCAACTCGATGGCCCCCTTGACGCTGGTGTAGCTTTCCATGCCGGAGCGCTAGAGGACGTGGCTGGGCACCGCCTGATAGGGCGGGATGAGATAACGGCGGATTTCGCTCGGCTCGAGCGCCTCAAAATCCGCCAGCTCCAGGCTGTCTTCGATCACGAACTTGTCGATCTCGACGCGGCGCAAATCCTTGAGGTGCGCGCCACAGCCGACCTTCTGGCCCAGGTCGTGGGCGAGGGTGCGGACGTAGGTGCCCTTGCTGCAGGCGACCGTCACTTCCGCATCCGGGCTGTTCCAGGTGTCGAGCGTAAAGCTGATGATGCGGATCACGCGGGGCTCGCGCTCCACTTCCTTGCCCTTGCGCGCCAGCTTGTAGAGCGGCACCCCGTCGATCTTCTTGGCCGAAAACATCGGGGGCATCTGATACTGGTCGCCGAGGAACTCGTTGAGGTAGTTCTGCAACTGCTCCGCGTCCATCTCCGGCACCGGCTTTTCCTCCACCACTTCGCCCTCGGCGTCCTGAGTGTTGGTGGTCTGGCCGAAGTGGACCGTGCCCTCATACACCTTGTCCAGCCCCATGAGGAACTGGCTGAGCTTGGTCGCCTTGCCGACCAGCAGGATCATGAGCCCGGTCGCGCTGGGGTCCAGCGTGCCGGCGTGCCCTATCCGCTTCATCTTCAGCTTGCGGCGGACGCGGTCTACCACGTCGTGCGAGGTCATGCCCGCCGGCTTGTCTATCAGCAAAACGCCTTCGAAGTCTCCTTGTGCCATATCACTGCAGCTCCGGACGGTTCCTACGTCCTGAAGCAAAGTAAAAAGTAGATTACTTTAGCGCGCCTCGTCCAGAGAGGCAAAGTGTTTTTCCAACGCGGCTTCCAGCTGCTGCTGCACCTCGTCGATCGTGCCGGAGGGGTTGAAACCGGCCGCAGCCGCGTGCCCGCCTCCATTGAATTGCTTGGCCAACAGGTCGACTCGTTGGCGCCCATTCTTGGCGCGGAAGCTTCCTTTCAGCTGCCCGTCGCGCTCCTCGAGCAGCACGCCGATATCGACGCCCTCGATGTCGCGCGCATAATCGACCAGCCCCTCGGTATCGTCCTTGACCGCGCCGGTGGCGGCCCAGTCGTCATTGCGGATCACGCCGAGGCAGACGCGCCCGCCGCACATGTAGCGGAAGGTGGCCAAAAAGCGCTGCAACAGGGCCAGCTTGGCCTTGCTCTCGTTGGCGTAAAGTTCGTGCGCGGCGACCGCCGGATTGGCCCCCTGCTCCAGCAGGTGGCAGGCGAGGTCGAACGTGCGCTTGGTCGTCGAGGAAAAGCGAAACTGGCCGGTATCGGTTGCGATCCCGAGGTAGAGGGCCTGGGCCGTCACCGCGTCGATCTCGAAGCCGAGGTCGATGAACAGCGCGGCCAGCATTTCCGCCGTGGCGGAAGCCTCGCCGTCGATCAGGTTGTGTTGGGCGTACTGCTCGTTGGAAATGTGGTGGTCGATGTTGATCGCAACGTCGGCAAAGACATCCATCACCGGCTGGCCGAGGCGCTTGCGGCCCGCACAATCGACCGCCACGGCGACCCGTTCCTTCAGGTCTGCCACTTCGCTGTCGAGAAACATCGGGGTATCGCCGACGAAGGCACGCAGGTTGGCCGGCACCGCATGGTGATTGACGCCGACCGCGTCGAAGCCCTTGGCCCGCAGGGCGCGCACGAGCGCCACGGTGCTGCCGATACAGTCTCCGTCGGGGCGGACGTGGCCCAACACGGCGATTTTGCGACCCTCCAGCTCCGCCAGGCCCTCGGCCAGCTGCGGTGCCAGTTGCGGATAGTAGCGATTCGTCGACGTCGTCATGGTCAAGCGGCCATGCACGCACAGCCCGGGCGGCATGGCAAGCACGGAAGGCCGACGTGGGGCGCTAATCCTCGGACCTGTTGCGCCGAGCGCCGTAGTATTCCTTCAGCCATTCGCAGGCCTCGTAACGCTCGCGCTTGCTCGTCCAGTGATCGGTAAAAACGCTGTCCGTATGCAGCTTCATATGCTCCCCTTCGCACTCGATGTCGAAGTGGCGACCGGCGGCAAAGGGCATCTTGTTCTCGGCGTAAAACCCGATTACCACCACCTGGATCGCCTTCGTGCCCTCCAGAAAGTGGCCGTTCTGGTCCTTGGCCCGCCCGAAGGAGCTTTCGATGAGGTCCTTGATCGTGCCGAGGTCGAAGGAGTGGCCGGACTTCAAGGCCCCGACCGGTCCATCGCGCGCAGTCTCGCCCATTACGCTCTCATCCAGGAAGCGACGGCGCTTCTGGTCGTCCTCGTAAGTGAGGCAGAGCATGATGCACTCCACAAAGATGGAGTTGGCCGCCAGGTTACAGGCGATGATACGTCCCCCCTCTTGCTTGCTCGAAGAGCTGCTGATAGCCATACGCGGGCGACGACGGCGGCGGTAGCTACGCAGCAGCAGTTGCGCGTAAACGATCCAGACGATCAACATGCCACCGTTGGTCAGCACGCTCAACGCGCCACTGTTGCTGTTCATCCATTCTACAAATCCCAAAAGAAGCATGCAGCTTCCTCGCTTTGCAAAATCCGTTCCACCTCCATAATTCACGCCACTTCAACACCCTCCGAAGAAGAAGCATGCAGCCTGCACCAGCATCAACGAAGTCATCAACGTTGCCGCACGAAAAAGAAAAGGCGCCGTGACAGCAGGTGCCACGACGCCCCATATACCCAATCTGTTTACAAAAAGGGAACGATCAGCGCGGGTTGGGGCCGACCTGCCAGGCGTTGACGGGCCAGATGAGCGGGGCGCCGCCACCGACTTCATCCGCCCCCGCATCGGGCGTCAGACGCGTCTGGCCCTCGAAATCGACCCCCACGTAAGCGTAACCTGCGGCGCCGTAATCCACGACGGGGCTGGCCGCGGTCGGGCGGTAGATGGACCAACCGTTGAAATTCGTGGCCTCCAGCTGCGGATCCGTCGCCCACACCTCACTGTCGCTGCCCTCGAAGCCGATACTGGCGGCATCCAACGAGTGGCCGATATTGTGTTCGAAGACGTTACTGCTTTCGCCCTGCGCATTGGAGCCAATGTAATAGAGGGCGTTCTTGCGGTTCTGGACGACGTTGTTGGCGATGTGATTGTCCTTGGGCGTCAGGCTGTAGTTCAGGCCCAGTGCGATGCCCCAGGCGCAATCCACGATCGTGTTGTGGACCACCTCGCAGTCGGTCGCCCGCTGGTGGCCGTCACCGCCGGTGCTGTCCGTGGTGTCGCCGGAATCGAGCAGGATGGGAATGCGGTAACTGTTACCGGTCAGGCCCTGAAAATAATTGTTGTAGATCTTGTGTTGGCTGCCGTAGGCGCGAATGCCTCCCAGGTCGTTGCCGAAGACGTTCTGGTTGTTTTCGTCGCCGATAAAGAAGTTGCCCGACACCTCGGTACCCGTGCCAAAGCGGATGGAGACTGACCCGAGCGAGTTGTGGAAGGTATTGTTGCGGATCGTGTTGTAGGAGGTCTTGATCGTGATGATCTCGTTCTCGCCGTCGCAATCTTCAAAGAGGTTTTGCTCGACCACGTGGTGCGTCTCGACGTCCTGCGAATCGCTGACGCCAAAGACGATGCACTCGCGGTCCGAATCGCCGGCAAAACGATCTCCCTCGAGCAGCGGCACGATCCCCTTGAAGTAGTTGTGGTGGATGTGCAGCCGCTTGGTCATCTGCGGCTCGTCATACTGCGTCTTGATGTAGCTGCCGGAGACCTTGGACTGAGTTTCGGTCGCGCTGACGTTCTTGTTTTTGAAGACGTTGTAGGCAATCTCGACGTCCGCAGTTCCCTGGGTGGTCACGATCCCGTTCTGGTTGTTCTCCACGTCCTGAAAGTCGAAGGTGTTCTGCAGGATCTGCAGGCGCGTGGAGTTGACGATCTTGAGCAGAGTGGAGCTCGTATTGGGGCCAAAGGTGAAGCCCTCGAGCGAGATGCCCTCACAGTTGTCGATCGTGAACGCCTTGAGCGCCGTGGAGCCCTTGTCGGCGGCACGGATCCGCAGATAGCCGTCGGCGACCACCTTGTTTTTGACCGAGAAACTGGTGTCCGCGAGATTGCCGGAAACGAGGATCAGGTCGCCCGCGCCCGCAGCAGCCACCGCGTCGTCGAACGCGCTGCGGCTGTCGACCTCGTAGGTGGTGCCGGTCACGACATACCCGTCTTCAAAAATCGTGCGGTCGGCCTCGGAGAGATAGAAATGACGATCACCGCTGCTGCCGACGGTCACGACCTTCTGCCAGCCCATGTCGTCGCCCCAGGCATAAACCCACGGGTAGGCATCGTGGTCGGAGTAAAACCAGCGCTGCATGCCGTGGTCGTAAAAATAAACCCCATCCGTATCCCAGTTGCCCTCCTCGGTCACATAGAGAAAACCGTTGCCCTCGCTCCAGATCCAGCCCCCGTCGTATTCGACGAACCAGCCCAGCGAGGGGTCGAAGCGCCAGGTGCCGTCGTAGTCGATCGCACTGGGAAAGCTCGCCGCCTGGGCGACCGTGCCGAGCAGGCACAGCCCCGCCAAGCAAAGCGAGCGCGTTGAAGCAAGAGCGTGAAGGGGCGTGCCGGGGGTAAGCATTCTCTAATAAAAATTAGTTAATATTCAATAGGCAACCCTAAAATAGCTCCATTGAAACTGCCGACAGCACTGGCCGCGGGCCCTCAACCGGCTACGCCCTACGCTTCCCAGTAGAGCATGCGCCCGCAGTTGTTGCAGCGGGGATGGCCTTCGCTGCGGCGGACCTGGGCCTCGATTTCACCCGAAACGCGCAGGTGGCAGGCGGGGCACTTCTTGTCGTCGCTGAGGGGCACGGCATAGGGGGGGCGTTTGACCTGCGTCTTGACGAACGTATAGGCCTTGCGGGTGCCCTCCTCCACCGCATTGGCGGCCTCGACTGCCGCTTGTTCGGCGGCCTCGACTTCACCCTTGGCCACCTCTTCCTGCTCCTGCAGGCCGGCGATCTGCTTCTCGAGGCGCGCCACGCTCCGTTCGACCTCATCGCGCAGGCCCACGACCGTCTCGCGCTGGGTCTCCACCTCGTCGAGCAGCTCCAGCACGGTGTCCTCCAGATCACTGATCTTGCCCTGTTCGACATCGATCTCGTGCTGCAGGGCGGCATACGCTTCGTTCTTCTTCACCTGCAGCTGCTGCGTCTTGTAGCGCACGATGGCATCCTCATGGCTGGCAATCTGGCCCTCCGTGCTCTGGCGTTTGATCTCGAGGGCCTTCAGGGCCTGTTCCGCCGCTTCCAACCGCGCGCGCTCCTCCCGGATCTCGGTCTCGGCCAGCTCCACCTCGCGGGGCAGCTTTGCCAGTTGTTTTTTCAATCCGTCCACGCGGACGTCGCGGTCTTGCCACACCAACAGGCGCTCGATTTCTTGCCGATCCATGAGTGTTGACCAGTCTTGACGCACATTGGCAACTGGCAACCCCAAACCGGCACGGAATGGGGCCGACCTGCCCGACCGCACGGCACAGAAGCCACGGGGCGTCAAAAGAGGGATTGCGTGCCCGCCGTTTCTTGTGAACACTAGAACACACCATCACGCCGGAATATCCTCGACCGTGAGGGTGTATCCCCGGTTACATCAGTCAACATGATCGGTTATCACGAGACGCCCGCCACTTCGGAGCCGGCCTTTGATGCCGCCCGCCAGCTGCCGCCGCTCGTGGACCGCATCTTCGGCCCGGAGGGTATGCTCGTACGGCGCCTCGAGCTGGAGCACCGCCCCGCGCAGGCCCAGATGGCCCGTGCCGTGGCCGAGAGCCTGGGCGGGCTGGAGCCGCTGCTCTTCGAGGCCGGCACCGGCGTGGGCAAAAGCCTGGCCTACCTCATCCCGGGATTGATCTGGGCGCAGGAGACCAAGCGGCCCTTCGTCGTCTCCTCTCACACCATTGCGCTGCAGGAGCAGATTTTGCAGAAAGACCTCGAGCTGTGCCGCTCGCTCTTTCGTCGCGTGCCGGAGCTGGAAAAATACGCGGACTTTCGCTCCGCCCTGCTCGTGGGCAAGGGCAACTACCTGTGCGGCACGCGGCTGAAACAGGCCCAGGCGCGCCACCACGAGCTTTTCAAAGGCCCGGAGGCGCGGGAACTCGAGCGCATTGCCAAGTGGGCGCAGCAATCGAAGACCGGGATGCGACAGGAGCTCGACCCTGCCCCGCGCGCCGATGTCTGGGAATGGGTGAGCGCGGACGGCCACGCTTGCAACAACCGCAACTGCACGCCCGACACCTGCTTTTACCGCAAGGCACGGCAGCTGATCGACGCCTCGCAGATCCGCATCGTCAACCACAGCCTGCTCTTCGCCCTGCTCGCGGCCGGTTTTTATCCACAGGGGGACCGCCCGGGCGTGCTCTTCCCGGAGGACGCGCTGGTGCTGGACGAAGGTCACACCGTCTACAACGTGGCGACCGAACACTTTGGCGAGCGCCTCAGCTCCTACGGGCTCAAGCGGGCGCTGCGGCGCCTGTGGTATCCGGAAAAGCGCAACGGCCTGATGGCCAAATGGCCCGGAACCCGCGGCAAGGACGAGGTGACGCTGGCCCTGGCGGAGACCGACCTGTTTTTCGCCAACCTCAAGGACACGCTGTTGCAAGACCAGTCGATCCTGCGCCTGCGCGAAGGCGGCTGGGCCGAGGACCACCTGTTTCACGTGCTCAGCGCGGTGCTCAAGCCGGTGGACCAGAATTGGGACCGCATGCCCGACGGGCCGGAGCGGGACGAACTGAAGGGCGCGCGCGACCTGCTGAACACCTACCGCGTGAGCCTGCTCAACTGCCTGCAATGCGCCGAAGAGGACAGCGTCTATTGGCTGGAACAGACGGGGCAGCGCGAACAGATCATCACCCTGCGCTCCGCACCGCTCGCGGTCGCCCCGATCCTGCGCGAACGCCTCTTCCGCCGCGACACCGGCGTGGTCGTGACCAGCGCCACCCTCGCCGAGGGGGTAGACATGCGCTCCTTTCAGCACAAGATCGGCGCCTCCGGCCAGCGCGCGGAGCAGACGCCCTCCCCTTTCGACTTCGAGCGCAACATGCAGGTGATGATCGCGACGGATGCCCCGGCGCCGAACCCCCGCAACGCCCGCCTCGACACCCAGTGGCTCGCGACCGCCATCAGCCGCGCCGTACAACTGGTGCCAGGCGGCAGTCTGGTGCTCTTTACCAGCTACCGCGACCTCGACCACGTAGCGCAACGGGTGGAGCCGGACCTGCATGCAGCCGGGCGCCCGTTCTTTCGCCAGGGTCAGGGTGGTTCGCGCGGCGCACTCGCCCAGGGGCTGCGCAAGACCGGCAACGGCGTGCTCTTCGGCACGGAGAGCTTCTGGACGGGCGTCGACATCGCGGGTCCGGCGCTCCAGCAGATCATCATCACGCGCCTGCCTTTCGAAAACCCGAGCCACCCCGTGGCTCAGGCGCGAGCCGAACGCGTGCAGGCGGCAGGCCATTCACCCTTTGGCGTGCTCACGCTGCCAGCGGCCCTGATCAAGTTCCGCCAGGGCATCGGGCGCCTCATCCGCCGCTCGGACGATCGCGGTCTGGTCACGATCCTCGACCCACGCATCCTGCAGAAACCGTATGGGCGGCAATTCCTGTCCGTGATCCCCCAGCCGCTGATCCATCGCTTCACCCAATACGATCAAGACGAAAGCTTTAGACACGCAGTAAGGTTAATTTCCTATAAATAACTCAAACGCACTGGATTTCATACGACTTTCACTGGAGGAGCGTACCATTTATAGGTTGCCGTAGCGGTTTTCATTGCTTTGGCTCCCGTCCCATCAGCACGCTTGAACGCTAACATTGCCTGTGTCTTTCACGTCCATGGATCTGATCTTCCCAGCCCAAATCCCAGCCGATCCGTTCCTTGCCGCGCCCATGCTGGCCGATGTGGGCATGATCGGGCTGGCCGTGGCCGGAGTCATGACGCTGGTGGCCGCCGGGGCGAGCTACTTTGCCCTGAACAAGACCAAGGCCAACGACGGCGAACTGGAAGGCCTGCGGGCCGAGCTGGCCAAGGAAAAGGCCGCGCGCGAGGAAAGTGAGCGCAAGCAACAGCAGCTGCTGGCCGCGGCCAAGACCAAAGCGCAGGAGGCCGACCTCGCCAGCCGCGCCAAAAACACCCTGCTCTCCAACATGAGCCACGAGCTGCGCACGCCGCTCAACACCGTGCTGGGGCTCTCCGAAGTGCTGCTCACGACCGAGTTGAACGCCGAGCAGACGGAATACATGCAGGCGATCAAAGGCAGCGGTCAAACCCTGCTCAACGTCATCAGCAACATTCTCGACTACGCGAACCTCGAGACCGGGCGGCTGGAACTGAAACCCGGCCGCTTCGACCTGGGCGAACTGGTTTCGGAGGTCGAATCGATGTTTCGCGTCGAGGCCCGGCGCAAAAACCTGCGCTTCGCCTGCCGCCTGGCCGAAGAGGGCTCGATCAACGTCCAGGCTGACCGCGAGCACTTCCGCCGCGTGCTGGTCAACATCGTCGGCAATTCCATCAACCGCACGATCAGCGGCGACGTCGCCATGGCGATCTACCGCCAGCGCATCCAGCACAGCGACCCTTCCGGCCTCGGCGAAAAGCTTTCCTACAAGCTCACGGTGGTGCTGGCCGACACCGGTCCCGACCTGACCGAAGAAGAGCGCGAAGAGATCTTCAATCCCTACAGCCTCACGACCGATACCAGCGCGCCCAACCAGTTCTCGAACAACCTGAGCCTGGCGCTGTCGAAACGCATCGTCGAGGCCATGGATGGGGATGTGACGCTCGAGCCCAACCGCCCCCACGGGCTGCGTTTCAAGGTCACGCTCGAGTTGCCCGGCTTCATCGGTGCACCCGTAAAAGACAGCAACGAAAAGAAGCCCAAACCCAGCATGTACAAGCAGGCGCTGGGCAAGAGCTTTTACAGCCAGAACGTCCTGGTGGTGGACGACAACGCCGCCAACCGCAAGGTGGCCATGGCCCTGCTCAAGAAGATGGGGCATAACAGCGAATTTGCCGAAAACGGACAGGAGGCGCTCGATGCCTTGCGCGAGAAAGGCTACGACCTCGTGCTCATGGACATCCAGATGCCGGTGATGGGCGGCGTGGAGGCGACGGAAAAGATCCGCGCCGGCGTCGCGGGCGAAGCCAATCAAGACATCCCGATCATCGCCGTGACCGCGTTTGCCATGACAGCCGACCGTGAACGTTACCTCGCCTGCGGCATGGATTACTACATCACCAAGCCCTTGAAGCCCGACACTTTGCGCGAGGTCCTCACCCACGTGGCGCGAAAAAAGTAGCGGCGACACCCCACGCAAAGTGTAAAAGGTTGTCATTGGCCGCAGATCGTTTAGGACGGATGCGGCTGCGATGAAGCTTTCCTCCTTTGGCATATCCGATATCGGTCGCGTGCGGGCCGTAAACGAAGACCGCGTGCACCTCGACGACGAGCTTCACGTCTACGCAGTCGCGGATGGCCTCGGCGGCCTGCCGGGGGGCAGTACCGCCTCGGAAATGACGGTGGCCCATATCCGCGAATGGGCTCCGGAACACCTCGCGGAGGCGGCACGCGACTTCAAGCAGCTCTTTGCCCGCATCAATGAGACGGTGCACGCCGAAGGCCAACGCCTGCACCCCGGGATCGGCATCGGCACGACGCTTACCTGCGTCAAAGCCTGGCAGGATACGCTCTTCATCGGCCACGTGGGCGATTCCTCGGCCTACCTGATCCGACGCGGTACACTCAGCCCGCTGACCGAAGATCATACCCTGGCGGCCGAGCTCGAAAGCCGCATGGGTTCGGATTGGGAGGAGATGCCGGAATACTTTTACCACACGCTCACGCGCTGCATCGGCCAAAAGGATACGGTGGAGGTCGATGAGGGCGAAATACCGCTGCAGGACGGTGACCGCATCCTGCTCTGCACCGATGGATTGACCAAAGTCGTGGGTCACGAGGACATCCTCAACACGATCGAAGCCAACCTCTCTCCCGAAGCCGCCGGCCGCAGCCTCATCGAAGATGCCCTGAAGGAAGGCGCGCCCGACAATGTTTCCCTCGTGCTCGTCTACGTGCACGCAGACTAGAGCTGGATAGGTTCACGAGCCCGCCGAAGCGCGGCGTGCGGCCAAAGCAGTGATCGCTGCCGGATCCCGTGCCGGCCAGAGTGGCGCCCCATATTCTCCACGGGCCAGGCAAGCCTGCAGGTGCGCCTGCATCGGCTCGACATCCTCGGGACGAATGATGCTCAGCGCCGGTTGCGACACCGAGAGCAGTTCGATCCGCGCCTGGCGCCGCAGGATCATCTTGGACAGTGCCGAAGCCAAGGTGAATTCATCCCGGACTTGCCCCTCCTCCTGGGCCTCCGTCAACTCTCGTAGCTGCTCTTCCAGAAAATCGAAAATCGCAGGCGAAAAACCGTAGGCGTGTGCGCTGAGCTGGACCGGCCCTTCCGTATCCTCCTCGACGTCGAGACGCTTCAAATCGCCTTCATCGTCCAACTCACAACGCACGGAAGGAGCCAGAGGACGGGCTCCCGAGGCGGCCTCGACCGGAAAGCTCAACAGGGAAAAATGGGGCGGCCAATAGACATGCACGCGCTTCAGGTATTCGGCCAGCCGCTCCAGACTCGCCCGGCCATACCAGGTATCCGCCCGGACGACGCCAAACGCCTGTTGCTCCAGCAAAGGCCGCACACAGAGCAACGCCGCCGCCGAGCCGCCCGGCATGAAGGCCTGATCGGTTTCGTCGGTGCGTTCCGCCAGGTCCGGCCCCTCCTGAAAGGTGTAGTCGATCGGCACGTGATGGAGCAGGCGCTTGAGCACCCGCTCGCGAAAGGTCGGCTTGTCTTCCCTCCGGATCACGAACAGCACGCGCTCAAAGCCTGCGGCCATAGCGTCGGCGATCGTGTATTCGAGCAAGGACTCGCCCTCCGGCCCCACTGCAGCCCACTGCTTGGGTCCGCCAAAGCGACTACCTGTCCCCGCTGCCAAGATAACGAGGGTGAGAGAAAGCATTCGACAGCGCCAAGCTATCCCAGTTCTGGATAGCCCGCAACTGCGCAGCCCGATTAGGCGCCGAATTCAGCTTCCTTGCGCTGCGCGCGCTTCACCCGCTTCATGTCGTCATTGTGCCGCAGGTCCTGCGCCCGATACATATAGACGACCTCTTCCGCCAGATTGGTCGCATGGTCGGCGATACGCTCGAGCGACTTGGCCACAAAGACCAGATCGAGGTACACCTGCACCTGGTCGGCATGTTCGGCCATCAGCTCCCCGTAGGCCTTATAGATCTCGCGGTGGATCGCATCGGCCTGACCGTCGCGCGGTGGGATCTGCACTGCCCGTTCGGCATCCTCGTTGAGGAAGCAGTCGATCGAATCGCGCAACATCTCGACCGCGAGTTCCCCCAGCTCCGGCAGCCGGTTGAGGGAGGGATGCGGCGCGGTATTGAGGATGCGCAGGGTGCGCTTGGCGATGGTGGACGCCTCGTCTCCCACGCGCTCGAGATCGTGCCCCGCCTTCATCCCCGTGGTGATCAAACGCAGGTCGGAAGCGACCGGCGAACGTAGGGAGATATAGCGGATGCCCTCGTTGTCGATCTCCTTTTCCAGTGCGTCGACCTCGTCATCAAGCTCCAGCACGCGCGTCGCAAACTCCGGCTGCTGCTCGATCAGCGCCCTCATGGAAAAGCGCACTTGCTCGATCGCTTTCTCCCCCATCAACACCAGGTTGCTGCGGAAGGCCTCGAGTTCGCTGTGGTAGAAACGACGCATGGCGGGAAAATCGATAACGGTAATATCGGAAGAATCGGCGGTCACTTAATCTTTTCGGGGTAACATGCCATCACTTTACAGGTGGGTCAAACGAATAGACAAAGCGTTGATCTTCTGCAACTAAGCCAGAAACCTCACCCTAACGCAAAAGCCCCGCCAGCGGGGTACCGGCGAGGCTTTTAGGGATTGGGGGGAACTATAAGGATGTTTGAGTAGTAGAAAGCAGCGAAGTGCTTTGCTTCCCAAAGTATCCCTTTTGCCATGACAGCTGTAAAGCCTTTTTACGCATTCTTCGTTCTTTTTTTGAACGAAAATGTTTTCAATCCAGACAAATATAAGCCGCGATTTTGCAATCAGTCGTTACTCACCCGGTAGCGGATGAGCTCCAATAACGAGTCGAATTCGCGCTCGAGCGCGGCCGGGCCGGAGACATCGTCCACAATCTCGGCCAAGAGCGAAGCCTTTTGCTGCTTCAGCTCTTCCACCCGCTCTTCGATCGTGCCCTTGGTCACGAAACGATAGACCATCACCGGTTGCTCCTGACCGATGCGGTGCACGCGGTCGATCGCCTGGGCTTCCACCGCCGGATTCCACCACGGGTCGAGCAGGAAGACATAGTCGGCCGCGTGCAGCGTGATACCGACGCCACCCGCCTTGAGGCTGATGAGGAAGACGCCCGCGCCTTCGTGCTGTTGAAAGGTTTCCACCAACTCGCCGCGCTTGCGCGTCTGCCCCGTCAGCAGGAATTGGCGCAGCTCGGGCATCGTCTGCTTCAGCACCCGGCCCACCTGATTGAGCAACTGGGTAAACTGGCTGAAGATGACCACCTTGTGCCCACTCTGCACAATCGGGTCGAGCAGCTCGACCAGGCGCACCAACTTCGCGCTGTGTTCCCACGCATGCCGCTCGCCTGGCAAGAGCGAGGGATCGCAGCAGACCTGGCGCAGACGCGTGAGCAAGCTGAGCACCTGCATCTTGCCCTTGGGCCAACCGCCCTCCGGGGTCGGCGAGCCGTGCTCGGTGAGGTGTTGGTACAGGTGCCGCTGTGTCGACGTAAGCGGGCACCACTCGACCATTTCCGTCTTGGGCGGCAGCTCCTTGGCCACCAGTTCCTTGGTTCGACGCAACATGAAGGGCTCGCACCGCTCACGCAGCTCCGCCACCGCCGTGGTGTCTTCCGCCGTGGCCGCGCCTTCCTGCCAACGCTGCGCACTCCCGAGCAGGCCGGGCATGAGGAAGCGCATGATCGACCACAAGTCCAACGGACGATTCTCCACCGGCGTGCCCGTCAAGGCCAGCCGCCGGTCCGCCTTGAGGCTCCAGCAAGCCTGGGTGACCTTTGCCGCGGGGTTCTTGATCGTGTGGGCCTCGTCCAGGACGACCGTTTGCCACCGCCCTTGGCCAAACCATGCCTTGCGGCGGCGCACCTGGGCGTAGCTCGACAGATAGAGCGCCGGCTCGTCGGTAAACGCATCCCGCAGCTGGCGGTCCACGATCCTGATCGGGAGCTCGGGCACCCAGCGGGCCGCCTCACGCTCCCACACCGGGATGACGCTCGCCGGAGCCACCACCAGCAGCGGCGCCGGTTGGCCCTGCCATTCGCGGCGTAACAGGCAAAGCGTCTGCAGCGTCTTGCCCAAGCCCATCTCGTCGGCCAGCAAGGGATGCCCCCCGACTTCCAACACGTGATGAAGCCACTCCACCCCGTGCCGCTGGTAATCGCGCAGCTCCGGCGGCAAGTCGTCCAGATGCCGCGGACCGCCCCGCACCAGGGCCTCCCACTCGTGCAGCTCCCCGCTCAGCTCGACGCGGAACGGGCTCTGGTCGAGCAACGCCCGCAACAGATAGCGCGGACACGGTCGATTGCCCTTGAGCGCTTCGGACGCCACCCCGCCGGTCAGCCAGCTCTGCCACGAGCGCGGCCACGCGATCAGCCCCAGTTCGCGGTGGACCAATACCTGCGCCGGACGGGCCAGCAGGCGCTTGAGCACATCGTCGGGCACCGGCTCGCCCCGCAGTCTCAACTGCCAGGAAAGGCGCACCTCACCCTGTTCGATGTCGGCCTCCAGCCAACCCCGCACGGTCTGCACGCCTTCGGCCAGCCGCTCGACCTCAGGGGTCGTACGCGAAGGGAAGCTCTCCCGCCAACGCGGCAACTCGTAGCGCACAAAATCGGGCAGGCGTTCGGAATCCTCCAACAGAAATTCGCCTGAACTGCGCGGCTTGAGCGAGCTCTGGTGCACCTTGGCCGTCAAGCGGATCAAGGCTTCCCGCGCGGCTCCGTTGGGCAAAGGCTGGCCATTGATCGGGCGCAGCGCCCCGCCCTGGCCGTCACGCCAGAAAGCTCGTAACCGCAGCCCCTTCGGCGTCAAACTCCAGTCGAGCTCCAACGGAGGCGGTCCGGCGGGTTCCGGCGGTTGGGCGGAAATGCTGCGCTCGGGCGCCGCGGCTGTCTCTGTCTCCGTCTCGTCGGCTTCCGCTTCGGCCTCACCCTCCGCATCCGGCAGCGGCGTCAGCTCATCCCCCACCAGCTCCTCGATTTCGTAGAGCCCGGCGACGGCCAGCGCGCGGCCCTGCAGGGCATTCTCGTGCGAGGCGCGCACCCGCAACTTATCCTCGTCCCACTCGAGGGTCGCGTAGGTGGGGGAGCGTTCGTATTTGCGGGTGATCACCGCCAGATCGGGCTCCAGCTCGACCGCCATCAGCATCCCGTGGCGATACCAGTCGCGCCCCAACTTCAGTTCCTGGGGCTCGAAATGCTTCTCCCATGGCAAAGCCAGACGCTCCAGCCAGCGCTGCAGAGCGGTCCTGGTATAGTGGCGGCGGATGGCACGACGCGCAGTCATGAACCGATCATCTTGTGGAATCGATGGACCGTCGAGCAAGCGCGAATCGCCGCCGACGCGCGACAAGCTTGCCAATCCCGCTGCCAGAGCCACTTTGGAGACCATGCCCGAAGCCTTTTCCTTCGAACGCCGTGTGGGGTTTGCCGAGACGGATGCCGCCGGACTGGTCCACTTCAGCAATTTCTTTCGCTACATGGAGGAGGCCGAGGCGGCGCTGTTTCGCGCGATCGACTGGCCGCTTTTCACGAGTGAGCAAGGCGTCATCGCCGGCTTTCCCAAGCGTGCGGCCGAGTGCGATTACCGGCGGCCGCTCTACTTCGACGACGTGTTTACGATCGAGGTGGCGCTGCGAAAACTACGGGCGTCGGCGCTGACCTGGCAGTTTACGTTTCGCCGCGGTCCAGACGTCTGTGCCTACGGGCAATACACCACCATCTACGCCCGGCGGGACGCCGCCAGCGAGGGGATCGCCCCCGCCCTCGTGCCCGATGCGCTGAGAGAGCGACTTGAGCGCTACTGCACCGAGGAACCGGCAGATGCACAAAAATAGATTGCAGGAAAGGGTTTGCGCAGACTAACTTGTCTCCCAACGCACGAAATGTCGAAAGAAGTCGTTGTGAGTGAACCAGCAGCCATAGCCAACCAAATCGCGCGCACCATTTCGAAGGAACAGATCAACGATCTGCCTCTCGGCCGCTACGAAGGCCCGATCCGCGTCATCAGCCGCGATGAAGATGTGGCGGCAGCAGCCGAAACGCTCGCAAAACAAAACTTGCTCGGCTTCGATACCGAGAGCCGCCCCTCTTTCAAGCGCGGGCAGAATTTCCCGCCCGCCGTCCTGCAATTGGGCGGCCCGGAAGAAATCTACCTTTTCCAGCTTCTCCAACTGACGGAGCTGAAGCCCGTGCTGAAGTTGCTTTCCAACCCCAGCATCAAGAAAGTGGGCGTGGCGATTCACGACGACGTACGCAAGCTGCGCGAACACTACGAGTTCAAGCCGGCCGGCTTTGTCGAGCTGGCCGATATCAGCCAGGCAGCCGGGATCGTCAACACCGGCCTGCGCAGCCTCACCGCCCTGTTGCTGGGCTTTCGCATCTCCAAAGGCGCCCAGGTCTCGAATTGGGCCCGCCCGGATCTCAGCGAAAACCAACTCGTCTATGCCGCCACGGATGCGTGGACAAGCCGTTTGCTCTATCTGCGGATGGAAGCCTTGGGCTGGACTCAGCTCAGCGGCAAGGACGACACCTTAAATGAGTTGTAAAACTGGGGCTGCTATTGCCTTTTAGTTAGACTTAGCCAAGTTAGCACTACAGAAAAGGTTTGTATTTGGCCCGATTCTTCGTATCCCAGTATACGATTCTCTTAACCATACTCTCTTGGAAGCTATGAAACAAACGCAACTGATCGCTCTTTTGGTGGCTTCGCTGGCCCCGGTACCTTTCCTCTCCGCTCAAGTCACCACTCAATCGAGCACCCAGCAGACGGGTGCCAGCGTGCGCTCGGCCATCGAAAGCCAGCTGCCCCGGGGTGTGACGCTTGAAACGGCTACGCCGGATCAACTCGCATCTGCCGTGCAGGCCGCCGTGTCCCAAAATCCCACGCTCGCCTCGCAGATTGCTGCGGTCGCCTCTGTCGCTGCACCCGATGCCGCGCCGCAGATCGTTTCTGCCGCCGCCGCCGCCGTGACGGCCGGCCAATCCGATCCGCAGGCCCGCGCTCAGGCCGCTGCCCGTATCGCCAACACCACCGCTGCCGCGCTGCAGAACGCGGGTAACGATACGACGGCTGAAGAACTTTACACCCCGGCCGCCCAAGGCGCCAACGTCGAACCGGAAGTCGTGACCGATGTCGGTGACACCGCCGGTCAGGACGACATCCCCGATGACACGGATGTGGACGAAGGCGAGGGCGACGGCGATTCCACCGAAGTTGAACTCCCGGAAGACGAAGATGCGGAATCCGAGCCGATCGTCGAAGACCCGGACATCGACCCGGTGCAGCCCACCGACGCCGATTTCCAGAACTAGGCAAGCGCTCAACGATCACTTTACCAACCTGCCCTTTCGGGCAGGTTTTTTTGTGCCTCTACACGGAAGCCCGGACTGGTAAAACAGTCCGGGCGGTAACCGTAGCTTTCCTTGAGGAGCTCTGTTTCAGGCAAAGTGCTTTACCAGCGATAGGTCGCACGCAACGAAGCGGAACGGCCTTCACTGGGGGTGCCGGGCAGCTCCTGAAAGTTGGTGTTGAGCACGTTGTCCACCACCAGGTCGAGCGCGAGATGCTCGTTCCAGCCAGGCTGCCAGGTGCCGCCCAGCGAGATGAGCAGCGCCTCATCGCCGTCACTGCGCAACGCGTTTTCCTCCTGTTGACGGGCCTCAATATCCGCCCGCCACTCAAATGCCTGCGGCAGATTCAGCACCCCTGAGAGCGTCAGACGGTGCTCGGCGTAATTGAGCCCGTAGAAGGAGGCATCGAAGGGCTGATCCAGGTCGCCGTAATCGGGATCCTTGTCCAGGTAGGTATAGCCGAGGGTCGCGCTGGCCTTTTCCCAACGCCGGGTGCCCATCAACTCCACGCCCGTCGTATCGACATCGAACGCCCGAGCGTAGCGGCCCGCGCTGCCTCCCTGGATGTAAACCCAGTCCACAAAATCGTCTGCCGTGCGGTAAAAGACCGCAGCCCGCGCCACATAATCCTGGGACTCGACGGTGTAGCCCAGCTCATAGTTCAGCGTCTCGACCGGCCCCAGATCGGCATTGCCGCGAAAAAGCCCGCCGGTCGTGCTCGAGTTGAGCGCGGTATAGCCCATCACCTGGCTCGCGCCCGACAACTCGGCGTAAACCGTCTGCTGTCGTGCAGCTTGTTGCTGGCGCCAGCTCACCCGGGCCTGGGGAGAGATGGTGCCGTCGTCGCGGTTGGTCTCAAAGTAGCTCACCCCGCCCAGCACCACCAGCTCGGAGTCGGTCCCCAGGCTGTAGCGATATTCGGCGGCCGCATCGGCACTCCAGTAGCTGCGGCTCATGAACTTGCCGTGCGTCAGGTTCGACGACTCGATGCTGTCCATCATCGCCGCCGCCCCGTAGAGCACCGCCCAGGTTGGATTGAGGACGTGACGCCCCTGCACACCCGCGCCGGAGACGGTCGTCTCGTGCTCATAGGCATTGTCCGGCGCATCGCGGTCAAACTCATAGTCGTCCAGCAGGTTGCGGTAATAGACGCCGGCGACAACCTCACTGCCCGCGCCGTAGCGCTGCTGGTGGTTCAGGCCGGCCAGGAACACCTCGTAGGAATCGTATTCCGGATAGAGACGGCCGAAGACATCGCCCACGTACAAGCCCGGCCAGCCGTATTCCTTGTCCATGTAGGTCGCAAAGAGATCCGTTTGCCGATCCTCTCCCTGCAGCTGCATTCGACCACCCAGCCGCTCGGTCTGGTAATCACCGCGATCGACCGTACCCTCGCCGCTGGCCCGGGCGGCCCCGAAATCGAAGGCCAGCGTCTGCCCCAGGACCGGCTGCGCCAGCCGGTAGCCCTGGTAGAGCGACTCGCTGTGGCCATCGGGCAAGGTGTAGCCGATGCTCGCCTCGCCCTGGGTGTCGATCGGCGCAAAGCCGTAGGCGACCGTGCCTGTGGTGGCGTTCAGGCTGCCCATCGCGCTCGCGACGCCCGTCTTGATCGTGGGGCGCAGCAGCATGTGCGGGTCCAGCGGCAACTCCGCAAAGTAGTGCCCCGTCTGCGGGTCGTAGAGCGGTAGCGCGCCCAACGTGAAGCCCGTATTTTCGAAGATGCCCCCACGAATCGTGACGTCGGCCTGGTTTTCGGCCAGGCCGCGCCCCTGCACATCCACGCGCGGCTCGTAACGCAGGAGCGTCACCGGCAGCGCAAATCCGCTCGCGGGCACTTCATTGGCCACCGGGCTCCGAGTCGTCGTGATCGGCGGCAGTTCAAACACATCCTCGCCCACCAGCTGCGTTGTGCCCAGCAGGGTGGCCAAAGTCGTCAAAAGGGTCGGCTGAATTCGCATGTCGGATTTCAAATTCAGGTCCTTCCTCTAGAACATGGACGCCGATGGCAATATGTTAATTAAATGTTCTGCATTTAGTTAACAAGGTTAACAAAAGGCTTCACACTCGCCAAAGATACGTTTCTACGACACCTTTTCGTCTATGCCCTTCGAGCTGACCAAGCAGGAAAAATACGCATTGGTGGTGCTGCTGATCCTCTCCACTCTCGCCCTGATCGGCCTGCTGGCGCTCTAGTACACGCCAAAGCCCGCCGGTGATTCGACGGGCTTCAGGCAGGAAATGCTAGCAGGGCTCAACCCTTTTTTACTTCGACCGCGACCTTGATGCCGCGACGCAAGTAGGTGGGGATGTCGAGGTCTTCGCCCTCATAGAGATTGGCCTCCGTGCGCTCGAAGAGACCACGGTTGTCCTCCAGCCGCGGGAAGTCGAATTCTGATTGCTTGCCGGGATCGACCGGGCCGTCGTCGATCTCGTGCTCGTCCAGCTCCGGCGCTTCCACCTTGGTCTCAAACAGCTCCGCGTCGGGATCCAACGCAATCGGTTCCGCCTGACGCGGCTTTGCCTTGGGCTGCGGCGCCTGGCTGGCAGCATTCGCGGCGGGCACAGGCGCGTAACGCTTGCCCGGTTTGTGGCTGGTGCCGACGTCCGTCGTGCCGATCACGGTGAGCGTCAACTTGTCGCCCAGCTCCGAGTCGATCACGGCTCCCAGCACCGTATGCTCCTTACTGCCAAAGCGATCCGTCACGTGTTGCAGGATCTCGTGGACCTGCGTCATCGTGAGCGAAGTGCCGCCGGTGATGTTCACGATCAGGCGGTCGGCCTTGCGCAGGTAGCGGTTTTCCGGCAGGTGCAGCAAGGGGCAGAGGTCGAGGTTGCGGATGACGTCGGCCACCGCGTGCTCGCCCTCCCCCTCCGCCGTGCCAAAGAGGGTCTTGCCGCCCCGGCAGGTGAAGGCGCTCTTGAGCGTCGCAAAGTCCACATTGATCAGCCCCTGCATGAAGAGCATCGACCAGATCGAGCGCACGCCCTTGCTGATCCATTCGTCGGCCAGCGCAAAGGCTTCCATCACCGTCGCCTGCTCGTCGATCTGCTGCAGCAACAGGTCGTTGGGCAACGAGACCACGGCATGACAGTGCTCGCGCAGCTTTACCAGCGCCTCGTCCGCCTGTTGCAGGCGGCGACTGCCCTCCCGCGTAAAAGGCATGGTGACGAATGCCACCACCAACGCGCCCGAGGCCTCGGCAATCTCCGCGATGAGCGGCGTGGCGCCGCTGCCGGTGCCTCCGCCCAAGCCGGCGAGCAAGAACACGAGGTCCACGCCGTTGACCATCTGCTCGATCAGGTGGCGGTCCACGTCGGCCGCCTGACGCCCGATCTCGGCTTCGCCACCGGCGCTGAGGCCGCGCGTGATCGAGCGGCCAAGCATGACCTTCTCACTGATGAGGGAGACGGAAAGCGTCTTGGTGTCGGTATTGACGACGGCGAGGTCGACCTGGTCCAGCTGGTCGATCTTGAGGCGGTCGACCGCGTTGTTGCCGGCACCGCCGACACCGATGATCTTGACGCGCAAACCGGAAGCGTCGAGATCCGCCGCTTGCAGGGGACTCTCTGAGGTGAAGTTGTTCATGTCGGGAGGCTCCGGCCTATTTGAAAAGTTGGCTGACCATCGTCAGCAGCCCTGGCTTGCGCGCCTGCGTCTCGGCCGGAGCGGTCGGACGCTGCTGATTGCGCAGGCCATAGTGCAGCAGGCCCAGCACGGTGCTGTATTCGGGCGTGCACAGCTCCTTGTGCACCACCCAATCCGGATTGCTGCCGCGCCGCACGGGCACGCCGATGACGTGTTCCGCCAGCTCGGGCAGACCCGGCAGCTGCGAAGCCGCCCCCGTCAGCACCACGCCGCCCGGCAAATGCTGCGGGCTCACCTGGCTGCCGAGGCGATTCTTGAGGATCATCAGCAGCTCTTCGCAGCGCGCATGGAGGATGCGCGAAATCGAGAGCATCGGGATCGGGCGGTCGCCGATCGAAAGGTCGTTGAACGCCATGACGGCCTTCTCGCGGTCGTCCTTGGTGAAAACCGCGCGCCCCGCACGCCGCTTGAGGGACTCCGCCACCCGGTTTTGCAAACGCAGCCCCAGGCTGAGGTCGTTCGTCATGTGGTCGCCGCCGACGGCCAGCGTCCCGGTGCGAATGATGTGACCCTGGCGGTAGAGCACATAATCCGTCGTGCCGGCCCCGATATCGAGCACCAGCACCCCCAGTTGCTTCTCGGCATCGCTCGCCACCATGCTGCCCGAGGCGATGCTCGAGATCACCACGTCGTCGACGTCCATGCCATAGCCGTTGATCACGTGCAAGGCGTCGCTCACCTTGCGCTCATCACCGTGCACGTGCCAATAACGCGCTTCGAGCGACTGGCCCTGCATCCCGATCGGGTCCGTCACCTCCCGGCTGTCGAGCATGTAACCGCTGCGCACGTGGTGGATGTAGACGCGGCCCGGAGGCAGCGCCTTGCCCTTGGCGTTGGTCGCCGCACGGCGCAGGTCTTCGCGCATGACAAAGTTGTCCGGGTCCGCCACCGTGACGACGCCGGGATTGGAAAAGCCCTGCAGGTGACTGCCGCTCAGCGCGAGGTAGATGCCCTCAATCTGCGCCCCCGCCTGCTTTTCGGCCTGGGCCAACGCCGCATGCACGCCGTCGCTGGCCTGCCGCATGTCGATGATCTCGCCCTTCTTGATGCCCATGGAGGTGCATTGGCCCAGCCCGATGATGTTCAGGCTCCGGCCTTGATGGACTTCACCGACGAGCACCACGATTTTGGAGGTGCCCATTTCGACGGCTCCGATGATCTTGCTGCGGGGGAGAGACATGTGGAATGAGGGAGAGGATTGAAATTACTGCGCACGCACGAAGGCGTGATCGGGAAAGGATACGTCGACCTGCGCCAGCGTGCTGAGGCGGCTTGATTTGGCCTGGCGGTATAGCTGGCGGGCAGCGGCGAGCTGCGACGGGAAGTCCTCTGCCGGGGAGAAAACCCATTCGTGCACATAGCGCCCGTAGATCGTGATGAGGGCATCGGGTGCATTTACGTCGCCATCGAAACGCTCGAACGAAATGAGCTTCCAGTCCTGCGACAGCTCGGGTGCACGATGGGCCGCCACCTCCAGTAAATCGGCCACCACGTCGACGCCCTGGATCGGCTCGTAACGGCCCGGGCCGGTCGAAACCAGGCGGATGCCCACCGCCCCGGGCAGGCGCATCAAGCGTTCACGCGAGTAGTTGTAGCCTTCGTAGACCGTGCCATCACGGGCGATCAGAGCCACCCCGGTGCTGCCGTCGGGCCAACGCGTGCGCATCCGCAAGACCGGCTCACGCTCCAGCACATCCACATGCAGTGTGCCGGGCAGCTCGAGGCGCAGCTCGGCGGATGCGATCTGCGGTTGCGATTCGAGCTGCTGCTTGAGGGCAAAGAGATCGAGTTCCAACGGGTTCGGCTCCGCGCTCAGTTCCAGATGCCCGATGATCCAGTCGCGCGTCAGCACACCGTCGGTCGTCACCTGAATCTCCTGCAGTTGCGACTCCGGGCGCGGGGTGGAAAGCACCTCCCAATTGTCGTTCGCAAACCACACACTCCAGGCCAGTCCGCCCACGAGCAGGAGCGAAAGCGTGGCGAGCGCCGTCACCCGCAGGCCTTTGAGCCAACGCCGCTGCCGAGCCTGGCGCGTCTGCGGGCGCACCTTGCGCTTGGCCTTCTGCGTCTGCAGGGAGCGCCAGTGGCTAGCCTCGGACGAGGCGGCAGATTTGGACTGGGTCTTGCTCTTGCGCGGCATGGCTTATTCGGAGGCGCGGCGCTGGGCGGCGAAGCGCAGCAACGCGGGTTGAAGGAGGCGGTTGATGAGAGTCGGAAAATCCAGATTGAGGTGGGCGGCGGCGCTCTTCGGCAGCAGGCTGGTCGGCGTCAGGCCCGGCAAGGTGTTCACTTCCAGAAAATAGGGTTCGTCCTCCCGCAGCAGAAAATCGACGCGGGCGACATCCCGGCAGCTGCAGGCGCGGAACGAAGCCCGGGCCAGCGAGCGGATGCGCTGCGTGAGGCGATCGGGCAGTGCGGCAGGGTAACGGTATTCGGTCGCGCCAGCCGTGTATTTGCTCGCGTAGTCGTAGACGCCGCTGCGCGGCACGATCTCGACCACTACCAACGGCTCGCCATTCACCACGCCGATGGAAAGCTCGCGCCCGGCAATGCGCTGCTCGATCAGGTAATGGTCAGCCGGCAGGTCCTGCACCGCCCGCTCCAGTTCTTCCTGGGAGTGGATCATGACCAGGCCGATACTGCTGCCGCCAAAGCGCGGTTTCACGATCAGTTCCGGCCCGAGGCGGGCAAAAGTGTCGGCCGCATCCATCGCGTCCTGCGGATGCCACGGCACGCCCGGAGCAATGGTCACCCCCACCCGGCTCACGGCCTCCTTGGTCAGCTGCTTGTCCATGCACAGCTCGCTCGATTTGGCATCGCTGCCGACATAGGCAAAACCGGCAGCCTCCAGCTGGGCCTGCAAATGCCCATCCTCCCCAGCGCCGCCATGCAGGGCCGGAAAGACCACCGTTTCGGCCGGGTCCAGCGACTCGGGCAGCGACTCGCTTTGCCAGTCGATCAGATCCACGTCATACAAGCCCTCGAGCGCATGCGCGACTGCGCGACCCGACACCAGCGACACGTCGCGCTCCGGCGAGGTGCCACCGTGCAGAACGGCGATGCGAGGTTGATGTTGTCCGAGGCTGGTTTTCACGAAGGCGAACTGACGACGGCCGAGGGATCGGCCATTTGACGGGCGGAAAGCAGAAATTCGATGTCTTGCGCCATGGCGAGCGCGGCGTCTTCCTGGCCCAGCAGGCGCAGGTTTTCGCGCATGCGGCTGAGCAACCAGTCGTTGAAGACGAGGTCGAGCGCTTCGGTCAGCAAGGTGGAGAGCTTGTTTTGCATGACGACGATGCCGCCGCCGCGCTGCTCAAGATAATTAGCGTTGGCCACCTGGTGGTTATCCGCCGCAAAGGGATAGGGCACGAAGATCGAGGGAGTCAGGCACTGGATCAGCTCGGCAATGGTGCCGGCGCCGGCGCGTGTGATGGCGATATCAGCCACCGAAAGCAGCTCCGCCATGCGGTCGGTAAAGGGGATCCATTGGAAGCGCACGCGGAAGCCCTCCGGCGAGTCGAACTCCTCCACCTTTTCCTCCCCCTTGGCCGGGCCCGTCAGACAGATCATCCAGATACCCTCGCGCACCATGACGTCGCGGTGGTCTTCCACCCATTCGTTCAGCGAAGTCGCCCCCTGGCTGCCGCCGAGCACGACAATGAGCTTCACGCCCATCGGGATGTCCCACTTTTCGCGCACCTCTGCCTTTTTGATGTGCTGGACTTCCTGCCGCAGCGGCAGCCCGAGCGGGCGGATGAGGTGGCTGGGCACACGGCTGAGGCGTACCCCCGAGGGCAGGTAAACGCGGTTGGCAAAAGGCGAAAGGAAACGGGTCGCGCGGCCGGGCACGCGGTTGGCCTCGTGCAATACGATGGGAATCTCCAGCCACTTGGCCATCAGGACCCACGGCATGCCCAGAAAGCCGCCAAAGCTGACCACGACGCTCGGGTGATCGCGGCGCAACAGCGTGAGTGCGATGACGAAGGCCCGCAGATACGCCCAGAAAAAGCGCACCAGCTTGAGCGGGTTCCAGGAAAACGGGCGACCGGGCGCCTTGAGAAAATCGAGATCGGGGTGGTGCCGCGCGAGGCGGCTGTCCACATCCTTATTGCTGACGACGAGGCGGCAGCTATGCCCACGCGCGGTCCAACGCTGGGCGAGGGCGATACCCGGAGCCAGATGCCCGCCGGTGCCGCCACAGATGATGTAGGCCTTGGCCATGGCTCAGTAGGTCACCTCCCCCGCCACATCGCGCAGCGGGCGACGCCACTCGTGCAGGCAGTTGAGGATGATGCCGATGAGGATGAAATTGCCGAGCAGGTTGGAGCCGCCGTAACTGATCATGGGCAGGGACATGCCCTTGGTCGGCAGCAGCCCCGTCGACACGCCGAAATTGATCAGCGCCTGCAGGGTGATGAAGAGCATCGCGCCGGTCACGAGCAGGAACTGGAAGAGGTTGGGCGCGCGCCGCAGCTGGGAGGTGACCAGCACAAAAAAGAGCGCGAAGCCGGCCACCACGAGCGAGGTCGCGATCAGCCCCATCTCCTCCCCGATGATAGGAAAAATGAAGTCGGTGTGCGCTTCGGGCAAAAAGGCCAGCTGCTGCCGCCCCTGCCCCAGCCCCACGCCGTCGATGCCGCCGACGCCAAAGCCCACGATGCCCTGCCAGAGCTGGTAGGCGCCCTCCGAGCGGTTGGCCTCGAGATCGAGAAAGGAGGTGATACGCGCCAGGCGCACCGGGTCGTTGGAGACCAGGTAAGCGAAGGCGCCCACCCCGGCCAATGCGGTCGGGATCAGATAATACAGGCGCACGCCAGCCAGGAAAAGCAGGATGCCGCCCACCGCCGCAAAGAGCACCGCAGTCCCGTAGTCGGGCTCAAGGAAGACGAGCACGACCGGTATGCCGACCACAATCCCAGGCAGGATGAACCCGCGCAGGAAGGTGCCGTGATGGCGCTGGTTGTTGGCGAGGAAGTGGCTGAGCGTAAAGAGCAGCGCCACCTTCGCCATATCCGTCGCCTGCAGCGTCAACGGCCCCAGGAGGATCCAGCGGCGCGCACCGTTGGTCTCCTTGCCGATGCCCGGGATCAGCACGATCACCAGCAACAGCATCCCTGCCGCTGCGATAGGCCACGCCAGCGCCCGCAAGCGCTCGAGGTTGAGCCGCCAGGCCACGAACATGCCCCCGAGCGCAATGCCCATGAAGATCGCCTGGCGCGTGAAGTAATAGAGCTCCTTGCCCGGCTGGGCCCCCCGTCCAATGCTGTAGAGCATCAGCAAGCCCAGCCAGCAGATGCACGCCACCAGCAAGACGATGACCAGCTCCACCCAGCCCCGGCGAACGACGTTCATCCGGGAGGGCTCTGGTGCTTCGACTGTATCGCTGGCAAACATGCGGATCGTGGAGCGGAAGGCTTAGTTGTTGGAGTCGCCTTCGTCCTGCGTTTCGACCTGCACCGGCGGCAGATCGTCGAACTCTAGCTCGTTGAGGGTATCCTCGTCGCTGGAGGAAGACGTGGTGGAACCGGAACCGCTGGTGCTGCTCGAGCCGCCCAGAATCAGGGGCTCGCTGCTTTGCGGCTGCAGGCGGGTAGAACTGCTGGAGGAAGAGCTGGAACTGCTCGAAGTCGTCGCACGGCTGCTGGAGGCGGACGAACTGCTCGAGCCGCCGGCGCCCGGGATCACGAGCTTATCCCCCGCGCGGATCATATTGCTGTTCAGGTTGTTCGCACGCTTGATTGCTGTGATCGTCGTGCCAAACTTCGACGCGATCCGGCTGAGACTGTCGCCCTTCTGGATCGTGTATTCCTGACCATTCGCGAGCTGCGGCTTCGACTCGTTGGCGTGGCTGCGCTGCGCTTGGCTCGGCACGTTCGAGACCGTGCTGCCCTCATCGGGAATGTAGAGCTCCTGATCCGGGAAAATGGTGTCGCCCTTCAGGTTGTTCGCGGCGCGCAGAGCAGCCACCGTGGTGCCCTGTTGCTTGGCGATGCGGCTGAGGCTGTCACCACGCTTCACCACATAGACGCGGGATTCCGTGTCGGGAGCCGAACTCGCCGTGCTGCTGGAGCTCGAAGAACTACGGTCGACTTCAGGATTCAGCGGCTGCAGCACCGGCTCGTTGGAAGTCGAGCGGCTCGAGCTGGAGCGGTTATAGGACGAGCTGGTCGAAGCCGGCGAACTCGGCGTGGAGGAGCGCTCCGGGCGCGTCGGCGGGTAAAGTCCTGCATTACTGGAGGAGGCGCCGCCGCCACTGCCGGGCAGATTGGCGTTGAAAGCCGGGTCGACCTGCTGTCGCGGCTGGTTTTGAGCGGTGGTGCTTTGAGTGGGCGTCGAGCGGCTCGCGGTCGTGTCTTGCGTCTGCGGCAGCGAGCTCTGCGGCGCGGGCGCCGCCTCTTCTGTGGTGCGGCAGCCGGGTTGGAAGAAAAGAATGCCGATGAGGCCAGCATGTACGGCCACGATCAGACCGAGGAGCTGTGGAAATTTCATGGGCGGACGGGATGCTTCAGAGTCCATGGATTCTGAGTGTGAAGTTGCTTGCCCGATGGGCAATGGAAAGGTGAAGGAAACGTGAAGAAGTGCGCATTTTGTATCAGCGAAGTTTCAAGGTCGCCAAACCGGCGATCGCGCAAATGAGGGAAAGAATCCAGAAACGCACGACGACCTGGGTTTCGGCCCAGCCGCCGAGTTCGAAATGGTGGTGAATCGGGGCCATCCGGAAGAAGCGGTGCTTGCGGCCCGAGGCCTTGAACACCCCCACCTGGATGATGACGGACAGCGCCTCGCAAACGAACACCCCGCCGACGATGACCAGAGTGAAGGGCTGCAGGATCATCAGCGCTATAATGCCGACGAGGCCGCCGAGCGCCAGTGAGCCCGTGTCCCCCATGAACACGTTGGCCGGGTGCGCATTGTGCCAGAGGAAGGCGAGGCAGGCGGCGCAGAGAATCGCACACAGCACCGTCAACTCACCCGCGCCGGGCAGGAAGCGCAGAAGGAGATAATCGGCATACTTGAAGTTGCCTGTAGCGTAGGCCATCAACCCGTAGGCCATCGCTACCGTAAGCGTGCAGCCGATCGCGAGGCCGTCCACGCCGTCGGTGAGGTTGATCGCGTTGCTGGAGCCCGCGAGCACGAGAAAGGCGAGCACGAAGAGCACCACCAACGGCATGGTGCCGATGATCGGCGCCTTGAGGAAGGGCACCCACAGTTC
Source organism: Puniceicoccaceae bacterium 5H (assembly GCA_009772895.1). Taxonomy (GTDB): domain Bacteria; phylum Verrucomicrobiota; class Verrucomicrobiia; order Opitutales; family Oceanipulchritudinaceae; genus WOUP01. The sequence goes on along the minus strand of WOUP01000002.1, from coordinate 66,582 downwards.
GCGGATCGGTTCCGCCGTCACCGGATCGGTCAGCAGCAGCGCCAGCGCGCCCAGCGTCAGCAGCAGCTGGCCGATCAGCTTGTAGCGCCCCTGGAGGCCGCCGGAGCTGCGCTTGGTGATCTTGAGGTAGTCGTCGAGAAAGCCGATCACGGTCAGCCCGGTATAGACGAGCAACGCTGCCTCGATGAAGACATTCCACTCGGCCCAGAGGAGCGTGCTGATCGTCACACTCAGGTAGATGATCAACCCGCCCATGGTCGGCGTGCCCTTCTTGCCCGCGTGCAACTCCGCCAGCTTGCCCACCTCCTGCTGGTTGCGGAAGACCTGGGCCAGCTTGAATGCACGCAGCCGGCGGATCAGAATCGGGGCCAGAATCATGCCGAGGAACAGCGCGGTCGCCGCCCCCATGATGCTGCGGAAAGAAATGTAGGTGAAGAGGCGCAGGGGACTCCACAAATCCTGATATTGAGCGAGCTCAGTCAGCATGCGACACCTCCTCCGCCTTGGGGGCCAGCACTTCGAGGCGCGACGCGTGGCCGCCCTTCAGGTAAACGGGTGCGTCCGAGGCCTTGAGCAACTCGGACGCCGCTTCGGCCGTCGCCACTTGAGTGACCATCACGCCGGAACGCTGGAACACCAGCAGGCCCGGCAGGTAGGCGTCGCTGCCCTCGCCCACTAGGATGATGCGGTCACCCGCGTGCGCGGGGATGCGCTCCGCGACCCAGCGGTGCCAGCGGGCGCGTTCGGCCCCGAGCTCGAACATGGCCCCTAGCACGAAGACACGCGGTGGCGCGGAACAGTGTTGATGAAAGGCCTGGAGCGAATCGACAAAAGACTTGGGATTGGCGTTGTAGCAATCCACGTAATAGGAACGGCCTCCTTGTTCGCGCCAGCTGCCGCGGTCCTCCAGCGGGCGCCACGACTGCAGCCGCTCGGCAATCGTTTTGGGCGACACCCCGAGCCGGGCGGCAGCCGCGACCGCAAGGGCGGCGTTGCGGGCCATGCCCTCACTGCAGGAGTGGAACGTCGCGCGCACGGGCTCCCCACCCGGCACGACCTCGGGCGGCAGCCAGATGGTCAGTCCGACCGCCGCGTCCGAGGGTGCTGGTTGAGGCTGGTATACGCTAACCTGCCTGTCTGTTTCACTCGTTCCAGTTTCTAGTTTGGTCGTTTGGTAAACAACACGTCCCGCCTCGGCCGGCCCGTCTCCCTGATAGACTGGCCAGGCGTGGCAGGAGATGTGTTGAAAAGGTTGGTAGGTGGTCAGCTCGGCCGGGAAGATGGCCAGCTCCGGCGCGGTCGCAGCCTGCAGTAGCGCCGCTTTTTCCGCCGCGACCCCCGCGAGGTCGTGCAGTCGGTCGAGGTGCGCCGGCCCCACTGACGTGACGATCGCGACCAGCGGCTGGATCAGCTCCGCCAGTTGCGCGATTTCACCCGGGCTGTTGGTGCCGGCTTCGAGCACCAGTGCCTGGTGCACATTCGGCTCGGCCTGCAGGATCGAAAGCGGCACGCCGAGGTGATTGTTGAAGTTGCCGGGCGTGGCCGCCGTCGTTTCGCGTCCCAACAGATGCGCCAGCAGATCTTTGGTCGAGGTCTTGCCCACGCTGCCCGTGATGCCGACCACCGGGTGCGGCCAGGCCGCCCGATGCGCCCGCGCAATCGCGTGCAGGGCAGTCAAGGGATCGTGCACCACCAGCTGCGGCAGCGGATGGGGCATGCCCCGAGAGACCAACGCCGCCGCCGCACCCTGATCTGCCGCGGCCGCCACAAAGTCGTGCCCGTCCCGGCGTTCGGAGCGCAGGGCCACAAAGAGATCGCCCGGCACGATTTGCCGGGAGTCGAAGTGGAAACCGGTCACGCGCTCCGGCGCCTGCGGGGTCCAGGTCCCGTCGGTCCAGGCGGCGAGTTGACTGGCGCTAAAGATCGACATCAGGAAGAAAGCTCGCGGCGGTAACGCAGGAGTTGGCGCGCGACGGCCCGATCGTCGAACGGGACGACCGAGTCAGCGTGCTGTTGAAACGTTTCGTGGCCCTTGCCGGCGATGAGCACCGTGTCGCCCTCGCGGGCAGCATCCAGCGCCGTGCTGATGGCGTGGCGGCGGTCCTCGAGGAAGCGCACCGAGTGCTGCTTGGGCAGGCCCGCCCGCATGTGGCGAAAAATGTCGTTGAGGTGTTCGCTGCGCGGGTTGTCGGCCGTCGCCCAGGCCAGATCGGCTTCTTCGGCCACTACCTGGGTGACTTCCGGGCGGCGAGCCGGATCGCGATCCCCCCCACAGCCGAAGACCACCAACAGGCGACCGGGCGTGATGGCGCGCAGGGTGCGCAAGACGCGGCGGTAGGCCTGCGGCGTGTGCGCGTAGTCGACCAGCACCGCAAACTCCTGCCCCTCGTTCACCAGCTCCAGGCGCCCCCGCACGCCGCCAAAGCGCGCCAGTTGACGCACGCAGTGGTGCAGGTCGGTGCCCTCGACGCAGGCGACGGCCAGCGCGGCCGCCACGTTGTCGACGTTGAACTCGCCCACCAGCGGTGAGTGCACGGAAAGCACTTCGTCCGGCGTGTGCAGCTTGAAGCTCGCACCGTAGCGGCTGCACTGGACATCCTCCAGCCGCAGGTCCGCCCGTGGATCGCGGCCAAAGGTCACGACTTTCGCGTCCGCCGGCAGGCGGGAAATGAGCATATCGCCATACGGGTCGTCGAGGTTGATCACCGCGCGCTTGGGCGCCGGACCGTTGCGACCGTCGAAGAGTCGCGCCACCGACTCGAAATAGCCCTCCATCGAGCCGTGGTAATCGAGGTGCTCGGGCGTCAGGTTGAGAAAGGCAACCGTCTCGTAGGCCAGATCGCGCACCCGTTCCTGGTCGAGCGCGTGCGAACTGACCTCCATCACCGCGCGCTGACAACCGGCCTGGTGCATCTGCGCCAACATGGCATAGAGGTCGATCGGTTCCGGCGTCGTGCGGTTGGCCGGCAGTGTGCGGCTGCCGAGCGCATAGTGGATCGTGCCGAGCAGGCCGGTCGGGGCTTCCGCGCTCCACCAGTCATGCAGGAGGCTGGAGACCACCGTCTTGCCGCTGGTGCCCGTCACGCCCACGAGGTGCAGGTGTTGCTGCGGATTGTGGTAAAAGCGGCGGGAAGCCGTCACGAGCGCCGCCCGCACGTTGGGCACGTGCACGAGCGCAGTCTTGCGCGGCACCCAGATATCCTGATCGGTCACGATGGCGGTCGCCCCGCGGTCCATGGCCTCCTCGATGTATTTGAGGCCGTGGGTGCGGCGCCCCGGCAGGGCGAAAAAGACCGCCCCTGGAGCCACGCGACGGCTGTCGATGCACAGGGCCCGCACCGACACGTCATCCGGGCCTTTCAGCTCCATACCGGGGAGATCGCGGAAGAGTTGGGCCAATGTCATCATCGTCACATTCCTGGGCTGGACCATGCGCTGCAGCAGGACTGAACTCGCCTCGTGCAGTCGTTGGTCGCCTGCGGAGGCAGGCGTATGAGCAAGCAGGGAAAAAGGGGTCACCGTACCGTCTCCATCTGTTGGGCCACGTAAAGCCCGCCAGGCCGTTTAGATTCGTCTTCGTCGTCGCGCGGGATCGCGTAGTAGGACGCCAACTGTTCGCCGAGCGACTGAAAGGCCGGGGCCGCCACCACGCCGCCGTAGCCGATGCCCGGAAAGCGCGGGTTGTTGACCATCACCGTGATGACCACCTGTGGATCGCTGACCGGGAAGAAGCCGGAGAACGAGCCGACGTGCTCGCGGTGCGAGTAGTGCCCGTTCACGATCTTGCGGGAGGTGCCGGTCTTGCCGGCCACGGTGTAGCCGTCGATCATCGCGCGGCGGGCCGTGCCCTCCGTGCTGACCACGCGGTTGAGCATGGCCCGGACCTTGCGCGCCGTCTCGTCCGAGATCACGCGTTCACGCGGGCGCGGGGTAAATTCCACAATGGCGTTGCCGTTACGGTCCTTGATCTCATGCACGACGCGCGGGTGCATCAACACACCATCGTTGGCGATGGTCGACATCGCCATGTGCACCTGCAAGGGGGTCGCCGAGACCGCATAACCGGCCGGCAGGCGCGAAATGGTGAGGCCGTCCCAGTCCTTCACATCGTGGAGGATGCCGCCGACTTCGCCCGCCGGGCCCCAGCCCGTTTCCGTGCCGAAGCCGAAGCTGGCCGCGTAATCGTGCATGCGTTGGTCGCCCAGCATCATGCCCAGCGTTGCCGCCCCGCGATTGCTGGACTTGGCGATGACGGTCGACACCGGGATCTCGCCCAGCGCGTGGTCGTCATTAGGCATCCGGATGCGGCGGCCGCGGTATTCCACCACCGGCTTGCTGCAGTCGATGATCGTATCGGGCGTCACCAGGCCTTCTTCGAGGGCACCGGACGCGGCCACGATCTTGAAAGTCGAACCCGGTTCGTAGACATCCGTCACGGCGCGGTTGCGCTGATTTTCGATCGGGTATTCCCAGAACTCGTTGGGATCGAACTTCGGGTAATTGCCCATCGCGCGGATCTCGCCCGTGCGGGGATCGCTCACGATGATGCTGACGCCTTCGGGATTGTATTTCTCGACGATCTTGTCGATCTCGCGCTCCACCATGCTCTGCACGACCCAGTCGATCGTCAGCTGCACGGTCAGGCCGTCGGTCGGCATCACGTCGCGCTGGCGGAACATCGCCAGCTCGCGGCGGCGGCCATCGCGCTCGATGTCGCGCCAGCCCGCCTGCCCCTCCAGATAAAAGTCGAGGTAACGCTCCACCCCCATCACGGGCGTGCCCTCTTTATTAATGTAGCCCACGACGTGCGCAGCCAGTTCGTTGGCCGGGTAATAGCGCTCGTAACGTCGGTTGCCGTAGATGGCCTTGAAGTCTAGATCCAGCACGCGCTGGTAGTCGCCCTCCGTCAAGGTCGCGAGCTTCTTCCAGCGCACGGCTCGCTGATGGCCGTTGCTGTCCTCACGCCACAAGTCGGCGCAGGCCGAGCGGACCTCGTTCAGCGGTTGCTTCAGGATCTCGGCCAGTTGCGGCAGCTTGGAGACATCCGCCTCGGTCAGCGCATGCGGGTCGACGCCCAGGTCGATCACCGGGCGGGCCGTCGCCAGCAGGTTGCCGTGCAAATCCGTAATGTCGCCGCGCCGGGCTTCCAGACGCTGGGTGCGCTGGCGCGAATCCGCCGCATAGGCGGCCAGATTGGGCGCATCCGTCACCTGCAGGTAGTACAGGCGGGCCCAGACGGCTCCGAACGAGGCGGCGACAACCACCACGATCAGCCAAAAACGCCATGCTGGGAGGAATGCGCGGGACATAATAAATCAACGACTCGCGACGCCGGTCGCACCCCAGGCCGCGGGGGCATCCGGCAGTTGAGCAAAAAGGTTGGGCACGTCGTTATCGACCTCGTCCGGCAGCGGTTCGCGGGAGAGGTAGACGATCTGGCCCGACGTGGGCGGGCGCAGGTTGAGGCCGAGCTCGACGGCACGGTTCTGCAAATTGTCCGGGCGGTGCACGCGCGCGATCTCGCTGTCCAGGTAACGCAGCTTGCGCTCCACCTGGGTGATCTGCTGCTGGGCCTCTTCGGTCCGTCGGATCATCTCGCCGCGCTGCTGCTGCAGCCACAATTGCCCGAGCCCGCCGATGCCGGCCACGACCACGATGGCGACAACGAGGGTGAGGATGGTGGAACCGTAGGCCTTGGAAAAGGTGCTGGAGGGTGCGTTCTTCATGATCAGAGAGGGAGCTTGCGCAGCACGCGCAGTTTGGCGGAGCGAGAACGTGGGTTGAGCTCGATCTCCTCGTCGCCGGCCTCGATGGGACGACGGGTGAGGAGCTCGGCCTGGACGAGACGTTCCTGTTGCGGGCGGTTGTCGCGCCCGTGTTCAGGTTGGCCGGCAAGCCGGCGGAAATAGCGTTTGACGATGCGGTCTTCGAGCGAGTGGAAGCTGATGACGGCCAGGATCCCGCCCGGGCGCAGGACCTCGAATGCTTGCGGCAGCGCGCGCTCGATCACGCCCAGCTCGTCGTTGATCGCAATCCGCACGCCCTGAAAGGTGCGCGTGGCGGGATGGATGCGGCTGGCCTTCTGATGGCGCGCGGCCGCGGCGGATTCCACCACTTCGGCCAGCGACGCCGTGCGCTGCAGCTTCCCGGTACCGCGGGCAGAGACGATGGCGCGTAGCACGGGTTTCCAGCGCGGCTCTTCACCGTAGTCGCGGATGGCTTTGACCAGCTCCTGCTCGGCGGCGTTTTCCAGAAAATCGGCGGCGGTGCGGCCCCGGCGGGTGTCGAGACGCATGTCGGCCGGGCCGTCGAAACGGAAGGAGAAGCCGCGATCCGGCAAATCGTAGTGGAAGGAGGACAGGCCGAAGTCGAACAGCACGCCGTCGAGCGATGCCTGCACGTAATCCCCCAGCTCGTCGAAATTGGCGGAAACGAAGTGGAGACGGTCGCCAAATTCGGCCTGCAGCGCCTCGGCACGCGCTTGCGCCTCCGGGTCGCAATCAAAGGCCGTCACCCGGTTGTCCGGCGCGGCTTCCAGAATGCCGCGCGTGTGGCCGCCGCCGCCAAAAGTCCCGTCGAGTACATGCCGTCCTCCCTGCTCGACCTCGAGGGCCGCGAGCGTCTCGCGAAACAGGACTGGCACATGCGATGGCATCAACAGAATCAGAGAACAGGTGAATGAAGTGCGGAGAGAATCGGGAGGCGGACAGCGGGCGTGCCGTGGGGCCTAGCCCGAATAGAAGCGGCGATGGGGGGTGTGACTGATGGAGGAAAGTTGCATGAAGGGTTAGATGCCGAGGGCGCTCATGGTGGAGACAAAGTCGAAATCTTCCTCGTCTTCCGTGGTGTAGCGTTCCGTCGACCAGATCTGAAAGGTGCGGCCAGTCCCGACGAAGGTGACGTCCTTCTCGATTCCAACCTTTTGCAGGAGCTTTTGGGGAATGAGGATGCGGCCCTGCTTGTCGCAACCAAACTGGCAGCCGTTGCCGAAGAGCTGGCGCAGCATCTTCTGCCCATCCCGGTCGCTCTGTTTGATCGCACGGGTTTTTTCCAGCAGCTCCTGCTGCATGGCGGGCGGGAAGACAGCCACGTAACCCTCGGGGTGCGGCCAGGCGAAGTAGTAGTTTCCTTCGTCCCCCTCGACGCGGAAGTCCGACGGCACTGTGACACGGCCACGTTGATCCAGGCGGTGGGAGTATTCACCCACGTAGACCTTGGTATCGAATGTGTCCGCGTCTTCAGCCACCATCAGCATCTCCCACTTCTCCCCATTTCTTGCCACCATCTCCCACATTGGTCAAGGCGGAAGCCGGAAAAACAGCGGTTTTAGCTCCGCTAAGGTCCTCGCACACGGTTCTTTATTAAGATACTCACACGTTATTCACAATATTCTCAACCCTTTCCAAACGCTATTGCGAAGCACGGGCACACCGCCCGCGGTGATCAACTTAGTACACATGCACATGGTCACCAGTTACTTAAGGGCAACGCCCTGCTTGGGCCCAAAACCTCAGCAGATGCAGAATGCCCGACATAGAAGCTCACTAAGGGCCTCTTGCAGGCGGGGTTATGAACACACATCCGCCGCTTCGGCGTTGACACCCTCTGGCTGGCGGCGCTCATTACGCCCATGGCCGCCTCGGGCAAACCTCGTAAAATGCGCCTCGATGCCCTGCTGGTGGAGCAGAGCCTCGCCCCCTCACGCGAACAAGCCAAGCTGTTGATCATGGCGGGCAAGGTGCGCCATGGCACCGAGGTGCTCGACAAGCCGGGCAAGACCTACCCCAGCGACCTCGAGCTGACCGTCATCCAGCCGCCCCGCTTCGTCAGCCGCGGCGGGGAGAAGATGGCGGGCTTCCTCGACAACTATCCGATGGACGTCACCGGCTGGCACATCCTCGACGTCGGCGCCTCCACCGGCGGCTTTACGGACTGCCTGCTGCAAGCGGGAGCCAAGGACGCTACCTGCGTGGACGTCGGCCATGGGCAGCTGCACTACAAGCTGCGGCAGGACCCGCGCGTCACGAACTTCGAACGGGTGAACGCACGCCAGCTGGACGAAATGGAGCTACCCTACCCGACCTACGATCTGGTGGTGATGGACCTCTCCTTTATCTCGCTGACCCTCATCCTTGGACCGGCCTGGAACCGCGTGCGCCCCGACGGCTATCTGGTGGCACTCGTGAAACCGCAGTTCGAGGCCGGCAAGAAGGAGGTCGACATGGGCCACGGCATCATCCGCGATCCGGCGATCCACGAGGCCGTGATCGAAAAGATCCGCACTTTCGCCGAACAGCACATGCCCTGGTCGGAGCTGATCGGCCAATGCGACTCCCCGATCGAAGGCATGGATGGCAACCGCGAGTTTCTCTTGGGGTGGAAGAAAGTTGCTTCCGACGACGACGTGGTACAGATTGCGCCCGTCGCATGACTCAACCGCTGCTCTCTCCCATCGCCATCGTCCCCAACACCTCCAAGGCCGGGGCCGAAGACCTTGCCCGCCAGCTGCTCGAGGCCGCCCGCAAACTGGGCGTAGAGGGCGACATCCTGCCCAACTTTCCCAAGCACCCCGTGTCGCTGCAGGGCTTTGCGCTCGTGGTCGTGATCGGCGGAGACGGCTCCATCCTCGGCGTGGCCAATGCGGCCGCCCAGGCCCAGGTGCCCGTCATGGGCGTCAACCTCGGCACCTTGGGCTTCATGGCACACTTCACCGCCCAGGAGATCACGCTCCAATGGCCGATGGTGCTGCAGGGCGAGTTCGAGTTGAGTGAGCGCACCATGCTGGAGTGTCAGCTGAACAAAGGCGAACCGATGCTGGCGTTGAACGACCTGGTGATCAAGACCTACTCCTCCCGCCTCGTGCGGCTGGAAGTCACCCAACGGGGCCGTCTGGTAAACCACTACCACGCCGACGGCCTGATCTGCGCCACCCCGACCGGCTCCACCGCCTACAACCTCGCCGCCGGCGGCCCCATCGTGCACCCGGAGACCCACGGGCTCGTGCTCACGCCGATCAACCCGCACACGCTTTCCAATCGCGCCATCGTCATGCCGCACGGGCGCGTCGTATCGGTCAACATCGAGCGCCCCGCGACGGACATGCAGATCGCGGCCGACGGCAAGGAGCTCTCCCGCGACCCCGACAGCTTTCCGGTGAAGGTGCAGATTTGCTCCGAGTGCATCCTCAAACTGATCGAGCCCAAGGGCCACTCGCACTTTGAAGTCCTGCGCAACAAACTCCGCTGGACCGGCGACACCCCCTCCCGCCTGCAACAGGAGCAGTAGGCCTCAGGCGACTGTTGCGAGGTGGAACCGCTTGAGAGCGGCCACGATGCGGGCCGTCTCTTCACCCGAAAGCGGCGTATCGCGTCGGATTTTTGCCTGCAACGTTTGGATATTGATCCCTGCCTCGCGCGCCAGAGCGGAAAGGTTCAGAATGGGGCTAAGCTCCTTCAAGCGTCGCGTCGTGACAATGACGTCCGTCTCGAAGTGATCGAGCACATCCTCCCCTGTGTCGAAGCGGTCTTCCAGATTCTCATGATCTGTTTTGCTCATAGAGACTCCTCTCATTATCGCGGGCGCGCCGTACACTGATGATACGGATGCGTTCGCCCCCTTTCGGTAAAGATGGCACTCCAGTGTTTCTCCTTTAATCGAGCAATCGCCAGAAAGCGCGGCTCTTGCGGATATCTAGATGGCAGAATAACCGCATCAGGATCAGACCATAGTACCTGTGCAGCATCGAAGTCGATCCCGTGCTTCTCCAGATTGCTCCGGCTTTTTACAGGGTCGAATTCAAACTCCACCCACTTAACTTGCATAAATTCTTATGCAATATCAACCCGGCCCGTTACACCCGGTATTGGACCAGGCGGGCCTCGATCTGGCCGTTGTAGAGCTTCCACTTGTGCGCGACTTTGAGGCCGAGGGCGTTGAGCGCTTCCGAGTTGCTGGAAAACACGGCGGCGGTGCTTTTTTCGCAACGGTGGCGCAGGAAGTTGCCGAGGTCGGCGTAAAGGCGGTTGAGGTCGCCCTCCTTCGACTGCAGGCGCACCCCGTATGGCGGATTGGTCACCACCAGGCTTTGGGCAAACGTCTCGTCGCCGTCCTGGAAGCGGTGGGGGTGGATCCGGAAGGCCGGGTCGTCGCCGAAGTGGTCCACGACGATGCGCTCGAGCACCTTGCGCGTAGCAGCGTCTTCCTCGAAACCGTGGAAGGCCACCGCCGCCTCCTGCTGGCGCTCGATCAGCGACTGGCGCGCACGCTCGAAGGCCGCCTCGTCGAAATCGAGCCAGTTCTGGAAAGCGAAGTGCCGGTTGAGGTTGGGCGCGATGCGATTGGCGAGCAGGTAGGCTTCGCAGAGAAACGTGCCCGAGCCGCACATGGGGTCGACGAAATCGCGGTCGCCCTTGTAGCCGGCCAGCTGCAGCAGCCCGGCCGCGAGGTCTTCCTTCAGCGGGGCCTCGCCGTGCTCGAGGCGATAGCCGCGCTTGAAGAGCGGCTCGCCCGCGCCGTCGAGATAGAGCGTCACCTCATCGCGGTGCACGAAGGCCACCACGTGCACATCGGGCTCGCGCTTTTCGATCGAGGGGCGGTAGCCGTCGGTGAGCTTGCGGAAGGTGTCGACGATGGCGTCCTTCACGCGGTGCACGGTGTATTGGGAGTTGCGGAAGTTCTGCGACTGGCCCTTCACGTCGATGCGGATCGTCTTGTCCACCTCGAACAGCTTGTGCCACGGGGCCTTGCGCGCCTGAAAGTAGAGAATGTCGTAATCCTTGGCGCGGAACTTCCGGATCGGGCGCAGCACATTGATGGCGGTGCGCAGGGCCATGTTGGCGCGGTAGAAGTCTTCGACGCTGCCGTGAAAGGCTACCATGCGCGTGCCGACAAAGGCGATCTCGCAGCCGAGCTCCTTCAATTCGCGCTCCAACACCGGCTCCAGGCCCGCCCGGCAATTGGCGACGTAATAATCTGGCTGATCGAACGCCTGTCTGTGCATCCCACCAAATTGCGCGGGTCTCCGGGCCGCTGGCAACAGAAACCGCACGGCGGGTTTACGTTCTGATTTTCGTGGTCGCGAAAAGCGGGCGGGTTTCGTTTACAATTAGCGCATATATCTACAATGACCCCTGCAAAACCCCGTTCCCTCCTCGCCGGCACGTTGGCCCTCGCCACGCTGGCACCTGCCCTTTCACCCACACTCTCGGCTGCACCGGTCGAGCTGAGCGTCCATGCCGACCAGGCCAAGGAAATCAGCCCCGACCTCTTCGGCCTGTTCTTCGAAGACATCAACTGGGGCGCCGATGGTGGCCTGTATGGCGAGCTGGTCCAGAACCGCTCCTTTGAATATTCGGCCTACTCCAACCCCAAGTGGAACAACTTTACCAGTTGGGAGCTCGTCGAGCGGGGCGGGGCCAAGGGCGGCTGGAGCCTCGACGGCGCCGTGCCCCTGCACGAAAACAATCCGCACGCCCTCGTGTTGCATACCAAGGAGGTGGGCGACGGCGTCGGCCTGATGAACCCCGGCTACGACGGCATCCCGGTAACCAAGGGCAAGCAGTACGATTTCTCCGTTTTCGCCCGACTAACCTACATGGGTCCGCGCTGGGGCGGCGAACCCTTCCACAACGGCGAGCCGATGCCGATGGAGGTGCGGATCGAAAGCCAGGACGGAAAGGTGCTGGCCAAGGAAACCTTTGAGGTTCAGGGCGATGAATGGCAGAAGGTCGAAACCACGCTGACCGCGCGTCAGACCGACCCAAAGGCACGGCTGGTCCTGCTGGCCAAAGGCCAGGGTGGCGTCGCGCTGGACATGATCTCGCTCTTCCCGGAGGACACCTTCAAGGGACGCCAGAACGGCTTGCGCAAGGACCTGGCCCAGACCTTGGCCAACATGCAGCCCAAGTTTATCCGCTTCCCTGGTGGCTGCGTCGCCCACGGGCACAACCTCGACAACATGTACCGCTGGAAGGATACCATCGGCCCGATCGAGACGCGCAAGTCGCAGTTCAACCTCTGGGGCTACCAGCAGAGCCTCGGCCTCGGCTACTTCGAGTATTTCCAGTTCTGTGAAGACATTGGCGCCGAACCGCTGCCGGTGGTGCCGGCGGGCGTCACCTGCCAGAACGCCGGCCACACCAAGGGCGCCGGGCAGCGAGGCATCCCGATGGACGAGATGGACGCTTACGTGCAGGAAGTGCTGGACCTGATCGAATACGCCAACGGGCCCGCCGACTCCGAGTGGGGCTCCAGGCGCGCCGAAGCGGGCCACCCGGAGCCCTTCAACCTCAAATACCTCGGCGTGGGCAACGAAGACCACATCACCGACGTCTTTGGCGAGCGCTTCAAGATGATCACCGACGCGGTGCGCGAACAGTATCCGGACATCACCGTCATCGGCACCGTCGGCCCCTTCCACAGCGGCCCGGACTTCGAGGACGGCTGGGAACTCGCCCGCAAGATGGACCTCGAGATGGTCGACGAACACTACTACGTGCCGCCGGAATGGCTGCTGGACAATCTGGACCGCTATGACAGCTACGACCGCAACGGCCCGCACGTCTACCTGGGGGAATATGCGGCCCACGAACCGGACCGCGCCAATACCCTGCGCTCTGCCTTGGCCGAAGCCGCCTACCTGACCGGAATCGAGCGCAACGGCGACCTGGTCGAGCTCGCCTCCTACGCCCCGCTGCTGGGGCGCGAAGGACACACTCAGTGGCGGCCGGACATGATTTACTTCACCGGCACGGACATCCTGCACACCCCCAACTACTACGTGCAAAAGCTCTTCTCCGTGAACGCGGGCGACACCTACCTGCCGAGCGATCTCTCCGCCGAAGATTCCGCCCTCGCGGTCTCCGTGGTCGAGGACTCGCAGAGCGGTGACGTGATCGTGAAGATCGTCAACCCCTCCGACGCGGCCGAAGAGCTCACGCTCGACCCGGCCCAGTTCGGTTCCTTCCGGTCGCAGGCCCAGCAGTGGGTGCTGACCGGTGAGCCCAAGGCCGTGAACACCTGGGAACAACCGGACACCCTCAAGCCCGAGAAATCGACGGTAAAGGTGAGCGGAGGGGTGAGCCTGGCCGCGCCAGCCAATTCGCTGACAGTGCTTCGGTTAAAGAAACGTTAAACGCACTGCTTCAGGTATTTATATACGTAGCCTCCGGCCTCTGGCTGGGGGCTTTTCTGTCGTTTGAGGCGCGCATTTTGCTTGCTGTTCAAGGTTAGCCCACTAAGGATGTCCCCTGCTTCCCATGCCCGAGGAATACTACATCCGTCAGCCCGATTCGGAAAACGCGAAGGGGCCCTATAGCGTGGACAAGCTCGTGACGCTGGCCGAAGCAGGCCAGGTAACGCGAGAAACGCTGTATTACGATGACGAGCTCGAATCGTGGGCGGCCGTAGGCTCCAACGAAGAGCTGAAACAACAGGTCTTCCCCGAGCGGAGGCGCCTCTCGTTGCGCAAAAAGAGCTCGGAGGAAATCAGCCTGCTGACCGGAGAAGACGAAGACGACGAGGTCGTCAGCGTGCAGGACATCCTCGCCGCCGCCGAAGGCAAGACCGAGGATACCCGGCACCTGAGCGCCAACCTCGACTGGCGCAAGCGCATCGCCGGCTGGTCGACCAATATCATTGGGATCTGCCTGCTGGCCACCGCCGCGTTCCTGATCCTCTCCCACCTCGATTTCTTCCAGGGCGTCTACCGCTATTACATGGAGTTCGCGGGTTTCAGCACGCCTGAGCAGGGTGCGGATCCAGCTGTCATGCCTCAGTTTTCCGTCGCGGTGCTGCTGGCCATGATCGATGTGTTGTTTGCCCTGCTGGCACTCGCCGGCATGACGACCATCTACCCGCTGTTGCGCGTGCGTTGCATGTTTTTCCTGGGCTATTTCGGTCTCTATTATTGGGGGCGTATGCTGCTGGACGACCCGCATGCACAAGCCCTCATCTGGGCCACCATCGGCTCCTCCGTCGGCATCTACGTCGCCACCCTCACCACGCGCATGCGCATCTTCCTGCCCGCCGCGGGCGTCGCCATTTTGGGCACAGGCTACTTCGCCTACCTGCAAATCGCGCAGATTCTGGCCGAACGCGCCGAAGAAAGCGAAAAGGCGACCACCCTGCTGGGACATTGGTTCAGCGCTTTGAGCTAGAGACCTCTTGCCGGAAGCGGCGCGGCCCTTTATCTTGATGCTCGGCCGTGAAATCGCTGCAAAACAACATCGCCAAGGTCCAGCGCTACTGGAGCCATGACATCTGGGCCCAAACGCCGCTCCAGGCGCGGGAAAACGTTGCCACCTGGAAGGTGAAGATCGCCCGTCTCGTGGCCATCACCTACCACGGCGTGCTGCAAAACGGCATCCTCACCCGAGCCGCCGCCCTCGCCTACTCCACGCTGCTCGCGCTGGGGCCGCTGGTGGTCATCGTGGTGCTGATCTCCTCCTCGTTCTGGCCCAGCAACGCGGAAGATCAGATCAAGCGGTTGATGATTTTCCTCGCGCCCTCGCTGGGCGAATACATCCGCCTGGAACAACCCGGTAGTGCCGCCACGGCGGACGCCGTCAACGCAGCCGGCACCGCCACCCAACACGCCGCCTCCGAGCTGGATTCGCTGATCTCGGAGATCATCAACGGCGCGCAAAACACGCTCAGTGGCATCAGCACCGGCGGCTCTACCCTCTTCGGCATCATCGGCCTGCTGGTCCTCATCTGGATCGTCATCCAGTTGCTCACCACGATCGAAAACACGCTCAACGACATCTGGGGCGTCAAGAAGGGGCGCGAATGGGGCTACCGCATCGTCTTTTACTGGGCCTTCATCAGCCTCGGCACGATCCTGGGCCTCGGCACGGGCGCCTTCCTCTCGGCCTCCTTTCTCGGCGGCTTTTTCGATTGGCTGCCCGACTTCGGCCCCCTCACGCGATTCCTGGCGCTCGTCCCATCACTGTGCATCCTCACCCTGCTGCTGACGTTCTTCTACCTTTTCTTCCCCAACACGCAGGTCAACGTGCGCCCGGCGCTCCTGGGCGGTGCGGTCGCAGCCACGCTGCTCATCGCCAACAACTTCATCTCCACGATTTACGTCGGCCAGGTCATCCGCCTGCAGAGCCTCTACGGGTCCGTCGCCATCGTCCCGGTCTTGATGATCGGCCTGTATTTCTCATGGATGCTGGTGCTGGTCGGAGGTCAGATATCGTATGCGGCGCAGAATGTACATTTCCTGGCTGACCAGAGCGCCTGGGACCGCAGCAGCCAACTCGTCCGCCATAGCCTGACGATCGGCGCCCTGCTCTACATCTGCCGCCGCTTCCACCACGGCGAGCCGCCAACGGGCCTCGATCAGCTTTCCGCACACCTGCGCGCCCCCCGTAACATGCTCAACGAGTCGATCAACAAACTGGTCGAACTGGGGCTGGTCTCCAAGGTGCCGGACGAAAACCCGGACGTGCAGGAAGAGTTCCGCTATCAACCGGCGCGACCGCTGAAATACCTTCAGCTGGCCGAGGTGCATCAGGCCTTGGAACATCAGGGGAACAACGGAGGGCTGGATCTCGTGGCGGGCGTCGACCCGCTGCTGAAGGACTACCTCGACCACCGCGAAAACCACCTGAAAACCGAAAGCGGCGGCACGACGGTTGAAGAGTTGCTTGACCGGGAACAGTCCGAAGATGCCCTCAAGCCCGCCCCTGCCCCGGTCGACGGCCGTTAACGTTAATCCCGGGCACCCTTACGGTCCCAACGACCGCATTTCTTCCCTTTTTGCCCGGCCCTTCTTCCTTGCCAGCCAGCACCCTCGCTCTAGGCTGGCGGATTTACCAATCGCCTTTGCCCCATGATTACCTGGCTGCAGAACCTTCTACTTAAGCACAACTCTTGGCTGATGAGCAGCCTCTTGGTGGTGATTATTGCCGTCTTCGTCTTGTCGGTCGGTCCCACCAGCTTTTTCAAGCAAAGCAACGAGCGCGAGCGGGCCTCCGTTGAATACTACGGATTCAACCTGAAGGACCCGAACACGGTCCGCGAGCTCCAGGCCAAGGCACAGGTCAGCTTCAGCCTCAACCGCCCGCCGGCCATCTCCGGCCCGCAGGACTACTTCTACGGTCGCGTCGCCGCCCTCGGCCTGGCCAACCAGCTGGGCATCGTCAACCCGACCCAGGACGAGCTGAAAGTGTATGTGCGCGGCCTTCAGGTTTTCCAGGATCCGCAGACGGGCGAGTTCAGCACCGAGCGCTACAAGCAGATCGTGGAGACCGTCACGGGCAACGACATGCTTGACGAAAAGAGCTTCAACGAGCTGCTGCGCGAAGACTGGAAAATCCAGCAGGTCGTCGAGGCGATGTCCGGCCCCGGCTACGGCAACGAATTTATTGGCTACAAGCAGTTCGAGGGGCGCGAAACGACTTACGATATCGCGATCGCCGAGCTGAACTACGAAAATTTCGAGTTCACCGAGCAACCGACCGACGAGGAACTGGAAGCCTACTACAACCAAAACCCGGGCGCCTATACCGAGCCCGAGAAGATCGACGCCACTGCCGTGATCTTCCCCGTCGCCCAGTATCTGGACAAGGTGCCGCCGCTGCAGGAAAACGAGATCCAGAACTACTACAACCGCAACGGCTGGCGCTACATGGGTGAGCCGACGGTGAACGCGGAGACCGGCGAACAGGAGCAACCCCAGCCACTGCCGCTGGAAGAGGCTCGCCCCCAAGTCATGGCCGACCTGAAGCGGGAACGCGCCCGCGGTCTCGCCGCCCGCGCCGCCGAAGACTTTGCCGTCGCCCTCAACGAGCAGGAAGTTGCCCGCGATTCGGAGCAGTTCGACGCGCTGGTGCAGCACTACCAGGCCAAGCTCGAGGACATCGAGCCCTACAGCCGCAACAACCTGCCGACGGACAACAGCCAGCTCAGCCGCGCCGTGTTGCAGGACCTCTGGAACTACACTGCCGGCGGCCGCTACTACTCCTCTCCCGCGCAAACGAATGCGGGCGGTGTCGTGTTGCTGCGCGACAAGATCATCCCGGAGACGGTCCCGCCCTACGCCAGCGCGTGGGAGCAGGTGGAACAGGATTGGCGCGACGAAAACAAGCGCCGCGCCTTCACCGCCCGCGGGCAGGAGCTGCGCAAGCAACTGCGTGAAGCCGTCGCCAACGGTGAGGACTTTGTGACCGCCGCTCAGGATCTGGGGCTCACCGTGCGCGAGCCGGAGCCGTTCCTGGGCGACGAGGTGCCGCGCGAGCTGCTGCAAGATCGCAGCTGGGAGCAGGCTCGCCAACTGGCGGTGCACGACCTGACCCCGATGATCCAGCGCGAAGGCAAGGGCATGTTTGTCTACATTCAGGACAAGCAAGTGCCGGAAATCAGCCCGGACAGCGAAGAGGTGAAGCAGTATGTGGCGGAAAACGCCGAGCAGCTCGCCCCAGTCTTCGGCTGGCAGGCCGTGATGGAAGTCGCCAACCAGACACTGCGTTCGCTCTCCGAGCAGGAAGAAGCAGCGCAGCAGGGCGCCTGAGCCCTCCCACAACGACCTTTCCCACGAGGGCCGATCTCATCAAGATCGGCCCTTTTTCGTGCCCAAGCGTCAGGCCTGCCCCGCCAGCAGCGCCTGTGCGTGTTCGCGGGCGATCGGGCTGTGACGGTCCCCCAACATGCGGGCCAACTCGTCGAGGCGGGAATCCCGCTCCGGGTGCAGCGGCACGATATGCACGTCGGTCGTTTCGTCGGTCTGGTCCTTGCGCACGAGGTAGTGCGCCTGCGCGAGGCTGGCAACCTGAGGCAAGTGCGTGACGCAAAAGACCTGGTGCCCCTGCCCGCCTAATTCACCCAGGAGGCGTCCGACTTCCTTGGCGATCTCGCCGCCCACGTTGGCATCCACTTCGTCGAAGACCAGCACCGGCGTCGCATCGACCTGAGCCAGCACGCTCTTGAGCGCCAGCATCACCCGCGCGGTCTCGCCACTGGAGGCGATCTTGTTCAGCGGCTGCAAGGATTGCCCCGCGTTGGGCGTGAAGAGAAATTGGCAGGTGGAGTTGCCGTGGGGCTGCAGGCGCTCTTCGCGCACGACGTCGATGCTCAGCTGCGCTTTCTTGAAGCCCAGCTGCAGCAGGCCCTGACTCGCCTTCTGGCCCAGGTCCTTCGCCGCACGCACCCGGCTCTCCCGGAGCCCCTCGGCCTGCGCGGTCAGATCCTTCTCCTGCTGGGCGGCCTCGGCCTGCCAGCGCTCCAGCGTACCCTCGATATCGCCCTGCTGCTCGATCCTGCGCGCCATCTCGTCGCGGCGCTGCAAGATCACCGACACATCCGGCCCGTATTTGCGCTGCAAGGCCAACCACTGCTCCATACGCTGCTGCAGCTCCTGCGCAGTCTCTTCGTCCAGCTCATCCGCCTGGGCCAGGTCTTCGTATTCGGAGGCGATGTCCTCCGCCTCGATCAGCAGCGACTGCAGGCGGTCGGCCAGCGGCATCAAGGTCGTATCGATCTCCGCCAGCTCGTAGGCCGTATTGATGAGCGGTCGCAGGCGCTCCACGGCCCCCTCCTCGCCGGTAATGCCGGCAGAAATCATCGACGCGCCCTCGGTCAGCTCCTGTGCACTGGTCAAGCGGGCGAAGTCGCGCTCCAGCTGCAGCACGCCGTCTTCGGACAATGCGGCCTCGTCGATCGCGTCGATCTGGTGCTGCAAGAAGTCCACCTCATCGGGGCTCAACCGCTCGCTCTGGCGCAGTTGCTCGATCTGCTTCAGCTTGCGCTGCCATGCGCGGTAGGCCTCGCCATACCGAGCGAGCAGTTTTTCGTTTTGTCCATAGGCGTCGAGCAGCGACAGCTGCCAGCGCTCGTGGTGCAGCTTCTGCGGTTCGCCCGGCCCGTGAAAGTCAATCCACTCCGTGCCCAGCTCCTGCAGCAAGGCCACCGTGCTGAGGCTGCCGTTGATTTGCACGCGTGCCGGCTTCTTGCGGTCGATGCTGCGCTGCAGGATCAGGTTGCCCTCCTCGGTCGGCGGCAAACCCAAGGCTTCCAACCGGGCATCGACCTCCGTCGCATCCTCAAAATGCAGCACGGCCTCCACCTCGCAGCGGCCCTGCCCCTGCCGGATGACCGACTTGTCTCCCCGTGAACCGGAGAGCAGCTTTAACGCCCCGAGCAAGATGGACTTACCCGCGCCGGTCTCGCCCGTTACCGCGGTCAGCCCAGGGCCAAACTCGAGCTCGATCTCCTCGATCAACGCCAGGTTTCGGATCCGCAGGTAGTGAAGCATGAAAAAGAGTGTGATTTTTGTCTTGAAACAACCAGCAACCGTGGTTTTATCAATGTTTTTCTTCTTTGGGGGATTAGCTCAGTTGGTTAGAGCGCCAGTATGACACACTGGAGGTCGGCAGTTCAACTCTGCCATCTCCCACCATTTTTGAAGGAATCCCGATCATCCTTGTAGCAGTGAAACGGGATAGGCCAAAATCGCTTCATCGCGAGTGACCAAGGTCAGTTCTTCGTGTTGCGCCTGAGCAAGCAACAGGCGATCAAAGGGATCCTTATGCAACCACGGTAAATCAACCAGGGCTTGCGTATGCTCTGGAAGGACCGGCAGGGGCCGAATGTAATCTTTCTCAAGATCCCGATGCATTTCTTCAAGGTCGAGGACCGGTAGCTTCCCCAAGCTCACTTTGATCGCGATTTCCCAGCTATTGACCGCACTAAAAAAAACGAGGTTGTCCGAATCGGCAATCGTTCGATGCACCTCGGGTCTCAGGCGTTCGGGCATCCCCAGCCACCAGAGCACGATGTGGGTGTCCAGAAGCAGCTTCACTGGTTAAAGAGTGCTTCAATTTCAGGACTCGGAGCATCGAAATCATCAGGAACCACCAATCCGCGCATGCTTCCTCCCTTTCGAGGGCTCTTGGGTTTTTCAAAGCCCACCAACTTCGCCACGGGTTTGCCTGCCTTGGCCAAAATGATCTCTTCCCCACCAGCCGCCTCTTCCGTCAGGCGTGAGAGGTTTGTCTTGGCCTCTTGGATATTGACCATCTTCATTAAACCAAGTCTGGTCTGGTTTACTATAGAAGTCAACTTTCTCGGCCCGGCCCAAGCACTTCCCCAAAACTGCCGGCACGCCCATTTGCCTCTCGCGTTATGGCCCTTAAGCATTCTAAATGACAGTCGATTGTCATACTGAATCTGCAAGGGCGACACGCGATGGAAAAACATGAACACAAAGCCTGCCCGCGCTGCGGCGGCGACCTCGTCTGCAAGATGAACAACATCGTGCACTGCGATTGCTCCAGCGTCGCCTTGCCGAAACCGTTGATCGACTACATCGACGACCACTACGACGATTGCCTGTGCAAGCGCTGCCTGATCGTGCTGGCCCATGACTACGAACGCGGCGCGTTGGGTCTCCAACGCACCGGGACGGACGACCTGCCCTAGCCTAGCGCCATTCCGTGCGGAAGCGGCGGTAGACGTGGCGGGCGTCGAGGCGTTCGAGCCAGGCACCGAACAGGATCGTCAACAGGCCGGCGACGCCGAGCAGGCTCCAGTGCCAGTGGAAGAGCGAGCCGAGCACCGTGCCGAAGCTATCGAGGCCCGCTATCAGCACGGTCAACAGCGCGAAGCCCAACAGCAGCCGCTCGCGCAGGTGGCAGGCGAGGCCGATCAGCAACAGCCCCAAGCCAAAGAGGATGGGCTCGGCCCCACGGGTGAAATCTTCCGGCAGCAGGGCCAGCGAGGCAACGGCGAGCAGGATCGCAGTCAAGCTGCGCAGCCATTGGCCATCTTCCACCGGGCGCGTCAGGCTCCAAATCACCACCGGCACCGAGAAACACAGCATCCAGGCCACCGTGGGCAACGTGGACAACCAGCCGCCCATCCCCAACAGATACGCCCAGCCGACAAACCAGAAGCCCAGGCCGAAGACTTCGACCGGACGCTTCAGGATGGGGCTGCGGATG
Organism: Puniceicoccaceae bacterium 5H; assembly: GCA_009772895.1. Classification (GTDB taxonomy): domain Bacteria; phylum Verrucomicrobiota; class Verrucomicrobiia; order Opitutales; family Oceanipulchritudinaceae; genus WOUP01. The sequence goes on along the minus strand of WOUP01000002.1, from coordinate 45,640 downwards.
CCACGCGCCAGCACGCCGGTGACTAGATAGCCCAGGGTGGCCGCAGTCAGCACATGAAGCGCGAGCGAGGTCCCTGCGTCGTGCCAGATAAATTGACGCAACGGCAACAGCAGCACGGCCGGAAAGAACGCCACTTGCGTGAGCAGGCCCTCAAGGCCGACGAAGCCGGTCCCGCGCCGGCGCAGCACCTCGAGCAGCACGACGGTACCGAGCAGCAGGCCCAGGGTGACCGACTCGATGATCCACGGCTCCCGCCAGGTCGGCAACAGCAGCGCCAGTCCGCCGAGATAGGTCACCGTCAACAGGTTCGCCCGCGAGCGGCACAGGGATGACATGCCCAGCCAGGTGACGCCCGCCAGAACCGGAAAGGCCACGGCCAGCAGCCCCCACAGCGGCACCCCCAGGTGTAGGGTGCCCCACGTGCTATCGTAGAGCATGCCGCCGAGCTGCCCGAAGTGCGCGGGCACAAAGCCAGCCGCCAGGCCCAGCAAGGCCCTCCCGGTCGCGGCATCCCGCCAACGGCGGGTGACAAACCAGCCGCAAAGCGCGAGCAGCAGCGTAAAGCCGAGAAAGGCACCGTATTGGCCGAGAGGACCCCGCTGGATCAGGTCGGTGATGACGAATTTGCCGGCGGAGGCCGCGAGCAGGAGCCCACCTGCCCAACGCAGCAGTTGGGAGAAAGCAAAGTGGCGGCCCGTGGAAGACGGTTCTTCATTCGATGCGGCCACTGGAGGCAACGGGGGCGGTTCAGCGCGGGTGCTCATCGTTTAGGCCTCCGTTTGGGGATGGGCACGCAGGGCGGCGAGCTCGGCCGCCAGCTCGGCCTGCTCCTCTTCCCGCGCAAAACGATGTTCCAGGGCGTCCCGCTGCTTGCCACCCGTCACCGGACGCTGCAACTCCCGCGCACGCACCTTCTCTTCCCAGCGATCGAGCAGACCCGTCAGCTCCTCATCTCCCGCCGCAGCCCGGGTATCCGATTGCGCCCTGGCGGTCAGTTCGCGCGCGGCGAGGCCCTGTTTGCGCCGGTTCAACTCCGCGATCAAACGGCGACTCTCGGCCAACTCCTGCTCAACCTCGTGGATCAAGGCCTCGAGCTCGGCCGCCTCCTGAGTGCACTGCCGCTCCCACGTCTCGGCAGCCTTCTTGCGCTGCAGACACTGGAGGGCCAGCGCCTCGTCCTTATCCGCGTGCTGGAGCGCGCGTTGCTGCCATTGCTCAGCCTTGTTGCGGGCTTCCGCCTGTTGCTGGTCCAGGTCTTCCCGTTCGCGCTGCAGGCGGTCCAGCCGCATCTCGGCGCGCGCGAGTTGTTGACGGGCTTTCGCGAGCAGCGCATCTGCGACGGCCTCGTGGTTTTCCACCTCGTCCAGCAGACGGGTGACTTCGGTGCGGAAGGTCAGGTTGAATCGTTTCCAGAGGTTCATGCCCAACCTAAAACACCTCCTGCGCCAAAGTTCGGGACAACACGCTTAAGACGCTATCCTTCAGCATGATCCGACCAGCATAAAAACAGGCCCGAGCATTGAACCGCCGATTCAACAGACATGGAGCGTCAGCCTTGAAGACATTTTATGTCCTTCACAGATGACGCAGATTCAACGGTTTTTTCTTTTGAGAGGCGGCAGCCCTGGGAGAAGGCGCGCCGACAAATAACCGTGTTTTAATAAAAGATCATCCTGAAAATCGGTGCAATCTGTGGATCAAAGACCTCCGACTTCACCTCCCGAAGACGCTAGGCCTTCTTCGTCTTGCGCGGCGTCTTCCGACCAGCGTTGACGATCGGGCACAGCGGGCAGGCATCGGTGCTGCCGTCGCACTTCTTGCGGGCCGTGCAGTGCTGGCGCCCGTAGTAGATGAACTGCAAGTGCAAATGGCCCCAGGTCTCCGGCGGGTAGAGCGCCTTCAGGTCTTTCTCCGTCTGAACGACGTTCTTGCCACTGGTCAGGCCGAAGCGCTGGGCGAGGCGGTGGATATGGGTATCGACCGGAAATGCCGGGATGTCGAAGGCCTGCGCACGCACGACCTCGGCCGTCTTGTGCCCGACGCCCGGCAGCGCCTCGAGTTGCGCCTCTTCCTGGGGCACCTCACCGCCGTATTCCTCGCTCAAGATTCGGGACAGTTCCTTGATCGCTTTGGCCTTGCGCGGGCCCAGTCCGCAGGGACGCACGATCTCCAGGATCTTCTCCTCCGGGATCTTCATCATCTCTTGCGGCGTGCGCGCCAGTTCCCAAAGCCTTGGCGTCACCTGATTTACCCGCTCATCGGTGCACTGGGCGCTCAGTAGCACAGCTACTAGCAATGAGTAGGCATCATAATATCTTAATGGGATGATGGGTTTTGGGCAGAAATCTTGGAGCTGTTGGTAGACAATTGCAGCACGTTCCTTTTTGTTCATGGCAAAGAGTCGGCCTGAAACTGTCATCTTCAGTTCCGGCTTGCGGATAAAGCAAGCTTGTTGAATGACCTTTCGCCGCCACGAAGCAACTTCGAAAAGTCCACCGCAACTGATGTCCAAACTTCCGTACGATCCCGCCGCCCTCCCCCGCGAATCGCACCGTCACTACCTGCCGGCGAGCGATGCCGAACTCCAGTCGATGCTGGAGCGGCTGAACCTGAGCAAACTCGAGGACCTCTTCGCCCACGTGCCCAGTGACGTGCGCTTCTCCAAGGCGCCCGATCTGCCGGAGGAGTTGGGCTACGAGGAAACGGCGGCGCACCTGGAAGCTATCTCGCAACGCAACCATGTGCTGCCGGGCTTCCTGGGCGACGGCCTGCCTCACTTCAGCGTCAGCCCCATCGTGCCCTACGTGTTGGGCCTGCGCAAGCTGACCACCTCCTACACGCCGTACCAGCCGGAGCGCTCGCAAGGCACGCTGATCTGCCACTGGATCTACCAGTGCGCGTTGACCCAGCTGACCGGCTTCGAGGCGATCAACAGCTCCCTTTACGACCGCGCCAGCGGCCTCTACGAAGCCATTGCGACGGCGCTGCGCATCCAGCGCAAGGCCGATGTCGCTATTGTCTGCGACGGCCTCTACCCGGCCGACCTCGAAGTCGTCGACACCCTGATCGCCGACACCGACAACTCGATCGAGCGCGTGCCGCTGGATCCGGAAACCGGCCGCATCTCCCTCGAGGCCGTGCGTGAAAAGGCCGAAGAACTGGGCCCGCGCCTCGGCGCCATCGTCTTCCCGCAGGTCAACACGCTGGGCCTGCTCGAAGACGTCGACGCCATGACCGACTTGTGCGCCGAGCTGAAGGTGCAGAGCGTCGCCGTGGTCGATCCCATGCTGCTCGGCCCGGACGGCCTGAAGGAGCCCAGCGCTTTCGGCACCGACGGTGCCAACCTGATGGTCGGTGAAGCCCAACACCTCGCCCTCGGACCCAACTTCGGCGGCCCCGGCCTCGGCCTCTTTGGCGTGCGCTACAACGACAAGAGCAAGAACAGCATCCGCTACACTCCGGGCCGCTATGTGGGCAAGGGCCAGGACGCGGCCGGCCGCGATTGCCGCGTGATGGTCCTGAGCACCCGCGAGCAGCACATCCGCAAGGAGAAGGCGACCTCCAACATCTGCTCCAACCAGGCCTTTCTCGCCACCCTCGCCGGCGCTTCCATGCTCGAACGCGGGGCCGAAGGCCTCGGCGCCATGCTGCGGCAGGCTCGCTCCATCGCAGTCGAGCTCTACGAACAGCTGACCCGCTTCCAGGGCGTGCTGCCGGCATTCCAGGAGGCCCCGTTCTTTAACGAGGTGACGCTCGAGGTGCCGGAGCCTGTCGACGAACTGTTGACCGCCGCCCGCGAAGCCGGCCTGCACCTGGGGGTCGACGTCAGCGAACGTATCGGCGGTCGACGCCAATTGCTGAAGCTCTCCACCAGCGACCGCCAGGATACCGACGTCGTGGCCAAGGCCGTGGCGTTCTTTACCCAGCGCTATGGCGAGCCCACCCAGCCTTCCGCTCATTTGCCCAAGGTTCCCGCGCCCTTCCAGCGCAAGCAGGCCCCCGCCCTGCCGCGCTACAGCGAGGAAAAGCTGAAGGACTACTACAGCCAGCTGGCGGAAATGAACGTGAGCCCCGACGAGGGAATCTACCCACTCGGCTCCTGCACCATGAAATACAACCCCTACCTCAACGACTGGGCCGCCGCGTTGCCGGGCTTTGCCGATCTGCACCCGCAGACGCCGCTCGAGGATGCCCAGGGCGCGCTGGAGGTGCTGTGGGAGTCGCAGGAATGGTTCCGCAAGATCACCGGGCTGGCGGCCGTCACCACCATGCCGGTGGCCGGCGCCCAGGGCGAACTGGTCGGTATCAAGCTCTTTCAGGCCTACCATCGCAGCCGCGGCGAAGGCCACCGCAAGGTGTTGCTGATCCCCGCCTCCGCCCACGGCACGAACTTCGCCACCGCCAGCATGGCAGGTTGCACCCTGGCCCTGCTCAAGAGCGGTGAAAACGGCCTGATCGACGATGAGGATCTCGACGCCCAGATCGAGAAGCACGGTGCCAACCTGGCCGGCATCATGGTCACCAATCCCAACACCACGGGCCTCTTCGAGCGCAAGTTCAAGGAAATCGCCGACAAGGTTCACGACGCCGGCGGCCTGGTCTATATGGACGGCGCGAACATGAACGCCATCGCGGGCTGGGTCGACCTCGGTGCGCTGGGCGTCGATGCGGTGCACAACAACCTGCACAAGACCTGGTCCATCCCCCACGGCGGCGGCGGTCCGGGCGACGGCTTCGTCGCCGTCAGCTCCGCGCTCGAGAGCTTCCTGCCCGGGGTGCAGATCGAGAAGCGCGGCGACAAGTTCGTCACCGTCAATCCGCAGCACAGCATCGGCCGCTTCCACCGTCACTGGGGCAACTTCGGCCACAAGGTGCGCGCCTACACCTACCTCTGCCGCCTCGGCAAGGAGGGCGTGCGCCGCATGTCTGCCGTGGCCGTGCTCGCCGCCCGCTACTGCATGCAGGATGTGCAAAAACGCTTCCCGCTCCTGCCCGCCGGCAGCGAAGAAAAGCGCATGCACGAGTTCATCATGACGCTGAGCGAGGCCGACTTCAAACGCCTCGAGGAAGCCGGTATCGCGAAGGCGGCCGTCATCGCCCGCATCGGCAAGCTGTTCCTCGACTTCGGCTATCACGCCCCCACCGTGGCCTGGCCCGAGACCTTTGGCGTGATGATCGAGCCGACGGAAAGCTTTACGCAGGCCGAGCTCGACCGCTTCAGCCAGGCCGTGCTCGCCATCGGCGAAATCGTTCAGGACCATCCGGAGGTGTTGCAGGTCGTGCCGCTCTTCCAGCCTACGGACCGCATCGACGAGGTAGCCGCGAACCGCAACCTGGTGCTCAACGACCAGCTCGACACCCTGCCGCCGATCCACCCGAACCCCGTCGATCCGCAGGAGCTGCTCGACACTGATGTGCAAGCGCTGAAGCAACGCATCGTCCAGGCAGCCGAGCAAAAGCTGGCCAAACAGGGCTAGCCCACGCACCAACGCCCCTCCTTTCAGGCGGCCTACTCACGGGCCGCCTTTTTTATGTGCCTGTAGCGGATACTCGCCTTTGCGTTTTTTTTAAGTGCGGTAAATTGGACCTCAGTGTGACAATTACGTAGCGAAACAAACCAAGAAGAGCCCTTATTATGTAAAAAGATAGATAACATTTTACATACAATCGTTTGATTTAAAGCGATTCTGACAGTTTGATACGGCTTGAAAGCGATTTCTGTCTCAGTCGTGCAACGGAATTGTGACAACTGCGTCACATTCCGCCGCGGCACGAAAGCGCACTCAAGTCATGATCAATAACACGTTTGCCATCCTCGCCGTTCTGCTGCTGAACGGCGTTCTGATTGAAGAGGTAATGCTGCAGGGACGCTCCGAGCTCTACGCCGAGAACGAGCTGATCGAGAATCTGCAGGCCTGCTTTTACGCGGGCGGCTTCTTCTGCGCGCTTTGGGGGCTGCTGCATGTGCAGCGCTTCGAGCGGTGGCTGGGGGCAGCCTTTTCGCTCGCCTGCCTGACCTTCTTCCTGCGCGAAGTGGACATGGCGGAGCTGAATCTGCCCGAGGTCGTGAAGTTCTTCACCGGTGGCACGAGCAAGGACCTGCTGCTGGCCTTCGCCTTTCTCGCGCTGATCGTGCGCTTTGGCGTCACCTATCGGCAGCACCTGCGGGAGTTCTGGACCATCGTGCGCACGCGGATCGCGCTGTTTTGTATCGGCGGCGGTGCGTTGCTGGTGTTGGGCTCGCTCTTCGAGCAAACGCACCACCCCTTCCTCGAAGAACTGGTGGAACTGGATGGCGCCCTGCTGATCCTCTCCGCCGCCATCCTCTACGCACTGTCACCGCATCGACTGTTGGGCCAGTCCGACCACCCAGACCTGGACGACTCGCGCCTGGTGCCGTCTTCGTAAGGCGCGGCCTCCAACGGCTCAGACAAAGAGAATGTGATACTGCTTGCGCAGCTTGCGGGCCTTGATCGCGGGTTGCAGGTGCAGGGCGGCGAAGACCACCACCCCGAGCAAGCCAGCCAGGATCACGAGCATGACGCCCCGCTGGAGCTCCGGACTCGTCAGCTGCGGCAGCACTAAGCTGAGCGGCACGCAGATGAAGAAGAAGATCTTGCAGCCGATCATCAACCGCTTGAGCGCCAGGGTCTCGTAGCCGCGCCATTCCTGAAACTGCTCGGGACTCGCCTTGCTGAGGGGCGAGTCCGCCATCTGGCGCAGTCGGGCGCGCTTGCGCATGGTATCGAGGGCGACGATCGCCATAAAAACCGCGAGAATGATTGCCATGAGAAAAAGTCAGTCGGAGCTCCGGGCCGAATCGTGGAGGGGCGCGCCGCATTGGGGACAGGTCGCCGGGTCGTGGCCGCGCACGCGCTTTTGGCAGGCGGGGCAGCGTCCAGCATAGTCGAGCAAGGCCGCACAAATGACCACCGCCAGCAAAGCGAGATACGGCACCGTCGCGCGCAACACCTGCGCGAGTCCTTCGGGCAAACCGGGCAGCCAGCGGTCGGCCGTCGCCATGTAGACGGTCGCCAGCACGACGAGCAGGCCCATCGCGAGTTGCACCCTGCCCTCGAGTCGCTTGCGCTTTCTATAAGCCGCTGGGTTATCCATCATGCCGCGGACGCCCCATGCGCCCGTCTCCCAACCGTCAACGGGCGACGGCGAAACGGCAAGCCCTTATCGCGCCCCTCTACTCCTCGAGTCGCACCCCGCAGTGGCGACAGTGCTTGAGGTTGCAGGAGCGCCCGAGCAGGTGTCCGCAAGACGGGCAGCGCCAGATCAGGAGCGAAAGGATCGGGTTGAGCAACAGGACGCCCAGGATGATCGACAGGATCAGCGAGCTCGATACCCCCGGCAGGAGCGAATCCCCGGGGTCGACCACGAACAGCAACAGAAAGACCGTGAACGACAATAGCTGCAGGATCAGAAACCACTTGCGGCGTCGTTCGAACTTCCGCTTCACGTTCAAGGTCTGCGTGTTCATCAAACGAAAATAGGGGCTGGGGTAGGCGTCCGCGCAGGCGCGGCCTGTTACGTTCGCCTGTTCAGGCCCTGACTGCAAGCGAAATACCGCGCTCCTCACCGTTTTTGAGAACGCAGTCTTACCCCAAACCGTTGCTCATGACGCTAATCACCCACACCGCGCAGACGGCGTCCACACCCCCGGCAGCGCTCCGGGTTGATCGACCCGCCGAGATACGTCCGACACACGGGACAGCGCCAGTTACTGGCGGTAAGGATGGCGCCGCCGCAGACAAACAGAAAGGCGAGGCTGAAGACGCCCGCTTTGGGCAAGTGGAATACGTGCAGCCCCAATTCGTGTGAGACAAAGAGGGTCAGGGCCGGTAAGACGATCGCCAGCAGCAGCAACTGACGCCAGCGGCGTTTCTGGATTTCGCGTTGAATGCTCATGACACTGGAATGTAGCGGAGGGCCGAAAGCCCCCGCGATAAGACTAGGTCTGAAACCCTAGCCAAAAGTCTGCCAATTTCGAAAACCATGCGCTCACACCCACGACCATTCGTCGAAGACAAACGCGCGGCTAGACAGCTCGAATGTTGTAAGCTTTTCGCAAATAAAGCCTTGTATCGGCCTCAGATCAATTTGACCCGTTCTAGCGGTTCCTGTACCAGCCGCCCAACCCCGGGGAAAGGGCCTTCGCGGCGCAGGGCGAGCCCCTACACATGAACGTTCTGCTACAGGATTTATGGGATCGGAACTGAATCTTCGACCGGATCGCATCGCGGGGTGCAACCTCCTGAACCTCCCTGAGCCAGCTAAATCAGCGGATTTCGGTTAATTGCATGACTGAGGTCGGCGCAATAAAGCATTTTGCAATCATCCAGCAAAACCACCGTGCACACCCGCGGTTGCGATCCTTGCCCTCCGGCGTTGACCTCTCCCGCACGGGCACGCAAGCTGGCCGCTTTACTTGATGAGCGATATGGCCACGCAGTGCAAAGACTACGATTTTACCGCGATCGAAGCCCATTGGCAGGATCAGTGGGCGCAGGAAAAGACCTTCAAGGCGATCGACGGGGACACCCAGCGGCCCAAGTATTATGTGATGGAGATGTATCCCTACCCTTCCGGGGCGGGTCTCCACGCCGGCCATGCTGAAAACTTTACCGGCGGCGACGTCATCGCGCGCTACAAGTGGGCAACCGGCCACAACGTGCTGCACCCGATGGGTTGGGACGCCTTCGGCCTGCCCGCCGAGCAGTATGCGGTCAAGACCGGCCAGCATCCGCGCGTGACGACCCAGCGCAACGTGGCCACCTTCACCCGTCAGCTCAACAAGCTGGGCCTCGCCATCGACTGGGACCGCGAGATCAACACCACCGACGAGATCTACTACAAGTGGACGCAGTGGATCTTCCTGCAGCTCTACAAGCACGGTCTGGCCTACGTCAGCGAGCAGCCGGTCAACTGGTGCCCCGAGCTCGGCACCGTGCTGGCCAATGAGGAAGTGATCGACGGCAAGAGCGAAGTCGGCGGGCACCCCGTGGTGCGCAAAAACCTGCGCCAATGGGTGCTGCGCATCACCGCCTACGCCGAAAAGCTGCTGCAAGGCCTCGAAAAGCTCGACTGGCCCGAATCGTCCAAGAAGCAGCAGGCCCACTGGATCGGCCGCAGCACGGGCGCGCAAGTGGTGTTCGACATCGAGGAGCAGGACGCGAAGATCGAGGTCTACACCACCCGGCCCGACACCCTCTTCGGCGTCACCTATATGGTGCTCTCGCCCGAGCACAAACTGGTGCAGCAGCTGACGACCGGCGACCAGCGCGAACTGGTGGACGCCTACATCGAGGCCGCAGCCAAGAAGAGCGACCTGGAGCGCACCGAGCTGGCCAAGATCAAGACGGGCGTCTTCACCGGCAGCTACGCGATCAACCCCGTCAACGGCAAGCGCGTGCCCATCTGGATCGCCGACTACGTGCTGGCGAGCTACGGCACCGGCGCGATCATGGCTGTGCCGGCGCAGGACGAGCGCGACTGGGATTTTGCCGAGACTTACGACCTGCCGATCGTGCGCACCGTGCAACCGCCGGAGGACTTCACCGGCAAGGCCTACACCGGAGACGGCCCCTGCATCAACAGCGATTTCCTCAACGGCTTGCAGATCGCCGAGGCCAAGGAGGCCATGATCAAATGGCTGGAGCAGCACCAGCGCGGCGAGGCGCAGGTCAACTACCGCCTGCGCGACTGGCTCTTCAGCCGTCAGCGCTACTGGGGCGAGCCCTTCCCCATCGTCTTTGTCGACGAGGCGGCCTACCGCAAGGCCAGGGAGCTGGGCGGCGTGGTCGCCCGCGACATGCCGGAGGAAACCGTCTCTTACGAAGACGGCGGCCAGACCTACTACGCGCTGCCGATCCCGGCGGAGCAACTGCCGCTCGTGCTGCCCAGGACGGAGAATTACAAGCCCAGCGGCACCGGCGAGAGCCCGCTCTCGAAGGTCACCGAATGGGTCGACGTGTGGTTCAACCTGGAGACGGGCGAGACTGTCAGCCGCACCGAGACGCAGCCCGCAGGCGACGCCTGGGTGCCCGCGTCCCGTGAAACCAACACGATGCCGCAATGGGCCGGCAGCTGCTGGTATTACCTGCGCTATCTCGACCCCAAGAACACCGAGCAGCTCATCGCGCCGGAGATCCGCGACTACTGGGGCAGCGTCGACTTTTACATGGGCGGCACCGAGCACGTGACCCTGCACTTGCTCTACGCGCGCTTCTGGCACCAGTTCCTCGTCGACATCGGCGTGCTGAAAGAGCCGGAGCCCTTCCTGCGCCTCTACCACCAGGGCATCATCCTGGGCGAAGACGGCGAAAAGATGTCCAAGAGCCGCGGCAACGTGGTCAACCCCGACGACTACATCCAGGAGTTCGGGGCCGACGCCCTGCGCGCCTACCTGATGTTCATGGGGCCGCTGGACGACATGAAGCCGTGGAAGACCGACGGCATCAAGGGCGTCTTCCGCTTCCTGCAAAAGGTCTGGAACGAGTTCGCCGGCCGCGACGGTGCGGTGAATTCCAAGGTCCAGGACGAGGGCGAAGAGCAGAAGGACACGCTCAAGCTCCTGCACGAAACGATCAAGAAGGTCGGCGACGACATGGAGCACCAGCGCTTCAACACCGCGTTGAGCCAGATGATGATCTTCATGAATCACGTGGCCAAGGCCGAGACCGTGCAGGCCTCGACAGCACGCGCTTTCGTGCAACTGCTCGCCCCCATCTGCCCGCACATCAGCGAAGAGCTGTGGCAGCGTCTCGGCGGCGAAGGCACCGTGGCCAAGGCCCAGTGGCCGAAATACGACGCGGCCCTGCTCGAGTCGGCGGAGGTCAAGATCGGCCTGCTGATCAACGGCAAACCGCGCGGCGAGGCCATGGTGGCCAAGGACGCCACCCAGGCCCAGGTGCTCGAACAGGCCAAGGCCGATCCGAAGGTAGCCCCCCACCTCGAGGGCAAGACCGTGCGCAAGGTGATCTACGTGCCGGGCAAGATCCTCAACGTCGTCGCCAACTAGGTCCCGACGCTTCGGGATTTCCTTTTACGCGCCCCGCTCTCGCTTCGCCGTGAGCGGGGCGTCTTTGTCTCCGGCCCAAGCGGGCCTAGAGATCGCGCTGGTTGGAGTCGATGAACAGCGTGATCGGGCCGTCGTTCTCAGCCGGTATGTGCATATCGCCGCCAAACTGTCCCGTGCCGATGGGCTTGCCCAGCTCCTGCTCCAGCACGCGGTGGAAGGCCTCGTAGAGCGCCAAGGCCTGTTCCGGCGGCGCGGCGCGGTTGAAGGATGGCCGCGTGCCCTTCTTCAGATTGCCGAAGAGCGTGAACTGGCTGATCAGCAGGATGTCCCCACCCTCGTCGATCACGCTACGGTTCATGCGCCCCTCGTCATCCTCGAAGATCCGAATATGGGGGATCTTGTGCGCCAACCAGGGGATGTCCTGCTCACCGTCTTCGGCGGACACCCCGAGGAAGACCAGCAGGCCCCGCCCAATCGAAGCCTTTACGTTTCCATCGACCGCCACAGAGGCGGACGCGACTCGTTGCACGACTGCTCGCATGTTAATGGCTTGTCATCATCACGATGGCGATGGCAACCAACAAAAGTCCCGCGCCGGTGAAGCGCTCGATCATGACCGCCCGGCCCGCATGTCGCTCTCGGTTGTTGAACCAGTGCCCGACCAACGCCACCAGCACGACCGACCACATGCCGCGCGAGCTGTAGAGGATGTTGACCGCAGTCGGCTCGCCCGACTCCGCCAGGCTGAACGCCATGCAGTAAAACTGGGCCGCCATCAACACCGCGCCCGGCACGATCCAGCGTAGCGCAACCGGTGGCACCGCCCGCAAGGGCGCGGAGAAGAACGGCCAGAGCAGGAAAGATGTCGCCACCACCACCACTTGCGCCAACGCCACAAACTGGAAGAAGCCGAAGGGCTTGGCGAAGGCGCTGAAGGTGACGTCCATGCCCGCGTAAAACACGCTCGCCAGCGTCGCCAGACACACCGTCGGCCAGACGGACCGGCCGCTGGCACTGGGTTTGCGCCCCAGCAAATACACCGCCACAACCGTGATGACGGCGGCCAGCCACCAGGAGAGCGGCACGGGCTGGGTCAGGAACACCACCGCGATCACCGCCACCGCCAGCACCTTGATCCCCATCAGCGGCGTCGCGACGGACACGTCACCCAGCTTGATCGCAAGGATCGTGAAGAGCGCGCCCAAGGCCGACAGAGTGCCCGCCAGCAGCGGCGTCCACCACAAGCTCCAGTCCGGCGATGTAGGCCCCAGCCAATAGGCCGGCATGACGCAGACGAAGAAGACCCAGTGGCTGATGAACAGCACCCGCGTCGCCCCCACCTGGAAGTCCATCGCCTGCTTTTGCAGCAGGCTGGCCACCGTGTACATGAGCGCCGCCGCAACCGGCAGAAGATAGAGCCAAGAAAGATCCATGAGCCAAAAGCGCGCAGCATGTCCACCGTCAACCCACCTTGGCAAGCCGCGTTCAGTGAACGGTTGAGTAAGGCGGCGAGCCGCAAGGCCATGCGATCCCCTCCACCCGATAGATCAGCAGAATCCAGAAGAGCACTGCCGTTTCAACGCTGGTTCCGGCTTACCGTAAGCCCCCGCCCCTCGTCGCGCTGGTTGCAGCTGCGGTAAGGCGTGTTAGACTCCTACATGCACTATCGATTGCTCGGAAACACCGGCCTCCGCGTAGCGGAACTTGCGCTCGGCACGATGACCTTTGGCGAAGACTGGGGCTTTGGCGCCGACAAGAAGACCTCGCAGCAGCAGTGGGACGCTTACGCCGAAGCCGGCGGCAACTTTATCGACACGGCCGACGGCTACACCAACGGCACGAGCGAGAAATATGTCGGCGAGTTCGCCAAAAGCGCGCGCGACCGCTTCGTCATCGCCACCAAATACACCTTCATGAAGCGTCAGGGCGACCCCAACAGCGGGGGCAACCACAAGAAGAACCTGCGCCAGTCCGTCGAGGGCAGCCTGCAGCGCATGCAGACGGACTACATCGACTTGCTGTGGCTGCACGCCTGGGACCTCATCACGCCGATCGACGAAGTGATGCGGGCGTTGGACGAACTGGTGCGGGCCGGCAAGATCCTGCACGTGGGCGTCTCCGACATGCCGGCCTGGCTCGTTGCGCGCGCCAATACGCTGGCCGAGCAAAAGGACTGGACGCCTTTTGCCGCGATCCAGATCGAATACAATCTGGCCCAGCGCACCGTGGAGCGCGAGTTGACGCCCATGGCCGCGCATCTGGGCCTGAGCGTGTTGGCCTGGTCGCCGCTCGGCGCGGGACTGCTCAGCGGCAAGTTCTCCAGCCAGAACAAGGATCAGGTGGATACCACGCGCGGCGACAACGAGCGCTTGACCGAGGCCAACTTGAAGATCGCGGACGAAGTGATCGCCGTGGCCCGAGAAGTTGGCCACAGTCCGGCCCAGGTCGCCCTCAACTGGCTGCGCGCCAAGCAGGCCATGCCCATCATCGGTGCCCGCAAGCTGGACCAGCTGAAGGACAACCTCGCCTGTGTCGACTGGGAGCTTGCGCCGGAGCAGGTGCAGCGTCTCGACGACGTGAGCGCCATCGAACTCGGCTTCCCGCATGATTTTCTGCAGAGCGACGGGCCGAAGCACTTTTTCCGTGGTGACACCTTCGACCGGATTATCCGAGACTAGCGCATGGACGCATTCCCTCCCCCGCCGGGGCGCAAGAAAAAGAAGGAGGCCGACTACGAGGCCCTGCGCTCGCCGCTCTCCCGCATCCCCGGGTTGCCCATCGCGGCCGCCCGGGACTTGATCGACCTGGGGTTCTGGAACGTGGACGAGCTGCAGGGGCGCTCGCCGGAGACGCTCTTCGACGACTTGCGCAAGCTGAAGCCCAAGGCGCCGGACGATCGCCTCGGCGCCCTGCGACTGGCCGTCTACTACGCCGAAACGCCCGACCCCGACCCGCAACGCCTCCAGGTGTGGCAATGGCTGGACTAGGCGTTGGCCGCCAGCTTGCGGCCCTAGCGGCGGCGAACCGCTCCCACCGGGCCGATGATTGGGAAAAGATTCTCAAGCCGTTGCGCGTCCACGCCTCTCTGCATAAACTTACATATGGATTTTGATGGGAATCTGCCGGAGGAGCTACCGGTGATGACGCTGTCATCTGTGGTGCGTTTCCCCCGGGCGGTCATGCCCTTGCATATTTTCGAGCCGCGCTACCGCGAAATGCTGCGCGACGTGCTCGAGACGCACCGCATGTTTGCGATCGTGCAGGAGCAACCGGGCGGCGAAGGCTTCGATCATCCGGAGCCCATGTGCGGCGTCGGCACGGTCGGCATCATCCGCGCCAGCTACCTGCAACCCGACGGGACTTCCAACCTCGTCTTGCACGGAGTGGCGCGCGTGGAGATCCAGGGCATCGTGCGCGAGCAGCCCTACCGGGTCGCCCGCATCGCGCCGCTCCAGAGCCAGTATTCCGTTACGCTCCAGGCGGCCCGCCAGATGCAGGAAGAAGCGGTGCAGATCATCCGCGAGGAGCCGGCCCTGCAGAGCGAGGCGCCCGAAGAGCTGCTCGACTGCCTGGCCAAAGTCGAAGACCCCGCGACCTTCGCCGACCTGGCAGCCTCCACCTTTTGTGAAGACGCCTGCCTGCGCCAGGACATCCTCAACTCGATCGAGGTCGGCAAACGCTACGACATTCTGCTCAACTTCCTGCGTCAGGAGTCCCACCGCCGCAACATTCAGAGCCTCCTGCAAGGCCGCACGCGCGATGACGAGATCGAGCGGAATTAACGGCCATTCCCAACGATCGCACCCCCTACGCGGCAGGTTAGCGCAGCTTATAGTGCGCCAACCAAACGGTTTCCCACGGCAGACCTCCTCAAGCCAGCCCGGGTTCGCCAGAAAAGCGGCGCCGACAGAAACGTACGGCCTTACTTGTAAAGAAATTCACAAATCGCGCAAAGAGAGCGGATTGTGATGTTATTACCCTATTGACACTTACGCAAGCATCCTCAGGAAAGCGTTGCGAATTAGGGTAAGAGATGATTTCTTCTTCAGGGATCGCCCCTAGCGGACGATCACATCTAAAGAACATTATATCATCTCTTATAACATGAACACACGGAGCCAGCGCTCAGGCTTTACGCTGCTAGAGCTGATGGTAGTGGTTGTGATCATCGGTCTGTTGGCCGCGATTGCGATCCCGACCTTCCGTGGCTTGCGTGCGACCACGCACGCTTCGACGACAGCCAAGGAGTTCCGGACGTTTGTCGGTATCTTCGAACACTATGGTTTTGAGCAGGGAGCCTGGCCGGCGGATACCGCCCCCGGGGTCGTACCTCCCGGTCTCGAAGACGCGTTCGTCGCCGACGACTTCACGGCAACCTCCAAGATTGGTGGCCATTGGGACTGGCAATATCAACAGAACGGCGTCTATGCCGCTCTGGCCATTACCGATCCAACCATCAACGAAGATTACCAGCGTAAAATCGATGCCCTGCTGGACGATGGGGACTTGACCACAGGTTCCTTTCAAAAACTGGGGGGCAATAGCCTGACCTACATCATCGAAGAGGTAGAGTAGCTACTCCTCGATTTTTTCGAGACTTCCGTCACCCCGCAGCCGGCGATAATAGCAGCTGCGGCGGTGGCGTTTTTTTTGCCCCTCTTCCAGCGTGTGACAGGCGCCGTCGCCCTGCAGGCGCACCCGATAGAGGATGCTGTTCTGTTCGCAGTTCACGCGGATGTCTTCCAGCGCCAGCCAGTTGCCACTCGTCAGCCCCTTGATCCAGAGCTCGTTGCGGCTGGTGCTCCAAAAGACGGCCTTGCGCTCCTTTTGGGCGTACTCCAGCGCCTCGCGATTGACGTAGCCCATCATGAGCACGTCACCCGTCTCCACATCCTGGGCGATGGCCGGGATCACCTGCAGGCCGCTCTGGCCGATCTGGTTGAGCTTCGTAAAATCCAGGGCCTCGACGGTGCCCTCTTCGAGTTCGTGGTGCGTCATGTCTTGCTCCTTAGTGCTGGGCCATGGCCCAGATGCGCAGCGAGCGCAGGAAATACTGCTCCAACGCCACCTCGTCGTTGAGGTTGAAGACGCTGGTCAAAAAGTCCATCTCCTCGAGCGTTTCGACGGCTTGGGCCAGGCCCTGGGCCGTGGCGCGGCTAAAAGTGCTGGTCAGTACCCTATCACGCGTGGCCAGCTCGATCTCCTGCCACAGGCGCACGCGCATTCCGCGCTTCAAGCCGACTTCCTGCGCCTCGATTTCTTCGTCGCTCCACTCCTCGGAGATGCCCTCCTTTTCCTCCTTCCACGCCTCGCCCACGATCTCGTCCAGCAAGCCGCTGAAGCGCGAGATGAGCCCGTAGGTGAGCATGATCACGTCGGCGCGGGCACCGGCGTCGCCCGCCACCTCGCGCGCCTTTTCCAGCCAGCGCTGGTAGTCGGCGATCCACTGGCGCCAGCCCTCGTGCTGCAGGGGCCGCTCCGCCAGTGGCAGGCGGAAGTGGAAGCAACGGCTGCGCGTCGTGGGCAGCAGCTCGTAGGGCCGGGTCGTCACCAGTAGCAGGTGCGTCTCGCGCGGCGGCTCCTCCAGCGTCTTGAGAAAGGCGTTTTCGGCCGAACGATTCAGACGATCGGCCTCGTAGATGATGCCCACCTTGCAGCCGCCCGCGCTGGAACTCTGCATGAGCTGCTGCAGCATCCAGCGCATCGTATTAGGACTGGCCTTGCCCTTGTCGTCGACGATGCGGATCTGCCGGCCCCGGCGAGCGGGGCGCAGGACGAAGCAATCCGGGTGTGCCTCGGCCCTGGCAGCCTTGGTGCCCAGAATCTCCCCCGCGAGAGCCTGCGCCAACTCCACGAGGGAGGGCATCGACTCACCGTGCAACAGCATGGCGTGCGGCAGGCGATTGCGCGCATGCAGCCGCTCCAGCACCTGGACCGGGCGCGTCTGCTGCAAAGCGGGCGGGAGGATACTCGAGAGCGCCATGAGCCTATATCACGCGATCGCGCAAGGCGCGCCAGATCGTCTCTTCGACTTCAGCGCGCTGCGGCTGCCCGTCGACGATGATGAAGCGCTCGGGCATGGCCTTGGCCAGCATCAGGTAGCCGTTACGCACCTTCTGGTAAAAATCGATGTTCTCCTCCTCCATGCGGTCGGTCAGATCGCTCACGCGCGTCTTGATGCGCTCGAAGCCCAGCTCCGCCGGCACATCGATGACGACCGTCACGTCGGGCTCCACATCGCCCACCGCAAACTCGTTGATCAGCTTCACCGGCTCCGAAGCGATCTGGCGGGCGATGCCCTGGTACACCGTGGTGGAATCCATAAAGCGGTCGCACAACACGATGCAGCCGTTTTCGATGGCGGGAGAGATCACCTCGCGCACGAGCTGGGCGCGGCTGGCGGCAAACAGCAGCAGCTCGGCTTCGGGTGTCATATTAGAAGAAGAGTCGTTGTGCATCAGGATCTGACGCACCTCTTCGCCGATGCGCGTGCCACCCGGCTCACGAGTGACGACCACTTCGTAGCCCGCATCTTCAAAGCGGTTGGCGATGCGGCTGATCTGGGTGGATTTGCCACTGCCTTCGGATCCTTCGAAGGTGATCAGGTAGCCACGGGTATCATCGTTCTGTTTCGGCATAGTGTCAGGTTCAGGGGAGAATGTAGAAGTGCGCTGCGGGTCGCAAATGGAAACGGAATGGCTAGTTTGTTAAGGCCCTGCCCTAGCCTTGGCAAGCATACCCGTCGTTGTCGTACTCACGGCGAATAATTTGCGACAATTTTGTCGTTTATTCTGGACAAACGCCTAAAAGAGGCGCAGACATATATACGAACAGCATTTCGCAATACACACGTCACTCATTCACCCATTCAACCGCACAGCCATGAGCTACCCGCACTCGATTGCCCTGCAACAAGAGATCGGCCCCTGGAAAGCCTGGGCCCTCCACGACGGCTTCATGGAGGTGCCGGTCGACGAGTTTATCGCCCCCCGCACGGCCACGCAGCCTGAAGTCCAGCGCGCGCTGGCCGCCACGGACGAAGCCGGCGACACCTTGCGCCTGCCCGTCCTCGCCTTGCTACTCCAATCCCCCGACGAGTTGATCCTGATCGACGCCGGCTGCGGCCGCGGTCGGCAGAGCCACCCCCTTGCCGGCAAGCTGGTCAAAAGCCTGCGCGCCGCTGGCTTCAGCCCCGATGCGATCGACAAGGTCATCCTCACCCACGCCCACCTCGACCACGCGGGCGGTCTGGTCGACGAAGAAGGCCGCGCCGTCTTCACCAACGCCACCTTTTACCTGCACGAGGCAGAGCTCGCCCACTGGTGGGAGCAGATCAAGCCCGGTGAAAACCAGGATGCCAACGCCCAAGCCCTGACGGAAATCTGGGAAGCCATCCGCAGCAACGTCATTTCGTGTGAAGACTGGCAGGAAATTCTGCCCGGCATCCAGCTGGTGCCCCTGCCCGGCCATACGCCCGGCCACTGTGGCGTGCGCCTCTCACACGAAGGCCACCACCTGCTCTTCCACCTTTCCGACCTGGCCCTGCACCAGCACGTCTACCTCGCCAATCCCGAGTGGGACTTCCTACTGGACCTCGACCATAAAGAGGCGATCGAAACTCGCCAGGAAACCTTAGATACGCTGGCCGAAAATGGCATGCGCGTCTTCGCCACGCACTTTGAGTTTCCCGGCTTCGGCTACGTGAGGAAGCAAAACGACACCTTTGTCTGGACGCCCGATGCCACGGCAGTCGCCAAGCACACACCGGCCGAGGTCGACGCCCTGCGCCGCCAGCAGGACTAACCTTTCGCAAGCAGGATGGTTCTATCCTAAGGCTCGCCGACATGGCGGGCCTTTTTTATGGCCTAGCCCCGACTAGACAAAAAACAGCCCGCCGGAATAACCGACGGGCTGAGGGATAAAGAACGGGAAAGCCCGTAGCCTTAGTGGCTGGTGTCGGCCTTGGCGCCCTTGGGCTGGCCGATCTCGTCGAGCAGGTCTTCAAACCACTCGGTGTCGATGTCGAACGGCTTGCCGCCCTTGATGCGGTCAAACTCGATCGCCCGCAGCACGTTGTCCTGGTCTTCGTCGTGACCGATGACACCGCCCTCGCGCTTCATCGCGCATTCGACGGCCATATCGACGCAGCTCTTGATCAGGCGCAGGTCTTCGGCGTTCGGGGCGGAGGCACGGGAATAGTAACCACTCTTTTGCACCAGCACCTTTTCGGCGCCGATCTTCTTGGCGATTTCTTCCGCGAAGTACTTGCCCGGGTTCACGGCATCGAGCTTCACGTGGCCGAAGGCGTCGCGCGGCACGTCCTTGCCGGCGGCTTCCATCTCACGCACGATGTCGTCCACACCCGCACCTTCGGAGATGAAGATATTCACGTTGTCGTGCTCGTCCAGGATCTCCTTCAGGCGCTTGGACTCGGCCTCGAGATCAATGGCCATCTCAGGCACGTAGATGCCGTGAATGGAGTAGCGCTCCTTGGTCAGGCCCATTTCCGGCAGGTAGTCGTCATGGTCGATGAGGTCCATGTATTCGACGGCGGTGAAGGCCGTGAGCCAGCCGCAGTGGCGGCCCATCACCTCATGCACGATCAACATGCGCGGATTGGCGTTGTGCTCGCCCACCGCGTTGAGGAAAAACTCCGCGCCCTGCTCGGCCGCCGTCCAGGCACCGAGGCTCTGGCGAATCGGGAACACGTCGTTGTCGATCGTCTTGGGCAGGCCGATCACGGTCAGCTCGTAATCGTTTTCCTTGAGGAACTTGGCGAGGTCGGCCGCCGCGGTATTGGTGTCGTCGCCGCCGATGGTGTGCAGCACGTCGACGCCGTCCTTCACGAGCTGGTCGGCGGCCTTCTTCTGCGGATCTTCGCCGTCCTGCACGAGGCCGCGCTTCACGCAGTCCTTCACGTTGGTCAGCTTGACCCGGCTGTTGCCGATCGCGCTGCCGCCGTGGCGGGTCAGGACAGCCGCGTCCTGACGGATCATGTCGTCGACGACGATCGCGTCGCCCAACAGCAGGCCTTTATAGCCGCCGCGGTAGCAAATGATCTCGATGGAGGGATCGATCTCCGTGTAACGCTCGATCAGCATGCCGATCGCGCTGTTGAGGCACGGGGCAAGGCCGCCGGCGGTGAGGATAGCCACTTTCTTCGGTTTCATGGTCGGTCTGTAATCGGGGGAGAATGGAACGATTTTGGAGTCGGACATCGGGTTTAGCCCTGGATCAGGCAGTCGCCGGTCATCGGTTCCGGCTGCGGCAGGTCCATCAGCTTGAGCATGGTGGGGGCGATATCGGCCAGGCGACCGCCATCCTTCAGCTTCATCTGTTCGCAGCCCTTGCCGTAGACGACGACTTCAACCGGGTTGAGCGTGTGGGAGGTGTGGGCGCCGGAGCCGTCTTCCATGCGCAGCTGGTCGCTGTTGCCGTGGTCGGCGGTGATGACGGCCTTGCCGCCCACTTCGTCGAGCGCTTCGAGCAGTTCGCCCACGCAGGCGTCGACCGTTTCGCAGGCCTTGACCGCGGCGTCGATCACGCCGGTGTGGCCCACCATGTCGGCATTGGCGAAGTTGACGACGATGAGGCCGTATTTGCCGGAGAGGATGGCCTTCTTGGTGGCATCCTTCACCTGGTAGGCGCTCATTTCGGGCTTCTGGTCGTAGGTCGAGACGTCCTTCGGGCTCTGGATGAGCTCGCGGTCTTCACCCTCGAAGGGCTCTTCCCGGTAGTCGTTGAAGAAAAAGGTCACGTGCGGGAACTTCTCGGTCTCGGCGCAGCGAAACTGCTGGATCCCGAGTTCGGACACGTAGGAGCCGAGGATGCTCGGCATCTTCGCCGGCTTGCGAAACACCACGTGGTCGCAGAGGTCCTTCTGGTATTCCGTCATCGTGGCGTAGTAGATGTCGAGCTGGTCGCCACGGTCGAAGCCGTCGAAGTCGGACTGGATAAAGGCGCGGGTCAGCTCGCGCGGACGGTCGCCGCGGAAATTGAAGAACACCACGGCGTCGCCGTTGGAGATCGGGCCCACCGGCTCGTCCTGATTGTTGACGATCGCGGTCGGCACGACGAACTCGTCGCCCTTGCGGTTGTCGTCCAGCGGCTTGTCATAATAGGCCTGCACGGCGTCGCTCGCGCTACCGGCCTTGCGCTCGATCTTGCGAGCGGTCAGGCAGTTGTATGCCTTTTCGACGCGGTCCCAGCGCTGGTCGCGGTCCATGGCCCAGAAACGGCCCGAAACGCTGGCGATCTGGCCGATGCCGATCTCGAGCATCTTCTTTTCGAGCTGCTCGATGTAGCCCTTGCCGGAAAACGGACCCGTGTCGCGGCCGTCGGTGAAGCAGTGCACGTAGAGCTTTTCCACGCCCTTGTCCTTCGCAAACTGGAGCAGGCCGTAGAGGTGATCGAGCATGGCGTGCACGCCGGCGTCGGAAACGAGGCCCATCAGGTGCAGGGCGCCGCCGCTGTTTTTGGTGTGGTCCACCGCGGCGTTGAGCACCGCGTTGTCGCTCACCGTGCCCTCTTCGAAAGCCTTGTCGATGCGCGTGATTTCCTGGTCCACGATGCGGCCGGCCCCGATGTTCTGGTGGCCGACTTCGCTGTTGCCCATCACGCCCTTCGGCAGGCCCACGTCGCGGCCGCACGCCATGATTTCGGTGCGGGGCCAGTTCGCGGTCAGCTTGTCCGCCACCGGCGTGTTGGCCAGCTTGACGGCGTTATAGGAATCATGGGCGGAGTTGTGGTTTTCACCCCAGCCATCACGGATGATGAGCACTACCGGTTGGCGCGACATAATGTTTTCTTTTCTTGGGTTGTGATTAAATAAGCACGACTAAAGCCGCTGCAAGCGACTCTGTAAACGTCCGCCCGCAGATGACAAGCCAAAGGATGGCTTGTCGGCACCTCGCGGACGAGGTCCTCTAGAACGGTGGCGCTTTAGCCCAAGATGGCAAGGCGGGAGACGGAGAAGCCGGCGAGACGAGAGCAGCGGGTTGAATTTATCGATCTCGCGACTCTTTTCGTCCACAGCTGTGCAGGATTACAGGGATTTTGGGGGAGCGAGGCGGAGCCCCTTGGCGGGAATGGCTCACAACTCGGAGTTTTTACCCGCAAATGAGAGCAGCGGGACGCCGACCGCGAGTCCAGGCCTTCAAAGCACACGCCGACTTCAAGACGGAGAAATCCAACCCAATATTCTGTGGATCCCCTCCCCTCCGGATTTTTCCTCAGCGAAGACGGCTTGAACAACGTATTTTAGATTGGCAATCTAAAGCGCGATGAAAACGCTTGCTCTCTTCTCTTGCCTATCGTTGCCCCTCACTACCCCTGCCCTGCAGGCTCAGTGGTATTATCACGAAACGGATTCTCCCTGGAGCTGGGCGGCGACGCCCGGTGACTGGATTTACCAACCAGATACGCCACTGCTCGCCTGGTCGAACAGCCTGCAGAGTTGGATCCCCAACCCTTTCAGTATGCCGGGTCCAGACGTCGCCCCCGTCTTCGACACCACGGCGCTCAGGCTGGAGTTTTATCAGGATCCGCTCGACGCGCTGCCGTGGCTGAGCCTTACCCTCAACTACAGCGGACGCGAGACGGGGGACGTCCAGTTTTTCGACAACGCTCCCTTCGAGGCCCACTATGCCTACACGCTCAACCATGCCCGCAGCGAAGCCACGATCTTTGCCCACTATTACGACACCACGACCGAAGTGATGCACAGCTTCTCCGTCACGCTCGATTTTTCCGATGAATACACCGGCAGCTACAGCCTGATGGGCGAACTTGGGACCTCTGCCTGCGTCGTATGCGTTCACACCGGCACCTTTATCGCGGCGCTGCCGGAGTGACAACAGGCAGGGTTGATCCGCAGGCTGGCGCAGCAGGATGCAGATCGTCCCGGGTGGTAGTGATCTCGCGACTCTTTTCGTCCACAGCTGTGCAGGATTGCAGGGATTGAGTTGGGAAAGAGTCACCTTTGTCCTGCTGACCAAGCTCCCTCCGGTCCTGAAAATCCGTGGACGCAAGGAATGCGGGAATCCGCGTGCTGCCCGAGGAAAAAACGCCGCGTCACGCGGCTGAGCAGACGGCCTGCCTCGACTCGGTCGGGCCTGAACGGTGCCTTGGCCTGCGGTTTGCTATTACTTTTTCATGCATATGAGCGGGTTAGCTTGACTTTAGTGCATTTCTCCCCATTTTCGGCGGCTTCGTGCGCCAGGCGTGCGCGAAACCTTCGTTATGGCCGACTTCAAGGACACCCTCAATCTACCCCAGACTCAATTTCCGATGCGCGCTTCGCTCGCGCAGCGAGAGCCCGAGCGCCTGGCCCAATGGGAACAGGACAAGCTGTATGAGCGGGTGATTGCAGAGCACGAAGAGGATCCGTCTTACATCCTCCATGACGGTCCGCCCTACGCCAACGGCAACCTGCACATGGGCCACACCTTGAACAAGGTGTTAAAGGACCTCGTCCTGCGCTTCCAAAGCATGCGCGGCCACCGCTGCGACTACGTGCCCGGCTGGGACTGCCACGGCCTGCCCATCGAGCAACAGGTGCTGAAAAAGGTGGGCGACAAGATCCACGACATGGAGCCGCTGGAGCTGCGCAACCTGTGCCACGACTTCGCCATGCAGTGGGTCGACACCCAGCGCGAACAGTTCAAGCGCCTGGGCATCCTTGCCGAATGGGAAGACCCTTACCTCACGACCAACCCGCGCTACGAGGTGGGCATCCTCACCGTGTTGCAGCGCCTGGTCGAAAAGGGGCAGATCTACAAGGGCTTCAAGACCGTGTCGTGGGACCCCGTCTTTCGCACCGCTCTGGCCGAAGCCGAGATCGAATACGAGGAGCACGAATCGCCCTCGATCTACGTCTCCATGCGCCTGAAGGACGCCGGCAACTATCCGAGCCTCGCCGCCGCCGGCATCACCGACGCCAGCTTCGTCATCTGGACGACGACCCCGTGGACCATGCCCGCCAATCTGGGCATCACCCTGCACCCGGAGTTCGACTACATCGCGCTCGAGGCCGGGGACCAGGTCTTCATCGTGGCCGAGGGATTGCGCGAAGCCTTCGAGCAGGCCTGCAAGCTCGAAGACACCCGGGTGCTCGCCAAGTTCAAGGCCACCGAGCTGGACCGCGCCCAGGCCCAGCACCCGATTTTTGACGACAAGGACAGCCTGGTGATGCTCGGCGAGCACGTGACGCTCGAACAGGGCACGGGTTGCGTCCACACCGCCCCGGGTCACGGTGCCGACGACTTTATCATCGGGCGCGCCTACGGTCTGCCGGTCTTCTGCCCGGTGGACGCCAAGGGCTGCTACACCGCGGAATACCCGGAAATGGAAGGCACCTTCGTCTTCGACGCCAACCCGAAGGTCGTCGAGCTGCTCAACGAAAAGGGCCTGCTGGTCGGCTACCGCAAGGTGAAGCACGACTACCCCTACTCCTGGCGCTCCAAGCAACCGATCATTTTCCGCGCGACCGAGCAGTGGTTTGTCGACCTCAGTTCGCAGATCCGCGACAAGGCGCTCAAGGCGATCGACAACGAGGTGGAATGGATCCCGTCCTGGGGCCGCGACCGCATCCGCTCGATGGTCGAACGCCGACCGGAATGGTGCATCAGCCGTCAACGCCATTGGGGCGTGCCCATCCCCGCGCTGCGCCGCCTCTCCACCAACGAGAGCGTGCTGGACGCGCAGGTGGTGGCCAAATTCGTCGCCCTGGTGGCCGAGAAGGGCACCAATGCCTGGTACAGCGAGCCGCTGGAGAGCTTCCTGCCGGAGGGCTGGGACGCGAGCGACTATGAGCGCGAATTCGACATTCTCGACGTGTGGTTCGACTCCGGTGCCAGCCACACCGCCGTGCTCAAGACGCGCGAAAACCAGACCTACCCGGCCGACCTCTACCTCGAAGGCAGCGACCAACACCGCGGCTGGTTCCAGAGCTCCCTGCTGCTCGGCATCGGCGCGCACGACGCGACGCCGTTCAAGGCAGTGCTGACCCACGGCTTCATCCTCGACGGCAAGGGCGAGGCGATGTCCAAGAGCAAGGGCAACACCATCAGCCCGCTCGACCTGATCAAGAAATACGGCGCGGACATCCTGCGCCTCTGGGTCGCCAGCACGGATTACCGCAACGACGTCGCGCTTTCCGAGGAGATCATCAAGATCACGGCGGACACCTACCGCACGATCCGCAACAGCCTGCGCTTCCAGCTGGGCAACCTCTACGACTTCGACATCGCCAAGGATGCGGTGCCGGTCGACGAACTGTTGCCGCTCGACCGCTGGGCGCTCAACGAGCTGGCCACGCTGATCGAACAGGTCACCGCCGCCTTCCAGTCCTACGAGTTCCACCGCGGCTACCAGTATCTCAACCGCTACTTTACGGTCACGCTCAGCGCCCGCTACCACGACTTCCTCAAGGACCGCCTCTACACGATGCGCGCCGATGGCAAGGAACGCCGCAGTGCGCAAACCGTGATCTACCACCACTACGAGTCGCTGGTGAAGCTGCTCGCGCCGATCCTCGTCTTTACGAGCGACGAGGCGTGGAACCAAGGTGCGCGCGAAATCGGCCTGCCCGAGGGCTCCGTGCACCTGCAAGGCTTCCCTGAGGCTCCGGCGGAATGGAAAACGCCGCAACTTGCGACCGACTTCGAGCGTTTACTTGCCGTGCGCGACCAGGTAAACGAGCGCCTCGAGGCGCTGCGCACCGAAAAAATCATCGGTAAACCCACCGACGCAACGGTCGATCTTAAGGGCCAATCTCAAGATCCCGTGTTTGCCACCCTCCAGCAATACGAGGCCTCCCTACCCGAGCTGTTCGTGGTATCCCGCGTCACGCTGACGCCGGATGAGAGCGCGTCCGAGCTCGCGATCCATGCCCAGGCAGCGAAAGAGGAACGCTGCCCGCGCTGCTGGCGCCGTGTCGGCGAAACAGTGCACACCGAGGCAGGAGATGTCTGCCCGCGTTGCGCTGACGCCATTGTTGGCTAAATAACTTTCAACCCATTTCTCACCATGCCTGCCAAGAAAGCCGCCAAGAAAACCACGAAGAAGACGGCCAGCAAGAGTGCCGCCAACGAACAGACCGCCTCCAAAGTTGCCGCCAGCAAAGCGGTCGACGAGGCTGCGGCGACGGCGAGCGACGAAACCTCTGGCGAAGTGAAGTCCACCAAGACTTCCGCCGGCTCGGTCGTACGTCGCAAAAACCGCAACACCCCCGCGATTTTCAAGGTCCCCGCCCGCAAGTCCACCCCGGTGATGTTTACGCTGGAGGATGTGCGCGAGGTGCTGAGCAAGCGCAAAAGCGCAAAACCGGAAGCGGGTGACTCGCCCGACGTGGCGCCGGACAAGGTGAGCAAGGCTCCGGCCGCAACCGCCTCCAGCGCTACCCCCGCCCCGACTCAACCAGTCGAGGAGGAGACGCCCGCCCAGGCGACCAAGCGCAACGCCGCCTCCCTGGCCGACATCCTCGGCTTCGGCATTGGCGGCGGTGGCGGCAGCAGCAGCCCCGCCACCCCGGTCAAGACGACGCCCAAGGGCGAACGCAAGGTGCCGGAAAAGTGGGTGAAATACCACAAGCTGCTGGTCGAGCTGCGCGACAGCGTGCGGGACGAGCTCAACGAGCACTCCAGCGACACGCTCAAGCGTAGCCAGAAGGAAGACACCGGCGACCTCGCCACCAGCGCGGACTCTGGCTCCGACAACTTCGACCGCGAATTTGCCCTCAGCCTGCTCTCGACCGAGCAGGAAGCCCTGAAGGAGATCGAAGCCGCCATCGAACGCATCTACAACGGCACCTATGGCGTCTGTGAGATCACGGGCCAGCCGATTGCCGAAGAGCGCCTCGAAGCCGTGCCCTTCACCCGCTTCTCCCTCGAAGGCCAGCGCCAGTTCGAGTCCACTGCCCGCCGCCGGGTGCAACGCGCCGGGGCCTTCCTCAACGAGGGCTCGGCCGACAACGTCTCGTTTGGCGACGACGACAACGAAAGCTGAGCGGACGCAAATGAAGGCGCGTCTGCTGGCCTATCGCTGGTTCTGGCTGGTCTCGGTCCTCATTCTGGGGCTGGACCAGCTGAGCAAGCTCTACATCGCCCAGGTCTCAGGCCTGCCGTTGAACAACCCGCACGACGGCTGGGAAGTCATTCCCGGCTTTTTCCATATCGTCTACACGGTCAATTTCGGCGCCGCCTGGGGCATGCTCTCCGGCATGGGCTGGCTGCTGATCGTGCTCGCGATCGCCGCATTGATCGGCATCTTCAGCTTCCGGCGCTCGCTGGAGCTGCACCGCCCCTACCTCCAGATCATCTTCGGCCTGATCGTCGGTGGCATCATCGGCAATACGATCGACCGCCTCGCCCACGGCTACGTGATCGACTTCCTGGACTTCAACCTGCAGTTCTACCAGTGGCCGACCTTTAACTTCGCGGACTGCGGCATCGTGGTCGGGATCTGCCTCTACCTGCTCTGGTCCTTTAAGTCCCAACCCACCCAGCGCGCCTCATGAAGCGCATGCGGCAGGCTCCCGGTCACATTCTGCTGCGCGGGATCGTCGGCCTGTTCCTGCTCGGGGTCTGGATTGCGCTCGGCCTCGCCTGCGCGATCTTCTGGTATTACGAGCGTCCCCAGCCGGCGGCCGTCTCGCGCACGCTCCGGCCCAGCATCACCTACACCCGCCACGTCATCGCGGAGCCTCTGCCCCAGATCATCCACGTGGCGACGATCGACCTGCAGGAACCGACACTCAGCTGGTCGATCACGCAACCGGTTACGACCAACCGCAACGAGCAGCCGCTCCAGGCGCAGACGGTCAGCGCCTACCTCGAACGCACGGGCGCCGTGATCGCGGTCAATGGCGACTATTTTCACCCCGGCCACTTCAACAGCCCGTTCGACTATGCGCCCCACTCGGGCGAACCGGTGGACGTAAAGGGCTTTGCCCGGGTCGATGGCGTAACGTATTCCTACACGCTGGAGGATCGCCCCATGCTGGTGCGCACGCCCAGCGGCACCGTGATGGAGCCCGAGGTGCCCTCCGACGCGCAGACGGTGCTCTCGGGCTATCCCTGGCTCGTGCACAACGGCAACGTCTTGAGCGATAGCCAGGCCCCCAGCTACTGGAAAAACCGCGAACCGCGCACTGCGGTCGGGCTCTCGCAGGACCGACGCTACCTCTACCTCGTCGTCTGCGACGGCAGCCAGCCCCAGTATGCGGAGGGCCTGACCCTGCCGGAACTCGCCGCCTTCCTGCACCAGATCGGCGCCTACCAGGGCTTCAACCTCGACGGTGGCGGCTCCTCCGCCATGGTCGTCGACGGCTGGTTCGGCGCCCACGCGGTCAACGCCCCCATCCACAGCTACGTGCCCGGCTGGCAACGCCCCGTCGGCAACCACCTGGGCATCTTCGCCCAGTAGCAACGACGGCTATTCAAGCTGCAGTTGCCCTTTATGCACTGAAACGCCGGAGCCCTTGCTCCGGCGTTTTCTATTCACACAAAATCGGGAAACTCGACAGGCCTCAGCTGCTGTACTGCGCCTTCAGCTTGTCGACGACGCTGGGATCGGCGAGCGTGGTGACGTTGCCGAGGGCCTGGCCGGTGGCAATATCGCGCAGCAGACGGCGCATGATCTTTCCGCTGCGGGTCTTGGGCAGGTCGGCGCTGAAGATGATCTTCTCCGGACGGGCAAACTTGCCGATCTTTTCCTCCACCATCTTGTTCAGCTCCTGGCGCAGCGCGTCGCTGCCCTCGGCATCGGTGCCGCGCAAGAGCACAAAGGCGACGAGGCCCTGCCCCTTGATGTCGTGCGGCACCCCGATGACCGCGCTTTCGGCCACGTTGGGGTGTTCGACAAAGACACTTTCCAGCTCCGCCGTGCCGATACGGTGGCCGGAGACATTCACGACGTCGTCCACGCGCCCGACGATCCAGAAATAGCCATCGTCGTCCACCCGCGCGCCATCGCCGGGGAAGTAATACTGGCCGTTCCAGTGGTTCCAGTAGGTGTTCTTGAAGCGCTCGGGATCGCCCCAGATGCCGCGCAGGATGCTGGGCCACGGCTTACGGATTGCGAGCAGGCCTGCTTTCTGTTCATTGCCCTCGGCATCGAGGATGGCCGCGTCCACCCCAAAGAAGGGACGCGTAGCGCTGCCCGGCTTGGTGGGCGTCACCCCCGGCAGGGGTGACAGCAGAATGCCGCCGGTCTCCGTCTGCCACCACGTATCGACGATCGGGCAGCGGCCGCCGCCGACCTTCTCGTGGTACCACATCCAGGCCTCCGGGTTGATCGGCTCGCCGACGGTGCCCAGCAGGCGCAGGCTGGAGAGGTCGTGCTTTTCCACCCACTCGTCGCCCCACTTCATGAAGGCGCGGATGGCCGTGGGAGCAGTGTAAAAGACGCTGACCTTGTGCTTTTCCACGATCTCCCAAAAGCGGTCGGGCTGCGGGTGGTTGGGCGCGCCCTCGTACATCACGACGCGGGTGCCGTTTTGCAGCGGGCCATACACGAGGTAGCTGTGACCAGTGATCCAGCCCACATCCGCCGTGCACCAGTAGACGTCGTCTTCCTGCAGGTCGAAGACGTAGCGCGTGGTGAGGTAGGTGTAAACGCTGTAGCCGCCGACCGTGTGCATGATGCCCTTGGGCTTGCCGGTCGAGCCGCTGGTATAGAGCAGGAAGAGCAGGTCTTCGCTGTCGAGCTCTTCACAGGGACACTCGGCGGACACCTGGGACGCGAGCTCATGATACCAGTGGTCGCGGCCGTCCTGCATGGCGCATTCAAAGCGTTCGCCATCGGGATTGCGGGCGACGTTGAGCACGTTTTCCACGCTGGCGCAGTCCTTGATGCCCTGGTCGACCACATCCTTCAGCTTCAACACATTGCCGCGGCGCCAGGCACCGTCCCCGGTGATGACCAGCTTACTCTGGCCGTCCTGCACGCGGTCCTTGATGGATTCGGCGCTGAAGCCGGCAAAAATCACGCTGTGCACGGCGCCGATGCGGGCGCAGGCCAGCACGGCGATGGCCAGTTCGGGAATCATCGGCAGGTAGATGGCCACCGTATCGCCCTTGCCGATGCCGAGCTGCTTCAGCACGTTGGCAAAGCGCTGGACCTCGTCGAGCAGTTGGGCGTAGGTCAGGGTGCGGGTATCGCCCGGTTCACCTTCCCAGATGATGGCTTCCTGATCGGCCTTGCCGTTGGCCACATGACGGTCGACGCAGTTGTAGCACGCGTTGATCTTGCCACCGGTGAACCATTTGAAAAAGGGCTTTTCGCTTTCGTCGAGGACCTGTTTCCAGGGCTGAAACCAGTGCAGCTCTTGCGCGATCTCGCCCCAGAAGGCGCCGGGGTCGTCGATGCTGCGCCGATACATGGTCTCGTAATCCTCCCAGCGGCCGATTCGGGCCTTGGAGGCAAATTCGCTCGAGGGGGCGAACTTGCGCGTTTCCTGCATCACGGATTCAATATTTTCGACACTCATATAGGGTAAGACGTAGGAGGTGAAGCTACGTCAGCCTATGCCCGACCCGTTGAGCCTGCAAGGCCAGACCGCCCGGGAATAATCAAGATGCTTCTGGCTCCCATCCATAACCCTACTATTTTGAAGTTTATGGCCCTGCTGCAGAAACTGAAGAAACACTGGTTTGAAGCCCTCCTGGTGGTCGCCTTCGGCGGCTACGTCATTGCAGCCCAAAGCTCCCAGAGCTGCCCCGCTACCCTGGTTGGCAACTGGCTGACCGGCGGCAACGACACCCCGGAAATGGCCCCGGCCTGGCAGATGCCGACGCTCGACGAGCAGACGCTTTCCAGCGAAGGCCTGTCCGATCAGGTGGTGGTCCTGAACTTCTGGGCGACGTGGTGCGGCCCCTGTCGGGCGGAGTTGCCCGACTTTGTCGAAATGCAACGTGAATACACCGGGGAGGGCGTGCAATTCGTAGGGGCCAACATCGAGGGGCCCGAGAAATCTCCCGCCGTGCAACAGATGGCCCGGCAATACGGCCTGAACTTCCCCGTCACCTTTGCCGATGCCTCCACCATGCAGCAGTTTGGAGGCGTAAGACTGCTTCCGACCACCCTGGTCATCAGCCCGGACGGCCGCATTATCAAGCGCTTTGAGGGACGCGTTAGGCCCGGTGAACTCAAGCGCTCGATCGAATCGGCACGCACATCGCTTTAATATTGGGCATAAATCGCAACAATTCGCTGGCAAAAGCGTTTAAACGAGTGTTAGAATACAACCGTAAAAAGCTATGAAACAAGCCATCACCTACTTCTTAAGTCTGCTTGCATTCGCCCCCTTTGCCCAGGCACAACTGACCGTTAATTACCTGGAACCGGACGAATACAAGGACATCGCCTACCCGACGAACCGCGACGACCAGAAGGCACTGAATGCGGTTTCCAAAGAGCTGAACGAAAAACTCGCCAAGCTCTACGAAAAGAACTTTGGCAAGGAAAACCCGCAGCCGCTCGAGCTCACGTTTGAAGAAATCGACCTGGCCGGTGAGTATGAATGGTGGCGTGTGGACCTCGATGATACCCGTATCATCAAGGACATCTACCCGCCCCGCATGGTCATCAGCTACAAGCTGAAGGACGACCAGGGCAACGTGGTCTCCGAAGGGACCAAGAACCTGACCGACCTCGGCTTCCAGATGACGGCCGGCCCCCGCTCCAACTGGGAAAACCTGTATTACGAAAAGGAGCTGCTGGAAGACTTCTTCAACTACGAACTGCGCGACGCGGTAAAGAATAAATCCGTCGCCCAGAACTAGTCGGGTCAACCACACATCTTTAACAGGCGGGCGTGCCCTTAACCGGGCCGTCCGCTTTTTTGTGTCCACACGGGATGGTTGACGGGCGAGCCATCGGATTTTCTAATACCGGCTACCCCACCCCTTTATTACCCCACTATGACCTGGCTGCTCCTGATCAGCGCCGTGCTGTTTGCGCTCGCCTATCGCTGGTACGGCAACTTCCTCAACCGCCGCTTTCGCCTCGACCGCGACCGCCTCACCCCGGCGTTCGACCAACAAGACGGGGTCGACTTCGTGCCCACCCGCGCCAGCGTCGTGTTCGGGCATCACTTTTCCTCTATCGCTGGCGCCGGCCCGATCGTTGGGCCCATTCTGGCCGGCATGTATTTCGGCTGGGGGCCCACCTGGCTGTGGATCGTGCTCGGCTCGATCTTCGTCGGCGGCGTGCATGACTTTGGGGCCGCGTTCATCAGCGTGCGCAACCGCGGCAAGACGATCGCCGAGTCGGCCAAAACGCTGATCGGCCCACAGACGGGGCGACTGTTTCTGGTCTTCGTGCTGCTGGCGCTGATCTACGTCATCATCGTCTTTCTGGACCTGACCGCGGCCACGTTCCAGGCCACCCCGGCCGTCGCGACCGCTTCGGGTTGGTTCGTGGCCGTGGCCCTGCTCTTCGGCTGGGTGCTGCGTCAGAGCAAACTGCCGTTCTGGGCTCAGCTGCTGATCTTCGTGCCCCTGACGTGGGCCGGGCTCGCGGTCGGTCAATTTTTCCCGGCCGACCTGATCAACCAGCGCGAAACCTGGGTGCTGCTGTTACTCGGCTACTGTCTGATCGCCGCCACGCTGCCCGTGAGCGTGCTGCTACAGCCGCGCGACTTCCTCAGCGCGACGTTTCTCTATGGGCTGGTCGTGCTCGGTCTCGGCGGCACCTTGCTGAGCTTCGGGCAACCGATCCACCTCGACGTGTTTACCGGTTGGAAAAGCGAGCAGGCGGGCATGCTGATGCCGGTGCTGTTCATCACCGTGGCCTGCGGGGCGTGCAGCGGCTTTCACAGCATTGTGGCCAGCGGCACTACCGCCCGGCAAATCGAGTCCGAAGGCGACGTGCGCAAGGTCAACTACGGCGCCATGCTGGTCGAGGGCCTGCTGGCGGTCTTTGCCCTGGCGACGCTGGCGATCCTCGGCCCGGACGAACTGGCGGGCACCGGCAACAACGCGGTGAAGATCTTCGCGACGGGCGCGGCCAAGTTTATGGCGCAAATCGGTGTGCCGCCCTCCTGGGGTGCGACGTTTGCCAGCCTGGCCGTGACCACCTTTCTGCTCACCACCCTGGATACCTGCACGCGCCTGAGCCGCTTTCTGGTCGAAGAACTGGTGGGCCAGCGCAACCAGATGACGCGGTGGCTGGGCACGGTAACGGTCCTGATCGCCCCCGGTGCGCTCGCCTTTACCACCATCGACGGTCAGCCCGTGTGGAAGGCCGTGTGGCCGCTCTTCGGCGCCACCAATCAGCTGATGGCCGCCCTCGCGCTCGTCACGGTGCTCGTCTACCTCAAGCGCAACCGCATCCGCTACGGCTTCATCGTAGTGCCCGCGCTCATCATGATCGTGATGCCGCTGGCCGCGCTTTTCCTCATCTGGCAGGAGCAAGGCACCTTCAGCCTGCTCGGCGCCATCGCGCTCGGCATGATCGCACTGGGGCTGGTGGTGGTCGCGATGGCCGCCCGCACCGTACTGCGTCGCGAGCCGGACGCCCCGGCCCTCGACGACGGCCTCTCGACCAGCCAGCCCTAGCCGAGTCCGCTTGCCATCAGGCGTTTAAGGCGCATGGTCGGAGGGCATGTCGGCAAAGTCGCAGCCCGTCCTCATCCTTGGCATGCACCGCAGCGGCACCTCGTTTCTGACGAGCCTGCTGCAAAAGCTCGGCGTCAGCGTCGGGGAGGTGCTGCTGGCAGGCAACGAAGGCAACCCGCACGGCCACTTCGAGGATGTGGCCTTTCTCGAGTTTCAGCGTCAACTGGTGCGCAAACACCGCGTCGGCGGTCCCTACCTCTACGACGAGGACATCTTTTGCGATACCGAATTGAAGTTTGAGCCGACGGACGAGGAAAAGGCGGAAGCCGAGGCCCTCGTCGCCCGCCAGAGCCGACCGGGCGCCTGGGGCTGGAAGGATCCGCGCACCTGCCTGTTGCTCGACTTCTGGCTCGATCGCCTGCCCGACGCCAAGTGTGTGCTGGTCTACCGCCACCCGCTGGAGGTCTACTGGTCGTTCCTCAAGCGCGGAGACTTCGACCTGCTGCAACGCCCCGCCGCCGTCTTCCACAGCTACCACACTTACTATGCGCCCGCGATCAAGCGCATGGAACAGGAGCCCGAGCGCTTTATGGTGCTGGAAGCGCAAGCCGGCTTTAATGCGCTGCCCGAGCTGGTGGGTGAACTGCGCCAGTTTCTGGACCTACCCCGGGGGGCAGACGAGGAAGACTGGTCGTTCTTCGCACGCGAATTTTTCAATAACCGCACGGGACCGCGTCAAAATGCCGTGTTTTCCTACACCATGAGCCACGCCCATGGTGCTTACGCGCAGCTGCAACACCTTTCCCGCTTTCCCGCCCCCCATCACGCAGAGGCACCGGGCGATGCGGAGAAAGAGGCGCAGGCGGACAAGATCTTCCGGGAACTGGGCAACATCCTCGTCTGCGACAGCCTGATCGCGCGGGAAGCCTACGTGCCCCTGATCGAGCGCTTTTGCCTCAACGTGCCCTCACATGAGGTATCGGCGGCGCGGCAGCGGATCTTGCACGCGCAGGCAGTGAGCCGACGCGAGGAGCTGGAGCAACATGCCACCGTGGTGAAGGACTACCAACGTTACGTGGCCGAATACGAAAAATATTACGCGCTCTACCAGAACTACTACTGGGCGTATCAGGAAACGGCCCGGGTATTGCAAGAGCAGCAGCGGCGCAAAGACTGAGCCCGTTCGATAGCCCGAACGTGGCGTGGGCGCCTAATAGCCCGGATCAGGACAGCGGGGAACTGCGGCGGAAGTTGGGCGAGCTGGCCTTGACGCTGCCACCCATGCGGGCTTTTACGAGACGTCGCAGCCGTTCATTTTCGCCCGCCGTACGCTCGACGCGCATCCGCCAAGCCGCCTCCCAGGCGTCTCTGGCTTGTTCTTTCGCGCTCTTCATCATCAGATTCTCGGTTGGTTAGACGGCGAGATGGAAAAGGGTATTCCCGTCAGCATGAGGGGTTCCTGGCGATTGCTCAAGCGATTCCACCGATTGACGGCAAATTAACAGCCTGTTAACGCGCGATTTACCAATTTGTCTACCGAACGGCAACCCAACGGACGCAAGCCTGCATCCGGCAAAGGGGCGGGCGCAAGGCCCATTGCACTAAATCACATACAGGCGGTTGTGGCTCGGACGCGGACGCGTGAGCCCCAAACCGCCGGGGCGGGTCGATGTCTTTACCCGCGCACGCACCAGATGAGACAATCGCTGGTGCTCGACGCGTGATCGCTCGAGACGCTGTCGCCAACAGGCGTCAGCCGACTCGGGAGCCAGTGGACAATCGGGATTCATGGTTAAGCAGGGATGGGAAACGCTATAAGGCTACTCTACCCTCTTTCGGTTCCCATTGCACTGAGTTCCCTTCCCGGAAGTCATTAGAATTTTTGCCGCGATGTCACAAAAAAAGCCCGACCGTAACCGGTCGGGCTGAAAAGCAAATCACTGGGTGAAGCGCTGCCTAGTAGCGGTAGTGGTCCGGCTTGTAGGGACCTTCCATCGGCACGCCGATGTAGTCGGCCTGGTACTGGTGCAGCTTGGTCAGCTTGGCCCCGATCTTTTCGAGGTGCAGGCGGGCCACTTCTTCGTCGAGGTGCTTGGGCAGGATGTAGACGCCCGGGGTGTATTGCTCGACGTTCTTCCAGAGTTCGATCTGGGCGAGGACCTGGTTCGTGAAGCTGTTGGACATCACGAAGCTCGGGTGACCGGTCGCGCAACCGAGGTTCACGAGGCGGCCCTTGGCGAGCATGTAGATGCTGTGGCCATCTTCGAAGGTGTACTTGTCGACGGCGCCTTCGGCGTCCGGCTTGATCGTCTCGCGCTTGACGGACGGATCCTTGTCGATCGGGGCGACCTGGATCTCGTTGTCGAAGTGACCGATGTTACAGACGATCGCCTGGTCGGCCATCTTCTTCATGTGGTCGAGCGTGATGATGTCCTTGTTACCGGTGGTGGTAACGTAGATGTTACCCCAGCCGAGGGTATCTTCGACCGGCAGCACGCGGAAGCCTTCCATGGCGGCCTGCAGGGCGCAGATCGGGTCGATTTCGGTCACGACCACCTGGGCGCCGGCGCCACGCAGAGCCTGGGCGCAGCCCTTGCCCACGTCGCCATAACCACACACGACGGCCACCTTGCCGGAGATCATCACGTCGGTGGCGCGCTTGATGCCATCGAGCAGGGACTCGCGGCAGCCGTAGAGATTGTCGAACTTGGACTTGGTGACGGAGTCGTTCACGTTGATGGCGGGAACGAGCAGGGAGCCGGCCTTCTGGCGCTCGTAGAGGCGGTGCACACCGGTGGTGGTTTCCTCGGAAACACCCTTCCACTCCTTGACCACGTTCTGCCAATGCATCGGGTCTTCGCCGTGGATCTTCTTGAGCAGGCCCTTGACGACGGCTTCTTCTTCGCTCTCGGCTTCGCCCTTGACCCAGTCGGAGCCGTTTTCGAGCTCGTAGCCCTTATGGATGAGCAGGGTCGCGTCGCCACCGTCGTCGACGATCAGCTGCGGGCCCTTGCCGTCCGGCCAGGTCAGCGCCTGGTTCGTGCACCACCAGTATTCCTCGAGGGTCTCGCCCTTCCAGGCAAAGACCGGCACGTTGAGGTGCTTGGCCACATAAGCGGCGGCGTGGTCCTGGGTGGAGAAAATGTTGCAGGAGCACCAGCGCACGTCGGCACCGAGTTCCTTCAGGGTCTCGATCAGCACAGCCGTCTGGATGGTCATGTGCAGGGAGCCCATGATGCGGACGCCGGCGAGCGGCTTGTCCTTGGCGTACTTCTCGCGGGTCGCCATCAGGCCGGGCATTTCGTGCTCGGCGATGCGCATTTCCTTGGCGCCGAAATCGGCGAGATCAATGTTGGCGACTTTATAGTCGGCCTTGGTCAAAGTGTCGGTAGACATAATATCGAAAGGTATGAGGTGATGGATTGAAAAAAAGCGGGAGGCCCGGCGCGCCGATGCTGGCGCAGCGAATGCCTCCCGTAATCTCGAATCAAGGTTACTTGATCGCCTTCTTCAGCTCGTCGGCCTTGCTGGTATCTTCCCAGGAGAGCTCGGACTTGCCGAAGTGACCGTAGTGCGTGGACTTGCGGAAGGTAGCTTCGCGCAGGTTCAGCTGGGTCATGATGTCGGCCGGCTTGAAGGAGAACACTTCGTTGACCGCGCGGATGATGGCTTCGGCTTCCACCTTGCCGGTACCGAAGGTATCGACGTGGATGGAGGTCGGGCGCGGGTAACCGATGGCGTAGGCGACCTGGAGCTCGCAGCGGTCGGCGAGACCGGCAGCCACGATGTTCTTGGCCACCCAGCGGCACATGTAGGCCGCGGAACGGTCGACCTTCGTCGCATCCTTGCCGGAGAAGGCGCCACCACCGTGACGGCCCACACCACCATAGGTGTCGACGATGATCTTGCGGCCCGTGAGGCCGGCATCGCCCTGAGGCCCGCCGATCACGAACTTGCCGGTCGGGTTGATCAGGTACTGGGTCTTGTCGGTAATGAGGTTCTCGGGTAGGACCTTGCGGATCACGTTCTCCACGATGAAATCCTTGATCTCGTCGTGGGAGATCCCGTCGGCGTGCTGCGTGGAGACGACCACGTTGTCGATGCGGATCGCTTGCGAGCCCTCGTAGTGCATCGCCACCTGGCTCTTCACGTCGGGGCGGAGCCAATCGACCGCCTTGCCCTTGCGCAGCTCGGCGAGCTTACGCAGGATGCGGTGGGCAAACATGATCGGGGCCGGCATCAGTTCTTCGGTCTCATTGGTCGCGAAACCGAACATGATACCTTGGTCACCAGCGCCTTGTTCTTCCGTCTCTTTACCTTCGGCGCCCTTGGCATCGACACCTTGAGAGATGTCGGCGGACTGCTTGGTCAGGTAATTATTGATGAAGACATCGTCGGCGTGGAAGACATCGTCGTCGTTGATGTAACCGATGTCGCGAATCGCTTCGCGAACAACCTCGTTGTAATCAAACTTCGAGTTGGTGGTGATCTCACCAGCCAGGCACACGATGTTGCTCTTCACGAGCGTCTCGCACGCCACACGGCTGTTCGGATCCTGCTGCAAGCAGGCGTCGAGGATGCTGTCAGAAATGTAGTCAGCAACCTTATCCGGGTGACCTTCACCCACAGACTCGGAGGAGAATTGATAGGACAACGGCATAATTCCTACGAGCATGCTGCTGTCCGGAGTGAGTGCAAGGGGAAAATATCATTTCATCCTGATTGGACGATACGTTTTACTCAAATGACACGCGCGCAAGATTCTCGACGGTCGAAAACCGCCCTCCGCCTTTCCCGCTTGCGCCGCGCCGTCCTGCCCTGCTGAATCCCAGCGCGTGAAGGAAACGAAATGGTTTTGGCGGGGCCTGCTGGTGCTGACGCTGCTGCGCGTGCTCTACGTTTTGTGCGTACCCCTGGAGCTGGTGGGCGACGAGGCCTACTATTGGGACTGGGGCCGGCACCTGGCGTGGGGCTACTTCAGCAAACCGCCGCTGATTGGCTGGATGATGGGCTTTGCGGGCTGGATCGGCGGCAATACGGCCATCGGCCTGCGCCTGGTCGCGGTGGCGCTGGGCAGCCTGACCCTCGTCTTTTCGTTTCTGCTGGGGCGGCAGCTTTTCGGCCCTCGCGTCGCCTTCTGGTCCGCCGCAGCCTTGGCGCTGATCCCGGGCAATGTCGCGCTCAACCTGCTGCTGACGATCGATGCTCCCCTGCTCTGCTGCTGGGCCGGTGCGCTCTGGGCCGCCTGGGCGTGGCAGCAAAAGGGTGCGCGCTTCGACGGCTACTGGTGGGCTTGGGTTGCTTTTCTCGCCGTCGGCGCCCTGGCCAAGCAGATGATGCTGGTCTTCCCGTTCATCTTCGTCATCTACCTCGCGCTTTCGCCCCCCACGCGCGGTACTTTAAAGCGACCGGCCCTCTGGGTGGGCATCGCAGCCCAATATATCGCTCTGCTGCCCCCGCTTTACTGGAACTGGCAGAACGACTGGATCACCTTCACGCACACGGCCCACCATTTCGAGACCGACGCAGTGGTGACGTGGGGCAAGCGCCTGGGCTGGTTCGGTGAGTTTCTGGGCAGCCAGGTCGGCCTGCTTTCGCCCGTGCTCGCCGTGCTGCTGGTGATCGTGCTGGTTCGCGTGCTGAAAAACTGGCGCGAAGCCCGGCTCGAGCAGCGCTACCTCTGGTGTTTCTCCGCCCCGGCCCTCTTCGTCTTTGTGCTGATGTCGCTCCGGCAAGGCATCAACCCCAACTGGCCGGCCGCCTTTTATCCGGCGGGCCTGATCCTGATCGTGGGCGTGTGGATGCAGCCGCGCGCGGCGGACAATGCCCCGGCTCCGCGAGGCTGGTTGAAGGGCGGACTCTGGACGGCGGGCGCATTTTCGCTACTGGTGGTCGTCGCGCCGTGGATCATCCAGATCACGATGTCGCAAGGCGTGCGCACCGATCCGTTTGTGCGACTGCGCGGCTGGGAAGCTTATGCCGCAGCCGTGGACCAGGTACGGGACGATCTGCCCGCGCCCGACCGCACCTTCTTTTACCTGGTCGGGCACCGCTACCACGCCAGTGAGCTGGCCTTTTACCTACCGGAGCAACCAGAAGTCTTCCACTGGGCCACGCCGGGGCACATCGACAGCCAGTATCAGCTCTGGCCGGGGCCGGGCGCCCAACGGGCGGGCTGGGATGCCCTGATCATCCTGGCCGAGCCGCGCGGCGAAAACCCGCAGGTGCCGGAGGCGCTGGCGGCACACTTTGAGGAAGTCCTGCCCCTGGAGCCCCACCGGATCGAGATCCCGGTCGGGCCGGTACGCACGCGCGACTACGTGATCTTCCTCGGTCGAGGTTGGCAGCCGTAGCATCGGCCATAAAAAAGACCGCACCCGGAGTTCTCCGAGTGCGGCCCTTCTCTAGGGATTCCTGTTTACGAAAGGGGAATACGGGTATCTAACGTACTAACTCAGCTGGCTGTTTTCCTTGATGTAGGCGACCAGCTCACTGATGTGACCAAAGACGAGCGTCGTGAACGTATCGGCGGCGCCGCAGTAGACGGCCACGCGGTCATTCGAGAAGTCGGTCAGGGCGCAAACCGGGAAGAGCACGTTGGGCACGTAGCCGGTGGTCTCGTAGGGTTCTTCGGGCCCGATAAGGGCGTCGCGGCAGCGATACTTCACGATCCAGGGCTTTTCGAGGTCGAGGATCGCCGCGCCGACGCGGTAGATGAAGCCGTTGCAGGTGCTCATCACGCCGTGGTAGAACATCAGCCAGCCGTCCTCGAGCTTGATCGGCACCGGGCCGGCCCCGATCTTCGTGCCCTGCCACCAGTTGATGCCTTTGCTCATGACGTGGCGGTGACGGCCCCAGAACTCCATGTCCGGGCTCTCGGAATAGAAAATGTCGCCGAAGGGCGTGTGACCGGTGTCGCTGGGGCGGCTCAACATGGCGAAGTTGCCGTTGAACTTCTCCGGGAAGAGCACGCCGTTGCGGTTGTAGGGCAGGAACGCGTTTTCGAGCCGCTCGAAGGTCTTGAAATCCTTCGTGCTCGCCACCCCGATGGTCGGGCCGTGGTAGCCGTTGCACCAGGTGATGTAATAAGTGTCTTCGACTTTGCAGATGCGGGGGTCGTAGGCGTATTCGCTCTCCAGACCGTCCTGCAGCTGGGTCACGAACTCGATCGGCTCCTCATCAATGTTCCAGTTGATGCCATCGGGGCTGCGGCCGAAGTGGAGGCGCGGGTTGCCGGCGTGGTAGTCGGCGCGAAACACGCCCACAAAGCCGCCTTCAAACGCAATCACCGCACTGTTGTAAATACCGTAGGCCTTCTTGATGGGGTT
This sequence comes from Puniceicoccaceae bacterium 5H, assembly GCA_009772895.1. GTDB lineage: Bacteria > Verrucomicrobiota > Verrucomicrobiia > Opitutales > Oceanipulchritudinaceae > WOUP01. The sequence continues at coordinate 4,724 of WOUP01000002.1, read as the reverse complement.
GCGGCCAATCACAGGGTTGCCCGAAAAGCGCCAGAGCGGGCGGTGCCAGCCGGCCGGCTTTTCTTCCCAAGGCATGTTTGTCACGTTACGCAAATCGTCAGACATAAAAGTATAGTTGGAGGGTATGGGGTAAGACTGTGCCTCCAATCTAGCGAATTTGAGCGTGCTCTGGAATGAGACGCCCCGGAATCTTCTTGAGATTCTTCACCACCCGCCGCTGACGCCCCCTGCCGGCGGAATCCATGCAAACAATAGACCTCAGCGGGCATCCAGGCATATTTGATTGATCGCGCAAGCCGCTCTCTTGGAAGATTTATTGCACCCTCTCGCCGCACGGGTAGCAGCACCGCCCCTACTGCGACCGGGAATGAAGGCGGACGCGCGAACCTGTGGGGTTGACGCCCGGGAACGGCTTTGTTTGCCTGCTGTCTTTCCCATGGATTCTGCCGCGCTTTCTGACGTCCCCCCGGTCTCGGTCGTCGTTCCCTTTTTCAATGAAGAAGAGAGCGTGCAACCGGTGCTCGAAGAGCTGCGCCGCTGCCTGCCCGACGCCGAAATCATCGCCGTGGACGATGGGAGCAAGGACCGCACGTGGGAGCTCATTACCGCCATGACCGATATCCGTGGCCTGCGGCTGACCGAGAACCGCGGCCAGAGCGGTGCCCTCTATGCCGGCCTCCGCGCTGCCCGGGCTCCCATCTGCGCCATGATGGACGGCGACGGCCAGAACGACCCCGCCGACCTGCCCAAGATGGTCGAAGTCGTGCAGCGGGGTGAAGCCGACGTCGTGGTGGGCCGCCGCGCCAAGCGCCGGGACACCTGGAGCCGCCGTGTGGCCTCCAAGGTCGCCAACCGCATCCGCCGCAGCTTCCTCGACGACGGCGTGCACGACACCGGTTGCTCCCTCAAGGTCTTCAAAAAGGAAGCGGTGGAGCTGCTGGTGCCCTTCAACGGCCTACACCGCTACCTGCCCGCGATTTTCAAGCATGCCGGCCTGCGCATGACGGAGATCCCCGTCAACCACCGCGCCCGCGAACGCGGCACCTCCAAATACACGAATTGGGACCGTGCGCTGCGGGGTATCTACGACCTGGTGGGCGTTTCCTGGCTGCTGAAGCGCAAAGTCGTTTTTCCCGCGATCGAAGACACGGGCAAACAATCCCAGTCGTAGCGCCTCTGGCGTCTGCGCATCGAGAGACAACACATGGATACACCTCTGTTTGAGATCGCCGGTTGGGTGGTCACTCCCTGGAAGCTCGTGGGTTATACCGGGCTCGTCATGTTCACCAGTCGCTGGTTTGTGCAAATGTGGGCCTCGCGCCGCGCCCGCAAGCCCACCATGCCCACCCTCTTCTGGATCATGAGCCTTAGCGGCAGCGCCTGCCTGCTGACCTACTTCATCTGGGGCCGCAACGACTCGGTCGGCATCCTCTCCAACGCCTTCCCCGCCACCGTCAGCCTCTACAACCTCTACCTCGACATCACCAACCGCAAACACGAGCGGCTACTCAGCATGGAGAAACAAGGGGTGCCCCCGACGGAGGAGACGCGGTAACAGGCACAAGCAGCGCGCGCTCGTCTTCGGCCGCATTGACATCAGACAAATTATTTGACAGATTGCGAATATGAAGACGACCGTCACACAACTGCTGCGCGATTTTCCAACGATTCGCAAAGCCGCACTGGCAGGTGAAACGGTGATCGTCAAAACCCGGGAAGGCGACTTGAGGATTACGGCGGACCGCCAAAACACCGGGCTCCTCGGCTGCATGAAAGGGAGCTTCAACCGTCTGCCAGACGATCTGGACCAGCCGACTACCAGTCCTCATGAGTGGGATTCAACCCTGTGAGGTATCTGCTCGACACGCATGCTGCCCTTTGGGCGATTGAAGACGATGCACGATTGGGAGCAAACGCGCGCCAATTGATTGCCGATAACCCTACCGCGGAGTGGGGCATCTCCGATATGACGCTGCTCGAGGTAGCACTGCTCGCCAGCAAAGGGCGGATCGAATTTGCTGGCGGAATGGAGTCTAAGCTGGCCGAACTCGGGCGCTGCTTCCGCGTTCTTCCCATCGATCCGAGCATCGCCACCGATGCCGTGACCCTCGACCTGCCTCAGAGCGATCCGTTTGATCGCATCATCGTTGCAACCGCGCGCCGCTACCAGCTAACGCTTTTATCCCGAGATAGGCTCATCACTCAAAGTGGCCTGATCGAGACGATCTGGTAGAAAAGCCTGGAGCTAAAAAAGCTCCATCCGGGTGGATGGAGCCTGAAAAAGCGATGGGGCCGAGGCCGGACTGTTACATCTGGCCTTTTTGGGCGGCAGAGCGCGGGTCGGCGCTGCCGAGGTCGGGCTTCTGCCCCGTGGGCTGCATGCGATCCTTCTTGAAGGTGGCACGGCCATCGAAGCTCTCCCCGGCGCTCCAGGCACCGTCCGGGCTCGGCACGCTGTCGTCCTTGCCCGTGGTGTAGAAGGTGTAGTTGTATTCCTTCGGCTCTTCTTCCTGCGGGAAGCTGTTGGGGATCGGGTGGTTCTTCGGGCCCCCGAGCTCTTCCCAGGCTGCCATCCACTGGTTTTGGTGCATGGTGTCGCGAGCGACGAGGAAGCGCAGCATGTCCTTCATACCGTGATCGTCCGTCATCTTGTAGAGCTGACAGGCGAGCATGCGCCCGGTCGATTCGGCGGTGGCGTTGGCCAACATATCCGCCGCTGCGTTGCCGCTGGCGTAGACGTGGCTGCAGTTAAAGGGCACGCCTTCGCTGTCGACCGGCATGGCGGCCATCGTGGTGGCGATGACGTGCTGCAGGTTCATTCCGCCCATCGCGGCCGCCACCATCGGGTCCTTGGCTGCCTTCTCCTGCTCGAGCGGCGCACCTTCCAGGTTGAGGGCCACGGCCGTGGCAAGCATCTCGATGTGGCTCATTTCCTCGGTGCCAGTCTCGAGCAGCATGTCGCGATACTTGGCCGGACCGCGGGCACCCCAGGCTTGGAAGAGGTATTGCAGGCAGACGCGGATTTCCCCCTGGATGCCGCCGATGGCCTGCTGCAAGGCACGGGCGAAAACAGGGTTGGGGCGGTCGACTTTGACTTCGTATTGGAGCTTTCCTCCGTCGTGGTAGAACATGGCTATTCGATAGGTTTGGGAATTTAACGTGGGTGAGCGTTCATGCGCTCGGCTCTCCCCTCTTCCATTTACGATGCCAATCGACCGGTCGGACCCTGTTTTGATCCGCTCATTGTTAACTAAGAAATAGATAAAGTTAACATCATCTTCATCATCCTTACCCCGTAAGGGCGTCTGCACTGGCCTCTACAACCCAAACGTGCGAAATGCGGACAAAAGAAAACGCCCGGGTGCTCTACCCGGGCGTCTCTTAACCTCTCTCAGATATCTCGTTAGTCGCTGCTCTTCTTGGCTCTTGTCGCTCTGTCTATACAGAAACTGTTACTTAGGTAAGCGTCAGTTTCTGGTTACAATTAAGAAAATTCTGACGAAAAAATCAAATAAAAAGTGCGGCGGATTCCTCAGTTCTCTCCGTTATCTCCTTACCCCTATTATTTCGTCAGATTTGTCCGCCCGTTAAGCAAAAAAATCATCTTGACCGCCCATTGCCCTAAGTCCTTGTCGCAAGGAGGCTAATACACATCCTGATCTGTTTTTGAAACTGGCGACGGCTCCTCAGGCCGCCCATGAGCCTGCACCACGCAGATGACAAAAGAAATGCCGAAAGACCAGATCATCCCGTAAAATCCGCCATTGTAGAGGCCTTTGCGCAGCAGAAACGCGAAGGTTCGGTCGGTGAAGATCAGTCCGATTACGACGTGACCAATCGCCCCCACCAATGCGGCCGCCAGGATCACCGCCAACGCATAGTAGGGGAAGAGAAAAATGAGCGCCCACCGATGGCGGCGAACCCAGTCTCGGGAAGGAATCATAACGTTTTCAGGAAGTAGCGCGGGATAAGCGGCGCGATTCGCGGCGGTAAATGCGGACGACGTTCTGGACCACATCGGTCAGGCTACGGCCCTCCGCACAGACGCCGATACCGGTCTGCATATAGACGGGCATGCGCTGGTCGAGCAACTCGCGAATGCGGCGCGCAGAATCCTCCACATTCAGCAACGGACGCTTGTCGCTCTGCATCGTGCGCTGGAGGATGGTCTCAGGCTGGGCGAAGAGGCAAATGACGATGCCCTTGGAGAGCAACAGCTCACGCATCCCCGGCGGAATGATCAGCCCACCGCCGCAGGCTACCACCTGCCCCGTGGAGGCATGGCCCTGCTGAACGAACCACCGCTCCCACTCCCGGAAGCGCGGCTCGCCCTCTTCGGCAAAGATCTGGGTGATGGGCTTGCCGGCGCTTTCCTCGATCACGGCATCGCTGTCGATGAAGTGGAGCCCGAGCTGCTTGCTCACGCTCCGCCCCACGGCGCTTTTCCCGACCCCCATGAATCCCGTCAAATACAGATTGGGTAAACTGCTGGACGCGGCTCGGGCCATTTCTCAAGCACACCACAACGGGCCAGGATGTAAACTGAAATCCGGCGCGCAGGCCGCAAGAGCGGCGCAAACAGCCCCGCGGCAGGTGCCGGAGGAAATGGCCGTGCTTGAACGCCCGCACGGTTCTGGCACCCGCTTCGGGGTGCCTTCGCGTAGAGGATGGCGACCGGGGGTCTTCGCTACGCTGCGACACCCCGGCTATAGGCTGTGACCCCT
>WOUP01000001.1 GCA_009772895.1 Puniceicoccaceae bacterium 5H | reverse complement strand
CGGCGATAGGAATGCAGGCATATAACTCTTACCAATCTGCTGTTAGTTCTCAGGTGATTACTGAAATTCGCCGACTTGTTCCTGATGGGTTGGATCCCAAGCAGGAAGAACGTATAAAAACTGCAATGGCCACTGATCCTCATAGTCGTCCTAGGGCCGTATTAACAAGGTTGAGGAAGCAAAATTAAGGTGATTGCCCAGATTTTTATGTGAGCGCTAGCCGCTATGAAGAGGTCGCTGCGCATGATTTGGTATCTCAAGAGCTAGGTATGCCTATCCGACTGCATATTGATCCCCGGGAAACTGCTGAATGGGCGGGCTCCAGGCACAGAAATAGGTCTTTAGCCCAAGGACAGGTAAGGCAATTGTATAGAGGTGCGAGGCAGTATGGCGATTTTGACTGGCACGAATATCCTTATGCTTCTACTCTAGGAGGACTGGGCGCTATATTTTCTCTCGTGGATCGCAGCCAAAACAAGTCGCATGGAAGAGACTTGAGTCAGTTTTTTACAGAAAATAAGCTGAGGCTAGGTGATTGCTTTGATGTAATTGTTGTTCCCTGAATTAATCTTTATGATATTAGAAACTCTGGACAGACTTATTCTAGCATATCAGCGTTTTGATTTCCCAATAGCAAAAGCGCTGAATGAAAGTTTACCTATTCAGGAAGGACTACTGGATGATTTCAAATCCACGGGATGGCGCTTGCCTAGGGAGATGGAAGATCTATATCTTTATAAAAATGGTATACCAGATCGATGGGTGGAGTTTAATGCTTGCATGTTGCCCGGCTTCTTCTTTGAGCCTTTTGAGAGGTCTGCCGCCTTCTGCCTGCATGATATGGCTACTAACCCTGGGGAACACGGGCGATTCGAATTTCTAGTAGACTATGGAGGGGATTCTTATTTTATAAAAATGGGGGCGAAAGAGATAGATTCTACGCCGGTTTTTTATGGTTCACCTTATTCAGACGAAAGTCTTCATCGATATGATTCGGTAGAGAGTATGTTGTTGACTATTTCCAGGCTGGTTGAGGTTGGTTTTTATGAAAATGTAAATGACTCAATGGACGCTAAGATCGGGTTTCAAGATGTTGAATCTCAAATCTCTTACAAGTTGAATCCTAATGCTATATACTGGAGACGAAGGTTGAAGGGTGTCTATGAATGATAATATTGTGGATTATTAAGTCTATAGTTGTGTTTTTAGCCGCCTAAGCGTGTGTGTTCTTGCAGAATGTTATGTCGCGATGTTGTCTTGCTTATTACATAGGGTTTAGTGCTTCAAGATCTAGCAGAAGTTCTTCCAGTTTTCTCCCAATCTACTACTTTTCGGAATTGGGGTGGACGCGATACCCAAATGGAAGCCAACGTTGAGTAACGTATGAAAATTATAAGGGCTTTTTTGAGCCGCTTCCCAGCTGCAAACCCTCCTTGTTTTCAGGCGTGAATCTCATCCCGTGTGCAACCGTCCCTCGTGTGGTTTGTGGCTCGATCGCTGGCTGGGGTGGGGGCACAGGCCTTTGGTTACAGCGCGAACGACTGGCTGACGCGCGATCCTTACGACCGCAACGGGAACAGGGTCGGATTGGTTGGGCACACGGAACTGCCCTTTTGAGGGCGTGAACACGCGGCTGGATGCTACCAACGCGGGTCAAGCTTTGCTAGGCTTGCCGTTGCTCTTATTATGGAGGATTAGGAGGAGCCTCGGCAGCGGTTCGGCATCCTGGCAGCCTGCCTCGCTTGGGTTAATGCCATCCATCAACCTGTTCTGAATGTGCCGAGCAAATTTAGGAATCGGTTTGAGTCTGTGCGCTAGATGCGTGCACGTGAAAACCACGTGCGGCGGGCAGTGCCGGTCTGGACGTGATGGGCGGGAGCGGATGGGCCGTCACCTTGCCTGCCCATGAAGTAGTGGGCGATCGCTTGCGAGCGCGAATGCACCCCGAGCTTGGTGTAAATGTTTTTGAGGTGGCTGTTGACCGTTTGCAGCGTGATCTCCAGTTGTTCGGCAATCTGTTTATCGGAATAGCCGAGTGCAACATACTCGAGGACTTGCTGTTCGCGAGAGGTGAGTTTGGGCTGGTTGGGCGCGGTATGGTATTGGCGTTGCAGGTCGTCCACCATACAGCGTGCGACTTGACCGCTCAGCGGTGAGTTGCCTAGTCGGGCGTTTCGGACGGCTTCGACGATCTCGTCGTCCGATGAGTCCTTCAACAAGTATCCGCTGGCACCTGCACCGAGAGCGCCCAAGATGACGTCGATGTCTTGAGAGATCGTCAGCATCACGACTTGGGTGTCTGGCATGCGCGGCTTCACCTGACGCAAGATGTCGATGCCGGTCCCATCGGGGAGCTGGACGTCCAGCAGCACGACGTCTGGCAGGAGGGTTGGCAGAATGGCGATGGCACTGGCGGCGTTGCGGCAGCATACCAGGCAATCGAGGTTTGGCTCGCGACGGATGATCTTTTGAAGCTCTTCGCAAATCTCGGGATGGTCTTCGACGATTGCGACAGAAATGGATGTGGTCATGGAGTAGTAGGATTAGGGATGGTCTTCGACGATTGCGACAGAAATGGATGTGGTCATGGAGTAGTAGGATTAGGGATGGGGAAGGGGCAGGCGGAGCTGGATGAGGGTCCCGCCGGTCGATGGAGTGGAGCATTGCAGGTCACCTTTGATCTCGTGCATTCGGGTCTTCATGTTGGCGAGGCCATTGCCGAGATTGACAGTGATGGCGTCGGCCGGGATACCGTTATCGTTGTCGCGGATGGCGCAGTAGAAGGTCCCGTTATCGACACCGAAGTTGACCGCTACATCCGTGGCGTGCGCATGCTTGAGGATGTTGGTCAAGGCTTCCTTCGCGGCGAAAAAGACGTTGTGTTGAACGTCGGGCGAGATGGGGTGTGCAGGGATTCGGGAAGGGTCGTCGACGGTACATTCGATCGGAGTGTTTTTGAATAGCTCGAGTGTGTAACGCCGCAAAAATTCCACCAGGTTGCGCAGTGAGCTGTCTCGGGGGGTGATGAGCCACACAATGCTGTGGACATCGGAGTTGAGGCGGCGTGCGCGTTCCGCCAGTTGGTTGAGTCCGGAATCGCGTTCGCGCCCGGATAGTTTGCCCAGTCGGGCCGCCAGCAATTGCAACGCTGTCAGCCTGCCGCCGAGGTCGTCATGCAAGTCCCGAGCGATCCGTGCCCTTTCCCGTTCCAGAGCCTGGTCTCGCTCCAGGCGCTGCAGGCGCTGACGCAGGTGGTATTGGGACCATTTCCGGACGATGAAGATCAACAAGAGTGCGGCGGCCAATGCCCCGCCCAGGCGAAACCAGAGCGTCTGCCACCAGGCGGGCAAGACCTCCAGGAAGACGACGGCTGGCTCGCTGGCCCAGCTATCGGGCCCAATCCCCGCGGCGACAAGGAGCCGGTAGCTCCCCGGCGCCAAGCCCGAATAGCTGATCGAGCGGTCAGCGCCGGTTTCGATCCATTCCGGGTCGGCTCCTTCCAAGCGGTGACGGACGATTACATTGCGCGGGTCGCTGAAGTTTGGGATCGAAAACTCCACCTCTATGCGCTGTTGGCCCGGCAGCACGGAAATTTTGCCAGCGGCTATGTTTTGCGGTTGCCCGTTTACCTGCACGTCGTCGACGTAGACGACAGGGGTTGCCGGGGTTGCCAGCGTGGTGTCTGGATCTATGGCGATAACGCCGTCGGAAGTTGCAAACCACAGTCGCCCGTCCGTCCCCGTCTGGACGGAGGGAAAATAGTTGATCAGGAAAGTCATGCCCGACAGTCCCTGATCTTTTCCCACTGAATAGGAGACCACTTGCTCACGCTCACCGGCTGCTACGGCCAGAAGAGCTTCCTTCTTGATGTAGTAAAGACCGCTGAGCGCGCCAAACCACATGTTGCCGTGGTGGTCTTCGGCGATCAGGGCAATGAGGCTATCGGCCAGTCCTTCTGCTTCGGTCAGTAGTACGAAATTGTCTTCCATCTGGACCATGAGGCCTTCCACGGTCGCCATCCAGAGTCGTCCCTCGGCATCGGCATACAGGCTGTGCACGGGGCGTCCGATATTCTGGTAGTCGAGTTTTCCCGCGTGATAGTGAAACAGGTCTCCTGTATAGGAACCCGCCCAAATTTCGCCTCGGCTGGTTTCGGCCAACGAGCGCAAGGATTGGCCGTGATAGCCGTCCTGCTCCGTCATGAAGACCGGGGCGCCTTCTTCAAAATAGCCGAATTGCCCCGCAAACGACGCAAACCAGATGCGCCCGTCACGCGCCGTATGCAGCAGCGTGATGTCCCTGCCGGGGGAAGGCAACCGCTCGGCTGTAGTGTAAGGCGGCGCTGAACGATAGAGGCCGTCTCGGCCTGCGAACCACAGGCTGCCGTCCAGATCGAAGCAGAGCGTGCTCGCCAGGAGGGGGTCCCCATCGGCGCTCGTATCCAGTGGCGTTGCCTTTTCCCCTTCCACCAGTGCCACACCGCCCCGATTGTTGGCCAGCCAGGTCGTCCCGTCGTCTCGACAGAGTACCGCATTTGAAACCTGCTGTCGGAGCCCGGCCGTACGGTCATATCGCGTGTAGTGCTTTGGCCGAAGTTGGCCCAGCCCATTGCCGTCGGAGGATACCCAGATGCTTCCCTCCTGGTCCTCCGTCGCGTAGTTGACAATCGGGAAGGGGATTTCAACTTGCCGAAGCGTGCCTTCGCTCCAGCACCACAGGCCGAGACGGCCGGCGGAGATCCACGCTGTTCCGCTTCTGCTGATCGAGAGGTGCCGCAGTTCGGCGGTAGCTTGTTCCCAGGGGACTTCGTCTGCGAGGACGGTCAGTTGATCCCCTTGAAGAATGGAGAGGCGATCCGCTTCGCAGATCCAGATATTGCCGTTAGGGTCGGGCGAGATCAATTGGGGGTTGTGGATTGCGAGCGTCGAGGGCACGAGCTTGCCTTCGCGATAGACCCCGAAGAAGTCGTTGAAGGAGATCCAGAGTTCTCCCTTCGCGTCGATCGCAAAGGTGGCCCGCTCGCGGGGGAGTGAGGCATCTACCGCAGTGTCGAACCACTGCATGCCTCCAGGCGTCCAGCGCCCCAGTCGGCCGTCCGGAAAGCCCACCCAAAGCGCACCGTCTGGTGCGGGAAAGAGTTCTCTGACCTGGCGTCCCTCAAGGGCTGGGGTAATGGGGTGCTGCTCCAGCCTGCCATCCTGCCAGCGCAGGATCTGTTGCCCAGTCGGTTCAAAGAGCAGACTGCCGTCCCTGTCTTTGGTCAGCAGGCGGATATTGTAACCTCGGGGGCGGTAGGGCCGGGGGAGGTCTGTCTTCTTGAAGTTTACCCCATCGAAGCGGACGAGGCCGCCGAGACTCGCAAACCAGAGATAGCCGTTTGCATCTTGTGTGATGGAGGTAAGGGAGTTGTGGGGCAACCCTTCATCCGTCGTCCAGACGCGCCAATGGTAGTCGTTGGTGACGGTTCCAGCGCTCAGCAATGGGCACAAAAAAGCCCATGGAAGCAGGGCAACCAAAAGCAGCAGCCGCTGACTCCAGGGGATCGAAAGGAAATTCAGGCCAATTTTGTACACGACGCACTGGGGGGATTTTGCGCTGATCGTTTAATATTTTTTGCAAATTCTCACGACAGGGAAAGGAGGCATATGGTTGACAGTCAGAGTTGAGGGTCAGCAGTCGTGGATGTTGTCGAAATTCCCGGTTCTTGCCTGTTTTCAGGGATTCTCGGCACTAAGGCGTTCTTGTTAGGATCGGCATTGTCCCTGTGGACCGCAGACCATCTGTGCACCCCTTGCCTTCCCCTTTGCGCAGCCTTTCCGCCAGGGCTTCCTGTATCGGGCTCTGGCTGAGTGCCTCACGGGGGAAAGCTTAATCCAACCATACACACTCTCTGGAATATGTTGCTATTCAATAGCCGCGTTTTCAAAAAAACGCGCTCCCTGTGGTGGGCTTCCTGCCTCGCCCCCCTGTTGATTGCGCCCCATCTATGGTCTCAAGATTCTGCGACCGAAGATGCGAACGAAGACGATATCTTCGAGCTCTCGCCCTTTGAGGTTACCTCGGGGGCTAATGATATTGGTTACTACGCCTCCAGCACTCTGGCCGGTAGCCGCCTGAACACCAATCTCGAAGACCTCGCTGCTCCCATCACTGTTGTGACGAAGCAGCAGCTGGAAGACACGGGCGCTACGAGCTTTAACGAAGTCTTCCTTTACGAAGCCAATACCGAGGGTGCCCTTAACTATACACCTATCGAAGTCAATCGTGGCGGCTTGAAGGATAACGTGGGCGGCTCCGCTACCAATGGCGGTGTGGCCTCCACGGCAGTGACAGCCAACCGGGTTCGGGGCCTTGCGGCTCCGGACTTTGGTTGGAACTATTATCCCAGCATCAGCCGCCTACCGGCCGATTCCTATAACGTCCGGTCGATTGAGATCAATCGCGGTCCGAACTCCATTCTATTCGGTTTGGGCAGCCCAGCCGGTATCGTCAATCAATCGGTCGGCTACGCCGCGACGGGTGTGGACGAGACCGAAACCACTTTCCGCTACGGCACGAATGGATCGCGCGCCAGTGCTTCCACCAACCAATCGATGCTGGACGATTCCTTGGCCGTGTTTGTGGCCGGCGTGACTGAGAGCCGGGAATTCAGCCGTAAGCCATCTTACGACGACACCGATCGGGCTACTATCGGCCTGACCTACAAGCCGTTCAAAGGTACTACGATCAAAGCATTTTACGAGTATTACCATAACGAGCGGAAGCTTCCGAACTCTATCATGCCGATCGACGGGATTACGCCGTGGATCAACGAAGGGCGCCCGGTCTGGGACCCCGTCACGCGTCAGGTCACCTACCTCGATACAGGAGTGACGGATCCTTTCGTCTATTCGACTAACGCTACGGTCGATGGACTCTCGGGCGACCGTCTCTTGGATAACGAGGACTCACCGCACTATGTCAACAGCCTTCGCTGGCTCAATAATTCCCGCCCTTATCTGCGGGTCAATTCCAACGGTTCCTTCGACTTCGTGCAGTTGCAGCCGCGCACGAACTTCCCCGATCCATACACCGATGCGGCCGGCAACGAAATATCTCAGAGCGAGTGGTTGGATGCAGACCCGGCCCGGCGCGCGATGTACGACCGCCGGATGACGCTCTCTTCGCCCGGTGCGGCAGCTTCCAATTTCTATTCCAATTATACGGCGCCCTCACTCATCAATAAAGATATTTATGATTGGACGGAGGTGAACATCATCTCCGCCAACTTTGGCGAGTTCGACGGAGACACCTACAATATCGAGCTTGAGCAGCGCATTCTCGATAACCTCTATTTCTCCGCGGGCTGGTTCCGTCAGGAATACGATTCCTTCGAGTATTATCCGCTCGGGCAGCAGTGGCCCGTGACCGTCGCCGTCGATACCAATACGAAGGATTTGGACGGCAACCCCAATCCGCATTACCTGCAGCCGTTTGTCGACGACTATCAGCAAGATGCTGTCACCGCCCCGCAGGAGAACACTGTAAGTCGAGCCATGCTCGCCTACAATTTGGACTTTACGGAGAGGGACGGCTGGATGCGCTGGTTGGGTAAACACCAGTTTATGGCGCTGGGCCAATACCAGGAGGAGCACGAATACTACAACCGCTTCCGAATGGCCTACGTCGAGCCTTCTTCCAGCCTTTGGGTGCCCGACGAGAAGGGAGAGAACTTTGCCTATGCCCGCAATACGGCCAACGTGCGGCGCATCTTCTATCTTGGGGATGCTCAGGCGCGCGTCACCGACGGTAGTTCCGACTCATGGGGCGTCCCCGGCTTTACTTCCGGCCCGCTCACGACCTCCGTCCGTACCTACAACTGGGTCACGCAACAATTCCAGGACGACGAGGTCACGCTGGACTCCGTTCACCACGAGTGGGGCGTATCTCACCAGAAACGCGAGCTCGAGTCGTGGGCTGGCGTCTGGCAAGGCTATCTGATCCAGGACCGCCTGGTGACCACGGTGGGTGTGAGGCGAGACAAGTGGTCAGCCTACGCCAACGATCTCACGGGTCTTTCTCGCTCGGAACTCTATCCAGAGTCGAACAACTATCGGCTGGCCAATATCGACTATCTCTACGACCGTAATCTGGACGACAGCAAACAAACGCTCGAGGAAACCACTGCGACTGCGGGTCTCGTGGCCAAGCCGCTCAGCTGGCTCAGTCTCCACTACAATCAGTCGGAGAATTTCAATCCTCCCGGCGGTGTGGCCTACGACATGTTCGGCGGCTTGCTGCCTAAGCCGGAAGGGGAGGGCAAGGACTGGGGGGTCTCCGTCAATCTTTTCGGAGACAAGCTGATCGCCAAACTCAATTTCTTCGAGACGGAGTCGATCAACGAACGCTCTGCTCAGGCGGGAACTCTGATTGACCGCGTGCAGCGCATCGACGCCACCAATCTGCGTGGATGGGCCGAAACGGTGGTGCGCCTGCGCGCAGGTGAGGACCCGACCAACGTCGGAACAGAACCGGATGACTGGTTCCAGACTCCCTTGACCGACGCCCAAGAGGCTGAGGTGGAAGCCATGACCGGGCTGCCCTACGACTGGCCAGGCGTGAACCTCGAATCCACCCAGACCGCGGAGGCGGAGGGGGCCGAGTTCGAGTTGATCTACAACCCGCTGCGGAACTGGAACATCAAGCTCGTCATTGCCAAGCAGGACGTCAGCTATCAGTCCGTATTCCCCGAATACGAGCCCTGGATCGCAGAACGCATGCAGGTGTGGACTACCGCGACGGCTCCAGATTTGCCCGGAGAAATCCCTGCCGGCGAAGATGGAAGCAATACCATCCGCGTCGACAATTTCTGGGAAGGCTGGGGCTTTGGCAGCGTGCCGCAACACCCCAACAACACGGAGTGGAGCCAGAACGCCCAGACCTACTTCGACAGCACTGTTACTTCGGCTGTGGCTGAAGCACGCCAACTCGAGGGAGCCGCCCCCTATGGTATGCGCAAGTGGCGTGGCAATATCATCACCAACTATCGCTTTATCGAGGGGCCGTTGGAGGGCTTTAGCATCGGCGGTGCCATCCGGATGGAAGACAAAGCTATCATTGGCTACTACGGCCTCATGACGGATGTCGACCCGAGCACCAATGAGCCGCTTGATGAGCCGCAGTATTATGCAACGGATCCCACCCGTCCCATTTACGATACAGACGTGGGGGCAGACCGCTGGGGTGACCTGACGCATATCGACCTGTGGTTCAAATACGAGTTCAAACTCTTTGAGGACAAGGTCGATGCCAGCATCCAGCTGAACATCCGCGATCTGTTTGCAGACGAAGACGACCTGCTGCCAGTCTACGCCCTCTGGGATGGTTCCGTGGCGAACTACCGGATCAAGGAGCCGCGGCAAATCTTCGTTTCGACCACCTTCAGCTTCTAGAATCTCTGAGTGAGGATGCCCCTGCAGGAGTTTGAAAGATGCAAGGGTTCTCCGAGGGGGCATCCTGATTTTTAGCGCTGATCGAGCTGCTCAACGGGAGTAGCCTGCGGACCATCGTGATGCGACTAGATGAGGTTTAGGGGCGTGAAGCCGAATCGGCCTACGGCCTCCCTTCACCGCAGTCTTTGGGCAGGGGACCTTGGAGCGTGTATTTTGTATAATTCATTCCCCATTCATGGTTTTGGCTACGAATGCGGTGGGCTTTCTTGTAGTTCACGCCTCGCCTCTGCGTAGCGGGTGCCAAGCTGGTCCTGTGCATCGGCTGAAAAATGAAGGGCATCCCCCTTATCGCACAACCCGGCTGAATCGGCGTAACCCACCCTAGGTACTGGATCAGCGACATCCTTGATCGCGACGCGAACCATGTCCACGTACGGATAATCGCTCTTTTACAGATACGTGCCCAGCTGGCCGACGACCACAGGCAGGATGGGATCGTGCAAATCTGCCCGCAGATCGCCGATCATCGCTTTCAGCCGCGCCGCGTAAGTGGCCGTAGTGGAGATGAGCGCGAAAGTCTTCAGGGTTGGTGAACGCAGCATACCCGGTCGCTATCGCGTAGACCATGGCAACACCCCAACTATGGTTCTCCGTTTGCCGGTCCGCCCACGCGTTCATCCAGGCTGCTGCCTTGTCGTCATCGAATCCGACTTGGAACTCGCGGCAGGCAGCGTAGTGCTGGAGAGCCATTGCGCGGATTTCGGTGGTCGACTGGTTGAAAGGAAAGGCGAGGGATAGGGGGAGCGCATCCTATCTCGGCTTTGATCGTCGCGTAAGAATTGGATAACTGCTCTTCAACTTCACTGCGGGATAGCTTTGACAGGTTGGGGTGAGACCATGTGTGGCTGCTGATCTCCTGTCCGTCTCGGTGCATCTGGCGTAGTTCGTCCCAAGTGATGCTACCCCACGCTCTCTTGTGGTTCGAAAGATCTTCTGCTTCCTGGTTGGTAGACGACCTTTCCAACATCCATCCTCGGGAGAAGCGGCCTGTAGCCGACCGTCTCGCGAGTCTCGCGCTGGCCAATGTCTACAAGGTCTTCCCCACCTCCGGAAGTCCGATGGTAGAATCAATCGAGTGGAAGGGCGACAAGGTAGTCATCCACTTTCGCCATGTTGGAAAGGGCTTGAAGAGCCTGGATGGGAACAGTCTCGAGTATTTTGAACTAGCGGGCGCCGACGGTGCGTTTGCCCCTGCAAGCGCCGAAATCACCAGTCCGGGATCGGTTGTCGTATACAGCCCGAATGTTACCCGACCGAGCAAGCTGCGCTTCGCTTGGGATGAAACCGCGCAGCCAAATTTGGGCAATGCCGATGGATGGCCAGCCTTTCCATTCCGTAGTGATGGTCCAGAATGGAAGCCCGCCGTTGGGAACGAGTGAAGACTCGGAAGAGGTAGAGGTGGAGGCATCCTCAAGATGCATCCCACCACGCGGCCCGGCACAAGTTCGCAAGAGAACGGATCGTTCTCTCCCTCCTATAGGAAGGCCAGCCCGATGCGGTCAGCGCCTGCCACCGGGTAATCACGGATCGATTATTGGTCGTAGCTATGGTAAAAAGGCTGTTGAATATCGGTAGCTGTGCCAGCTTCGCCAAACCAACGAACAAGCGGCGAAGGCCAGTTTGTGTCGAGTGGCACAAGCGTGAACTCGCCGCGGATACTCGCGGCCTCGCTAGCTTCGATCGCGGTTTCGGCCTTCCAGTTCTTGTTGCCCACTCCAGAGATCAGAGCGTTGTGCCGGAGTAAGGTCTGCTTGACGTAGCGGTCAACCGCGACGTCTGCAGTGGAAGGGGAGGAAAGGGCGATGCCTCGCCCCTCGGGAGAGGTGAGCAGTGCAAGCTCGACTCCACGGCGGTTGCCGTCGAAGCGGATATCGGCACGATTGAGGTGGTGGATACCAAACTCATTGTGCCGATCCATGCCCGGGTAACCGGCCCAGGGGCCCAGGCCGATCCACCGCAGCTCGGTCTCATCTTCTGGCAATACCAGGGTGAGCCCTGCTTCGGGAAAATAACCGGTGGCGTTTTCTGGACGGTAGTCATAACGGATGCGGATGACACCATTGGCGGTAATCTCGGCTTCATAGTAACCGATGAGGGCTTCTTCCGGTGACCCCGGGCGTGGGTGGTGACCGGAGACACGTACGGCTACGGCAGAGGCACTCTCCTTCACGGTGACAGCAACATCTTGTGGATCGTCTAGTAAGGCGGTGTTCCACATCCCAGTATCGCGGACAAGCAAGCGCTCGAAATAGCTGGTGTTGCGACCCGCATGCGGGCGTAGGTCGTTCACAATCTGCTTCCCGGCGGGGTCAAGGATCGATAGCGATCCGGTGCCGCGGTCGACGGTAACGGAGGCGTTGGACGTGGAAATGAGGATACGGCCTGCCTCTTCGGTTACAACGGGGGCGGAGGGGGATGTGAGAAGAGTATGAGGCCATCGCTCTCGATTTTCTCCGGCTAGATCAAGACGCAATGTGCGCTCTACCACCGGTTCGCCATCGGGCGCGAAGACGCGCAGTTCAAGGGCGAGCACATCATCGCTGAGGATCTCAGCCGACAGTTGGAGTGGGATCTCCAACGTTTCCTGGGCGTGAGCTGCTGCACTGAGTGGCTCTGTACCTTTGGCGAGCGAAGCACCGTTGCGCAAGGCATGCCAAACCAGTTTGAAGCCAGAGAGGGGGATGAAGTCGTGGCGGTTTTCGACCGGCACGGACAAAGTCTGTCGCCCCGGGCACACAGGCAGGGACGATGCAGCAATCTGGACGGGCGAATAGACCTTGCGCACGAGCCAGTAGGCAGGTTGAGGTGTGCGGTCGGCATAGACGATGCCGTCGCTGCCATATTCGCCATAGGTGTCGAGATAAGTGGTAGCGTCGAGCCAGACATGCTCGGTTTTGATGAAGCGGGGGTCGGGCGGATAGTGAGACGTACGGACGTAGTTGATATTGGCCGCCTGCATGAGCTCGATGTCGCGACGCATGCCCTGCGGAGACAGGGTGCGGCCTGTGGCGGGTTCGAGATCGTGGTGATTGACGCCACGCAGCTTGATCGGGCTGCCGTTGAGCATGAGGACGCCGTTGGCGATGGAGACCTCGCGCAAGCCCACGCGATCCTCAATTGCCTGGAGAGGATGGCCGTCGGCGTCGGCGACATCGATGCGTAGGCGATAGAGATCGGGCGTCTCCGCCGTCCATAGCTGCGGTGAGGAGATTTGAAACTCCGCTGAAGGCGTGAGTGGGAGGGTGGCTACCGGGCTGCCAGCGGGTGAGATCAGTGTGGCGGTAAGCTGCCCGCCTGAACGGCTGGTGGTGGCTTTGACGGTAAATCGGGCTGAGCCATTGGAGGCCAGCTGAGTGGATGTGGTGAAGCCTCGCAGGTGCAATTGTGGGACGGAGAATAGGGTTACATCGCGCATGATGCCGGAAAGCGCCCAGTCGTCGTTGATGTCGAATTCCCAACCGAGAGGTTGAGTGCTAACCTTGACGGCGAGCTGCTGCTGGCTCGTCCCGGGGTTGAGGGCGTCAGTTATATCGAAGGAATGTGGATTGTAGGCGCTGGCGGTAGAGCTTCCGATCTCATGGCCGTTGACCCAGATGGTAAAACCGTTTTGAACGCCCTCGAAACGCAGGATTACCCGGCGGTGGGATGCGCTCCAATCGGCTGGGATGGTAAAGGTCCGGCGATAGAGCCCCAGGATCGGGCTGAAGTCGCGCTGAAAGCTGTTCTTTGCGTAGCGCGGTGCGGAGAACCCTTGCATCTCCCAGTTGCCAGGCACGCGAATGCTTTCCCAATCTGAAACATCGAAGGCAGGGTCGGCGAAGTCAGCGTCGCTGCCGGCATCACCCGAATCAATGAACTTGAACGACCAGTCGCCGTTGAGCGAGACGCTAAAGCCTTCATCACATGCGGGATAGACTTCGATGGGTTTGGCATTCTGCCAAGTGGCAAAAGCAAAAAGAAAGGCGGTTATGCAAAAGAATAGACGTGGGGTAGACATAATAAAACGAATGGGGGCAGTTGCGGGCTGGAAGCGGTCTTTACGCTACGCTTAAGAGAGGCAACCGGTTTGCCTCGTGTTCGGCATCGGGAATCCCTGGAGGGTGACGCATGTCAAGTTGCATCAACAAACGCCGATATCTGGAGATTCACCCCAATGCTCACGGGCGTTCAGGAAGGATACGCAGGAGGGCAGTGCCATGGGGGCTGACTTTTATGTAAAAGTGCGATTCAAGTGAGCCGATGTCCTGTTGGCGCCAAAGGTCGCGGATGGTGCCACTGGTACCCAACTGAGTCGGCGGGAGTTCTAGCACCCGGTCCTCTTCCGTAAGGTTGAAAAAGGCCACTGCCTTGGAGCCGTCGGCCAGATCCTTGGCCCAGATTTCCCACACGCCCGCCTCGTGTGTGAGGCAATATCCCTGCTTGCCGAGCGGGTCCTGATTCACGGCCAGCACCTCGTCGTTGGTCACGAGGTTGAGGTCGAAGGCGTCCATGGAAGGAATGTGACACGAGAGGAGCAGCGGCTGCGTGAGGATCGCCCATAGCGTCACCTGAAAATACTGTTCGGAAGGGGTGAGAGGCGAGGGGCTGAACTGCACTTCGGCCCGGTTGGGCTTGCCCAAAGGTCCAATCTGCAGCATGTCCAGATCGCCATAGCTGCCGGGCCGCGTGAGTTGCAGGCGTTCTTCCATCTCGAAGGGGGCGATGAGCCGCGACCACTCCGCGTGGATGTCGCCCGTCAGGCGCCAAAGGTTGCAGTAGTTGGGCACGAAAGTGTCTTCATACGCATCATGGTTGGGGGATAAGCTGATCACGATGTCGCGATCCAGGGCGCGAAAATCGTGATGAACGCGCTGAGTGATGCCCGATTCGAGCGTCTTGTGCTGTGGCTTGGATGCGTCCGGCCAGTAGCCTTTTTCGCCTTCCACGAGCGTCCATTCTTTCCAGTCGTATTTCACGTAGTCGATGCCCCACTTCGCGAACTGACGGGCGTCGCGATCCACCAGCCATACAGGGCCGACTCGAGCCAGCCCTTTGCGAATGCCATTGGGGTAGCGCCCGAAAACCTGATGCGGGTTCTGGCGCTCATCCGCAGGCAGGTAGTATTCCGAGTAGTCGCCTTCCTCGTTGGGCGCAGAGCCGCCGATATAGCCTGCATAGGTGCTCATCCAGGTGGTCGAGTAGATGCCGAGCTTGAAGCCCTGTTCGTTGACAAAGGCAGCCAACTGCTTCATGTCGCCAAACTTCTCGTTGGGCTGGATCGTCAGCGTCTGGGGATCCCGTTCCCCCATCCAGCAATCGTCGATGTTCAGGTAGGTCCAGCCATGATCGGCAAGCCCCTTTTCCTGCATCGCGATGGCGGTTTCACGGATAGCGGCTTCGCTCACACCTTCGGAGTGTACATACCAGCTGTTCCAGCCCATGGGCGGCGTCAGGGCAATGGTATCGCCTACGCGCAAAGTGAGTTGTCGGGTGTCTTCTCCGTGTCCGTTGAGGGCGGTCAGGGCGATTTCGACGTCGCCTGTTTCTTTGGGCGCACGACCGGTGATCCACCCGCTTTCAGGGTCGAGCGCCAACCCTTCCGGCAGGCCGCCTGCCGCAAATCGCACCGGATTTTCACCCGTCGCCGAGACCCGAAAGAAGATCGGCTTGCCGGGCCGCACGCCGAAAATCCGCGCACCCGTGATTTTGGGCTGGGCAGGAGCCACGGGGGTCAGGATCTCGCGTCCCTCGATCCGGGCATCGTAAGCACATTCTCCGGCGGAGAGAATGGGACAGAGGGCAAGCATCTTCAGTAGAGCCAGCAGGAAAGGCGTTGAGCGTAATAGCATTATCTTGAGGGGGTAGTGCTTGTGGGAATTCTGCAGTTACTTCGCCGCTGGTGCGTCGACCCCGAAGCGGTGGGAGCCTGCGGCAATCGTAACGGGTTCACGCCCGTCGGGGAAAACAACTGTCGCGGTGGTATTGGGTGGGACCACCACGCTCAAGACGACTTCGTTTCCGGCTTTCTCCCACCCGCTGACCGCCTTGCCGTAGGGCGTGGCCAACTCGGCGCGTGCATATTCGAGCTGCTCGACGATGAGTGGACGGATGAAAAAGTGTTTGTAGCCCGGATGGGCGGGATCGGGCGACAGCCCCGCCACCCGTTCATACATCCACTGCCCGACCGCACCGTAGGCATCGTGATTGAAGGAATTCATCGACGCGTCACCAAAGCCGTCTTCATGCGTGTAGCTGTTCCAGCGTTCCCACATCGTGGTCGCCCCTTGATTGATGGAGTAGAACCACGAGGAATAGGTCTCCTTGAACAGTAACTCCGCCGCGACAGCTGAGTAGCCCGTTTGGTCGAGCGCGACGGGAAGATGCGGCGTGCCCAGAAAACCCGTGCGCAAGTGGCCGCCCGCCCCGACAGTTTGACGTAGCGAAAACCGTGGAAGGTAAAATGCGGCTCCCAATCGACGACTCCCGATCGGGCGGCGGTGTAGGTGTCGGTCGACTTTGCGGTGCGGTAGTTGGCGGTGTAAAGCGTGCCGTCGGCCTGCAGCATTTCGGCAAAACGGATCGTGATGGTTTCGCCTTGCTCCACCGGCACCCGGATACGCGCCCAGCCGACGATGTTCTGCCCCAAGTCGAAAACATAGGAGCCCGGCTTGGGCTCGGAAATGCTCTGGACCGACAAGGTCTCGGTTGCACGCACCGGAGCGAATGGTTTCGGCGTCAACCTCGCGTTTCCGAGGTCGGGTTCCACCGCGACAGGCTGCCAGTCGGTGAGCTGCCTGCGCGCGTCATAGACTTCACCGTCGTAAAGGCTCGAAGAGACAATAGGCCCTTCATACGTCCCTTCCCACTGTTCCCCGGAGGCTACGACTTGGGAACTCCCGTCGCGATACGTGATCTCCAGCTGCAAGAGCAGGCCAGTGTCAGTCCCGTAGGGGCCGATCTTCGTCGTTTCAAAAGGCAAGCGACCGGCATACCAGCCGCTGCCGAGCAGGCCGACGATGGTGTTGCTCCCCGGCTGCAGGTGTCCCGTTACGTCATAGGTCAGCGTATCGAGGCGATTGCGGTAGGAGGTAAAACCATTGGCAAAGTGGTCTACGCTTACGCGCTTTCCGTTGAGGTGAAGTTCGAAGACGCCCTTGGCAGTGGCGTAGAGACGCGCGTGTTCGATAGGCTTCGAAATCTGGAAGCTGTGCCGTAGCGTTGCCACCGGCTCGCGCTTCATGTCGACCTCCTGTTGCGGACGAATCCATCGTGCCTCCCAATCCTGGTTACTGAGCAGGCCCAGTTCGAACCGCGCCCAGCTGCTCCAGCCGCCTTCGCACCCGTTTTCGTCGCGGAGATTTACTCGCCACTCTACCTGTTGGCGTGACGACAAGGCCTCCCCTTCGTATGGTACGAAGGTCGATTGGTCCGACTCCACCCAGCCGCTGTCCCAGTGTGCCTCACCTGATCTTGTTTCCAGATGATAGGCAGACTGGGCCTTGGCACTCGCCGGCAAAAGCCACGAAAACGAGGGCGTAGCATCATGAAATCCGATCGGATTGGAAGCGCTTTCACCGACCGAAAGCGAATGCGCAGGTACACCGATGGCCTGCGTCAACATACCAAAGAGAAGAGCGATGGAGTAAGGGGCTCGCATGGGGATAACCATTTCCTCGTTCGAAAACAGAGGCCTGTCCAATATCCTTTTTGTCGACAAAAGGGGCCACTGATTTTCAACTTAAATCGTTAAGTAATGCTGTGAAAATAACCCTTCGAATGATTGCTGAGCGGGTGGGGGTGACCACCGCCACAGTTTCGTTGGCTCTTCGGAACGATCCGCAGATTTCGTTGGCGCGGCGCGAAGAAATTCAGTGCGTAGCACGGGAACTTGGTTACCACCCGCATGCGCTTGTCTCGTCCCTCATGTCACACATCCGGCAAGCGAAGCCTCCGCCTCAGCGGACCGGATTGCTTTATCTCGTGTCGGGGCCGAAGCCCATCCCCGGCGAGCCAGGCAACACACCAGACATATGCTTCCGGGGCGCAGCCGAGCAGGCCGCGTTGCGCGGTTTCCACCTCCAACCGTTCTGGATTCGTCAGCCCGGGCTGACAGACCAACGCATCAAGGCGATCCTGCGCTCGCGGAGGATCCCGGGAGTAATCGTAGGGCCGAGGGAAGATGATCTGCCTCTACCCACATTACCGTGGGAGACGCTTTCATCGGTCATGATCAGCCACTCCTATAAGGAGCCAAAGCTCGACCGCGTCTTTTGTAACTTCTTCAACTCCACTTGCCTCGCCGTTGCTCATTTGGGTTCCAACGCGCCGACTCAAGCCCGCCTGATCTTGCCCCGACAGCACGATCGCAACGTGCATCACCTTTGGACGGCTTGCTACCGACAAGAACAGGCGACTAGGACTTACCTGCAAGATCCTCTCATTATCGACTCCCCCGCCGAAGCGGTTTGCTGGGTGAAAGCCCATCCCAAGGTGACGGTGCTCGGCACCAACCTTGTCCTGGAATGGCTCGAGGCGGCGGGTTTGCGACTCGGGCATAACTTCCAGTTTGTCAGCCTCAATGTCGAAAACCGCTCCGATCTAACCGGAATCCGCGAGTCCAGCTGGGAAGTCGGTGCAGAAGCGGCCGAAATGGTC
Source organism: Puniceicoccaceae bacterium 5H (assembly GCA_009772895.1). GTDB lineage: Bacteria > Verrucomicrobiota > Verrucomicrobiia > Opitutales > Oceanipulchritudinaceae > WOUP01. The sequence continues at coordinate 476,393 of WOUP01000001.1, read as the reverse complement.
GTCGGCCGCATTCATCTCAACCGCACTGGCGTACCCAAAAGTCCGCACATCACCCTCATTGAGCCCACTTGGCAGCAAGGCGATCGTTGAAATGCGTTTTCGTTCATTCAGAAGGTTACAATTCTACTAGAACAAGACGAGATTCTGGCTGCGCTGATCGACCGCCACTGAGGCGTCAGTTCATCCTTGGCGGGGTGAGGGCAGGGCGCTCGAATCGTTTACCGCTCCAGCTCCGTTTTGTCCGGAACTTGTCCGGCATTTGTGAGGGTATCTCGGTGCTCTTCGATGCCTCTAAATGCTCTTTGGATGTGGTCCGGCTTGGGCGAGATGGGAGCCGAATGTGTCCCTTTCTTGGCCATTCGTGCGCCACCAGAAGCACCTAAGCCATTTGCTACCAACAGAAAAGGAGAAGGCCCGTTTCGTGTTAGGAAACGGGCCTTCATGGGTGCAGGGGCTGGATTTGAACCAACGACCTTCAGGTTATGAGCCTGACCCTTAATTATTGTATATCAGGGTTTTAAGGTTGATTTTGAGGGGGCTAAGTCGAAAAGTACGTCGCAGCAAGATTCTCCTGCTTCTGCCGGATTCCCGCAGTTGCGGGACGTATCCCTTGACGTATGCCTCTATCAATCCAACGGGGAAAGAGTAAGTGGTGGTACGGCCGAATCATGGTGAACGGTCGATACCTCTGCCAGAATCTTGCGGTCGAAATCAAGGGGCAGATTCCGGCAACGCTCAGCCAGCAAGGGGATAAGGAGTTCGAGCGATCGCGGGCGCGGGCACAGGCTGCCCTGGAAAAGCTGGAATCGGACATCAAAACAAGAGTCAAGGCAGAGGGCCTTGTGCAAAAGCTGCATGAGCTTCGTACAGGCGAAAGGATCAAGACGCTGCAGCTGGACGATGCCTTTGCCGCATGGAAGGCGCTGCCCCGCCGTAAAGAGGTTTCCGGTCGCTATCTCGTCCAGGTGGAAAGCATCTTCCTCCGTTTCCGGTCATTCCTGAAGCGCCGCTATCCGCGCGTTCAGGAAATGGCAGATGTCCAGACCGGCATGGCCTGCGACTTCATGAACGTGGAGGCTGCCCGTCGGGTAACGCCCAAGACCTACAACAATGTCCTCATTTTCCTGCGCTCTTTCTTTGAGAAGCTCAAGAAGCAGGCGGGCATGGCGGAAAATCCCTTTGATGGCATCCCGACCCGTGAAGAAGACACCGTCTTTCGCAAGCCGTTTACGGTGGCAGAGCTTCCCCTGATTCTGGAAGCCGCTCAATCCGATCCGCTGATTCGCCCGATTATTGTCACAGGCATGTGCACGGCCATGCGCCGGGGGGATTGTTGTCTGCTGGATTGGTCATCGGTGGATCTTTCAAACCGCTTCATCACGGTGAAGACCTCCAAAACAGGTGAGACGGTTGAGATTCCGATCTTCCCGCTGCTGGAAGCCGAGCTTCGCCGCCTCACGCCAAAGGGGTCGGGACCGGTCTTTCCCACGCAGGCCAAGCTCTATCGGCAGAATCCCGATGGCATCACCACCCGCGTTAAAGCTGTGCTCCGGGCTGCTGGCCTCGATGATGAAAAGGGTGGGGCACCCGCTGGTCAAAACGTGAACCGCTTGCGCCGTGCCTCGGTCCGTGATTTCCATTCCTTTCGTGTCACGTGGGTGACGCTGGCCTTGACGGCTGGCATCCCCATCGAGCTGGTCCAGCGGGTGACAGGCCACCGCACGTCACAAATCGTCCTCAAGCACTATTTCCAGCCCGACAAAGAAGACTTTCGCCGCTCTCTCGCCGATAAACTTCCGGCTCTCCTGAGCGACGGGCAATCCACCACCCCCACCGCGATAGAAAAAGTAGTCCTCGACAAGCTCGAATCTATGCACCCGCGCAACTGGCGACAAGTCAGGAATGAACTGATGGATCTACTGAAAGCCGTGTAGTAGGAATCGGTGCCAGAGTGGTCGGAAGATGTGAGGAGCGGATTTTTAAACCAAAGTGGCAACAAGAAGAGCAAGTTGCAAAAGTAGCTCGTAATAAATAAGCTCATTTGATTCTGGCGATGATTCCTCTAGATTTCGGGATCGTTAAGGTTGATTTTCTTGCTAACAGCAAGGCAAACGCCTATTTTAGTGAAAAACTAGATATGAACCAGCAACTATCAAAAATCGACAGAGAGATATTGATCACTAATAGTGTGATTTGTAGGCATATTGAAAATAGTGGTACATCTGCGAGGGGATATGTATCGCAAGACATATTGGCTCAGCTTAGGAACTTCATTGAGCATGTCATGCTTAAAGTGTGGAAGTATCCTCGCGATATTGAGAATGCATACCCCAATATAGAGCAAGCAATTGCTTTCGTCAAAACACGAAGCGACCTGAGGTTTCTGAGAAAGTTCCACGATTATCTGCAGATAGTTGCCTCCCATTACACGCTCGACGAACAGAACTCGGAGCGGCTTATGCTGAAATATTACGAGTATCTTTTGAAAACTAAGCAATTTCTAAAGCAGACTTATGATTTTGACGTGCTAGAGAATATTGAGAAATTCCCGATTAATACAGATCCGGGGATAAGGCAATATCATGAAAAAATATCTGAAGTCTTAGACCGTTACAAATCGAGACCTAAAGGCCTCGTTGGTAATGACCGATTCTATCTACACAAGATAAAGCCGTTCTTTGCAGGACAAAAGGTTTACTATGAGGTAACTTTCACCTCTACAAACGCAAACGCCAGTAAGTTTGACCGAGTGATTGCCTTTACCCATTTTGATATCTCAGAATTTTACGCTACAAAGTTATCCTTAGTTAGAGATAGAGTGGAAGTTGCAGGGAGGAAGATGGCTATCTTTGTCATCACGAACTGGGAAGTGTCTATCCGACCTTGTGAAATAAACAATTTTGCGAAAATATTTGGCATTCAGGCAAAATCAACCTCTAGCCATGCTGAATATCGAGATCTTATGCGATTTCTAACTGAAAACAAATGTAGTTTAGTTGAGGTAATTGATTACCCTGAGACGGAGTTCAATGGATTCAAATCAACAATCGCTGGATCAAATTCATCATCAGGATTTTTGCAAGCCCTTGAGGCATGCCGGATTCTTACGGAGAAAAAATCACCGGGTGCAAATGTTACAAGATACCTGTTGCTCAACTTAAGAAATAAAATAATCAAAAAACAAACAAATCAAAAAGAGCGTAATGGTATGCTCTCAAATTTATACTTGCTCAATGGATGCAAGCCGTTTGATGATATGCCATTTAACACTTCTCCCATCTTTCACAACCCAAGAATTTCGGACTTGTTTGAATGCATTGATCATGTTGATCGGGAGCATGAACTATTTGCCCGATTTATCCAGAACAAGACAGAAGTGCATGGTCAGATATATACTCATGTGGATGAGTGCGGCAGTTTTAACAACCCGCGGCAACTTGTCGAGACTTACAATCAAAAATTATGGCGGGGGCACTCAGGAAGGGTCATCACAGAACTGTACAATCATTTTTACATTTCCGAATATCAGGATAATACACTTTTTGCGCTGCGAAAGTTAAAAGAGCTAGCGTCCACGGGAATTGAGAACTACACCAATTGGGTTGATGCCTGGTTGGATTCAAGCGTCCATGTTGTCGATTGCGATGAAAAAAGGCAGGCGCTAAGATTTATGTTTGCAAACTCTAGGGTGGCGTTGATTTACGGACCCGCAGGCACAGGAAAATCAACCCTAATCAACCATGTTTCTCATTTATTCTCGAAACTCAATAAACTGTATTTGGCCAACACAAACCCGGCGATAGATAATCTTAAGAGAAAAGTTGACGCTTCAAATGCTAGTTTTTTAACGATTGCTAAATTTTTAGCGATGAAAGATGGTTCATACAACTACGATATTCTTATTATCGACGAATGTAGCACGGTTAGTAATCGAGATATTAAGGATATACTGAGTGTAGCAAAATTTGAGTTATTGATATTAGTCGGCGATGTATTTCAAATTGAATCAATTCGTTTTGGAAACTGGTTTAGTGTAGCGCGCAGCTTTGTGCCCAAAGCATCTGTTTTTGAGCTTACGAAGCCATACAGAAGTAATAAGAAAGCTTTGCTCGAATTTTGGAGACGAGTAAGGGAACAAGAAGACACCATAATTGAAATTATTGCCAAGAATGATTATTCCCATAACCTTGATACTTCGATCTTTAATAAAAGAGATGACGATGAGATTATCCTCTGCCTAAATTATGACGGGCTGTATGGGATTAATAATATTAATCGACTATTGCAGGAGAATAATCCAAATCCTGCAATCTCGTGGGGTGTGCATAGCTACAAAGCTAATGACCCGATTTTATTTAATGAATCGAATAGGTTCTCTCCTTTGATTTATAACAACATGAAAGGAAAGATACTAAATATAGAGCTACTCAAGGACCGCGATCAGATTCGGTTTTACGTTGAACTGGACATAGTAATAAACGGGCTGGAAGCTAAGCGTTATGATTTTACGCTCTTAGATGGTGGATCCGACGTAGAAAAATCGTCCATATGCTTTACAGTTAACCGCTATAAAACAACTGATGAGGATGATGATGGGTTTGGGCTGGATATCGTTCCGTTCCAAGTCGCTTATGCAGTCTCGATACATAAAGCTCAAGGCCTTGAATATAAATCCGTAAAAATTATAATCACAGATGAAACCGATGAGCTGATTACTCATAATATATTTTACACAGCAATCACTCGAGCCAGAGAGGAGTTGAAAATTTACTGGTCGCCTGAAGTCGAGAAAAAAGTACTGGAGTGCTTTAGTACAAAGAAAAGCAGCAAGGACGTCTCGCTTCTAAAAAAAAGGGATCCATCCTTAGCCGCATCATCTTGAAAGCGGCTATACACCTTTTTGCCACAATGTCTAAATGTACGATTAATTAACTTGATTGTGTTCTGGTGGCACGTGTCAGCCAGTCCAACGGTCAGGGTCTGACCGGGCGCATCACCAAGAAAGGCCCGCGCCTGGGACGTAAGACGCTGGTGCAATGCACGCTGATCTCCAAGCGGCTCCAGCCCGTAACTGCATGCGTTCTACGAGCGGATCAAGGCACGGCGTGGTGGGGCGAAAACCATCATCTCCACGACGCGCAAACTGTCGGCGATGAGGATCTGACCCACCCTCAAAACCCCGCCGATTCTCCCCCGCCACCAAAAATCCCCGCCTCCCACGCGTATTCCTGAATGTCGGGCGTCACCTTACCCTAAGGAGAGACGTCTGGTGACTCACTGGGAATACGGGAACAATGGACGATTCAGGGGCAGAAACTCTGATGGGGACAAGCCGGACAGGGTATGGGTTCGAGTGCTATGACCGTCGGCGGATGGCTTGGGTCGAAGCCGTTCGGAAAGGGGGTGCGTGGTGCTGAGGATCACGGCCAGCAAGTCGGTGGATGCGGCAGTGAATTACTTCCGCGATGCATTGTCGAAGGGCGACTATTATCTGGAGGGTCAGGAGGTCGCCGGGTGCTGGGGCGGCAAGGGGGCTGCCATGCTGGGGCTGGACGGCCCGGTCACCAAAGACGCCTTTCTGAATCTGCTGCACAATCGCCTGCCGGATGATAGCGATAAGCTGACCCCGCGCAATCCGCCGAACCGCCGACCTGGCTATGACTTCACCTTTGATGTGCCAAAGTCGGTGTCGCTTCTGCATACCATCGCGGGGGATGACCGGATTGAAGCGGCGATGAAGCGCGCGGTGGCCACCACCATGCTGCAGATTGAACAGGATATGCATACCCGCGTGCGTAAAGATGGGGCTTTTCATGATCGCCAAACCGGTAATATGATCTGGGCGGATTTCACGCATTATACGTCCCGCCCGGCCCCGTCGGATGACAAGCTGCTGGAAGGCCTGCCCGATCCGCAACTGCACATGCATGTGTATGCGATCAACGCGACCTATGACGAAGTGGAGGAACGCTGGAAGGCAGGCGAGTTCAGCCGCATCAAGCAGGATGGGCCTTATCACCAGGCGGTGTTTCATACGGAGCTGGCGGGCGAGCTGCAAAGGATTGGTTATGACATCACGCCGACGAAGGACGCTTTTGAAGTAAAAGGGTTCGAACGCGCGTTGCTCGGCAAGTTCTCCCGCCGCACTCAGGAGATTGAAGCAAAGGCACGCGAGCTTGGCATTACCGATGCCAAAGCAAAAGCGGAACTGAACGCCCGCATCCGCAAGGTGAAGGACAAGAACATTCCGCTCTCCACTCTACGTAAGGTCTGGAAAGCCAACCTGACACCCAAAGAGGCTAACCTGATCCAATCAGCTATGTCGAAGGCACATCTACAGGATGGGCGCGAGGCCACCAATGATTCCCGCGCGGCCAAAGAGGCGATTGAGTATGCGTTGAGCCACGAGCTGGAGCGCTATAGCGAAGTGCCGGAGCGGCGGCTGTTGGCCACAGCTTTGGCCCAGTCGATTGGATCGGCCAAGGTGGAAGCGGTAAAGGATGCCTGCGCCAATCGGCAAGGCATGTTGAGGGCGGAGATTGGCGGGCGCACGCATGTCACCACGCAAGCCGTGCTGGAGGAAGAGACGAAGCTGTTCGACTTGGTGAAGGATGGGCGCGGCAGCGTGCGCCCGCTGACCAGGGACAAATATGAGTTCCAGAATCCGCTCTTCACCGATCCGGCGAAGGACACGCGCGAACAGCAGGATGCCGTGCGGCTCGTGATGGAAAGCCAGGACTGGGCGGTGGGCGTGGTCGGCCGCGCCGGCACGGGCAAGACCACTCTGTTACAAGAGGTCGCAGACGGCTTGAAGCGCGAAAACATGCCACTGGTGCTGTGCGCGCCGACAGCAGAAGCCTCACGCGGAGTGCTGCGGCAGGAAGGCTTTCAACAGGCGGAGACGGTGAAAAAGCTGTTGACCGATGAAGACCTGCAGAAGCGCCTGCGCGGTAGCGTGTTGTGGGTCGATGAAGCGGGCATGGTGGGCAATCAGGACTTGTTGCAGTTGCTGCGCCTGGCCAAGGGGAACGGCGCCAAGCGGGTGGTGCTGGCCGGGGATGCGCGGCAAAATCGCTCGGTGCCGCGCGGCGATGCCTTCCGGCTGCTGGAGGAAAACGGCCTGAAAGTGGCGCGCCTGGATCAGGTGCGCCGTCAGAAAAATCCGCTCCTCAAACAGGCGGTGGAGGCGATCAGCAAGGGCGAGGTCGGCAAAGGCTTCCACACGTTGGACCAGATGGGCGCGATTCATGAGGCGGCGGAGCCGCAAGACCGCCACCGGGATCTCGCGCGCGACTATGTGAAGGCTTCCCAAGGCCGTCGTCCGGGGGCCTGCCTGGTGATCTCGCCCACGCATGCGGAGGGCGAACGGGTGACGGCGGCCATTCGTGAAGAACTGGCCGATCAGGGCATCCTGAAGGGGCGCGAGCACACCTACATCCGCCACGTGCCGACCGGCTGGACGGACGCGGAAAAGACCAACCCCATCTCGTACGAGCCGGGCATGGTGGTGCAGTTCCAGCGCCACGCCAAAAGCTTCAAGGCGGGCGAGCGCCTGAACATCCGCAAGGTGTTGCCCAACAAGGGTTGGGTGATCGCGCAGCGTAGCGATCTCGCCCCGGTGCTGCTGCCACTGAAGCACGCTGATCGCTTCACCGTCTACCGCCCGCAGGAAGTGAAACTGCGCGAAAACGACACCATCCGCATTACCCAGAATGCCTACCTCAACGGCGGTAAGACGCAACTGACCAGCGGCGCGCGGCATCAGGTCAAAGGCTTTACCATCGACGGCGATATCAGGCTGCAAGGCGGCAAGGTGCTGCCGCGCAGCTTTGCTCACTTCACGCACGGCCACTGCATCACGGCAGATGCCGCGCAGGCGAAGACGGTGGATCACGTGTTTGTGGCCATCGGCAGCGAGTCGACGGCGGCCGCCGACATGCGCCGGATGTATGTCGCGGTCAGTCGCGCACGGCACGGCGCACACATTTACACCGACGACCGGGAAGAGCTGCTGCAGGCCGCCATGCGCGACCAGCCCCGGCGCTCCGCCACCGAAATCGCCCGGCTGGCAGAGAAGCAACAACGGGGCCGCCAGGCTTCCTTTGAGCTGGTCCGCCGCTCGGTTGCGGAGCGATTTATGGATGGGCTGCGGCGTCAGAAACAGCGCCGTTTCGTCCGCGACCGAGGTCTTGAACGTATCATGGAGATGGAACGATGAACCCAGAAAAATACGCCTTCCTGCGCAAACCCGGCACGGCCGCACCGTCCTTGCTCTCAACGACTTCCGGGTGTCATGAGGAGGTGTCCACGGCTGAATCGGTGGCCATCCGGCTGGTGCTGGTGCAAAAGAGCGGCCAGCGCTTTTCTTACCCTTATGGCCAGATCGGGCTGATCTCAATACCGACGGCGGAAACGCTGGTGCTGCACTGCAATTGCGGGCTGCTGGATGCCATCACGATCCGGGGGCGCTCGCTCCAGCCTCTGGCGCACCTGCTGGACTTGCAACGCCTCGCGCTCGTGCGCGAGGCCGCGCATGATTTTGAGGGCACGGGTGGGCCGCACGTCAGCTCGATCGAACTGACGGCGGCGGAGTGAGAAATCAATAATCTTCCGGCAGCAGGATGGTGGTGACGCTGCGGTCCCATTCGGTGATGATCCAGAAGGTGACGTCGGCGCGGTCAGTGTAGACGGACAGGATGCGGCCTTCTTCCCCGGGGGTCAGTGCGGCGTCGTTGAGGGCGGCATCTTCGGGGCAGACGTTGCCCCAGTCGCCGGAAACGTGGCGCATCAGCGCCTGCAGGCGGTCCTCGGGGTGGATGGTGTCGTTGGCGTTGTGGGTGGCCAGGATGTGGCCCAGTCGAAATTTAGCGGTCATGGTAAAAGCTCCTTTGTGATGGTTTGGAAAAGCCCCGCCGCAGCGGGGCGGGTGGTTCAGGCGGCAGCGGATTCGGAGGCCGCTTCGGGCGTTACGCCAAGGATCAGATTGGCGGCTTTCTGGGCTTGCCCGGCGGCGTTGACGATCAGGCGCGGGTCGTCGTGCAGGGCCTTGATCCAGCCTTGCAGGTAGGCCGCTTGGTTCTGGATCACGTCATTATCGAGGCCGCAGTGGGCGCAGAGGAAAGCACTAGTCATCTCGGCAACCAGCTCTTCCTTGCTGTAACGCTCATCACCAAAGCGCTTGCCCGTTGGGCGGTTCAGGCGCTTTTCGGCTCCGGTGGCGTGGCCCGCCTCATGAAACAGCGTGCTGTAATAATCCGCTGCCGATTCAAAGCTGGTGCGGCTCGGCATCAGGATTTGATCGGTGTCGGGGCGGTAGGCCGCGCGGCCGCGTCCGTGCTCAATGGTCGGCGCATCCGGCCAGCCTTGCAGGATCATCTCGGCCGCTTCCACGGGTTCAAATGCGCGGGCCGCGTTGGGCATGGTGGGAAAGTCTACGCCTTCAATCTGGCAGGCGTTGAAGACGGTATAATAACGCAGGAAGGGAATGGCCTTCTTCTGCTCGTCGGCCTCTTCCTTTTCAAAGGTCGACCAGAAGACAATCGGCAGGCCTTTGCTACCTTTGATCACGCTGCCGCCGCGTTCCTTGGCCTGTTTGAAGGTCAGGAAAAACGGCAGCTCGAAGCCGATGGCGTTCAACATCAGGTAGTTGATGCCTTGATACGGGCGACCGCTAGCAAAGTTCTGCGGCGGGGCCGGGTAGCGGCTCCACGGGCGACGCCAAGGGCACACGCCTGCCTCTAAAAGGCTCAGGATACGGTCGGTTACGATCTCATAGACTTTGTTGTTCATGGTTTGTTCTCCTTCGTGGTTCAGGTTGTCAGCGACAGCTCCTGCTGCTGCTGCAACCTTGCCCTTCGGCGAGAACGGGGGGGGAAGGGGCGCAAGGGAGGGGGATCACCCGGCCTGCAGTGAAGCGCAGCAAGCGAAGGTTGGGGATACCCTTGTGCCACGGCAGGGGGAAGGCACCCCCTTAACTTCACGTGACTGAAGACAATCCAGTAAGGGGGCTGTGGATAGCCGCTGCGTTATCCACGAGGTTTCGATGCGGTGGTGTGGAGTCGGCAGACCATCGCCCCGCCCGGAAACGTAGCCGGGGACATCCGTTGTGCAGATGCGAACGCGCTTTCAAATGGTGCCATGAAGCTCTCCGATTACCTGATTCTGAATCAGATCGCGCCGGCCTCCTTCGCGAAGCAAGTGGGCCTGCGCAGCCGCTCCTCCATCCACCGCTATATCAGGGGTCAGCGCATCCCAACGCGGGAAATGATGATCCTGATTGAAGCCGCCACGGGTGGGGCGGTGACGGCAGCGGATTTTGCACGCCGCCCCCAAGCAGACAATGACAACGATCCGGCCTATCCCTGGTCACGCAATTGGCAGCGGGAAATGCGGTGCTGTGATCACGCCTTCCGCCAGATGCTGCGGGAAAAGCCGGAGTGGGATACGCTCAGCCCGCCGGTGCGCCGCGCGGTCAATATTTTGGGAAACCGGGTGCAGATGGATGCCAGCGAGCGGCAGTTCCGCCTCGATGGACGCCCGGCAGACGCCCGTGATCTCGTGCGTCAGGCCAACAAGTTCCTGCGCCTGCACGGTCTGGACCTAATCAAATATCCGGGGGTGGATGATGGAAATTAAAGCTCGGATAAATTGAAGCTAACGAGTGATAAACTGTGAATGGGTCTGAACTTGCTTTTGAAGTAGTTCAGACCTTCATTTTCTGATCCCCCGATATTCACCTCGGCGACTCCTGCGACATGAAGGCGGCGGCATTCCTCGCGCTGCATAAAATCCGATAGCCCGCGCAATGTGGTGTCGCAAATTCCGGCAAAGGAATTGGCAGGCAGGCCTGCTTTCAAGGGCAATTCATAGAAATTGAATCCGACAATCTGCCCGCCGATTTTCACCACAAAGCCTTGCAGCAGGGGATGATTTCTTCGGTATAACCGCAGCAGCTCTTCATAAGGGCCTTTGATGTCTTCAAGCGAGTAAGTGCCGCTCAGATTGCGGACGGCCCATGCTTCCAGAAAGCCCTCTAGGTCAAAACTGCGGTTCAGGTCTTCAATGGTAGGCGTGTTATGCTTGATGAAGTAGTTATACTGGCAGCGGTGGTTCTTGAAACCGTCGCCGCTATGCTCCAGAACCCGTTCGGTTGAAAGCACCTGAACCGGGTATTTCCAGTCCATTACATCTTCCACTTGGGGCGTCGCTTTGATTCCATAGGCCGCCAGAGAATCGCGGTAACGTTCCACTTGTGCGACCGGAACCCGCGCAAGTCGGATTTCTTTGCGAATGATCGACAAGCTTTGAAGTGCCTGGGCTAAAGTGCGGTGTGGCTTCGGGCCAAAGGGCGGAAAAACCAGCTGGCAATCCGGCAGGTTGGGATGCTGGCAGGCTAAGACCGCCCCTCCATCAGAGTGATAAAGCCAGAGGCCTCTGCGCCCGGTAAACAGATAATAGGTCGGCGAATTTAGATAGCTGTCTTCAAAGCTGAAGAAGGACAGAAACTTATACAAAAGGTCATAATCATCTGTGATGATTTTTTTGATTTCCCCATAAGCACCTTTTTCTTTTGTTGCCATGGGAAGGAGCATTTTAGGCAACGGCTTTCAGGCTTGCCCTTGCTGGGATCACAACTGATTTTAGTTGGTGGGAATGGAGGGGGCGAAAACGGGTTTTGAAGAAGTCCATGCCTTTGGTTTCAGACCCGCCAAAATTGCACGTTTTGATGCCTTGTTGTTTCAGCATCTCGCAGGCGGACGCCAGTTGCATGTAAGACAGGCCTCTGATTTCACGATTATACAGGAACCAAAGGGCGTTGGCAGTGGTATCTGTCAGCTTCTCCCATACGAAAAAGCCTTCTGGCTGTCCTTTATAGAAAGAGACTACCGAATTAAAGATATCGGGTCTTTCCAGGCAATACTGGAGCATTTGAAGATTCGGCACTACAATCTGGTTATAATCCAAGCCAAACTCGCCTTTACAGCCACCAAGGAAAACACGTGCATATATGTGCCCCACCTGGTTTAGGCGGTGAGTCTCCTTGCCGGTAAATGGCCGAAATTCAAATGCCTGTTGATCCAATTTACGGTATTCCTTGCGAACATGGTGCAAATCTGGCCCATTTTGTTCGGTCGCTTTTTCAGTCGAAAGAACTCTTACCGGATATCTCCAGTCAAGGTATCTTTCCTCTGTTGTTGTGCCGAATCGTGTTGATCTGGCAGAAACACGCGCGATTTGGACTTCTCCGTCAAACGAGGGCATGTGAAACAGAAGATCATGAACAAGATCAGTCTCCGTTTCTGCGATTTCAGGATAAATCAGCAGATGATCTGGGCGATTTGGGTGAAGTCCTACAACACACAGGCTGTTGTCTTTTCTGTATATCCATCCGCCCCGGCGAGTTGTGAAGTAATAGTAGGCAGGGGAATAATGAATGCTGTCGCTACCCTCTTTGAAGAGCCTGACACAGAAATCCTTAAGAATTTCAAAACCTGCATCCGTGTGCAATGGGGTAACGCCTTCACCCTTTTCAAAATTGGTTTTCCAGTTCGCTTCCTGCTTGGTTACCATTATTTTCTGCCATTCGTTGTGGTTTCTGGTTTGTGAGGGATTTCTGCGGCGTTCCAGGCCATCTCGAAATTCCTCCTGCGCTCCTGAGAGAATAACTCGTTGCTTATGATAATGACTTCTGGTGGAATCTCCCACAGGATGGTTGCGACTTTGTGGCCATACACAAAAGTTGGCGTAATGCTGAAATACTCCTCAGGCATCCACCTATAGGTGCGGGAAGATCCCACAAAATTGGTATCTCCGGCTTTGAGCAGGATACGTTGCTTGATGCTGAAGTATTTACGTTGCTCAATATGTTCTTCCAGCTTCTCAAGATCACAGTTCCTTAGGAAAACTTCTTCATCAACCCCAAAGATATCCAGATTCCTTTCAGAGAGGGGAAGCTCTTTTAGAGTAAGAATGATATCGTCAAACAGACGGGCAATAGCATCTGGGCCTTCGTGAATGATCACTTTGTCCTTTTTCTTGCGAACCCCGTTTTCAATAAACTCTATCCCGGCACGTTCCAGCGCAGACTCCACCTGATCCACCGTGGAACGCCGGACTCCTGTGCCATGCTTTTCATATTTCTTGATGGGATCGACTGACAAAATGGCGAAGTCAGCCAGCTCTTGCTGAGACCAGCCTAACAATCCTCTGGCGGCACGAATTTGTTCAGGTGTAATCATGTCGCTATTATAGCGATAAACAACCAACTTTTAGTAGTTGTTTTTGCATCACAGGCATACAAAAAGTCTAAATATAGTCATTATGACCACTTTTTAGCAGCAAGCCGTTGACGTAATTCCCTGTTTTGTGTACTATCGTTTTAATAATAAAGATAGAGGAAGGAGACAGGACAATGATCCAGTCAATGACAGACGGGCAGTGGTGCAGCTACATGACCCGCAAGTATGGGGAAGCCAAAGCGCTGGAATTATATGCGCAGTTTCCCGACCATGATGGAACGGCCCCGACACATTTTGCAGACTATGCGGCCAGCTTTGGTGCAAAGCATAAGGTGGGCAGCGGCCCGATTTACACCAACCAGCCGCGCTGGGGTGGCTCCTGTGTCGCCGCCGCATGATCATGAGGAAGCGGCGTTCTATTACCGATGGCTGATTCGTGCTGCGGTGCGTCGCAAGCGCCAGGACGGGGATTACCGGAAAGCGCTGGAAATCATTGAGCGGCACCTGCCGATTTACCGGCAGCGCTGGCGCGCGTTTCTTGAAGAAACCGCCCGTGTGACCGCGCAGACTCCCTCAAATGACAATACCGACACGGAGGTGTAAGATGGATTTAGAGACGATCAATCAGGAGGTCGGCCAGCGCCTGCGCCGGATGCGGCTGATGTGTGGCCTGAGCCAGGAAGAGGCGGGAGCCATCCTGGGCGTGACCTTCCAGCAGTTCCAAAAGTATGAGAGTGGCGCGAACCGCATTTCCGCAGCCTCATTGGTGGGCTTCTGCCGCGAAATCCAGATGCCGCTGGCGGCCTTTGCCATGCCCACGGCGGAGGAACCGGGGGATATCCTCGTTTACGATCCGGAGGAAATCAATCTGCTGTGCCGGTGGCGTGACCTTGATCCGCCGCTGCGGTGGTCGGTGGTGCGGCTGGTGGAACAATGCGCCCACACCCGCAAGAAAGTCGCCTAGTGCAGCTCGTCGCCGTCTTTGCGGCGGTCTGAATACAGCCTTGCGTATTCCTTCACCCGCCACAGGGCATAGGCCAGCGGGGTGACTCTTTGGCGTGGATCGGGTTGTTCCTCGTCCGTCTCGTCCACGGGATCAGGCCATTCTTTCATCGCTACTTTCCTTCCAGAGTTGCGCCGTGGCCTGAACCAGAATTATAGATTCTGTTTCAGGCGCAAGCTTAGGGTGTTACGTCAGTGTATCAAGCCTAAAGCCGCTCCACAAGCGGCGTGCGAGCCGCCGTTCTTCTTCTCCAACCACATTAAGATAAATCGCGGTCGTGCGGATGTTCGCATGGCCCATCCAGGTGCTGATGGTGGTCAACGGGATGCTGGCTTCGACGCAGGCGACGCCAAACCCGTGCCGCAAGCCCTTGGGGCAGGCCTGGGTGCCCTTGATGCCCGCCTGCCGCATGACGCCCTTTATCAGCCGATAGGCAGTGGGGCGGGAAAACGCCCAAAGCCGTTGATCCACCGGGCGCACCGGCAGCAGTTTCAGCAGGGATCGTGGCACAGGTGTGCTACGAAAAACCCCGGCACGCCTGCGTTTCAGCGTCTCAAAGGTCAGCACCCCTTCGCTGTGATCCACATGAACCGGCTTCAGGCGCAGCGCCTCGGAAATCCGGCATCCGGTCAGTAACAGCACCAGACAAAAGCCCGCGTCCTCGGCCGGCAACGTCAGGGCCACCCGGAAAAAGGCCTGCCGCTCACGGCGGGTAAGATACTTCCGGCCGCGCCCGTCGCGTAGTTCGGTCATCTGCATGCGCACTCCCTGGGATGAAACAGAATCTATAATTCTGGTTCATATCACCTAACCGATTCCAGTACAACACCTTCATTCACTCGAAACCCATGAAGACCTTATCCGTTCGCGGCGGCCTGCTCGCACTGGGCGTCAGCTTTTCTATTCCGCTTTCCGCCCAGGTGGTGGAAGCCGAACTTAACACCTGGTCAGGTGGGGGCACGGACACCATAGAAATCATCGGCCCGGAGAGCGCCACCCCAGGCACCACGCTGCGTTTCTCTTTGACCTCGTCCGATCGCATCACCTACGCCCTGGGCACGGCCATCACGCCAGAGGGCACGGGGCTGCTGGTGGAAGACTCGCACCTGACCAATATCACCCAGTTTTTTGGGACGGTGGAACAGACCTCCGCCGACGTGTCCCTTACGATCCGCAACAGCTATATTCAGGCGCAGTTTCGTTTTCAGGAAATCGGCCTCTATGTTCTGGGCGGAGCAGACATGTATCTGACGGACAGTGTCATTCGAAGCACCAACGGCATGGTGGTGCAGGCGCTGGACGGCGGGGATGTGTTTCTGGACAATTTCGAGTTGCAGGCGATCAACGCCGGGGGTGCCGGCATTGATGGCGTCGTCGCTGAATTCTGGCTCTCTGGCGGGGCACTGACGGTCGATCTCACGGGTGGGCACACCTTTGCCGACACCTTTGATCTGATGGATTATGACCCAATGGCCTTTGAAGACCTCTACGGCTTCAGCCCCGACGCCACCAACCTCAGCATTTCCATCGAGGCACTGGCTTACCCGGATGATACCAACATCGACGCGGGGCTGGTCATGATCACCCGCACCGGGAACATCGTCGGCGGTTATGACCGCCTGTACCCCGTAGGCATTACCGCCACCGCCATCGTGCCGGAACCGGGCACTTACGCAATGCTGGGTGGCCTGGCCGCGCTGGGATTTGCTTTCTGCTGTCGCCGCAAAGCCTAGGCAGGTTCAATCATGGCATCCTCAACCCGCCGCTTCCCATAAGGGAGGCGGCTTTTTTGTCGTCACGCCGCCCAACCGGGGCGCGACTGCGGCAGAATGGACTCTCCGTCCTCCTGCGATTGCTTCACCTCCCTCAACACCGCCGGGCGCGGGGGCAGAATCAGGCCATTGTATTTTACCTTGCTGATTTCTTCGAACAGGCGGCGCATGGAAAAGCCCCGCCCGTAGCTGTCGCCGACTTTGCCGGAAGAATGGCCCATCAGCGCTTCCTGCACCTCGCCGGGCACTTCGGCCTCGCGGCAGGCATCCTTGAAGGTGTGGCGGAAGCTGTGGAAGACTTTGCGCTTATCATCAACGCCGCAGGTGCGCGACAGATAGCGGTTGATCCACTTGGAGAAAGGCCCGGTGCACTTGATCATGTCGTGCCGCAGGGCCGGGAACAGATGGGTGCTGCCCAGACGCCGCTGGCGTTCCACCTCGTCCAGAAATCCCGCTTCCAGCAGGGCAGGGTGCAGCGGCACCCGTCGGGCGCTGCTGGCGTTTTTCAGCGACTTTCCGGGATCGTCCCGATTGATGTCGAAATAGGCAATCTCGCCTTCCTGCCGGATGTCGGTAAGGCGCAGTTGCCCCAGCTCTTCCAGTCGCGCGCCAGAATACAGCGCCATCAGGGGCAGCCAGTAGGCCGCCTCGCCCGCACCACCCACGGATCGTTCCCCATGCCGGAACACCGGGGACAGCATAAAGATCTGGTGCAGGTCATCCAAAGCAAAAGGCACCCGCGACCGGGGCGCGTTGGCGTTGGTTTCCAGCGACACGCCCAGTGCGGGATTAACCGCCAGCCAGTCTTCTTTCACCGCCAGCGCCAGCACGGATTTCAGGGCGGTCAGGTATTTGTTGATGGTGCCGCTGGCCAGCCGCTCGGTGGGCTTGTCCTTGTAGCGCGCCACCAGCTGTTGCAGCGTCATCCGGCGTTCATGTTTGGGCATGTGACGCGGAAGTTCGCGGCACTTTTCCGCAAATTCCCGAACATCGCGCCGCTGAATCCGGCGCACGTCCAGATCGCCTTTCAGCTCGATAAAGCGGGTGATCGCCACCTGCCAGTCGATCAGGGTGCGTTCGTTGCGCTCCTGGGCTTGCTGCCACCGCTCGAACACCGCGCTCAGGCGCAGATCAACCTCAGGGGTGGCGGCTTCCGGCTCCGGGGTGTCGTAATAGCGCAGCGTCTGATTGCCGGACATGTCGCGCTGGCCGATCTCCTGCAGCGCCTCCAGTTGCGCCTGCACCAGATGGAAGGCCAGCCGCTTCCAGTCCGGGCTGCCCGTCTCCAGCGTCAGGCCCTGATGATGTCCCACTTGGTTGATCCAGCCAGCCTCGGACGCAAAGTCCATCTTTTGCAGCACCCCGGCCAGATGGTGACGCTGGCTGTCGGGTTCTGTGGGGCGGAGGCTGCCCTGTATCCGCCGTTCAAGGTCTTCATTCAGGGTTCGCCTGCGCCAGTCGTCGGCAATCTGCCTGGCGCGGCTGTGGTTTAACTGGCTGGTTATGGTGCGCACCTCCTCAAACAGGGTTTCTACTTGCGCATGCACCGACAACAGCCGCTGCTGCGCCTCCTTTGGACAGGCGGTGCGTAAGGAGACACCGATCGTCCGGGACTGGAAGTGGTCTTGTAGCGCGGCCGGAATGCGGCGTCTATAGTAGTACCGGGTTTTTCGGCGTTGTAGTCCGGGAATCAGCAGGCGCATGGCGACCTCCCTTGTGTGCCAGAAAACACGTTTTTGTGTCATACCACGCACATCGGGCCGAAAAGGCCTTGCTAAGTCTTTGAAATTAAAGGGAAAATCCCGTTAGTGGTGCGGATGAGAGGAAACGAGAATCGTTTCAACATACGCTTGCATTTCAAGGACTTAGCAGGTGGTGTGGTCGTAAGTTCTGTAAATTGTGTTCTAGTTTTGTGTAGCAGTTTTGTGTCACACTTTCCACTTCTGAATGGTAAGTTATGGAGCGGGTGGTGGAATAAATCCGTGTAAGCTTTGCTGACTTGTTCAGAGTATGGCCTTTCGACATGCCTATGCGTTCTTCAGGTTGTCAGAGGCGCCAGTCTCGAAATCCGGCACGAAAACATGTATCTGCCCGCTCGCGTGGAGTAAGATATGGAGCCTCTCAAGATAAAGCTTCTGATAGGTCTAAGACGAATACATCAATTAGGCCGATTAAGGTCTTTGGCATGTTGGATATGATTCTTTCCCTCATGCTATGGGCGCAAGTTATGTCATGGCGCTTCCTGTTTGCAACTTTTTCGTTAGGACCAAACCAAAGTACGATAAAAATGCCCTGCTGCTCTGCATCCGGATGGATCGAGTAGCGGTCATGCAGTTGACTTGAAGCCGCAGTATATAAATCCTGATGCCATTGGCCTTTTACTTCAGTTACAAGCAGACACCTCCTGCCGCTTATCATTTTCGAAGCGGTAAAGTCGCTTCGATTTGTATTTTTTAACTGATGTTCATTGGAAATTTGGATATTGAAAGGTTTCAGAGTTAGGCTTAGCCTCTCGGCGATGATTTCACAGGAACGAATTTCATCAATCCTCTTTCCCTCTTGGTAAAAACGGCGCCCTGGATTGAATTCTCCGCCGAAAATGTCCTTTTGATAATTCTCTAACTCCTTCATGATCAATCTTCTTAAGATTTCTACAGTTATAACTTCATCCTGATCGAGGAAGGATACGATTTTTTGAGGGGAAGGAGGTGTAAAACTCTCGTGAGCCTTCTTTCTTAGATGCTCAGTCCGGAAATGTTTTAATCTTTCATGGAAGACTGACAACTGCTGGTTTGAAAGCATTCGATCAATGGCTGAAAGTGTTTCATCTGAGTTATCCGCGGAAATCCCCCATGTGATACTATCTAGAAAGCGGAATGCTGTTTCTTCTTGTGGACTATGTGAACCCCAGCAATTTGGAAGTGGCACACTGGGCCAGATATTTATATAGATATTCAATATTGACTCTATTTTACGTGAATCAAGTTTAGGCCAGGAAGCAATGTGACCATGCATGCCATGCGATAAATTGCTTAACTCCAAGATTATGTTCTTGTCTTCTTTTAATAGCTCCCAGCAATCGTTAGGCGGGTTCTTGAGAAAATATAAGGCACGTATGAGCCAGAATTTTCGCTCACCCTTCAACTTTTCATTTTCACTTGAATGTTCATCCGCTGCTTTCTTGAGTTGCTCATGGATGATTTCTTCTAGTGCCGTTTTCATGCCAGCCTCTGCAGCAATGTCAAAGAGCAGCTGGCGGACTTGAAGTGCTGATTTTGGAAAACGCTTTATCCAATCAATCGATAGTTCTCCGCGTAAATTTGCAAGTTCGTCGCAAAGTTGTCTTAATAAAGAAAAGTCAATATTGCACCTTGAAGTTGAAAGTTGTGATTCATAATATTGTCTTAAGAAATCTTCGACCAATTTATTCGTTGGAAAGATAATTCGATCTACTTCTTCTTTTATTGATTGATGTTCTTCTTCTGATATCGCGGGGTATCTGGTTGTTAAATTCACCCTCAGAATTTGCAAAACATGAGTTTTTATGCCGCTAAGTGATCCATTATTGCGCATGATCTCAATACAGGCCGCATATAATACCCTCTCTGCTACTAGGACTTCTAAAGCGCAGTGATTTGCCGCTAATTCTCTGAGGCTAGGTAACTCCGTTTCAATAAAACCGATACAGTTTCTTAGCGCGTTATTGACGAGTTCATGATCTCCGATTCTATCCTTGATTTGATCAGGCTTATATAGAAATAAGTTGCTGAAATAACTCAATGCAGGAAAGTCATTGCCTGCCTCTATCGTAGCTCTATTATTCTTAAAATAGCTGTCGTTCTTTTCCTGAATCGCCTGTGACCTTTTGTTGCGTTTCCTGTCAAACCTTCGGAATTTACCTTTATATAGTTCGCATTTTTGTTTGTTAGCCTTTGCATAGCGATGGGTGCTTGCCCATTTGCGCATGAACTTGGGATTTAATCGAGCCTGTTGGCGCATGCGTTGTCGCAATTCTTTTGTTTCTGGCGATTGATTGTGAGTCTCTTGGAAATGATACGGATAAAAAATTACCCAAAGATCAGGATTTTCTGATTCATATGCCAAGTCTGTCATGAACTTAGAATCCCCTTCACGGAGGGCCAGCCCGGAGTGGCAGTGGTTGCCGAATCGGTATCTCTGGATTGTCTCCTGAGTTTTCTCTGGATCACTCATTTCCATAAAAGCTTCTGCATATACTCTTCTCCGTACGTCGTCATTTTCCTGAAGATAACGCACTGAGGCACTCTGCTCCTTCCCAATGCGGTTCTCAAACCATAAATCTTTTGTCCAATTCCATATAAGGTGGGGATCGATTGAAGATTGCCGAATTTCAAAATATCGATCCAGCAGGAAGCCCCCGACTTTACTTATCCCATGTCTGCATTTGCAGCGGTAGTGCTTCATCCCGCATGTGCAAATGATGTCTTTAGTTAATTCATGTAAAAGTTCTTCGACCGTGGATCCGTTAAGATTCCAGATAAATGACCTAAGGAAGAAACGTGAACCTATTGTAAATGCATCATCTTGATCTTCTGTGTCATAGAGGCAGCTGCATGTTCTAAGAAACTTCGCGATAAAATTGTTGTCGAACGATTTCGGGCTTTTCTCGAGTATAATGGCTGAGATGAGCTGTAATGATGTCTGGCTCGATTCGGTCATCAAGTCTGATAGTATAGAAGAAAAGTCCAACCCTTCTACCTCAAGCAGGCGGGAGGTCGCAAGTTCTCGGCTGTCACTGTCCTCATCATGGGAAAGAACAATTTCTATTAACTCATCCTGAAGTTTCTCGATTGCAGATGACCCAGCTAGTAGTTCAAGTATTAGGTTTCGCAATTGTCCACTTGTGGTGGTTGATAAAAGTGGTTTCACTTCCTCAATTACTGCATCCGTGAAGAAGCTTCGTGCG
Source organism: Puniceicoccaceae bacterium 5H (assembly GCA_009772895.1). Classification (GTDB taxonomy): domain Bacteria; phylum Verrucomicrobiota; class Verrucomicrobiia; order Opitutales; family Oceanipulchritudinaceae; genus WOUP01. The sequence goes on along the minus strand of WOUP01000001.1, from coordinate 455,435 downwards.
CTAAATTTTCTAAAATAATCCCCTTTTCTGAAATATGGATCTTCTTCCGCCGCTGTTACCAAATTCTCAATAAGGTAAACTTTTGAATCATGATCCAGAAGCGAGGGGTCGCCATTTGAAAGAACAGAGTAAGGGTCGATAGATATTATAAGTTTGGCGATCTCACCATCTCCTAGGGTTGCTATCCAGCCTAGGAGGCCGCGCAATTCCGTGCGAGCTACAGAATTAGGCGCTATGATTGCTAGACATTTGGAAAGTGTGAGAGGGTCATTCCTATCTGTAAATCGCTTAACAAGGTGTCTCGCAGCGCAGTATTCGGCAATGATTTTATGAGCAGGGAGATGGTGACTTGGGGCGTCCCCAGGTTTGAAAAGCTGGCTAGATAAAACCTCGTGTGCATGACTCACGCCTTCGGATATAGTACCTAAATATGGGTATGTTCTGCTTTCAGCCGCTTCGTTTGATGAAACACCTTCGGAACCAGACAGCAATAGTTTGGTGAATACGCAACCTGCAATGTCGATCTTCTGTTGAGACGTCAGTTTCTGTTTGTTTGATGAAATTATTTGGTTGGCTTCCCTTGCAAGTCTTTCGACTGCTTTTTCAAAAATGGAGTGTTTGTTTGTAAACAGTCTTCCATTTTCAATATAGGAATCAGCAAATAATTTCAGAAAAAGGGGGTTGGACAGTAGTGGTTCTAGATCAAAATGAGAGAGGCTCTTTCGGAAGGCCGTAAAGTTCTCTGAGGGTAGATGGTTGCGGAATATAAGCTCTTGCTCGGTTTCGCTAAATTCACGGAGATGCGCAACTAGCGGTTTTTTGCTAAAAAAATTTTCTACGAGAATTGAAGCGGCCTCATCCCATTCACTTGACCGGCTCGATATATATAACCGGCTAGGCGGTTTTTGAGAAGCTTTTCCAAGTAATTGGTTTAGAGCGAGAGAATCTGTTTTGGGGAGTTCATCAATGGCATCGATAAAAAGCGGTTTCCCCTCTGTTAAGCTGTTAGAATACACAAATGTGCTGGCTGTTGTTACCTTTTCCCCCATCTGCGATGCTAAGCTATGCATCAGTCTGGATTTACCAGCTCCAGGTTCTGCTAATACTATTACGCATTCTGAGGCATCGAGTAGTTGTGACTCTGTATATTCTTTCCCTGCGGCAGATATAGTTCGTGGGACATAAAAATCTGAATTTAATGGGGTATGCTTCATTCGATAACAGGCCAATCGTGTGTATTGGATTATTTTAAGTTCCTATAGGAATAAAGCAATCCCCTTTCAGGGGAAAGCCTATGTCTATGGCTCCCTTTTTTGGACTTCCTGCCTGCTTTAGCCCTACAGTCGACCCGTCCCACTGCTGGAAGGTAGCTACGTGGTCTGGCGAAAGTGCTGAACCTGGCGCCTGCAGGCATAGATGTGATTGGTGAATCAAGTGGGATGCTTTACATTCAGAGAGCCGGAGTAAACCCGGATATTTTCATGTCAGGCGCGTATCTGGAGGGTATGAATGCAACCACCAGAATGATCATCGAGAACCTCGCGGCGGCGGATGCGACATTGAGTGAACAGGAGCGTCAGGCGGTTGAACGCCTCCTGAAGGGTGGGGGAGCCTTGCGACCCTTGTTTTCGGGGGAGTCTCTGCTGATGACTCAGAAGGAGGCTGCCCGGCTGCTCAATGTCAGTCGCGTGACGCTCTGGCGTTTGACGCGGAAGGGCATCTTTCAGCCCGTGGAAATTTCGCCTGGCACGCTGCGCTATCGTCGGGAAGAAATCGAATCGTTCGCGAGGGTGGGGCAGCAGGTGCCTGGCTGAAGAGAGTCCAGAATTCGCAGGTTTACGCCTGAAGGTAAATTAAGATGAGCTTCAATTGATGAAATTGAGGCTCATTTTGTTTCTGGAAGAATCCATCCTACAGAAGCTTGCGAAATAAAACAAACTGCCAGGATGAGCTTTTTATGGCCTGAACCTGATGTTAGGGCGGCCTCTGGTGTGGCCTGCGATGCTGCTACGTCAAAAACTACGCCGGGCGTTCCTGATATGCCACGTAGTTTCCTCATGTTTCAGGCGTAGGGAGCCTTGAATACCTCTTGGGCCAAAATTGCGTAACCCGTTCAAAAAGAAAGCCTCCAGAAGTTTCTGGAGGCTTCAAATTGGGTGCAGGGGCTGGATTTGAACCAACGACCTTCAGGTTATGAGCCTGACGAGCTACCGGACTGCTCCACCCTGCAACTGAAGAAAAATTTGATAGTGGACGTTTTGATGTCCGTCGCAAGAACTAAATGTGATACTCCGGATTTTTTTCAGATCGTCAACGGTTAATTTAGAGAAAGTGACGTTTTCTTTTCAGAAAAGTACCAGGGGTGTCACGACTCAACCGAGGCGACCCTTGAAATCAGCGTAGGTGAATTCGCGCAGGATCTCGAGATGGCCGCTTTCGGGTTCGTAGGTGGCAATGGCTGGATGCTGCACCCCGTTAAAGAACGAGGTCTTCACCATGGTGTAGTGGGCCATGTCTGTAAAGACCAGGCGCTGGCCGGGCTCGAGGGGCCGATCAAAGGAGTATTGGCCGATCACGTCGCCCGCCAGGCAGGTCATGCCGCCGAGGCGGTAGGAGTAGGCCTTCTCACCCGCTTCGCCGGAGCCGATGATATGCGGGCGGTAGGGCATCTCGAGCGTGTCCGGCATGTGCGCGGTGGCTGAGGTGTCGAGGATGGCGTTCGGGCCATCGTTTTCCACGACATCCAGGACCGAGGCGACGAGGATGCCGGCGTTGAGCGCGACGGCTTCGCCCGGCTCCAGGTAGACTTCGACCCCATAGCGTTCCTTGATGCGTTCGATGCACCGGCAAAGCAGATCGATGTCGTAGTCCGGGCGGGTGATGTGGTGTCCGCCGCCAAAATTCACGTATTCCACCTGCTCAAGCATGGGACCGAACTTTTGCTCTACGACGGCCAGCGTACGCTCCAGGGCATCGGCGTTTTGCTCACACAGGGTGTGCCAATGCAGGCCGCTAATGCCGTCGAGGGATGCGCCCTTGAGGTCGTCATAGCGGATGCCAAGGCGCGAACCGGGCGAACAGGGGTCGTAGAGCGGCACGGCGCCTTCAGAGTGCTCCGGGTTGATGCGGAAGGCGCAGTCGATGGAGCGGCTGGCGGCCTCGATCAACGGGCGGAAGCGCTGCCATTGCGCGAGCGAGTTGAAGACCAGGTGATCGGTCAACTCGAGCAGCTCCTGAATGTGCGCTTCGCTGTAGGCGGCGGCGAAGGTATGGACTTCCTTGCCGAACTCTTCGCGCCCCAGACGCGCTTCCCACGGCCCGCTGGCGCAGACGCCGTCCAGCGTCTCCCGAATGAGCGGGTAGACGTGGAAAAGCGAGAAGGCCTTTTGCGCGAGCAGGATGTGCGCGCCGGTACGTTGCTTGACCTGACGCAGGATGGCGAGGTTGCGCCGCAGCGCCGCCAGGTCGACCACGAAGCAGGGCGAGGGCGCCTGTCGGACGATTTGATCCAGATGCGGGTCTTGCACAGTCAACTAGTTGAGAGCTTCCACGGGCTCCTCGACGACTTTCCAGGGCAGACCGTGTTGGTTGAGCGCTTCCATGAAGGGATCCGGGTCGAATTGCTCCATGTTGAAGACGCCTTCGCCGCGCCATTTGTCTTGCAGCATCATCTTGGCGCCGATCATGGCCGGCACGCCAGTGGTATAGCTGATCGCCTGGCTGTGCACCTCGCGGTAGCACGCTTCGTGGCTGCAGATGTTGTAGACGTAAAACTGCTTGCGCTCGCCGTCCTTGATGCCGCGGGCCACGATCCCGATGCAGGTTTGCCCCTTGGTGAGCGGGCCGAGGGAGGAGGGGTCGGGCAGGACGGACTTGAGGAACTGCAGGGGGATGATCTCCTGGCCATTGTATTTGACCGGGTCGATGCGCGTCATGCCGACGTTCTGGAGCACTTCGAGGTGCTTCAGGTAGTTTTCGGAAAACGTCATCCAGAACTGGGCCTTCTTGATCGTGGGGAAGTGCTTCACCAGCGATTCCAGCTCCTCGTGATACATGCGGTAGATGTTCAGATCGCCGATGCCCTCGGGAAACGTGTAGCCGCGGTTACAGCTCATCGCCTGGGTCTCGACCCAATCACCGTTCTCCCAGTGACGGCAGGGAGCCGTGACTTCGCGGATGTTGATTTCCGGGTTGAAGTTGGTGGCGAAGTGCTGCCCATGGTTGCCCGCGTTGGCGTCGATGATGTCCAGTTCGTGGATCTCGTCCAGGAGGTGCTTGGCGGCATAGGCGGTGAAGACGTTCGTCACGCCCGGGTCGAAGCCGCTGCCGAGCAGCGCCATCAGTTTGGCATTGCGGAAACGATCCTGGTAGGCCCACTGCCAGCTGTATTCAAACTTGGCGGTGTCGCGCGGTTCGTAGTTGGCCGTATCGAGGTAGTCGATGCCGGCTTCGAGGCACGCGTCCATCAACGGCAAGTCCTGGTAGGGCAGGGCGACGTTGACGACGAGGTCCGGCTTTTCCTGCTGCAGGAGCGCGACGGTTTCCGCCACATTGTCGGCGTCAACCTGGGCAGTGCGGATCTCGCGGCCTTGCATCTCCTTCACTTCCTTGGCGATGGCGTCGCATTTGGCCACCGTGCGGGAGGCCAGCACGATTTCGGTGAAGACGTCTTGGACCTGGGCGCATTTGTGGGCGACCACGCTGCCGACACCGCCGGCTCCAATAATCAGGACTTTGCTCATGAGGCTGTTTCGGTCTGTAGGCTAAGATTGGTAGTAGGTGTAGCCGTTGAGGTTGCGCAGGTAGATCTCCATGATCTGCTTGCGCTCGCGGCTCGAGATCTTGTCATCGCGCACGGCCTTTTCCGCGCGGCGGCGGAAGCGGCTGGCAACTTCCTTGGGGTCGTATTCGACGTATTCGAGCACGTCGGCGATCGAGTCGCCCTCGATCTCGGAGCGGATTTCAAACTTGCCGTCTTCGTCGACGCGCACACTGGCCACATGGGTATCACCCAGCAGGTTGTGCAGGTCGCCAAGGGTTTCCTGATAGGCGCCGACGAGGAAGGTGCCGAGGTAGTAATCCTTGTCGTCCTCCAGTTCGTGCAGGGTCAGTGTGCTCTTGACGTCCTGCAGGTCGATAAAGCGATCGATCTTGCCGTCGCAGTCGCAGGTGATGTCGGCGATTTGGGCCTGGCGTGTCGGCGCCTCGTTCAGCCGGTGGATGGGCATGACCGGGAAGAGCTGGTCGATCGCCCAGATGTCGGGCAGCGACTGAAAGACGCTTAAATTGCTGTGATAGGTGTCGGCGATGGCCACGTTGAGGCCCTCGAATTCGTCCGGCACATACTTCTCATCCTTCAGCATCTCTGCGATGCGCTGGGTGGTCGTCCAGAAGATGCCTTCGACCACGCCCCGTTCGCGGATACCCACCTTGCCGTATTTGAACAGCTCGCGGATTTCGTCGCGATAATACAGGGTGTCGTGGAAGACCTCCTGCATGTTCTTGCGGGTGAGGGACTTTGATGCGTGGTGGATGTGCTTCGAGTAGTCGTGCGCATCATCGGGCAGGTCAGGCAACTTGCTGCTGGGGGCGAAGCGGCTGACGTCGAGCACGTTAAAGATAAGGACCGAGTAGTAGGCCACCGTGGCGCGGCCGCTCTCCGTGATCAGCGTCGGGTGCTCGAGCCCGTCTTCGTCGAGAATCGTCATGACGACTTCGACCAGGTCGCGCGCGTACTCACCGATCGTGTAATTGCAGGAACTGGCAAAGTTTGTGGCGCTGCCGTCGTAGTCGACCGCGAGGCCGCCGCCCAGGTCGAGGAAGCCCATCGGCGCACCCTCCTTCACGAGGCCGGCGTAGGTGCGGGCGGCCTCGACCACGGAATTGCGCACATCGCGGATGTTCGGCACCTGCGAACCGAGGTGGTAGTGCATCAGGCGCAGGCAATGCAGCATGTCTGCCCGGCGCAGCTCGTCGATTGCCTGAATGATCTGATGGGTCGAGAGGCCGAAGGCGCTGCGGTCGCCGCCGGAACTTTTCCAGTGTCCGCTGCCGCTGCTGGAGAGCTTGAGGCGCACCCCGATGATCGGCTCGATGCCCAAGGCTTTCGAGCGCTCGATGATCAGCGGCAACTCCACCATCGTCTCGATCACGATCACGCACTGGATGCCGAGACGGCGAGCGCTGAGGGCGAGGTTGATAAATTCGGCGTCCTTGTAGCCATTACAGATCAGCAGCGCCTCCGGGTCGTCCAGGTAAGACATGGCTGTGAGCAGTTCCGCCTTGCTGCCCGCTTCGAGGCCGTGGTGAAACTGCTTGCCGAAGGTGGTGACTTCCTCGACGACCTGCTGCTGCTGGTTGACCTTGATGGGGTAGACGCCGCGGAACTTGCCCTTGTAGCCGTAATCGCTGATTGCCTTGGCGAAGGACTCGTTGATCAGGCGCAACCGGGAGGCGAGGATATCCTCAAACCTCAGCAGCACGGGCATGTCCCACCCGCGCTCGCGCAGGCCATCCACGATTTCGCGCAGACTGGTGCTGGGGTGCCCCGGTTTGCCCTGGGGGTTCACCATTACGTCTCCGGAAGGAGAGATATCGAAATATCCCGCCCCCCAATTCTTGATGCCGTAGAGGTCAGCCGCTTGCTCGACCGACCACTTGTCCAACAACGGGTTTTTGCGGTTCAACGCTGATTTGGTTTCTAAAGGGTTTGAGGCAGTGGAAGAGGCCATGAAAATGCGTTAAAAGTCGTGGAAAACAATCAAGAAATGCAAGTGAACTGAGGAATTTATCGAAGCGGGGCCGGGGAGGCGAAGCAGCCTGAGCTTCCGCGATTTGGCGAGCGCTGGTGAGACTTTAAATAGGCAGGGCTAGCACACGGCTGCGGGAGTTGCAGAGGGGATCATCAATCGCAGCACTTTAGGGGAGTTTGGCCGATTCGACAATACCTGCGGGCAATTCCTGCGACTTGTGTCTCGGGGGTCCCCGCAATGTGAGTAACTTGCCCAAAGTGGCTACTTTTCGCTTGCCTCCGCGCGCGAGGGCCTTTCTTTTGACTGTTTTTCGTGTGCGGGAATTCCTCCCGTACTGAAAAGCGTTAACCCACCTAAACAAACGACAATAAAGCTGGCATCGCCCCCTTCGCCAGTTTGTTCCGCAAGGAATGGGGCCAAAACTAGTATGAATATCACGATTCGCGACCTGCTCGACGCTGGCGTTCACTTCGGCCACCAAGTGCGCCGCTATAACCCGAAGGCGAAGAAGTTCGTCTACGACAATCGCCACGGCATCTCCATCATCGATCTCGAGAAGACCTACGCTCAGCTCGAGAAGGCCACCGCCTTTGTGGAAGACCTCGTCGCCAGCGGCAAGGACATCCTCTTTGTCGGTTCCAAGAAGCAAGCCCAGGAAATCGTCCGCGAAGCCGCCAACGGCTGCGGGATGCCCTACGCCGCCAGCCGCTGGCTCGGTGGCACGCTGACCAACTTCTCCACGGTCCGTCGCTCGATGGACAAGTACCAGAAGTATCAGCAATGGGAAGCTGACGGCACCTTCGACAAGATGCACAACAAGGAGGTCGCTGCCATCCGCCGTGAGATGGTGCGCATGCACCGTAACTTCGAAGGCATCGCCAATGTGCGCGAAATGCCGGGTGCGATGTTCATTATCGACACCAAGAACGAAGCCATCGCCGTGCAGGAAGCCCGCCGCCTCCAGATCCCGCTCGTCGCTCTGGTGGACACCAACAGCGACCCGACGGTCATCGACCACCCGGTCCCGGGCAATGACGACTCCATCAAGTCGATCCGGATCATCGTCGAAACCATCATGGACGCCGTCCAGGCCGGTCTCGCCCGCCGCGAAAGCCCCGAAGCCATTCAGCCCCGCAACGTCGGCAACGTGATCAGCGAGCCGTCGACGGAAGAGCAAGTGGTCCCGGTCAGCCCCCGCGCCGCTTCGGGCGAAGAAGTGCCGCAATCCTACAGCAGCGACAACGAGTAAGTTAAAGCCCTTTCCCTCCGAACATCCTCTCAGTATCTGACCCATGAGCCAAATCACCGCAAAGATGGTCTCCGATCTCCGCGCCAAGACCGGCGCCGGGATGATGGACTGCAAGAAAGCCCTCGTCGAAAGCAACGGCAACGAAGAAGAGGCGATTACCTTCCTGCGTAAGAAGGGCATCGCCAGCGCCGCCAAGAAGGCTGACCGCGAAGCTGCCGACGGCCTCGTGGAGAGCTACATCCACATGGGTGGCAAAGTCGGCGTGCTCGTCGAGGTCAATTGCGAGACGGACTTCGTGGCCAAGACGGACGACTTCAAGGCTCTGGTGCGCGACATCGCGATGCACATCGCCGCCGCCAACCCGACCTGCGTTTCCCGCGAAGAAGTGCCGACCGAGCTGCTCGACAAAGAGCGTGAAATCGCTGCTGGTCAAGTCGAAGGCAAACCCGCCCACATCGTGCAGAAGATCGTGGAAGGCAAGCTCGAGAAGGTCTACCAGCAGATCTGCCTGATGGAACAGCCGTTCGTGAAGAACCCGGACATCACCATCACGGAAATGATCAAGCAGCAGATCGCGAAGATGGGCGAAAACATCATCATCAAGCGTTTCGCCCGCTTCCAGATCGGCGGCTAAGCTGCTCCGTCACAAAGAGAAAATCCTTTCAGCCTGGTTCCGCTTGGAGCTAGGCTTTTTTGTGCTGGTGCGCGATGGGCCCTCGGTCTTGGATGAAACACCATCCATGACAGGTATCATCGACTGGCACACTCATCGCTATCCGGAAGAACTCGCGGCCGATCCCAATCGCTGGGCCGCAGAACACGACGAACACCATTGGGCCGAGCTCGTGACCAACGGGCCGCAGGGCTGGGCCGGACGTGGCAAGATGCTGGCGGACATGCAGGCGGCAGGAGTTGCCAAGTGTGTCCTGCAAGGCTGGTACTGGACGCGGCAGGAGACCTGCCATTGGCATAACCAGCAACACCTGGAGTGGGCGCGTGAAGATCCAGAGCACTTCATCCCCATGGCGATCGTGCAGCCACGGGCGGGAGAGGAGGCTTTTGAACAGCTGATCTGGGCGGTTGATCAAGGCTGCCGCGGTATTGGCGAAATCATGCCCACGGTGCAGGGCTTTGACATGCGCACAGACCCGACGTGGCTGAAGATTTGCGAGTATGCTCAGGAGCGCCATCTGCCGATCACCCTGCACGTGACCGAGCCTGTCGGTCATGATTATCCCGGGCGCGTCGACACGCCCTTGATGGACTACGTCTGGCTGGCGCAGACCTTTCCGCAGTTGCCGATCGTATTGGCCCACTGGGGCGGCGGATTGCCGTTTTTCCTGCTGCACCGCCAGCTGCGCAAGAACTTCAAGAACATCTATTTCGACACCGCGGCCAGTCCGCTGCTCTATGACGCCAAAGTCTGGCAAACGGTGATGGCGCTGGTGGGGCCGGAGCGCATCCTCTTCGGCAGTGACTATCCGCTGCGCATTTATCCGCGCTATGACAAGGAAGCGTCCTTTACGCGCCTGGTGGAAGAGGTGAAGGCCGAAGTGTCCAACCGGGAGGAGCTGGCGCAGATCGTGACTGGCAACGCCAAGCGTCTGCTCGCACTCTAGAATACGATCTGCATCGGCAGACCGGTGACATCCAGGGGCAGGTCGCCAACCGGAAGTCGGCCACGCCGCGCCAGAGGGCGACGCGCCGTCAGCCAACAAAGCAGCGCGTCCACGAGATCGTCCGGCTTGGCGCGACTGCCGAGGTCGAGTCTCCACTGTTCATAAAAGTCGATGATGCTGGGATACCAGTCGCATAAAAGCTTTAGCCGCCGACGAAGATCCGCTTGCCGTTTCTTCGTTCCGAGCGGAACGCCACCATTCAAGCGCGCGGCGGCCAATTCCGGGTGACACTCAAAGAGGGGCTCGCGGCTGGCGGGCGTCGTTTGCAGCAACGCATCAATCTGCCGGATTTTCGGCAACAGGTAGAACGCCTGTTTGCTGAGTCCGCGACCGCCCACTCGGCGGTGAAGCTCCAGGGCAGCGGGGTAGGTTGCGCACGCCAGCACTTCGCGGATCGGGCAGGGGAAGACCCGACTGCCCGCGCCAGCGCGGACCTGCAGAATGCTCCGGGCTGCCTGATCGCAGGCGCGACTATGACGTCCCGTGGGGAGCCCGATCGGCATGTCGACCGCGATGGCGACGGCGTCTTGCCACTCTTGCCAGAGCTCGGAAAAGGTGCGGTAGAGGCGCATCGTCTCCGGCTCTACCTTGCCCGCCACGGCGATCCAGCCGAAACGGCAGCCGTCGACTCCTACCACTTGATTGCGCTCGGCATCCATGCTCGGGACGATAGGCTGTCGAGCATGAGCCTCGCCTGGCAAGTTTCAAGCGCAACCGGCCTCTTCCTCGCGGGCCTGATCTGGACGGTGCACCTGGTGCTGTATCCGCTGTTTCGCCTGGTTCTGCCGGATGGGTGGTGCGCATACCATGCCCAACATACGCGGCGCATGGGGTGGGTGGTGGCGCCGGCCATGCTGGCAGAACTGGTCGCCACCGCTGCGCTTTGCTTCGATAGCTCCCTCCCGATTTGGTTGCGGACGAGCCTCTTGACCCTGGTTGCCGTCAACTGGCTTGCCACCGGTTTGGGCGCAGTACCGCTACATCAGCAGCTCGCTCAAGGTCTTGATCCCCGAGTGGTGGACCGATTGTTGAAGGTCGATCGGTGGCGCGTGCTGGCATGGACGCTCAAGGCTGTTCTGATGCAAGCCTTTAGCTAAAGAAAAACGCTACCGGAGGCATCCGGTAGCGTTGGCAAAATCGTTCAGGTTATTCTTCTCAGGCGTCGCCCTTGGTCTTGGCCACGAGCGTGTGAAACTCGTCGAAGAGCGGATCGCTGTCGTGCGGACCGGGAGAGGCCTCCGGGTGGTATTGCACGGAGAAGCAGGGCAGGTCCTTGTGGCGCAGACCCTCAACCGTGCCGTCGTTCAGATTGATCTCGGTCACCACCGCACCGCGCTGCTCGACATCCTGCGGGCTGGCGGCAAAGCCGTGATTCTGCGAGGTGATGGACACCTTGCCCGTTTCGAGATTCTTGACCGGCTGATTGGCGCCGCGGTGGCCGAATTTCAACTTGTAGGTCTTACCGCCGAGCGCGTGGGTCAGGATCTGGTTGCCCATGCAGATGCCGAAGGTCGGGTATTCCTGAATGATCTTCGCCACGGCCTGGTGCACGTAGTCCAGCGGAGCGGGATCGCCCGGTCCGTTGCTGAGGAAGACGCCGTCGGGAGCCAGATCGCGCACCTCTTCAAAGCTGGTGGTGGCCGGCACGACGGTCACGTCGAAGCCATGATAGGCAAGCTTGCGGAAAATGTTATACTTTGCGCCCAGGTCGAACGCGACGACCTTGTAGCGCTTGCGCCCTTCCATCGAAGGGGCGACCAGCTGCGTGCCCGGCACGGTGAAGGGGCGCGCATCCATCTGGCGGCCATTCCAGTCGAAGGCTTCCTTGGTGGTCACCTCGCGCACGTAGTCGGCACCCACGATACCGACCCATTCGCGCGCGCGCTTCACGGCTTCCTCATCCGAAATGTCTTCGGTGCTCAGGCAAGCCTTCAAGGCACCGTGCACGCGCAGGCGTTTTGTGATGGCGCGGGTGTCCACCCCGCTCAAGCCTGGGACGCCGTGAGCCTTCAGCCAACCGTCGAGCGTCTCCGAAGAGCGCCAGTTGCTGGCCACGCGGCTCATCTCACGCACGACAAAGCCGAACACCTGCGGGCGATCGGACTCATTGTCGTCCAGGCTGATGCCGTAGTTACCAATCTGCGGGGCTGTCATGGTGACAATTTGCCCGTAGTAGGAGGGATCAGTGATCGTCTCCTGGTAGCCCGTCATCGAGGTGTTAAACACCGCCTCACCGACTGCTGTCGTGGTCGCACCAAAAGCGCGACCGCGAAACACACTGCCGTCCTCGAGGGCGAGAACTCCCAACTGCAACGCATCCGTCATGTTAAACGGTGGACTAAAAGACCCACTCCCCCCTGCTGCAAACGAAAAAGGCGAAAATTGCGTCGCGCATCATTTCGGGGGCCATCCCCGTTTGCGTTACGCATCATCGGGCGTGCCTTCGGGTTTGCCAGGGCGCATGGCCAGCAGGGTCTCCTGCAGGGCTTCGATGATCTGTTCGCACCGCTCGGCATCAACCCAGTAAAAGCAATCGCGGCACATGCGCTGGCAACGCACAATGCCCAGCGTGCGCAGGCGGGCGAGGTGATTGGAGACGGTCGGCTGGCTCAGCCCAAGTTCCTCTGCCAGTTGCGAAACGTTGGTCCGCGTCTTACAATCAGGGTCGAGTGGCAGACGCGACAAAATGCGTAAGCGATTCAAATCCCCCAGCGTCCAAAGCTGGCGGGCAAGTTGCTCCTGACTTTCGTCGGAGCTCAGATGAATTGGGTCTGACATCCGGGCAGTCACACGTAAATTTTACTTCATTTATTGACAAATTCAAATACGTGAAGACTGAAATAGTATCAACCTCAATAGAGTCTTTTCTACATGTTCCCACAAGATCGCCGCGAAAACTGGTTTAAGGGGCAGGGCCTTTGGTCCGACGTGCCCCAGGAGAAATGGCGGGACTACCGCTGGCAATTGCGCAACCGCCTCACCAAGGTCGAGCAGCTGCGCGAACACCTCGATCTGACACCGGAGGAAGAGCAGGGGTGTGCCCACGCCGGTAACAAGCTGGCCATGGCGATCACCCCGTATTTCTTCAACCTGATCGACCGCGACAATGTCGACGACCCGATCCGCAAGCAGGTGATTCCGCGCGGCGACGAGATGTTTACCGCGCCCGAGGAACTGCTCGACCCGGTCGGCGAAGAAGGGTCGATGGGCGTACCGGGGCTGGTCCACCGCTACCCCGACCGCGTACTGTTCCTCGTCACCAACGTCTGTGCTGCCTACTGCCGCTATTGCACGCGCAGCCGTCTCGTGTCCAACGCCCAGGGCTACGACTTCCACCCCAACTTCGAGAACTGCATCAAGTACATTGAAGAACACCCGGAAGTCCGTGACGTGCTCCTGAGTGGCGGGGACCCGCTGCTGCTGAGCGACAAGAAGCTCGACTACCTGTTGGGCCGCTTGCGCGCGATCCCGCACCTGGAATTTATCCGCATCGGCTCGCGCATCCCGACGTTTCTGCCCCAGCGCATTACGCCTCAATTGCAGGAGATCTTCCGCAAGCACGGCCCGATCTGGATGAGCATCCACGTCAACCACCCCAACGAGTGCACCGAAGAGCTGTATGAGGCCACGGAGCGCCTGACGATGGCGGGCGTGCCATTGGGGAACCAGAGCGTGCTGCTGAAGGACGTGAACGATGACGTGGAAACCATGCGCAGTCTCGTGCACCGCCTGCTGATGATGCGCGTGCGGCCATATTACATTTATCAGTGTGACCTCATCACAGGTTCGCGCCATTTCCGGGCAGATGTGCGCAAAGGCATTGAGATCGTCGAGTCCCTCCGCGGTTATACTACGGGCTATGCCGTCCCGCAGTTTGTCATCGACGCCCCCGGCGGCGGCGGCAAGGTGCCGATCAATCCGGAATACGTGCAGGAGATCACCGACGACGAGATCATCCTGCGCAACTTCGCCGGCGAGGAATACCGTTATCCGCTCAAGATCTCCGCGCGTGACGAAGTCCATGTGCCGGACGATGTGATCGAGCCGGTGCTGGCGTAGCGGTGGAGATCGCCTGTTCCCTTTGCGAGGCCGTCCCCTGAGGGCGGCCTTTTTTGTGCGGCAATTCCCTTGCGCAGGCCGGTGAAATTTGGGCTATTGACTCTATGGCCCTGATCAGCCGTCAGTGGAAGCTGCTCTTCATCATGCCGGGCGGCACCGGTTGCTCCTCTATCGGCCGGGTCATGGAACGTGAACTGGGGGCGGTCTATTTGCCCGCGAAAAACCTTTACCGCCACGGCCGGATGGTCTTCTCGCGCAAGCACAACTCGGTTGAGCAATTACTGGCGCGCGGCTTTCTGATGTCGGATGAGCTAGAGAAGCTGACTGTGTTTGCCACCGTGCGCAATGCGTTCGATCTGGTCGCATCCAACTACGCGCGGGAAGCATCGGGGTGGCTCGGTGGCTTTCCGCGCGATGCGGATGGCAATCTGTTGCCGATCCCCGACGACGTCATGGCACAGCATCAGCGAAGGGCGCAGGAGATCGCCGATGCAGGCTTCGAGCGTTGGGTTCAGGCCCGCTACGGGCGTCTGGCGCGTTGCCGGCACCAGCTCAAGCTTCGCCTCAAGGGCCAACGCGAAACGCACTACTATCGCCATGTGGACCAATTGGTGCGCTTCGAACACCTCGAACGGGACTTCAATGCCGTGTTGCGCTCCGTCGGCTTTCCACGTCCTCTGGTCGTGCCCAACGTCAACCCGACCCTGGGCCGCAAGCCCTACCGCCAATACTATACCGAGCGCGCTCGTTGCATCGTCGACCGCGCTTTTCGCGATCAGCTCGAGCGGTTTGGCTATGCGTTTTAGACCGGCATTTGCTGGCTGAGGCAGTGGGCGGCACCGCCTTCCCACACGAGTTCGCGGCAAGAGACGCCGACAACTTCATGCTTGGGAAAGAGTTCCTGGATCAGCCCACGCGCGTGATCGTCCTGCCTGGGTTGGCCGTAAAAGGGCACCAGCACGCCTTCGTTCACGATCAGAAAATTGGCGTAGCTGGCCGGGAGGAACTCCTCTCGGGCACCCGGAACGTGGATCGGGTCGGGCAGGGGCAGCCAGGCGATGTCAAAACGGCCCCCCGTGGGCGTGCGCAAGCCTTCCAGCCGCTCGCGATTGCCTTGCAGCGCCTCGTAGTCGTGGTGGTGACTGTCGTCGGTCCGGATGGCGACGATGCCGTCGTCCTTGAAGAAACGGGCGAGCGTGTCGATGTGGCCGTCGGTATCGTCCGTAGCCTGGCCGCGTTCCAGCCACATTACCTCTTTCATGCCGAGGAAGTCCTTCAGGTAGCCCCCGATCGTGGGGGCGTAGAGATCGCGATTGCGATTCTCATTCAGCAGCACGCTCTCGGTGGTCAGGCAGAGGCCCTGACTGTTGACCTCAATGGCACCGCCTTCGCAAACGAACGGAGCGCCAAAGCGGGGGATCTCCAGCCGCTCTTCAAGGCGTTCGACCAGCGCGGCATCTGCGTCCCAAGGGGCGAATTTGCCGCCCCAGGCGTTGTATTGCCAGTCTACCATTGCCAGCTTGCCCGTCTCGCGATGCTGGACGAAGGTCGGGCCGAAGTCGCGTATCCAGGCATCGTTGGAAGGGAGGTCGACCCATTCAACGCGTTCGAGGTCCGCCTGAGCCGCCCGGAGCGCCTTTTCGGCGGCCTTCTGCTGAGCCTTTTCGCAGACGATCCTGATCGGCGCGTAGCGCAGGGTTGTGGCAAGAAAGGCGGCATACTCGGCGACGGCCTTGTCCTTGCTGTCCGGCCAGGTATGGGCATGCCACGGCCAGGAAAACCAGACCGCCTGTTGGGGCGCCCATTCGGGCGGCATCACGTATCCAAGTTCAGCAGGAGAAGCCATTGAAATAAGAGGAAGATAAAACTTTCAAAATGGAGAAAGGAGAAACGCATATCGGCTCGACAGGGGAAACAGCAGCCTACGGAGAAAGCAAAGCATATCGCTTCAATTTGATCTCCGTTCACTTTGTTCCCTTCGACTATAAAACCCTTTATGTGCCCTTTAACGCCTGTTTAGGCATTCACCTTTGTCGCCAGCGCTGGGTGATGTCGCCATAGGCGTCGATGCGTCGGTCGCGGAAGAAGGGCCACCAGCGGCGGGTGTTTTCCAATTCCCCGAAATCGACCGTGGCCATGACGATCTCTTCGTCCAGCCCGCCCTCTACCATCACCTGCCCATAGGGGTCGGCGATAAAGGACTTGCCCCAAAACTCCGTATTGCCCTCGGTGCCGACCCGGTTGGCGGCGGCGACGTAGCATCCGTTGGCAACCGCATGACCACGTTGGACCGTCTGCCATGCCGTGTGTTGGGCTTCGCCCAAGGCTTCTTTTTCTTCGGGCAGCCAGCCGATGGCGGTGGGGTAGAAAAGAATTTGGGCGCCGTCGAGTGCCGTCAGGCGGGCGCCTTCGGGATACCACTGGTCCCAGCAGATCAGCACGCCAATGCGACCGTAGCGCGTATCCCAGGCCTTGAAGCCCAAGTCACCCGGCGTGAAGTAGAACTTCTCCTCGAAGCCCGGATCCTGCGGGATGTGCATCTTGCGGTAGACGCCTAGAAGCTCACCGTCGGCATCGATGATGGCCGCGCTATTGTGGTAAAGACCCGGCGCGCGCCGTTCGAACAGCGGCACTACCAGCACAACCTCCAGCTCCTTTGCCAGCGCCTGCAGCGCCACGGTGGCGGGCCCGGGGATAGCCTCGGCCAAGTCAAAGTGGTCGGGATTCTGGTCGAGGCAGAAATACAAGGTGTCGAACAGCTCCTGCAGGCAGATGATCTGTGCGCCTTGCTGGGCGGCTTGGCGGACGAGGCGTTCCGCCGTGGCGAGATTGGCCTGCTTGTCCGCCACCACCTTGTATTGGGGCAGCGCCACTTTCACTTGGGCAGGGGAATGGGTCATCGGGATGCACTAAACGCGTTTTTGCCGCTTTTGCACGATTTTTTGCAGAAGAAGCCGACGGTTCAACCTCACTCTGCTCGGCCTACAAGCTGGGCTGCAGGTTTTGCCAAAGGAAGTCGGCTCGCTGGCGCAGGCCAAGGCGCGCCCGTTCGACCTCAGCCTGCCGCGCCGCAAGGTTTTCATTCGCGATCTGGGCCAGATCGTCGAGGTTGTAGAGGTAGGTATTGCCGACTTCCGAAGCGCCGGCCTCGATATCGCGGGGCATGGCCAGGTCGATCAAGAACAGGGGCCGGGCCGGGCGTTGGTGTACTGCATCGCGGATGATCTCCGCCGAGACAATCGCCTGGGGCGCTGAGGTCGCGCAAAGTACGATATCATGGTGCGGCAGTTCTGCCTGCCATTGGGCGTAAGGCACGACCTTGGCCTGAATCTCGGCCGCCAGTTGGTCGGCGCGCCCGGCCGTGCGACTCGTCACGCGGATGTTTTTCACGCCGCGCCCTTTGAAGGCCTTGGCCACATCCTGCCCGACTTCGCCGGAGCCCACCACGAGCACGCTGGCGGACTTGAGTTGCCCGAAAATGCGTTGGGCCAGATCGACCGCTACGTTGCCCAGACTGACTTGCCCCTGGCTGATGCCGGTATTGGAGCGGGCCCACTTAGCGGCCTGGAAACTCTTCTGGAAGACCTTGTGCAGGCGCCGGCTGACGTATTTGGCCTTGCTGGCGCGCTGGTAGGCATCCTTGACCTGCCCGAGAATCTCGGTCTCGCCGACCATCTGGGAATCCAGCCCCGAGGCGACCGCATAAAGGTGCTCGATGGCTTCCGGGCCGATCTTGATATAGGCCAGCTCGCGGAATTCCTCCTCGGGGAACTGTCGGATCGAGCACAGGGCGTTGATCAGCTGCTCCGGCGCGTCGCCTTCGTGCCCGGCCGCGTAGATCTCCACGCGGTTGCAGGTATTGAGGATCACAATCTCGTCGAGCGCTTCCACCGCGGTCAGCGCGGCATACATCTGCTGCACGTCGGCCTCGGACAACGCCATGCGTTCGCGAACTTCCAGCGAAGCGCGTTGGTGATTGCAGCCTACCAGAATCAGTGAACCTCGGTCAGCCATGACTCGACACGGACGCAGGGATGGCCTGCGGATGCGCCTGCACGCGGTCTGCCTCCACCGGCCATAGCGCCAGCAGCGCGGCGGCAAAGAGGCTGAGGCAGGCTACCGACAACGAGAAGCCCACCAGTTTTTGCGAAAGGCGCAGCAGGAGCACAACTAGATAGGCTCCCCACAGCGCCACCGTAAAGATCAGCTTGGTCATCGACGTTTCGCCCCAGTTGTTGAGCCAGAAGACGGAGCCGATGATGAGGGAAAAAGAGAGCACGCCACAGCCCAACACCAGGAGCCGGAAATTCACGCTTTCCAGCTCAACCAGGGACGGAAACAGGTTGAGCAAACGCGAGAAGCGCTTGCTCTTGAGGCCGTAGTTCTGGGCGAGGTAGAGGCCGCTGGTGGCTGCAAGCAGCCCGAATACGCCGTAGCTGAGCAGGGCGATCGCAGCGTGGGCCTCGATCCACGGATCGCCGCCGAACATCCCCCGCGAACCGAGGGTATCCCAGGCCGGCACCGCGAGCCCCAGAACTGACAGGACCGCGGCCAGGCTGGCCGAAAGGCTGCCCAGGAGGGAAAGCCGAAAAATAGGCCCGGCCAGCAGATAGATCAGAATGATCGACCAACTGATGAATTGCAGCACCTCGTAGGGGTTTCCGATGGGGCAAGAGCCGACCTCGAACCCGCGCAGGTGCAGCCCGACTGTCTGAAACAGAAAGCCGCCGCCGATTGCCGTCATGATCCACGAGCGAGGAGGGCGCTCCCGCAAGCGGAGAGCCCCCAAGGCGGTCACGAACGCCAGCAGGTAGCCCAGGGCGCCGATTATGACGAAGAGACGATCCATCATCCTACTGAACGCGAAATGCGCCCAGTTTCAGGTAAAACAGTCCTTTCTGCCTTTAATCCGGCGCGGATCAAGCACATTAAGCTTCGACCGTCTGCTCGCGCCCGGCCTGCCACTGCTTGACGCGGTCGAACATGTACTGAATCCAGGCCGGGTGATCGTTGAGGCATGGGATAAGCTCAAACGCTTCACCACCAGCATGTTTGAACTCCTCCGCCCCTTCGCCGGCGATCTCTTCCAACGTTTCGAGGCAGTCGGTGACAAACGCCGGGCACATGACCTTGATCTTCTTTACGCCGCTCTCGGCCCACTCACGCAAGGTTTGATCGGTAAACGGCCGCAGCCACGGATCACTGCCCAGACGGCTCTGGAAGCTCATGAAAAACTGGTCCGGCTTCAGCCCCAGGCGCTTCGCGACCTCCATCATCGTGTAGTAACACTGGTGGCGATAGCAGACGTGATGGGCTGGGTTGGGGCGTTTGCAGCAGTCCGGCGTGACGAGACAGTGTGCATGCGAGGGGTCGGTGTTGCGAATCTGGCGCTCCGGCACACCGTGGAAGCTGAAGAGGATGCGGTCCCAGTCGCCCTTTTCGATGTAGGGGCGGGCGCTTTCAGCCAAGGCATCGAGGTATTGCGGATCCTTGTAAAAGGGCTGCAGGTGCTCGACGTAAAGGCGTTCCTGCAGGCCCAGCGCCTTCAGATCCTCCTCCACCTTCACGACGACCGTTTCATAGCTCGACATCGCGTAGTGCGGGTAGAGCGGCATCACGAACAGCTCTTCGATGCCATCTGCCACGATCTTTTCCAGGACGGACTTGATCGACGGGTTGGCGTAGCGCATCGCGAGATAGACGGGGATGTCCACGCGTTCGCTCAGCAGCTTCTGCTGCTTCTCACTCACCACGATCAACGGCGAACCCTCGTCGGTCCAAACCTGGGCGTAGGCCTCGGCCGATTTCTTGGGCCGCGTATTCAGGATGATGCCGGGCACGACGACCTTGCGCACGAAGGGCACATCGATCACGCGCTCGTCGCCGAGGAATTCGGCGAGGTAACGGCGCACATCGGCCGGATCGGTACTATCGGGAGATCCTAAATTGATCAGCAACGCGGCTTGCTTGGGCATATTGCAAGCCTTGGCAAATTCGGCGGAACGTCAAACCTCAGACCGTGTCACTGGTCGCTTTTGCCAGTTCAACGGCTTTGCGCCGGGCCAGATCGAGGCAGTCGTAAAGCCCGGGCCCTTCGCGGAAGTTGCCCAGGAAGTGGAGGCCCGCTTGGGTGGCCTCCAGTTGGGCGACTTGTTGCAGGAAGCGCTCGTAGCCCAATTCGTACTGCGGGATCGCGCGGGGCCAGCGGGTCAGGATCACCTTCTCCGGTTCGCCCGTAATGCCGAGCAGCGGGCGCAGGGATTCCAGTGCGATGCGGCGCAATTCCGCGTCTTCGGCTTCAATCAGCTGGGGATAGTGCATGCCGCCGAGGAAGCAAGAAAGCGCAACGCAGCCCTCGGGAGCGCGCTGCGGAAAGAGGGTGGAGCTGAAGATGGCGCCGAGCACTCGCTGGTTTTCCTTGGGCGGGATGAGGGCGCCAAAGCCATCGAGCGAGTGCCGAACCTGCTCCCGCTTGAAGCCCAGCAGCATCGTGACGACTGGCGCATAGCGTGGCTGTTCGATCTGTGCCACGTGAGGTTGCAGGTCGGCTGTCCAGGGCAGACGGCTCCAGGTGTGCACCGGAGGTGTGACGACGAGTTGACGCGCCTGGAGGGCTTGCGTGCCGCCTGCTTCATCATGGTAGGTGAGCTGCCAACCGTCAGCTGCGGGCTGGATCTGCTTGAGCTGCACGCTGAGTTGCGGGCGGGACTGGAGCCTGGAGGCGATCTGTTGCGGCAAGGCCTGCAGGCCATCTGCCCAGGAGACGATTCGGCTATGGTAAGGGGCTTCTCCGCGTTCCTTGCGCTCACGCTTCAGCTTGAGCGCGCCCTTGATCAAGCTGCCCCCTTTGCGCTCGAGATTCCAGACCCGGGAGAACGCATGCCGGATGGACAAACGCTCGGCGTCGCCCGCGTAGATGCCGTTTACCAGGGCCGCGATCCCGTAATCCAGAAATTCCGGGCCGAGTCGGCGCGAGACAAAATCGGCCACGCTCTCATCCTCTTGATGAGTGGCGGGACGAAAAGGCTCCCCCAGCACCCCCAGCTTCGCGCCCAGGGAGTAGAGCGGAGTGGTGGCCGCGCTGAGCGGTCCGCTGGGCATGGGCAGCACGCGACCGTTTTTTACCAGATAGCGGGTTTTAACGGCCTCGTTCGCGGTGACCATCCCCTCGTCGAGCTCACGATGACGGAGCCACTCCGCCACATCCGGGCGGCGCAACAGTAGAGAGTTGGGCCCCCGTTCGCACAGATAGCCGTCTTCCTGCACCGTCTGAATAGCGCCACCTATCTGCGGGGAACGTTCCAGGATGCAGACAGACAAGCCCTGGTGCTCGAGTTCGAGGGCCAGGGCCAAGCCGGTAATGCCGGCACCAATGATGGCGACGTCTACCGCAGGAGAGGCGGGGGCAGAATCCATGCCCCTACTATTTGTCGCCTGCAGCGCTTTCGCCAGTCTGTTTTGCCGCTACAGGGCCGCGACCGCTTCGTCCCAATCGGCGCGGTCGACTTCCTGGAAAGAGCCGGGGCCGGAAAACCCGCCGAGCGGAATCCCCGGAGGCGTCTGCTTTTCAAAGAGCGAGTTGTAACCCCACAGGCGGGCCGGGGCGGTGTAGCGATTGCCGCCGTAGGACCACTTTTCTTCGGCCACCTCGCTATCGAAGAGGCAGATGATGGACCCGCGAATCATGGCCTGGGTGGCACCGGCCGTTGTGCCCGGATACCGGCCCCAGGTGTCGCTCCAGTCCTCGTAGAAGCGGATGAAATTCGCGACGGAGCCACTGTCGTCCACGCGTTGGCCGGAGGAAGTAATGCGCCCGAGGGGGGAATTACCTGCAATGATGGCGGCGGAGTATTCCGTTGCCTTCGGATTACGCTCGGTCGCGTTCTTCTTGCTCAGCTTGTTGAGTTGCCCCGGAATCCAGTTGGAGCTGAGCAGGATGACGGCGTCGGCGGCAACGGCTGCCGGGGGTTCGCCGGCGTCTTCGGGCTCGGTCGTGCTGCCGGTGTTGAGATTGCCGTCGGCGTTGAAGTTGCCCACGAGATACATCACATTGTTGGTCGAGACTGTGAGGCCCTTCTCCGGAATCTCTTCGCCGTTGTAGACGTAGAGCCCGTAGTTCTTGACCGAAGGCTGCACGCCGTCGTGGCTTACACCTGAATGGTTGCCGCTGAGCCGCGGGTTATCGTCGGCGTAGGGGAACTGGACATAGACGCTGCCGTTCCACCAGCCATTGGCGAGGTCCGCTCCTACCGGGTCTTCGCTGAACTTGTCGGTGGCGGCGGCCCCAGAGTCATAGTCATCGACCAGCTCGCGCAGGCGGTCGACATCCAGTTTCACAAAGTTGACGGACTCGCCTCGCCGGTTGTCATACATGCCGGTTTCGACGAGACTATTGTCGTAGGCGTTTTCCTGATAAGGTTCCACCTCGACGATACCCAGTTGTCGCGGGTCGCCGACGCTGACCTTCTGGGGCGTACCGTCGGCATTATAGAGGACCTGGCCAGCCGCATTTCGCTTGTAGTAATAGGCGTCGAACGTGACCGAGTACGGATCCAGATCGTAGCCATGGCCGGAGCTGCCATCGATTTCGATGATGAGGCCGGCATTATATGAAAGCTTGTTGTGCTCGCGCGTCAGGTTGGCGGATGCCTCCGTATTGGTACTGTCAAAGGCAGGGTCATCGGCAGACCGCAGCGGCTGGATCATCTGGTATGAAGTGTTCCAATAGTCGTCGCTCTGCGGATCCCATTTGAACGCGCTGTTTTGCTCGTAAGGCCGGTCCGTCACCGTGGGGATCTCATAACGATCCATGCCGGGAATGGTGATCTTTTGCACATCGTGCACACCGGTCTTCAGCATGCCGTTCCAGTTGTCGAGCGCGAGCTGATACCAGTTTTTGTCTTGTTCCGAATAAAACTTGTCCATCCAGGCGCGGTAGGGGTAGCCGTCGTAATCGGCACTGCCATTCTGCAGCTCCGAGAATGAGTAGTCGCCCGAGTCGAATCGCGAGACGTAATAGCTGCTGCCCTGAAGATTGCGCGTAATGGAGGACTGACTCAACCCCATGATCTGAGGCGAGCCATTCACCTCGAGGCCGGTATTGAAGCCGATCGGGAAGGGGTTGTCCATGTTGTGCCCCCGGTCGAACAGGCGCATCTGACCGGCGGAGGATACCCGACCGAGGTAGATGTGAGCCTTTCCACCTCCATTTTCGGGCGCGAGGATCAAATCGCCGTTGGTGTGGACGCGTCCGTCCACCAAAAAGTCGTTACCGGCGTAAGATTCGAGATTCTGATTGTAGAAGATCGCAAATGACGTGATCGGAGCGGCTTTGACCCCGAATGTGCAGCGGGCGTAGCTGACAGCCTTACTGCCCTTCGGCCCTGTCAGCGTCACCTTGGTCATTACCGGGACGCTGCGGTAGGAAAACGTCTGGTCGAGAAATTGTGAGTTTTCACTCCCGGGCACATCCGAGCCGATATAGCGCTCCGTCCAGTCTGAGAGCGAGCCGACGTGCACTTCCGTGTTCTCAAAATCCCAATCGGCGTGCAGGTCGAGCGGCAGCATGGCCCGGAGTTGGTCTTCCGGTATGTCGATAGAAACGGTTGAGCCTGGCTGGAGTGCGGCGGTGTTGTTGTCGTACGTCTCTTTCAGTTGCTCGCAGGCAAGAAAGAACAGGGACTCATTGGCCAGCTGAGCCTGCTTCTGCAGGGTATAAGAATAATTGTTCATCAGCTCGCTGTTCTGATACGACAGCATCGAGTAAACGAGCAGACCGAAGGCGGCGGACATGAACAGGATCAAGACATAGATCGAGCCGGTCTTGCGGCGCAGGAAGCAAAGCGTCTTCATAGTCAACAGCAATACGTGGTAAGTTAGCTCTACGCATAGCTATTCAGAACGCGTTAGTAAATGATGAAGTTGAAGATCCAGTGCTATTAATAAGCACCTACATAACAACTGCATGCGCCAATGAGGACGCTCCGGTGGGTGCCTGGGTTATATACCTCTTTACGGCTTGCGGTACATCTGGGTCAGGAACTGATTGGCGGCGGTGGAAATCTGATCGAATGCGCGCGGCGCACCTTCATAGCGGCTCAAGATCCAGCTGCCGTCACCTACCTCGGTCAGATACTCCTGCACGTGACGCAGAACTGCACCGTCTTCATTGCCGACGTAGACGTATTCAAACTCGCGGGTGTTCATACCGTAGAGTACGGTCCCACGGTTGCCTTCGACCGGGCCCTTCAGGATCTCGACATGCTGACCTTCGGGCGCGGTTGCCATCACCCCTTTGAGGTAGCGCATCTGACTGGGTTCCTTGAGGTCTGGCATCGGCGCGCTGCGAAAATACGCCACTCCGACAAACGTATCCGGCACGTTGGGGAGGCGCAAAACGGCGGCAAAGGGTGGCACCGCCGAGGCCGTCTGCAGGGGGAAGCCTTCGGCGGGATACTGATAGCGCAGCACGAAGTCGCCAAAGGCAATGGCAAGATAGTCGAAACGATAGCCATCGATCGTTTCGTTTTCAGCGTAGAAACGTGAGCTGGCCGTATCGGCCCCAAGGAGGATCGGAGAGCCTGAAATGTCGGCGTAGGGGGCTTCGACCTGGGCTTGCTTGTCTGGTGCGTTACGGGCGGTTTGGGCCTGAAGCGCGAACGTTGGCCCAAGCAAGGCCGCGGCGAGCAATGTCGCCTTCAAATAATGCTTCTTCATGGGATGTGACTGGCTGGGGCTAAGCTTCTGTGGGAGTGGTCGGACGCACTTCCGCGACGGCGTCATCCCACTCTGACTGCTTGATCTCACTGAAATAGCCTGGTCCGGAGAAGCCGCCCAGCGGAATGCCTGGGGGAACGCGGCTGTCGAACAGCTTGTTGTAGCCGAAGAGGCGGGCTGGGCGGTAATAAACGTTCGAGTGCCCGGGCCATCTTTCTTCCGCGACCTCACTGTCCCACATGCAGACGATCGAGCCGCGAACCAGGGCCTCGATCCCTTCGGAATGGGAGTCCCACATGCGGCTGCTGTTGTTTTGCCAGCTTTCGTAAAACCGCAGAAAATTGGCGATGGAACCACTATTGCTGCTCGTGCCCGTGCTCGTCTGGCGACCGGTAGGTACGTTGCCCGTAATGAGAGCGGTGGAATACTCGGTCGCGGCGGCCTTGCGGTCGCTGTAGCCCTTCTTGCTGTAGCGCCAGCTTTCGTCGCTTTCCCAGGCCGAGCTGAGCAGAATGACGGAATCCGCTGCGATGGCGGCCGGCGGTTCGTCCGCATCGTCCGGCGTCTGCATGTCGCCGGTCGTGGGATCGCCGTCGGCATTATAGTGACCGGACAGGTAGACGACGTTGTTGGTTGCGATGGTCAGGCCCTGTTCGGGGAGTTCCTGACCATTGTGCACATAGAGTCCATAGTTGCCGACGGAGCGCTGAATGCCATCGTGGGTCGGTTTGTCGTCACCCTCCCAGATGCGGCTCTTGGAGGCGTAGGGGAACTGTACGTAGACGCTGCCGTTCCAGAATCCGTTGTTCAAGTCGCCGCCAACCGGGTCCTGAGTGAAGCGTTCGGTGCTGTCCAGATCGTTGTAGTCGTCCACGATCTCCTTGATCTTGCCGACATCCACTTCGACCAGGTTCACATGTTCCCTGCGACGGTTGTCATACATGCCACTCGTGACGAGGGAGTTATCGTAGGGGTCCTCGGAGTAGCGGTTGAGTTTTACAATCCCCAGGGCCACCGGATCGCCTACGTCTACGGTTTGCGGCGTGCCGTCGCCATTGTAGACGACGTCTCCTTTGGCATCTCGCTTGTAAGTGTAGGCCTTGAAAGACACGGTAGCGGGATCGAGGTCGACGTAGCCATAACCGTCGTAGCCCGAATGGCCGTCCACCTCGATGATGAGTCCGGCGTTATAGGCAAATTTGTTGTGTTCGCGGGTCAGGTTGGCGGCATGGTCCGCATTGTCTACCGCGAAGTCTTCCGAGTCGGCTTCCCGCACGGGCTGGATCATCTGGTAGGAAGTATTCCAGTAGTCTTCGCTCGTGGGCGTAAAGCTTGATCCCTCTGGAACTTCATACCGTTCCATGCCCGGGACCGTGACTTTTTGCACGCCGTGAACACCCGTCTTGAGGTAGCCGTTCCAGTTCTCCAGCGCCAGGTCGTACCAATGGCTGTCACCGACTTCGGAAAAGTGGTTGTCCATCCAAGAGCGGTAAGGGTAGCCCGATTCCGATCTCCCCTGAAGCTCCCCAAAGTCGAATGCACCCGGGTTGAAGGCACTGACGGTGTACAAATTGTTCAGGATGCTCTTGCTGTTGCTGCGGTTTTCCAGCGCCACAAAATACGGGGAGCCATCGGCGCGGGTGAGGCCATTGGTAAAGGCGATGATCCGGGAGTCGGAATTGCCGTGAAAGTCGTCCATGAAGTGCTTCCCGGTTACGGTCACCCGGTCGAAATACAAATGGAAGGCGTTGGACGCGTTGTTGGCAGTGGAGAAGTCGCCGTTGACGTGCACACGCCCAGCCGCCGTGAAATCGCCACCCGCGTAGGACTCCAAAAGCTGATTGTAGAAGATAGCGTAGGAAGTAAGCGGGGCTGCCTTGACCGCAAACACGCTGCGTGCGCAGTTGACGGCCTTCGCTCCATTGGAACCGATCAGGGTCACCTTGGTCAAAACCGGCACGCTGCGGTAGGAGTGCTTCTGGTTCAAGAACTGGCTGTTTTCGCTGCCGGGGACGTCGCTCCCGACAAAGCGCAAGGTCCAGTCGGAAAGACTGCCTACGACGACTTCGACCCCATCGCTCTCATACTTGAAGCTCGCGTGCAGTGAGGCGGGAAGCATGGCCTCGAGCTGTTCCTTGGGGATGGTGATGGTAACGGAAGAGCCGGGCTGAAGCGATGCCGTGTTGTTGTCGTAGATGTCCTTCAATTGCTCGCAAACGAGAAAAAACAGCGACTCGTTGGCCAGGCGGGCCTGCTTCTGCAGGGTATAGGAGTAATTGTTCTTCAGCTCACTGCTTTGGAGGGAGAGCATCGAATAGACGAGCATCCCAAACGCAGCGGACATGATGAGGATCAGGACATAGACGGATCCTCGGCGGTGGTTTTGCAGCAGTTGGCTTTTCGTCATTCTGAGGTTCCCCGGGGAGTGAA
Source organism: Puniceicoccaceae bacterium 5H (assembly GCA_009772895.1). Taxonomy (GTDB): domain Bacteria; phylum Verrucomicrobiota; class Verrucomicrobiia; order Opitutales; family Oceanipulchritudinaceae; genus WOUP01. Next base: position 428,550 of record WOUP01000001.1, on the reverse strand, counting down.
GGAAAGGTTGAGCGTGTTGGCAGTGACGATGCTGGTCGCTTTGGCCTCGTATTTGCCGTCGCCATCGGAGTCGACGATGTTGTCGTTGCTGGCCACGACGCCGAGAGTGAGGGTGACGGTTTTGCCGCGGCGAATCAGGAAAGATTCAGAAACGTCGAACGTGCTCCCGTCCTCGTCTGCCTCACTGTTTTCACCTGCTACGGTGAGGATGTACTCGGGAGTCGTATCCAGCACCTTGTCGACGTAGTCGAGAAACTCGGTGATGCCTGTCGGCATGTTGACGGCGCCGGCTGGCGTGTAGACGTTGTCGTAGTACCCTGCGACGTCTGTAATCCAATCTTCGGTGGCAGGTGGCTCCAGTTCGTAGCGGAAGAGCGGATAGCCGATGGTCTTGCCTTCACCGTCGACCACGGGAGATGTGGTATCGACTGCATAGGCGATGATGCGGTCGATGCGGTCATAGGCCGGCAGCGTATCGTCCATGTTCAGGGTGGCGTGCACCAGGACGAGCAAGCGGCCTCCTACGTCATTGCTGCATTCGTCCGCTTCGGAGTCGTGGTCTTCATCTGCCTGTGAAGGATAGACCACAAAGACATTGGCGCTGATGATGTCTCGGCCAATATCTTGCGAAAGCTCACGGACCCTGGCGGCATAGTCGGTCTTGGCGACCGCTCCGTAATAGGTCTTGGTGACCTCGAGCATGAAGACGGCAATGCAGCCTACGAGCACGAAGAGGATGGTGGCGGCCACCATCACTTCCAATAATGTAAAACCGCGGGAAGATCGGCTGGAGCGCATCATTAGTTGTCTTCGACGACACTCGGGGTGAGGGTGCTGACTTCCACCGTCTTCGTCTGGTGGGTGGAAGGAGATACGTAACTGCAGGCCACGTTGATCTGGTAGCAGTCGTAGTCGGTGACCTTGGCGACATCCAGGTCGATCGTGACCTCGAATTGGGCGGTGGCGTGACGCTCACCCTGCGCCAGGGTCGAAAAGAGGTGGGTGGTGATGGGCGCCGGCGGATCGATCATCAGGTTGATGACCTGACCCGAAGAGTCGTAAACCGTGTAGGTTTGCGACGTGGGCATGAGCACGGCGTCGGAGTGTTGCGTCTTGGGCATGGACGCCAACTGCTGCAGCACGCTGATCGCCAGCGCATGGGCGGCCAGGTAGCGGTTGGTATCTTCCGCATCTTTATAGGCGCGCATCGAAGCCGCCAACACCGCCATGGCGACGATAGAGAAGATCGCCATGCCTATGGCGACCTCAACCAGCGTAAAGCCTTGGCGAGCTTTCTCAGGATGACGCAGATCTCGCAGCATGGGAACTCCGGGTCGGAGTAGAGGACATCGGACCATCTAACTCATCTTAAAGAGCCCCAACGCAGAATAGTCAATTCCCGGAAAAACGCTTTATAGAAAATACACCTATATTGACCTAGTTTTTGCGAAAAGAGGGTTCATTCCGGCAAAATGCATACGTAAACTGGCGGCATTGGCCGGGTTTTTGCCCCTAGATCGTGCGGGCGTGACGCTGTTCCTGCGGCTTGAGATAGGCGTCGAACGTCATCGCAATATTTCTCAAGAGGCGCCAGCCGATGTGCGTAACGTTCAAGCCCTCCTCCGCGTTGAGCGTCAACAGCCCGTCTTCTTCCATCGTCGAGAGCTGGGGCAACGCCTCCTGGAAGTAAGCCGTGGGTTCGATGCCGAAACGCTCGCGCAAGTCATCCCACCGCAGTTGGCCGTGGCACATGACTTCCATGATCGCGTAGCGGCGGATGTGGTCGTCTTCCGTCAGCAGGTAGCCGCGTTCGAGGGGCCATTCGCCTTTTTCGACTGCAGCGTAGTATGCCTCCAGGTCTTTCAGATTTTGACGAAAGCTCCCGTGGGTCTGGGAAATGGCGCTCATCCCGAAGCCGGCGATCTCACGCCCCGCACGGGTGCTGTAGCCCTGGAAGTTGCGGTGGAGGGAGCCCTCCCGCTGGGCGACCGAAAGCTCGTCGTCGGGCAGGGCGTAGTGGTCCATGCCGATGAAGTGGTATCCTGCGGCCAGCAGACGCTCATTGGCCATCTCGAGCATCTCCAGTCGCGTCTCGGCATCGGGCAACGGCGAACGCTTCTCCAGAATACGTTGCGCCGGGGCGGCCCAAGGCACATGGGCATAGGCAAAGACGGCCAGGCGGTCGGGCGAGTAGGAGAGCACCTCATCCAGCGTCCGCGCCCAGGAATCGGGCCTTTGCTCCGGCAGACCGTAGATCAGGTCGATGTTGATCGAGGTGAAGCCTGCGCCGCGGGCTTGCTCGATGCACTGCCGGTTCATCTTGCTCGGCTGGATGCGGTGGACGGCGTGCTGGACCTTGGGCTCAACGTCCTGAACGCCAAAGGACGCACGACGGAAGCCGGCTTCGGCCAACACGGCGATCTTGTCTGCATCGACCGTGCGCGGGTCGAGTTCCACCGACAGTTCTGCATCTGGCGTGTATTGGAAGCGTTCCTCTACCAGTCGTTGCAACCGGCCTAGTTGAGGCACCGTGAAGAAGCTCGGCGAGCCACCGCCCAGGTGGAGCTGCTCGACCGGCCGCTCCGCTCCTGTCACCGCGATGTAGGCATCCATCTCGCGGGCCAGCGCATCCAGATACCGGTCCGCCTTGGTCGTGTCTTGCGTAATGACCTTGGCACAGGCGCAAAACCAGCAGAGGCTCTCGCAAAAGGGCAGGTGGAAATACAACGACCGGGGGCCGGTTTCCGCCGCGGCTTCGGCGATGAGGGTATCTTCAACCACGTGGTCCGTAAAGTGCAACGCCGTCGGGTAAGACGTGTAGCGCGGACCGGGCCGCTGGTATTTTTCCACTAGGGCGCGGGGAAGCATGGCAGTACCTTTAGGCCAAAGAGGTGACGACGTCCACCAAAGCTTGCATTGATTCGACCTTCGCCTGCGGCGTGATGCCGTGCCCCAGGTTGAGCACGAAGCCGGGGCGCCCTTGCATGCGCTCGACCAGCTGACGGGCTTCGCGGGCCACGTGGGTGGGCTCCAAGGTCATGAGCACCGGGTCGAGGTTGCCCTGCACTGCCACATCGGGACGCAGCTGGCGGGAGAAAGTAGGCAGATCGACGGTCCAGTCCACGCCGAGGCAAGACGCGCCGGTGGCCACGAGTTGCGCGTGCTGATGGGCGACGCCCTTGGCAAACAGGATCACCGGGAATCTTTCGGGCAGTTGCTGGATGATACGCCAGATCCACCGCAGTGAAAGGTCGGTGTAGAGGTTGCCGGGGCAGGCCGACGCCCAGGAGTCGAAAATCTGCACCGCGTCCGCGCCCGCCTCGATCTGCATGTTCAGCAGGGTGGCCACCGCATCCGTTACCTTGGTCATCAGCTGCTCAAAGAGCGCCTTGTCTTCAAAGTAGAGGGTCTTGATCTGGCTGTAGGTATTGCTGGAACCGCCCTCGACCATGTAGGTGGCGAGCGTCCACGGAGACCCCGCGAAGCCCAGCAGCGCCTTTCGGTCGCCCAGCTCCTCCCGCAGGATGCGCAGCGCCGCCGGCATGTATTCCAGGGCGTCCCGGACCGCGTCTGCCGGTTTGAGGCGTTCGATATCAGCCGCTGCCGCGAGGCGGTAATCCATGGCGATGCCGCCTTCTTCGCGGAAGCGGTAGGGCTGGCCCAGCGCCTCGGGGATCACGAGGATGTCGCTGAAGAGAATGGCGGCATCCAGCTCGAAGCGGCGCAGCGGCTGCAGGGTCACTTCGGTTGCCAACTCCGGCGTGCGCACCATCTTCAGAAAGCCGTGTTGGGCTTTCAACTCCCGGTATTCAGGCAGATAACGGCCCGCCTGGCGCATCACCCAGAGGGGCGGGCGGTCCACCGGTTGGCAGGAAAGGGCGGCGAGCATGCGTTCGCGGGACTTCATGTGCGGGCATGTTCACTCATGGCGGCGCATTGGCAATCATATTCAAGTCAAAAGCAGCCTTGCCACGCTGGCCGGATCTGTCATCTTGGAGCTTTTGTCTTAACGAAATTCAGGCATGCCGACCATCGCTCACATTCGCAATATTGCGATCATTGCTCACGTTGACCACGGGAAAACCACGTTGGTCGACCAACTCCTGCGCCAGGGCGGAGCTTTCCGCGAAAACCAGCAGGTGGCCGAACGGGCCATGGACAGCATGGACCTGGAACGGGAAAAGGGCATCACGATCAAAGCCAAGAACACGTCCGTGCATTGGCACGACTATATCATCAACATCGTGGATACGCCGGGCCACGCCGATTTTGGCGGTGAGGTGGAGCGCGTGATGAAGATGGTGGACGGCGTACTGTTGCTGGTCGATGCCTATGACGGCCCGCAGGCCCAAACGCGTTTCGTGCTGCGCAAGGCCCTCCAGCAAGGGCTGCGTCCGATCGTGGTCATCAACAAGGTGGACCGCGAGAACAGCGACCCGATGAAGGTGCACGATCAGGTGCTCGAGCTACTGATGGAGCTGGAAGCGACGGAGGAGCAGTTCAACTGTCCGTTCGTCTATGGCAGCGCCAAGAATGGCTTCATGGTGCACGAACTGGAAGACGAGCGGAAGGACATGCTGCCGCTGTTCCAGATGATCGTCGACAATATCCCCGGCCCGGAGGCCGAACCCGATGAACCGTTCAAGATGCTCGTTTCAAACATCGACTGGAACGACTTCGTGGGCCGGGTGGCGCTCGGCAAGGTTTCCTCTGGCAAGATTCAGGCGGGCGACTCGATTTTTGTCTTCGACCGCGAGGGTAACAAGAAGCGCACCAAGATCACCAAGGTCTTCACCTACTCAGGCCTGACCAGCTCCGACTCGCCGGTGGGTGAGGCAGGCGATATCGTGGGCCTGGCCGGTTTTGAAGACGTCGATATTGGCGTGACGCTGACGGCGGACGAAACGGCCGAACCGCTGCCTTTCGTGGAAATCGACCCGCCAACCATCTCCATGATGTTTGCGGTCAACGACGGTCCGCTGGCCGGTCAGGACGGCAAGTATGTGACGTCTCGCCAAATCCGCGACCGTCTGGCGCGCGAGCAGAAGATCAACATCTCCCTGCGCATCAGCGACGGTGAGTTCGGCGGCACTTTCGATATTGTGGCCCGCGGCGCCATGCAGGTTTCCGTGCTGGTCGAAACGATGCGCCGCGAGGGCTACGAAATCCTCGTGTCTCGTCCGAAGGTCATCACCAAAAAGAGTGACGACGGCGAGACGCTGGAACCCTACGAAACCCTTTGGGTCGAAACGCCGGATGAGTGCCTGGGCGACATCATGAAGAATCTCGCCAGCCGCAAGGGGCGGATCGACAACATGCACCAGACGGCCCTCGGTACCAACCTGGAGGTTACGATCACCACCCGCGGTCTGATCGGCTTTGAGTTCGACTTGCTCAACATCAGCTCCGGCCGTGCCGTGATGTCGCACCTGTTCAAGGAGTATAGTCCCTGGGCTGGCGAAATCCGCACCCGCAACACCGGCACGCTGGTCTCCATGGACATCGGCGAGAGCACCGGCTATTCGCTGATGGCGTTGCAGGAGCGCGGCAAGCTCTTCATTGGGCCGGGCGAGAAGACCTATGAGGGCATGATCGTGGGCGAGAACCCGCGCAAGGAAGACATCCCCGTCAACCCGACGAAGGCCAAGAAGCTGGACAACATGCGCTCTTCGGGCAAGGACGACAACGTGCAGCTCGCGCCGCCGCTGCGTTTCTCGCTCGAGCGCGCGCTGGAGTACATTAGCTCGGAGGAATACGTCGAAGCCACGCCGAATCACCTGCGCCTGCGCAAGCGTATCCTGAACTCCAACGAGCGTCGCAAGGCTGAGAAGCGCGAAGCCGCGCTTAACGCCTAAGCGGCGCGACTCTTGTGCTCTTTCTGCGAGGTGCTCCCAATCTGGGGACACCTCGTTTTGTTTATCCGCCCGCGCCCTGATGGGCGAGGACGAAGGAAATAAAGAAGCCCGCCGCAGTGCCGAACGCATTCCAGGGTTTGCCGTGCTCAAAGGCCTCCGGCATCAGGGTGTCGGCCAGCGAAGCGAGCACGGCGCCACCGGAAAAGGAGAGCAGCAGCGACAGCATTTCGGGGCTCAGGGATTCACCAATGGCGTCTCCGCCCACTGTGGCGAGGGTCAAGAGGATGGTCGTCGCGGTCCAGATGCCAATGATGAAGCGCTTGGAACGTTTGGCATCCCGCATCGCGTTGGCGCCCACGAGCGCTTCAGGCAGGTTACTGGCAAAAATCGCGACCAGCAGTGGCAGGCTCAGGCCGCTGGCAATCGAGACGCCCAGGGCCAGGTTTTCCGGGATGCCGTCCAGCGTCACCCCGGCGAGCAACGAAAGGCCGACGCCGCGGCTGGCTTCCTGCACCACCTTGCGCTCCTGTGGTTCTTCCGGGCCTGCCTTTGGCGCAGCCATGCGGTCCAGCCAAGCGTCGAGCAGCACAAACGCGCCCGCCCCCGCGACCAGGCCGATGCCGCTAAGCCAGAAGCCACCTTGCTCCGCAGCCTCGGGAAACAGCTCGAAACAAAGCGCCGAAATGAGCGTACCGCTGGAAAAGGCGAGGGTGACGCCGGTGATCCGTTTCGAGGGCCGCCAGTAAGTGCCGATGACCGCGCCGAGCAGAAGCGCGCTCGAAGCGATCAAGCCGTAGATAAACGTCTGCCACATGGACGGTTGAAGACGCATATCTCGTTCCAAACGCCCTGCCTCGCATTCCAGACTGCAGAACCCGCGGTAAAACGTCATTCCGGTTGACGACGTCGTTCAATCCGCAACTCTGTATGCATTCCCATGGCTGACGAAGACAAAAAGCCCAGCAACTTTATCCGCGACATCATTGCCGAAGATTTGCAGTCGGGTAAGCACGAAGCAATTCAGACGCGCTTTCCGCCCGAGCCCAATGGCTACCTGCACATCGGACACGCCAAGGCCATTACGATCGACTTCGGTCTGGCCCGCGAGTTCAACGGCAAGGTCAACCTGCGTTTCGACGACACCAACCCGGTGAAAGAGGAGACGGAGTTCGTCGACGCCATCAAGGAAGACATTGCCTGGCTGGGCTGGAGCTGGGACAAGGAGTGCTACGCTTCCGATTACTTCGAGCAGCTCTTCGAGTGGGCCTGCAGCCTGATCGAAAAGGGCCTGGCTTACGTCGACGATCAGAACGGGGAAGAAATCCGCCTGAACCGGGGCACGTTGACGGAACCGGGCAAGCCGAGCCCCTTCCGCGACCGCACGCCGGAGGAAAACCTGGACCTGTTCCAGCGTATGCGCGCCGGCGACTTTCCGGATGGCAGCAAGGTGCTGCGCGCCAAGATCGACATGGCAAGCCCCAATATGAACCTACGGGACCCGGTGATGTACCGCATCATCCGCCAGCACCACCACCGTACGGGCGACAAGTGGTGCATCTATCCGACCTATGACTACACGCACGGCCAAAGCGATTCCCTCGAAAACGTGACGCATAGTCTCTGCTCACTGGAATTCGAGGATCACCGGCCACTCTACAATTGGTTCATCGAAAAGCTCGAGATCTTTCCCTCGCGCCAGATCGAGTTCGCGCGTCTCAACCTGACCCGCACGATCGTGACCAAGCGCAAGCTGCGTCAGCTGATCGAAGAGCAACACGTCCATGGCTGGGACGACCCCCGTATGCCCACGCTGCGGGGGATGCGCCGCCGCGGCTTCACGCCCGAGTCGATCAAGGACTTTATGGCGCGCGTCGGGGTGACGAAATTCAACAGCCGCACAGATTTTGCGCTGCTCGAGCACTGTTTGCGTCAGGATCTCGAGAGCCGCGCGCCGCGCCGGATGGCGGTGCTGGACCCGATCAAGGTCACGATCACGAATTTTCCCGAAGAAACGGAGTGGTATGAAGGGCCGAATCATCCCGGCGATGCGTCCTTTGGCACGCGCAAGGTACCGCTAACGCGTGAGATTTACATCGAGCGCGACGACTTCATGGAGGATCCGCCCAAGAAGTATTTCCGCCTCGCACCGGGGCGCGAAGTGCGCCTGCGCTATGCCTGCTACATCACCTGTACCAAGGTCATCAAGGACGAGGCCGGCAACGTGGTGGAGCTCGAAGCGGAATTCGACCCCGAAAGCCGCGGTGGCAGCACCCCCGACAACCGCAAGGTCAAGGGCACGATCCACTGGGTCAGCGCGACGGAAAACGTGAAATTCGAAGGCCGCCTCTACGATCACCTCTTCATGAGCGACGATCCCGAGGACGTCGAAGAAGGCCACACCTTCCTCGACAACCTCAACCCCGAGTCCCTGCAGGTCATCACCGCATATGGGGAGCCTGAGCTGGCGCAGCACGGGGTGGGCGACATTGTGCAGTTCGAGCGCAAGGGCTACTACTGCCTCGATCCGGACAGCACTCCCGATCAGTGGGTATGGAACCGAACGGTTTCTTTAAAGGACAGCTGGGCCAAAAAGGGCTAACCCCGTTCCAGTCCACTTCGTCCTGATCTTTCACCGAAGGACCGGCGCGCATACCGTCGGTCCTGTTTTATCTGACGAGAAAACTGGGCGCGCTTTAACGTGGCCTCATGGTCACCACGGCTCCCGCTCCCACCTCGCACTCTTCGACTACCGGCCAGACCGGCACGCAGCAAAGACTGACGCCGCAACAGGCTGCGCAGGCCTTGCTGCAAGCGCTCAAGTCTTCACTGATGTTCTTTAGCTAGGCGAGTTCGGGCTGGGGTGCTTCCAGCCGCAAATCCACCATCAAATCCTGGGCAATCGACTCGAGGGACGTGCGCAGCTCCGTCGAAGGAACTTCGGCGGGGATCTGCACTTCGATCGAAGCGCAGAAGAGCACATCGCCGGACCAGGGCGCATTTTCGGTCCAGGTGTTCAGCTCTTCGATATTGCCTTCGTGCTGGGCCAGGACATGCGTCAGATCCCGGACGATACCCGGGTGATCCTGGCCGGTTACCTGGATCTTGACGGCCTTGAGTGCTTCGAACGGCGCTTGAGCGTCGTCCGGCATGGCACTGATTTGAAGCCCGGCTTCACGGAGCTGGGCAAAGCCATTTTGCAGCTCTTCTTGTTGATCGGCTGCGACTGTAATACGCAAAATCCCGGCAAACTGACCGCCGAGATGGCTCATGCGGCTATCGAGCCAGTTGCCTCCGCAAGAGGAAACCAGCGCCGCGAGATCTTCGACGAGACCGGGGCGGTCAGGGCCAAGAAGGGTTAAAACAAGCGCGTCTGCCATACTGCAGATGTAGAGCAGCGCGCGCTGTTTGACAAGTCAGCTTTCCCTAGTAACGGAGTAGCCCGGCAAAAGGTCGCGTTCCCGGGATGTCATGCGGGTCGGCCGCAATCACGTGTCCGCTGTTGCGAATGGTCTCCCGCGCGATGTAGTCCGCGAGGTCGGTCGCCTCGGCTTTCACTTCGCCGTTGAGGAGCTTCACGTGGTTTTCTTCCGGATCGATTTCAGCGTTTTGCCGGAAGTGGGGATCGACGACACAGACTTCTACGCGCCCGAAGTGCGCATCGAGCGCCAGCTGCTGCGGATCCTGCTCTCCACGCCCGCCACGGGCGATCTCCTGGTTGATCTGCTGGCCGATCTGGTCGAGCCGCTCCTTGCGCATCTGGCGCAAGATCTCGCGCGCCTCCTCGGCCAGTTGAGCCGGCTTCTTGGCATCGGGGTTGCCGTCGACGAAGCTCTTGGCAAGGTGGGCATAGCGGTTGGCTTTTTCGTAGCGCCCGTGGTGTTCGGGCAGGCAGGCCAGAATCAGGGGGAGGTTGCTGCTATTGATCTTCTTGCAGACGGCCGCATCCACGCGGTCGAAGAACTCCTTGATCTTGCGCTCCTGGTGTTCCTCGTCGCCACCCGGACCGTAAAACTTCGGGTCGTCCACCTGCGGCGTCGGGCTCTGAGAGCGCACCTGCAGGTTGTCGATATTCTCCCGAAACTTCATCGCTTCGCTCAAGCTGGTCGGCATGCCCGGCACATCGACCTTTTCGAATTGTTCGTTGTGCAGGCGATAAAGGGCGACATGGCCCTTGGCCAGCAGAAGCACGTAGGCATCCAAGGCTTGCTCGAAAAGGGGCAAGAAGGGGAGGATACGCATCGTGCGGTCAAAGGCCCAGTATTCGTCCGGCTCGTAAGGCAGGCCGCCTACGACCAGCGAATCCTCGTTGAGGACGATGCCTAGCCCGTGGCGTTGGTGCTGCCAAAAATCGTAGTTATCGAGCAGTCCTTGCAGCGGCTCCAAAAAGTTCTTGGGCAGGTTGAAGTTCTTTTCCTCTGCAAAGCGTTCGATGTCTTGCAGGTTATGTTTCAGGCGCGTGGGATTTCCAAGTGAATCACGGCCCGCCTTGGCCATCGGCATCGCCAGGGTAAGAGTAGGAAAGCGCTGATCGGCTTCTTTCAGTTGCTCCTTCAGCATGTCAACGGGCAGTAAATCGATTTCGCTCATAAGCGGAATATCAAGCCTAAGCCATGCCATCCGCTTCATGGTCCTCCGGGTCGCTGATTCAGAGGGCAGGGGATTGCTGGCGGTGGTCCGGGGCGGTGCACGGTGCAGGCTGAGAATCGGGCTGAGATGCACGCTGCAAAATAGAAAAGGCCCCGTAACCGGGGCCCTGGAAGGTTGGGAGAAGAGCGGGTGCCGTCCCTACCGCTTGGCCTTGGCGGCTACGCTTTCACGTTCAAGGAAGCGCAGCGTCACCGCCGGGATGTTGTCGGCGAGGAAGTCGGCGAACTCCCGCTTGTCGCTCAGGTTCTGCTCGATCACCGGCTTGGCCTTTTCATGGTTGAGCTGGTCAGCGGAAGCGAGCAGCGACACATAGGAGGCGATCGCGAAGTTCACATAGCCGAAGTTGGAGAGGGCATACTGAACCGCTTCGTGGTCGGATGTCGTGTTGAAGAGCGAGCTGAACTTGGCCGCAAGAGAGCTGACGCCCGAGAAGGCGCTGTCGGGCTTCTCGCCCATGTCCTGCAGCAGTTGACCGATGCGGTCGGCGCTTTTCTTGGAAGCCTCCAGGTGGTCGGTGACCTTTTCGGCAAAGAAAGGGTAGTTCTCGAGACGGGAGGACTGGCGTTCGAGCATCTCGATGAAAGCCTTTTCCATCCCATAGGCGTTTTTCAGCCATTCGGTAAATCGTGTAGTCGTGTCTGCCATAATTGAATTGGGTTCCCTTGCCTTCTAGAAAGCAGCGTGCCAATAATGGGAACAACATCTGCTAAAGGTGCTCGTATGCCCGCCAAGCGGCTTCAAATCATTCTCAACCAACGCTCGGGAACCCTCATCCAGATGGATGCGGAGGCCGTGGCAAAACGGATCACTGAGGCCTTCGAGCAAAATGCTTGGACGGTAAACGCACGTATCGTCGATGGCGACACCCTCAAGCAGACCTTGCAGGAAGCCGCAGATGACGGTGCGGACACCATTCTGGTGGGCGGTGGTGACGGGACGATCGCCACCGCGGTGGAGATGTTGCGCGGCACGGGCAAGACGCTCGCCATCCTGCCCCTGGGGACGATGAACCTGCTGGCCAAGGATCTCGGCCTGCCGGAAGACTGGGAAGAGGCCCTGGACCTCTTGATCGAGGGTGAAGCACGAGAAATCGATGTCGCCGAGGTCAACGGCGTGCCCTTTACCTGTATGTCCGTATTGGGCGTCTACCCTCGGATCTCCGAGACGCGCGAATCCTTGCGCGGACGCTTCTTTCTGGTCAAGTGGACCCGGGTGGCCATCGCGGGCATCCGCATGCTGGCCACCTATCCATTGTTACGGGTATCGCTGACGACGGTGGAAGGCGAAAAGCACAATTTGTGCAGCCGCCTGATCATCGTCTCCAATAACTGCTACGACGAGGCAGTGCTGGGGCAGTTGCCCAAACGGCGGGCGCTCGATGAAGGGCAGTTGGGCATTTACGTCTTCGACAGCCCTGGCCGGTGGCAAATGCTTTGGGTGACGGCGGCCCTTTTGCTGGGGTGGTGGGACAAGGTGCCTGAACTCAAGTCGTTCCGGAGCAAGGAAGTCGAGATCCGCCCGCGTTTCCGTCGCCGCGTCCGTTCCATGACCGACGGCGAGGTATTTCGCATGAAAACCCCTCTGCACTACAAGATCGAGGCGCGCGGCCTGAAGGTGTTGACGGCTCCGCAACTGGAGGAGGACGCGTCTTGCCAGGAGTGCATTACTGAAAAAGCTTAGGACTGTGACGACGCTGGCCCATATCTCGGACCTTCACTTTGGCACGACGCTGCCCGAACTGCTCGAAGCCCTGCGGGCGGACCTGAATCGGCAAAAGCCCGACATCCTCGTGATCAGCGGCGACTTTACGCAACGGGCCAAGAAAGAGGAGTTTCTGCAGGCCAAGGCCTTTATCGAGTCGCTGCCGCAACCGCAGCTGCTCGTGCCTGGCAACCACGACCTGCCGCACTGGAACCTGTTGGAGCGTTTTGTGAAGCCGCTGAAGCGCTACCGCCGCTACCTCACCGATGAGCTTTTCCCCTTTGTCGAAGCCGAAAATTGCGCGGTCCTCGGGCTCAATACGGCGCGGGCGGGCGGATTTTATGCGGATTGGTCCAAGGGACGCATCAGTGACCGGCAAATCGGCATCGTGGAGCGCTCGTTCGCGGATGTGCCCGCCGGTAAGATGAAGATCGTGGTGACGCACCACCCATTTCTGGTGCCCGATATCGCCAAGGATCGGGGCGTTATCGGCAACGCCCACGATGCGCTGCATGCGTTTGCCGAGATCGGGGTGGACCTGCTGCTGTCAGGGCACCTGCACCTGGGCTTTACCGGACATGCGTTGACCCAGCACCAGATCGTCGAGCGGATTCTGGTTATCCAGGCCGCCACCGCCACCTCCACTCGCCTGAAGAGCGAGCCCAACGCCTACAACTGGATTACGATCGACGGAAACGAGATCCGTTTGCGCAAGCGTGTCTGGCGGGGGCAGCAATACTGTGAGGACGAGGAGGATCGATTCAAGGTCGCCCACATGTTGGACCCCCGGCGACGCGATAAGGTGGAAGCGCGCTGAGAGCCGGTGGGACGTGGCCATTTGGTAGAGGGTCGGGGGATATTTTACACTTTCAGTAGCCCCAAAAAACCTCTAGGGCTATTCCCAACACCCGTTCTCATGACCACCTCTCCGCAAAACTCAGCCGACTCTCGCTTACCTCTCGTTATCGAGAAGAACCTCGACCGCATCCTGGACACCTGGATCAGTGAGCTACAGGTCGATGGGGGGCGTCTTCTCAACCTGATTCGCGAAAGCGAACTGCGTGAACAAGCCTCGCGTTTTCTCGATCTCCTGCGCAAGGCAATCAAGGTTGCCGGCGTCAATCCAGAGAAGACGGCGGCCTACGACGAGCTGCGCGACCTGCTGGACGAGCTTTCCCGCTCCCGCAGCGAACAAGGCTTTACGCCGACGGAAACCGCTACCTTTGTCTTTTCCCTCAAGCGCCCGCTCTTTCGCGAGCTCAAGGAAGCACATGGCGACAACGACACGACCGCACTGCTCGATGACATCTGGCAGGCCACCATGTTGCTGGACCGCCTGGGCTTGAATACGACGGAAGTCTTTATCAACACCCGCGAGGCCATTATCCAGCGGCAACAGCAAGACCTGCTCGAGCTGTCCACGCCGGTGGTCAGCCTCTGGAACGGCATCCTGGCGCTTCCGGTGATCGGTACGCTCGATAGCGAGCGCACGCAGACGGTGATGGAAAGCCTGTTGCAAAAGATCGTCGCGACCGGCTCCGACATCGCGATCATCGACATTACGGGCGTTCCGGCCGTGGATACCCTCGTGGCACAGCATCTTTTGAAGACAGTGACTGCGGCCCGCTTGATGGGCGCGGAATGTATCATCAGTGGCATTCGCCCGCAGATTGCCCAGACGATCGTTCATCTCGGCGTCGAGTTGGGCAACGTCACGACCAAGGGCACGCTGGCTGACGCCTTCGCCCTCGCGCTCAAGAAAAAGCGGCAGAAGGTTCAGGACATCTAGGCCGTTTCCTCATGTATCGCATTCCTATCCTTCGGGTCGAAGAGTTCCTCCTCGTTTCGATCCAGACAGATCTCGACGACGCCCTGGCGGTCAAGCTGCAGGACGACCTCACGACCGCGATCGCGACGCATCATGCCCGCGGCGTGATCATCGACATTTCCGGGCTGGAAATCGTCGACTCTTTTATCGGTCGCATGCTGGCCGACATTTCCACCATGGCCCGTATCCAGGATTGCCATGCCATCGTTGTCGGGATGCAGCCGGCGGTAGCTATCACTCTGGTAGAGCTTGGGTTATCGCTGAGCGGAGTGCAAACTGCATTGCACATTGATCAAGGCATGCGATTTTTACGGCGCTTCCTGGCTGGCAGGGACGAGGAGGCATCCGATGAGCGGGAATGAGCACCTGCAGCTGTCCATCTCGACAGAGCCCGATGTTGTTTACGTTCGCCAGGCCGTGCGCAAGCTTGCCAGCGAAATCGGCTTTTCTTTGATCGACCAGACGAAGCTCGTTACTGCCGCCAGCGAGTTGGCACGCAATGCGCTGATCTATGGAGGAGGAGGCATGGCGACCATTGAAAAAAAGCAGCAAGGCACCCGGACCGGAGTCTGCCTGACGATTCAGGATCAGGGCCCGGGAATCGAGAATATCGAAAAGGCGCTGGAAGACGGTTACTCCACGGGATCAGGCTTGGGCCTGGGACTGGGAGGGGCCCGTCGGCTCAGTAACGAGTTTGAAGTAAAATCGGCTCCCGGGGAAGGAACTACGGTCTCCATCACCCGCTGGCTATGATTCTAAGAGGAACTGCAATTGCGCGCCAACCGGTGGTCGAAAGGGCCGATGTCGGCTGGGCTCGGCGTCAGGTAGTCGAATTGGCCAAGCGCCATGGTTTCGGTGACACGACCGCCTCGCGCATCGAGATTACGGTGCAGGAGGCCGCGCGCAACATCATCAAGCACGCCGGCAAGGGCCTGATCGTGGCCCAGACGGTGGCCTCCCAGGACACCCATTACCTCGATGTTCTGGCGATCGACAGTGGTCAGGGTATGGTCGACATCTCCAAGTGCATGCAGGATGGCTACTCTTCTGCTGGCTCCATGGGCACGGGACTGGGGGCTCTGAAACGCCTTTCCGACGAGTTCGAGGTGTTCAGCCAGCCGCGCCAGGGGGCGGTATTTCTCATGCGCTTCTGGGGCGAGCATTCGCGACTCGAGCAGAAAGTCCGTGAGCGCATGTGCAACTTTGCCGGTTTGCTGGTACCGCATCCCAATGAACAGGTTTCAGGAGATGCCTGGTCGCTGCACTGCACGCCGGATTTCGAATTGGCGCTTCTGGCTGATGGGTTGGGGCATGGCCCGGACGCAGCCAAGGCGGTGCTGTGCGCACAAGAGTGTTTTCACGGGATCGTGGAGCGTGATGCGCGCATGGAATTGCCAGAAATGATCGAGCGCATGCATGCAGATTTGCGCCGCACGCGGGGGGCTGCAGTTGCGCTGGCCCGGATTAGCCGAGAGCAGCATCAGGTAGAGTTTTGCAGCCTGGGTAACGTCCAGGGCATGATCGGAGAGAAGACCCGCAACCGTTACCTGCTAACCTCCAACGGCATTGTGGGCGTCGAAAAATCGCGGGCTCACTCGCAAGTCTACCCTCTGCATCCCACTGAGGCGTTTGTCATGGCTACCGACGGCGTTCAGTCACGGTGGCAGTTGCCGCCCGGCCTGAATGTCTGGCGTATGGCGCCGATGCTGGCGGCATCCATCCTGTTCAATCAATTCGGTCGGGGGCGGGATGATGTTGGCATCCTCGTATTCCCTCCTGTAGCCTAGAGCTAGCGAATGCCCGACTACGAGATCACAGCATCGTCATCTTCCTGCCATCTTCTTGTCCAGCACTGGCGGGAGGCTCTGGAGTGTGCGGAGATCGACGGGGCCACGAAGCTTGGCGCGCTCACTTTACTTGATGAAATCGTACAACAGAGCATTCGCCGAGAGATCCCTTTAAGTGCGAGCCTGGAGTCGGAGGCTACCCCGAGCGCGAAGTTCGCCTGGCAGAGCCCGCCCGGGGATTGGCTGGCCTCGCTGACGCAGCAAGCAACCCAACTGGGCTTCGAGCTGGAGCAGCACGAAACCGAACTCATTTTCAAGGTAGACCAGACGCCGATTCTGGGGGCCCCGCTCGAAGCGTCGAATGTCCTCGATGTATTGCGCGAACTGAAACTCCGGCGCAACGAGAGCTTCGAGTTAAACCGGGAGATTGAGGAAACGAATCGCGGCGTCGTGGCGCTGTATGCGGAGTTGGAAGAAAAAGCCGAATCCATCCGCCATTCGGCCGAAGTAAAGCAGCGCTTCCTTTCCAATATCACCCACGAGTTTCGCACGCCCCTCACTTCGATCGTCAATCTGAGCCGAATGCTGCTTGACCGCTTCGACGGAGACTTGACGGAAGAGCAGGACAAGCAAGTGAAGCTAATCCAGCACGCTGGCGAAACGCTGCTCGGCTTGGTGAACGACCTGCTCGATCTCACCAAAGCAGAGTCCGGGAAGCTCGAGGTCTACCATCATCCGACCTCCCTGCGCTCCGTTCTGAACAGCCTCAAGGGCCTGATGCGGCCGTTGCAGGCCAAGGATAGTCCGGTGGCCCTCGTGATCGAGGAACCGCAGGAAGACTTAGTTTGGGATACCGATGACGGCAAGCTGACTCAAGTGTTGCGCAATCTGGTTTCCAATGCGCTCAAGTTCACGGAAAAGGGTGAGGTCCGAGTCACCGTTAGTGTGCGTGCGGATCGCCTGACCTTTGAGGTGAGTGACACCGGAATCGGGATCGCACCGGAAAACCTGGAACGTATTTTCGAAGAATTTATCCAGATCGAGAATCCGTTGCAGAAACGTGCCAAGGGCACCGGTCTCGGCCTGTCGCTTTCGCAGCGTCTCTCGCAGATGCTCGGGGGATACCTGACGGTGGAGAGCCGAACGGGACAGGGATCAACCTTTACCTTGCATTTGCCGCGCGAAGCGGAGCAGCGGTTGGAGTTGCCGGCAAGCCCGGTGGTGGCCATCGAACCGGCAGAACCCGAAGCCGTATTTAAGCCGCTCAATCCGCAGCGCATCCTGGTGGCCGATGACGACGAAGCTTATCGCTATTGGCTCGTTTCCATGTTGGAGCAGCGTTTCCCGGTCGTCATCGAAGCCGCCGATGGCCGCGAAGCTTTGGAAAAGCTGGAAACGGAGTCTGTCGACCTCATGATCCTGGATCTGCAGATGCCGCACATGAGTGGCTGGGAGGTGTTGAATGCACTGAAAACGCAAGAGCACTTGCGAAAGATACCCGTTATCGTCAACACTGCGGAATCCCCCCATACCGTCTCTGCGGATGTCGTCGAACAGTTGACATCTACCATTTTGCCGAAGCTTGATTCCAGTGACGCCGACACCGCCAACCGAGAGCTGGATCGCGCGCTGCAGCAGCTAACCAAAGCTCTTAACATTTCTCCGCCCGAATGCACATGAACGACAAAGATACGATCCTGATCGTCGATGATCAGGAGACGAATCGTTATACGCTGCGTCGATACCTGGAACGAGCGGGCTACGAGGTCCAGGAGGCCGGCAGCGGTGAAGAAGGACTTCAGCTGGCTGAGCAAGGGCCGGCGCTCATCATTCTGGATGTGAAGCTGCCGGACATGATTGGGTACCAAGTATGCCGGCACTTGCGCTCTAACCCGCAAACCTCGTCCATTCCGATCCTGCAGACGTCGGCCGCTTTTGTCGACTCGGACGACGTAATTGAGGGCTTGGAGAGCGGTGCCGACGGTTATCTGCGTGACCCGATCCGTCCGCGTGAGCTGATTGCAACAGTCAATTCGCTGCTGCGGATGCGCCGAGCAGAACAGCACGCCGATCGACTTTCGCACCGCTGGGAGGCCTGTCTCGATTCACTGCCCCAGTACGTCTGGATCATGAATGAGCAGGGTGAAGTGACATACGCGAACCGGCGTTGGCGTGCACTGGCCAAAAGGCTGGGGCTCGATCCGCACTCAGGCTTCTTTGAAGCCGTTTATCCCGAAGATCGCGCTGCGCTGAAACGCGACTGGGAAACGGCGATCGAACAGAAGGTCGACTTCGCCCAGGAATACCGCCTGCGCGACCCGGACAATGAATACCGCTGGCAACTGACGCGGGTTATTCCCCTGCGCTCGCCAAACGATCCGTCAGACTACTGGGTCGCGAGTTCGACAGACATCGATTCTCAGAAGCAGGCCCAGGTGGCCACGGTCAAGGCGAAGGAAGAAGCGGAGGCGGCGAGCCGCGCCAAATCCAACTTCCTCTCTAACATGAGTCATGAGATTCGTACGCCTCTGACCAGCATCATCGGTATGGCGGAAATTCTGAAGGAGAAGGCTGACCGCGAGCTGCAAGATATGGCCGAGTTGCTGCACAGCAACAGCCAGCGACTGCTGGGGACGATCAATTCCGTGCTCGATCTCGCTCGCCTTGAGAGCGGCAAGACAAAGCTGAGCATCAGCCCGCACGACATCTGTCGCGAGGTGAACGAAACGGTGGACTTGATGCAACTACAGGCGCGTGACGCCGGCAATGAAATCGCGGTGACAGGATGTGATGTGCCCGTTCGCATTCTCGCCGATCAAGCTGCTTTGCACCGGATCCTGACCAATCTGATCGGTAACAGCGTCAAGTTTACCCAAAACGGCAAGATTGAGGTGCGGGTCGAGGAGGCCGAACAAAGTGCCCGCTTTATCATCAGCGACACCGGTCGAGGCATTTCACCTGACTTTCGGACCCGCCTTTTCCGTCCCTTCGAGCAGGAGTCCAGCGGCGAGAACCGACGCCACGAAGGTAGCGGTCTTGGTTTGGCGATTACGCACCAACTCGTGCAGTTGATGAATGGCCGCATCGAAGTGCAGAGTGAACCCGACAAGGGTACGACTTTCATTGTCTCGCTACCGCTGGCCGAACGCAATGCGGAGGAGAATGCACAAAGTGAACCCCAGACGACACGGCACTCGATGCCGCCCAAGTCGGCGGTCAAGAAGGGGCCCGTCCTCGTAGTAGAGGATAACGCACATACCGTGAAGGTCATGCGTTTGCTCTTGCAGGACCGGTACGAGATCGACTTTGCGCTCACAGCCGAGGAAGCCCTGGAGCATGCGCAACAGAGGCACTACAAGTTGGTTTTCCTGGATATCAACCTCGGTGAAACCACGGGGATCAATGCGTTGGAACAACTGCGCGCCATCGAGGGCTACGACCAGACGGTGATGGTGGCGTTTACCGCTTTTTCGCTGCCGGGGGATCGAGAGCGCTTCGAGTCGATGGGCTTCGATACCTACCTCGGCAAGCCGTTCCGGGCCGAGCAGTTGGTCAACCTGATCGAAAAGTCGCTCGAAGGCCGCGCCAGCTAGGGTCGTCCGCGCAAACGCTCTACGGATTGGACAACCCGATCTTGCCTCTGGTGGAATTGCCTGCATAAGGGAGGCATGGAATCGCACGAGGTCGTAAAGAGCTGTCTGGCCGAGATGAGCCCCAAGGAATTGGCGCGGGAGCTCGGGGTCTCGGTATCGCTGGTCTACAAGTGGTCGCAACCGACGCACGACCAGCACAGTGGCGCCTTGAATCCCCTGGATCGTGCGAACCAGCTCGACGCGGTCAGTAAGGACCATGCGGTTGCCCGCTGGATGGCCGAAAAGGCCGACGGCTTTTTTCTGCCCAATCCACCAGTGGAAGAAGAGGCCCGGCCAGACTACGTCACTTGCATGAATCAACTGGTGCGCGAGTTTGCCAGCCTGCTCTCGACCGTGACCCAGGCTGCGGGTGACGAACGGATCTCCCGCATCGAAGCCGAATCGATCCGACAGCGTTGGGACGAGTTAAAGGCAGACACCGAAGGCTTTGTGGCCGCGTGCGAGCGCGGTGATTATGCCAGCATCAGCCAGCAGGCACTGGATCGGTGCGGCCTCAAGCGCGTGGGCGCCTGAACCTCAAGAAATTGCAAATAACGCACTTGGGCAGCCTTGTATTCCTCTGAAAATTCCCGCAGCTTGAAAAGAAATGGTGGCGATTGAGTATTTGACGCTGCCCGAGGAAGTCTTGCTGCTACGCGCTTTCGATGCCAAGAGGCGCTTCGTCCGTCGGGAGGTGGATAACCACCTGATCTATCTGGTAGCAGGACTTACGGAGTTGCTTTTGCGCGCGCGTATCAGCCTGGACACGCGCCGCTACATCGTGGCCAAGCGGGAGGAAAAGGATGATTGGCCCGAACGTCAGCCGCTGATTTCGATCGAGCGTCTGATCCGCCAGCTGCAGCCACTGACAATCGAGGAGGCCTTTGAAGCGCTGCTCCACGAGAATTTTCTGGCGGCGGAAATGGTAGCACAGGGGCTCGAATTCAAAGCCATTGTAGAAGTCTCGACCCGGCGCCGACTGGGGGTCCTGCGGGAGACTTGCTGGCGCTTGCGCGATGAACAGACGCTTCAGCAGCTGCAATCGAGGATGTGGGAGGCCGGGCAAATGGAAACCTGGCCGGACCTTCGCAGCCTCGCCACCTTCTTCTTTGGGTTCAAGAGCGCGCATTTTCCACCCGAACAGCGAGCTATGATGAGCCACACCTACCGGAGGTGGCATCAGCAGGGGCAGGAGATCGCTTCGATGTCCTCGGGACGGCTCCTCTCGGCAGACGAGCAAAACGTGGCCTGCCTGATGACTTGTCTGGAGGCGATGGACAAGTGGCGCACGCGTCAGCCTTAGCACGCTTCGAATGAAGGGCCCGGGCGCGAGAGATGCGGGTTTTTGTTGTGAGGTGCGTTTGCAGTCGATTGGCTAAAGGCCATGGCGAAGGAATCAACCAGCCGCCCGGAATGGGCCGAGGGAGGCCCGGATCAGGGATTCAACAGCTTTGTCAGAGCAGGCACCGAAATGGCGACTGCCCGCACCCGCACCGTTAAGCGTCGGCGAGCGCTTAAGGCCGACGATTACGTCCAGGGCGTGTTGGCGGGGGATCGCACCATGCTGGGCCGCACGATCACGCTGATCGAGAGCAACGCGGCCGCACACCGGGAAGTGGCGCAAGAGGTGTTGAGCGCACTGTTGCCGCACACGGGCAAGTCGATCCGTGTCGGCATTACGGGCGTGCCGGGCGCAGGCAAGAGCACCACGATCGAGGCTTTGGGAAAATGGCTGTGCGATCAGGAACACCGGCTGGCGGTGCTGGCGATCGACCCCTCTTCCTCCGTCACGAAGGGGAGCATTCTCGGCGACAAGACGCGCATGGTCGAGCTGTCGAGGCACCCCAACGCCTTCATTCGTCCTTCGCCAAACGGCGGCAACCTGGGCGGCGTTGCTCGCAAAACCCGCGAAACGCTCCTGGTCTGTGAAGCCTTCGGCTGCGACGTCATCATCCTGGAAACGGTCGGGGTGGGGCAGAGCGAAGTGACGGTCCGCTCGATGGTCGATTTCTTCATGCTGCTCTCCATTGCAGGTGCCGGCGATGAACTGCAGGGGATCAAAAAGGGTGTGATCGAACTGGCGGACCTGATCGCCGTCAACAAGGCCGATGGCGACAATGTGCAGCGGGCGCGCATGGCCAAGGCCGAGCTCAACCGTGTGCTGTCCTTTCTTGCGCCCGCGACGCAAGGCTGGAAGACCAAGGCCGTCATGTGCTCCGCGTTGACCAAGGAAGGTTTGCCGGAGTTGTGGGAGAAGGTCGAAGACTTCCGTCGCCAGACCGGGGAAAGCGGAGAGTTCCAACGCCGCCGGGAAAAGCAGCGGGTCGAGTGGCTCGATGCGCTGTTGACCGAAGGGCTGCAGGACCTGTTTTTCCGTGACCCGACGGTCAAGGAACGGCTCGTCGGCATCCGGCAGCAGGTGGCCAAAGGCGAAGTCCCGGCAGCTCAGGCGGCAGAAAACCTGCTCGCGCTCTGGAACGGATGAGCTGGCGCCAATTAGAGTCGATGGCTCCGGGGGAGGTGCTTCCACCGGAGTTTTTTGCGCGTAGTGCCCTCCAGGTAGCGCGCGAACTGTTGGGGGACTATCTTTGCCTGCGGGAGCATCCCCATGGTCCGGTTCACCGCTGGGTCATTCATGAGACGGAGGCCTATACAGGGCCGGACGACAAAGCCTGCCACGCGGCCAAGGGGCTGACGCCTCGCACCCAGGTGATGTTTGGAGCCCCTGGTCACTGGTATATCTACCTCTGCTACGGGGTCCACTGGATGGCGAATATCGTTTGCGAGCGGCAGGATCATCCGGCGGCAGTATTGCTCAGAGGCGCGGGCCATGCGGATGGGCCGGGCAAGCTGACGAAGGGGTTGGGCATCGGCAAGCAACATCATGGTAAGTTGGCCGTCCCGGCGAACGGGCTCTGGATCGAGACCGGCGAAGACGTCCCGGACAAGGCGGTGGACGTGACGCCGCGGATCGGCATCGCGTATGCCGAGGAGTGGGTTGAGAAGCCGTTCCGCTTTATCTGGCGGGAGGCGACGCACGACTTGAAGCCGGCGAAGTGGCGCCCGACGAAGAAAAAGCGGGCCCGTAACAGGTAGACAATTTGGTCTTGGGGTTGCAGGAGTATCCTTTCGCGGCTATATCCTAAACACGGCAGGATGGACTGCTGCGCGACCGAATTGTCATGGCAGAGCAACTTTCGTATCAAGAAATCAAAGACGCAACGGCGGCCCAGCCGCTTTTCGAGGACAAGACCTGGCGCCTCTCTCCCGAGGCGTGGCCGCTGAGCCCGAAGCAGGTCCAGCAACTGGAGGCGATCGGGCAGGCGTGCCTGGAGTTTTACAAGGCGGTGGAGCTGCTCTACCAGCGCTCCGCGGATGGCAAGAACATCTTGCGCAATCGCGAGCTGAAGACGCCTTGGGTGGCTGAGTATCTGGATCGCGGCAAGCCGCAGGAGCTGATCGAACACGCGCGCCACAAGAACTTGCGACAGTCCCAGCCCATGGTCATCCGGCCGGACTTGTTGCCGGTCGAGGACGGGTTTGCGCTGACCGAGGTGGACTCAGTCCCGGGCGGCATCGGGCTGACGGCCTTTCTGAATCGTCTCTACCGCGAGCAAGGCAACGTGATTGGTGGCGATGATGAGATGCTGACGGCGTTTTATGCCTCGCTGGCGTCGCTATGCCCGGGCAAGGCGTCGCCGATGATCGCGATCCTGGTTTCCGATGAGGCCGCGACCTACCGCCCGGAAATGGATTGGCTGGCCAGCGAATTGCAGCGCCGGGGGCACCGCGTTTACGCCTTTCACCCCAGCGATGTGATGCCGCTCGGCGACAGCCTGTGCGCGGATGTGGGCGGCAACCCGGAAGAGATCGACATCGTCTATCGCTTTTGGGAGTTGTTCGATCTGCCCAATATCCCGGTCGCTCCCTACATCAAGGAGATGCTGGAAAATGGGCAGAATCTGCAGGTGACGCCGCCGATGCGACACTTTCAGGAGGAAAAGCTCAACTTGGCCCTGTTCCACCATCATTTGCTGGAGGATTACTGGCGGGAAAACATGAGCAAGCGTTCGCTGAAGCTCCTGAAAAAGATCATCCCGCAAGGCTGGATCATGGACCCGGTAGACCTGCCGCCCAACGCCGTGCTCGATGGACCTGAGGTCGGAGGCAAGCCCATCTATAAATGGGAGCAGCTGGCCGAAGCGTCGCAAAAAGAGCGCAACCTGATTCTGAAGCTCAGTGGCTACCACGAAAATGCCTGGGGCGCGCGTTCCGTCTTGCTCGGCAGCGACGCTTCCCGTGCGGAATGGGAAGAGGGCATCGTGGAGGCGATCGCCGAAGCCGATCACAACCTCTACATCTTGCAGGAATATCGCAAGCCGGTGCGTCTGCGCCATCCCGTCTATGAAGACGATGGGAACGTGCGCACGATGGAAGGGCGACTGCGCCTGTGCCCTTACTACTTTGTAGAGGGTGACAAGGCGACACTTTCCGGTATCCTGGCGACCTTCTGCCCAGCGGACAAAAAGATCATCCACGGGATGCGCGATGCGGCACTTTTGCCCTGCCGCATCGTCGAAGAAGGAGACAAGAGCTCCGACTAGGAGCCGTTGGCTCGCACCAGCAGTTGCTGGCTGCTGGGCGGGCTGCTCAAGGGCACGCCGGGCGCAAATACTTCGCGGACAAACCCGCGGGCGCCCGGGCGGAGCAGGTCCTTGGAGCCGTCTTCCCAGTTGATGACCAGATAGTCGCTGTAGAGGCGCCATTCGCCCTGCAGCTTTTTCTGATCCGCACCGGTCCGCACGGCGCGGCCCCAGCCGTCGATCTGGATGGACTGCTCGTCGGCGTCTTCCCCAACTGTTTTCCAGCTGCCACGGATGTCGTCGACGGAGAGGAATTGCACGTCACCGGCGTTGAAGAGGCGGCCCGCCTCGGAAGCGCTCGAGCGCTCGGCCTTGCGGGCCTGCTTCGGCTTGTCGCTCCAGCCTTGCTTGCGCGAGTAGGTGAGGAATTCGAAATTGCTTTGCGTGCCCGGTTGCAGCAGGTCCTTCGTGCCGCCGCTCCACTCGATGTAGGCCGAACCGTTTTTCTCGTGCCAGCGGCCGACAGCGCCGGGACTTTCGTCCCAGGAGCGCAGGGAGACTTTGGCTTCACCACTGCGGGAGAGGAACAGGTAAAACTTGTCGCTGCCGCCACCAAAGCCCATGAAGCCGCCACCGCTCTGCGGGATGACCCAATAGCCCACGTAATTGCTTTGCAGCGGGGCAGGGGGCGGAGTCTCCTTCGGGGCTTGGGGTTCAGGTTCTTCCGCCTCGCCTACGAGCGGCTTGTCGCCGGACTCCTCGTCGGACGCTTCGTCCGAGGAATTGGCACTACCGGAAGCCAGGCTGCCCACTTGCCGCGGATCGAGCCGGGTGGCGCGCGCCTCTTCGAACGGCTCGCCCGAAATATCGCTGGACTGGTAGCTTTTGCGCACCAGCGAGGACGCTCCCCATACTTCGAAGACATCCGTCACGCCCGAGTCCCACTTGGCAACCAGCCGGTCACCGTCGACTTCCCAGGACCCGTGAATGATGTCGTTGGTCCGTGTGCCCGTCCAGAAACAGGAGAGCCGACCACCAGCCTTGATATTGATCACACAGGTGTCACCGGCGCTTTCCCGTACAATCCAGAAGCCGCGAAAGTCGTCAGCAGACACGTCTTGTGCATGCACAAGCTGACCGGCGAACAGGAGTGCCAAGAGGAGCCAGATGGAACGAAACAGGGGCATAATGTACTATCTAAAGTTAATGGAGATGTGCGGGATCTGCGATAAGCGCTCCCCCTTAAAAGTCCTTAATTTAAGAGACTAGGCCAGCATGGAAAAGTTCAAAATCGAAAGACTCACCAGGCCTTGCCTCACGACCGCCCGATCGGTGGCGTGATCCACCTCCGGCTCGGGTGGGCGGTTATATTCAAAATCGTAGCGATTTCCCTCCGTGGCGCTGAACAGGCAGCTTGCTTCGACTCGCGCCGGGCGCGTCTCCACCACCTCGGTGCCCTCCTTGAGCGGGTAGGGGAAGTTCAGGTTGTGGACCTGCAGTTCAGAGTTGTCGCGACCGGCTATTTCCCGGGCGAGTTTGGCCGTGAGGCGGGCACCATTGCGCACGGTCATCAGGCCATCGTCCGGCAGGCGTCCGCCGCTGCGAGCAGCTTCGCGGAATTCGCCGGCGGGAAGCGCCTGGGATGCGGCGATGGCCGGGAGTCCCCAATGAGCGCCTTCGATGGCCCCGGCGAGCGTGCCCGAACTCAGGATGAGCGGCATACTGGTATTGTAGCCGATGTTGATGCCGCTGACGACGACGTCCGGCTTGGCGTCGACCAGACGCCCAAGGGCGATGTTGACGCAGTCGGTCGGGGTGCCCCCGATCTTCCAGCCGCGGGACTCGCCGATCTCGACCTCCTCCACATGCACGCTGCGGCGGCGACTGAAGGCGCGGCCAATCCAGCTTTGTTCTTCCGCAGGGGCGGCGATGATCACGCGAAAATGGGGCTCCAGGGCTTCCAGCAGTAGCTGGAAGAAGATGGAGTGGACGCCATCGTCGTTGGTTACCAATGCAGTCGGCTGCGTCATAAGCGGCCAATATGGGCTAACTCGGGCGATTCTGCCACGGTTTTTATCTCAACGGTAACCAACAGCGTTGTCTTGAACGGGAGGGACCTATGCTGCTCATCGTGATGGACGTCGTCTGCCCCCGCTGTGCCGCCCCGATCGAGGCGGAAAACGTGAATCTGGAGAGTGGCCTCGCCAAATGCGGGGAGTGCAACGCCGTTTTCGACTTTCGTCAGCAACTGGCCGGTACACCCACTCCCGAACGCCCGGAGGTGGAGATGCCGAAGCCGTTTAGCTGGCAGGAAACGTTCGACGGGCTGACGCTGGTCTACGATTGGCGCTCCGCCTCGGCCTACGGTCTGTTGTTTTTCTGTCTGCTCTGGAACGGCTTCATGGCAATGTGGTATGGCATCGCGATCCATGAGCAGGAGTGGACCATGGCGGCGTTCGGTATTATCCACCTGGCGGTCGGGTTGGGCTTGATCTACGGCACGCTGGCGAAGTTCCGCAACCGGACGACGATCACCTTCAGCCCCGACAAGGTGACGGTGCAAACGCGGCCGATGCGACTGTTCACCAAAGATCAGGCGTATGAACCGCGCGAGATCCAGCAGATCTTTTGCGAAGAAAAGATCACGCGCACCAAGAACGGCGTAAACCGTTCTTACCTGGTCAACGCCCAGCTATGCGGTGGGGAGACGAAAAAGCTGCTCAAGCTGGAGAAGCCCGAGCAGGCCCTTTACATCGAGCAGGAAATGGAGCGCACCCTCAACATCCGGGATGTGAGGGTGGCGGGCGAAATGACTCACTGATCCGCGTCGTCGGCCTCCGGCTGGACCGCTTCGCGATTCTGGAAACTCTCCACCACGAGGCGCGAAAGCTCCTTGTCGGGGTTGCGCGCCATGGCGGCCGAGATCTCGAACTGATCCGTTTGCGTGTTGCGGGCGACG
Organism: Puniceicoccaceae bacterium 5H; assembly: GCA_009772895.1. Classification (GTDB taxonomy): domain Bacteria; phylum Verrucomicrobiota; class Verrucomicrobiia; order Opitutales; family Oceanipulchritudinaceae; genus WOUP01. The sequence goes on along the minus strand of WOUP01000001.1, from coordinate 401,558 downwards.
ATCTTGAGGCCGTGGACGAAGTCCTTGAAACGGTCTTCGCAGATGGCACGGATCGTCTTGTCCTGATCCACTGCGGCGTCGACCAACACATCGCAGGCCTCATCGGTAAAGCGGAGTTTCAGACCGTGATCTTCCTCAAAGCGCGCGGCGAAGGTCTCCAATTCCTTGCGCAGCACGCTCCGCTGGAGGTGCGCGTTTTCGCGGAGCAGGGCCTTCAGTGCCTCATGCGGATTCTCGACGGTCTCGCGCGTCACCTCGAACGATTGGATACCGGTGCTCGGCAGCTCGAACTTGAACTCGCGGAAGATCTTCTCGAATACGGTCATCAAACCACGTGCACCGGTACCTTCGCTGTGACCGCGTTCGGCGATCGCATCGAGGGCTTCGGTCGTGATCTTGAAATCGATGCCGTAGCCTTTGAAGTCCTGCCGGTATTGTTCCAGAATGTTGCCTTCGCTGCTGGTCAGAATCTGGACGAGGTCGTCCGTCCTCAAGTGATCACAGGCGACACGCACGGGCAGGCGACCGACAAACTCCGGCTCGTAGCCATACTTGATCAAGTCCTTGGTCTCGACGCGGTGCAGGTAGTCCGAATCCTCGCGTTCCACCAGTTCTGTCGGCTGGCCGAAGCCCAGCGGCGTTTCTTCGAGGCGCTTCTTGACGCTTTCGCTCAGGCGATCGAAGGCGCCGGACACGATGAAGAGGATGTGGCGGGTACTGATGGTGCGTTTGCCTTTGCCGCCGCGCTGGGCCTCCATCATCGCCTGCATCTGCCCCATCATATCGGTCGCACTCGTCAGCGGCACCTCGGCGTCTTCCATCAGCTTGAGCAGGTTGATCTGCACGCCGCGTCCGGAGACGTCCTTGCCGCCACCGCCCTGGGAGTTGCTGGCCGAGGCGATCTTGTCGATCTCGTCGATGTAGATAATGCCGTATTGTGCCAGGTCGGCGTTGCGCCCGCTGGCCCGGTGGAGGTCGCGCACGAGGTCTTCGACATCGCTACCGACATAGCCTGTTTCGGAAAACTTGGTGGCGTCGGCTTTGACGAAGGGCACTCCGATCAGTTTGGCGGCGGTACGCATGAGATAGGTCTTGCCTACGCCCGTCGGCCCCAGCAGCAGGATATTCTGCTTGTGGTAGTCGCGTTCCAGCAACTCGGGATTCTCGATACACTGCCTCACATGGTTGTAGTGATCGCAGATCGCGACCGACAGGACGCGCTTTGCTTCCTGCTGTTTAACCACAAAACGATCCAGATAATCCCGAATTTCTCGCGGCTTCCGGTTGAATTCCTGGATAGCCTGGAGCACAGTATCATCATCGCTATTAGCAGAATCCTCACTGGAGCTGCCGGAGCCGCCCTGTGGTGAGATGCCCGATCCGAAAGGGTTGTCCATGTTCACCTGTCCGCTACGGATTGCTTCTTGCAGTTTGTCCTGTAGTTCCTCGAGCGGGTTCTTGTTATTGTCTTTACTCATTTTTAGGAAAAAGCCGGTGGTTGGCTTGACACATTTCCAAGTATCAGATAACTAGTGACTTCAAATTCGCTTGCAACCCCTCCAACAGAATCTTCTATGGCTGCTAACCTCACCAAACGTGATATCGTCCTGAGCATCTACGACAAGACGGGCTATCCGCAAAAGGAGGTTCGTGAGATTGTCCAGTTCACCTTGGATACGATCGCCGACGCTCTGGCCGAGGGGCGCAACGTCGAATTGCGTAATTTCGGGGTTTTCGAGGTACAAGTTCGCAAATCTCGTATCGGACGCAACCCCAACAAGCCAGAAAAAGACGTGATCATCCCCAAGCGGGCCGTGATCAAGTTCAAAGCTGGCAAGGAACTGAAGGCCGAATTGAAGGATTTGGACCTCGGTAAAATCGATACCGAGGAGTGATTTTCTCTCCAGTTCAATTTTGACCAACAGGCCCTGCTCTCCGCGGGGCCCTTTTGCTTTTGGGGGCACACGCTTTGGCTTGCCTTAGGCCCCGGCAACCTTTCGGATGCTCCACTTTGCCATGTTTCAGCCTCTGCCCGGTTTTCGTGACTTTTTCCCTGAACGCTGCGCCAAGCGGAATCACATTTTCCGCCTTTGGACCCAAACCGCACGTTCCTTCAATTTTCAGCAGTACGACATCCCGACTCTCGAGCCGCTCGAGCTCTTTACGCAAAAGAGCGGGGAGGAAATCGTCGGTCAGCTCTTCAACTTTACGGACAAAGGTGGTCGTGAAGTGGCCTTGCGCCCGGAGTTGACGCCGTCGCTGGCCCGTATGATCGGCAGTCAGGCGAACTCGCTCAAGCGCCCAGTCAAGTGGTTCAACATCGCGGAGAATTTTCGTTATGAAAAGCAGCAGAAGGGCCGCCTGCGCTCGCACTATCAGTTGAACTGCGACGTATTCGGCGAACCGGGCGTCGGTGCCGATGCGGAAGTGATTGCGACCGCCGTGGGCTGCCTGCAGGTCTTCGGACTCTCTGGAGCTGATTTCGTCGTGCGGCTGAGCGATCGCAATCTGTGGCTGCACTTTTTGGAAAGCCAGGGGAAGACGGGCGACGACGCCATGGCCGTGCTGGGCGTGGTGGACAAGATGGAGCGCCTGCCGCGTGAGGCGGTGATCGAAAAGCTCGAGCCGCTCTTCGGAAATAAGGCGGAAAGCTTCCTGCAGCAGGCTCAATCGCTGATCGCCATCCGATCTCTGGACGAACTCAAGCAGTTCTTCGAAGGGCTGGAGCTTGCGACAGAGCTCAAGCAGACCGTCGACGAGCGCCTGGGGCAGTGGAGTTCCCTGCTGGATTGGCTGGAGGGCCTGGGCGTGACCGATGTGCTGCGGATCGACCTCGGCATCGTGCGCGGCCTCGCGTATTACACTGGTTTCGTTTTTGAAGTCTTCGAAAAGGGTGATGACGGTCAGTTGACCGGCCGGGCGCTCTGCGGCGGCGGTCGCTACGATCACCTGGTCAAGAAGCTCGGCTATCCGGACATGCCGGCGGTCGGCTTTGGCATGGGCGATGTGACGCTGACGGATCTGCTCGAGTCCAAGGGGCTGTTGCCCGACTTCATCATCGCCCCCGAGATCTATCTGGTCGTAGGCGGCGATCATGAGCGCAAGATCGCGCTGCATGATGCCCAACGGCTGCGCGCCCTGGGCTACAGCGTGGAGTACCCGCTGAAGAATCAGAGCTTTGGCAAGCAGTTCAAGCTGGCAGGGCAGAGTGGGGCTCGGTTTGCCCTGATCTATGGCGAAGAGGAAGTGAAGCAGCATCAGGTGAAGGTGCGCGATCTGCAGACCGGCCAGGAGATGCCCATCATGTCCGTTTATCTGGTAGATGCGCTGGGGCAATTCTTCGCCGAAGGCATCCCGGCCCATGAGCCCGAAGGTGCCGACCCAAGCAAGCTTTGAGGCCCAGCAACTTGCAGTCGTGGGGCTTCGGCGTCACAGTAGGGCCAAACCATGGAAGTGATCACGACAGACGCCTACCTGGATCCGGATAAAGACAAACTGCGGCAGTTCCTGGAGGCCTGTCGCGATGCGGCCGAGGAAGACCAGCACTTCAAGCTGGTCAGCATCTCGCGTTCGTGTCGCCACCTCGATCCCCTGGCGGTGCTGGAGAGTATCTATGAGCCGGGTGAGCTGCACTTTTACCTCGAGCACCCGCAACGCAACGAGGCGATCGCGGGTGCAGAGGCGGTGGTCCAGGGGGAGTGGTCCGGGAACGATCGCTTCGCGCAAGCCAAGGCTTTTGCCGAAGACGTCCTGGCCCATACCGTCGCGGTGGGAGACGTGGAGGCGCCATTTTCGGGCCTGCACTTCTTTGGCGGCTTCACCTTCTTCCCGGATGCCAAACAGCCGGCGCCGCCGCCGGAAGCCCAGTCCAGCGGCCAACTGCCGGACCCCGATGCGCGCAAAACCGGCGAAAGCGACGTTCACTTTCCCTACACCCCCGACGATTTCGACGGCGAGTTTGCGCCCGCCACGCTGTTTATCCCGCGCTGGCAGGTGGGGCGTCGAGGCAGCACCTATACGGCCGTGGCCAACTGCCGCGTGGACGCAGATGCCGATGTCGATGCCCTGACCGAAAAGATCTGGGCGGCCTATCAGAAGTTCCTCACCTTCAACTATGACCAGGCCTCGCCGACGCAACCGCGGGAGCTCGTGCGGCGGGCCGAGGTAGGCGCAGAAGACGGTTATGAGAAGCTGGTGGCCGAGGCGGTAGACGAGATCCGGGCCGAGCTGCTCGACAAGATCGTGCTGGCCCGTGCGCTGGACTTGCACTTCGATCGGCCGCTGAAGCCGTTGGAGACGTTGAACAATTTGCGCAACCGCTTCCCGACCTGCTTCAGCTTTTCACTGGAAAACACGAGCGGGCACAGCCTGATCGGTGCCACGCCGGAGCGCTTGGTGCGGGTGCACGACGGGCGTCTGGAGACCGAGGCGCTCGCGGGCAGTGAGCCTCGGGGCACCACGGCGCGACAGGATGCCGCGTTGGCCAGGGCGCTGCTGGAAAGTGAAAAGGATTTGCACGAGCATCGGGTGGTAGTCGAGGAGCTGGTCAGCGGCTTGGCCGAATTGGGGATCGACCCGGATTACGCCAAACAGCCCGAGCTGGTCCAGTTGGCCAATGTTCAACACCTGCGCACGCCCATCTCGGCAGACCTGCCGGAGGGGCTGCATTTGCTCGACATCCTGAAGACTTTGCATCCCACTCCGGCGGTGGGCGGGATGCCACGCCGACAGGCGATGGAACGGATCAAGGGCATGGAGCCCTTCCCCCGAGGCCTCTATTCCGGGCTGGTCGGCTGGTTTGACCACGCGGGTAACGGAGAATTTGTCGTGGCCATCCGCAGTGCCCTCGTCCGCGAAGCCCACGCCCGGCTTTACGCGGGGGCAGGCATCGTGTCGGGCAGCGAACCGACCAAGGAGCGGCGCGAGACCGAGGTGAAAATGCAGGCGCTTCTGCGTGCAATTCTTCACGGATCGAATTCCGAGCTGGAAAGTCACGATCGGCAGCTTTAGCATCTACAACCTCCGTGCCAGATTTGAACCAGAACCCCAATACCTCGCAGTCTAACCAGCTAGAACTATCGGTTGAGGGTCCTCGAAAAACCGATCCGCAGTCGCAGCCGGTAGTGGCCGCTTCACCACCGAGCCATCGGCTGGTCAATACGTTGTGGGGAGAGATGGCGGCGGCGGCCTGCGAAAAGCTGGGCGTCTGCCATGCCGTCGTGTCGCCCGGTTCGCGCTCGACGCCCTTGACACACGCCTTCGCCCGACGAGACGGCATTGAATTGACACCGGTGCTGGACGAGCGTTCCGCGGCCTTTTACGCATTGGGGCTCGCACGGGCGACGGGTAAGCCGACGGTTCTGGTTTGCACCTCGGGCTCGGCCGCGGCGCATTACTTGCCGGCAGTAATCGAAGCGAGCGAGAGCCGTGTGCCGCTGTTGATGTTGACGGCTGACCGCCCCGACGAGCTGCGCTACTGCCGGGCGGGACAAACCATCGATCAGGTCAAGCTCTTCGGCACCTATGTCCGGTGGTTTGCGGAGGTGCGAGATCCGGATATCCGGCCGGAATCTCTCCGCTACTGGCGGAATCTTTTGCTCAACGCCGTCGAGCGGTGTGTCTACCCTGTGGCTGGCCCGGTGCACCTCAACGTGCCCTTCCGCGAGCCGTTGGAGCCGGTCGATCTCGGAGATTCAGCGGATCAGTTTGAAGCGATGCTCAAGCATCTGGAGCCGATTGAGCCGCCAGAGCAGCGCACACCGACTCCCGAACTCAACGGCAGCGGTATGATCATCGCCGGTCCTGCCCAGCCGCTGGATGTGGAGCGCTATGTTGAATCGCTCAAGCTCGTGGCCGAAAAGACCAACTGGCCCATCCTCGCCGATGCACTCAGCCCGGCGCGCCATTACACCGAGACGGTTCCGAACGTCATCAGCTGCTATGACTTGATCCTGCGGCAGGAGAACACCCAGCCTTTTACCCCGGAGCAGGTGCTGCAGGTCGGTGAATTGCCCACAAGCAAGGTCCTGCGGCGCTGGTTGCAGGAGCGGCAGTTGCCGACTGTCGTGCTCGATCCGGGGGATGTGAATGGTGACGCCGCTCATACCCGCTCGGTGGCGTGCCGTTGCACGCTCGAGGCGTTTGCCCAGAATTTACACCGCAACCTGCGCATGGATATGGCGCATACGGTGCGCTGGCTGCGGGCGGACAAGCAGGCTAGAACCTATCTGCGGGACCATCTGAAGGGGACGCCGCCTGCTATTTTCGAGGGCGCCGTAGTGCGGGTTATGGCGGCTGCGGTGCCCGATCACACACCGGTTTATGTGGCCAGTTCGACGCCGGTTCGGGACTTCGAGTGGTTTTGGGCCGGTGGAGATCGCAAGCGGCGGATCTACTTCAACCGCGGCGCCAATGGAATCGACGGCACGCTTTCGACGGCCCTCGGCATCATGCAGGGCTTGGGAAAACCAGGTTTGCTCTATACCGGCGATTTGGCGCTGTTGCACGACACCAATGGATTGCTGGTGGCGGCGTCACGCTACTTCAAGAGCGCGTTGACCATCGTCTGCATCAACAATAGCGGCGGCGGGATCTTCGAGCATTTGCCGATTTCACAGCAAAACGAGCACTTCGAGGCGCTCTGGGCGACCCCGCAGCCCGTCCATCTCCAACGGTTGGCCGCGGCCTATGATCTTGCGCACGAGTTGATCGAAGATGTGGATACGCTACGGGAGCGGCTCGAGCATCTGCCGGATCGGGGCGTGCGCTTGCTGGAAGTGCAGACGGATCGCAAGCGAGATGCCGGCTTCCGGCAAAAACTCTTCGCCGACTTCGCATTGCCAAACGAGCCCAATTCCTGATCGTGTTGTCTATCATGGAATGGCAAAAAGTCCGCGAGTTTGAAGACATCATTTACGAAAAGGCCGACGGCATCGCCAAGGTGTCGATCAACCGCCCGCACCGGCGCAACGCGTTTACCCCCGACACCGTCGCGGAGCTGATCGAGGCCTTTGAGGATGCCCGTGACGATACTTCCGTGGGGGTGGTCCTGCTGATGGGGGCCAACCCGCAGACGGATGGCAAATACGCCTTTTGCGCTGGCGGCGACCAAAAGATCCGTGGGGAGCAGAAGGGCGGCTACATCGGCAAGGATGGGGTGCCGCGCCTGAACGTGCTCGATCTGCAGCGCCTGATCCGCACCATGCCCAAGGTCGTCATCGCGCTGGTGGCCGGCTATGCGATCGGTGGCGGTCACGTGCTGCATGTTGTGTGCGACATGACGATCGCGGCCGACAACGCTATTTTCGGGCAAACCGGGCCGAAGGTCGGGAGCTTTGACGGCGGTTTCGGCAGCAGCTATCTGGCGCGCATCGTCGGCCAGAAGAAGGCGCGTGAAATCTGGTACCTCTGTCGTCAATACAATGCGCAGGAAGCGAAGGAGATGGGCCTTGTCAACACGGTGGTACCCGTCGATCAGCTCGAGGCCGAAGGCGTGAAGTGGGCTCAGGAGATCCTGCAACACAGCCCGCTGGCCATCCGCTGCCTCAAAAGCGCTTTCAATGCCGACGTGGATGGGCAAGCAGGGCTGCAAGAGCTCGCGGGTAACGCCACGTTGCTCTATTACCTTACGGAGCAGGGAGAAGAAGGGCACCGCGCCTACGTGGAAAAGCGCAAGCCGGACTTCAAGAAGTATCCCTGGTTGCCCTAGGCGCTACGCTTCGAATTCGCCGGTCTGGTCGAAGCCGCGCCAAGTGTCGACCATGACCGTTTCCATACCGCAACGGTCGGCGGCTTCCTTGCCCAGCAGGCTGTCCTCAAAAACGAGGCAGCCCTTCGGTGGCACTCCCAGTTGTCGGGCGGCTTCGAGAAACAGGTCTGGCTCGGGCTTGCCGTTGGCCACATCGTCGGCAGTCACGACGACCTGGAAATACGGGCGGATGCCGAGATGCTGTAGCGTATATTCCACGTCTTCCCGAGTGCCGCCTGAGGCCACCGCCAACTTTTCGCCTGCTTCACTCAGTTCCCGTGCCCAGGCGATTGCATCGTCGAAGCCCTTGAGATGGTGGAGGTTGTTCTTTACGTAGTCGTTCTTGATGCGGATGACCTTGTCCGCATCGATGTCGGTATCATGCAGCCGATTCCAATGATCGATCGTCTGTTGTAGTGCCATTCCGGCTACTGTCATGAACGATTCGCGCTCGAGCCGCAGGGGTGCGTCTACCTGTTCCAGCGCGTGGTTCCAGGCCAGCAAGTGCATCGGCATCGAGTCGGCGAGCGTGCCATCGCAATCAAAGATGTAGGCGGGATATTTGCGGTCTCGCTTGAAGGACATCACCGCCCAGTGTGCACAGTTCATCCGTGAGCGGAAGCCTATTTGGTGCCTCCCTGCAGGTGAACGAAAACAAAAAAAGCCCGGTCGCGATGACCGGGCGGTAAAGCTTGCAAGGTGTCGAAGCGACTACACCTGGCCGTAGAGCGTCTTGCCCACGGAGAGGAGGTTGTCGCAGCCTTCGGCCACGCGAGCGGCCATGGCTTCTTCGCCCTTCTTGATGTAGCTGCGGGGGTCGTAGACCTTCTTGTTGCCGATCTCGCCGTCGATCTTCACCACGCCGTCGTAGTTCTTGAACATGTGGTCGACGATCGGGCGGGTGAAAGCGTACTGGGCATCCGTGTCGATGTTCATCTTCACGACACCGTAGCCGAGCGTTTCGCGGATTTCGGAGAGCAGGGAGCCGGAACCGCCGTGGAACACGAGGTCCATTTCGGCACCCTTGCCATACTTGGCCATGACTGCGTCCTGACCCTGCTTGAGGATGTCGGGGCGGAGCTTCACGGCGCCGGGCTTGTAGTGGCCGTGCACGTTGCCGAAGGTAGCCGCAAAGGTAAAGCGACCGAGCTCATTCAACGATTCGTAAACCGTCAGCATGTCTTCGGTGGTCGTGTAGAGCTTTTCTTCCGGGGTGTCAGCGCTGCCAGCGGCACCGTCTTCTTCACCACCCACGACACCGGCTTCGACTTCGAGCACGATCTCGTTCTCGGCGCACAGCTTCATCATCTCCTTGGAGATAGCCATGTTTTCGTCCAACGGCAGGTTGGAAGCGTCGAGCATATGGTTGTTAAAGAGGTTGCCTTCGCCCTTGGCACGGCGCTTCGCAGTCGCTTCGATCAGCGGCTTCATGAAGCTGTCGACCTTGTCGGGGGGGCAGTGGTCGGTGTTGAGACCGATCAGGACGTTGTACTGCTCCGCGAGGCGGTGAGCCGCTTCAGCCAGAACGATGACCCCAAAGGCGGAATTCTTGTGGTTCAGACCGCTGGCGAACTGACCGGCACCGGTGGAGAATTGGATGATGCCGTCCGACTTGGTGTCGGCGAAGGCCTTCATCGCAGCATTCAGCGTGGCAATCGAGGTGCAGTTAATCGCCGGGTAGGCGTAGCCGCCTTGTTGGGCGGCATCCAGCATCGCGGCAAATTGTTTGGGAGTGGCGATGGGCATCGGTAATGTAGGCTTTGTTGAATGTTTCTAATGGAAAACCCTGCTCAGCATTAGAAGCTGTGGAGTCACTGGCAAGGTTTTCAGGAAAATTTTTTGTGGAACAAGCGAGGAAGGGCAAGGACAACTCGTTCAGTTGCTTAAGAAATCCATGCCTCGTTCGCGTAATCCCAAATACCCTGGTTGCATGTGCCCGGTGCGGAGGCGAGGAACCAGCTGTCAGATTGCTTGGCGTAGAGCCTGGGATAGGCGTCGCGGCGCAGGCAAGCCTCGCCGATGGTCTTGCGCTCCACCCAGAACTCATCGGGCGATGCTTTACCCAGCAGCTTGAGCCAACCCAGCTCCTGATGGTAGCACCAGGGGAAGGTGGCTAGCACGATTTCTCCCATCCAGCCGCTGGCTTTCCGGCCCGAAATTCGCACGTCCGGCTGGTGTTCAAAAAAGGCCTGGAAAGCGGTTACGCCCTCAAGCGCTTCCGGCGGCGGTGCGTCTGTGAGCCCTAGACGGTAACGAGCATATTGGTAAATAATCGCATCGTAACGGCAGAGATCGCGCAGGGTCGCTTCGAGTTCCGGGCGGCGGACCCAGGCTTGTGCGGCTTCGTATTGAGCGGGGCTGTCGGCAAAATCGCGCGTCTGATTGGCGTTGGGAAGCGTGATCTGCCGGCCTGTCACCTCCTGTAGCTCGGAGGCAAAGCGATCCATGTCGTCGAGCATGCCCACCACGTCCAGCAGGTCGATCGCCGCGAAGGCGCGCCCGAGGGCTTCTACCGGCGAGAAATCGACCGTGTCGGTGGGGGTCAGCCCGCCTAGATTCTTGAGGTAGATGTTGGAGATGTGTTCAAGTGCATCAGTGCCGAGGGATTTTTCCAGCTCGGCAATGACGTCGAAAGGCGCGTCTTTGGGGCGGTTGTGGTCCGGCCTGGCGCCGCGGTTCAGGAACACATTGTAGAGCAGGTGACTGCGGACTCGAGCCAGCGGATCGCGCAGCACCGTAATGAAGGCGGTATTGTGACGAAATGCCTCGAAAAGGCGCGGCGAAAAGGGGTGGTGGTCCCCAATGACGGGATAGCCGGCCGAGAAATAGAGCGACAGCGTCGTGTGCAGCGTATCGAAGATGCCCCTTTCCGCCTCCGCATAGCAGTGGAACCCACGCCGGAAGTAGACGCTGTCCATGCGCTGGTCGAAGGGAAAGTAGTGGGGCACCTGATCCGGCTCCACTTGCCAGGCCTCGAGGAGCGCCCGGTAGAGTCCATTGCCCCCGCACTTCGGTTGATGGATGAAGTGCAGTCGCTTAAACACTCTCCGGGACGCGTCTGGCATGGCCGGCTACTCCGATTGCTCCGAGGAAGGCGACTTGCGGGCCGCCTTTTTCGTGGCTTTTTTCGCTGCCTTCTTGGCGCCTTTCTTGGCCGGTCGCGGCGGGAATTCAAAGCCGATCCCGCCCGAATCCTTGAGGATCAGGAAGGCGTCGAAGAGGCGCTTGGTCCGGTTCGAGCGAAAGCCCTGAATGAGGTTCGTCTTGCCGTCCTTCAACAGCTTTTCGACTTCTTCCGGTGGCACCGTTTTGCCCAGCAGGGTGCGGCTCATGCGGAACGCGTTCTTTTCCTCGCCGGCGATGCTGTTTTCGCAGGCATAGGCGTTGGGCGTTTCGTAGACCTTGGCACCGGTCTTGGGAAAGACGCCGACCACGCGCAGTTCGTCCAGATTCAGGCTCTCGCCATCGTCGTCCTGGTTGGGGCCGTTGCCGAAGTCGAAGATCACCTTGTTGTTGGGATCGAGCCGCAACATGGTGGAGTAGGGCTTGCCCGCCTTGGAGCGAAAACCGTCCAGCGGACCGATCACACGTTCACGGACCAGCGTCTGGATTTCCTCCTCGGACATCCGGCGGTTCCCGATGGTCTTGGGCACCTGCAGGGCGTCGTCCTGGCTCTTGTAAAAGCGCAGCGTCTCGAGCATCGGCTTCTCGTCCGTTGGGGAAATCACGGCCGTTTCACGCGTACCGGCATCCTCTTCCTCGAAATCGCGGGTACGGTCTACGATGCTCTTGGTCAAGTCGATGATGCCCTGCATGAATTGGCCACGGCTCAGGTTGCCTTTCTCCATCTCGAGCAGCTTGTGCTCCCACTCGCCCGTCAGGCGGGGCTGCGTGAGCGTCTCGGCCTTCACGGCGCTGAGGAACTCGAAGAGGTTCTCGGCCTTGACGGTTGGCAGCAGGTTCTTGCCTTCGCGCTCCAGGTACTTTTCGCGCAGCAAGTGCTCGATGATGGAAGCGCGCGTGGCCGGCGTGCCCAGCCCGCTCTCCTTCATGGCTTCGGCCAGCTCCTCGTCGTCGACCAATTTGCCCGCGCCTTCCATGGCAGCAAGCAGGGTGGCTTCGGTGAAGCGCGGCGGCGGACGGGTTTCGTCCTCCTCCTGATTGAAGTCTTCGGGCTTGGCGAGGTGGGCGTTCTGGTCCTTCGGAGCTTCGGCGCCGGTTTGCTGCAGGCGCTCGGGCAGCCAGGCCGGATTCTTGTCTTGCTCGACGAGATCGGGCAGGGAGCGATCCAGTTGGGCCTTGCCGTAGACTTCGAGGTAGCCGGGCTTTACCAATACCTTGCCGTTGGTTTTGAAGGCGTGGCCGGCAACCGTGGTGATACGTTCGGTTTCGTCGAATTCGGCCGGCGGGTAGAAGATCGCCATGAACCGGCGCGCGACCATATCGAAGATCTTGTATTCGTCGTCGCGCAACTTGGGGATCTTCTGACCGGTAGGGATGATGGCAAAGTGATCGCTGACCTGCGCATTGTTGAAGATGCGCTTGTTGGGCTTCACCCAATCGTTGTCCAACACCTTTTGGGCGATCTCGCCGAAGGTGCCGGTGAGGTTGCCCAGCGTCTGCTTGACCGTCGGGATGTAGTCTTCCGGCAGTGCGCGGGAGTTGGTGCGCGGGTAGGTCAGCACCTTGTGCTTTTCGTAGAGCGCCTGGGCTATCTGCAGCGTGCGGTTGGCGGAAAAGCCATAGCGGCCGTTGGCCTCGCGCTGTAGGGACGTCAGGTCGTAGAGGCGCCCGGAGCTCTGGCGCGTGCGTTTGCGCGTGTCCTCGACCGAGCCCCAGGCGGCTTCCTGCAGGCTGGCGACGAGCGCTTCCGCCGCTTCTTTTTTCCAGAGGCGGTCCGCCTTGTCGTGGTTGTCCTCCTTGTTCACCTTCTCGGCCTTCTGGAAGTAGCCTTGGTAGGCCCCTTCGGTGACGGAGAAGTTGCCGAGAATGCGCCAGTAGGTCCGTGGCTTGAAGGCCCGGATCTCCAGCTCGCGCTGCAGGACGATGGAAAGGGTGGGGGTCTGTACGCGGCCGACGGTCGCGACCTGGCGGGCACGGCCAAACATGCGCTTGGTGATGGCGCGCGTGCCGTTGATCCCGATCAGCCAGTCGGCTTCCGAGCGGCTGCGGGCGGCGTCCTGGAGGCCCTGCATCACGTCGGGTTCGCGCAGGCGCTGGAAGGCCTCACGGATGGCGTCCTTGGTCATGGACTGCATCCAGACGCGACGGAAGGGCTTTTTGCACTTGGTGACCTGATAGATGTAGGTGAAGATCAACTCACCTTCGCGCCCGGCGTCACAGGCATTGTAGATCTCGGTGACGTCCTTGCGCTTGATCAGCTTCTCGAGGTATTTGAGGCGATCCTTGCTGCGCTTTTCCTCGATCGGCTTCAGCTGAAATGCGTCGGGGATGATGGGCAGCTCACTGAGCCGCCAGTAGCCATAGCGCTTCTTGTCGATGTCCTCAGGCATATAGAGCTCGACCAGGTGGCCGGCGGCGGCGGCGATCACATATTCATCCCCTTCGAAGTGATCGTCTACCTTCTTGCACCCGCCCAAGGCGCGGGCGATATCCTGGGCGACACTCGGCTTCTCGGCTATGACCAATTTCTTCATGATAATACAAGGAGGAAGCGCGCTCGTTCAAAGCGCGCTTCGGTAATTGAAATAAGAACTTTATGTAATGGGTGGGGCTGTTTACCCGAGTTGGGCGATGACCTTGTCGAGGTTGTTCAGGAGTTCCTGCATCGTTTCCTCGGTCTCGTCTCCCATGTTGGAGATGCGGAAGGTCTGGCCCTTGAGCTTGCCGTAGCCGCCGTCGATCACGCAATTGTGTTGTTCCTTCAGGAGCTTGTTCAGTTGGGGCAGATCCCACTCCTTGAGGTTCTTGACGCAGCTGAGGCTCTTGGAAGCAAACTCACGCGGGGGCAGCAGCTCGAGGCCGTGCTTGTCCATCCAGGTGTGCACCATGTCGTTCAGCTTTTCGTGGCGGGCATAGCGGTTTTCCAGTCCTTCCGCCTCGATGTCTTCCAGCTTGCTGCGCAGGGCGTAGATCAGCGGGATCACCGGGGTGGAGGGGGTCATGCCCTTCGCGTGGTTTTTCTGGAACTCCTGGAAGTCGAAGTAGTAGCCGCGGTCCGGCAGCTCTTCCGAGCGCTTCAGGGCGCGTTCGCTCACGCTGATCAGCGAGAGGCCCGGGGGCAACGCGAGGGCCTTTTGCGAACCGGTCAGCATCACGTCGACGCCGAGTTCGTCCTTCTTGATCGGCACGGCGGAGAAGGAGCTGACGGTGTCGACCACGCTGATCACTTCCGGGAACTCGCGCACCACTTCCATGATCTCCTCGATGGGGTTCATGGTGCCGGTGGAGGTTTCGTTGTGGATGAACGTGATGACGTCGTATTCGCCGGTCGCGAGCTCCTTGCGGATGTCTTCCGGATCGAGCGGCGTGCCCCATTCATACTTCAGGGCCTTGGCGTCCTTGCCGCAGCGCTTGGCCACATCGTGCCACTTGTCGGAAAAAGCGCCGCTGCAGCAGTTGAGCACCTTTTTACGCGAGAGGTTCCGCAGGGAACCTTCCATCACGCCCCAGGCGCTGCTGGTGGAGAGGTAAACCGGGTCCTGAGTGTAGAACAGCTTCTGCAAGCTGGGCTGCACAGACTGGTAAAGAGCGACAAAGTCTGCGCTGCGGTGGCCGACGACGGGCGTCGTCATCGCTTGATACGTTTTGGCCGATACTTCGATAGGACCGGGGATAAAAAGCTTATAGCTCATGTATTCCTTGATAAATACGTCTGTTAACAGTGAAGAACAGGCTGACGATGGGCAGTGCGCCCATGAGGCAGGTCCATCTGGTTAAAAAGTGCCTCTTCAGAGACCGTCAAGGGGAATCCGCGAACAGGCCCCCGATAGTTGCGGCACCAAATTCGATCACAAATCTGCCTCCGGCCTTGTGCGATATAGCCTTTTTTGTCTGATTACGAGGTGTTTGCTAATGGGTGGCTCGGTAAAAAAGAAGCTGGAAGCGCTGGAGTCTTTCACCGTCGACGTTATTTATGATCGGCGACACGATCTGCAGGCCCGCCTGTGGGGCGGATTTCTGCGCACGCTGTCCCTGCTCTTCCGGGCGATCGTCACCACTCGGTATTATTTATACGAGCGTCGGGTCATGCGCGCCCACCACCTGGGGTGCCAGGTCATCGTGGTCGGGAATCTGACCGTAGGGGGCACGGGCAAGACGCCCGTCGTGGAAAAACTTGCGCGTCACTTGCAGGCCAAAGGGCGGACGGTCGCCATTCTCAGCCGCGGCTACAAGAGCAAGAAGGAGCCCGTCTACCATAAGTGGTGGCGCTGGTTCACCCACGCAGAGCCGGAACCGCCGCGTATCGTGAGCAACGGCCAGGAGGTGTTGCTCGACTCGGAAATCGCGGGCGACGAGCCCTTCATGCTCGCGAAAAACCTGCCCGGCGTCGTAGTGCTGACCGATAAGGATCGCGCCAAGGCGGGGATCTACGCCATCCGTCATTTTGGGGCCGACACGCTGATCCTGGACGACGGCTTCCAGTATTTTCGCATGAAGGACCACTTTCAGTTGCTGCTGATCGACAAGAGCAATCCTTTCGGTAATGGCCAATTGCTCCCCCGGGGGATCCTGCGTGAACCCATTAGCCACCTGCAGCGCGCGTCCTACGTTTTTCTGACCAAATCGGACGGCGAGCCGGATGACGAACTGGAAGCCCTGATTCGCCGTCATCGCCCGGGCACGGAGTTGATCGAGTGCACCCACCAGCCGCGTTTTCTGCAGGCGCTCAATGGCGAAGAGCGCATCGACCTCGAACAGCTTGCGGGCAAAAAGGTGGCCGCCTTCAGCGCGATCGCCGTGCCGGAGAGCTTTGAAAAATTCGTCGAACAATATGGTGCGGAGATCGTGTTGCGCCGCCGCTTCCTCGACCACCACCGCTTCCGGGAAGAGGAAATTGAGGAACTTTACGAGCAGGCTCGCGTGGCTGGGGCGGAGTGGCTGATCACGACCGAAAAAGATGCGGTGCGTATCCCTACCGGTTGGGCCAAGCCGATGCCCGTCTTCTACCTGCGCGTCGAGATTGAGATCATCGCCGGGGCCGCTGACTTCGAGGCGGCCGTCAACCGCATCAGCCGGCGCCCTTCTGTTGTTAGAACGATGCCGGGCTTGCCTCCAGAACCACAACGCAATGCGCAAAAGCGGTCTTAGTCTTGTATGAAGCGCTGGTTTGCGCTACGGCTGATGGTTTAGACTCTACTGCTCTTCTCTACATGACACATCCGACCGGTTCTAGAACAACAGCCCAAAGCAAGCAAGAGCTCGACCTCGAGATCAAGGACGCCCAGCTGATCTTCAACTCAGTCTGGAATGAATTGGTGGCGGAAAAGGGAGGTGTCGAGCACCTCAACTTCCCGCGCGAAATGTTCTGGCTCAATGGTGCGCCCGGCTCAGGTAAAGGCACCCAGACCAGTTTCATTATGGAATACTGCGGGCTGACGGCTTACCCGATCGTGATCAGTGAGCTGCTCAATAGCCCCGAAGCCAAGCGCCTGAAAGATGCCGGCATGATGGTGGGCGACCGCGAAGTGACGTCTCTGATGTTTCGCGAGTTGCTCAAGCCCGAGCGCCAGACCGGGGTCATCGTCGACGGCTTTCCGCGCACCAAGGTGCAGGTCGAGTGCTTGAAGCTCTTCTACCAGCGCCTGATGGACCTGCGGCGGCAGTTCCTCGGCACCAAGCTGAGCAATCAGTTCCCCAAGCCTATTTTCCACATCGTGGTGCTCTATGTGGACGAAGCCGTCTCGGTGCACCGTCAGCTCTCGCGCGGTCGCAAGGCGCTCGAGACCGCTGAACGCGCCCGCACCGCCGGGGAGGAGACCGTGCAGACCGCGGAAGTGCGCAAGACGGACTTGAGCGTCGACCTCGCCCGCAATCGCTACCGGACCTTCAAGGAGATCACTTACGAGTCTCTGACGTCGCTACGCGAGATCTTCCACTATCACTTCATCAACGCGCAGAATTCGATCGCGGAGGTGCAGCGCAACATCGTGCGCGAGCTCAAGTACCAGAGCACGCTGGAGCTGGAAGAGCGCACCTACGACATGATTGCGCAGATCCCGGTGGCGGATTCCATCACGGTGCACGCCCGGCAGGATCTGGTGAATCGTCTCGATACCTACGCGCTGCATAACACCGAGCTGTTCAGTCGGGTGATCGCTCTGATCGACGACAAGGTGATGCCGGTGGTGCTCAAGCACGCGATCTCGGGACACGCCTACATCTCGACCGAAGACCCGGTCTTCGAGGATCCGCTGGCGTTGACGATGCTGCTCGATATTTTCTCCGAGCGCGGCTACCGTGCTGCTGCGGACGTGCGGCATGAAGAAATCCCCGATCGAGTTGATCTTAACACCGGCAAGATTTACACCCGACAGAAAAAGGTCTACCGGTTTAGCCTCTTCTTTGAGGGCTCGGTTATCCGCCGCGGCCACTAACCCACCATCTTCCACTTTCATGGATCCTCGTTTCGAGAAACTCGCTTCCCAGCTCGTCAACTACTCCGTCAGCCTCAAGGCAGGCGAAAAGGTGCTCATCGAAGCCTTCGATGTGCCCGATCGGATGATCGTCGCGCTGGTGCGGGCGGCCCGTGAGCAGGGTGCGGTCCCGTTCGTCAACGTGCATCACGCCGCCATCAGCCGCGAATTGCTCATGAACGCGACCGAGGAGCAATACGAGTTCCTCGCCGACGTGGAGATGAAGCGCATGCAGGGCATGGACGCCTATATCGCACTGCGCGGGGCTGAGAACATTTTTGAGCTCTCCGATGTGCCGAGCGACCGGATGAAGGTGGCCCTGAACAAGATGCGCCCGGTGCTGAACCATCGGGTGAACAATACCAAATGGGTGGTGCTGCGCTGGCCGACTTCGGCCATGGCACAACAGGCACTCAAGAGTACCGAGAGCTTCGAGGACTTCTACTTCCGCGTCTGCACACTCGATTATTCCCGCATGATCGAGGGCCAGAATGCGCTCAAGAAGCGCATGGATGCCGCCAGGACCGTTGAGATCAAAGGCAATGGCACGGACCTGCGCTTTTCGATCGAAGGGCTTGAGGCGCTGACCTGTGTCGGCACGCACAACATTCCAGACGGCGAAGTCTTTACCGCGCCCGTCAAGGAGAGCGTTGAGGGCGTGGTCCAATACAATGCGCCTACGGTTTACCAGGGTGTATCGTTCGATAACGTGCGCCTGCTCTTCAAGGAGGGCAAGATCGTCGAGGCCACGTGCTCCGGCAGTCAGGACAAGCTGCTCGCCATCTTCAACAGCGACGAAGGCGCGCGCTACGTGGGCGAGTTCGCCCTCGGCTGCAATCCGCACATCCTGGAGCCAATGCGCGATATCCTCTTTGACGAGAAAATCGCTGGCAGCTTCCACTTCACGCCCGGGCAGGCCTACGAAGGCGTGGCGGACAACGGCAATCGTTCACAAGTTCACTGGGACCTTGTCTGCATCCAGCGCCCGGAGTATGGCGGCGGCGAGATCTACTTCGACGGCGAACTGATCCGCAAGGATGGGCTGTTCGTGCCGGAAGACCTGCAGTCGCTCAACCCCGAACAGTTGCTCGCCGAGTAAGGTTTCAGTCTGATGTCCAAATTGCCGGCTCCTCGCCTGAAGGCGTTTCTCGACGCCTTGCCGAAGACGGAAACGCACCTGCATATCGAAGGTGCGCTGCCCTACGAGCTCCTGCAAAAGCAGGACAACGCCCAGTGGGCACGCCCGCCGTTGTCGTGGGCGCCTGACTACAAATTCGGGAGTTTCGCCCAGTTTGAGGAGGAGCTGCTGACCATGGCCACCCAGTGGTACATTTCGCCTGAGCGCTATCACGAGGCGGCCCGAATCGTTTTTCGACGGCTCTACGAAGAGCAGCATGTGCGCTACGTCGAGACGAGCTTCGCCTCCGGTATGGTCGAGTTTCTCGGCCTGAACGGGCAGGGTATCATCGACGCGATCAAGCACGCGGCTCCGCAGGGCATGGTGGTGAAGGTCTTCATGGGTATCCACCATGCCGGCTACAATGAGCGCACCCGGGGCTGGATCGAGGAGTCGGTGCAATGGCCTCACCTTGACGGCATCGACCTGCATGGACAAGAGACGGATCCGGTGGGCGAATGGGCGCCTCGGCTTTGGGAGAAGGCGCGGGCCAACGGTATGATCACCAAGGCCCACGCCGGGGAATTTGCCGGTCCGGAATTTGTGCGCTACGCTGTGGACGATCTCCAGGTGACGCGGATCCAGCACGGCGTCCGGGCCGTCCAGGACCCTGCCTTTCTCGAGGAGCTGCATCAACGGGGCATCGCCTTCGACATCTGTCCGATCAGCAACGTGAAGCTGGATGTGGTGCCCACCATGCGGGAGCACCCGATTCGCCGTCTGGTGGACGCCGGCTTTACCTGTACCGTGAGTACCGACGACCCGCTTTCGTTCGGCAATCAGCTGCATGAGGAGTATCAGGCGCTGCACGACGAACTCGATTTTACGGTGGAAGAACTGGGCGAGTTGGCGAAAAACGGCTTTCGCGTTGCCCTGATTCCCGACGAACTGCGTCAGCGTCACCTGGACGAGATCGACCGCGTGGTGGCGGATTTTGCGGGCTGACCATGGCAGAGGACGCAGGCCAGGAGTTTTCGTTTCAAGTCACTGCGATGCTCCATCGCGAGCGGGCGGACAAGGCCGTCACGCGTATGGCGGAGGGGCTGAGCCGCAGCCAGGTGCAGAAGCTTTTTGCCGCTGGCCTTGTGTGGCGCGAAGATGCCGCATTGACTCAAAAGGACAAGGTCCTCGAAGGCGATTGGATCAACTATACCGTGCCGCCGCCCAAGCCGCTGGAACTGCATCCGGTGGAGATCCCGTTGGATGTGCTGTTCGAGGATGCAGACTGCCTCGCAATTAACAAGCCGGCCGGCATGGTGGTGCATCCCGGGGCAGGAACCGGTGACGATACGCTGGTGCATGCGCTGCTGCATCATTGCCAGGGGCAGCTCAGCGGCATCGGTGGCGTGGAGCGCCCGGGGATCGTGCACCGTCTGGATCGCGAGACCAGCGGCGTGATCATCGTGGCCAAGACTGACCGCGCGCATCAGGGGTTGTCCCATCAGTTTGCCGAACGCAAGACCGAGAAGCGCTACCTCGCGATAACCCAAGGCACGCCTTCGTCGAGTAGCGGACGTATCAATGCGCCGATCGGGCGCCATCCGGTGCACCGCCAGCGCATGGCCGTGGTCGCCAACGGCCGGTATGCCTTATCCGACTACGCGGTGCAGGAGCACTTCAAGGAGGCCGCGGCTCTGGTAGAGTTTCACATCCACACCGGCCGGACGCACCAGATTCGCGTTCACGCGCAGCATATCGGACATCCCTTGGCGGGCGATACGACCTACGGCTTCCGCGTCAGCAGCTTTCCCACGCCCGTGATGCGGGTGATGCTGCACGCCGCGCTGCTCAAGATCGCACATCCGGTTTCGGGCGAGCTACTGGAATTGCGGGCACCGATGCCGCCTGATTTCGAGGCGACGCTGGCGGCGCTCCGCCAGCTTTAGCGAAAGTAGCCGTGCGTCAGCAGATGCGAGGCGATGCCAAAGCGCAGATTGTAGAGCGATTGCTGAATCGCCTGGGCGTCGGCCATTTCCATCAAGGTCTGATAGATGGCCAGCGCCACGGGGAAAATGTCGGCGCGCCCCGGCGGTAGGCCAGGCACCTCGAGGCGCTCGGCGAAGGTCAGTGCAGAAAGTTCCTGCACGAGCTCGCAAACGTCTTCGTAAGCGATCGTGGGCGAGATTTCCTTGAAAGTGGTATGATGCTTGCCTGCCAGCAGGGCGCGTGTGACGGCCATGCCCCCACCTGTGCCCACGAGGGGAGCCACCGGCACAATGTCGTGCTGTTCGATCTCGCGACGCGCATGCCCCTGAAGCTCATCCAGCATCGACTGCGGGTAGCGGCCCTTGGGGTCTGGCGGGAAGGCTTCGAACAGGCGCACCGAACCGAGCTGAAGGCTGACGGCTTTATCGATCGCCCCCTCGGCAAAGCGGATGATTTCGAGGCTGCCGCCACCGAGGTCGGCCAGCGAAAACTGTTGCAGCTCGGTTCCGATCTCCGGGTCTTGCCGGATACCTTCGGCGATGAAATGCGCTTCCTCGTCTCCTGTCAGGATGATGGGGCGGATGCCGATGGCCTCTTCCACGCCTCCGAGGAAGTCTTCTCCGTTTTGAGCGTCGCGGACCGCACTGGTGGCGACGATAGCGCAATCGTCGATGGGACCGTGTTTCTGCCAGTCTCGGTGCAGCGTCACCACGGCGTCGATACCGGCCGCAATGCGATCGGGCTGGAGGCGGGGAGGGTGCCCGGAAATCCCCTGGCTGATGCGCACTTCCAAGGTGTGCTCGAAGAGCGATTCGACGCGCCCATGCGAGCCGCGCACCCCGACCAGCGTCTTGATCGTGTTGCTGCCAACGTCGATGACGGCGACGGTCTTCATGAGGGGTCGTCCAGTTGGTAGCCGGGTTTGGCAATCATCACGACAAATTCGCCCTTGAGGCTGCCCGCTAACAGTTTCGTGCGCACTTCGGCTGCCGTCCCGACGTAAAACGTTTCATGCAGCTTGGTCAGCTCGCGCCCGATGGCCATACAGCGGTTCGCCCCCAGGATCTCGATCACGTCGTCGACGAACTTGGTGATGCGGTGGGTAGATTCGTAGAACACGAGCGTATATTCCAGCTCGCGCCAACGCTCGAACGTGCGCTTACGGGCCGCTGTCTTGGGCGGCAGGAATCCTAAGAAGAGGAAACCGTCGGTCGGCAGGCCGGAGGCCGCGAGCGCCACGGTGACGGCGGAAGGCCCGCTGATGGGCGTCACGGTCAAGCCCCTGGCGCGACACGCCCGCACCACCCTGAAGCCGGGATCGCTGATAGCCGGCATCCCCGCATCCGTGACAAGGGCCACACGTTTACCTTCCGCCACGAGATCGGCCAGGCTGTCTGCCTGGTTGCGTTCGTTGTGGTCGTGATAGGCGCGTAGCGGAGCCGAGACGTCTAGGTGGGAGAGCAGCCGTTGCGCGTGCCGCGTGTCCTCGCAGGCGATGACGTCGGCCCGTTCCAGGACCTCGACCGCTCGGGGCGTCAGCTCATGACGGTTCCCGATCGGGGTGCCGACCAGATACAGCGCAGCTGGAAGTTGCTGATTCGGAGCCTCAGCGTCCACAAAAAGACCTTACGGCGTATTGAAGCCAGGCACCTGGTTTTCCCATCCGGCCGGTTGAGCCTGGGGAACCGGGGACATGTTCGGATCTTCGCCGGTAAGTGAACCGCAACCCGAAATCGTCCATGCCAATGCACCCAGCACAAGAAGGCGGAGGCAGAACCAAAAGGCACTGATCATATTCATGGGGTGAAATACAAGCTGAGTTTGATCCCGGGATCAAGTGCAGAGCTGAGCTCGAGCGGCTCAATCCATCCGACGGCAGCATCTTGCGCCAGGCGCGTCGGATGAAAGCGTAGCTCTTCGCCGCCCGGCAACTGGAGGGTATAGGTCTCTCCCTGCGCAAAATACGCCTCGGCGTTTTCCAGCGCAATGACCTTGCCGTTGCGGGAGCGGGCGAGCACTTCGCATTCTGCCGGCGACTGCCCGGCTTGAGGCGCGACGGCAACCGGGGCTGCTGCGGGGGCCGCTGGTGTCTGCAGCTGACGCTCCAGCTCGGCCCGGAGGCGGGCAAGGCGCAACTCCCGATCGTTCAGCGTTTCTTCACGCTGCTCGAGCTTGGCCTGCGTCGCCTCGAGGTCGCGCTGCAGCTGTGCCACGTCGCCTTGCAGGGCGGCTTGACGTGCCTTGGACTCGATCAAGTCCGCCTCCGCGCCCGACAGTTGGCGGGCCAGGCGTTCCTGTTCGCGCTGCGCCTGATTGAAGGACTCCTGCAATTGAGCCTGCAGACTTACGGCCTGGCTTTCGCGTTCCTGCAGCGTCGCGACTTCAACATGCGCGACGCGCAGGCGCTCGGACTGCACGATCGCCGCCGAGAGGGCCAGCACGGCAAAAGCCGATATGACTCCAGTGATCCAGCCCATCTCGGGGTCGTGTGCCGGCTCCTAGGCCTGGAGCTGATATTTGGCGTTCCAGGAGCTACCCGCCGTCTGCTTGGTCACGCCCTTGGCCGGATTCGCCACCAAGTGCTCGAGCAGTTTGAAGATCGTTTCCGCTTCCTGCTCTTCACCCAGGGAAGCCGCAATTTCATCCACCGTAAAGGCCTTGCCGGCGTTGGACTGCAGGTGCGACATGATGCGCTTCTTGAGGCGCAAGAAGGTGGCGGCCGCCTTTTTGCCGGCTTCGACGCCCGGCTGGTGATAGGCGTTGATCCCGACGAGGCTGGCGTAGAAGCCCACCGCACGCTCGTAGAGCGCGATCAGCATGCCCACCGTTTCCGGCGTCACTTCTTCGACCGTGATCGTAATGGACTCGCGATCCTTTTCCGCCAGGGCGGCTCGGGTGCCGAGCAGGAAGGCGTTGAGGTAGTCGCCAGCGGTCACGCCTTCTTCCACGTCGACGGAGGCGCCTTCGCGGTCCTTGCGCACCTCGATAAAGGTGGCGAAGAAATTGTTCACGCCTTCCCGCAGTTGCTGCACATAGGCGTGCTGGTCGGTCGAACCCTTGTTGCCGTAGACGGCGATGCCCTGGTTGACGACGTTGTTGGAAAGGTCCTTCTCCTTGCCCAGGCTTTCCATCACCAGTTGCTGCAGGTATTTAGCAAAGAGGGCGAGGCGGTCCTTGTAGGGCAGGATGACCATATCCTTGTCGCCCTGGCCGTTGGTGGCGTGGTACCACATCAGCGCCAGCATGGCGGCGGGATTCTTCAGCGTTTCGTGCTGGCGGGTCCATTCGTCCATCTTGGCCGCGCCATCGAGCATTGCGCGGATGTCGATGCCTTGCAGGCGGGCGGGCAGGAGACCGACTGCGGCCATTTCGCTGGTGCGGCCCCCGACCCAGTCCCACATGGGGAAGCGGTCGAGCCAGCCTTCCTCGTCGGCCACCTTGTCGAGCTTGCTGCCTTGACCGGTGATCGCTACCGCGTGCTGCGCGAAGTTCACCGCTTCGGAAAGGTAGGCCTGCTGAGCTTCGAGCATGCCGTTGCGCGTTTCCGGCGTGCCGCCGCTCTTGGAGACCACGAGCACGAGCGTCCGGTCGAACTTGCCGCGCAGATTGGAGAGCACGAGGTCGAAGCCGTCCGGATCGGTATTGTCAAAGAAGTGGACCTGCATGCGATCCTCGCCCGGGCGGCCGAGCGCCTGGGAGACGAATTGGGGGCCGAGGGCCGAGCCGCCGATGCCGATCACGAGCAGGTCGGTGAACTTGCCGCCCGCGCCCTGGATTTCGCCCGAGTGCACCTGCTTGGCGAAGGTGTCGATGCGGTCCAGCGTCTGCGTGATCTCCTCGGACAGCTCCGGCTTGGGAGCGATCCGGGGGTTGCGGAGCCAGTAGTGGCCCACCATCCGCACTTCGTCCGGATTCGCCAGCGCGCCGTCTTCGAGGGCGCTCATGGCTTGGAAGGCGAGCTGCATGCGCCCTTCCATTTCCGTCAGAAAGCTGTTGGAAAAATTCATGCGGCTGACGTCCAGGGCAAAGCCGAGGTCAGCGTTCTCGATGTAGTATTCCTTGAAACGATTCCAGGACATGGCTGAAGCCAAAGTGGCGCTTGTACGGGAAAATGCAAAACGAAAGGTGGGAGTTGTTCGATTCGCCTCCATGAACGCCGCTCATAGCTCCAGAAGGCGCGCCGCTCGCACGATTTCTAGAAGTAGATGCCACCGCCCAGAAGCTGCTCACCTCGATAGAGCGCGCAGACTTGCCCGGAGGCGAGGCCACGCTGGGGTTCGGCGAAGTGGAGCTGGGCGGTCCCGTTGCCTTTTGGGGCGAAATGGACCTTTACCCGCGGGTCACGATAGCGCACCCGTGCCTCGAGGTCTTCCGCTTCCGTCAGCCCCGCAGGGATCACCCAGCTGAGCTGGTGCACGTGGATGTCCTGTTGCCACAACTCGTCCGGCTTCTGGCTCTCGAAGGCGATCACCAGTTCATTGGTGTCCACGCGCTTGGCCACGACCACGTAAAACTCGTTGTCAGCATTGGAGGGCACGCCGATGCCCTTGCGTTGGCCGAGCGTATAGCGATGCAAGCCACGATGTTCGCCCAGCACCTTGCCTTCGAGGTTAACGATCGGTCCGGGCTGGTCGGGAATGAATTTCTCGAGGAAGTCGTTGATCTTCACCTCGCCGATAAAGCAGATGCCCTGACTGTCCTTTTTGTCGGCGTTGGGCAACTTGGCGGCTTGGGCGATCGCGCGCAGCTGCGGCTTTTGCAGATCGCCGACGGGGAAGAGGGCAGCGGCCAGTTGGTCCGGCTGCAGGAGTGCGAGAAAGTAGGACTGGTCCTTGTTCGGGTCCACGCCTTCCAGCAGCCTGGCTTCCGGTCCCGTTCCGATCTTGCGGGCGTAGTGGCCCGTGGCCACGTAGTCGAAGCCATGTTCGCGGGCCCACTCGAGGAATACGCCAAACTTCATCTCACGGTTGCACATCACGTCCGGATTGGGCGTCAGACCGCGGGCGTAGCCTTCGACGAGGTAGTTGACGATGCGTTCGCGGTAATCGCGCATGAAGTTGATCACCTCGAACTGGATGCCCAGATGCTGGCACACGGCGCGCGCGTCCACGATATCCTGCTCCCAGGGGCAATTGCCGAAGACGTTTTCCTCGTTGATCCAGTTCTTCATGTAAGCGCCCACGACCTCATAACCCTGCTCTTTGAGGCGCAGGGCGGCCACCGCGCTGTCCACGCCGCCTGACAATCCTAATAATACCCGCTGACCCATGGTGCCGGTAACTTGGACAAACTTGTCTGCCGGTGCAAACCCGGACCCACGTGAATTTCACTCAATTGCCACACCTTCACGCACAATGGCGGCCTTTTTGCTGTTATCATTTGCTTTGAAGAAGGAACACCAGTAACTCCCTCCCCAATGGGATCCCAGACCAAGCCGCAGTCTCCAGTCCTTTCCAGTGCCCACTGGACCTCTCTACACACCGGAGTCGTCTCTTTGCAGCGAGACTGGAAGCGCAAGAAGATGCCGCCTCTGTTCTGGGGGCGCGACCGGATCCCGCTGCACGATGTGAAGCCTGCGCCGCTGACGATCTTCGGCGAGCATGCCGCCTATTACTGCTCCGGTTCCTACATCATTTTCATGCTCCGGGCCAACCGGATGCCCAATATCTCGTTCGAGGAAGAAAAACTCTACCTCGCAGGTCCGTTCAGCGGCTGGAACAAGGCGATCGGCAAGGCCAAGTGGCGCCTGCAGTCCCAGGAGATCGATGGCGAAACCTACTTTGTGCTGCGCAAGCGCAAGAAGTCCATCAGCAGCGATGCGGTGGAGTTCAAGTTCGTCACCGGGACGGGCCGCTGGCTGGAGGTCCCCTCCGACGCCCCGAACGTGCACCACGACCCGTACGGCAACCGGAATTACCAGTTTCAGCCCGAGCGCACAGGCAAGCACGTCTTTCAGTTTACCACCCCGCGCTCGATCAACCAGAGCGGGACTGCTCAAATCGCCTACGTCGAAGGAGATTACGAAGAGACGACCACGATGCAGGCCGGCGTCTTTCTCAAGACGCTCGAGAGCCCGATGGAGCAGGGGGTCAAGGTGCTCGGCGGCATCACCCGCTTCCGCATTTTTGCGCCGCGCGCCAATTCAGTGAAGCTCTTCCTGTTCGAGAAGCTCGACGATCCCGAGCCCGAACCCATTCGCCTGCGCATGATCGACGGCATGACTTGGGAGGCGAGTGTGGCCGGCAATCGCCACGGTTGGTATTACTACTACAAGATCGATGGCCGCAGCATCGAAGGCGCCACGAATTTCGATCCCAACTTCCGCATCCTCGATCCTTATGCGCTGGCGGTGGTCGGCCCGCTGGGCCCGGCCATCGTCATCGACCACGGCCGCCTGCCGCGCACACCGCGCCCCTTCCGCCCGCCGTGGTGGCACGACCTCGTCATCTGCGAGGCCCACGTGCGCGACCTGACCAAGTTTGCCCCGATCGCGATGTCCGAGGTCGAGCGCCGGGGCTTCACGGGCCTGCGCAAATGGGTCGAGCACGAGTCGTTTTACCTGAAGGAGCTCGGCTTCAATGCCGTGGAGCTGCAGCCCATCCAGGAAAACGATGCCAAGAGCCCCGAGCAGTATCACTGGGGCTACATGACCTGCAACTACTTCAGCCCGGCGAGCCAGTATGCGACCGACCCGGCCAAGGCAACGCAGATCGAGGAGTTTCGCGAGCTGGTAGACGCCTTCCACCGGCAAGGCATGGCGGTCATTCTGGATGTGGTCTACAACCACGTGGGCGAGCCGAACTACCTGCAATACATCGACAAGCAGTACTACTTCCTGCTCAGCCGCGACGGCGAATACATGAACTTCAGCGGTTGCGGCAACACGCTCGATTGCGACGCCCCGATGGCGCGGCGTTTGATGATCGAGAGCCTGATCCATCTCGTGCGTACCTACGATGTAGACGGCTTCCGCTTCGACCTGGGTGAGTTGGTGGGGCGGGATGCCCTGGCCGATGTCGAGCAGAAGCTCAAGGCGGTCAAGCCCTCCGTCGTAGTCATCGCCGAACCCTGGAGCTTTCGCGGTCATATCGCCCACCAGCTGAAGGAAACGGGCGTGGCTTCCTGGAACGATGGCTACCGTGAATTCATCCGCGAATACGTGACGGGCAAAGGCAACGCCGACGGGTTACGCTACTACTTGCAGGGTTCGCGGGAAATGGCCTCGTTCCCGGCGCAGACGGTCAACTATGTCGAAAGCCATGACGACCGTTGCTGGATGGACAAGATTACCGAGAACCGGGACCACAACGGCTACTTCCCGACCTTCAACGACCGGCGCCGCACACACCTCATGATGTCGATCATGAGCATGGCGGTCGGCATTCCGATGCTCAATAGCGGCATGGATATGCTCAAGAGCAAGCACGGGATCAACAACACCTACCAGCGTGAAGACCTCAACGCGATCCCCTACACCCGGGCGATCTTCTACAGCGGCACGCACGAGTATTTCCGCAACTGGATCCGCTTCCGGCGCAGTGAGTGGGGACGGCTGATCCGTCTCTACGAGCACCCCCGCAAGGACTACTACCAGTCGTTCACCTGCCGATCCGCACTCGGGATGGTCTACAATGCCAATGGGCAGCTCGGCAGCCGGCGCCTGTTCTTCACGATCAATCCCCATTTCGAGATCGTGCGCATGGAGATACCTGAGGGATTGCTCGACGGATATACTCAGGTGGCCGACCACGAGCGTTTCGACGGGCACGGCATTCATACCGCTCAGGTGCGGCGCGAGAAGAACTACCTCGAGCTCATGCCGCTTAGCTGCGCCCTTTGGGTGAAAGCCTAGTCCTCAAGGACGGCGATGAATGGGTGAGTTAAGCCAGCTTAATCTTAAGTAATTTCAAAATAAAAAACATTTATGGCTTGGCAGCGGCGTTTTTGGCTTATTACGCTTGCTTATCTGCAGCTGATATGGTTCCAAGGCGATTAGCGGGTTGCCGCTGTTCAGTCTTGAGCCCGGCTCGCCCAACCAACTAGGATATCTTCAAACAATGGCTACTAAAATCGCGATTAACGGTTTTGGCCGGATTGGCCGCTTGGTCTTCCGCGCCCTGGTGGAGCAAGGTCTGCTTGGCAGCACTTTCGAAGTGGTTGCCATCAACGACCTCGTGCCGGCTGACAACCTGGCTTACCTGATGAAGTACGACTCGATCCAAGGTCGATTCGACGGCACGGTCTCCAGCGAAAAGTCCTCCCCGGACGCTGCTGAAGACGACACGCTCGTCGTCAACGGCCAAAAGATCAAGTGCCTCGCCCTGCGTGCGACCCCGGAGCAACTGCCCTGGGGCGAACTCGGCGTGGACTACGTCATCGAATCCACCGGCCTGTTCACCAAGGACACCGCTGCGGAAGGTCACATCAAGGCTGGCGCCAAGAAGGTGATCATCTCCGCCCCGGGTAAGGGTGACAAGGTCAAGACGGTGGTGATGGGGGTCAACGACGACACGCTGACGGCTGACGACGCCATCATCTCCAACGCTTCCTGCACGACGAACTGCCTGGCCCCGATCACCAAGGTGGTGCTCGACAACTTCGGCATCGCCGAAGGCCTGATGACGACCGTGCACAGCTACACCGCTACCCAAAAGACCAACGACGGTCCTTCCATGAAGGACTGGAAGGGTGGCCGCGCGGCTGCGCTCAACATCATTCCCGCCAGCACCGGTGCCGCCAAGGCGGTGGGCCTCGTGCTGCCGGAAGTGAAGGGCAAGCTGACCGGTATGGCTTTCCGCGTCCCGACCCCGACGGTTTCCGTCGTGGATCTGACGGTGAAGACCGAAAAGGAAACTTCCTACGAAGAAATCTGCCAAAAGATGAAGGAAGCTTCCGAAGGCTCCCTCAAGGGCATCCTCGGCTACACCGAAGATCAGGTCGTTTCCAGCGACTTCATCCACGACAAGACCTCCTCGATCTTCGACGCTGGCAGCGGCATCGGCCTCAACAGCACGTTCTTCAAGCTGGTTTCCTGGTACGACAACGAATGGGGCTACTCCAATCGCGTCGTCGACCTGCTCAAGAAGGTGAAGTCCCTCTAAGCCTTCTGGCTTAGCAAGCTGAACTAGCCTGTTCTTTTTCGGCCGCCCGCCGGTGCTTGTCCAATCGGGCACAGGTGGGCGGCTTTTTCTTGCCCTCAGTTGATTCAGGGGACGGATTTTTCGCTGTTCCCGCTCTTCTTTCCATCATTTGACTGCTAATATTTCCCATGGCCACCAAGACCATTGAAGACATCGAGGTAAAAGGTAAGCGCGTGCTGGTGCGCGTCGACTTCAACGTGCCGGTGCAAAACGGCATGATCAGCGACGATTCCCGCATCGTGGCGGCTCTGCCGACGATCAACTACCTGCGCGAACAAGGCGCCAAGATCATCCTGTGCAGCCACCTGGGTCGCCCGAAGGGCCAAAAGAACCCTGAGTTCACCCTCGCTCCCGTGGCGAACGACCTCGCCCAGAAGCTGGGTGCGCCGGTCACCTTCGTGGACGACTGCGTCGGTGAAAGCGTGAAGATGCAGGTCGAAGCCATGAAGGATGGCGACGTCGTCCTGCTCGAAAACGTGCGTTTCTACGCCGGTGAAGAGAAGAACGATCCTGAGTTCGCCAAGCAGCTCGCGGCTGTCGCCGAAGTCTACGTCAACGACGCTTTCGGCACCGCGCACCGCGCCCACGCTTCGACCGAAGGCGTGACCAAGTTCCTCAGCCCCAGCGTGTGCGGCTATCTGATCCAGGCCGAACTGAAGTTCCTGGGTGAGAAGACCGCCCAGCCGGAGCGTCCGTTTGTCGTGATCCTCGGCGGCGCCAAGGTCAGCGACAAGATCCAGGTGATCGACGCGCTGCTCGAGAAGGCCAACAAGATCCTCATTGGCGGTGCGATGGCCTACACCTTCAAGCTCGCCCAGGGCGGCAAGGTCGGCAACTCCCTCGCCGAGCCGGACAAGATCGAAACGGCCAAGAAGGCGCTCGAAAAGGCCAAGGCCAAGGGCGTGGAATTCCTGCTGCCGGTCGACAACCTCGTGTGCGACGCGCTCGACTTCAAGGGCGGCACCCTCGGTAACACCAAGGTGGTAGATGGCGATATCGAAGACGGCTGGGAAGGCGTCGACATCGGCCCGAAGACGGTCGAGCTTTACGCCAATGCCGTGAAGGACGCCAAGACCGTGCTCTGGAACGGCCCGATGGGCATCTTCGAAATCCCGGAGTCCGCCAAAGGCTCCTTCGCGATCGCCAAGGCGGTCGCCGAAGCCGACAACACCTCCATCATCGGTGGTGGCGACTCCGTCAAGGCCATCAAGAAGAGTGGCTACGGCGACCAGGTCACCTTCATGAGCACGGGTGGCGGTGCCAGCCTCGAATTTCTCGAAGGCAAGGAACTGCCCGGCGTCGTCGCACTTGACCAGAAATAAGTCTGCATTAGGCTCCACAGCCTCACGCAACGCTCACTTTGCAGCCCGAAAAAATGAATAAAGCAATCCGGAAATATCTCATCGCCGGTAACTGGAAGATGAACAAGACCGCCAGCGAGGCGGAAGACCTGGTGAAGGACATTCACCAATCGGTCGGCCAGCAAACGGAGGTGGGTGTCTGCATTTGCCCGCCCTTCACTGCGCTGGAAACGTCCGCCCGCCTGTTGGAAGGTTCCAACATCCAGCTCGGCGCTCAAAACATGTATCCGAAGGCGGAAGGTGCCTACACGGGCGAAGTATCTCCTGTGATGCTGCGCAGCCTGTTCTGCACCTTCGTGATCCTCGGACACAGCGAGCGCCGCGAATACTTCGGTGAGACCGATGCCTTCATCAACGAGAAGGTCCTGGCCTCGTTCGAGAGTTCCCTCAAGCCGATCCTCTGCGTCGGTGAGAAGCTGGAAGAGCGCGAAGCCGAGAAGACCCTCGAGGTGGTGCGCGAACAGCTCGAAGGCGGCCTGAAAGACGTCACTTCGGAGCAGGCGGAGAACTTGGTCGTCGCCTATGAACCCGTTTGGGCGATCGGCACCGGCAAGACCGCTACGCCGGAGATGGCGCAGGAAGTCCACGCGGTGATCCGCAGCTGGCTCGTCGAGCGCTTCGGCGAAACGGTCGCCCACAAGATTCGCATCCTCTATGGCGGCTCGATGAAGCCGGCCAATGCTGAGGAACTGTTGGCTCAGCCCGACATCGACGGCGGTCTGATCGGCGGTGCCTCCCTGCAGGCAAAGTCGTTCATCGAATTGGTGAACCTGGCCAAGCAGGCGTAACCCCTGTTCCTTTTCTGACCTTTGCGCCGGAAGCTGTATGCTTCCGGCTTTTTTTGTGCCAAGGTATCTGCCCCTAACAAGCAAAGACGTGCGGGCATAAAAAAACCGACAGCGGGAAACGCTATCGGTTTAGAAAAGTAGAGTGGGGTGCTGGGGATGGACGCTTACTGCTCGAGCACAAGCAGGTCGGCGCGCCGGTCCTGAGCAGCCTGGGAGTCGCTCACGTT
Organism: Puniceicoccaceae bacterium 5H; assembly: GCA_009772895.1. GTDB lineage: Bacteria > Verrucomicrobiota > Verrucomicrobiia > Opitutales > Oceanipulchritudinaceae > WOUP01. The sequence continues at coordinate 369,596 of WOUP01000001.1, read as the reverse complement.
GGTCTGGGCTTCGAGGTCGCCTTTCGAAACGGTTTCGATTCGGCTGCCATCGACGCCGAGCGTCACCAGGTATTGCTTTACGGCATCTGCACGTCGGTCGCCCAGAGCCATATTGTATTCCGTGGTGCCGCGCCAGTCGCAATGGCCTTCTACCACGAGCCGCTCGTTGGGATTGCTCGACAGGTAGGAGGCGACTTCTTCGAGCATGGGCTGGTCGGCCGGGCGGACATACGACTTGTCGAAGTCGAAGTAGACCGCGCCGTAAACATCGGCATTTTCCAGCATGCTGTCAGACAGGGAGGCATCGCTGTCGCGGGGCTGGAGCGTGCTGCCGTATTGGCCTGCATCCACCATCGAGTCGTTGACGAAGTCGCCGCGACGGCCACCCATTTCGGAATCCACGCGGGTGAATCCCGGATCCGGCGGTTCCGGCTTTTGGCGGCAACCGGCAAAAGCGGCTACCATGGCTAGACACAGAACCAAAGAAAAACGATGCACTCTAGTCATAAATAAATACCTCACCCAGCTTTCCGCTAGGTTGGAGCATCCGCAGGTTAGCGCAAGTCAGAAAGGCGGTGCACATCAGATTGATGCGCACAAACCGTTCAGTTGGAACCGAGGAGGGTGGGGCGGACCGGCGGCTCGATCAAACCATACTCGATCGCGAAGCGCGTGAGGCTGGCGATATCGTGCAGATCCAGCTTCTTCATCAGGTTGGTCCGGTGGTTTTCCGCCGTCTTCACACTGATCTTCAGCTTGTTGGCAATTTCCTTGGTGCTGTAACTCTCGGCGATCAGTTGCAGGATCTCACGCTCACGCGTGGTGAGGCGATTGACCGCGGGATTGGCGACGCCGGCGGGATTGGTCATTGCTTCGCGGAGAATCTGAGCCACTTCGGGGCTGAAGTAGCTACCGCCGCCGGCAACGACCTGAATGCCCTTCTGCAACTCGGTCAGCGGAGCACTTTTGCCGATAAAGCCGTGGGCACCTGCTTCAAGCAGTTCGCGCAACAGAACGGAGTCTTGATAACCGGAGAAAATCAGCACGCGAGTCTTCGGGAGCTGACGAGAGAAACGACGCAGAACTTCCGCACCATTGAGCCCAGGGAGCATGACATCCAGAATGACGAAGTCTGGCTTGTGCTCGACGCAGGTATCGACGGCAGTCTGGCCATCTCCGCATTCAGCAACGACTTCAAAACCTGGCTCGGTCCGCACGATCTGGGCAATCATTTCACGGACAGCTGTTTGATCTTCAATTATTACGACCTTTTTCATCACATGAACGGGTTAATGGGAGACTGTGCACGACGGGGAGGTTCAGCAATACCCTTTTAGAGGGGTCTAATGCCCACATTCGCCACGTGCGTTACTCACCTCTTTACTATCTGTAGTTAGTCACAAAGACAAGCTAGATAGCGTAAAACTCTTATGAAAAAGGTAGATGGTAGGCGATCTGGGACTCGAACCCAGGACCAAGAGATTAAAAGTCTCCTGCTCTACCAACTGAGCTAATCGCCCGCCGGAAAAACTAATAATCAATCACGCTCGCCCAGACAACTGCAAGCGCAAAATAGCACTTACTAGCCCATCGGTTGGCTTCCGCAAGTCTTTCTACCGTAAGGAGGCACGGATCAAGGCCTCGGTCGTGGCCTCGTCCCCCAGCTTCTGTTGCGCCTGGCGCACCGCCTTGTCGGCGGCGTCCAGCTTGTAACCCAGCGTAACGAGAGCCGCGATGGCATCGTTGAACTGGCCCTGGGCGGGGGATTCGGAGGGCGTTTTATTTTCGCCTGAGGGCGAGGTCGAAGTAGACGCTTTCGGCATCAGGCCCGCCACCTTGTCTTTCAGTTCCACGCAGAGCCGGGCGGCGGTCTTCTTGCCGATGCCGGGGCATTGCGACAACTGATTCACGTCTTCTTGCGCAATCGCCTGTCGCAGGATCGGGATCGAGAGTTTACTCAGGATGCTGAGCGCGATCTTGGGCCCGATGCCGCTCACGTGCTCACTGAGCAGGCGGAACCACTCGCGTTCGTCCTGCGTGGCAAAGCCGTAGAGCGTCTGCGAGTCTTCCCGATAGACAGCGTGGGTGAACAGTCGCACGCGTTGGCCGAGCTGCGGCAGCTTTTCAGCCGTCGTGACCGGCAGGGAGATGCCGTAACCGACACCGTTGACGTCGATTACCGCGCTTAAAGGGGTGGCCTCGACCAAGGTGCCCTCGAGATGGACGATCATGGCCTAATCCTTGAGTCCCAGGACGTCGCGCATGTCATAGAGCCCCGGCTGCTGCTGGCTGGCCCAACGAGCAGCACGGTGGGCGCCGCGCGCAAAGATGCCACGATCCTGCGCTCGGTGCGTCAACTCGATCCGGTCCTGCTCACCGATGAAGAAGACGGTGTGCTCGCCAATGATCTGGCCTCCGCGAATGGCGTGCACGCCAATCTGGTCGTTCGGGCGTTCTCCGGTGATGCCTTCGCGTCCGTTCACAACTGCGGACTCCGGCAGTTCGCGTGCCTCGCGCACCAAGTCTACCAGGTTGGCGGCCGTGCCGGAAGGCGCGTCCTTTTTGTGGCGGTGGTGCAGCTCCAGCACTTCGGGCTGATAATCTTCGCCCAGGATGGAGGCGGCCTTGCGGGTCAGGTAAAAGAGCAGGTTCACACCCACCGAATAGTTTCCCGCCCAGACGACGGGGATCTGCTGCGCCGCGGCGTGAATGCGTTCCTTTTCTTCCGCAGTATGTCCCGTCGTGCCGATCACCACGGCCTTGCCGGCTGCGGTCGCAGCGTCGAGGAGTTTGACGGTGGCCGCATGGAAACTGAAGTCGATCGCGACGGCAGCCTTCTGAATGCCGCTCGCGAGGTCGCCTTCATTTTGGTCGACGGTCGAAACGACTTCAGCCTCGCAGCTTGCAGCGAGATCGCAGAGCACGCGGCCCATGCGGCCGCGGCTGCCATAAATCATGACGGGAAGCTTGCTCATGGGACTACTCACGGGTGGAAAGGCCGATTTCCTTCAGCGCCGCGCGCAGGCGGGGCAGGTTGACTTCGCTCATGGGAACCATGGGCAGCCGCACCTCGGCATCGGCGAGAAAGCCGGATTCATACATGGCGGTCTTGATCGTGACCGGATTGCCTTCGAGGAAGACGAGATCCGTCAGCAGAGCGTAGTAGCGCTTCAGCAGCGCATGCACGCCCGGGAGATCTCCGTTTTGCATCTTTGCAACGAGGTCGACGAGGATTTCCGGCAGCAGGTTGGAGGCGACCGAAACCACGCCGGCAGCGCCTTCCGCCATAAATGGAACCGTCAGCCCGTCATCGCCCGAAAGAATCGTGATCCGTCCATTGCAAGCCTGCCGCAGCTGCGAAACACGCGAGACGTCACCGCCGGCTTCCTTGATCGAGCGCATGTTCTCGAAGTTTTCGGACAGGCGGCGCACGGTTTCGATCCCGATCTCGATGCCACAACGGCCCGGGATCGAGTAGAGCATGATCGGCTTTTCCGTAGACTCGGCAACCGCGGAGAAGTGTCGGAAGAGGCCCTCCTGAGTCGGCTTGTTGTAGTAGGGGGCCACCTGCAGGTGCGCGTCCACGCCGCGGGCGTCTGCCTCGCGAATCAGGTAAAGGGCTTCAGAGGTCGCGTTGGCGCCGGTACCGGCGATGACGGGGATGCGCCCGTTCACGAATTTCACGGTCGCCTCGATCACGGCAAGGTGCTCGAAGGTGTCGAGGGTGGGGGACTCTCCTGTCGTGCCCACTGCGACAATGCCGTGCACGCCTGCTTGGATCTGACGCTCCAGCTGACGCTCGAGCTCTGGGTAATCGACCTTACCTTCACGGAAGGGGGTGATCAATGCGGTATAAACACCCGCAAAAGGCGTAACCTGTGATGACATAAAGATGATCCTACTCTAAAAGTTAAAGTTTGCCACCGTAGGATGGGTTCGCTAGTCCTTTCAATGCTTTTTACTGCTGTTCAAGTCCCTAGCCTGCCATGTCCGACGAGATCGAGTTGTTTCAGAACCTTCTGGAATTGGCCGTAGAGAACGGCGCCAGCGATATCCACATCAAGACGGACAAGCCTGCCGTGCTGCGGATTCACGGTTCGCTTGAGCCGGTCGATATGGACGCCCTGACGCGTGAGCAGATCCTTACTTTCGTGGAAGCCGCGTGCCCGCAGGAGTTTCACGAGCGCTGGCGCATGGACCACCAGATCGACTTTGCCTACGTGATTCCGGATGTCGCGCGTTTTCGTGTGAACGCTTACTATCAGCGTGGCACCCCGAGCGTGGCCTTCCGCTACGTCAACGACAGCCCGCCCACCTTCGAGCAGCTCAACCACGAGCCGGAGACGTTCGAGAAGCTCTGCCAATACAACGACGGCATCACGTTGGTCTGTGGCCCCACGGGCTCCGGCAAGAGCTCGACCCTGGCCGCGATGCTCAATTGGATCAATCACAACGATGACGCCCACGTGGTGACGCTCGAGGATCCGATCGAGTTTACCTACACGGACATCAAGAGTATGTTCAACCAGCGCGAAATTGGGATCGATACGCGCGATTTCGGGCAGGCCATGCGGGCGGTGCTGCGTCAGGACCCGGACATCATCCTGATCGGGGAAATGCGTGATGCCGAGACCTTCGACGTCGCCTTGTCCGCGGCGGAAACCGGTCACTACGTTTTCGGTACCCTGCACAGTTCGAGTGCGCAACAAAGCGTGCAGCGCCTCTTCGAGTTTTACCCGCCGGATCAGCACACGGGTTTGCGTCGGCAGATCGCCAGCGCCTTGCGCTCGACCATTACGCAGCGCCTGGTGCCAGCGCTGGACGGCGGTCGTATGCCGGTCACCGAAGTTTTCATTGTCGAGGGCCTGGCGCGAACGATCATCAACGAGGGTGAGCTGCACAAGATCAACGCCGTGATCGAAGCGTCCGCGGAGTTGGGCTCCCATACCTTCAATCAGGACCTCTATCGCCTGGTGCGCGCGGGCAAGATCACCAAGCAAACCGCCTTGGCCTATTCGCCCAACCCGAAGGCGCTGGAGATGAACCTGAAGGGCATCTTCCTTTCCACCGGTGGTCTGGTGTCGTAGTCTGGTCCTGCTCTGCGCCGCCTGCGGCCAGGTCGAGGCGGCTTCGGTGGAAGAGCCGGTCATGCCGGCCGAGGTCGACTTGCCGGAAGCGACCCCATTGTTCGACGCACTGCGGGAAGAATTGCAGGGCGTCGCTCCCAAGGTAACGCCCGCTGATCCGGTCCGAGCGGAGGCCAGTAAGCGACCGCAAAGTGAGTCGTCAACGGCGGGCCTTGGACATTTCGACGCGCAGAGTGGGGCGTTCGATTTCTATCAATTGGCGCTGGACATAGAAGGCGGTTCGGGGGAGGACCAGGAAGCACCGCGCATCCCTGTAGTTGCAGATGACGGTTGGTTTGCTGAAGACGCATTTCTCTTGCCGCCATCGCCTCGGCAAGCAGACCCCGTAGGCGACGACTCCGCTGAGTCTCTCTGGCTGGAACCTGTCTCGATGGAACCCTTCGGGCCATTCGAGGCCGGCGCATATGCCCTCTATCATGTGGAGGGCTCACGGGACGCCGCAGCCCGCGATGACAGGGCCAACGCCAATCCCTTCCTCGACGCCGCCAACCCGAGTGCACGCAATCCTTACCTTGCAGAGGCAACCGACGCTAGCACGTGGCAGACGGAAGCAAAATCCGGCACTTCCTTGGCACGTATGCCTTCCCCGGACCTCTCGGCCTGGAGCTCATTGGATGAATCGGGAGAAGAGACGCAGGACGAAGAGGTTAGCGCTTCGGCTGCGGGCGCTCCATCAGCGGCCTCCGATACTTTAGGCAGCTGGGAACGACGCTGATGCCATTTACCGATTGATCTTTGCTTAGAAGCCACCTTTATTCGGTCGCTTATGTCGATCGGTTTGCTTTTTTCAGGACAGGGCGCCCAGCAGGTCGGTATGGGCCAGAGTTTGTATGAGAATTCGGCGATTGCGCGTGCGCTCTACGATGAGGCGGACCGCATCCTCGGCTGGAGCCTGAAGGACGTGTCCTTCAACGGCCCGGAATCCGAGTTGACGCTGACGCATATCTGCCAGCCTGCGCTTTACGTGCACGGCTACGTGGGCTTCGAGCTGCTGCAAGACGCCGGCAAGCTGGACGACCTCAAGGTGGCGCTGGGGCTGAGCCTGGGCGAACTGACGGCCCTCGCTGCCGCCAACGTCTTCGATTTTGCAACCGGTCTGGCCATCGTAGCCAAGCGCGGCGCCCTGATGCAGGACGCCTGCGACCAGACCAGCGGCACTATGGCTGCGGTGCTCGGGGGTGAGCGTGGCGACATCGAGGCCATCTGCGAAGCGCACGAAGTGGACGTCGCCAATTACAACTGCCCCGGCCAGACGGTCATTTCCGGCGACAAGGACAAGATTGCCGCCGCCGTCGAAGCGGCCAAAGCAACCGGCAAGTTCAAGCGCGTGATGCCGTTGAAAGTCGCCGGCGCCTATCATAGCCGCTTGATGGAGCCGGCCCGCCAGGCATTCGCCGAATTCCTGGCCGATATCCCGTTCAACCGCCCCCGCATCACGGTCTTCTCGAATGTGACGGGTGGTTCGCTCGAAGATCCGGAAGAAATCAAGGCGGCCCTCGCCGCCCAAGTCGTTTCCAGCGTGCGCTGGGAGGAGGACATTCGCGCTGCGGCTGCCGCTGGCGTGCAAGAGTTTTATGAGTGTGGCCCGGGTGCAGTGCTCGCGGGCCATGCAAAGCGTATTGACCGCGACCTGAAAGTCCGGAGCATGAGTGATTTCGCCGACCTCTCGGCCTGATCTGTATATGAGTCAGCTTTCCCGCATCCGCAATTTTTGCATCATTGCCCACATCGATCACGGCAAGACGACCCTGAGTGACCGCCTCCTGGAGGCTACCCAGACCGTCGAACTGCGTGAAATGAAGGCCCAGTTGCTCGACGCCATGGACCTGGAGCGCGAGCGCGGGATCACGATCAAGAGCCACCCGGTCACGCTCAAATACGTCAACGACAAGGGCGAGGCCTACATCTTCAACTTGATCGACACCCCGGGGCACGTAGACTTCTCCTATGAAGTCTCCCGCAGTCTGGCCGCCTGCGAAGGCGCGCTGCTGCTGGTGGATGCGGCTCAGGGCATCGAAGCGCAGACGGTTGCCAACGCCAATCTGGCCATGGCGCTCAACATGGAGATCATCCCGGTGATCAACAAGGTTGACCTGCCGAGTGCCGACGTGCCCAAGATCCAGGGGCAACTCGAAGACATCCTGGCGCTGCCGGCCGAAGACGCCATCATGGCCAGCGCCAAGGTCGGAAAGGGCATCCCGGAGATTCTGGAGGCAATCGTCCAGCGCATCCCGAAGCCCCGCTGGGCCGACTACGGCCACACCCGGGTGCTGATCTTTGACTGCGTGTATGATGCCTACAAGGGGGTGATCTGCTACGTGCGCGTCTTCTCGGGCAATATCAAGCGGGGTGACAAGGTCGTCATGATGAGCGACGGCACGCAGACCGAGATCAAGGAAGTCGGGATCTTTTCGCCGCGCCAGAAGCCCCAGGACGAGCTCTTTGAAGGCTGCGTGGGTTACCTCGTGACCAACATCAAGGAAGTTGCGGACATCAAGATCGGCGACACGATCACGCACGCCGAGAGCCCGGCAGAAAAGATGCTGCCAGGCTACCAGGAGGTGCGTCCGATGGTATACGCCGGCATATATCCGATCGACACCTCGGATTACGAAAAGCTCAAGGCGAGCGTGGCCAAGCTGCGCCTCAACGACGCGGCCTTTACCTACGCCTCCGAGAGCTCGGTGGCGCTGGGCTTCGGTTTCCGTTGCGGCTTCCTCGGCCTTTTGCACATGGAGATCGTGGTCGAGCGGATCCGCCGCGAATACGACCTCGACATCATTTCGACCTATCCGAGCGTCGTCTACCACGTGATCAAGAGCGACGGCGAAAAGATGGAGGTGCAGAACCCCGCCTATTTGCCCGACCCGAGCGAAATCGAGGCGATTTACGAGCCGACGATCAAGGCTACGATCCACTTCCCGAGCGCTCACATGGGCGACGTGATGGCCCTCTTGATGGAAAAGCGCGCCATGATCGAGGATACCGAGACCCTTGACGCCGACCGCGTGATGATGACGGCCACCATGCCGCTCAACGAAATCCTGATCGATTTCAACGATCGCCTCAAGAGCATCACCAAGGGCTACGGCTCCTTCGACTACGACTTTGCCGATTATCAGGAGGCCAGCCTCGTGAAGCTCGACATCCTGGTGAACAGCGACATTGTCGACGCTTTTTCCAGCATCGTGCACCGCGACAAGGCAGAGGCACGCGGGCGGCAACTGTGCGAAAAACTCAAGGACATCTTGCCCCGACAGCTTTTCAAGGTCGCGATTCAGGCCGCCATTGGTGGCAAGGTCGTGGCCCGCGAAACGCTCGGCGCCATGCGCAAGGATGTGACCGCCAAGTGCTACGGGGGTGACATTACGCGTAAAAAGAAGCTGCTGGAAAAGCAGAAAGAAGGTAAGAAGCGCATGAAGCAGATCGGCAAGGTCGCGATCCCGCAAGAAGCCTTCATCGACATCCTCAAAACCAGCAATTGATGACTGACTCGTCTACTTCATCGCCCCGGAAAGCGCGCAGAATCGCCAAGGATTGGCTCGAGATCGCCGGCAAGGTCTACCATTACCGCCGCGATCTTTTGCCCGCCGATGAGCTGATGGAGTTGACGGAGGCCCGCGCCGAATTGAAGCGCGTGGTGAAGGAGAAGCCCAACGAAGTAAAGCCCTATGAAGATGCGATCGACCGTTTGGAGCCGATCCTGAAAAAGACGGGCGGCTACTATTATCCCAAGGACAGCAAGGCCGACTGGCTGGAAACCCTGCTGGTCATGACCATCGTCGCCCTGGGCATTCGTCAGTTCTACTTCCAGCCGATGAAGATCCCGACCAATTCCATGTACCCCACGTATCATGGCATGACGACGGAGGTCTACGATGACCCGGCGGAAGAGCCGTCCGGCGTCTGGAAATGGGTACGCAAGTTGGGTAGGGGCACGCAGCATTTCGAGCTGAAAGCTCCGGCCAGCGGAGAGGTCGTCTGGGTGTGGCCGAGCCAGGAAGACGCCATTGCCGGGCGCAGCATGTTCGTCATCCCGTCGCAGAAAAAGCCGGTCTGGCTTTCCGTGGGTGGTCAATCCGTCCAGGCCAATGTGCCCATGGAATACGACCCGCGTCCGCTGTTGGAAGATCTGGTGCAACAGGGGCGCGCCCGCGAGACGATCGTGAATGGCCACCGGGCCATCGCTACGGGCAAACAGGTTCAGGCGGGCGATACCATGCTTTCCTGGGATATTTTGACGGGCGACCAGCTTTTTGTCGACCGTATGAGCTACCACTTCGTGAAGCCCGAGGTCGGTGATGCCGTGGTCTTCGATACCACCAACGTGCCCGGCATGTCCGATGGCGAACGGGGCAAATACTACATCAAGCGCCTGGTGGGCACCGAAGGCGACACCATCGAGATCCAGCCGCCGGTGGTCCTGCGCAATGGCAAGCCGATCGAAGGAGCCGACGCCTTCGCTAAAAACGCCGCGCAGGAGGGCGAATACGAAGGCTATCTCCGTGGGGACGATCCGCAGTTTCGCGGCAGTCCGTCTCGCTACCCCGGCGACATGTTTACGGTGCCGGAAGGCAATTACTTCGCCCTCGGCGACAATTCCGACGAGAGCCTCGACAGCCGCTTCTGGGGTTTTGTGCCAGAGCGTTCGATGGTCGGCCGGGCAGGTTTCATCTACTATCCGATCAGCCCGCGCTGGGGATTGTCGGAGTAGGGCGCACGACGAAAAACGGGTAGGGGGCTCTTGCCTCTAAAGATATAGGGTAAACAGCCGATCTGCAGAAGCGCAGATTATCTGCCTATTCGACCTCCTTATGTCTACTTCTCGCTGTTTCCCCGTTTTAGCACTTCTTGCCGTGGCTCCAGCCTTGTTGGCTTCCACGAATACCCCGGTTTATGTCCGATTGGTAGATGCCTCGGGCGATTACCAGATTATGGATCGCAGCGGCCATCTGCGCGCGCCATTCGAAAACGGACAGCTCTACGAGGGCGAAGCCATCCGCACGCGCGAAGGCACGACCGCAGTCATCTTGTTTTCCACGGGCACGCAAGCCACGTTGATGCCGAATTCAATCGTCTACTTCGACGACTTGCAGCAACAGGAAGACGGCGGTACCAGCGACATCCATTTACAGCTATATGCCGGTCGCGTGGTTTCCAACGTCAAGAAACTCCAGCCCGGCTCCAGCTACGAGGTGCACACGCTAGTGGGTAGCACCAGTGTAAAGGGCACGCACTTTGAAATCGAGCTGATCAACGGTGATACGTTCCTGGCTGTCTGGGATGGCGCGATAGATCTGAACGTAAATTCGGGCAGCGACGCGGATTCCGTCTCCCTTGGCGAAGGAGAGGATTTCAGCTACGCCAGCATTAATGAAGAAGGAGCAGTGACCCGTTTGCTGGAGGCTCCGGAGAATTTCGATGAAGGATCCGATTCCTCTACAGAAGAGGACGAGGATATGGCGATGAATGTCTCCACGACCGAAGGGGCAGTCGAGGTTTCGACGGAGACAGACATGCAGGAGGGCGACGACTCAGAGCCACAACGCATGCTCGTGACGCCGGGCAATACGGCAGAGGTGCGAACCGTGCCCGAGGGGGAAAACTCCGACGATACCCGTGAACCTGGGGCATCCGAGCGGACCATTACTTCTGGCGTGCTGCCCGAGAACGATCGGGAAGATATTGAGAGCACGGTCCAAAACACCTCAGGATTGATCGAGGCGACTTTCCCGGAGGGACAGGACGCCTTCAGCGATGCAGCACCGCTGGAGCAACAAGGCGAGACCGACTCCGAGACCCGGGAAGGCACCTCGAATGAACCTGGCACGCCACTATCTCAATCCGAAGATCCCATCGTGGAAGACCCGGATCTATCTGCTACCGAAGTCGACTTCGTCATGTAGGGCCGGCAGTCGCACCAAAACTCGAAGCACGGACCAAAGCACAGCGATTCAGTATCCCGACAGTAAATCATGCACAATATGGAAGAGCGACATGCTAATCCATACCAAATTAGTTTGTGATTACTACCAAATCAGTTTGAAATCGGTTTGTCAACGGTTTGTTTCCTTGCCAAACCAGTTTATTTTTCGTTTCTAAGCCCTATGAAAGCCGCCTTGAACGCCCACAGTGTGCAGATCCGAATCCCTGAAGAAGCATGGCAGCGTCTGCGCCACGTCGCGACGGAAAGAGGCACCACCGCTTCGTCGATCCTTTCACAAGCCGGAGAAGTAGTTTCTCGAATACCCGCCGAACGGCTTTATAATGCTTTCGCCGAGCTTGAAAAATTCGCACGCCGATAATAACTTTTTCATTGATACGTTAGATTAATAGAACGGTAGAACGCTCCGGAATCCCACTTCCGGGGCGTTCTCTTTTTTACCAAGAGCTATCCAGCTCGCGCTTCCGGCGATCGTATGCTTCCTGATCGCTGTGATCTCCCACTTCCAGGCGCTTCTTCCACATGCGGCGTTCATCCGGGTCCATCACCTGATGTTTCGTATAGACGTAAACCGCCATGCCGATTGACAGACCTGCTGCGGCGATGAACACCGTCTTTGCCAAGGAAATGATCGCCTCAAACTCCGAATCCGATGGCACTGCCGAAACTTCCTGCCCATGCAGAACCGTTCCAAACAGCAGCATCAGCCACACAATTGCTACTTTTACCTTCATAAGGGGACAGTTATTGAATTATTTGGACAAGCTAAAATGGGCGGGGGAGGGTGCGGCGGCATAGCCGCCGCAACCCTCCTACCGCCCATGAATTACACCGCGTTTGCCTTGGTCGGAGTCGCCGCCAGATGGTCCTGTTCTTCCCACATGACTTGTGCCCGCGAAAAACGCCACTTGCCATCGATGGCCTTCCCCGAGCCGACACGCATCAGATAGCGACGGCCCTTTTGCAACGCGGGATAGCGTTTCACCGCCGCCACAGGGTCCGTCTTGAACAAAGCCAGGTCCACGTCCACACGCGGATCCTGCACGTCGATATACTCACGCACCTCGCACATTCCGGGATCCGTCAAGAACTCCTGAGAAACGAGCACCTGAAAACCTGTAGGGCGCTTAGTCTGGCGGTCCGTGGTTTCAATCAGGCACGCCGAAGAGAAAGCCGCTTCCACATGCAGATACATGCCCAATTGCTGCGGAACGGTCGGTTGATTTGTTTGATTTTCCTGTTTCATGATACGTTATTAGATTAGAACGGTTCGTCTTTTATTCGCTCGCCAACCGTGGCGCGCGGTTGAAATTTCCACTGGAAGAACAGAGACAACGGCCATCCACGCTCGCAGATTTCCCACTCGTCAGAGTCCGGGTGCCAGAGGCTTTGCATGTCCCGTGTGCTGCGCAGCTCAACAATTCCTTGCCCATGATAAAGCCCGCGGCGGGCAAAGCGGGCGACATGGAGATCAAACCAATCACGCACAGGCACATGAACTTTCAACGTCCGCACCTGTTGCTGTCCGTCATCGTCAGCCACAATCAGCGTCATCGTGTGTTCCCACTGGTCAATGCGCTCGCCAATCGTCGTCTTATCCTCCTGCGTTTCCTCCTCGTCTGCGTCCGCTTCCTCCTCGGTCTCCTCTTGCGCTGACTCGTCCTCGTAAAAGCCCCTCGATGTTTGCCAGATGCGCAACCGGCGACGCTCTTTGACCCACTGAGGCACTTCCTCGATGTCTTTCACCGTATATTTCATAAGGTAGTGGGCGTTCTGCTGGCTCTCAATGCGCTGTATGTCGATCATACCAAGATCCCAAAGCGCCTTGATGACCTGCCACGGGATGAAGCCTCGATGCCGGACAATCAGATGCCAATGCGGCCACCCTTCCGCATCTTCTTCTAGATCAGTTAAATCCGATCCAGAGCCCCCGAACGGAACGAATTCTTCCCATCCTCCCAGGTGAAATTCGGTCTTCACGCAGTAAGGCAGCTCCAGGTGCTTGCGGCCCGTCTCCTTGCGCACCCACAGCTTGAGCTTGTGCATCATACGCCGGATACGATCTCGCCCATGCTCAAAGGCATCTGCCGGACCCTCGAAAAGCTGACGGTCGAGCGTAAGCGTAAGGAATAGGCAGCCCGTAACATCCGGCATCCGTGCCAGGACTTCCTTTGCGCGAATCTGAGCCCCTACCGGGTGAAACCAGCTGCGTGGAATGCGCCGTTTCACCGTGATCATGATGCGACCTCCCGCAATGATTCCGTAAGCAGCTGGCGGCCCACAGTCCCGATGCTTGTTTGCCGACGAGCGCGCATGACGGCCCGAAACCTCCGCGCATCGGCTCCACGAAGGCGCACATTGACGCGAACGCTTTCCCCTTCGCCAGGGGGGCAGGGCAAGGGAAAAACAGTGTTTTCCCCTTGCTGTAATTGAGGGTGGGGGGTGGTCTTCCCGTCCATCGAGCAGGAATCCGGCATAATGGCCCCTTCAGGTCCACCGCTGCGCGGACTTATTCCGTTTCCCACTCGACAGCCGTTCTCAGGTGCTGCCACCTGCTCCGACTGTTTCCGTTCGATTGGTCCACCCATCAGAGTGCCTCCTCTTGCGTTGAAGTTTCGGGTTCAGGTTTGGGAGAGGCCTGAGCCACAGCCTGCGGTGCGGCAGGCTTCCACTCAGGGTAATCTGGCACCGGCAGCACACCTGCGCGCGGATCGAACTCACCGCCTGTCACCTGTGGCAACGGACTTTCCGGGATGAGCTGACCGCGATAGACAATCGCCAGACGTGGAGCCCACGGCGGCCCGATATCCTCCATACCCTCCACACCGGGAGAGTCTTCCCGCAAATAAGTGCCGTCCGACAAGCGCGCCGCAAAGGTTCCGCGTCCGCGCGGCTCCAAAAACAACGCGTCCACCTGGAGCGCTTGCACCTCCGCTTGATCAGACCGATCTTCCGCCTCACCAGACTGCCGCGCATCAGTCTGGGATGGCACAGGCCGCTCAGTCTGGCCGAATGCCGCCGACAGGGCCGCCCCGGGAACCTGCGTGAAAAGAGCGAAAGCAATAATCGCCAGGCCAACACCACCGCCGATGACCAGAGGCACTGGTGCACCTTTGGCTCGTTGGCCGATGTCCGCCTTACCACCTTTGAGAGAGGTTGAATAGAGCTTGAACAACCGTTGATCCGGCTGAAAAGTGTCTTCGTCGACCGGCGTCACACTGGGGCCGGGAGGCGCAAGATAGTAAGTGCGCCTGAAGCCACTACCACGCGCTTTCGTCGGTCCGATTTTGTAAGTCTCTTTAAAGCGGTTTCGGCAAACGCAGTAGTCTTGCGCCACGCGCTTCAGGTGATCGCTCACCTGTTTGAGATGCTGCGTGATGAAAACCACATCGTCGCCGAAATGGCGATGTTCGGCGAGATATTCGAGGAACCGCACCTCCTTGCCAATCGCCATTGATTGTTGCGACGGCCACAGCTTAGCTACTTCATCGATCACAAAGATGCGACCGTGCAACTCCTTTGCGAAATCGAGTTCCGCACCCTCTGGCGGGAGCGCTTCCAACTGAGGCCGTCCAGGCTGGACCCGACGCACACGGTAGAACTGCTGGCAAAAATCCCGATACTCGTTGTATCGAATCTCGCGCCGATAAACCGGCTCCGGCCGCAGCACCAACAAACGCGCCGACAAATCCACATCGTAACGTTCTTCCTCGTCCAATCGCTGCTGGATCGCCGGAACGATAAAGGGAACGTTCGTGATAATCGGGCGGGTGTCGTGCAGCAACCAATGCCAAACATCGCGCGCCGCATCCAGTGTTTTGCCACCACCCGGGCGACCCATTTTAAAACGTATAGGCATTACGACAAATCCGCATCGATGTTACCACCGCGAACGCCGGTGTTTGCGAGCCGCGCGACCCAGTTGATGCCGAGACACAGCGACAAACCTAGGCCGAAGCCCATCATCCAGAACTGAATCTGGTGGGCTGCATCGACAACGAGCACAACCGCTTGCACATCGTCACTCACAGTGACACCGCCTTTGCCGTTGCCATCGCGGCAGCCTGCACATAACCACCTGCCGCATCGAAAGCGTATTTACAAATCCAAACACTGACCGAATAACCAACCGGAATCCAAGAATCCAGCCAGGCGAAAGGCGACTGTAGAGCCGCCGGGACCGTCGCCATTGGATCTCCGAGATCAAACGAGATGTCCAACACCGCGAAAACTGTGTCGTTCAGCGCCCACAGCGTGAACACCGACGCAACTACGATCGCGAGAACGACAAATGCATTTAAGAGCGCGCGCGCCGTGCCCGCTAACGGGACCGTGTTGACGGCGTCAACGTTGCCCTTCGCCGCCGGAGTGGAAATCACCCCGAACATCAACTGATGCACTTTATCATGAAGATGTTTTACGATCCAATAACAGAGACAGAGCTTAATGATAGCCCGAATCCATGACGCCGTGCCAAAGCTGATCGCCTCCGGGCGCAGATCCAACACGACCGGCCCAATCTCGAACACCCAATCATTCCCGCGAAAGCTAAACGTCTGCTCGGGCACCCCCTGAATGCGGTCCGCATCACTACGCACTGGAGCAATCGACGTCTCTACACTCTCACCCGCTGCCTGTGCCTTCTCCAGTGCCTCTTCTTTCGCACGTCCCCAAAACGAGCTGGTCTCATCCGCCGATGCTCCGCCGCCCGTCAGAAAATCCTTCAGCATTTCCCACACACTTCTGTCCTCTTCATCTTCCTCATCCGGCGCGGTATTGTCCCGGATCTCTTCCAACAGCGCTTGCGTCTCGTTGCTCTCCGCCAGGTCATCCGCGTGCTGATCGCTCCTTTGCTGCAACTGCTGCGTCTGACCGTTTACGTTTCGATCGCCCTGCGTGGTGATGTTGTTATTGATGTCAGCCAACATCTGTTGTGTCGCAGCGTCACGGGTCGCCTGATTAGCATCCGCTGCGCTCACAGCATCAGACACACCGCCAAAGTCTTCGGCGGTCGGAATGCGATCATCGGACCACTCCGGGCCTTCATAATCCTCCGGGGGATTTTTAACGGGTGCCGTGATAACAGGATCCGATTGCTGCGGGAGATTAGATCCGCCCGGCCCGAGATCATGACACTGTGCACCAGAGTCTTCCTCCCAAGTCCCTTGAGATCCCGTCGAACTCCAAGCCTCCTGAAAATTACCGTCCTGATCAAAATAACCGATGCTCATCGTATCCGGCTCCGCACCCGCTCGGAAACTACGCGCCGTGCGGGAAGTGTAAGGCTCCAACCACACCTCCGTCGTCTTCGACATCACCCACTCATCACCGGGATCCTGCGTGTAGCCACCGCCTGACCACACCATTTGCACCAGGTACTTCTTAGGATAGGGGCCAGCATTCACCAATTCTACGCCCTCGCCCGGCAATTCATAGGACCCCGCAACACCGAAATTCGGCTCACAGTCCTCCGGCTCCTCTGCACCCTCGGGCCCCAATTGGAACGCACCCTCGGGCCCCAATTGGAACGGGACCGCGTCCGTCCAAGTGCCGCGGGAAAAACCCATAAACCCGTACCTTTGACTCTGCGTCGGCAAGGCAATTGCGAACGTATCGCCCTCCGCCGGAGTGTCTACAGATTCCCAGACGATTTGATGCCCCACGAAATCCCACAAAGCCAAATGGAAAGCCGCCGGGCCGTCCTGAATCAAAGTATAAGCATCATTAGGAGGCGGGAAGACCGTAGTGCGTTGACCGCCAACTCCATCCACGGTGAACACAGCTTGGCCACTCTGCACCGTCACCGACACCGAAACCTGCCATTGCGACGTCAACTCCCCCGTCAACGACCGCCCAGCTTCCGGGACATAAACCCTCGATGAATCAACATGCGTTCCGCTCGCACTGATGCCCGCCGCATCCGCGACCAATAAGACTAACGCAACACACAATAGTAAAGAGCGCATGCACATAGTAAACCGGCAGTGATGTAAATAATTTCCATGTCCCAAAGGAGAGGGGGCGTCCGAATCTACAGACGCCCCCGAAGTTCCTACTTGCCCCGAAAAAGGGCAGACTTGGCCCACTTGTAGGCCATGATGCTGAGACCGAGGCCCGCAGCCGCGATAAACACGTTCGTAGCCGTGTCGATGATGCCGGTGAAGTCGGCTTCTGCCGGGAGGACCGCTTGGCCCAGTTGGATAATATCGAACATTGTTACGTCAGATTTGAGTTATTGTCTGTTGTTCAGCCGCAACATGCGGCGGAAAGGTCACTGGAACTTCGCCAGTAGGTCCGCGAAATCGTCTCGATCATCCGCCAGATCTCCCACAATCAGACGGACACCGTAAAGGGTTTCGGCAGCGACAACATGCCGCCGAATCGGCATGTGCTGAAGAGCATCCAAACTCTCTACAAAAAGCTCCTGCCGATGCTCCATCATGAACACGGGCGCAAACTTGGAGAGCGCGTGAATCACAGGCCACCCAGCAACGAAATGCAGCTCGCCTTTGCGGCGTTCCGACTGCAGATTATGCTGCTTCAAGACAGTCTCGATCGCGTCCAGAGACTCCAAACGGAAGGCCTTCACGAGGTGGCACGATGCCGGATTCTGCTTGACTTTCTGTAAAGGCATAAACTTCAGGGGTTTAGATGATTAAAATCATGCACAATATGGATTATGTCTAATAAAGGATGTCCGGCTTGTATGGTTGAAAATCCTCACCTCCTTTTTGCCTGGTCAACATACTGCCTTACTCGGACTTGAGCTCCGACCTTGATTCTGGTGCGGCCAAGCTTTTCTGATGCTCGAAGCTGGCCAAGGCTGCCGTTGCGCTGTTGGGTAGCTCCCATGCAAAACGTGCAGCGTCCCGATCAACGTGAATTCAATCAACTGCGCCCGGTTTCGTATCAACTGGATATTGCGCCGGCCGCCGCCGGCTCGGTCCTGATCCGCTTCGGCAACACGCAAGTCATTTGTGCGGCGTCTCTCGAGGCCGATGTGCCGAAATGGATGCTGCGGGAAGGTCAGACCGGCGGCTGGATGACGGCTGAATATTCGATGCTGCCCTACTCGACCGATGGCCGCAAACAGCGCGACTCGACTCGGGGCAAGGTAGACGGTCGCACGATCGAGATTCAGCGTCTGATCGGCCGCAGCCTGCGTGCGGTCACAGACCTCTCCAAGCTGCCCGGCCATACCTTGTGGTTCGACTGCGACGTCCTGCAGGCCGATGGCGGGACGCGGACGGCCTCGATCACGGGCGCTTACATCGCGGGCCAGATTGCGGTGCAACGGGCTATGGCAGCGGGTCGCCTGGCGGAAAACCCGTTCAGTGATTCGGTGGCGGCGATCAGCGTCGGTATCTGGGAAGACCAGGAGATTCTGGACCTCTGCTACCTCGAAGACCGCGATGCGAGCGTGGATGCCAACATGGTGATGACCGGCAGTGCTCGCTTCGTCGAGACCCAGATCAGCGGTGAAGAAGCGACCTACGACGGTGCACAGTTAAACAAGTTGCTCGAACTGGCCAAGCTCGGGATCGAAGA
Organism: Puniceicoccaceae bacterium 5H; assembly: GCA_009772895.1. GTDB lineage: Bacteria > Verrucomicrobiota > Verrucomicrobiia > Opitutales > Oceanipulchritudinaceae > WOUP01. The sequence continues at coordinate 350,957 of WOUP01000001.1, read as the reverse complement.
GCTGACGGGGCTGCAGCAAACGGCTATTAAGGAAGCTTTAGCTTCCCCTTCTAATTATTAGGCTTTATAATTGGAACTGTATGAGATTATTTTGGGAGGCAGCTTGGCCCGAAAGGCATTGTCTTCCCGGGCCAGTTTGTTTAGCTGGCATATCCAGCCAACGAGCACACCTTTCTCATGAATATCCACGAGTATCAGGCAAAAACACTCTTCGCCGAGTATGGCGTCCCCGTTGCATCGGGCGTCGCGGTCCAGAGTGAGGCGGAATTCGATCAGGCACTCAGTCAACTTCCAGATGGTGCCGTCGTCGTCAAAGCGCAAATCCACGCCGGCGGGCGCGGCAAGGGCACCTTTACCGACGGCTTCAAGGGCGGCGTAAAGATCGCCAAGAGCCGCGAGGAAGCCAAGGAATATGCCGCCAAGATGTTGGGCAATACCCTGGTGACCCACCAGACCGGCCCGCAGGGCCGCGAGGTCAAGACGGTCTACTTCACGGAGCCCGTCGACATCGAAAAGGAGTATTACCTGGCCCTGACCCTCGACCGCGCCACGAGCAAGATCGTCATCATCGCCTCGACCGAAGGCGGCGTCGACATCGAAGAAGTGGCGGCGAATACGCCGGAGAAGATCACCAAGGTTTTCGTCGATCCGGCTTCCGGCCTTCAAAACCACCACAAGCGCACGCTGGCGTTCGGCCTCGGCTTTTCCGCCAAGGAGCAGCTGAAGCAGTTCGATCGCCTCATTTCGGGCCTCTACCAGTTCTACTGGGAGAAGGATTGCGCGATGGTCGAAGTCAACCCGCTCATCACGACCAAGAGCGGCGATCTGCAAGCGCTCGACGCCAAGGTGAACTTCGACTCCAACGCGCTCTTCCGTCAGAAGGACATCGTGGCCCTGCGCGACCTCGGAGAAGAAGACCCGAAGGAAATCGAAGCCAGTAAATACGGCCTGAGCTACATCGCGCTCGACGGCAATATTGCCTGTCTCGTGAACGGCGCCGGCCTCGCGATGTCCACTATGGACATCATCAAGCACTACGGTGGCAACCCGGCCAACTTCCTCGATGTGGGCGGCAGTGCCACCGAAGAAGCCGTGACCGAAGCTTTTCGCATCATTCTGAGCGATCCGAAGGTCGAGGGCATCCTCGTCAATATCTTCGGCGGCATCATGAGCTGCGCGCGTATCGCCAAGGGCGTGATCGGTGCAGCCAAGACGGTCGAAATCAACGTGCCGCTGGTCGTTCGCCTCGAAGGCAACGAAGTCGAAGAAGGCAAGAAGCTGCTGGCTGAAAGCGGCATCAAGCTGACTTCTGGCGACACGCTGGCCGACGGTGCCAAGAAAATCGTGGAAGAAGTGAAGGCTGCCAAGTCCGCCTAAGCCACCCTCAACGCAAATTTCATCCCTTTTACTCCATGTCTATTTTGGTTGGAAAAGAAACCCGCGTCGTGGGCCAAGGCATCACCGGTACCTTTGGCAGTCTGCACGCGAACAAGAACATTGAATACGGCACCAACTACGTTGCGGCGGTGACCCCCGGCAAGGGCGGTCAGAAGTTCAACGACAAGCTGCCGATCTTCAACACCGTTGCGGAAGCCGTGGAAAAGGAAGGCGCCAATACCAGCGTCATCTTCGTTCCCCCACCCTTCGCGGCCGATTCGATCCTCGAAGCGATCGAGGCCGGCATCGAGCTCGTCATCTGCATCACCGAGGGCATCCCGGTGCGCGACATGGCAATCGTGAAGGACGCGCTCAAGAAGTCCAACACGCGCCTGATCGGCCCGAACTGCCCCGGCATCATGACTCCTGGCGAGTGCAACATCGGCATCATGCCCGGTTACATCGCCAAGCCCGGCAAGGTGGGCGTTGTCAGCCGCTCCGGCACGTTGACCTACGAGGCCGTCTATCAATTGACGACCCGCGGCCACGGTCAAAGCACCTGCATCGGCATCGGCGGTGACCCGATCAACGGCACCAGCCACCTCGACGCAGTCCGCATGTTCAACGAAGACCCGGCGACGGACGCCATCATCATGATCGGTGAAATCGGCGGCTCGGCCGAAGAAGAAGCCGCGGCCTACGTCAAGGAACACGTCAAGAAGCCGGTCGCCGCCTTCATCGCCGGCACGACTGCGCCCCCCGGACGCCGCATGGGCCACGCTGGCGCTATCGTCAGCGGCAGCAGCGGTTCGGCCGACACCAAGATTGCCGCGCTCAAGGACGCTGGCATCGCGGTGGCACCCACGCCCAGCGAGATTGCCGATACCTTGCTCACGATTTACAAGGGTTAGCCCTTTCTTTTTCAGCCCCGGAGCCTTAAGTTCCGGGGCTTTTTTGTGCCTCCTTTGTCTCTGCTCCGATTCTGTTTATGCGGCTGAAACTTTTGCTCATTCCCTTACTTGTTGGCATTTCCGTCTATGCTCAGAAGCCCCATGAGCATGCGTCGCAAGAGCAGGTCTCCATCCCTGTTATCGCCTCTGCCGATGCTGTAATTGATCAGATTTCGGAAGACAATATCGAGGCGGCCAAAGAGGCCGACAAAGTCTTTGCCGCCGCGCGTTATTTGGCGGCAGAAGGAGATTTGGAAGAAGCGAGGCGCTATTTCATTGTGGGGCTTCAGTTGTCGCCGTGGACGCTGTCGGCCCAACTCGACTACGCCCGACTGCTCCTGCGTCTCGGCGAAAACGAACGGGCGCGCGAGACTGCTCAAATCGTTTTTCGGAGCACGGAAGACCAGGCGCTTCTCGAAGCCAGCGCCTCCATGCTCGGTCGCACACTGGAGGTCGCACCGCCTCCATTACCGGCGGATGAGGTTGAGGAACCGTCCATTTGCCTTGTCGCGGTGGGTCCGGTCGATGCCTATATCCTTAACTGGGCCGCTTCTTATCTGGAGCAAACTCTTGGCGTGCCCGTTTACCTTTTTTCGCACCAGCTCGAAGTTAGTGAAGCCGATCGCAGCTACCTCCAACATTGGGTGAACCGGATCAAGGGCGACATCAGTTGGGAACACCCGACCGTTCAGGATCTGGCGGAGCAAATGGGCATCGACAAGGAATCGGCAACGCCTGAACAGACGTTGGAGCTGATGGCGCAACTCATGGAACTCCAGGGAGAAGAAGCTCCTGGACGCGAGACCTATCTGGGCTGGATCGAAGACGCCCGCGAACGCGATGCCCAGTGGGACGTGGATCGACTACTGAATCAGCTGGATCGGATCGTTCCCAGCCGCGAAAACATCAAATTTGTGGGCATTGCTTCAGTGGATCTCTATTCCGAAGACCACAACTTCCAGTTTGGGAGCGCGTTTACCGGTGGCAAAGCGGCGGTTATCTCTTACCGGCGTTTTACCGCCGATTTTAATGACACGGAGGACGACCGGCACCGTTTGCTCAATCGGTTGAAGAAGCAGCTGCTATCTTCCGTAGGCCATCTCTACGAGGTCCCGCGTCCCACCGATCCGCGATCTGCCCGTGCCTATCCCGACGGTCTGGAGCAACACGACCTGAAGGGCACGTGGCTGACCTGGGCTGAAATCGAGGCCTTCGAAAAGGCCCTCGACCATCCTTTACCCCCGGCCACGCGCGCCGCAGCCCGGCGTGCGCTGAACGAATAACCCGCACACCTCACTCCCATGCCCCTCAATGCCCTGTCCATCGCCCGAGAGCTGCAGGCCATGGCCCAGACCGGCCTGCACTTCTCCCAAGATCCATACGACCGTGAGCGCTATAACCGTTTGGCGGAGATCGCGGCCGAGATGCTGTCGCAAGGATCCAATCAGCCAGTGGCAGCGATTCGGGAGTGGCAGGCGGCGGAATTCGGTTATGCCACGCCCAAGGTCGATACGCGGGCCTTTATCCTGCGAGACGGCAAGTTGTTGCTGATCCGCGAGAATGCGGACGGAGGCAAGTGGACGCTGCCGGGAGGATGGGCAGACGTGAACGAGTGTCCGAGCTCCGCCATCGTGCGCGAGGTGAAAGAGGAAACGGGCTACAGCTGCCGAGTGCACCAGTTGCTCGCCGTCTGGGATCGCGAGCAACACGGGCACGAGCCATCCTTCCCGTTTCACGTCTACAAGCTGTTTTTCCACTGCGAGATCACCGGAGGTCAGCATCAACCCAATGTGGAGTCTTCGGAGTTGCATTTCTTCGAGCCAGGAACCCTGCCGGAGCTCTCGGTGTCCCGGGTCCAGGCGCGTCAACTGCACTGGCTCTGGGCCAAAGTCCGCGCCCGGGATGTCATGACCGATTTCGACTAAAAAACCGCCGGACCCCTCCGGCGGTTTTCACTCTAACAACCTAATTAACCCCAATCTAACTAGTTCCGCCAATGCCACTGAGTGGCGAGGCGGTTGAACTGCTCCCGCGTTCGCGGAAATCCGTGAATAAGACCGTCGAGGATCTCGCGCATCTCATACTCGCGCGCGAGGCGATGGTCGCGGGCCTGACGGTACGCCGTCTGACCCATGCTTTCATAAAATTCGAGGCCGGGAGCGCCTTGGCGTTCCTCGCGCTGGTGCAAAAATTCGCGGTAGAATCCCGTCAGCAGCAGATAATGGTTCCCGGCGGAGATGCTCAGGAAGAAGCGCTGCGAAGAAGAAGCCTTCTCCATCTCGCGCCAGTAGTCTACCGCATAGAGTAGTGGGCCGGTCCGGTGCTGGAAGGGAAAGAGCCAGTTTTCCTGGTGCGCGGCATCGGCCAGCATGCCGGCCAGGTAGTCCGCTACCTCCCGATCTTTGAGCTCTGCGGTTTTCAGGGCATCGCGGACAAGGATGTAGAAGAAGAGGCGGGTCGAGATCTGGATGGTTTCGCCCTTTTCTCGCAGCGTCTGGACCAACTTTGGCGTGTCCATGATCACGTCTAGCATCTCGGGATCATAGAGCAGTTTTTCCAGGGCTGGCCGAGTGGACTCGTCCGGCGCCAAGGTCTCGAGGAGGAAGGCGGCGTCACCAGGTGCCAAGTAGTGACGTGCCCGTGGCCACATCACAGTCGCGTTCATCATCTTCCTTTGAGCATAGGGGGTGCCATCTAAGGGGTCCGCATCATTGGCGTGAGGTGAACCCGTGGATATGGTTATAATCGGCGCGACTTTGTCTAATTGAAGTCACCTACCCCTATCGGGCACAAAAAAGCCACTGCCCGTATGGGAAGTGGCTGTGCAAAAATGCTCAAGTAGCGCAGGGCCTAGGCGGGGAATTCCCGCTCAGGATCCACGTCTGCCTCATAATCAACGCCTTCCAGACCGAAGCCGAAGAGGCGCAGGAAGTTTTCCTGATAGCCGGCGAAGTCCGTCAGTTCATCAATCGTCTCGGTTTTGACCTGCGGCCATACTTCGCGCACCGCTGCCTGGATGTCGTCGCGCATCTCCCAATCATCCATGCGCACCCGCCCTTCGTCATCGAAGTCGAGGGCGGCGTCATTATAGGCCTGGGTGCGGAAGAGACGGTCGATCTGTTCGATGGTATCTTCATGCAAGCCCTTCTCTTTCATCACCTTGAAGAGGATCGAGATGTAGAGGGGCACAACGGGAATGGCGCTGCTCGCCTGAGTTACCACCGCCTTGTTGACGGAGATGAACGCGCGGCCTCGGTTGACCTTCAGGTTCGCGTCGAGCCGGGCAGCCGTGTCGCGCAGGTGTTGCTTGGCGGCGCCGATGGTACCTTCGTGATAAACCGGCCAGGTCACTTCCGGCCCGATGTAATCGTAGGCGATGGTGGTGCAGCCTTCGGCCAATACGCCGGCGGCTTCGAGTTGCGTCATCCAGCGCTCCCAGTCTTCGCCGCCCATCACCTTCACGGTGCCCGAGATTTCCTCCTCGGTCGCCGGCTCGATTGACACCGGCTGGATCTGCTTCTTGTCGGTATCGAGGTTGTTGGCAGTAAAGGGCTTGCCAATGGGCTTCAGGGTGCTGCGGTAGGTTTCGCCCGTCACGGGATCCGTCCGGCGAGGCGCGGCCAGGCTGTAAATCACGAGATCGACCTGGCCGAGGTCCTGTTTGATCGTCTCGATCGCCTGCTGCTTCAGGTCGTCGGAGAACGCGTCGCCGTTGATCGACTTGGCGTAAAGGCCTTCCTTTTTTGCCTCTTCTTCAAAGGCCACGGAGTTATACCAACCGGCGGAGGCGGGCTTGCCGTTGGAGGCCGGACGCTCAAAAAACACGCCGAGGGTGTCTGCGCCCGCGCCAAAGGCTGAAACGATGCGGGTGGAAAGGCCGTAACCGGTCGAGGCACCGAGGACCAGGACTTTCTTGGGGCCGTCCTTGATCGGGCCGTTTTTGCGGACCACCGCGATCTGGTCACGAACGTGTTGTGCACAACCCTCCGGATGGGCCGTGATACACACGAAGCCTCGAATTCTCGGTTTGATAATCATAAGGGAACAGGGTTTTGAAATGGTCTACTTCTCTGAATGGCAGCGGAGCGTAGGCCTTGAGGCGCAAGGGGCAAAGCAAAAATCGCTTGCGCCCCGGCCCTTGAGCGTAATCCTGCCCGCATGGGCATCGCCGCAATTTTCGATTGGGATGGAACGTTGGTCGATTCTTCGGCCGCGCACAAATGGTCGTGGGAGAAGCTGGCCGAGGAAGAAGACCTCAAGCTGCCGCCCAACCACTTCACCAAAAGCTTTGGTTACACCAATCCCAAGATCATCCGCGAGATCTACGCCTGGTCTGAGGACCCGGACGAAATGACCCGTCTCGGGGATCGCAAGGAGGAGCTCTACCGCGCAAAGCTGCAGACGATGCAGCTCAAGCCTCTGCCCGGCGTCCTGCCTTTCCTGCAAGCCCTGCGCGATGCGGGTGTGCCCTGCGCCATCGGCACCTCCACCCCGCGCGAGAACATCCGGGTGGCGGCCCGCGCGGCGGGGCTCAACGGCTACTTTGCCGCCAGCACCTGCGGCGACGAGGTGAAGCACGGCAAGCCGGACCCCGAAGTATTTCTGCGCTGCGCGTGGAAGCTGGGCGTGCAACCACAGCATTGTGTGGTGTTTGAGGACGCACCGCACGGGCTGGAGGCTGCAAAAAATGCACAGATGACGGCAATCGGCCTGACCACCACGCATCCGGCACGGGACCTGCCGCAAGCGGATTTGACCATCGACACTTTTCACGAGCTTTCCGCCTCCGGTCTCAAATTCCTGCTGCGCTAAACTACGTATGTCCGACGACTCTGCTGCCCCACCCCATAAAGCTTCCAAGTCTCAAACGCTTTTGACGGTTGCCATTTTGGCGGCGATGTTCGTCGGCATCCTCACCGGTGTGCTGATCAACTGGCTGGGCAACGACGTTGCCTGGATCCAGCAGTATCTGGTCGAAGGCGCCTTTTATGTCGTGGGCAACATCTTCATGCGCCTGCTGAAGATGCTGGTGGTTCCGCTCGTGTTCGTCTCTCTCGTCTGCGGCATCATTTCGCTGAAAGACATTCGCAAACTGGGACGAATGAGCATGCGCACGCTCGTTCTCTATATCGCGACCACTGCCATCGCCATCACGCTGGCCCTCGCGGCCGCCTCTGTGGTACAGCCCGGGTCCAGCTTCCACAGCGACAGCGACGCCCAGTATGAAGGGCACGAGGGCAAGCCGCTTACGACGGTCTTTGTCGAAGTTGTGCCGGACAATCCCGTGCAGGCGATGGCGTCGGCCGAAATGCTCCAGGTGATCATCTTTGCCATCGTGGTGGCCGTCGCGATCGTTCAGATCGGCAGCAAAGGCGAACCGGTACGTGCGCTGTTCGAATCGCTCAATGAGGTAGTGATGCGCATGGTCATCATCGTGATGTGGTTCGCCCCCGTGGGAGTTTTTGGCTTGGTGGCAAGGACCTTTGCCACCACCGGGGGCGATGCTTTCGAGGGCTTGCTCAAATACTTTCTGACCGTCTTGGGAGTGCTGATTCTGCACGCGCTGGTGACCTATCCGCTGATGTTAACGCTACTGGGGCGGCTCAACCCGATCCCGTTTATGGTCAAGATGTGGCGGCCCCAGCTCAACGCCTTTGCCACGGCCAGTAGCGGCGCGACGATCCCCATCACCCTGGAGACACTCGAGCACCGCATGGGCGTCAAAAACTCGGTGGCTTCGTTCACGATTCCCCTGGGGGCCACGATCAATATGGACGGTACGGCGATCATGCAGGGCGTTGCCACGGTCTTTGTGGCCAACTACGTGGGGGTCGACCTGCACATCACTCAGTTCATCACGATCATTCTCATGGCCACCATGGCTTCGATCGGGACGGCGGCGATTCCGGCCGTGGGCCTCGTCACGCTGGGGGCCGTTTTGACGCAGGTAGGCCTTCCGCTCGAACCCGTCGCGTTCATCCTGGGGGTGGACCGGCTGCTGGACATGACGCGCACCGCGGTCAACGTGACCGGCGACGCTGCTGTTACCTGCGTGGTCGCCAACGCAGAGGGCGACCTCGAAGCGGACAAATACCGCGACTACGAGGCCTGATTTTTCGGTTGTGGAAGCCGCCCCTGCCGGTGCATAAGTAGCGGGTCATGCAGTTCGCGAAATACCACGCCTTGGGCAATGATTACCTGGTGCTGCCGAAAGAGCAGGCCGATGCGGAGCAACTGACCGTGCCGTTTATCGAGCGCGTCTGCCACCGCAACTTCGGCTTGGGCTCCGATGGTATCCTGTATGGCCCCCTGCCGGCGGACGCAGCGGACTTCGGCCTGCGCATTTTCAACCCCGACGGTAGCGAAGCGGAAAAGAGCGGCAACGGTCTGCGTATCTTCTGCCGTTTCCTGCTCGACATCGAAAGCGTCGAGGTCGGCCAGGACTTCACGGTCGAGACCGCGGGTGGTGTCGTCCAGTGCCAGATTCGCGCCGACGGCATGATCAAGGTCGAGATGGGCCAGGTCAGCTTCCACTCCTCCAAAATTCCCGTCGCGGGCTCTGAGCGTGAAGTATTGGACGAACCGATCACGCTCGGTGGCCAGGAATACCGCTACTACGCCGCCACGATCGGCAACCCCCACTGTGTGCTGCCGATGGACGAGATCTCCGAACGCCAGACGCGCGAACTGGGGCCGATCCTCGAAACCGACGCCCGCTTTCCCAATCGCACCAATGTCCAGTTCCTCAAGGTGCTCGACCGCGAGAACATCCAGATCGAAATCTGGGAGCGTGGTGCCGGCTACACGCTCGCCTCAGGCAGTAGCTCCAGCGCGGCCGGCGCGGTGGCCCGCAAGATGGGGCTGGTGGACGGCCACTTCACCGTGCACATGCCTGGCGGGACGCTCGAACTGCTGATCGATGACGACTTCAACGTGACGATGATCGGGCCGGTGACGCGCGTCGCCGATATGGTGCTGGATCCGCAGGCGGTGGAATCGTAGGCCCTTCCTGCACTCCGGCTTGCGCGTCTGGCGCGGATCTACATGCTGTCTCTCTATGGACCTGCGCTCGACCTGCTTGCCCCTCTGCTCGCTGCTCACCGTATTATGCGGGTGTACTTGGCAGGACTTCAAAGACAACTCGCCCACCGGCCAACTATTATCCGGTGAGCTGAAACGCGATCAATACTTCGACGCCATTACCGCGGCCAACGAGGAGCAGCGCAAGCGCGACCAATTCGAGGTGGATCGCGATCCGACGCGCGCTTACAACCCTGCCACTGGCGAATACGAGTTTGTGGACGAAGATACGCGTCAGGTCTGGAATCCGGATAAACAGCGTTGGGAAATCTCTCCGACGCGCGAGGCCAGTGCCGTACACAATGAAAATCAATAGCCTCCGGGCCTGAGAAGCCTTGTTTTTCATCAAATTTTGAGGAGGTTGGAGTCATGACAAAGCCACTTTATGTGATTTTGGGGTCCAACGAGGCCGACCGTGCGACTTTGCTGGACTTTTTGCTGCGCTCGGGCTGGGAGCCGACGGAAAAGGTGACCGTGTGGTCGGAGCCCGAGAGCCTCGAGGCGCTGGAGCATGCGTTGGCCGAACAGGCGGATACAGTGGCCTTGAGTCGTGGCGAACTGGGGTTGCCCGCCGCCACGCCCTCCCAGGCTGCCTTTCTATTGCCGCCCTTGGCCGACGACCCGCGGGACTGGCTGGAAACCATCCGCGAGTGGGAAGTCGAACACGACCTGGAACTCGCCAAGATCATCACGGTGATGGACCTGCTGGCCCTCCACGACCACCCGCAACTGCGCCAGTGGTATGACGCCTGTCTCCACTTCAGCGATGTGCTGTTGCTCAGCCACCGCGACCGGGTGGAGAAAAAGTGGGTCAGCGATCTGGAGCGCGACCTTCAGCGGCGTGCCTATCCCTTCCTCGTCGCTACCCTCAAGAAAAAAGGCTCCGTCGAACACCCGCAGGAGCTGCTGTTCCCGGAAGCGCGCCGCCTCTCTCAGTATTTCGACGAACCGGAACCCGAAGAAGCGCCCGAGGAGTATATGGGCATCGAAATTGTCGATGAGACCCCCGCCGAAGTCGCGGCCGAGATCGAGGAAGAGGAAGCCGAGGAGGCGAATGAGCCCAAGCCTGGAGACGCCGCAACCGACGCCTATCTCGCACGCTTCGACTATGGGCAGCGCAAAATCAAAGTGCCGCTGATCCCGCAGATCATGGAATCGATCAATCCGGCGTAGATCGGGAGGCTACAGAGAGCGTTACCCCTCCTGCTCTCCCGCGGCTTCTCGAGCCTCCTGATCCTCGTTTTGCTCCTGAGCCCGCGGCGCCAGATCAGGTTTGCGGAAGGCCTGGTTCAACACGCCTACATTGAGGTCCATCGAAGTGATCTCCATCACCGAAAAGAGCTCGTCATTTCGGTAGGTCGTAACCTTGAACGGCAGCTGCATGCCCTCCACATCGCGGTAGTCTTCGTAGACGATCTTGAAACGAACTTCCCCATCTTCTTGCGGGCGGGTCTGAATGCTCTGCGCTTCGAGCAGCGTATCTTTATCCAGGAAGTAGATGCGCTCTAGTTCGCCGTTATGATCGGTAACGGCAACCTTGTAGGCGGGCCCACTCTCGGTCTCGACGAGCTCCGGATTCTCCAGCTTGTAACCGCGGACTCCGTAGTTGTAGAGCAGGTTGTGGATCTCGGCATCTTGACGTAGTGCGGCTTCCTCATCGCCGTCCAGATCCTGAATGCGGTAGGCCAAGCCATCTCTCATGATGGCCTGCCAGCCGTCCTCACCGTCATAGCCCGTGACCATGTCGACCTTGTCACGCTTGAGCGTAATCCGAATCCGGAAGGGCTGCTTCTTGATGACCGTCAGCCCGAGTTCGGTCCCGTCGGGGGTGATGTAGTTGCCGTCCAGGCGCAGGCTGTTGAGTGACTTCAGCTTGTTGCGGCCGCCCACTGCGGCGTAGTGGGCCTCGATCAGTTGCTTGATGTCCGAGAAGACTTCGTCGGCATGGCTATGGTCCGCCTGCGCCTGCTTATCGGCCTGAACGCCGGTAGGACTTGAGACACCACCAGAGGCCAGTCGCGAGATAACCAACAAGACCAGGACAAGCAGGACGAGGCCACCCACCCACAGGACCACGGGTTTGCGTTTGCGCCAGAAACGAGAGAGAGAAGAGTGCGATCGGGCCATATTAAGATCTATGATTCAAGGCTTGAACCTCGCAGCAAGGTTTATCCTCGGAGTGCAACCGTGAGTTGGACCTCGACAGTCGCATCCAGTGGCAGGCCACCTACGGCGATGGCCGCACGTGCATGCTGTCCGGCAGAGCCCAGCACTTTCGCCAACAGGTCACTCGCGCCATTGATGACTTTCGGGCTGTCGGGGTAGCGGTAAGGGGCCAGGACGAAGCCCTGGAGCAGGAGAACGGCTTCGATGGCATCCAGACTGCCAACCGCGGCCTGGATCGCCGCCAGCGCATTGATGATGCAGAGCGCGGCCGCTTCCTGGGCTTGCTCGAGCGTCTGTTCTTCTCCCACCGGACCTTGATAAACGACCTTGCCGTCCCGCAGGGGCAACATGCCGGAGACATACAACACGTTACCGTGGCGCCGCGTCAGCACATATGAGCCGGCAGCGTTGGGAGCCTTGGGCAGTTCAATGCCCAGCTCCTGAAGTCTTTTTTCGACGTTTCCCATCATGGCGCATTGTCAGGAATCCGGTTTCTGGCGCAAGCTTGGCCGATGAAAGTTTCTTCACGCCAGCTGATGATCCCCGGTATCGTCGTCTCGATACTCCTGGCAGGCCTCCTGCCTGCAGGCGTCTCCGGGGCCGCCGATCTTCGCTGGCTGCAGCACGCCGTGATCTTTGGCGTGTTTCTGCTGCAAGGACTTTCGCTGGATCTCAAACAGCTCGAATCGTGGCGGGAACATGCCCGGCTTGTTTTGCTGGTGCTGGCGGGTAACTTTATCCTGCTGCCTGCGATTGGCTTCGGACTGCATCTGTGGATGCCGGGGCCGCCGCCTCTCTTGCTGGGGCTCTTTTTCCTCAGCGTCCTGCCGACGACCATCACTTCCGCCGTCGCGATTGCGACGGACAATGGCGGAGACCGTCTGATGGCGCTCTTCGGCACCGCCCTGTCCAATCTTGCTTCGGTCTTCGTAACCCCGGCGATGGTATCGCTCCTGCTCTCTGGGGGGGAGCATAACGGGGGTGGCGATCTTTGGAGTCTGATCCAAAAGCTGTTTCTGCTGCTTGCCCTGCCCTTACTCCTGGGGGCTTCCTGGCGGCGCTTGCCCCGTTTTGCCGCGACGGCTCCCCGCTGGGCGTCCTACTTCAACCTGTGCGCGATTCTGTATCTGCTGTTTGTGGCCATGGCCCGGAGCGTGCGCCAGGATGTGTGGGCCCACCTTGGCGGGAAAGAATGGGTCGTAGCGGGTGGCGGCGCGCTGCTCCTGTTCGGGAGCGGTCAAATCGGGCTGACGCTGCTCGCCGCTCTTACGCGCCTGGACGAGCGTCAACGTGTCAGTCTCATCATCACCGGCGGCCAGAAGAGCCTCGCCACCGGCATCCCCATCGCCACGCTCATCTTTACGCATTCGCAGTGGGCCGACCAGCTAGGCTTGATCGTATTGCCACTGCTGATCTACCACCCCCTGCAGCTGCTGGCCAACAGCCAGTGGCCCCGCCTGCGCCAGGGTGATCCTGCCTAGATATGGCGGGAATCGTCGGTGTCCTTCTTTTCGTAGCCGCTTTCCTGGCGCTTGTGGTTCACCTCGTTTTTCTTGAGGTAGGCTTCGAACACGTCTTCGGAGCTCATCCCGAGCGTCTGGGCGAGTGACACGAGGAAGTGGAACAGGTCGATCACTTCGACCCGGGCGTTCTGCAGATCGAATTGTTGATAGCGGGCCCACCACTTCCACGGCACCGAGTCCACCAGTTCGGCCAGCTCCTGTTGCATTGCCCGGGTGTAGTTGAGCACCCACTCCGTTTGCTGGGCTTCATCGAGATCGCTCAGATTCACGCCGATGCGTTCGTTCAGTTTTTCCTGCAGTTGAAAGATTTCAGCGAGCTTGTCCATTTCGATTGCTATGGCAGCCACCATTCGCAGCGGCAAGGCAAAGTCCGAATCTGTTGAAAAAGATTGAAGAGCTTGGACCTTTAGGCCTTGAATGCTTTCTTATATACCGGCCAGCGGTAGTCCTCAGGACAAGCTGGTTTGCCGTCTGCCATGCCTGAGTTTGAAAATCTTGATCGCTATCTGGAACGCGACCCTGACGGTCGCTTCCATGTGACACCGGTAGCGCCCCACAGCATCCCCGCCGTTGACTACATCCCCCACGAAACGGCACGTAATGCTGCGCACAATGGCCACGAGAAGGCACTGAAAGTGCCGGAGGCACAAGGCGTATCCCTGCTGGACAGTCGGCAGCTGGAGCGTGACTTCCGCTTGGCAGATCGCTCGACGCCGGTGCGCCATTCCGGCTTGAAGGGTGGCTGGATCCAGCTCAGGGCATGGGTCGACGAGTTTTGGCGCGATTGGCGAAAGCCCGTTGTCGAAAACAACGAAGACCTGGCCTCCGAGGCCGAGAACGATCAAGCGACCCCGCACACCAACAAGGGAAACGACCGCAACCGGCGCAGTCGCTCGCGTTCTTCGCGCAATCGCAAGAACAACCATAACGGTAAAGCGAAGCAGAACCGAGCCCCACAGGCACAACCGGGCGGCAAGAAAAGCCCGCAGCCTGCCGCGACCGAGAGCGATAAACCGGCGACCGGGGAAAAGAAAAACCGGCGCCGCTCGGGACGCAACCGCCGGGGTAAAGGTGGCGGGAGCAATGCTGCTGACGCCAAGCCCAAGCCTCCGTCTCAAAACAAAAAACAGCCGGCACAGGGGAACAAGGAAGCCGGCGAGCCGGGCAAGAATCAGAACCGCCGCCGCAAGCGTCGATCCGGCCCCAAATCTTCCTCGTCAAAGAAACCCGACTCTGCAGGATAACTCCGCATGGATGTGATCCGGATCGAAGGGGGACGCCCCTTGAATGGTACTGTGACTGTAGCGGGCGCCAAAAACGCCGCGTTGCCCATTTTTGCCGCGACATTGCTGACAGAAGAAACCTGCACGATCGAGCAGGTGCCGGATCTGTCCGATGTCCGCTACATGGGCGAGATCCTGCGCCACCTGGGCGCGGAGGTGGAGCGTCCGGATCCGCACACCTGGAAGATCACCGCCCGTCACATCAAAGGCGTCGCTCCCTATGAGCTCGTGCGCAAGATGCGCGCTTCCGTCACCCTGCTCGGCCCCCTCGTCGGCCGCTTGCGGCACGCGCGTGTTTCGCTGCCCGGCGGTTGTGTGATCGGCCCTCGCCCCATCGACCTGCACTTGAAGGGCCTCGCGCGCCTCAATTGCGGCATTGAAATCGAAAAAGGCTACGTCGACGTCGATGGCAGCAACCTCAAGGGCGATTACCTTTATCTTGGGGGCCGCCATGGCTCTACCGTTACCGGCACCGCCAATATGATCATGGCGGCCGTGCTCGCTCCAGGCATTACGCGCATCGAGAGTGCCGCCTGCGAACCGGAAGTCGTGGATCTCTGCGACATGCTGGTAAAGATGGGGGCGCAGATCGAGAATATCGGCAGCCACTACCTTCGGATTACTGGCGTGGACAAGCTGCATGGCTGCCACCACCGTATCGTACCCGACCGGATTGAGGCGGGCACGTTTCTCATCGGCGGGGCCCTTTCGGGCGGCGATGTGACGGTCGAGAACGTCGTGCCGGGTCATATGCGCTCTTTGCTCGACGTCTTCGAACAAGCTAACGTGCCGTTTGATGCCGATTCCGACGGGCGTCGTATCACGGTGTTCGGCTCGCGCAAGGAACCGCGCAAATCCATCGAGATCATCACCCTGCCCCACCCGGGTTTTCCGACCGACCTGCAAGCCCAGATGTGCGCCCTGATGGCGTTGACGCCCGGCCTCAGCATCATCACCGAGCGGATTTACCCGAATCGCTTCATGCACGTGCCCGAGTTGCAGCGCATGGGGGCCAACATTGCGATTGAGGGCGCCAATGCCATCGTGCGCGGGACCGAGAGCTTGAGCGGTGCGCCCGTGATGGCTAGCGACCTGCGGGCCAGTGCAGCCCTGGTCATTGCCGGGCTGGCGGCCGAAGGCGAAACCTGGGTCCAGCGCATCTACCACCTGGACCGTGGCTACGAAACGATGGAAGTGAAGCTGCAGGAACTCGGGGCGAAAATCGAGCGCCTGCCGGAGAGCGAAATGCCCAGCGAGTTGAAAGGTGAATAACGCCGATTTTCAAGAGCCCAAAGGACGCGATTTCATTGAGCAGGCGCGTCGTGAAGCCCCTAGCTGGGAGGCTGCGCTGCGCCCCTTGGAATGGAATGACTTTACCGGCCAGGCCAAAACGGTCGAGCGCCTGCAGGTGATGGTGGATGCTGCCCTGCAACGGGGCGGAACGTTGAGCCACATCCTGCTCAGCGGCCCTCCTGGTCTTGGTAAGACGACGCTCGCCCAGATCATCGGTAACGCGATGGGCACCCAGGTGCGCGTGACGTCTGGCCCGGTGGTCGAGCGTCCGGGTGACCTAGCCGGCATGCTCACGAATCTCGAGCAGGGTGACATCCTCTTCATCGACGAGATCCATCGCCTGCCGCGCACCGTAGAAGAGTATCTCTACTCCGCAATGGAGGATTTCCGGATCGACATCATGCTCGACCAAGGTCCGAACGCTCGGAGCGTGCGGCTCGATATCCCCCGCTTTACACTGGTGGGAGCCACCACGCGTCGCGGCCTGCTGACGGCGCCTCTACGCAGCCGCTTCACCCTCCAGACCCGGCTGGACTATTACAACCGCAGCGAGCTGGCCAAGATCGTGGAGCGCAGCGCGCAATTACTGGGTGTGCCCATCGAATCCACCGGCGCACGTGAACTCGCCCGCCGCTCCCGTGGGACGCCGCGCATCGCCAACAACTTGCTCCACTTCGTACGCGACTACTGCGAGCAACGTGGTGATGGCACCATTTCTCAAGAGATTGCGGCCCGTGCGCTCGAGCTGCTCGAGATCGACGATTACGGCCTCGACGAGCTCGACCAACGGCTCCTGCGTTGTATTGCAGAAAACTACGGCGGCGGCCCGGTCGGGCTCAGCACACTGGCGGTGGCGGTGGGCGAAGAACCGCACACGGTCGAAGAAGTCCACGAACCGTATCTGATTCAGGAGGGCTTTTTGCAGCGGACCGCGCAGGGCCGTGTGCTGACCCGGCGGGGCTTCGAGTATTTGGGTATTATGCCGCCGAAAGACCAGCAGGGGCAGCTGCTATAGGGGGTGGCAGTCCGTGGTCTGCCCAAGTCCTTTTACCTTTAATTTAACATTCTTGTCACAGCCCGCCCCTTTCTTTCGTCGATAATGGATAGGTGTCTTCATTCACGTCGGCTTCATCGAGGGATCCGGAGGTCAGCTCCAGCTGGCTGCGTGAACTCGTAACCTCCCGCCTTGCTGTATCGCCTCGGGATTCACTGGAGCGCGTTCAGCAGCAGTTTCTCGACTCACAAAAGGATTTTGCGGCAGTCGTTGCTGATGGCGGGCAGTTTGCCGGCTTCATTTCAAAGGCTCATCTGGGCGCCCTTTTGGGGAGACGTTACGGCTTTGCCCTTTATGGCAATCGCTTGACCCGGGAGATCAATCTACCGCCGGCATTGGTGGTCAAGGAAAGCGACGCGGTAGAAGATGTGCTCAACGCGTTGTTTGAGCGGTCGGAAGATCACTTGTACGACGATGTGGTTCTCGTCGATCAGCAGGGGGATTTTCTGGGGCTTATCGCCACCCGCGTTCTGTTGAACCTGCAAAATCAGATGCTACGGGAGCAATTGACCCTCGTCGAAGAGCAAAAGTTGGCGCTGCGGGCCAAGAATCTGGAGCTGGAGCAAATGACAGCTCAGCTCAATCACGCGAACCGGGAACTGGAGGTCGCCAATCAGGAGGCCCTCGCTGCAACGCGCTTGAAGAGTGAGTTTCTCGCCAACATGAGCCACGAAATCCGGACGCCGATGAATGGCGTGATCGGCATGTGCACCTTGCTCATGGACACCAGTCTGGACGAACAGCAGCGCTCATTCGCGAAAACCATTCAGGACAGCGCTGAATCCCTGCTCCGCATCATCAACGACATTCTCGATTTCTCCAAGATCGAGGCGGGGAGGCTGGACGTGCAGTTCGAGAGCGTAGAGCTGCACGACATGATCGAGAGTTGTCTACGCATTCTGTCCGAGCGCGCCGCGCGCAAGGGGCTGGAGCTGCTGCTGGACTGGGATCCGGCGCTCCCCTGTCGAATCAGCACCGATCCCACCCGGCTCCGGCAAGTCCTCGTCAACCTGCTCGGCAATGCGATCAAATTCACGGACACCGGCTCGGTTACATTGAAAGTTGAGCGTGTGACCCAGGCGGGCGATGGAGGAGCCACCGAGATCCGCTTTGGCGTCATCGATACAGGCTGCGGCATTTCCGAAGATGTCCAGAGGCGACTCTTCGAGCCCTTTTCGCAAGGCGACGGTACCTTGACGCGGCGCCATGGTGGAACCGGACTGGGACTCTCGATCAGCCGCCGCCTCGTAGAGCTCATGGAGGGACGTATGGGGTTGCAGAGTCAGGTCGACCGTGGCTCTGAATTCTGGTTTCAGCTGCCCTGTTCAGTCGAGGCGTGGAGACCGGATGAACCGTATCCAGCATATCATATCGCGTTGGTGGAGCCCCATCCCCTTTCGCTGCGTCTTTCGCAAGCGCATCTCCAGGCCTGGGGGTGGAATGTAGACGGCTATCTGAAATGGGAGGCCTTGATCGCTGTCTTAGGTAAAGACACACAAGCTTATGATGCCGTCGTAGGTGTGTTGATGACCAAAGCAGACGTGCATGCGCTCCAAAAAATACGCCGCATGGCCCCCGATCTGCGCATTTTGCCGGCCCTGCCTTTTGGTACGCGGCTGCCGACTTGTTTCGCTCCCTATGTGCAGGAGGATACGACCGTTTTCAAGCCGCTTCGGCCCAAGGAAATAGCTCGCCGCATGCACCCTGCGGCACGTACCGCGACCACGGCTGCGTCGCCGCATCCACCCGTCGGCAAGCACTTCCTGATTGCAGAAGATCTGGAAACCAATCAACGCGTGCTCCAGCTGATCCTGAAGAGTATGGGACACACCTCCCGAGTGGCCCGGCATGGCATGGAAGCTTTGGGTCGACTCCGCGAAGAGAAATTTGACGCGGTCTTGATGGACTGCCAGATGCCTGAAATGGATGGCTACGAAGCCACCAGGCGCATTCGCGGCGGAGAGGCAGGGTCGCAGTTGCGGACCATCCCGATTATCGCCATGACCGCACATGCGATGCAGGGAGATGCGGAGCGCTGCCTGCAGACAGGCATGACCGCTTATCTGTCAAAGCCAGTTCGTCGGGATGCGCTGGCGAAGCTGGTCGCCGCGGTCGTACATGAAAAGACCGCCCCAAATGGGAACGGCCCTTGAGAAAAAGGTGGTCTTAACGCGGCTGACTAGTAATGCGTGGTGATGAACACTTCGTTGGTGTAATCCCAATACCGTGTGTTCACGGCATCCGGCATATGCTCGATCCACCCATCGATCGCCCAGGAATACAGCTGTTGATCCTGTGCGCGGGAAACGGCGGCCCAGCCCAGGGGTTGGTCATTGTCTTCGCGGATGGCGGCGAAATAGAGGTTTGCACTCGCAAAGGTGTTGTCGACTTGTTCGACCATCATCCATCCGTGGCGTGGGCTGTAGATCCAGGGGAAATCAGTTACATAGACCCAATCCAGCCAGTCGGCATAGACCCAGTCGCCCTCGCGGTACTCTTTATCGAAGAATTCGAAGACTGCCTGATCCAGATAGCGGATCGAGGCGTCGCGGATTTGCTGCTGGTTCAGCAGGGCGTCATAGATCCTCACTTCGTCCAGCTTGCCGTAAAACCGACGATCACCTTCCGCGCGATTGCCGATAAAGCCAGTGCCTTGATTGTTTACGGGGGCGCCGTTACTGAGCTTCACCTGTTCGCCGCCGTTAACGACTTCTCCATCGAGGTAGAGGGTGGGCACATTGGAGGGCAGCGCCGGATCATAGACGACCGCAGCCTGGTGCCACTGGAGTTCCAGCGTGCTTTCCGGGACCTCCCAACGCCACTTGTTTTCGTAGAAGTCGTCGTAACGATACTCGAAGACGATCGAGGAGGGCTCATTCGAAATAAAGAGCGTATAGGCCGGGGTTTCCGTAATGCGCCCGGAGTAGGCGGTGACCATCGGGTCGGGGAGGCTGGCGGAACGGAACCACGACATCACCGTCAGGTTGGTGAGAGCGCCCGATTGATAGCTGGCAGCCGCACTGCCGGAGGGAAGCGTCAGGCCGTAGTTATTGACGCCATATTGGTTCACGGTCGCCCCACTCAGGAGGCTAAGGGGCGCGCTGGCGGTACCTTGGTCGGCCACCATGCCACCGTTTTGGCCGTTGAAATCCCAAAAATGGACAGGCTGCGGTGCCTGAGCAGCGACCTGTCCCAGCAGTCCTAAAGAAGAGAAGGCAAGAAGAGAAAGTAGGTGTTTCATGCGCCAAGGGGATAAGAAAGAGCCGTGCCACATTAGCGGCACGGCTGCAAGACGTTCTGTTCCAGAGAGATTACGAAAGATGCTCTAATTCCTCGATCTCGAAGCGGGCAATATGCACGCAGGATGCCCTTCATCCTGCAGGCTGCAGCTTCTATTGGCCTTTTCCGGTGACCACTACCGATAACGTTTTGAGCATGATCCGGATATCAAGCCAGGGGGAGTAGTGTTTCACATAGTACAGGTCCAGCTTGAGCTTTTCCTTCGTATCCTCCTCGTTTTCGCCGTAACCGTAGTTGACCTGAGCCCAGCCAGAGATGCCCGGCTTTACGATGTGCCGCCAGTGGTAATAGGGAATGGTCTTTTCATATTCTTCCGTGCAGCGCACCCATTCTGCTCGGGGGCCGATCAGGCTCATCTCACCACGCAGCACGTTCAAGAGTTGCGGCAGCTCATCCAGGCGGGTCTTGCGCAGGAATGCTCCCACACGTGTGATGCGCTTGTCATTGCTCCGCGTATAGCGATCACCCTTGTCGGCGCTTTCGCACATGGTGCGGAACTTGAAAATCGTGAAGGGATCGCCACCCTGCCCGACTCGCGTTTGACGGAAGATCGCGGGTCCCTTGCTCTCCAGCCGCACGGCAGCGGCTACGAGCAGCAGCAGTGGCGAAAGCACAAAGAGCAAGACACCGGCGCCGACCACGTCCATCGCACGCTTCACCCAGCGGTAGACCGGCTGGCGGTGCAGCAGGAAGCCTTCTTCCTGACCCCAGCCCGCATGCAGGGCGAAAGGTGGGACTTTCTGCCAGTAGTTGGCGTAAAAGCGGTGCAGGTCGAATACTGGGATGCGGTGTCGGTCCCAGCTCAACAGCATATTTTTGAAGGTGCGGGAGGCCGATTCCACCGGATCGAGCAAAACGACCGATTCAACGTGCGCTTCCTTTGCGCGATACCAAACTTCCTTGGACGCGCTCAGGTTACCATTGGCGTTGTCTTCCCGAAATCCGTCCAGGTCCAAATGCACGATGCGCTGGGGCCAGCCTTCTTCCTGCATTTCCTCCCAGAAGAGTTCGGCGTGTGCGGCGGACCCCACCACCAGGATATAGCGTTGTGCCAGGGCTTCCTTGAGAAAGCGAGCAATGATCGCGCGGGCTCCCATCCCTAAAAGTGTCGTAGCCGAGACGGAAACCAGAACCAGCAGGGCCGATTTGATGGTGAGCAGGTTGGTCCCGATCGAGAAGGCAAAAAGCACCCCCGAGGCGGCGACAAAGAGAATGACGGCCGTCCAGTAGTCCATCAGCCATCCGTCGCCTCGAAGCAGACTGGAACGGCGATAGCCGCCTGCAAGCATCGAGGTTACCCAAGTGCCACAGATGGTGGATACGACCGTGCCCAGACTGAGGGCGATCGACCAGTAATGCGTGGAAGCCCAGAAAACACAGCTCAGCATGATAAGGCTGAGGACCGTGTCGAAGGCAACGAGGCCGGTACTAATAGCGGTAGCGCTTGTAAACTGGGGGACGGGTCGCTGCTGCTGTGGGACACTTTGAGCCGCGAAGGGTGACGAGAAGGGTTTATCCAGCGCTTTGGTTGGCTGAGACGAGGTAGAGAGCATGCCAGCCCCTTTAACATATTCAATGCCAGCCACGCGCGGGAAGCTCCTGAGTGATTGCCATTACAGGGTTTAAGTATGAGTGAATCGGGCCTATCTTATTAAAACATAGCGAATTGCTGCAGGGTGCACGCCCTTTGCAATCTCCTGGAGTGCACCCTGCATGTATTCGGCAGGAAGACCATGACAAACCCTCGACTCTAATCCCGGAGACTCTTCATTCATTCTAAGATATACCACCCAAAAAAGGTATAGTCTCATGGGCGCATGCCGCAATTGGCACGAGGGATGGTATTAGTCGAGGCACACTCTCAAACTCTTTCTCTTATGTGTGGTATTGTTGGATACGTGGGCGATGACGCCGCTCCTAAAATTTTAGTCGAAGGACTCAACCGGTTGGCCTATCGCGGATACGATAGCGCTGGCCACGCCTTGATGAACGGCAGTGGCATCAAGATTTTTAAAGACGTGGGCAGCCCGGAACATATCGGGCAAGTGGTCATGAAGGAAAAGGTCATGGCCAACTCCGGGATCAGCCATACCCGCTGGGCCACCCACGGCGGGGTGACGCCGAGCAATTCGCACCCGCACCTTTCCAATTGCGGGCGCATTGCACTGGTTCACAACGGTGTGATCGAGAATTTCGTGACGCTGCGCAACCGCCTCCAGCAAACAGGGGTGACGTTTCACTCCGAGACGGACACCGAAGTTCTCTGCAACCTGATCGCCAGCTACTATGAAGATTTCCGCTCCGAGGGTCACGAAGACGCATTCTTGCATAGTGTTTTTGCGGCCCTGCGTGAGGTGAAGGGCTCCTACGGCATTGCCGTCATGTGCGGAGATCAGCCCGGCCGTATTATTACCGCTCGACTGGGGTCCTCCCTGGTGCTCGGGATCGGTAATGGTGAAAACATGGTGGCCAGCGATGCAGCGGCCTTCTGCGGACGCACCAATAACATCGTCTACCTTGACGATGGCCAGGTCGCCTGCCTCACCGGCAAGGATTTCGAGATCTTCAACCTCGATAACGAACGGGTTGCCGCAGAGATCTGCGAAGTGCAGTCCGAACATCAAGAGTATGAGCGGGGCGACTTCCCCCACTTCATGCTCAAGGAAATCTTCGAGCAGCCGGAAGCGTTGCGCAACAGCATGCGTGGCCGTTTCAGCTCGGACAACAGCACGACGAAATTCGGCGGCCTGAACCTCGAAGCCAAGGATCTGCGCCGGATCAATCGCATCCTGTTCATGGGCTGCGGCACGGCATGGCACGCCTGTCTGCTGGCCAAGTATATTATCGAGAAGCTGGCCCGGATCCCTGTGGATGTGGAATACGCAAGTGAGCTGCGTTATCGCAATGCGCCCATTCCGGACAATACGCTGGTGTTCGTGATCAGCCAGAGCGGGGAGACCGCAGACACGCTCGAAGCGCTGCGGGAAATGAAGCGCAAGGGCTTCGAGACCCTGGCCATCACCAACGTCGTCGGCTCCACGATCGCCCATGAGGCCGGCGGTGGCATTTATCAGCACGTGGGCCCCGAGATCGGCGTAGCATCCACCAAAGCTTTCTCTTCGCAGGTATTGCTCACGACGATGGTCGGCGTATTTCTTGGACGCTTGCGCGACCTCAGTATGAGCGAAGGCATGCGTCTGGTGAAGGGCATGCAAGAATTGCCCGACAAGATCGTGCAAGTCCTGCAAAAAGCCTCGGAGCTTGAAGCGTTGGCCAAAAAGTACGCTGAATACAACGACTTTCTCTTCCTTGGTCGGCAGATGATGTTCCCCTTGGCCCTGGAAGGAGCCCTGAAGCTCAAGGAAATTTCCTACATCCACGCTGAGGGTTACCCGGCGGCGGAAATGAAGCACGGGCCCTTGGCCTTGGTGTCGCCGACCTGCCCTTCCCTCTTTATCGCTCCGGAGGATGAGATGATCGACAAGGTCGCTTCCAATATTCAGGAGGTGAAAGCGCGCGGTGGCCCCGTAATTGTCATCACGACCGAGGGCAGCCCCTTGTGCGATCAGGAAGGTATCGACGTGATCGCGATTCCGCAGACCTGCGAATCTCTGATGCCGATCCTGGCCTCCATTCCCCTTCAGCTCTTCTCCTACTACGCAGCGGTTGCCCGCGGTTGCAACGTCGACCGCCCCCGCAATTTAGCCAAGTCGGTAACCGTCGAGTAGCGAGGATCTTCCGCAACTTTTGCAATGGTCGCCCTCTATCGAGCGGGCGGCCATTTTCTTTGGCCCGAAACAAGGCAGAATGCGAACGGGCCTCGTTAAAGAAATGCAAACTACAATCTGCAACACCGTTTTCGCAAATGAAGATGCAGAGTGCATGGCCGACAGAGGGTTTATCCTTCAGCGCCAAGCCGGCATTTTTCTTAAACCTGAAAAACAACAACTTATGACTTTTCGTAGCATTCTGGTCTCATCTTTGCAGATGATGAGGCGTCGTTGCTGCGACAACTCTCTTTTCTCGTTATGAATTGTCCCTCAAAGAACTGTTTACTGATTGGCACGCTCGCCTTCACCGCCGTTGGAGTGGTGAATTTGGAGGCACAATTAGGCCCTAGGAACTTTTTCCACGCAGAAGCGCAAGCTGAAGCCACCTACGACAGCGCGGTATTCGGCAACGCGAATAGCCCGGACGACACCGTCTTTTCCGTGCGTCCGGCAATTTCCTACGAGCGCGCATACGGCATTGTGCACTTGGTTGCGAAAGGGGGTGTCCAGTTCAACTACTTCGACGAGTTCGAAGAAGAGAACTCCCAGGACATCAAATCGTCGATCCAGGTGTCCTTCCCGAATCAGGAAGATCGTCGCTACTACTTCGATGCACGAGCCGGCTACAACGAGTTCAACGAAATCAACAGCAAGGTCAGCAGTCGCATCCATGGTGAGGAAACCGACGCGCACGCCCTGTTGGTCTACTACTACTCCGACCGACTCTCTTCTGAATTCATCGGCGGCTATCAGAATACCAACATCTACGACGACAACTTTATCGGCAATCAGACCTACGAAGGTGCCACCAACCTCGTCTACGCCTATTCCGAGCGTTGGGACCTGCTGGCCGGCTACCGTTATCGTCACACCGACATCGAAGACTTCTCGATCATGGAGTTTCCCGATCTCGTCAACGATGAGGAGCTCAATAATTCCGACCATGCCGTCTATGTTGGTGCCCGCGGCGCCTGGAGCGAAAAACTCGAAACCCAGGCCCGAATCGGTTGGCAACAGCGCAACTACGACGAGCAGATGCGCAACGGCCAGGCGGTCACCCGCAAAGACAACGATTCGATCTTCTTCGAGGGTGAAGCTCGCTGGCAGTATCGGGAGGACATCCTCTTCAATCTGACGGCGATCCAGGACTACAACACGACTGTAGATAACCGGACGAACAACGAAACGAGCGTGGCCTTGCAAATGCGCAAAACCTGGGATCCGAAGATCTCCACGCTCTCGTTCGTCGGTTACGACATCTATCGCTTCAGCGGCTCCAACGACAGCGACAGCGACGACAGCGTCTTTGTAGTGCGCCAAGGGTTTACGTACCTCCTTTGGGACGACGCCAACTTTTACGGCGAGGCCTCCTGGATGGATCGAGACTCGGATTTGGAGGCCAGCAATTACACGCGTTACACCCTCAAGCTGGGCTTCCGACAAAAGTTCTAAACCTCTTCCTATGCTTCCTCTTCTCCGTTTCCTTCTCTCTGCCGCTGTTTTCTGGGTGGGTGCCATGTGCACGAGCTCGGTCATGGCGCAGTCCGGCCCGAACAAGGCCGATATCTACCGCCTCAATCAGCAGGATCTCCTGACCATCACTGTCTACGACAACCCAGATCTGACCACCAACCAGCGGATCGACGTGCAAGGGCGCGTGCAGATTCCGCTCTTGGGGCGGATCGAGATCGCAGGGATGACCGTGGGAGAGGCTGAACAAAAGATCGAGCAACTCTTCAAAGACGAGCGCTACTTGCGCAACCCACAGGTGACGGTCGCCGTTGACGAATATTCCAAAAAGGAAATTTCGATTTTTGGTGAGGTCCGCAGCCCGGGCCAGATCGCGTTGCCGATCGAGTCCAACCGCATCCCCATCGTGGAGGCCCTTTCGCGAGCCGGCGGGTTTACGGGGGTCGCCAGCACCGGCGACGTCAAAATCACCCGCACGACCGAAGACGGCCGGCAAACCACCATCCGCGTAGATGTCGAGAAGTTTATGAAGGCCCGTGAAGACGTTTCGAATGCCGACGGCTACTTCGTCTATCCGGGTGACATCATCGTGGTCCCTCAACGTCTATTTTAATCAACCCAACTCGCTTGGCGCTGCCATGGCTGACAATCAAAACAACCCTTCTGGCTGGTCGACAGCCCCCAAACGTGAACCAAAGCGCACGCTGCAGGATTACATGCTGATCGTGCGGGAGCGGGCTTGGTGGGCCGCCCTCATCGCCCTCGTGGCGGCCGGCCTGCTAGCGGCCTACCTCTGGTCTCAGCCGCGACTTTACCAATCCACCACCACGCTGCTCTTCGAAACGGCCCCCGAGCGGGTCGTGGACATCGAGGAGGTCGTCGACAACTCGCTGCGCGGCAAGGAAGACATGATCCTTCAGGTTCACCTGGAGCAGATCACCAGCCGCCAGTTCATGCAGCGCGTGATGGATTCCCTCTCGGAGGATGAAAAGCAGCTGCTCACGCAACCTTATGCCGATGAAGAAGGGCACGTCCCCTCGCTCTCGAGTGTGATTCGCCAGTCTTCGGCCATCTCCCATGCGAGCGGCGCCCCGATTTTCCGGATCACGTTCCGCCATCGCTCAGCAGAAGGAGCCGCCTTGTTGGCCAACCGCTACGCCCACAAGTATATCGACTACCTCGACGAGCGTAGCGATCAGGGCAACCAGCGGGCCATTGGCTTCCTGCAGGAGCAGGCAGACGAACTGCGCTCCAAGATTGAAGAGAGCGAAATGAAGCTCCAGCAGTACCGTCAGGAGCACAACCTCGTCTCGCTCGAGGAAAACCAGAACATCGTGCTCGAGCGCATGAAGGAGCTCAACGGCGCGGTGACAAAGGCTCGCGTGGCCAAACTCGCCGCCGCCGCCAAGGTTAGTGAGGTCGAGAATGCGCTCGACAACGATAATAATCTGCTGGAAATACCCGCGATTTCCGAAGGCAGCGCCGTTGACGCCACCGCCACGAAGCTGGCTCAGGCCAAGGCCGAACGTGAAACCTTGGCGACCAAGTATCTCGAGCGCCACCCGCGCATGATCGAGAACCAGAAGCAGATCGACGGCCTGGAAAAGATGCTGCAAACGCAGATCAAGAGCCGCGTCACCGATCTGCGCAATCAGCTGGCGGAAGCCCAGGAACGCGAAGACAAGCTTCGGACCGAACTGGACGCTGCCGAGCAGGACGCCCTGAAGCGCGACAAGCAGGCGATCCAGTACAACGTCCTGCGCCGCCAGATCGAAAGCGATCAGCGCCTCTTCGACCAGTTGATGGCCCGTCTCAACGAGACGAACGTCTCGAGCCAACTTTCCAATGTGGACGCTCGCGTGGTGGATGAAGCCCAACCCGCCGGAGCTCCCTTTACGCCCGACCGCAACAAGGTCATCGCCTCTTCGGCCATGCTCTTCCTGCTGATCCTGATCGGCATTCCGCTGGCGATGGAAGCCTTCGATAACAAGCTCAAGACCGAGTGGGATGTCGGCAGCTTCCTGCAAAAGAGCTTCCTCGGCGAAATCCCGATGGTGAAGGGCAACAATCCCGAGAAGCGGGCCAAGATCGTGCTCGACAACGAGAATCCGCGAGCCCGCGAGTATTTCCGCTCGATCTACAGCCAGATCATGCTGATGAGCGAGGCCAGCCCGCCCCGCATCTCGGTGATCACTTCAACGCTGCCGGGCGAAGGCAAGACCTTCGTGGCCTCCAACCTCGCGAGCTGCTTTGCGAAGCACCATGCCCGGACCTTGCTGATCGACTGCGACCTGCGTCGTCCCCAGATCAACCGTTTCTTCGACTTGAAGAACGACGCCGGCCTCATCCCCTGGATGGAAAGCGGTGAAATGCCGACCGATGCCGAGAAGCTGGTCGACGACCCGCTGCTGCAAGTCCGCCAGGTAAGCCCCTACTTGCACGTCCTCCGCAGCGGCGGTGTGACGCAGGAGGCCTCCGAGCTCTTCCAGTCGCAGAAGTTCCACAATCTGCTGCTCCGTCTGCGCGATCAATATGACCAGATCATCATCGATACCCCGCCGGTCGGTGGCTTCTCCGATGCGCTCTTCCTGGCCAGCCAAGCGGATGAAACGCTCTTCGTGGCCAAGCACAATCACGTCAATCGCCGCAAGGTGAAGTACCTCCTCGAGCGCATTGACCACACGCCTGGCCGCGTCCTCGGCGTGATCTTTAACCAGACCAAGACCAGCCGCACCCAACAATACGGGTTCTACGGCTTCTATGACGAAAAGACTTACCGCAACTACTATGGCGACAACAAATCATCCCAGTCCTCTTCCCTCGCAGCCCGTGAACGTCTCCAACCTGAAACCGGTCGCGCCTAGCGAAAACCACGACGTTCAGGTGGAGAGCGAAGCCGCTTTCTCCAACGTCTCGATCATCGGCATGGGCTACGTGGGGCTGCCTCTGGCCCTGCAGTTCGCCCGGGCTGGGTTGCACGTCAACGGCGTCGACATCGACGACGAGAAGGTGACGCACCTCAACAAGGGCGAGAGCTACATCAAGCATATCGCCTCTGCCTCCCTGCAGGAGCAGATCGAGAGCAAGCACTTCGAAGCCACCACGGATTTTGCCTCCATTGGCCAAACCGAGGCCGTCATCATCTGCGTGCCCACGCCGTTGAACAAGAATCACGAGCCGGACCTCACGTATGTGCTGGCCACCGGTCGCGCCATCGCGCCGCACATCCGCGCCGGTCAGCTGATCGTGCTCGAGTCGACGACCTATCCCGGCACGACGGAAGACGAACTGCGCCCGATCCTCGAAGAAGGCTCCGGCCTCGTCGCCGGTCGGGACTTCTGCCTCGCTTTCTCGCCTGAGCGCGAAGACCCGGGCAACCCGCAGAGCCAGGTGGGGCGCATCCCCAAGGTCATCGGTGGCATTACCCAAGGATGCACGCAGCGCGCTTGCACGCTCTATGGCGCGGCCATCGAAAAGACCGTGCCGGTCTCTTCTTGCCGTGTGGCCGAAGCGACCAAGCTGCTGGAAAACATCTTCCGCTCGGTCAACATCGCGCTGGTGAACGAACTCAAGGTCGTCTACGAGGCCATGGGCATCGACATCTGGGAAGTCATCGACGCCGCCAAGACCAAGCCGTTCGGCTTCATGCCCTTTTACCCGGGCCCGGGCCTCGGCGGTCACTGCATCCCGATCGACCCCTACTACCTTAGCTGGAAGGCGCGCGAGTACAACCAGTTTACGCGCTTTATCTCGCTCGCTGGCGAGACCAATACGCAGATGCCGCGTTACGTGATGCAGCGCTGCATGGAAGCGCTCAACAGCCGCCGCAAGTCCATTGCCGGCAGCAAGGTGCTCGTGCTCGGCCTGGCTTACAAGCCGAACGTCGACGACATGCGCGAGTCTCCCTCCCTGGAGCTGATGGACCACTTCCGCGACCACGGGGCCGAAGTTTCCTTTTACGACCCGCACATCCCGGTCGTGCCCAAGACCCGCGAGCACCCGGAATACACCGGCTGGAAGTCCATCGAATGGACGGAGGACAACCTCCGCGGGTTCGACCTGGTGCTGATCGCCACGAACCACCACAGCGTGGACTATCAGGAGCTGGCCAACTGGGCCGATCTGATCGTCGATACCCGTAACGCGATGCATGGCTCCTCCATCAAGGAAGGCCAGCTCTTCAAGTCCTGAGCCCATACATGTCCTTATCCTCGCTGAACAACCTGGATCGTCGGGTTGCCGTCTTGGGTTGCGGCTACTGGGGCCGCAACCTCGTGCGAAATTTCTCCCAGCTTGGCGCCCTGTCGGTGGTGGTCGATCCCTCACCGCAGGGCCGCGAAGAAGCGCACTCGCTGGCGCCTGAAGCGGAGATCCTGGCAGACCCGAGCGCCCTCTGGAGTCGCGATGACATCCACGGAATCGTCATCGCGACCCCTGCCCCCACCCATTACGACCTGGCTTGTGAAGCTTTTGCTGCCGGCAAGGACGTGATGGTCGAAAAGCCGATGGCCATGAATGCCGACGAAGGCGAACGCCTGGTCGCGGCAGCGGCGGAGCACGATCGCCTCTTGATGGTCGGGCACCTGCTCGAGCACCACCCAGCCGTCCGCCGTCTCTACGAGCTCGTGGCAGAAGGTGCGTTGGGCAAGCTACGCTACATCCAGTGCCGCCGCCTGAACATGGGCAAGATCCGCACGGCGGAGAATGCGCTCTGGAGCCTCTCACCGCACGACTTGTCCGTCATGCTACGGCTGGCCGGTGCCGAGCCCGAGTCGGTGGAATGCCACGGCCAGGCCTTTATCCAACCCGAAGTTGCCGACGTGGTGCACGCCCACCTTAACTTCCCGGGCGGGGTACAAGGTTACCTGCAGGCCAGCTGGCTCAACCCTTTCAAGGAACAGCGCATCGTCGTGGTCGGCGAAGAACGTATGGCCGTCTTTGACGATACCTTGGCCGAAGGCAAGCTACAGCTCTTCGCCCACCAGGTGGAGTTCGGCGAACGTGGACCGGTGGCCAAGAAGGTCTCGGCCGAAATCGTCGACTATCCCGAACAGGAGCCGTTGAAGGCCGAGTGTCAGCACTTCCTGCAGTGTATGCAGGATCGCAAGCAGCCCTTCACCGACGGTCAGTCCGGCCAATTGGTCATGCGCACGCTCGAAGCCTGCCAGCGTTCGATGGATGCCGAGGCCAAGGTCGATCTCGCCAATTTGGAGGTAGCGTCACTATGAGCGGCTACAAGACTCACGAAAGTGCAGTGGTCGACGACGGGGCCAGAATCGGCAACGGGACGCGCGTCTGGCATTTTACGCACGTCAATGCCGGAGCGGAGATCGGTGAAAACTGTTCTCTCGGTCAAAACGTGATGATTGCGCCGAACGTCAAGATCGGCAATCGGGTAAAGATTCAGAACAATGTCTCCGTCTACGAAGGCACCGAAATCGAAGACGACGTCTTCCTCGGGCCCTCCTGCGTGCTGACCAACATCAGCAACCCGCGTTCGCAGGTCTCGCGGCGGCACCTCTATGAGCAGACGAAGATCGAGCGCGGCGCCACGATCGGGGCCAACGCCACCATCGTCTGCGGCACCACGCTCGGGCGCTATTGCCTGATCGGAGCCGGTGCGGTTGTGACCAAAGACGTGCCGCCCTACACCCTCATGCTGGGAGTTCCCGCTCGTCCCGCTGGCTTTGTCAGCCGTCACGGGCACCCGCTCCGTGATGCCCAAAACGGTATCTGGACCTGCCCCGAGTCCGGGCTGCGCTACACCATCAACGATGAGGGCGAACTCTACTGTCTCGACCTCTCGGATGAGGACCCGTTGCCCGAAACGCTCGCCACCGGCCAGGAAGCTTACTCGCACTACAATCCCTGAGCATTCCACCTTTCCTTCTCAATCCATGACACTCGCTTCTTCTCCTTCTCGCTCAGTTTCGCTCCTCGATTTACAGGCCCATCACCAGGATGTCGGCCCGGCCTTTCGCGAAGCGATCGACCGCGTGGTCGATTCAGGAGCCTACATTAACGGCCCGGACGTTCGCGCTTGCGAAGCAGACGTCGCGGCTTACTGCCAGGCCGAGTATGGCGTGGGCGTCTCCTCCGGGACCGATGCGCTGCTGATCGCGCTGATGGCGGAAGAAATCGGCCCGGGTGATGAAGTCATCACCACGCCCTTTACCTTCTTTGCGACCGCGGGCTGCATCAGCCGCGTCGGCGCCAAGCCCGTCTTCGTGGACATCGATCCCGAGACCTGCAATATCGACGCCTCCAAGGTCGAGGCCGCAATCACGCCCCGCACCCGGGCGATCATTCCGGTCCACCTCTACGGTCAGATGGCGGAAACCGCCAAGCTCAAGGCCCTGGCCGACCAGCGGGGCCTGATCCTGATCGAAGACAGCGCCCAAGGCATCGGCGCGGAAGAAGAAGGGCGTCGTTCGGGCTCGATCGGCCACTACGGGGCCTTCTCGTTCTTCCCGGCCAAGAATCTGGGCGCACTGGGTGATGGGGGCATCGTCACCACGCAGGATGAAGAACGGGCGCAACGCCTGCAGCGTCTGCGCGTGCACGGTGCCGAGCCTAAATACTACCACTCGGTCATCGGCGGTAACTTCCGCCTCGATACTATCCATGCAGCCGTGGTGCGCGCCAAGCTGCCCTTCCTCGACCAGTGGACGGAAGCCCGCCAAAAGAACGCCGCCCGCTACAACGAGGGTCTGAAGCAGACCGGCCTGATCAGTGAAGGCCACCTCAAACCTCTGAAGAACCGTCAGAGCCGTCACGTCTACAACCAGTACATCATCCGGACGGACCGCCGTGACGAGCTTCAGGCCTTTCTGAAGGAGCGTGGCGTCTCCACCGCGATTTACTATCCGCTCTCGCTGCACCAGCAGGAATGCTTTGCCTACCTCGGCTACAAGGACGGCGATTTCCCCGAGGCCGAGAAGGCCGCGCTGGAAGTCCTCGCCCTGCCCGTGCACCCGCACCTGAGCGCGGAGGACCAGGATTACGTCATCGAACAGCTGGTCGCCTTTTACCGCGGATGAAGCACTCCCGTAAAGTCCAGGCGGCGGCGTTGAGCATCGGCAAGATCTCCGCCAATATGGCGGGCTTGCTGACCTTGGCCGTGCTGGCGCGTCTCTTCACGCAGGAGGCCTACGCCAGTTATCGGCAAGTACTGCTGGCCTACGGCTTCGTGGCCCCGCTGCTCACGCTCGGGCTGCCCAAGGCGCTTTACTACTTTCTGCCCGGCTCCGGCGACAAGGCTCGAGCTCGACTGATCGAGAACGTGCTGGTTCTCAGCGGTATGGGCCTCGTTTTCGGGGCCCTTCTGGCATTCGGGGGCAGCACGTGGCTCGCCCACCACTTCGACAATCCGAAGCTCGAGCCGCTGCTGCAGGCCTTCGCGTTTTACCCGGTATTTCTACTGCCGTCTCTCGCCCTGCCCGCCTGCCTTGTGGTCCAGGGCAAAGCGATCCTTTCGGCGCTCTACTCCATCGCAAGCCGGTTGCTGATCGCGCTGCTCGTGATCGCCGTCGCGCTCTACACCGATGAGGTGGAGCCCGCCCTGCAGGCCATGGTCGTCGGGACGGGCATCATGACGCTAGTAGCCTTCTGGCTGATGTGGCGTTCGGTCCCGGTCGGGAACGGGCGCGTCAGCTGGAAAGAGACCTGGGGGCAGGTGCGCTACAGCACCCCCCTCGGCCTGACCAACATCATGGGCAATGTGGCGATGAACCTCGACAAATGGGTCGTCGCCGCGATGGCCAGCCCGGCGTCCTTTGCCGTGTTTGTGAACGGCGCGATGCAGCTGCCGATCGTCGGCGCGCTGACCGACTCCATCACGGCGGTCATGCTGCCCGATATGAGCAAGGCCAGCAAGTCCGGCGACTTCAAGAGTTGTCTGCCGTTGTGGCGTCGGGCCTCGGAACAGTGTGCGCACCTGCTCTTCCCGCTGACGGCCGGCCTCATGATGCTGGCCCCCGAGGCTATGGTCATCCTCTATGGCGATGCCTATGCCGCCAGCGCGATCCCATTCGCCATTTACCTGTTGATTCTGCCCTCACGCATCGTGCGCTTCGACGCCGTCTTCATGGCGACCGGCCGAAGCGGCCTGCTCTTCAACCGCACAATCGCGTTCCTGCTGCTCACCATCATTTCCAACGTCTACTTCGTGCGCTGGTTTGGCCCCAACGGCGCCGCAGCGGCCACCGTCCTTTGCACGGTCGTCTTTGCCCAACCCTACAACCTCTACTTCCTGCGCAAGGCCTTCCACGCTCCTGTCTCGGAGCTGTTCCCCTGGAAGACCCTGGCACTAATCGGCCTGCTCTCGATCGTGGCCGGTGCCGCAGGTTATGGCGGCAAGGAGCTGGTGATACAGCAGCCGCCCATTGTCCGGGTGATCGTCGGGACGGTGGTCTTTGGCCTCGTTTACGCCCCGGCACTGCTCGCCACAGGTCTGGTACCCTGGAAGACCGTGCGCAGTCGGTGGGGCAAGCTGCGCCGAGAGGGCCCTCGCGCCGTCCTCGCATTCTGAACCTACCCTTTCTCTTATGTTAAAGTTATTTACCATTGTGGGTGCCCGCCCCCAATTCGTGAAGGCCGCGACCTTGAGTCGTGCGGTGCGCGAATATGCGGCAAGTCGTGAAAAGGCCGTCGAGGTCGAAGAATCGATCATCCACACCGGGCAGCACTACGACGCGAATCTTTCCCAGGTTTTCTTCGACGAACTGGACATCCCCAAGCCGGCGAAAAACCTGGAACTCGGCGGCGGCGGACACGGTCGCCAGACGGGTCGTATGCTCGAAGCGCTCGAAAACGAAATGCTCGAACGGAAGCCGGATGTCGTGCTCGTCTATGGAGACACCAACAGCACCCTCGCAGGAGCCTTGGCCGCCGCCAAGCTGCATATCCCCATCGCCCACGTTGAGGCTGGGCTGCGCTCCTTCAACCGCCGCATGCCGGAAGAAATCAACCGCGTATTGACGGACGAAATATCGACCTGGCGCTTCTGCCCGACGCGAGATTCGGCGGTCAATCTTTACCGCGAAGGCATCTACGATGGGGTCCATGTCGTGGGCGATGTCATGTACGACGGGGTGCTCTACTACGCCGAGAAGATCGCCAACGAGGGGCGCGCCGACCACATCCGCGAGCAGCAGAAGCTCCCGTCAGGCGAGTTTGTGTTGTCGACGCTCCACCGGGCCGAAAACACCGATTCACCTGATCGCCTGCGTGCGGCCATCCGCAGCCTCAATCATCTTGCCGATGAGGTGGCGCCGGTCTTCCTTCCGCTGCACCCGCGCACCAACGGCGCTATTGAAAGGATTTTTGCTGAGGAATCTCCCTTTTCTCCGCATGTGCACCGGATCACGCCACTGGCCTATCTCGACCTGCTTTCGCTGTTGCGAGAAGCAAAGTTGGTGGCGACCGATTCGGGTGGTCTGCAAAAAGAGGCACACTTTTTGCACAAGCCATGCCTGACCCTGCGCGATGAAACGGAATGGGGCGAAACCCTGGCGAACAACTGCAACCAGTTGATCAACCTGAACCGAGATCCCATCCCGCAAATCAAAGCGGCGGTCAACTGTGCCTCCGGGCCGTGGAACCAGCCTTACGGACAAGGAGACTCAGCGCGTCAGATCCTGAATCACCTGCTTGATTCCTGCTCACCCTAGTCATGCAAAACCTGCTTCTCATCTCCTACTACTTCCCGCCACGCGGCGGGAGCGGGGTCCAACGCCCCTCGAAATTTGCCCGCTATCTACCTGGCCACGGGTACCACCCGATCGTTCTGACTTGCGACGACGGCAGCATTACCAACACCCGCGATTCGTCTCTCCTGCAAGAACTGCCCGATGCCGATATCCAGCGCGTGCCGGGGCGAGAGGGGCTGGTCAAAAAGATGAGCCAGCTACACCTTGGCCCTCTGACCACCCTCACCTTGCGGCCGGACGCACAGATCCTCTGGAAAAAGGCAGCGGTGCGAGAGGCCTTGAAACTCGCGAAAAAGCAGCGCATCGACGCGATTTTTTCGACGGTGCAGCCTTTTGCCTCTGCCCTTGTCGGGCTGGAGCTGAAGAAGCGTCTCGGGGTGCCGTGGATCCTCGATTATCGCGACCCGTGGACCAACAGCACCAGCCTCATCTGGCCCAGCAAATGGCATTATGAGCAGGAACGCGAAATGGAGCGGCGTTGCCTGGCGCAGGCCGATCGCGCGTTGGTCGTGACTCCGGGAATGCGAGACTCGCTGGCCAAGGCGTTCCCGGAATATGCCCACAAGATTCGCATCATTCGCAACGGCTTTGACCCGGAGGACTTCAAAGGGATCGATACCGACCAGCGCGTCGACGACGGAACCTTCCGTATCGCCTACGCGGGGCGGCTTTACCCGATGACCGGCAAAAAGAACCGGTTGCACAAGAGCAGCAGCTTTACCTTTCGCCACTGTGAGCTGGACTACGCCAGCCACTCCGCCCGGGTACTGATCCTCGCCGTGAAACAGCTGCTGACGGAGCATCCCGGTCTGCGTGGCAAGCTGAAGATCGACCTCGCAGGGAACATCCCCCCGGATCACCAAGCCTTTACGGACCAGCAAGAAGTGGGAGACGTCGTACATATCCACGGCATGTTGTCTCACCGCGACGCCATCCGTCTGGTCTCCCGTAGCGATGCCGTCTATCTGCCCATGAAGCGCGAAGTCGATGGCCGTCGCAGCTACAACGCCTCGGGCAAGATCTATGAATATCTGGCCCAGCGTAAGCCGATCCTGGCCGCCGTCCCCGAAGGCGATGCCGCCGACCTGGTCCGCGACGCCAAGGCGGGTTGGGTTGTAGATCCCACCGATGTGCAGCAACTGGCCGACAAGCTCTATGAGCTGGTCCAGCGCAAACAAAGCGGTCTGCTCCGCGTCGATTCAGACGAGGCGGTCATCAACCAGTTCACCCGCCAGAAGCAGGCCGAAGAACTGGCGACCGAACTCGATGAACTGCTCGGCATCCGTCAGCCGAATCCTCAGCCCACTCCCGTCCCCGCCACCGCGTCATGAGTCAACCGCTCGTCAGCATCATCGTCCTGAGCTTCAACCGCAAGGAAGAGATCCTCGATTGCCTCGAGTCGCTGCGGAAGCAAACCTACGCTCGGACCGAAACCATCGTGCTCGACAATGGCTCCAAGGATGGTTCGGCCGAGGCCGTGGCTGAGCACTACCCAGCCGCAAAGCTTATCCGCATGCCGCACAATTTCGGTGCGTGGGGTGCGCGTGACATTGCGATCTGCAATTCCGAAGGCGCATACATCTTCATGATCGACAGCGATGCCGTCGCGCCGGAAGACGCGTTGGAAAAGCTGGTCGAAAAGATGGAGCGGGAGCGCTCGATCGGAATTCTGCAGCCCATGATCAAGGACCTGCACACGGAGACGGTCTACAGCATGGGCTTCGGTCGCGAGGCGGCGACAGAGCCCTGCTTCCGCTGGCAGTTTCACGGGTGCGCCGCGCTGATCCGTCGTGAGGCGTACTTCAAGGCAGGCGGCTTCCCCCATCACTATCTGGTGGCAGGGGGCGAAGCCTACCTCGCGATTCCCGTGATCGACGCAGGTTACGAAGTCTACTACTGGCCGGAGGTGCACGTGCGCCACGCGCTTTCGCCCAAAGAACGGGTGAAGTCGCATCGCCTGCTGATGTCGAATCTGCACCGCATGCAGAACAACGCTACCTACAATCCCTACATTGGGCGCGTTTGGCTCGACTTCGCCTGGAAGCTCTTGCGCTACACCAAGGACGCCACCAGCAGCGGGTATTTCAAGGACCTGATTCCGGGATTGGCCCTGCACGTAAAGGAGTTTTTCCACACCCTGTGCCACTTGCGCCGCCCCATCTCGCCGCAATCCCAGAACCTGATCGACTACTTGATGGTCAATCGCGTGACAGACCGCGCCAGCTATCAACGCATCAACCGCGATCGCTCCTACTTTGCGAGCCGCCGCCGCTTCGCTCTCAGTGCCTCATGAACCCGTTCGCTTCAGCCTATGATGTCGTCTTCCGCCGCTGCGGGCCCGCTCTGGCTGACCGGGTCCGGCGTGCGCAGGGGCATGCACTCTTCTGCCAAGCCCAGCAGGAGACTTCCTTGCCCTTGGATCTCCAACAGGCCGCGTTGAATGCGCGTGTGTTGAAGCTTCTGCAGGCTGCGCAGCACGTGCCGCACTATGCCGATGCGTTTGCGGAACGACAGCTCGAAATCGAGCCCGAGCAGCCGCTGAACACGCTGCAGGCGTTGCCCGTCTTGACCAAGGACGACCTGAAGCGCGACCCGCAAAGCCTCGTGATGCCCGGCTACGAAGGCCCGCTGCCCAAGATCCAGACGGCGGGCTCCACCGGATCTCCGCTCAAGGCCTATGTCGACCCCGTCGTGCCGAGCGTAGTGACGGCCGCCATGTACCTGGGCCGCTCCTGGTGGGGCGTCGAACCCGGTTCCCGCTCCGTCTCACTGTGGGGACACTCGAAGTATCTGGCCGATTCGCTGCAGGCAAAGGTGAAGCTGGCCCGCCGCCATCTCTTCGACGCGGCTATGAACCGACGCGTGTTCCCCGCCTACGACCTCGGTCCGGAGAAACTGAAGCAATTCTGGAATCTCATCGCCGAATTTCAACCCGCCTACGTCGTCGGCTACGCCACGGCGCTGAGCACCGCCGCCGAATACCTGAACGAACACGGCGCCACGCCCAAGCTTCAGCGTGCGCTGGACCAGCTAAAGGCCGTGGTGAGTACGGGCGAAATGCTCTACGACTGGCAGGCCGAGACGATCCGCCAGGCATTCGATGCACCCGCGGTGCGCGAATACGGGCTGTGCGAAGCCGGCTCGGCCGCCTACGAGCATCCGGACGGCCACCTCTACGCGATTTCTCCGTTTTACCATATCGAGTTACTCGATGAGCAGGGTCAGCCCGTCGCGCCTGGTGGGCTCGGCCGCATCGTGATCACCTCCCTGCTGGGAACCACGGTGCCCCTTATCCGCTACGATACCGGAGACCTGGCCCGCGAAGTCGCTGCCGATCCGAAAGCACCGCTGCTGCGCCGTCTGGGCCCTGTTCAGGGGCGCGCCTACGACCTCATCTATACGGCCGACGGCTCCGCCCGTCCCGGGGTGCTCTTTACGCACGCGATGAAGTATCTGGATGAAGTCGAGCGCTACCAGATCGTCCAGAACGCCTACGGCCAATTGGACGTCTACTACGCCTGTCCTCACCCGCTCAACGAAGACCGGCTGCGTGTCGTACGCGAACGCCTGCACAGTGCGGCAGCCGGAGATATCGCCCTCCATTTTCATCATCGAGCCCAGCTCGAACAAGAAGCCTCCGGCAAGTTTCGCTGGATCAAATCCAACCTGCCCAACCGCCGCACGGCATGATCTCGTCCACTCTCTTCGAACCAGAATCCCCCTCCACCGCTTCCGTGCGCCCCCTGCGCGTAGCGTGGGTCACCTCGTCCCCCACGCCTTACAAGCTGCCCTTTTTTCAGCGCCTTTCCGAACGGCCCGACCTGAAGCTCAAGTTCTTCTTCCTCACGTGGAAGAGTGCTTCGCGCCCTTGGGAAATCGAGGCCGGCGAGTCGCTCGACTACGAGGTCCTGCCCGGCTTCAACCTGCCGACGAGCCTCAAGGAAAAGCGCTTTCTGCGCCTGAACCCGGTGATCAAGCAACGGCTCGATCCCAAGCAGTGGGATGTCGTCGTGATCTCCGGCTACCACCATCCCACGATGTGGTGGGCCATCCAGCACTGCCGCAAGCACCGCATTCCCTTCGTGCTGCAAGGCGAGAGCCATGTGCTCAAGACACGCTCGGCCTGGAAGCAGAAGGTGAAGGAGTCGCTGATTTTTCCTGCGGTGCGAGACGCCGCTGCGGCACTGGCCACCGGCACGCTCGCCAAGCGCTATTGGGAGCAGGTGGGCATCCCCAGCGACAAGATTTTTATCGTTGGCAATGTGCCGGAGGTTGGCTTCTTTCAGGAAAAGAGCCAGGAGGCCCGTTTCCGCGTCGAAGCAACCCGCCAGCAACTGGGTTTGGATCCGCAGCGTGCGCTGGGGGTATTTGTCGGCCGCTTCTTGCGCGTCAAAGGCGTGGACATCCTGCTGGAGGGATTGGCGAAACTGCCGCCCGCCGAGCGCCCGCAACTCCTGCTCGTCGGCGACGGGCCGGAAAAGGAGCAACTCGAAGCAATCGTCCGCGAGCACGATTTGCCGGTCAAGATGCCCGGCTTTCTGCCCAACGACGAACTTCCGGCTCTCTACGCCGCAAGCGACTTCTTTGTGTTGCCGTCGCGGGAAGAGCCGTGGGGCGTCGTCGTGAACGAGGCCGCAGCTTGCGGCTTGCCGCTGCTGCTTTCCGGTAAGGTCGGCGCGGCACACGACATCCTCCAGCTCGGCCGCAACGGCCTGCGCGTGGAGCCCAACACCCCTAAAGCTTGGGCCGAGGCGCTGGGTATCGCCGCCAACTGGACGGCGAGCGATGTTGTGCGCATGGGGCAGCACTCCCGCACGATCGCGGCTGAATGGACGCACGAAGCGAGCGAACGAGAATTTATGCAAGCGGTGCGCGTCGCTGCCGCCGCCCAACCCTCTGCTACGACACAAGGCAATGGATAGCTCTGATCAAACACCCAAACAACGTCCCGACATGCTCAGCCTGTTGTTGCTGGGCCTGCTGCTGGTCGTGCTCTACCTACCGCTGATCAACGGGGCCTACAGTGAAGTTCGCTGGGTACTCTTTTCCGCGATTATCGGTGGTTTCATGCTTTTCCGTATTGGCGACCTGATGAATCCCTACACGCAGACATTGCTCTGGATGCTGGGTGCCAATGCAGGGCTGCGGGTTCTCTCGGTATTTTGGTCGCCCGACCAGACTTATACCCTGTTACGAGGGATCTCGCTGGCTTGCATGTCCGTGTTTCTCGTCGTCTTGGGTTCGCAGGCTGTCCGTTCGTCCCACTTTCGCGCGACTTTGCGGGTGGTGGCCGGCTATGGTGCCCTCCTGGCGCTCGTGTCGGGCATCGTCTACTTCGCTGGCTGGAAGGCCTTGCCCTGGAACGGCTACGAGGTCTACCGCGGCATCCACGGCGGTCGCTTTGCAGGCGTGTTCGGCAATCCCAATCAGATCGGTATTTGCTCCGCCGTCACCGTGCCCATCATGCTCGGTCTCTGGCTCGAGAACAAGAAACGCGTTTGGTGGCTCGGGTTTATCATTCTCGCGATCTTTCTCGTCATCCAATCCCAGAGCCGTGCCGGTGTGCTGGCACTCGCCGCAGCGTCGGCGGGCATGTTGCTCGTCTACCAACGTCAGGCCAAGGGTTTGATCCTCGGCGGCATGGCGTTGGTGATCGCCTTCTTTATGTTCGCCGATACCAGTGGCATTGAGCGGGCCTTTGCCTCGTTCGCCTCCCGTGGCGAAAGTACGCAGTTCAATCTCGAGGAAGTTGCCGACAACCGCCTGACACGCTGGAACCTCGGCTGGCTGAGCATCCAGAAGCACATGGTCTTCGGCCAGGGTTATGGCATCGGGGGCGTCTCCGATGGCGTTGATCCGCGCCTGACCGACTACGACCAAGGCTACCCGCTCCATAACTCCTTCCTGCAAGTCTGGCAGGAGAACGGTATCTTGGGTCTCTTGCTTTTCATCGTCTTGATGGGGGTCATCTATTGGAGAATCCTCATGACCGACTTCCCAATGCCCAAGGGGACTCAACACCTGTTGGCAGGGTGTATGGGAGTCGCCATGGGCGGCGTCGTCAGTGCGTTTTTCGAGAGTTGGCTCTTCTCCGTGGGCAACCTGGGCACGATGCCTTTCTGGGCGTGTATGGTGCTGCTCTGGATGCGGACAAGCCCCGCGACGGCAGGAGAAATGCTGCAGGAACAAGAGCCAGCCCGCAACCTCGAGCTGGTCCCGGATCATCAACCTGCTTTCGGTCGCTCGATTCTGCCCTATCCCTCTCAACAACACCCTGATCGCTCGTGAAAATTCTGCATGTCCAACACAGCCTCGATCCCCGCTCCGGCGGCCCCAGCGAATCTCTGCGCGAACTCGTTTCGCACCAGCTCTCTTGTGGGCTGCAGGTAGAGATCGTGGCGACAGATGCTCAATCCGTGGAACCGTGGAAGGAGCGCTTGGAATACTTGCAACAGCTGCATGAAGACCCCCGTTTTTACGGTGTCGGCCTCTTCGTTGGTCGTGCCTACGGCCGGACGCGGCCCTGGTCGCGCTTCAGCTACTCGCCGGCGTGCTCCCAGCACCTGCGATCCAAGTTTCGCGATCCGCAGCGGCGCCCGGATGTGGTACACATTCACGGAGTCTTCAGCCATCTCACGCATCTCGCAGCGCGCGAAGCCCGTAAAGCTGGCATCCCCTACATCATTCGTCCGGCTGGTAGCCTCAATCAAAGTTGTTTGAAGCAGGGGCGCGCCTCGTTCAAGAAGCTGCTCTTTCGCTACGGCGGGGTGCAGGAAGACCTGCAAAAGGCCGCCTTCATTCACGCTACCTCCGAACGGGAACGCCAGGAACTGCGCGACTCGGGCCTGCAGACGCAGATCGAGATCGTCCCCCACGGAATCCGCCTGCCGGAGACGGATGCAAAGACGGCCATGCAGGCCTTTTACAGCCGTCAGCCTGAGTTGAAAGGCAAGCGCTTCTGGCTCTACATGTCGCGCATCGCCCCAAAGAAGCGTCTCGACCTTCTGCTAGGGGCCTTCGCCCAGCGTCGCGACCAAGGCAGCGACTGGCATCTCGTCATTGCAGGCACCGAAGACGGCCTGCAGGAAAAGGTGAAACGCATTATCCGCCAGAACAAGCTCGAGTCGCTCGTGCATTTTGCGGGCTTTCTGCAAGGTGCAGTCAAACAAGGTGCAATCTACGCCAGTGAGGCCGTAGCCCTGACCTCTGAAGATGAAAATTTTGGCGTGATTATCGTCGAGGGCATGGCCCACGGGAAACCTTGCCTCGTGACGCCCGGTGTAGATACGCATCGCTACGTTAAGGCCGCGAACGCAGGCGTTGTCACCGAGCTTGGCGCCGATGCCATCGCCCGCGATATGGCGACCCTCGAAGAGGCAAATCGCAAGGAAATGGGCCTTCGAGCCCAGGAATACGCCGAGGAAAACCTAAGTTGGCACTCTACCTGCCAAACCTTGGGCGACCTCTACTTCAAGATCTCTGACCAAGTCCCTTCTCAATCCGTCCCTCATGAGCGCTCGCAACAATCTCTCCAGCTTTCCTCTTCCCGTCAGCGTAATCGTTCTGACGAAGAACGAATCGGCGAACATCGACAAGTGTCTGGAGTCCGTTAAGGAATTCGACGAGGTTTTCGTCGTCGACTCCCACAGTACGGACGACACCGTCGAACGTACCAAGCAGTACCCGAACGCCCACGTCGTCCCCTTTCAGTGGAACGGCGACTTTCCCAAGAAGAAGCAATGGGCGCTCGATAATTGCCCCATGACCCACGATTGGGTCCTGATGCTCGATGCAGATGAGGAGGTGACCGCCGAGCTGCGTGACGAAATCGGCCAGGTCGCGGCGGATCCGAATGCCAAGACCGCCTACTTCATCAGCTACGATAATTACTTCCTCGGGCGCCGACTCGTCCACGGCAGCCACTCGATGAAGCTCATTTTCTTCCGGCGTGGCTCCGCCCGCTTCATTCCGCAAAACGAGCTGATCGTCTCGACCATGTGGGAGGTCGAAGGCAACTACCAGCCCAAGATCGAAGGTGACGTCGGCCAGCTGAAACATCACGCGCTGCACAAGGACTGCAAGACGCTCTTCCACTATTACAAGCGTCACAATCGCTATTCCGACCTGGAAGCCGTGCATCGGATCCACCTCCACCGGATCGAAGAGAGCTACCCACCCGTCCGCCGCTTCCTGAAGCGTATGCTGCGCAAGACGCCGGGGTCAGGCTTCCTCTACTTCATCCACTCCTACCTTTTCAAACTCGGTTTTCTGGACGGTCGCGCCGGCCTGGCCTTTGCACTGTCTCGCCTGGTCTACTTCACGCAGATCGAATGCAAGGTGTTCGAGCTCAAGCTGAACCCGGACATCATGCAGCGCCACTATCAGGACAAGGGCGTCCAGGCTTCCGAAACCATTTCCGAACGCGCATAAGCCCATGGCCGAGGGTCTTTCCATTTCCCCACACACCGCGGGGGGCTTGCCCCGCACCGGTTCGCGGACTGCGGCTGGCTGGCTGGCTTCACCGGTTGCCTGGGGGGTCGCTTTCGGTTTGGCCGCAATTGTCTTTCTCGCCTACGGGCTTGCCCGCCCTTACATGCTGGACGACAGCGTCTTCCTCATCTTCTCCGAGGACTGGGCGCGCGGCCTGAATCCGTATGTGATCCACGACAACAAGCTGCCGAGCACTTTTCTGGTCTTCGGTAGCGCCATGAAGCTGTTGGGCCACCACTGGTGGACGGGCCGGCTGGTCTCGTGGATCATCATGCTCGCAACGGCCGCCATCTGCATCCAGCCGCTGAAGGGCAAGCTGCGCGCGCATGAACTGCGCTGGTTGATGGTCGTCAGCCTGTTGGCGCTCTGGTTTGCGGAAGGTTCGCTGGTCATGACGGAAGCTGGTCTGGGCTTTTGCAGCGGCCTGGGGCTCTGGATGCTACGCGATCGGCCTTTGGGGGCAAAGGCCGCCTGCCTCGCGGGCCTCGTCTTTGCCGCTGCCGCTACTTTCAAGCAGGTGGGCTATGGCCTGCCCATCGCCTATACTGCGATGGCCTTCATGCAGTGCCTTGGCCGCCGGACCACCATCAAGGAAGCCTTCGTCGGGACCGCCTGGCACTGGCTCGGGTTCATCGCATTTACCGCCGCCTATTGGAGCCTCGCTTACTGGCAGGGCATCGCTGAATTACTCTGGCAACGCGCATTTCTCGACATGATGGGCTACGAGCGCCGCTACTCCCTCAGTGGCTTTCTGCTGGTAGCCCTGCGCCTGGGCTGGTTTGTCGTACCGGCACTGGCGGTCGCAGCGGTTCGCTTTTTCCAAGGCAAAATCTGGAAAGACGACGCCATCTTCCACCTCGCGTTGTTTGTGGCGCTCGGCTTCTTGCTGCCGTTGCAAAAGCGTCCCTATGCCCACTATGCGCTGGCGGCGGTCCCCGCCCTCATGGTGCTGCTCGGCTATGGCTGGCAATTTTACGGACGCAAGTGGAGTGAG
The DNA here is from genome assembly GCA_009772895.1 of Puniceicoccaceae bacterium 5H. Lineage (GTDB taxonomy): Bacteria > Verrucomicrobiota > Verrucomicrobiia > Opitutales > Oceanipulchritudinaceae > WOUP01. The sequence goes on along the minus strand of WOUP01000001.1, from coordinate 306,497 downwards.
CGCTTGCTGCGGCCCCAATGGATCACGCTCGGCGCAATCGGTGCCTGCGTGATTGTGGCGGGCGGTGTCGCCCTCAAGCACGAGAGCCTGGCCCGCATCTTCGGTTTCAGTGATCGCCCGGAAATTCGGGAGCATGCCCACGAATTAGGGGCCTACTTCTCCCAACCGGGCCAACATGCCCTGTTTCTAGATCGTGGCCCTGACGACCTGAAGCCTGCGGCGCTCTACTACTACACGGGCGCTCGCCCGAATTTCCCTTTCCTCTTTTTCCATAACATGCCGGCTTACGCGCTCGATCCCTGGATCGCACAGCTGCCAGAGCTGGCTAAAGATCCAGACCTACAACTGGTCATTTTCAATCCTGAGCATTCTTATCACCCTTATTGGTCTCCCATCCCTGACGACGTTCGCGCGGAATTGCATGCTGTGTTGCTTGAAAACTACGAACGGCGCCCTAGCCTCGGCAACGAATGGATCTGGGTCCGGCGTGGCGCAGAACCCGACACAACCGCAAATCTAGCTCGGGGACCTTATGCCTCTCTCTAACTCAGATACCCTTTCGATGGTTAACCCTCTCAGTCTCGCCATTATCGTTCCGACCTATTGTGAAGCGGAGAACCTGCCGATTTTGCTGCAGCGTATCCGCGAGGTCATGCAACCGACTGGCCGGTCCTACGAAGTCGTCGTTGTGGACGACAACAGTCCGGACAACACGCCGCAGGTTTGCGACGAACTCGTCTCGAATGGCCATCCGCTACGTCTCCTCGTCCGCAAGGACGAACGTGGCCTGAGCTCGGCCGTCCTGCATGGCATGAACAATGCCCGTGAGGCGGATATCCTGCTGTGTATGGACGCCGATCTCAGCCACCCGGCAGAAGCCTTGCCCTCCATGTGCGAAGCGCTGGAAGAACACCCGGACGTAGAGTTCGTCATCGGCAGCCGCTACGTCAAAGGCGGCTCTACGGACGAGAACTGGGGCGCCTTCCGCTGGCTCAACAGCAAGGTTGCCACCGCCCTCGCCCGCCCGTTTACCAAGGTCAAGGACCCCATGGCAGGCTTTTTCGCCCTGCCGGAGCGCGTTTATCGCCGCGCCGAAAACCTGAACCCGTGTGGTTACAAGATCGGGCTCGAGCTGTTGGTCAAGTGCCGTTGCCGTGAGGTCGCTGAGGTGCCGATTCACTTCCAGGACCGCCTCTACGGGGAGAGCAAGCTGACCTTCAAGGAGCAGTGGAATTACATCCGCCACATCAAGCGCCTCTTCGACTTCAAGTATGGCAGCCTCGCTCAACTCGGGCAATTTCTGATGGTTGGGGCCTCGGGCATGATCATCGACCTGCTCATGATGAGCATTTTGCTGGCCGCCTCCCTGCCCGTGGCGGGGGCTCGGGCGATCGCGATCTTCACCGCGATGACGTGGAATTTCTATTTCAACCGGCGCATCACCTTCAGCCGTACCCGCAAGGAAAAGATCCTGAGCCAGTATGCCCGCTTCATCGCGACCTGCTCGCTCGGTGCGGGCATCAATTGGGGCATTTCGGTCAGCCTGGCGCATTCCAACGACTTCTTTGCGACCTACCCGATCCTTGCCGCCATCCTGGGCATCATCGGCGGTACCTTCAGCAACTTCCTCATTTCGAAGTTCTGGGTCTTCCGCCACCGCAAGCCCTCTGACAAGACCGAAAACCAGCGCTCAGCGGAGAACCTGGGCCGGCCGACCGCCTCATGAAACAGATTTTGCAAAGCCTGCGTAACGGGGACACTCAACTGGTCGAAGTGCCGGCCCCACAAGTCAAACGCGGTGCCCTGCTGATCGAGAGCCGCTCCAGCCTCATTTCGCTGGGAACGGAGCGCATGCTGGTCGAGTTCGGCCAGGCCAGCCTGATCGACAAGGCCCGACAGCAGCCCGACCGTGTGAAGGAAGTTCTGCAAAAGGCGCGTACCGATGGAGTTCAGGCCACTTGGGAAGCCGTGCAGACCAAGCTGGATCAGCCGATTCCGCTCGGATACTGCAATGCCGGCGTTGTGCTGGCCGTGGGCGAAGGCGTGACCGACTTTTCGCCGGGGGACCGCGTGGTCTCGAACGGCTCCCACGCCGAGGTGGTTTCCGTGCCGCGCAACCTCTGCGCGCACATTCCGGACGGCGTGGACTTCGATGAAGCCGCCTTCACCGTCACTGGCTCGATTGGGCTGCAAGGCATCCGCTTGCTCGAACCTACGCTTGGCGAGACCATCGTCGTGATGGGCCTTGGTCTAATCGGTCTGCTTGCGGTCCAGTTGCTCCAGGCCCACGGCTGTCATGTCATCGGGACCGATTTCGATCCGCAGAAGTGCCGCCTCGCAGAGCAGTTCGGCGTGAAGACGGTCCAGCTGCAGCCCGGCATGGATACGGTGGAGGCAATCAAGGCCGCCAATACCGGTCGCGAAGTCGACGGCGTGCTCATTACTGCGTCGACCAGCAGCGATGCGCCGGCCAACGATGCGGCTCAAGTCTGCCGTCAGCGCGGGCGTGTCGTGCTCGTGGGCGTCACGGGGCTCAAGCTCAACCGCAACCACTTTTACGCAAAGGAAATCTCCTTCCAGGTCTCGTGCTCTTACGGGCCGGGGCGCTACGATCCGCGCTATGAGAGCATGGGGCTCGACTACCCCATCGGCTTTGTGCGCTGGACCGAGCAACGGAATTTCGAAGCCGTGCTCGACCAGTTGCAGCGTGGTTCACTGCAAGTCGCGCCGCTGATTACGCACCGCTATTCCTTCAAGGACGCAGTGGAGGCCTATGGCCAGATCAGTAATCGGGAAGCACTGGGCATTGTGCTGCAGTATGAAGGCAGCGGCCAGGCGCCCACGGCAGAACCCAATCGCTGGGCCCAGCGCATTCAACTCGACGAAAGCGCCAAGCCCAAAGCCGTCGGCAGTCAACTGGGGATCGGCGCGGTCGGGGCCGGCGGTTTCGCGGGCAAGGTGCTGCTTCCGGCGTTTGCCAAGGCGGGGGCCAAGCTCCAGACCATTTGTGCGCCCGGCGGCACCAACGCTGCGGTGCTCGGGCGCAAACTCGGCTTCGCCACGGCGACCTCCGAGCTACAGGATGTGTTGCAAGACCCGGCAGTGCAGGCAGTCGTCATCGCGACGCCGCACAACTCACATGCGCGGCTGGTCCATCAAGCCTGGCAGGCAGGGAAAGCCGTCTTTGTGGAAAAACCGCTTTGCCTCACGCAGGACGAGTTGCAGGACGTACTGAAATCCTACCAGAACTTGCAATCGGAAGGCTTGAACCCACAAGTCATGGTGGGCTTCAACCGCCGATTCGCGCCCTTGGTCCGACAGATGAAACAGCTGCTGAGCCAAAAGTCGGGGCCGATCAGTATGGTGATGTCCGTCAATGCCGGCGCGATTCCGGCAGATCACTGGACCCAGGATGTCAACTCGGGCGGTGGACGCATTCGCGGCGAAGGCTGCCACTTTATCGATTTGCTGCGCTACCTCGCCGGTCATCCCATCGCGGAAGTCCGCGCAGTGGGCATGCCCGCCCCGGCGGACCACCCGATCGATACGGCCAGCATCCAGCTGCGCTTCGAAAACGGCTCGATCGGCACGGTGCACTATTTCGCCAATGGCAGCAAGTCGCTGCCCAAGGAGCGCCTCGAGGTGTTTGCCAGCGGCGGCGTGTTGCAACTCGACAACTTCCGCAAGCTGCATACCCACCAATGGGCACAAGCCCGCGGTACCTACAAATCGACCCAGGACAAGGGCCATCAGGCCGAAGTCGACGCCTTTACAGCCGCGCTGCGCGAAGGAAAACCAATGCCGATCTCCTTCCTGGAATTGGTTGAAGTAACGCAGGCCACGCTGGAGGCCGCCGAGCAACTGGACCAGCAACGATGAAACTGAACCAGGCACTGCTCTACTTTCGCACGCTGCAGCGCCTGAAGCCCCAGCAGGTCACGGCTCAACTCCGCCAGAAAACGCGGGGATTCCGCCCCGCCCCGGCCTTCGATGGCGCCCCGGCCTTTCCGCGCTGGAAACGACGCCTGCAGCGTCCGCTATTGGCCGCACGCGGAGCGGATTTCAACCCTGCGGCGGAGATCCGGCAGGGCCGCTGGTGCTTCCTGAACGAGCAGCGCACAGCCTCTGCCCAAGACAAGTGGGCGGTCGGGGAAGCTTCAAAGCTATGGCGCTACAACCTGCATTATCACGAGTGGCTGTGGAGCCTCGAGCCAGCTGACGCGGCAAGCATGGTCGAAGACTGGATCGCCCGCCATCCGGCGGATGTTTCGACCGATGCCTGGGAGCCCTATGTCATTTCGCTGCGCCTGCAAAATTGGGTGGGCTATTTTGCTGAACGGGGATTTCCCGCGCTCGAAAACCAGAGTTTTCGCGAACGTTGGTGGCGCAGCCTTTGGCAGCAGGCCGAGTGTCTCCGACGCAATCTGGAAGTGCACCTACAGGCGAACCACCTGCTGGAAAATGCAATTGCGCTGACCATGGTTGCGGCCGCTTTTGAAGGCAAGTGGGCCAAGACTCTCTGGAAGTCCGCCTGGCCCCTACTTCAAAGTGAGCTGGATGGCCAGTTCTTGAGCGACGGCATGCACTATGAGCGCTCCCCCATGTATCAGGCGCGGCTGCTCTACGCTTTGAGCCAGGCAGAAGCGTTCCTTCAACATGAGGCCCAAGCTGTGGCGCGCGCGCGCCTGCAATCGGGAGCCCGCGCGTTGCATTGTATGCAGCATCCAGATGGCGATATCGCACTCTTCAACGACAGCGCCTTCGAGATCGCCCACCGCTCGTCGTCCCTGCTCTCGTTTTTCGAAGCCCAGCAACTCGTGCAGCTGCCGAGGCAACAGGGAGGCTGGGCGCTACCGGCAGCCGGGTATTTCGGCTTCCGTAGTGAAAAGCTCTGCCTGATCGCAGACCTGGGAACATTTGGTCCCCGGCACCAAATCGGCCACGCGCACGCCGACTTTGGCTCGTTCGAGCTTTCGGTGGGCGGTCAGCGTTTCATCACCGACACCGGCGTTTACCACTACCTGCCCGGGCCACAGCGTCAGCTGGATCGCTCCATCGCAGGCCACAACACGGTTGAGGTGGAATCGCTCCAGCAGATCGAGCTTTGGTCGGCGTTTCGTGCCGCCCGCGAGAGCCGGATGGAGCGCGTGCTCGATCAGGCCGATGAGAAGGCGTTGAAGGTGCGCGGTACACTCAAATCATACGCGCAGGGCCGGCGTCGCTACACCCATACGCGGCAGTGGACCTGCACGGAGACTGCCTCCCTTTGGCAAGATCGCCTTCAGGCAAGCTGCAATGCGCCCTTCGTCAGCCGGTTGCATCTTGCGCCTCAGGTTCAGGTGGAGTGGCGGGATGACCAGCAAAGACTGTGCGATTCTCACGGAAATACCCTGTCGGTTTCCTTGCCTCCAGATTTGACGTGGCAGACCGCCTCTAGCCCGTACCACCCGCTCTTTCATCGGGAGCTGGAGCGGCCGTCGCTGATCGGTGAAGGGCAGACCGGGACCGAGGCTCGGCAGCTGGACTACAAACTGGAGGTGGAGCAAGGCTCTTCTTCAACCTGGCATACGACCTGCCATGGTAGTGCGTCCGCTTCCTCTCCCTCGCTCGTATGAGAATACTGCTTCTGTCGCACTATTTCTATCCCGAAGGCAACGCGCCCGCTTCGCGCTGGTACGAGTTTGCTCGCCGCTGGGTCGACGCCGGCCATAAAGTGACCGTCATCACTGGAGTGCCCAACGTCCCGGACGGCGTGGTTTACGAAGGCTACCGCAACAAGCTTTACCAGACGGAAATGATCGAGGGCGTAAAGGTCGTCCGCGTGTGGACGTACCTCGCGCCCAACGCCGGCTTCGTAAAACGCATCCTCAATTTTCTCAGCTACATGGTCGCGGCCGTCTTTGCGGGGCTCCTGCAAAAGCGCCCGGACCGCCTGATTGCGACCTCGCCGCAGTTTTTCGCCGGTTGGGCCGGCACGCTACTGAGCAAGTTGCGCCGGGTGCCCTTCATCCTCGAGATTCGTGACTTGTGGCCCGAGTCGATCGCCGCCGTGGGAGCGATGAAGCCCTCGTCGCCCATCTATCAGTTTCTGGAAGTGCTGGAAAAGCTGATGTACCGCTCGGCAGATCACATCGTGACGGTTGGCGAGGGATACGCGGAGAAGCTGCGGGGCAAAGGAGTGCTTCCCGGCGATCTGACGGTGATCCCCAACGGCGCCGACCCGGACCACTTTCACCCAATGGACCGCGACGCCGAGCTGGAAGCCGCTTTTGGCCTGCAGGACAAGATCGTCATTTCATATGTAGGCACGGTCGGGATGGCCTCGGCCCTGGACGTCGTGCTGCAGGTGGCCGAACGCATCCGCACGCAGCATCCTGAAGTCGTTTTCATGATTATCGGCGATGGCGCCGACCGGAAGCGCCTGCAAGAGGAGGCTCAAGCCAAGGGGCTGCAGAACGTGATCCTCACGGGGCGGGTGCCCAAAAGCGATATGCCGCGCTATTGGAGTCTGACGGACATTGCCCTCGTACACCTGCGCGATACGGACCTTTTCCGCACCGTCTTGCCGAGCAAGCTCTTCGAGGCGATGGCCATGACCTGCCCCATCCTCAACGGCGTGGCGGGCGACGCGGCACGGATCGTGGACGAAGCGGAGGGTGGCCACAATTTCACTCCCGAATCGGCCGACGACATGCTCGCCAAGCTGGTTCCGCTTCTGGATGCCACCATGCGGGCCCGGCTGGGCCGCAATGGCCGCGAATTTGTCCAGACCACTTACAACCGCAACCGCTTTGCCGCCGTCTACCTGGACCTCCTGAGCAGCAACCCCGAACACCAGTGGCAACCTGCCCGTGCCTGACTTTCTCTTCCCATGTCTGATCCTATCCATTTGGTAATTGTCGCCGGGACGCGACCCAACTTCATCAAGATTGCGCCCCTCATGCGGACCTTCGAAAAGGTCGACGACGTTCGCATCACACTGGTCCACACCGGCCAGCACTATGATGACAAGATGAGCAAGGCGTTCTTCGCCGACCTCGGTATCCGCGAGCCCGATTCCAATCTGGACATCGGCGTCGGCAATCTTGCCCAACAGACGGCCCGCATCATCGAGCGTTTCGATGCCCTGCTGGAAACACTGCAACCGGATGGTGTGATCGTAGTCGGCGACGTCACCTCGACCGCCTCGGCCGCCTGGGCGACGGCACATCGCCACATTCCGCTCTTTCACGTCGAGGCGGGCCTGCGCAGCAACGACCGCGGTATGCCGGAGGAGTTGAACCGTCTGGTGACCGATCGACTCAGCGACCTGCTCTTTTGCTCGGAACAGAGTGGTGTCACCAACCTTCGCAACGAGGGCACCGAAGAGAATCAGGTCCGCTTTGTCGGGAACGTGATGATCGATACCCTGCTCCACTTCCAGGAAAAGGCCGAGGCGCGCGGTTACTGGCAAAACCTGAAGCTGCCCGACAACGGCTATGGCCTGATCACGCTCCACCGTCCTTCCAATGTGGATGACAAGGCGACCTTCCGGGGGCTGCTGGACGTGTTGCACAGTTGCGGGGAACGCTTGCCGCTCGTCTGGCCGATGCACCCACGCGCCCGCGCTCGGTTGGAAACGTTCGGCTGGTTGGAAGAGATCGAAAACAGCGAGCACTTTCACATTCTGCCCCCGCTGGGCTATCTCGATTTTATCAATCTGTTGATGCACTGCCGCGTAGCGCTTTCCGACTCTGGCGGTTTGCAGGAAGAAGCAACCTGCCTGCGCAAGCCGATCCTGACGTTGCGGCACAACACCGAACGCCCCTCGACCTGCGAGTACGGCGGCAACCAACTGGTGGGCACGGACCCGGAGAAAATTTACGCCGCCTTCCGCCGTGTGCTGGACGATCCGGATTTCGATTGCCAGGCCCCTCCGCTCTGGGATGGACACACCTCCGAACGCATCCTGCAGCACTTGCGACAATTTTACGAGGCCCGCCAAAATGAAACCGGCGGTGCTGATAAGCTGGTCGAGAGCACCCCAGCCAGATAGAGGAACCCCATGAAAGAACGTTTCACCCTCGTCATCCTGGCCGCCGGTATGGGCAGTCGCTTCGGCGGCCTCAAGCAACTGCAGGCTCTTGGTCCGGACGATTCGACCCTGCTGGACTACTCCCTTTTCGATGCCCAGCGCGCGGGCTTCACGGATTTTGTTTTTGTGATCCGGCCCGAACTGGAAGCCGATTTCGAGCGCCAGGTGGCCAGCCGCTTCAAGCATCACTTGCGCTACCGCTACGCCTATCAGAAGGCCGACGACCTGCCGCTGGATCTGTCGAATCAGCCCGAGCGCCAAAAGCCTTGGGGCACCGGTCACGCCTTGTGGGCGGCCCGGGGGCAGGTGGATACGAACTTCGGACTGATCAACGCCGACGACTTCTATGGGCGCGAAGCCTACGAGACCTTGATTCGAGCGCTGCGCGAGGCGAAGCCCCAGTCAGACGGACCGGATGAAGCGGTGCTGGTCGCCTACCCGCTGCACCGCACGCTGTCTCCTCACGGTCCGGTCTCGCGTGGAGTCTGCAAAGTCGAGAACGGCAAACTGCAGGAGCTGACCGAATACACGCACATCGAGCAGCATGCCGACGAGCGCATCCGTGGGGTTTCCGGCGACGACACCGAAGAATTGGCACCGAGCACGCCCGTATCCCTCAACTGCTTTGGCTTCACGCCAGCGTTTTTTGATCTGTTGGGAAAGTCGATGCAGACCTTCCTGCAGGCACCCGATCGCAATCTTTCCAAAGACGAGTTTTATCTCCCGGGCGCCGTGACCGAGGGCATCCAGCAGGACAAACTGCGGGTGAAGGTGCCGTCGACGGACGCTACGTGGTTTGGCATGACCTATCGCGACGACTTACCGCAAGTGCAAGCCCGCCTCAATAGTTTGATCGCCGAAGGCATCTACCCTTCCGAACTGTGGGGGCGTGAAGCGCACCCTGGGCTGCAATAGTCACACCTGCTCGGCCAGGTCGTCCAACAGCGCATAAAGCATCGGTCGTGTGGCCGCACAGCGTTCGTGGCAGTCGGTAATGTCCGCATAAGGCTGCTGCCATACGCTATGGCCGAGGTCTTCGGAGGCTTCGGCACAGAGCAGTGCCACCGATTCGGGGGTGGCTTCGAAGTGGAATTGCAGGCCCACGACGCGTTCATCCCAGCGAAACGCCTGGTTGGGAAAGTCTTTCGTCGAAGCCAACCGCTTCGCTGCAGGGGGGAGTGTAAAGGTGTCCCGATGCCAGTGAAGCGGCACCAGGCCCTCCGGCCATGCGACCCGGTCAGACGAGGCGGTCGGCGTCAGCTGAATCGGATGCCAACCGACTTCCATCACCGGGCCGGGAGCAACCTCCTGGTCCAGGCAGGAGGCAATCAGTTGGCTGCCCAGGCAAATGCCCAGAATGGGAACCTGAGAGGCTTCCAGCAATTGACGGATCAATCGCTTCTCCTCGGCCATCCAGGGATAGATAGCGGTGTCATTAGCTCCCATGGGGCCGCCCATCACGATCAGCATGTTTGTCTCTGCTGGCGTCGGCAGGAATTCCCCCCGGTAGAGATGGACGATATTCAGACGATGTCCCCTTTGCTCGGCCCAGCTCGCGACAGAACCGGGCCCTTCAAAGGGGACGTGCTGCAGGACATGGATCTCCATGCCCGCGGATCTTAATGCGGATCAAGCGGAACCGCCAGCGGATGATGACGGTTTTTCCTGCGTGGCTGAAGTCTGGTGATGGGCTTCCGCCTTTTGGTGGGCTTTCGCTTGTCGGGCCTGTTGATTGCGGTCCAGCTGGCGGCCTTTCCACAGAAACCACAGCGGAGCGGCTACAATCACCAGCACCACGACGACGACCATGATGTATTCGAGCATCGTTAAGGCTGTTGATGGTTAAAAAAGAGGCCGTGGCCCGAAAGCCACGGCCTATGCAAGGGAAAGGGATCGACTACTTCGTAGAAGCAGACTGGTTGATACCCTTGGAGAACATGCCACCTTCGGCCAGCTTGGTCAGCTTTTCGTCGGCAGCGCTTTCTTCGCTCTCCGTCTTTTCGAGCAGGTCCACCGCTTCCTTTTCCTCCAGGATCTTGGCGAAGGTCTTGGTGCTGCCATAGCCGGCAATCTCGTAGTGCTCCACGCGGTTGGCGGCAGCGATCAACGCGGCATCCTTCACTTCAGGATTGCCGAGTTCACGAATGGACTCTTCGCCCTCCCGGATCAGGCCCTTCATGGCTTCACAAGTGTGGCCTTCGGGGCGCAGATTCAGCTTGGAAAAGATCTTCAGCAGGCGGTCGGCCTGGTTGCGGGTCTCTTCCAGGTGTTCGCGAAAGGCCGTCTTCAGGTCTTGGTTGGAGGCAGCTGCTTCCATCTTGGGCAGTGCTTCGATCAATTGAGTCTCCGCGCTGTAGAGGTCGCGAAGTTGTTCGATATAGAGGTCTCGTAGCGTATTCAACATGGCTTAAATGGGTTGATGTGTGAAAATGATTACCGGGAAGGGTGCGGATGATTGATACTATGCACCGGCGGTTCTCCTGGTTGTTCTGCGGAAGGCTTACTGCGCGACGTTCCGGCTCGTTCATCCGGGCGCGGGCGTTCAGCATCGTGCAAGCCTTGTTTTTTGGCCGGGCCTTTAATAGCAAGGGCAAGAAGCAGGAGCACGACGACTCCTACAATGGCGAAGATGTATCCTAACATGAGATCTTCCTGGTTCAGGTTTCCCTAACTCTTCGCATTTGCCGTTCCAAATCCGGCAATAAAAATGGAGCCGACAGACGCGATATCGACTGTCGGCTCCGTAAGTCTCTGCTTATCTGTTAGAAACTAGGAAGAGGATTTAACCGTATTTCCTTCGACGCGGATCCGGTCGGCTTGCACGACGCTGCCGTTGCCCCATTGCTGGCGCTCACCGCGGACCATAATCTGGTCGTCACGTTGCAAATCGAGATCCGAAAGGGACGTATCGGAACCGAGGCTCACCAAGGCCGATTCACCGTTCTCGAGGCGAAGGCGCACGACGGTCTGGTCCTCCGACTGGTGTTGGCGGGAGCGCGAGATCGAAACCGTGTGGAAATCTTCCACGCGACCGCGCAGCGTTACCTGATCCATGCGGTCGGACTGCTGCTGGTTACGGTAGTTCGAGGAAGAACGCTGACGGTTGCGGTCGGTCTGGACGGTGCTGACCGCAGGCTCACCGGCTTCGAGCTGGTAGCGGGTACGGCTTTCTGTGCGGACACCACGTTCGGGCTGATTGCCCTGGGAGCGTTGGTTCGAAGCGGTTGCGCCGCTGCGCTGCCCTTGGCTGCTGCTCCATTCGTTGTTGCCGGCGTTGTAGGTGTAGCTCTGCGAGGCATTGCGATCCCGGGAATTTTGGGAGCGGTTGCTGTGCTGACCATCGCGGTTGCGCTGGCTGTTACGCTCGTTCTGCTGGCGGTCCCAATTACGGTCCGAGCTGGAATTGGAGGCGCTCGCCGAACGATTCCAGTTGCTGGAGTTGTCGTTGCGGTTCCGCTGGCTGTGCGAACGGCTGTAGTTCGACTTGGAGGAATTTGCGTCCTGGCGACGAATCGCCCGGTTTACATCCACCGTCTGGTCGTTCACCCGCAGCTTGCGGGCCACGAAGACCGGCTGACCATCAATCTGGCCGGGGCTGCCCATCAGCTGGACGCGATCGCCCTGCTGCAGATCGAGGTCCTGCACTTCGTTGGTGCGTCCAAGGCTCACTACGGTGCTGCGACCATCCTGCAGGCTCAGCTTGACCACGGTGAATTGGTCCTTGTCGCCCTGGCGATTCTGCAGCTCCATCTGGCGGAAGCCTTCGATCTGACCCTTCAAGCGCTTGACCTTCATCTGGTCTTGCTGGGACTGCGCCTGCTGATTCTGGCCTTGGCGGTTGCCATCGCGCATCTGCTGCGAGTCCTGCTGGCGCTGACGATTGGTCGTCGTGAAGGTGTAAATCACATAGGCGGGGTCGTAGTCATACTGCGACTCTACCTGCTGCTGGTTATTGCCATTGTTGTTATTGTTCTGGCGTTTCCAACTTTGGGAGTCGCTGCTCCAATCATAGTAATAGCCGCCGCTGTAGTTATTGTTATTCGTGGCGACGGAATCTTCCCAAAGATCATCGTTCCAATACTCGCCATACGAGTTGGCATCATAGTCATAGGAGTAGTCATCATCGAACCAATCGGAGGGATCATACCACTCTTCCTGGTGCCAACCTTCGTCGGCTTCATATTCATAATTCGACTGCGCCTGCAGAGCCGGGGCAATCAAAGCGCCGAGCGTCGTTACGGCGAGCAGGGAAGAGATTCGCTTTTGCCACTTGTGGCTTCGGTTCGGCATCGTCTGGTTACTCATATCAATCTGTTTCTTTTTGAGGTGTAGGTTCTGCGTAAATGCGATGTCTCCAATTGGCGCATCCCCTATTCCACCTTACGGCTCCCATTACGTTTGTCCCTGTCACTCAAGTTTATAAAAAATCCGTCAAAACGAGAGCTTCAATGGACACCGATCTGCGTGTGCGAATCGCGAGTTTCGGCCCTGCAACTTGAGATGCCGTTCCACCTTCCTGCAGCCGGCTGGCATCCCGACTGCAAGCAAGCCCTCCCATGACAGACAAGACACCACCTCCACAGCATCAGGAAAAGCAACCGGGCCACGAGAAGCAGATGCAGCCCCAGCCCAAGGTCCGCGACATCCCCCTGAAAGGGAGCGATCGACTCGAAGGCAAGAAGGCCTTGATTACCGGCGGGGATAGCGGGATCGGAGCGGCGGCGGCCGTCGCCTTCGCGCGCGAGGGCGCGGACGTGGCATTTATCTATCTGAACGAAGGGGACGATGCCGAGCGTACCAGGAAGGCCATTGAGGGCGAAGGCGCCCATTGCGTCGCGCTCGCCGGAGACGTGGGCGACCGGACTTTCTGCAAGCGGGCCGTCGAACAAGTCGTGGAGGCCTTTGGCCAAATCGACGTGCTCGTCAACAATGCGGGCGAGCAGCACGTTTGTAAGGACTTCGCCCAAATCGATCTCGATACAGTGGAGCAGACCTTCCGCACCAACGTCTTCGGCGCCTTTGCCATCACCCGATACGCCCTGCCCCACATGCCGGAGGGTAGCGCCATCATCAACAGCACCTCTGTGACGGCTTATCGTGGGAGCGGCGGCCTGGTCGACTATGCCTCGACCAAAGGAGCCCTCGCGGCTTTTACCCGGTCCCTGGCCACCCACCTCGCGCCACGGAAGATCCGCGTCAACGGTGTGGCGCCGGGGCCGGTCTGGACACCGCTGATTCCGGCTTCATTCGATGAAGATAAGGTGGATCAGTTTGGCGGTGATAACTTGATGGGCCGGCCGGGGCAACCCAACGAGCTTGCCGCTTCCTACGTGTTTCTGGCCTCTCAGGATGCCAGCTTTTATACCGGGCAAGTCCTGCACCCGAATGGAGGTGAAATCGTGAATGCCTGAGGGTGTCGCCTGCATGATGCACCTCCGCCTGCCTCGTGCAGCGTGCACTGGGTTGAAGAAGCTGTTATTGCTGCCAATTCTTCGCGTGTCGCAGGCCGTTGGCAATTCGGTGGTTATGTCGTGGATCATCCGATTGGCACCTGCTGTGCAACAGGACCCTCCCTAGTTCATGAAATCACGACGCATCCTCATTACCGGAGGGGCTGGATTCATCGGTTCTCATCTTGCCGATGAACTCCTGGCCCAAGGACACCAAGTCCGTGTGATTGATTCTCTCGAGACGCAGGTGCATGGGGAATCGGCCGAAATCCCTGCCTACCTGAATCCTGAGGTAGAGTTTTTTCGCGGCGATCTGCGCAAGATCGAAGACATCCGTCATGCGCTCGAAGGAATCGACACCGTCTACCACTTTGCCGCCGCCGTGGGCGTAGGGCAAAGCATGTATGAGATCGCGCGCTATACGGCGATCAACAATCAGGGCACGGCCAATTTGCTGCAGTGCCTGATCGAGCGTCCCGTGCAACGGTTGATGGTCGCCTCGAGCATGAGCATTTACGGTGAAGGCATCTATCAGGACCCCGAAGGTCGAAGCTGCAATGTGTGCGAGCGTAGCTTCGAACAACTGAAGAACGGCCAATGGGAGTTGCGCAGCGATCATGACGCGCCCCTTGCCCCGTTGCCGACCCCCGAATCCAAGGAGCCGGAGCCGTCTTCCATCTATGCGCTGGGCAAGCTCGACCAGGAGCGCATGTGCCTGATCACGGGCAAGGCCTACAACATCCCGACGACCGCCTTCCGGTTCTTCAATGTCTACGGGCCGCGCCAGGCGCTCTCGAACCCCTATACCGGGGTAATTGCGATTTTCGCTTCCCGCTTCCTCAACGGCAAGCAGCCCCAGATCTTTGAAGACGGCCAGCAGCAACGTGATTTTGTGCACGTTCGGGATGTGGCGCGTTGCTGCCGCCTGCCCTTGGACAATGAGGAGGCGAGCGGCGAAGTCTTCAACGTCGGCAGCGGTCAGCCGATCACCATTGAGCGTTTGACGCAACGCCTCGCCGAGGCCATGGACCGCAGCTACCTCGGCTACGAGATTACTGGCAAGTATCGCGTGGGAGACATCCGCCACTGCTTCGCCGACATCTCGAAAGCACGTCGCATCCTGGGTTATGCCCCCGAGGTGCCCCTGGAAGAAGGGATGCGTGAACTCACGGGCTGGCTGGAAGGCGAAATCGCCACCGACCATACCGAAGCCGCCCGATCCGAACTCAGCCAACGCGGATTGACCCTTTAGCCATGACTTTTGCCCCCACCCATTCATCCGAAAACGGCACGACGGCCCGCCCGCCGCTCGGCTTTGCCGAATGGTTCCGTCCGGGCGAAGAAGAGCGCGTTTACAGCGTGTTGAAAGCACTGCGCGAGCTCAACGTCCGGCATTTGCGCATCGGTTTTTCCTGGGCAGACTACCACCGCCCGGAGGGCCGCGCCTGGTATGACTGGCTGTTGCCGGTTCTGGCCAAGGAAGTTGAGATCCTCCCCTGCCTCAACTATACGCCGCCCTCGCTTGGAGAAGCGCCGCGCACCAATGCGCCGCCGCGCGAACTGAAAGATTACGCCGATTTCGTCGACGAAGTCATCAAGCGCTACGGACAGCATTTTGAGTGGGTCGAGCTTTGGAACGAGCCCAACAACCACGTCGAGTGGGACTTTCACCACGATCCAGAATGGGCCAAGTTTGCGTCCATGATCGGGATGGCCGCCTACTGGGCCAAACAGTGTGGCAAGAAGGTCGTCCTGGGGGGCATCAGTCCAGTGGAAGGTCAATTCTTCTGGAATCTGGCCAAGCGCGACGTGCTGCGTCACCTCGACGCGGTTTCCATCCACGGCTTTCCCGAAATCTGGGACCATGATTGGCAGGATTGGGATGAACCGCTCGAAGAAGTCCGGCAGGTATTGAACCAGAGCGGCAACGGGCATCTGGAGCTATGGATCACGGAGGCCGGCTACTCCACGTGGCGGCATGACGAGTTCCGTCAATTGCAGTCCTTCCTTTCCGCGCTGCGCGCCCCGGCCGACCGGCTCTACTGGTATTCGATCGACGACCTCGATCCGAACCTTTCGCATCAAGACGGCTTCCATGCCGACGAGCGGCACTACCACTTTGGCATCCGCAACGAAGATGGAACGCCTAAGCTGCTCTATCGGCTGTGGGCGAGTGACGGCCTGGAAGGCGTGGAAGCATTCGGGCATCTCCCCACCCCGCGTTTCGGTCATGAGGCCCGGGCCGACCGCACGCACCACGTCAACCGCTCCGAGGCCGACGACTACGTGCTCATCTTTGGCGGCGCCGGGTTCATCGGCAGCAACGTTGCCGAACACTTCCTGAACAAGGGCGAGCGTGTGCTCGTGTTCGACAACCTTTCGCGGGCCGGGGTCGAAAACAACCTCAACGACCTGCTCGAACGCTATGGCGATCAGCTGGAGGTCGAGTTGAGCGACGTGCGCAATCGCTTCGCCGTGGCCGATGCCGTCGCCGGAGCCAAAGCCGTATTCAATTTCTCCGCCCAGGTGGCCGTCACGACCAGCCTGATCAATCCCCGCGAAGACTTCGACATCAACGTCGGCGGGACCTTGAACATCCTCGAAGCCATCCGTGGCCGGTCGAAGCGCATCCCGATTATCTTCACCTCCACCAACAAAGTCTATGGTGGCATGGAAGACGTGGAGTTGATCGAAGGCAACGAGCGCTACCGTCCGGTAGAGCCGAAGTACGAAGGTTTCGGCGAAGATCGTCATCTGGACTTTCACAGCCCGTATGGCTGCTCCAAAGGCGCGGCGGATCAGTATATCCTGGATTACGCACGTTCCTTCGGGATCCCCGCCACCGTCTTCCGCCTCAGCTGCATCTACGGGCCGCACCAACACGGCACCGAAGACCAGGGCTGGGTCGCCCACTTTATTCGCAAGGCGCTGCGCGGCGAAGACATCACCCTCTATGGCGACGGCAAGCAGGTGCGCGACATTCTCTATGTGGCCGATCTGGTGCGGGCGTTCGCGCTGGCGCTGGAGAACCCTGATGTCTGCGCCGGTCAATCCTTCAACCTCGGCGGCGGTATCGAGAACTCCATCAGCTTGCTGGAGTTGCTGCAGCAACTGGAAACGCTGCGCGGCCAACCGATCGAAGTGGTCTTTGGCGAATGGCGGACCGGCGATCAGCGCTATTACGTGACCGATTTCACCAAGTTCCAGGAAGCCACCGGCTGGAAGCCGCAAGTCGGCTGGCGCCAGGGTGTCGGCAAGCTCTTCCATTGGTTGGAACGCCGTCAGGAACTTTTCTCACCCGTCTCAACCTTATCCTGAAATGATCGCTCCTATTACCACTGAAGAAGAATCTGTCACCCTCCCTTCGCGACGACCGCCGACGGAAAACGTGCCCGCTACGATGAAGGCCGCCGTGCTGAAAGGCCCCCGACAATGGTCGCTGGAAGACGTGCAGGTGCCCGAGCCGAAGCCGGACGAAGTGCTGATCCGTCTCGAAGGTTGCGGGGTTTGCGGTTCCAACCTGCCCGTGTGGGAAGGCCGCCCATGGTTTGAATATCCTGTCGAGCCGGGCAATCCCGGGCACGAAGGCTGGGGCCATATCGTTGCGCTCGGCAGCGACGTCGATGAATGGCAGATCGGCGATCGTGTCGCGGCGCTCAGCTACAACGCTTTCGCCCAATATGACGTCGCTCACCGCAACCAGATCGTGATCTTGCCGGAATCGCTCGAGGGTCGCCCGATGCCGGGTGAACCCTTGGGCTGTGCCATCAACGTGTTTCGCCGCAGCCAGGTGACTGCCAACGATACCGTAGTCGTGATCGGCGCCGGTTTTCTCGGCACGTTGCTGGTGTCGCTCTGTGCCCGCACGGGTGCCCGGGTGGCAGTCGTCAGCCGTCGTGAGTCTGCCTTGCGTATGGCGGAGAAATATGGCGCGGAATTTACCTCCAAGGATCAAGGCGATCGCGACGCCACGGTGCAGGAGGTGCAAGGTTGGGCCGGGGATCAAGGCATCAGCGTCGTGATCGAAGCAACCGGCGCCGCCGAACCCGTCAACTTGGCGACATTCCTCCTCCGGGAGCGCGGGCGGATGGTCATCGCGGGCTTTCACCAGGATGGGCTGCGCGAAGTAAACATGCAGCACTGGAACTGGCTCGGCCTCGATGTGATCAACGCGCATGAACGCGACCCACTCGTCTACCTCGACGGCATGAAGCGGGCGGTGGAACTGCAGGGTCTTGAAGGACTCGATCCCCGGCCGCTCTACACCCACACCTTCTCCCTCGAAGAGATCCAGCAGGCCTTCGAAGTCATGCACGACCGCCCGGAGGGCTTCATGAAGGCGCTGGTCACCATGAACAGCTAACCCCCGCTACGCCCCATGTCTGGAGAATCTCATACGACCACCGACCACGACACCATTCGCCAATGGGCTGAAGCTCGCGACGGCAAGCCCGCGCGTGTGTCTTCCACTGCCAGTGGTGATGCGGAGCACGCGGGAGTGTTGCGCATCAACTTCCCCGGCTACGCCGAGGAGAATCTGGAGGATATCGACTGGGATACCTTCTTCTCGACCTTTGAAGAGCAGCAGCTTGCCTTCGTGTATCAGGACAAGACTTCGGACGGCAGCACGAGTCGGTTCAACAAGTTTACCCGGCGCTAGATGGAGGCTGCGTTTTCCACAGTTCATCCGGTTCGCCGCGTTTTAATGACGGCCGACACCCTTGGCGGTGTCTGGACTTACGCCATGGAGTTGATCAAGGCGCTCGAGCCTTACCGCGTCGAGGTAGCGCTGGTGGCGCGCGGGCGCTTGCCGACGTCAGATCAGCGGGAACAAGCAGAAAAGCTGGGCTGCGAACTGATATGCCTGCCCCAGAAGCTCGAGTGGATGGACGATCCGTGGGATGACGTGGCGGAAGCGCAAGCGGCGCTGCAGGAGATTGTGCACGAGGTACAACCGGACCTGATCCACTGCAACGATTACAGCGCGGCCGCCCCTCGTTGGGAAGTTCCGACCGTGCTAACGGCCCACTCCTGCGTCTACTCATGGTTTCAGGCCGTCAAAGGTGCCCTGCCGCCCCAGGAATGGGCGCCATATAGAGAGCTTGTCTGTCAGGCTCTCGAACGAGCCAACGTCGTCGTTGCGCCGACACGTGCCATGCTGGAGGCCTTGCGCGTCTATCGCGCTGACATCCGCAATGCACGTGTCATCCCCAACGGTCGGGCCTCCGCTGCATTCTACACCAACGTGCAGAAACAGCCATTGGTCATGGCCGCGGGACGCATCTGGGACGAAGGCAAGAACCTCGACGTCCTGAACTATGCGGGTGAGCGACTTGGCTGGCCAATCTATGTCGCCGGCGAGACGAAGCACCCAGATCAGGGAGCCATTCAGGCGGCGCCTTCACTACGTGGGCTCGGCTTTCTCGGCGGCGAACAGATGCGACAGGTGCTCGCCGCCGCCTCCATCTTTGCTCATCCGGCTCGCTATGAACCTTTCGGACTGGCTCCGCTCGAAGCCGCGTTGGCCGGTTGCGCGCTGGTGTTGGGCGACATCCCGTCGCTGCGCCAGGTATGGGGCAATGCGGCCCTCTACGTATCCTGCGATGCACCTCAGGCCTGGCACTACACGCTGCGCCAGTTGGCGTTGGATGAAGAACGGCGGCGCGAAATGGCTTCACGGGCGCTCAAGCGGGCACGCTTTTACTCACTCGAGGCCTTCGGGCGGGCGCACCACAACCTCTACGGCGAAATGACGTCCGCACATGACGAGACGGCCACCTCCGTCAGCCAGCCCGGCATCAGTTTCTCCGTTCCCTCGCATTTCCAACCTCCCTTCGGATGAACATAATCGGGTTTTATCATTCCCTCGCCTCAGACTGGAACCACGGCAACGCGCACTTTCTGCGGGGTATCACGACAGACTTGCTCCATCGTGGCCACAACGTCGCCATCTATGAGGAGTTCAACAACTGGAGCCTGCAGCACTTGGCCGAAGAGGCCGGTGCCGAGCCGCTGACAGCCTTGCGGGACTACTATCCGCTTTTGCGCCCCCGCTTCTACCTGCCCAGCGAGCTGGAGCTCGATGCCCTGCTCGCGGATGCGGATGCAGTGATCGTGCATGAGTGGACGCCTCCGGCGCTGATCAAGATGATCGGCGACCACCACAAGGCTTCCCCGCATTACGTGCTGCTCTTTCACGATACGCACCACCGGGCCGTCAGCGTTCCGGAGGAGATGAGCAATCTGGATCTCTCGGGCTACGACGGTGCACTGGTCTTTGGCGAGATCCTCCGCCAACGCTATCTCGAGAACAAGTGGATCGAGCAGGCCTGGACATGGCACGAAGCCGCCGATACGCGCGTGTTTCGCCCCCTGCCCCGCGATCACATCGAGGGTGACGTGGTCTGGATCGGTAACTGGGGCGATGAAGAGCGCACGGCGGAATTGCACGAGTTCCTCCTCGAACCAGTCAAAAACCTGAATCTCTCCGCGCGGGTCCACGGGGTACGCTATCCTGACAGCGCGAAGGAAGCGCTGCATGAAGCGGGCATTGAGTATGCCGGCTGGTTGCCCAATTTCCGCGCCCCGGAGGTGTTTGCCCGCTTCCGCATGACGGTGCACGTGCCCCGCCGCTACTACCGCGAGAGCCTGCCGGGCATTCCCACCATCCGTCCATTTGAGGCCATGGCCTGCGGCATCCCGCTCATCAGCGCGCCGTGGGAAGACGCCGAGCACTTGTTCTCGCCCGGTTCGGACTTTCTGGTCGCGCACGACCGCGAGGAGATGGAACGCCACCTCTATTTTCTGAAACACCAGCCTCAAGCGGCGGCGGAGATGGCGCAGCGGGCGTTTGACACCATTCGCAGCCGCCACACCTGCCGCCATCGGGTCGATGAGCTGATCCAGATCATCGACCTGCTCAAGACGCAACGGCAAGCCAACTCCGCCCGTCGCATTTCCCAAACCGCACACGCCTGAATCATGCCCCAATTGAAAATCGCCTTTTTTGGATCCAGCCTGGTCTCGGCCTATTGGAACGGTGCGGCCACCTATTACCGTGGCATGTTGCGCGCCTTTCACGAACGCGGGCACCAGATCACGTTTTACGAGCCGGATGCCTTTGATCGCCAGCAACACCGCGATATCGACGAACCGCCCTACGCGCGCAGCGTCGTCTACCCGGCGACTCGAGAGGCGCTACAACAATGCCTCGAGGACGCGTCGGATGCAGATGTGGTGGTAAAGGCCAGCGGCGTCGGCGTATTCGATGAAGAGTTGGAGGCCGCCGTATTGGCTCACCAGAGCCGCGGTGCCCAGGTCATCTACTGGGATGTGGATGCACCGGCCACCCTCGAACGGATCGACAACGATCCTCAGGATCCGATGCGCCAGCACATTCCCGCTTATGATGCGATCCTGACTTACGGCGGCGGTCCGGGCGTGGTGCAGGCTTTTACGGCTCTCGGTGCCAAACAGTGCATCCCGCTCTACAACGCCCTCGACCCGGAGTCGCACCACCCGGTGCCGGAGGAGGAGCGCTTTGCCTGCGATCTCAATTTCGCCGGCAACCGTCTGCCCGACCGGGAAGAGCGTGTGATGGAGTTTTTCTTCAAGGCAGCTGAGATCCTGCCCGAAAAACGCTTCCTGCTCGCCGGGAACGGCTGGGACCAGAACGCACCGGAACTACCCAACGTCAACCCAATGGGGCACCTCTATACGCGTGACCACAACGCCTTTAACGTCAGCCCCCGCGCGGTGCTTAACATCAGCCGCGAGAGCATGGCCAAGATGGGCTACTCGCCAGCTACGCGCGTTTTCGAGGCCGCCGGTGCCGGGGCCTGCCTGATCACCGATGCGTGGAAGGGGATCGAGCAATTTCTCGAGCCCGGCCAGGAGTGCCTCGTGGCGCACAGTGGCCAGGAAGTCGCGGACATCCTGAAAAACCTGAGCTTCGGAGAGTCTCGGGAGATCGGTCGCCGTGCACGCACCCGACTCTTGCAAGAACACACCTACGCCCATCGCGCCGCCGAGCTGGAAGCGGTGCTGCTGCAACGTTCAGAACCCCTTGTCAGCGTCTCATGAGTCAAGCACGCCTCAACCTCGTTTTCATCGGCCTCTCGATCACCTCCTCGTGGGGCAACGGCCACGCCACCACCTACCGGGCACTGCTCAAGGCCTTGCGGCGGCGCGGCCACAACATTACGTTTCTGGAGCGCGACGTACCGTGGTATGCCTCCAACAGGGATCTGCCCGAACCGGAGTTTGCGCAGACTCATCTCTACGAATCACTCGCAGACCTCAAGCAACGCTTCACCAACTGCGTGCGTGAGGCCGACATGGTCGTGCTGGGGTCCTACGTGCCCGAAGGCGTCGCCGTCGGCAATTGGGCCTGCGATACCGCCCGCGGCGTCGTCGGCTTTTACGATATCGATACGCCAGTGACGCTCGAGAAGCTGGCCCAGGGGGACGAGGAGTATCTTTCTGCGGGGCTGATTCCACGCTTCGACGTCTACCTTTCGTTCACGGGTGGACCGCTGCTACGTCGGCTGGAGCGTGACTATGGGGCCACGCGAGGCCGCCCGCTCTACTGCTCGGTCGACCCGGACCTGTATTTCCCCGAAGCGCGGCCCGACACGCATGATCTCGGTTACCTCGGCACCTACAGCGATGACCGCCAGCCCGGCGTCGACCGGCTGATGCTGCAGCCAGCACGGGAATGGCCGCAGGGGCGTTTCGTTGTCGCGGGTCCGCAATATCCCGATTCCATCGAGTGGCCGCAAAACGTGGAGCGCATCGACCATTTGCCCCCCGCCGAACACCGTAAATTCTACAATCAGCAACGCGCTACGCTCAACATCACCCGAGCCGCGATGAAGCAGACGGGCTATGCCCCCAGCGTGCGCCTGTTCGAGGCGGCGGCCTGCGGCACACCGGTCATTTCCGACTACTGGGACGGGCTGGACACGCTGTTCGAACTAGGTCGCGAAATCCTGATCAGCGAAGGCCCGCAAGATACCTTGAGCTTCCTGCAGCAGATGCCCGCCGACGACCTCCGGGCGGTGGGCATGGCCGCCCGCAAGCGCATTTTAACCTCCCACACCGCCGACCATCGCGCCCAAGAACTCGAAGCGCACTTCCGCGAATGCCGTCACCCGGCGTTAGTTTCCTGAATATGGCACAGCTACAGACCGATTTTTCGAATCCCCGGACTCCCACCGAACAAAAGGTTGCCGCCCTGGGGCCCTGGTTCCAGAACCTGCACCTGCCCGACGGAACGCAGACGGCGCCGGACCACCCGCTTGGCGACTTTCCCGCCTTCAAATGGGAGCCGCTGGCCAAGGTGCTGCCCGCAGATCTTTCGGGCCAAAAGGTGCTCGAACTGGGCAGTAACGCCGGGTATTACGCGATTCAACTGGCACAGCGCGGTGCCGAGGTCGATGCAGTCGAGATCAACCCGCACTACCTGAAGCAGTCGCGGTGGGCCGCCGCTGCTTTCGGCCTTACGGACAAGATTCGCTTCCGCCAGGCCTCCGTCTACAACACCATTCGCGAAGCGGAGCGCTACGACGGGATCTTTTTCATGGGGCTGTTTTATCACCTGCGCTACCCGCTGTTGGCCCTCGACGGGCTCGTGCGCAAGATGGACGGCTGGATGGTCTTCCAGACGCTGACCAGCCCGGAAGGCGAAGCGTCAGACAAACAGGCGCCGGCTCAACTGGACTTCGGCGCGCGTGAACGCATGAGGGAGCCGTGGTGGCCCAAGATGGCGTTCATCGAACAGCGACTCGCGGAAGACCCAACAAACTGGTGGGCCGCCACGAAGTCGGGCGTCGAAGCCATCTTGCGTTCTGCGGGACTGGAGATCTGCTGCCATCCAATGCACGAAACGTATCTCTGCCGCCGGAGCGAAGAGGCCCGGGAAACCGACACCTTTGTCGCCGAAGCACTGGCCGAAGTGCTCGATCCCTCGACGGACGAGTAGATGCTGGCACCGTCTCTGCTCCCATCTCCCTTAGAATTCAACCCCTTCAGGATATGGTTTCAGAGAATCGACAACCCGTCGTCGTCATTACCGGCGGCACCGCTGGCGTAGGACGCGCCACGGCTCGCAAATTTGCACACGAAGGCTACGCGGTAGCCGTCATCGCCCGTGATCAGGGCCGCCTGCAAGCGGCCGAAGAAGAACTACGCGGCATCAGCGGCCAGGCCCTCGGCATCCAGAACGACGTCAGCGACGCCTACGGGATGGAAAAGGCAGCAGACCGCGTCGAACGACAACTGGGCGAGATCGACGTATGGGTGAACTGCGCCATGACCGGCGTGTTTGCCCCCGTTTCCGAGATTACGCCGGAGGAATTTCGCCGGGTGACGGAGGTCTGCTACCTTGGCTATGTCTACGGCACCAAAGCCGCCCTGAAACACATGCGGCCGCGTAATCGCGGTTCGATCGTGCAGGTCGGCTCCGCGCTGGCCTACCGCGGCATCCCGCTGCAGAGCGCCTATTGCGCCTCCAAGCACGCGATCCAGGGCTTTTGCGACTCCTTGCGCGCCGAATTGTTGCACGAAAAGAGCAACATCCACCTGTGCATGGTCCAGCTGCCAGCGGTCAATACGCCGCAGTTCGACTGGGTCCGCAGTCGCCTCCCCCACAAGGCCCAACCAGTGCCGCCGATTTACCAGCCGGAAGTGCCCGCTGAGGGGATCTTCTACGCCGCTCACAGCCGCCGTCGGGAAGTGTTGGTCGGTGGCTCGACCGTGAAGGCGATTTTCGGCAACAAGGTCGTGCCCGGCATTGCCGATCGCATTCTGGCGAAACAGGGCTACAGCGGCCAACAAACCGATCAACCGAAAAAGGAAGGCCGATCGGACAACCTCTATGGTCCTGTGGAGGGTGATTATGCGGCCCATGGCGACTTTGACGACCGCGCGAAGGGCCGCAGTCTGCAACTGGAGTGGACCAAGCACCGCGACGGAATCGCGATGACGGGTCTTGCGGCGGGGGTCCTCGTCGGTGCCGCGTTCGGTTTGGCCCGCGTCCTGCGCCATAACGAAGCCTAATCCCCTTACCCAGATATTATGGCTGAAGAATCTTTTGAAAAGAACCGCGTCGCCCTTATCACCGGTGCCGGCGAAGGCATCGGACGTGCGACCGCGCTCAAGCTGGCCGAAATGGGCGCCAAGATTGGTTGCCTCGGTCGTCACCTCGACAACACCCAGAAAACGGTCGACCTGATCAAGGAACAAGGTGGCGAGGCCAAGGCGATCCAGGCCGATGTGAGCAAGTGGGAAGAGATGGAGGAAGCGGCCAAGAAGCTCGACGAGCTTTATGGCCGCATCGATATCGTCTTCGCACATGCCGGCATCAACGGCACTTGGGCCCCGCTCGACGAACTGACGCCGGAAGAGTGGAACAAGACCATCAACATCAACCTGACGGGCACCTTTCATACCGTAAAGGCGTGCCTGCCCATGCTGAAGCGGGATGGCGGCTCCGTCATCATCACTTCCTCGGTCAACGGCAACCGCATCTTTACGAACACCGGCGCGAGCGCCTACTCGTCTTCCAAGGCGGGCCAAATCGCTTTCATGAAGATGATTGCGCTGGAGCTCGCGAGCCATCGCATCCGCGTCAATGCCGTCTGCCCGGGGTCCATCGAGTCGAACATCGACGACAACACCGATGTCGAAGACGTGCAGCGCGAAAAGGAACCGGTGGAATTTCCAGAAGGCAAGATCCCGTTGTCCGACGGCAAGCCTGGCAAAGCGGAAGATGTCGCCAATCTGGTGGCCTTTCTCGCCAGCGAACGCAGCGGCCACATCACCGGCACCGAAGTCTACATCGACGGAGCTCAGTCCCTCCTGCAGGGCTGATCGCTTATGCCATCCACAGTTTCTAGCGAAACAGCGCAATCCCAAGTCCAGGGCGGTAACCAAGGTTCCGCTCTGGAAACGCTTTTAAAGCAGGCGGGGACGGGCGGCACCGGCCAGGAAACGGCCAAGCAGGCTGCGCAACAAGAGCCGTCGGGCTCCCCCATGGGCTGGTCGGAAGGCTTCCACTGGGTGATCGACAAGATTGTCGACTGGGGCCGCACCTTCGTAAACATGTTGCCCGAACTGGTGCTGGCGGCGCTGGTGGTCATGTTGTTTTACCTGGTTGGGGTAATTGCGCAAAAGATCATCACCAATTACTTGCGCCCCAAAACCCGGACGGACGCGGCGCTTCGGGTGACCGCCTCGGCCACGAAGATCATCGTCATCGCAGTCGGCCTGTTCCTGGGGCTGAGCCTGCTCGACATGTCGGGCACGGTCACCTCACTCCTGGCTGGTGCCGGGGTCTTGGGACTCGCGCTCGGTCTGGCTTTTCAGGATGTCGCCGAAAATTTCCTCATCGGCTTTCTGATGAGCATCCGCAAGCCTTTCGACGTCGGCGATCTGATCAAGAGCTGCGGGCATCTGGGGTATGTGCAGGACGTAAACCTCCGCAACACCGTGCTTGAGGACTTCCAGGGGCAGTCGGTGATCATTCCCAACTCAGAGGTCTACAAGACACCAATCATCAACTACGAGGCCACCGGCTACCGCAAGCTGGAGTTCCGCCCTCGCCCGACCTGGGATCAGGATATCGAAAAGTTTGAGAACGTGACGCGAGAGGCGCTACAGCCCCTGCCGTTCGTGCAAAACGAATCGAGCGTCGAATGTTATGTGCTCGACTACGAAGCCCACTACCTCGATGCGCTGGTGAGAATCCAGATTCAGTACCCGGGCACCGACTTTTTTGCCGCAAAGCATCAGGCCATGCAGGCGATGCAGAAGGCCTACCGCGAAAACGGCATCACCCTCGCCTACCCGATTCGTACCCTCAAGACCCAACCAGCTCACGGCGATGCGGACCCGCTACTGCAAGATGCCTTTTCAGCCAATGGCAGCCGTGAAGATGCTGGGCATGAGTGACGGAACTTTGGCGGGGAACGTCACCTGCTCATTCTCTTTCTATGCGATACCAAAAGATTGGATCTTCCGGCGACGACAGCTTCGTGCTCGTCTTTGAAAGCGGCGAACCGGTGATGGAAAAGCTGGCTTCCTTTGTGGAAAAAGAAGGCGTGCATTCGGCTCGGTTTCACGGGATTGGCGCCTTCAAGGAAGCCGGCCTCCGCTACTTCGACGCTGAAAGCCGCGAATATATCGAGATTCCGGTGCGGGAACAGGTCGAGTTACTGACCCTGACCGGCACCGTCGCAACGCGCAAGGGTGAGCCTCAACTGCACGCCCACGCCATCCTGGGCAAGGCCACGGGGGAATGTGTGGGCGGCCACCTGAAGGACGCCGTCGTGCATCCCACCCTCGAGTTGATGGTCGTGACGAGCCCGGCTCACTTGCATCGAGAATTCGATTCCTCGGTCGAACTGCCGCTGCTGCAGCTCGATGCGGATGACGCGCAGGAAGTCTAGCCGCTCTCCCGGCCTCTGTTGGCATCTCCCCTGCGATAGCCCATTCACCATGAAAATCGATACAGTCTACTTTGTGAAACGCGCTGTCACCCTCGGCGCGATCGGCGGTAGCCTCTTGATTGCAGGGTGCCAGAACTACGAGAAGCCCGACACGACGGAAGAAGGGGCGCTGCAAGGGGCAGCCGCAGGGGCTGCGGCGGGCGCCCTTATCGGCAGTCAATCGGGTGACGCCCTCGAAGGTGCGGCCATCGGCGGTGCGGCTGGGGCCGCAGGTGGCGGTTACTACGGCAACCGCGAAGAGCAAAAGGCGGAAGATGCCCGGGAACGCGCCGATGAGAACAACGAAGACGACGGCGAGAACGACTGAGCCGCTCGCAAGAACGGTTTTGGACGAGGCGGACTGGTTTAAGTCCGCCTCTTTTGTTTACGGTTTCGCCGGATAGAGTTGGGTTCCACCTTCGGCGGCGGGATCGAATGATTCCGGTGAAGTGATACGGTGGTAATGGTCAGGCAGCTCCGCCCAGTTCCAGTCAATACCGCTGATGTAATATTCCACTTCGCCCGGAGGTGCGTCCAGACTGACGCGGTCCGTTGAGGTGGAGATGACTTGGGCGGCCATGCCCTCGCCTCGCGCCACTTGCGCCCAGACCCAGACCTCACCGCCGACCTGCCAGACCTCCTGAATGGCGACCGCGTGGGCCGGGGTCGGCGTCTTGAGTTCGACGGTAAATTCCCGTTCTGGCCAGCTCCGCTCCATTTGGTCGGCCGAAGGCGACGATGCGTCAGCATCGCGGGCGGCGGGGCTCGTGGCGCGCTGGCAGCCCGCCAGAAAGCCGGTCAGGACCAAGGCAGTCAGACAAAAGCGTGTATTGGGTCGGATCATGAGGGAACAATGCCGCAAGATTCCCGCCGATCAAGTGCCCGCACCGTCTCACAGGATGCCTTTTTTACCGTTCGTTCACGCTTCAGATTGCACGGCGCTTTCGTTACTCGGTGTAACGCGCCCTCCTCCTTCCATCATGGCACGTGAGGTGCAGAAGGTGGCGGCACATGAGCGGGGAAACCATCAACCTGATCGTCTTCATCTTTTCGGTAGCGTCCCTGACCTATATTACGTTTTCCGGGTTGCTGCAGCAGTATTGCCTGCCGGTCCCGCTGCTCTCCCTCGTGACGGGCTTTGTCATCGGGCCTCAGGTTCTGGGGCTTATCTCCAGTCCGGGGCATCATGCCGAGCACCTGATGTTGGAAGAAGGGGCGCGCATGACGCTTGCGATCGGCCTCATGGGCATTGCACTGCGTCTGCCCAAATACTACTGGCGCAAGGAAATCCGCTTTTTTCTGATGGTGATCCTGCTGGGCATGCCCTTGATGTGGGCCAGTGGTACCTTGATCTTCTGGGGCTTGAGTGGGTTTGACTTTTGGGTCGCGGCGCTGCTGGCGGCGATTGTCACCCCCACCGACCCCATTGTCTCGACTCCTGTCGTGACCGGCACTATTGCGGACAAGGAAATCCCCACCTGGGAACAACAGGGTATTTCGGCGGAATCCGGCTCGAATGACGGCCTGGGGTTTCTGTTCGTGATTCTGCCCGTGTATGTGCTCAACCGCGGGGCCGAGTGGGCCACCGTCGAGCACTGGCTGCTCATCGGCTTGCTCAAAGAGATCGGTCTGGCCGCTGTCGTGGGGGCGCTGCTCGGCTGGCTGGCGGCGATGATTCTGAGTTTTGTCAGCGAGCACGGCTTGATTCGGCATACTTCCTATCTTGGCTTCACGCTGGCGCTACCGGTCGTCGTCATGACACTGGTCAAGCTGTTGGGAGCCGATGGTATTCTGGCGGCCTTTGTCGCCGGAGCAGTGTTCGATCAGTTTATCGACGACAAACATCAGGAGCACCAGGAAGAGATCCAGGAAGCGATCAACAAGTTCTTTACTATCACGATCTTCATGCTGGTCGGCCTGTTCATCCCTCTGGCCGAATGGCAGCACCTGGGATGGCCGGTTGCGCTGATCTGGTTGACCGTGATCATCGGTCGCCGTGCGGTGGCGATCTTTGCACTCAACCGCTTGCTGCGGCGTAACATCAACTTGCCCGAGATGTCGTTTCTCGCCTGGTTTGGCCCCCTCGGAATAGCGGCGCTCTATTATGTGATGTATGCTGAGAAGCACCTCGGGCGCAGCGATCTGTGGCCCCATATCAGTATGGCCATTGTCATCTCGGTGATCCTCCACGGCCTCACTTCAACCCCTTTCGCCCGCTGGCTGGGCAAAACGCTGCGCCAGCGAGGCCAAGCAACACAGCCCTAAATGTCTCAACCAGAACTGCAAGAAAACCTCTCCCAACACGATCGCCCCCTCGTCCAGTTCGAGAAGCGCATGCTGATCGCGCTCGCGCTGATCGGCCTCGCCCTGTTTCTCTGGAAAAGTGCGGAAGCGTTTCTGATTTTCTTTGCCGGTATAATCATCGCGGTCGTGCTGGGCGGCTTTTCCTACATGCTGAAGGAGCGGACGCGGTGGACCTACTGCACCTGCCTCTACGTCGCCACCGGCTGCATGTTTCTGCTTATCGTGGGCATTGCCATGCTCGTATTGCCGATGGTGGTGTCCGAAGGGCAGCGGCTCTTCGACAAGATGCCGACCATCCTGGAAAACGCGCGCAGTACCACCTGGGGACGTATGTTCCTGAGCGGCGGGATGAATGGCAGCGGAGGCGATGGCCTGCTGAGCCGTATCATCGGGCCGGCCACGCGTTCGGCCGAAGCCATCACTGCCTTGGCCCTGGCCCTGTTTGTGGGCATCTTTCTAGCCTACGATCCGCAGGCCTACTGCCGGGGACTGTTGAGCATCCTGCCCCTCGGTTATCGCGAAAAGGGGCGGCAACTGTTACTGGCTTGCGGTCGTGCCCTGTGGCATTGGCTGATCGCCCAGGGCTTTGCCATGTTGATCATCGGCACGCTGGTTACGATCGGCATGTTGATCGTGGGGGCGCCCTTCGCGTGGGTCCTCGGGCCGCTAGCTGGGCTGTTTCAGTTTATCCCCAACGTCGGTCCGGTGCTATGGGCGATTCCTGCCGTGCTGATCGCCCTGTCGACGAGCCAGACCATGGCGATCAAGGTCATGGCGCTCTACATCGTCGTGCAGGTGCTCGAAGGCAACTTCATTACCCCGATGGTCCAGAAGCAGAACGTGCAAATGCCACCGGTTCTGACGTTACTCGGGACGGTAGTCATGGGCATGGTCTTCGGTCC
This sequence comes from Puniceicoccaceae bacterium 5H, assembly GCA_009772895.1. Taxonomy (GTDB): domain Bacteria; phylum Verrucomicrobiota; class Verrucomicrobiia; order Opitutales; family Oceanipulchritudinaceae; genus WOUP01. The sequence goes on along the minus strand of WOUP01000001.1, from coordinate 276,280 downwards.
CTTGGGCCTGATCCTGGGTACGCCTTTGACCGTCATCCTGCTCGTCTCCTACCGCATGCTCTATCAGCGCGACCTGCTCCACGACGAGAACGCGAAAATCCCCGGACAGGGCGAACCTCATTAGAAATTCTGCAGCCTGCATGAAACGGCTCGATAACAGAAGGCAGGCTGCAAAAATGAAATTCCTGTAAAAGGGCCTCGATCCCGCGTTGGAGGGAAGAACAGCAGCAGCAACCCCCGTTTGAGCAGATTGGTACAGTCTAGGCAGCAAAAGCGGCCATGAGTACTGATACCGACATCCTCAAAGAACACTGGCTCCCCTATGCGAATGCGCTCACCCGTAAATGGCCGCAATTGACGGAGGACGACCTGCGCAGCATCGGGGGCGATGTCGACCGCCTGAAGGCACGACTCCAAGAGCGCTACGACTTCACACCAGAGCAGGTCCAACACGAAGTCGACGCGTGGTATCGGGAAGAAGGGCAACGCTAAACCATCCTTGTGGCGCCCCCCAAGAAACAGCCGCAAGCTTTTGGGCCTTCCGCCGATGTCTGGTTGCGTGGGGGGGCCGTTTTCTGTCTGGCCGTCGTGCTCGGCCTCACGTTGGCCGTCTATGTCTTCGGCAATCGTGACGGTTACGACGAGTTTGGCGTGAACCAGGAGCAGCCGGTCATCTTCAGCCATCGTCACCACAGTGGCGAACTGGGGATCGACTGCCGCTTCTGCCACACGACGGTCGAAAAATCTTCTTTTGCGGGTATGCCCAGCACGGAAACGTGCCTGACCTGTCATAGCCAGCTCTTCCGCGAGAGTCCCCTGCTCCAGCCCGTCTGGGACAGCTTGCGCCACCAGCAGCCCGTGCCGTGGAATCGCGTGCACGACCTGGGAGACTTCGTTTACTTCGACCATTCGGTGCACGTCAACAACGGCGTCTCCTGCCGCTCGTGTCACGGCGACGTGGAAGACATGGTGACCGTCTCGAAGACCAAGGACATCACTATGTTGTGGTGTATCGAATGTCACCGTAATCCCGAGCCTCGACTGGTACCGGAGGGCGACGTCGTCAATGTGCGGCGTCAGGCCGATCCGTTGGCGAACGCCGAGCACGTAGAGATCCTCAAGTCGTCTCCCTTCGATGCGGAAAAATGGAAGCGCGCACACACCGAGGCGATGAGCGAGCAAATGGGCCGCGAAGTGAACAATTACAACCTGACCGACTGCACAACCTGCCACCGCTGATGTCCGACCCAGGCAACATACCTTCGCCCCGTCGTTCCGATGAGTTTCCGGAGCAGGCTGCGGTATGGCCGTCGCAGCTGAGCCGTCGCAAATTCCTGCAAGTCGCCGGTGCGGGGCTCACGCTGGCCAGTATGAGCGGGTGCTTCAAAAAGCCGCGCGAAGAGATCCTGCCATATGTGAAGCAGCCCGAGCAAGTTGTGCCGGGGAACCCAAATTTCTACGCCACCACGCACAACTGGCGAGGCTACGGGCGCGGTATCCTGGTCGAAAGTCGTGAAGGCCGTCCGGTAAAGGTTGAGGGCAACCCGGATCATGCTTCCAGCCAGGGCGCGACTGATGCGGTCATGCAGGCCAGTCTGCTCGGCCTTTACGATGGGCAGCGCCTGCGGGCGCCTCACCAGAACAATCACACCTCCAGCTGGAATGCCTTCGACGCGGCCTGGCTCGAGCAGTTTCAGCGGCTCCAGGCACACCAGGGACGCGGATTATGGGTGGTGGCCGAGCCCAACAGCTCCCCGTCTGAACTGGCAGCGTGGCAGCAACTCGCGCAGCGCTTCCCACAGATGCGGGTGATGCTGGAGGCTCCATACACGCGCCTGAGCCTGCCCCAGACCGACTACCGGCTCGAACAAGCGGACATCATCGTGGGAATCGATCCGGATTTCCTGACCGAGCATCCCGAGAGTCTGCGCTACGCCCGCGCTTACGCGCAGCGGCGACGCGGCTGGCAGGAAGGTGTCGACGTCAACCGCTTCTACAGCCTGCACGCCGCCCCGAACGTCACCAACGCGCAGGCCGATACCGCCTGCGTCTCTGCACCCGGACGCTGGGAGTCGGTGATGGATGGCCTCTTGGGCGGGGGGACTGGCGACCTTTCCAAGACCGAGCGCCAATGGGTCGAACAAACCCGTCGTGATCTCCAATCCGCGGGGGCCCGGGCCTTGGTGATCGGTGGCAGCTATTTGAGCCCCGTCCTGCAGGACAAAGTGCAGCAACTGAATCGGCAACTCGGAAACGAAGGCACGACGTGGGTGCAACATACCCCGCCGCCGCAGACCGATGCGGTGCTGGCCGAGCAACGCGCGACATCCCAGGAACTCGCCGACGCACTCGAGGCGGGCGAAGTCGAGGCGTTGCTCTGTCTGGACGCCAATCCGGGCTTCTATTTCGGCGATTTACTGGTCGACGCCATCGCCAAGGCCAAGTGGTCGGCTTGCTTTGCCCTGGAGGCGCACGAGACAGCGCGCCAGTGCACCTGGAAGCTGCCGGTACACCACTTCCTCGAAGAATGGGGTGACCTGCGCAGCTTTACGGGCGAACTCAGCCCCGTGCAGCCACTCATCCGGCCGATGTATCAGAGTCGCGCCCGCCTCGAGATCCTGCATCGCCTCGCGCAACCCTCGGACCCGCAGCCTGCCTACAATCTGGTGCGCCGCCATTGGCAACAGCGCGTCTCGAGCCGCTTCGAAAAATGGTGGTCCGAGGGCCTGCAGAAGGGCGTGTTTCCTGAGGTCGCCAGTGACTTTCAGGGGAACCCCGCACCTGCTGTCAGCCGGGAAACATCGACACCTTCAGGCACTGGGAGGCTACAGCTGCTGGTGCGCCTCGACCCGCACATCGAGGACGGTCGCGGGGCGCGTAACGCGTGGCTCCAGGAATTGCCCAAACCGATGAGCATGCTGGTTTGGGACCAGGCGCTCTGGCTTTCGATTGAAACTGCACAGGAGCACGGGCTGGAACAAGGCGACGTGGTGGAGCTCTCTTCGGGCGATCGCCGTATCCAGCTGCCGGTCTACCCGATGCGGGCCATGGACCCGGGAACGATGGTCGCGTTTATGGGCTATGGTCGCCCGACCGCCCAGATGCACGACGGTCACGCCACCGGCTATGCGCTTGAGGGCTTTGGCGCCCGCTGGTTCTGGCCGGCAGTCTCGCTGGAAAAGACCGGCGAACACTACGACTTGGTCACCACGCAGCACCATCAGGTGATGGACGGGCACGACTTTGCCCGCGTGCGCAAAACGGGCGAGCCTGCGCCGGAGCGCGAGGAACACCGCCCGCCGGAGGAGACGAGTTTCATGCCGGAGCCGCCCAAACCGCCGATGGGCGACGCGCCCTACAAATGGGGCATGTCGATCGACTTGAGCTCGTGCATCGGCTGCGGAGCCTGCGTCACGGCCTGTCAGGCCGAGAACAACATCCCCGTGGTGGGCAAGGAGCAGGTGGCTGTTGGCCGGGAGATGCTCTGGATCCGTATCGACCGATATTTTTCGGAGGAATCCGGGCACACGCGTATCCTGCACCAGCCCGTGCCGTGCATGCAGTGCGAGAAGGCACCGTGCGAAGTCGTCTGTCCCGTAGGCGCTACGCTGCACGACAGCGAAGGGCTGAATGCGATGGTCTACAACCGCTGCATCGGCACGCGCTATTGCTCCAACAACTGCCCGTACAAGGTCCGCCGCTTCAATTTTCTCGATTATCGTCCGCCGAAGGAGCACCCGCGCAACCTCCAGTTCAACCCCGAGGTGACTGTGCGTGAGCGCGGCGTGATGGAAAAGTGCACCTACTGCGTCCAGCGCATCAGCCGCGCCCGTATCGATGCGCGCAATCAGAATCGCGAGATCCGTGACGGCGAGATCGTGACGGCCTGTCAGCAGGTCTGCCCGACCGAGGCCATCGTCTTCGGCGACATCAGCCGACCGGAGAATCACGTGTCGCAGCGCAAGGCGCACGAGGAGGATTACCAGCTCCTGGCCGAGCTCGATACCCGCCCTCGCACCACCTATCTGCCCCGCTGGGAAAACCCGCCTCATGAAGACCGCTAAGCAGGAAAACGCACCCACCCGCCCGAATGAGCTGCTCGGCCCGGAGATGAGTCCCGAGCTGCTCAACCAGCGCGTCGGCGACGAAGCCCGCGTCCGGGCGCGCGCCTGGTGGTGGTGGCTGGCCCTGTTCGCGACCGCAGGCGGCGTTTTCATGATGTTTACGGCCATCACGTGGGTGCTGGCCAAGGGTGTCGGCATCTGGGGCCTGCAGATCCCGGTGGCTTGGGGCTTCGCCATCATCAATTTCGTCTGGTGGATCGGGATCGGCCACGCCGGCACCTTCATCTCGGCCATCCTGCTTTTACTGCAACAAGATTGGCGCAACTCGATCAACCGCTTCACGGAGGCCATGACCTTGTTTGCCGTGGCGTGCGCGGGCTTGTTTCCGCTCTTGCACCTGGGCCGGCCGCAATACTTTTACTACCTCATCCCCTATCCGAACGAGATGGGGCTATGGCCGCAATTCCGTAGTCCGCTGGTCTGGGACTTTTTTGCCGTTTCGACCTACGGCACGGTGTCGCTGATTTTCTGGTATCTCGGCTTGGTGCCCGACCTCGCCACGATGCGCGATCGTACAAAGCCGGGACTGCGCAAAAAGATCTACGCGTTCTTCTCGCTGGGCTGGCTGGGCCGCGATCAGCAGTGGAAAGACTACCGCGCGCTCTACTTCATGCTAGCCGGGCTGGCGACGCCACTGGTGATCTCGGTGCACAGTATCGTGGGCCTCGACTTCGCCGTGAGCATCGTGCCGGGCTGGCACAGCACTGTCTTCCCGCCCTACTTCGTCGCAGGCGCGATTTTCTCCGGGTTTGCGATGGTCGCCACGCTGGTAATCCCGATCCGTAAGCTGTTCAAGCTCGAGGGCATGATCACGACCCGCCACCTCGACAATATCGGCAAGGTCATGCTCGCCACGGGCATGATGGTGGGCTTCGGCTACGTCAGCGAGGTCTTCTTCGAGTGGTACAGCGGGGATGCGTTTGAGATGCAGACACTGATGGACCGCCTGACGGGCTACTACGCTCCCGTTTTCTGGACGGTCATTTTCTGCAACGTCATTTCGATTCAGGCCCTTTGGTGGCGCGGCATTCGCACCAACCCCTGGCTGCTCTGGATTCTTGCGGGCGTCGCGAATATCGGCATGTGGATGGAGCGCTACCTGATCGTGGTGACCAGCCTGGGGCACGACTACCTGACCTCGTCCTGGCAGGATTTCAACGCCACCGGTTGGGACTGGGCGCTGTATCTGGGTACATTGTGCTTCTTTTTCTTCCTGGTGGTGCTCTTTGTGCGGCTCATCCCAATGGTCTCGATGCACGAGATCCGTGAGATCCTGCACGAACGGGCGGAACGCGGAAAGGAGGCCTCCTGATGCGTGCTCCGATTCCAGGCAAGGCCGTCGTGGCGTCGTTCAAGGATGTCGAGCAGTTCGAGGCGGTCGTCAAAGGCTACGTGACCGACAACCAGCATTGGTCGGCCCAGACCGTGACGCCTCACCCGCTCGAGTCGCTCGACGCCCTGACGGCTTATCGCCCGAGCCCGATCCCACGCATCATTTTCTGGGCCTTTATCTGCGGTGCCACCGGCGGCTATCTGATGCAGGTCTACGCCATGGCCATCACCTACCCGCTCAACGTCGGAGGACGACCGTTGCACAGCTGGCCGGCGTTCATTCCGATTACGTTCGAGCTGGGCGTGCTGACAGCGGCGATCACGGGGCTTGTATCCTGGCTCATCCGGTTGCGCCCAAGGCTCTACCTGCGCGAGCTCGAATCCGCCATTATCACGCGCGGCACACAAGACCGCTATGTGCTGATGCTCGTGCCCATCGATCCCGAAATGAAGGCGGCCGACCTCATAGCCAAGGAGGCCGATCTCAAGCAGGCCGGGGCCGAAGAAACGGAGGTGCGACTATGGGACTGATCCGCTTCAGCTCCAGTCTCGTGCTCGCCTGCCTGCTCGGCCTCGCGTTGACGGCCTGCGGCGACAACATGGCCGATCAGCAAAAGGTCGAGGAATACGAGCGTGCCGTCGACTTGCCGCACAACGTGGGTGCACAACCGCCGCCCGAAGGCACGATTCCAAACAACGGGCCGTGGGGAGACCGGCCGTTCGTGACCGGCAAAGACGAAGACGGCAGCTATCTGGATGCAGTCCCTATCGAGGTCGACGCGGAGACTCTGGAACGCGGCGAAGAGCTGTATCACATCCACTGTGTGGTGTGCCACGGCCCTGCCGGCTACGGAGATGGCATCGTCGTGCGTCGCGGCTTCCCGCAAGCCCCGAATTACCACACCGACCGTCTGCGCACCGTGCCCGACGGCTATATCTTTGATGTCATTACGCGGGGCTACGGGGCGATGCTGCCTTACTCAGGACGTGTTTCGCCCGAGGAACGCTGGCAGATCGTCACGTTCATCCGCGCCCTGCAACTCAGCCAGGATCCGCAAACCGAGGAGGTAGCCGCGCCATGACCATCCTCGTCCAATTCTTCTGGTATTTCGTGCTGCTGAGCTTGTCGCTCGTGGCCGGGTCCGTCTATCTGCTATTGCTCTATCCACTGACCGGCGGGAGCTGGATGGAATACCTGCGCCCGGCCCTGCGCCGACATGTGAGCCTGTGGTGGGTACCCTGTCTGGGATTCCTCGTGCTGCTCTTGCTCTTTCAATATATCGCTTATTGGCCGGAACCGCCGACCAAGCACCTGGAGGAACTGGCGCACCAGCGGGAGGCGTTCCTGAACTGGCCGTTCTTTATCGGGCGCAACGTCTTTTACCTGGTCGTTTTTGCGGTGGCCGGGCTGTTCCTCGGCAAGCGTGGCGGCGAGCGCGGTCAGCCATGGGCGGCGCCGGCGATCGTCGGCATGACGCTTACGATGTTCTTCATTGCGGTGGACTGGGTGATGTTGCGCGACGCCGAGTGGTTCTCCACTGGCTTCCCCTTCACCTACATCCTGCTGTCGGTGCTTTTCGCCCTCTGCAGTGCGACGCTGGCGACCAAGCTGGGAGAAGCTCCCGAGAAGGCCCGCCGCCAGATCGGCAGTCTGATTCAGGCTTCGACCATTGTCAGCGCCTATCTTGCCATCGCCGAACTCGTCATCATCTGGATGGGCGACCTGCCCGTGGAGGCCCAACTGTATGTTGAACGCAGTCACCTGCCGTGGTCGCTGTTGATTGTCTACGTCGCCATCTGCGGGGTCGCCTGGCCGTTCATCAGCCTGCTCTCGCGCCAGCCCCGCGTGCGCCCGGCCCGGATCAAGCGCGCGGCCCTGCTGGCCGCCTCCGGCATGGCCGCCTATCTGCTGTGGTTCCTTTACCCGATCGTCCGCCCCTTCTAGCGCATGAAGCCGCACCTGGACAACGATTACGAAAAGAAGGACGTCGGCCTGCGAGGGCCGGTGCTGGTCGCGCTTGCGCTGGCCGGAGTCGTGGTCGGTAGCCTCCTGGCGCTAAAGTGGATCTACCACCAGCCGCTTTCCTCGATCGCGTCGGACGATCCCCGCCTGCTCTTCACCCACGGCCCGAACTACGACACGCCGATCGATGAGGACTGGCAGGCGATGATGCAAGCCAACGCCCATCGGCTCGACGGCACTGAAGAGGGCACGATCCCCCTCGCAGAAGCCAAACAGCAGATCGCCGAAAACGGCCTGCCTCGTTGGTCCGCCGATGAGACTTTCGAAATTCAACGACAAGGAGTGTATCTCGATGCGCGACGCTAATGCCATCCTCCGCGTCATCCTCACATGGTGCGCCATGTTGAGCCTGACCTCCGCCCACGCCCAGACGAACTACAATCAGCCACCGCCACCGAATGTCGAGTGGACCCAGAATATCGGCGACACCTTGCCGCTCGACACGCCCGTGATCAATACCGATGGCGAAACGGTTGCGCTGGGCAGCTACTTCGACGACGGCCCCGTCGTCCTGATCTTTGGCTACAACCGCTGCCCCATGCTGTGCGGTGAGGTGATTCAGGGCGTCCTGCAGGTCTCCAACGACCTCGACTGGAAGGCGCCCGATGACTACGAGGTGCTGTTCTTCAGCGTCGATCCGACCGAAGATGCCAAACTGGCCGCCGATGCGGAAGACAACGCCAATCGGGCTTACGCAGACGACGCCGACGCCGGTGCATGGCACTTCCTGCGGGGCAGCCCCGAGGCGGTCGAAAAGCTGACGGAGGCCGCCGGCTTCGGGTATCAATACATGAAGGACACCAACGAGTATGCGCACCCCAGCGGATTTCTCGTGTCCGAACCGGACGGCACCATCTCCAAGTATTTCTTTGGCGTACGCTTCGACCGTCAGGCGGTGCGGCTTGCCCTGGCCGATTCTTCGCAGGGCAAGCTCGGCAGCCCGACCGACAAGCTGTTGATCCTCTGCTGCCAATACGACCCCATGACGGGCAAATACGGCCTTGCCATCCACCGTGTGCTCAAGGTCGGGGCTGGCCTGACGATCCTCGCCTTGGGCGGCTTTATCGTGCTCAACCTCCGCCGCGAACGAAAGGGCTCGGATAGTGCTTAGCCACTTCCCACAGTTTTTATTGGCCCAGACCGACGCCGATGCGCCGGCGTTGCGCTTTTGGCCGGAGCGTGCGTCGGACATGGCTGGACACGTCGATGCGGTCTTCATCGGCTTGATGGTGATGAGCGCTCTCATCGTGCTGTTGCTGCTGGTCCTGCTCGGCTACGCGCTGTTCAACTACAAGCGCGACGACCGCGGGCTGGGGCTCTGGATTGCCAAAAGCCGCTGGAAGCTCGAGACCACCTGGAGCGTGATTCCGTTCCTGGTCTTCCTCGGCCTGTTCGCAATAGGCGCCAAGCTGTATATCGACTCCTACGACCCAACCGAAGAAGGCCGGGAGATCAACGTCGTGGGCCGGCAATGGATGTGGCAGATCTACCACCCGGAGGGCAAGATGGAGCACGACCAGTTGCACATTCCCGTGGGAGAGCCGATCACCCTGGTCCTGTCTTCCGAGGACGTCATCCACTCCTTTTACGTGCCCGCCTTTCGCGTGAAGCGCGATGTTGTGCCGGGTAAATACGTGCGGCTGACCTTTACCGCCAACAAAACCGGCCGCTTCCACTTCTTTTGCGCCGAATACTGCGGCACCAACCACAGCCAGATGGACGGATGGGTGACCGTAATGGAACCCGAAGCCTATGCCGAATGGCTGCAGCAAGACATGAGCGGCCAGGACCACCTGACGCTGGCCGAACGCGGCCGCGAAATCTTCCACGCCCAAGGCTGCAGCGGCTGCCATGAGCCCGACAGCACGGTGCATGCACCGCGTCTGGCCGGAGTCGCCGGCAGTCGGATCGCCCTGCAGGACGGCGGCTTCGTCACCGCCGACAGCGGCTACCTGCGCGACAGTATTCTGCTGCCTGGCAAGGACATCGTCGCGGGCTTCCAGAACGTCATGCCCTCTTATCAGGGCCAGATCGACGAAGGCCAGATCGCGGCCCTGATCGCCTACCTGCAATCCCTTGATTCCGAAGACTCGGACGTCTCGACACGCTAATGGACAACTCAGCCAACAGTCAGCATCACCTCGTCAACGATCCGCCAGAAAACGTCGCGGAAGAGCCACAGGAAAACTACCTCAACGAAGGCAAGGGCCTGATGAGTTGGCTGACCACGACCGACCATAAGCGGATCGGCATCCTGTATCTGCTGACGATCACCTTTTTCTTCTGCATTGCCGCTTTTGCTGCCGCCATCATGCGGGCCGACCTCACGACGCCCCAAGGCGATCTGGTCATCTCCGAGACCTACAACAAGCTCTTCACCGTGCACGGGGTGCTGATGATCTGGTTCTTTCTCGTGCCGTCGATCCCCACCGTGCTGGGCAACTTCCTGGTGCCCCTCATGCTCGGAGCCAAGGATGTCGCCTTCCCCCGGCTGAATCTGGCGAGCTGGTACGTCTTCGTCGCCGCCGGCGTCTTCACCCTCTACGCCATGGTCGCGGGCGGCGTCGACACCGGCTGGACCTTCTACACGCCCTACTCCAGCACCTATTCCAATGGCCACGTGATCAGCATGGCGATGGGCATCTTCATCGCCGGCTTTTCGTCCATCTTCACCGGCGTCAATTTCATCGCGACCATCCACAAGATGCGTGCACCGGGGCTCACCTGGATGCGGCTGCCGCTCTTCATCTGGTCCCTCTACGCGACCAGCATCGTCATCGTGCTGGCGACGCCGGTGCTCGCGATCAGCATGTTCCTCGTCATGGTCGAGCGCCTCTTCGGCGTCGGCATCTTCGACCCGGCCCTCGGTGGGGATCCACTGCTGTTTCAGCACTTGTTCTGGTTCTACAGCCACCCGGCCGTCTACATCATGATCCTGCCCGGCTTTGGTGCGATTAGCGAGATTATCGCCACCTTCTCCCGCCATCGCGTCTACGGCTATTCCGTCGTGGCCTTCTCCAGCCTTTCCATCGCGGTGCTCGGCTTCCTCGTCTGGGGCCACCACATGTTCGTCAGCTCGCAATCCGTCTACGCCGGGCTGGTCTTTTCGCTGCTGAGCTTCCTCGTGGCTGTGCCCTCCGCGATCAAAGTCTTCAACTGGTCCGTCACGATGATCCTCGGGCGCGTGCAGTTCACGACGCCCCTGCTTTACGCGGTCGGCTTTTTGGGGCTCTTCACTATCGGCGGGTTGACGGGGCTTTTTCTGGCGACCCTGGCAGTGGATGTGCACGTGCACGATACCTACTTCGTGGTAGCGCACTTTCACTACATCATGGTCGGCGGTATGGTGATGGGCTACCTTGGCGGGCTGCACCTCTGGTGGCCCAAGATTACCGGCCGCATGTATCACGAGTGGTGGGGTCGCATCGGCGCGACCCTGATCTTTATCGGGTTTAACCTCACGTTCTTTCCGCAGTTCATCCTGGGTTATCTCGGCATGCCGCGCCGCTACCACACCTACCCGCCGGAGTTCCAGTTTCTGAATGTCGTCTCGACTGCGGGGGCCACTATTCTCGGGCTCGGCTATCTGCTGCCGTTCATCTACCTGATCGTGTCGCTCAAAAAAGGCAAAAAGGCGCCGGACAACCCCTGGCGGGCGACGGGGCTGGAATGGACCACATCCTCACCGCCGCCGAAGCATAACTTTGAGCAAACGCCCACTGTGAACGAGGAGGCTTACGCCTACAAGGACTGATGGGACACCTAAGCCAAGAAGTACACGAAGCCTATCGGGATGAGGTGCAGGAGAAGCGCACCGGCTACCTCGGCATGTGGGCGTTCCTGAGCTCCGAGATCCTGTTCTTCGGCAGCTTTTTCCTCGCCTACGCCGTGATCCGGTCTTTCCACGCCGATGCGTTTCGGGAAGCTTCCGGCCACCTTAGCCTGCTCTGGGGCACGATCAATACCGCCGTGTTGCTCGTCAGTAGCTATCTGATCGCGTTTGGCGAAAAGGCTTTTGAACTGCGCCGCAACAAGGCCGGCATGCTCAGTTGGGCCGGAGCCGCCGTGCTGGGCGTCGCCTTCCTCGCGATCAAGTTCTACGAATATGGGGAGAAGTTTCACCATCACCACATCCCTGGCCTCGACTTCAAGGCAGAGGACTTCCAACACCCACAAGGCGCGGAGCTTTTCCACTTCCTCTATTTTTCGATGACGGGGCTGCATGCCCTGCACCTGATCGTCGGCGTCTGCTGGATCAGCGGCATGGTGCTCTGGTTCAAGCTGCGCAAAGGACGCACCATCCAGACCACATACGTGACGACGGCCGCGCTTTACTGGCACTTCGTCGACCTCGTCTGGGTGTTCCTCTACCCGATGCTCTACCTGATTCGCCCATGAGCCAATCTCACGAAGACATGCCTTCCAATGCCCTGCTGCTCGGTATTCTTGCCGCGTTGATGGTCTTGTTGGGCGCCGCATTTTCGCTGGTCTGGCTACCGCATGGCCCGTGGAAGCCCTTCCTCGCGATCCTGATCGCCGGCGCCAAGGCCGCCCTGATCGTCTGGATCTTCATGCGCGCCCGCTACCACGACCACACCTCCTGGCTCTTTATCATCGGCGGCATCTTCTGGCTCGCAATCCTCTTCACCCTGACTTTCGCAGATTACCTGACACGGTAGGTGAAAAGCTGTAAAAGCCTCTGACACAGAAGCATTAAAAAATGGTGGGCGGCGAGGGATTCGAACCCCCGACCTACTGGGTGTAAACCAGTTGCTCTAACCAGCTGAGCTAGCCGCCCATCAGTAGAAACGGACTTTTTTGGCGAATCGGGGCAGACAGTCAAGCCGCAATCATCTGGTTTGCACATTTCAGAGAAGTCAGGGAGGTTGGATCTGGTATCCACTCGGGCATTGGCGGCCCTGCAACCTGCAACCCTGGCGAAAGTCACGGGGCGCACGAAGCACCGGGGGCCGCACCAGTCAGAGAGCATTACGACCGCTCAAGCGGGTAGAACAGGCGTGGTACGGGCGATGCTGAATGTGAGGCATCAATTTGAAACCCAACCTGACAAACACTATGGATTCTCCCTCTTATTCCCTTTATCCCGAGCCGCCGGCGAGTGGCTCGAGCCAGATCAACGTGAGCAATCCCGAGCGCGTCGTGTCGGCAATTGGCGGACTCGCGCTCACGGCATTTGCCTTTCGCCAGCGTCGCCCGGCCGTCGGGCTGCTGATGGGGATGCTCGGAGGCGGCCTGCTCTATCGCGGGCTCTCGGGCCATTGTCCGCTCAGTTCGGCGGTTGGTCGGAGCACGAGCGGCCAGAGTGCCAAGCCCATCAGTGCCCACGTAACCGAGACTATTTTGGCGCCCCGCCGTGAAGTCTACGAGTACTGGCGCCAGTTGGAGAATCTGCCGCGCTTCATGCACCACCTGCTCAAGGTGACAGAGTATGACGAGCGCCATTCTCACTGGGTCGCGCACTTGCCGGGCGGACGCGGTCGCGTCTCGTGGGACGCTGAAATCCATCAGGACGAACCGGACCAGCGCATTGCCTGGCGTTCAGTCCCGGGGGCTTCGGTCGACAACGCTGGCGAAGTGCAGTTCGTCGATGCGCCCGGGCGCTATGGCACGGAGATCCACGTTCACATCTCCTATCGTCCACCGGCCGGTTCGATCGGCTTGCGCCTCGGTCAGGCGCTCAACCGTTCCTTCGAGCAAATGGTGAAGGAAGACCTGCAACGGTTGAAGGAAATGCTCGAGACCGAGAACAAGCCGGTGCAGATGGAGACCCCTGCCCCCGCGCTCGTCTAGCGCACAGACGGCAAAGACATTTACCCAAACCCCTCGTCCACTTCGGGCGAGGGGTTTTCTTTTGGTCGTCGCTTTTAGACGGTTGTCAGCACCTGTTGGCAGGCCTTTTCGCAAGCGCGGCAGGCTTCAGCGCAAATCCGGCAGTGGGCATGCATCTTGGCGTGCTTTTCACACTCCTCGGCGCAACCGCCGCAGGCCTTCGCGCATGCTTCTACCTGCGCTTTCAGCACGGCCTGATCCCGCTCTGTCTGTGTGATCAGCAGCTTTAGCGTCGCCTCGCAGACGGTGGCGCAATTTAGGTCGGATCGGATGCAGCGGCGCAGCATGTCGATCTTTTCTTCGGCCAGGCAGGCGTCTGCGCAAATCTGGCAGGAGACGGCACAGTCTGCCGTTGCCTTGATCAGCTGTGTCCAGGCGTCCGTGGAGCCAGCAGGTGAAGGGTGCGGGTGGGTGGATAGAATATCGATCGCGTGTTTCATCGGGTGAGCCGTTTGCAGATAGGATGCCATCGCCCAGTTCACCCGCTACTGGTATGGCATATGCAAGCGAGTGGGTATCATGGAAGCTCTCCGCAACTTTATCACAAATCCGTGGGTAATCGGCACTTGGATCGTGCTGATGCTCATCTCTCTCGTTATCCTCGTGCGTGACCTATGGGCCAAAAACCCGGAAATCATGCCCCTCATGAAGGCCGTATGGTGCTTGACCGTGATCTATTCGGGCCCGATCGGGTTGCTCATCTATTTCTATTCCGGGCGGAAGCAGATTTCCCACGATTCGCTATGGCGCAAGGGCTTTCGTTCCGTTTCTCACTGCTACTCAGGGTGTGGAGCTGGCGAGATCACTGGACTGCTGGTCATGACGGGACTCCTGGCGATCAACAGCAACCTCTGGGTGGCGCTCACGACTTTCGTGCTCGCCTATGTATTCGGCTTCGGCATGACGATCGGGCCCCTGCTGCAGGATGGCGAGAAATTCGGAGCAGCGTTTAAGGACGCCTTGTACAGCGAGTCTGCCAGCATCGCGGTGATGGAGATCGTGGCAATCGGCACCGATATTTGGCTCGCGAAGAACGCGCAATTCGGCGAACCCCTCTTCTGGTCCTCGCTGGTGCTATCGCTTTCCATCGGCTTGATTGCGGCTTACCCGGTTAATCTGTTGCTGATCCGGTTTGGCGTGAAGGAGGGCATGCACAACCCGAAGGAAATGGCGAAGCACATGCACGAGCAGGGCCACGGTGGCGGGCATGCCCACGCCCACTGATCCCCCTTTGTTTTTGAAGCCCGAGAGCCGCTTCCCCTTTGGGATGCGGCTTTTTTGCGCTCATCCCGTGATCCGGTGCAACGCGCGGGATTTGTGCCCGATCACATGCAGTATCCTGCAATGGCTCTTCTTCATGTCGTGCGTGTGTGTCTACTTGAACGGTCGATTCTGGTGCGCATCGGGCGCTTAGACCTTTGGCTGGTAGATTGGCCCAGTCGATGCGTGCCCTTTGCTAAACCTCTAATTCAACCGCTATGGCGAAGACAGCAGCAGACGTTCTTGTAGAAACCCTCATTGATTGGGGCGTAGAAGTAATTTTCGGACTCCCGGGTGACGGCATCAACGGCATCATGGAATCCCTCCGGACACGGCAGGACAAAATAAAGTTCGTACAGGTCCGGCACGAAGAGGCGGCGGCCTTCATGGCCTGCGGCTACGCCAAGTACACCAAGAAGCTGGGGTGCTGCCTCGCCACGTCGGGTCCGGGCGGCATCCACCTGCTCAACGGCCTCTACGATGCGAAAATGGACAGCGCTCCGGTCATCGCGATCACCGGCCACCATTACCACGATCTGATCGACACCCTGGCGCAGCAGGACGTGGCGCTCGATCGCGTCTATATGGACGTCGCGGCTTACAATACCCGTGTCATGGGCCCGGAACACGTGAAGAACGTCACGCAAATGGCCTGTCGCACCGCTGTAGCGCGCCGAGCGGTCTCTCATGTGAATTTCCCGACCGACTTGCAGTCGCTGCCGGTTTCCGAAGGCGAGCGCAGCGGTCGCAACGTGGCCAAGCACGACCGCGGTTCCTACTTTGTCGAACCGCCCACACCGAACAAGCACCACCTCAAGGCCGCGGCCGACGTGCTGAACGAAGGCGAAAAGGTCGCGATTCTCGCCGGCCAGGGCGCGTTGGGTGCAGCCGAGGAACTGTTGGAAGTAGCGGACACCCTCGGTGCCCCGATCATCAAGGCGCTACTGGGCAAGGCCGTCGTGCCGGACAACCACCCGCTGACCACGGGCGGCATTGGCCTGCTGGGCACTCTGCCCTCGGAGAACGCCATCCAGGAATGCGATACGCTGCTGATGGTCGGCACGTCCTTCCCTTACATCGAATTTCTGCCCAAGCCCGGCCAGGCCCGTTGCGTGCAGATCGACATCGAACCCGCGCGCATCGGCTTGCGCTACCCGGTGGAAGCAGGCTTGCCCTACGACAGCAAGGCGACCCTGGCGGCGCTCAAGCCGTATCTGCTGCGCAAGAACGACCGTAGCTATCTCGAAAAGCGCCAAAAGGAGACGCACGAGTGGTGGCAGTTGATGGAGAAGCGCGGCACGCGACAGGAAAAGCCGATGAAGCCGCAAGTCGTGGCGTGGGAGCTGGGCAAGCGCCTCAGCGAAAATGCCATCGTCACGAGTGACTCCGGCACTATCGCGACTTGGTGGGCGCGCCAGATTCCCGCCAAGGCCGGGCAAATGTTTTCGCTTTCGGGCAATCTAGCCACCATGGCCAACGGACTGCCCTACACCATCGCGGCTCAGGTCGCCCACCCGGATCGTCAATGTGTGGCCTTCATCGGCGACGGTGGCTTCAGCATGCTGATGGCCGAATTCGTCACGGCAGTGCGCTACAAGCTGCCCATCAAGGTCGTCATTATCAACAACGGCACGCTCGGTCAGATCAAGTGGGAGCAAATGGTTTTCCTCGGGAATCCCGAGTATGAAGTGGACCTCGCCCCCATCGACTTTTCCAAGATCGCAGAAGCTTGTGGCGGCCTCGGCCTGCGCTGTGACGATCCGGCCAAGATTGGGGATGTGATCGATCAGGCGCTGGCCCATCCCGGTCCCGTATTGATCGACGCAATCGTCGACAAGCAGGAACCGCCCATGCCGGCCAAGATCGAGTTTGAGCAGGCCAAGCAGTTCGCCCAGTCCCTCGCCCGGGGTGAAAAATACCGCGAGGAAATCATCCCCACTGTGGTGAAGGACAAGGTAAAGGAAATGATCTGAGCCCAAGGGTGAAAGCAGTTGCACACACCCTTACACGGTCGCGGGTTCGGACCTTCCGGATCCCGACCGATTCGCTCGAGTCCGACGGCACACTTGAATGGGACGCCACCAGCCTCGTGCTCGTCGAACTCTGGTGCGGAGACCTCAAGGGATTCGGGTATACCTACGCGGATCTCAGCTGTGCCCGGTTCATCGAAGCACATCTGCTTCCCCTGCTAGATGGGACCTCGGCATCGACTCCCGAATGGCAGCTCGAGCGTATGCTTGCCGCGATCCGCAATCTGGGGCAGATCGGTTTGCCCATGATGGCGATATCCGCCGTCGATTGCGCCCTTTGGGACCTCTACGCGCGCCTGCTGGCAGAACCGCTCGCCCGCCTGCTTGGTCAGCAAAGGCCGTCCGCGCCAGCTTACGGCAGCGGCGGCTTCACCTCCTACGAACTCGGCGATCTCGAAGCCCAACTCAGCCGTTGGGCTCAACAAGGATTCAAGGCCGTCAAGATGAAGGTCGGGCGTCACCCGGAGCAAGACCGCGAACGGGTCGAAGCTTCGCGACTGGTCATCGGCCCGGAGACGCAACTGATGGTGGATGCCAACAGTGCCTACACCGTTGCCGAGGCGCGCAAGTGGGCGGATGTCTTTTACGAAGTAGGTCAGATCTGCTGGGTTGAAGAGCCCCTCGATCCGGCCGACTTCGAGGGCTTACGGCTCCTGCGCCACCAGATTCCCGCGGGGATCGAAATCGCTGACGGTGAGTATCTCTACCGTTCGTCCGAAGCCCGGCGCTTCCTGCAGGCGCAGGCCGTAGACGTGTTGATGCCCGACGTGACGCGTTGCGGTGGCTATACGGGCTTTCGACGCATCGCGGCTTTGGCGGAGGCGTTCCAGACGCCCTTGAGTGCGCACTGCGCGCCGGCCCTGACCACTCCGATCGGCTGCGCGGCCCCGGGTTTTCGGCACCTCGAATATTTCCACGATCACGCTCGCCTGGAAGACATGGCCTTCGACGGCCTGCCGGAGTTGAAGGACGGGCAACTCTTCCCTCAGCTCGACCGACCGGGACACGGCCTCGAGATCAAGGAAGCAAATCTGCAACCCCACCAACTTTAACATCATGTCCACCACCGCCGCCTCTCCGCAAGCTCCCGCCAATCAGCCAAACATCGACATCGCCCGCTTGGGCGGTCTCCTGAAACAGAAGCTCCAGGGCGAAGTGAGACTCGGGGCTGGCGCCAGTGCGCTTTACGCCACCGACAGTTCCAACTATCGCCTGCCACCGATTGGCGTGGTGGTGCCCAAAAACGTTGAGGATGTGGTGCATACGGTGGAGGTCGCGCGCAAGATGGGCGTGGCGATCACCTCGCGCGGTGGCGGCACGGGCTTGGCCGGCCAGACGGCTAACTTCGGCCTGATCCTCGATTATTCCAAATACATGCACCACGTGCTGGAGGTTGATATCGAGAACCGCACGGCCAAGGTGGAACCCGGCTGCGTGCTCGACTATTTGCAGGCCAAGGTGAAACCGCACGGGCTGCGCTTCGGTCCCGATCCCTCCACCCATAAAAGCTGCAGCTTCGGCGGCATGATCGGTAATAACGCCTGCGGGGTACATAGTGTCCTGGCCGCGTTCGAGGGCGAAGGCGCCCGCACCAGCGATCAGATCGTCGAGATGGAAATCCTGACCTACGACGGCGTGCGCATGACGGTCGGTGCCACCCCAGACGGAGAGCTTGAAACCAAAATCCAGCAGGGCGGCCGCGTCGGCGAGATCTACGGCGGCCTGAAGCGCATCCGGGAGCAGTATGGCGACCTGATCCGCGAGCGCTATCCCGACATCCCCCGACGCGTCTCGGGCTACAACCTCGACGACCTCTTTACGGAAAAAAACTGCAATGTGGCGCGGGCCCTTTGCGGCTCCGAAGGCACCTGCGTGATCGTGCTCAGTGCAACGGTGAAGTTGCTGCCTCAGCCGAAGGAAACAATCATGCTCGTGGTGGGGTTCGAAGACGTCGCCACCGCCGCCGACCACGTGCCGATCGTGATGCAGCATCGCCCCACCGCCTGCGAAGGCATGGATGAGCGCCTGATCGAGGATATGAAGGCGATGGACCTCCATACCGACGACATCAAGATCCTGCCTTATGGCAATGGCTGGTTGATCGTGGAATTTGGAGCCGACACACGCGATGAGGCGAAGCAGCAGGCCGAGAAGCTGGAGCGTGAACTGAAGGGGCTGAAACATCCGCCCTCCACCTCGATCTTTGTCGATCCCGACCAGCAGCAACGGGTTTGGGAAGGCCGCGAGTCCGGGCTCGGCGCCACCGCCCATGTGCCGCATCAGCAGGACACTTGGGAGGGCTGGGAAGACACGGCCGTTCCGCCCGAAAAGCTGGGCGACTACCTGCGCGACTTCCGAGCCCTCTTCAACAAATACGGATATGATGGGCCCTTCTACGGGCACTTTGGTCAGGGGCTCGTGCACACCCGCATCAATTTCCTGCTCAAGGACGAGAAAGGCATCGAGAAGTTCCGGCAGTTTCTGGAGGAAGGGGCCGATCTGGTCGTGAGCTACGGCGGCACGCTCTCCGGCGAACATGGTGACGGCCAGTCCAAGGCCGAGCTGCTGGTCAAGATGTACGGCCCGGAACTAATCGAGGCCTTCCGCGAGTTCAAGGCCCTCTGGGATCCAGACGGCAAGATGAATCCGCACAAGGTCGTCGACCCCTACCCGCTCGACAGTCAGTTGCGACTGGGCGCGGACTACCACCCCCGCCAGCCCAAGACGCACTTCAAGTTTCCCCAGGATGACGGCAGCTTCGCCCACGCGGCGGAACGCTGTGTAGGGGTCGGCAACTGCCGCAAGATCGAGAACGGTACGATGTGCCCGAGCTACATGGTGACCCGGGAGGAGCAGCACGCCACGCGCGGTCGGGCGCATATGCTGTTCGAGTTGCTGCAGGGCGACGTGATCGGCAAGAATGGCTGGAAGGACGACTCCGTGCACGAAGCGCTCGACCTCTGCCTCGCCTGCAAAGCCTGCAAGAGCGAATGTCCCGTGAACGTCGACATGGCTACCTACAAGGCCGAGTTCATGAGCCACTACTACGAGGGCCGCCTGCGCCCGCGCCCTGCCTACGCGATGGGCTACATTTATTGGTGGGCTCGCCTGGCCTCCAGAATGCCGAAACTGGCTAACTTTTTCACACAGGCCCCCGGCATCTCCACCTTGGCCAAGAAAGCCGCCGGGCTCGCCACCGAGCGCCAGATGCCGCGCTTCGCCGAGCAAACCTTCCGCGAGTGGTTCAGCAAAGAGCACGTGCAGCCCGCCGACGCGAAAGACCGCCCGGTCGCGATGCTCTGGCCCGACACCTTCAACAACTTTCTGCTGCCCCGCACGGCCAAAGCTATGGTCCAGGTGCTCGAACACGTCGATTACCGCGTAATCCTGCCGCCGCAGACCTTGTGCTGCGGGCGCCCGCTCTACGACTTCGGTCTGCTGGACCGCGCGAAAAAGCTGTTGCTCCAGAGCATGGAGGTCCTGCGCCCTTACCTGGAAGAGGACAGCGTCATCGTTGGCATCGAGCCGAGTTGCTTGACCGTTTTCCGCGACGAGCTGCACAACCTGTTCCCCGAAAAGGAAGACGCCAAGCGCCTGGGCCGCCGCGTCTTTACGCTGGCGGAGTTTTTGCAAAAGATGGTGCCCGAAGCCGATCTGCCGCAGATCAAGCGCAAGGCGCTCGTCCACCGCCACTGCCACCACCAGTCGGTGCTCAAATTCCAGCGCGACCAGGAGGTGCTGAAACGCCTGGGCCTCGATTTCGAGATCCTCGACAGCGGTTGCTGCGGCATGGCGGGCTCTTTTGGCTTTGAAGCGAAAAACTACGATGTCTCGGTCGCCGCCGGTGAGCGAGTCCTGCTGCCCCGCGTGCGGGAAGCCAGCAAGGAGACCCTGATCATCGCCGACGGCTTCTCCTGCCGCGAACAGATCATGCAGCTGACCGACCGCGAGCCCAAACACCTGGCCGAGGTCATCGCCGAAGCGCTGTAGAGGGTGTGGTTGGTAGGGCGCCCTCTCCACCTCTGCGCTTGCCAATCGGGCGGCGGTGCCTGAGTGTCCCCCTTTGGTCAGCATGGATTGGCAGAGATACCTCAACTACATTCGCGAACAGCGCGGACGGCTTTTGATCGCCATCCCTTCCGGGGCCCTGGCGGGCGCCTTCAGCGGCTTCGGCGTGCCGTTCTTTGTCCAGAAAGTCTTCAGCGAGTTGCTGGGCGAAGGCGGACGTGACGCCACGCTGTGGGTTGTCCTCGGGGCCGCAGCATTGCTGCCGCTGGCGTTCCTCGGGCGCGCGGTCTTCATGTATCTCAACGGCGTCTATTCGTCGAAGGCAGCAGAAGCCGTCTTGAAGCAGTTGCGCCGCGACCTTTTCGCGAAACTCCAGAGCCTGCCGCTCGCCTTTTACGAACGGCATCAGGTGGGCGACCTGATTGCTCGTGTCCTGGGGGACGCCCAATTGATCCAGTCCACGATCCGCAATGTATCCAAGGACCTGTTCATCCAGCCCTTCGTCGCTGTGGGGGCTCTCGGGTATCTGATCTACCTGTCGGTCACGCAAAAGGAGGTAATCTTCCTGCTCATTCTGCTGCTCTCGATGCCGGCGATGCTGGTGCCAGTCAGCTACGTGAGCAAGCACGTGAAGCGCCTCAGCCGCAAGAATCAGGCTGCGATGGGGCGGTTTACGTCCATCCTGGCGGAAAACATGCGCGCGTTGCTGGAGGTGCGCACCTTCAATCTGGAGGATCGCGAGCAGAAGCGTTTCGACGCGCAGTTGAGTGAAAACGAACGGCTGGCGGTGCGGACCGACCAGTATTACAACCTGCACCAGCCATCGCTGGAGATGATCGGTGCGTTCGTCATTGCGGCAGCCTTCGTCTATTCCCAGCGTGTCGGGCTCGGCATCGAAATCTTTATCGCGCTGGCGATCGCGCTCTACTTCACGGGCGATCCGATCCGCAAGATCTTCAACGTCTACGCCAACATCCAGAAGTCGCGCGGTGCGCTCGAACGCATCGACCAGCTTTTTGCCGAACCCGAAGTGGTCAGCGATGCGCCCGACGCCCAGGAACTGGCTTCCGTTTCCGGGCTCGTGCGCTACGAGGACGTCAGCTTTCACTATAACGCCGATGACACAGAATCGGCTGCCGCTCTGGACCACGTAAGCGTCACGATCCAGCCGGGTACGGTCTGCGCATTGGTCGGCCCCAGTGGTGCGGGCAAAAGCACCTTCGTCAAGCTGCTGACGCGCCTCTACGATCCGACCTCCGGCGCGATCCGGCTCGATGAATCCGACCTGCGTCAGGTAAAGCGGGCAGATGTGCGCCGTCACATCGCAGTGGTCCCGCAGGCGCCCTTCCTCTTCGACGGCACGGTGGCCGACAACCTGCGCATCGGCAAACCCGACGCTACGGCCGAGGAGATGGAAGCTGCCGCCCGAGCTGCCTACGCGCACGAATTCATCGAGCGGCTGCCCGCCGGCTACGATACCCCTGTCGGCGAAGACGCGACCCGCCTGTCCGGGGGCCAACGTCAGCGCCTCGCGCTCGCCCGCGCGTTCCTCAAAAACGCCCCGATCCTGGTGCTCGACGAGGCTACCTCTGCCCTCGATGCCGAGAGCGAACAGAAGATCCAGCAGGCGCTCGAGCAACACGTTTCGGGTAAAACCGTCTTCATCATCGCCCACCGCTTCAGCACCATTCGGCTCGCGGATCGTATCCTGCTGTTCGACGAAGGCCGCATCGTCGGCGACAACACCTTCGACGCCCTGCTCGCCCACCCACTTTTCCGCAAGCTCTACGAAAACCAGAGGACGTAAGTGAGCCCGCGCCCACATTTCGCCTCCGCCAACCGATGACCCTGCACCTGAAAAAAGCGCCGCAGCGCATTCTCATCATCCGCTTGAGCGCGATCGGGGATATCATCATGGCGTCAAGCGTCTTGCCGGCCTTGCGCCAGCAGTGGCCAGAGGCCGAGGTGCATTGGCTGACCGAAGAGCTCGGGGCCGAAATCCTGGAGGAGCATCCACATCTGAAAAAAGTCTGGATCTGGCCCCGCCGCCAGTGGAAAAAGTGGGCGCAGGAGCATAAATATCTGACGCTGTTGCGCGAGACGCTGCGCTGGCGCAAGGCATTACGGGAACAGAAGTTCGACCTCGTGCTGGATCTGCAGGGGCTGTTGAAGAGCGCCGCGTTTGCCTGGATTTCAGGAGCGCGCAACCGGATCGGCCTGCGTTCCCGTGAGGGTTCAGCCCGGCTGATGACGCATGTGGTGCCGGACAACCCCGATGAACCAGGCCCGTTTTGCCGCGAATACCGCAACATGGTCGCCGCCCTCGGCATCGATCCCGACCTGGCGCGCGTCGACGTCTACCCGACGGCCAAGGCGCGCAAGGAAGCCGAGCTGTTGCTGGCTGGCGACGGCAGCAAGGCGCCCATCCTGCTCTTCCCTTTTACCACGCGACCGCAAAAGCACTGGTTTTCCGAGCGGTGGGCGGAACTTGCCCACTGGCTTGCGGCGGGCTTCGAACGCCCAATCTGGATCCTCGGTGGTCCCAATGACCTCGATGCCGCCGAAGCCATTGCTGCCGCCTCTAATTCGCCCTTGGTCAACGTGCGCGCGGGCTGGGATTCCAATCTGCAGGAGAAAATCGGTGTGGTCTCTCAAGCGGCCCTCGCCGTCGGCGTCGACACCGGGCTGACGCACCTCGCCGTGGGGCTGCAAGTGCCGACCGTCGTGCTTTTTGGCTCTACCTGCGGCTATTTGCGCACCGACCCTGCGCTCGGCATCGTCTTGTATGATCACTTGGATTGCTCGCCCTGCCGCCGTCACCCTACCTGCGACGACCGCTTCGATTGCATGCGGGCATTCAGCGTTTCCCGAGTCGGCAAAGCGGCCGAAGACCTCTGGAACCGAACTCAGGGGCCAAGCGGCGCGAGCAAGAAACAGGCGTAGGGCTTCAACAGCCACAAGTCGGAGTAGCGCATGCGGGGAAACATTGCGCACTACGATTCAAGCTTCGGCGAAGAGGAAGTCCATCTTGCCTTCCCTAAACCCTCTCGGAATGTTCCCCTACCCCAGGACCTGCCGATACAGGGCCAGATTGCGTTCCACCATCGTCTCGGCAGAAAACTCCGTCACTGCCAACTCCCGGGCCTGGCGACCCAGCTGCTCTCGCAGGTCGGCTTCGGCCAGCAAGAGATTCAACCGGGCCTGCCATCCGTCTAGATCGTCCGGCTCCAGAAGGTAGCCATTTTCCCCATCACGGATGATCTCCGGGATGCCCCCCGCCTTGCCCGCAACAACCGGCACGCCGCAGGCTGAGGCCTGCAACAGCGAGACGCCCAAGCCCTCGAGGTCGGCCGGGTGCGCCAGCACATCCAGGCCTGGCACCAACTGCGGTAGGTCGTCGCGGAAACCTGTCAGGACAAAATACTCCGTCAGCCCCAGGCGCATGATCTCCGCCTTGACGTTTTCGACCTCGGGCCCCTGGCCGAAAAGCACGAAGCGCACTTGAGGAAACGCCTCGACCAAGGTTGGTGCGACCGCCAAGAGCCGATGGTGCCCCTTGCGCCGGATAAACTGCGCGATCATGCCCACATACAGCCCATCGAGCGGCAACGGGTAAAGTTCCTGCAGCCTCTGGCGCGCGCGCTCGCGGTCCGGCTGGTATTGTGCCACATCCACTCCGCTACGGATCGTGTGTAGCTTGGCGGTCGAGACGCCTTCCACGCGCAAGACCTCCGTGATGCGCTCGGAGATACCGACCACCGCCGCTGCGGAACTGTAGCGCAAGGCCACCAGCCAGGCCGGCTCGGGGTTGTCGACCCGGCGCGTGATGATATGCGGCACTCCAGTTGCCCGCGCCGCGAGCGGCCCCCACAAATCTGCCCCTCGCCGAGAGTGCACGTGCAAGAGGTCCGGTTGCCAGTGGCGGATCAGTTTGCCGAGGCGAAAGAACATGCGAGCGTCCACCTCGCCCGACCAGCACCCGGCCGAGACCAGCGCGCCTGTCTCCTGCACTTGCTCAACCAGCGGACTGCGCATGTCGGCCACCAGCAGATTATCGACCCCTTGAGCCTGCAGGCCGCGAATGAGGTAGGCCGTTTGCAGTGCGCCGCCGTAGAGGTGCTTGCCGGTTTCAACATGAAGGATGCGCATGAGCCTATTTAGGCGTCAGGCGGACAAGGAACGCAATGCTGGATGCGGCTCCGCGTTTTCGTTCAACAGAAACACCGTTCCGGAAACGTTCGCAAAAAAAAACCGCCAACCTGCGGGAGGGTGGCGGCAATCCTATCTGACTCAGGGAACTATAGCAAAAGGCTATTCCATATACTGCTGCTCGAGCAGGTCCATGACCTTGCCAGCAGAATCGGTGATGACCGAACCGGGACCGAAGATCGCGGACGCACCGTGCTCGTAGAGGTATTCGTAATCCTGGGCGGGGATGACGCCGCCAGCGACCACGAAGATGTCGTCGCGACCGAGCTTGGCCAATTCATCGACGAGCTGCGGCAGCAGGGTCTTGTGGCCGGCAGCCAACGAGCTCATCGCCACGACGTGCACGTCGTTTTCCACGGCCTGGGCCGCCGATTCTTCCGGGGTCTGGAACAACGGGCCGATATCGACGTCGAAGCCCATGTCGGCATAGGCCGTAGCGACGACCTTGGCGCCACGGTCGTGGCCGTCCTGCCCCATCTTGGCGATCATGATGCGCGGGCGGCGGCCTTCCTTCTCGGCGAAGGCATCGGTGCGGGCCCGCAGCTTTTCGATCGCGCCACTGTTGCCGAATTCGCTGCTGTAGACCCCGCTGATGGAGCGGATCACAGCCTGGTGGCGTCCATAAACCTTTTCCATGGCATCGGAGATTTCGCCGAGGCTCGCGCGGACCTTGGTGGCTTCGATCGCGAGCGCCAGCAGGTTACCCTTCACTTCGCCCGAGGCGGCCTTGGTGATAGCTTCGAGAGCGGCCTGAACCTTGGACTCGTCACGCTCGGCCCGCAGCTTTTGCAACCGCTTGATCTGGGCTTCGCGCACGGCGGAGTTGTCGATGTCGAGCACATCCAGCGCGTCTTCCTTCTCCAAGCGGTATTTGTTCACGCCGGTGATGGTTTCGAGCTGGCTGTCGATGCGAGCCTGCCGGCGGGCGGCGGCCTCTTCGATACGCATCTTGGGCATGCCGCTCTCGATCGCCTTGGCCATACCGCCGAGGGACTCGACTTCCTGGATGTGTGCCCAGGCCTTGTTCTTCAGGGCGTGGGTCAGTGCTTCCACGTAGTAGCTGCCGCCCCACGGGTCGATGATCTTGCAGATGCCTGTTTCGTCCTGGAGGAAGAGCTGGGTATTGCGGGCAATGCGGGCGGAGAAGTCCGTCGGCAGCGCGATGGCTTCATCAAGCGCGTTAGTGTGCAGCGACTGGGTGTGCCCCAGCGCCGCAGCCATGCCCTCGATGCAAGTGCGGGAGACGTTGTTGTAAGGGTCCTGCTCCGTGAGGCTCCAGCCCGAGGTCTGCGAGTGGGTGCGCAGCGCGAGGGACTTGGGGTTCTTCGGGTTGAACTGGTTCACGATCTTGGCCCACAGCAGACGCGCCGCGCGCATCTTGGCCACTTCCATGAAGTAGTTCTTGCCTTGGGCCCAGAAGAACGAGAGCCGCGGCGCAAAGGCGTCGACATCGATGCCGGCCTGGATACCCGTGCGGAGATACTCGAGACCGTCGGCCAGGGTGTAGGCCATCTCGAGGTCGGCCGTCGCACCCGCTTCCTGCATGTGGTAGCCGGAGATCGAGATCGAGTTGAACTTCGGCATGTTCTGCGACGTGAACTCGAAGATATCCGCGATGATGCGCATCGAAGGTTCGGGCGGATAGATGTAGGTATTCCGCACCATGTATTCCTTCAGGATGTCATTCTGGATCGTGCCGCTGAGGTCTTCCAGCTTCGCGCCCTGCTCCAGGGCCGCGACGATGTAGAAGGCCATGATCGGCAATACCGCACCGTTCATCGTCATGGAGACGGACACCTTGTCCAGCGGGATGCGGTCGAACAGGATCTGCATATCCAGGATCGAGTCGATCGCCACCCCGGCCTTGCCGACGTCCCCGACCACGCGCTTGTGATCGCTGTCATAGCCGCGGTGCGTCGCCAGGTCGAAGGCTACGGAGAGGCCCTTTTGACCAGCGGCCAAGTTGCGGCGATAAAACGCGTTGGACTCTTCCGCCGTGGAGAAGCCGGCGTATTGGCGCACCGTCCAAGGGCGGAACACATACATCGTGGCATACGGCCCGCGCAAGAACGGTGCGATACCGGCCTGATACTCGAGGTGCTCCATGCCCTCGTAGGCATTGCTGGTATAGAGCGGCTCGACGGGGATCTGCTCCATCGTCTGCCAGACCAGTTCCTCGGCGTCTTGGCCCGTGCGTTTTTCCAGGTCTGCCTTCCACTCACCATAGGTCTGGGTGGGCTGGCTGGCGGCCGGTTTCCAGTCGATCGTCTTAAAATCAGGAGAAATCATGGCTACTACTTGAGGCGTTGCACCAGTTGTTGGTTCATCTCGTAGTTGTTCACGCGGACGTGCACGAAGGTATCGACCCCGGCTTCCTTGAAGGCGGCTTCATTGTCGCCCGGCGCACCGGCGAGGATCAGGTAAAGGCTCGGGCGGGCCTGCTTGAGGGCCTTGGCGAGCTCTACCGCGGATTCGGCGTAGGTCTGGTCGTCGGAGGTAATGACCGCGATCGGCGCCTGCGATTCGTTGGCGGCGGCCACGGCTTCCTCGACCGTGTTGAAGTCGGTGTCGGAGAGGACCTGGAAGCCACCCACGCGGAAGAAGGCGCTCGTCCAGTCGGCCCGTCCACGGTAGCGGCGGCTGGGGCCGAAGTTGACTTGCAGGATACGGGCCTTGTCCCCCAGTGCTTCGGCTTCCGCCCGCAGGGTTTCGTAAGTCTCACTGGCACGCTGCATCTTCAGCGGCTCGACCTGTTCGCTACCCGACTTGTTTTCGCGTAAGGCAGCGTTGATCTGGCCGAGCGTCATGCCTGCCTTGGCTGCGGCAACCGCCGCTACGACCACGCCTGGGTCGGCGACCGGATCGGCCTGACTGAGGCACTGCAACGCACTGTGGGTGCCACCTTTCACGGCCTGCTCCCGCGCCTTCTTGGCGGCGTTGGAGCGCTCGTCGGCGGTGGCCTTGTAATCGATGTTGCGCGGCTCGAGCGCCTTCTCGATCGGATTGGGGTAATTGTTCGTCCCCACAATCACGTCGCGGCGCTGGTGGATCTTTTTCATCTTCTGGGCGAGCACTTCCTGCGTCTTGATCTGCGGGAAGCCGTCGCGCAGGGCCTGGACCATGCCGCCAGCCGTTTCAATTTCCTGGAACAGCTTCCAGGCGCTCTCGGCCATTTGCTCGGTGAGGCTTTCCACCGCCCAGGAACCACCGGCCGGGTCGATCACCTTCGTGAGGTCGCACTCTTCGGCCAGAATGTGGTGCAGGTTGCGGGAAACGCGGCGCGAGAAGGCATCCGGCTCGCGGATGATCTCGTCGAACGCCCCGACCGTCAGCCCGTTCACGCCCGCGACGACGGCGCTGAAGCCCTCGGTGCAGGTGCGCAGCATGTTGACGTAGGGGTCGGTCTTGGTCTTGTTCCAGAGACCGGTGCGGGCGTGCAAATAGATATCGCGGGCCGCTTCCGGCACCTCGAAACCTTCCAACACCTTGTTCCAGAGCATGCGCATGGCCCGGAACTTCGCGATCTCGATAAAGTAGTTGGGGCCAATCGACATGCTGAAACGCATGCGCGGGGCTACCTTTTCAGCCTTCAGGCCGCGAGCCTGCATAGCACGCAGGTATTCAACGCCGGTGGCGAGGGCAAAAGCCATCTCCTGGTGGGAGGCGCCGCCCGCATTATGATAGACGTGCGTTTGCACCCCGATGGACTGCAGGGCCGGGGCATTGTCCGCCACATAGGCCGTGAGCGCCGCCATCTCGTCGTAGGCGTGGCTCAATTCAAAGGGCAGACGACCGTTTTCGGCGAGGAAGCCGATCGGATCGGCCTCGATGCAGCCCTTGAGGTCTTTCGGGTCGATGCCCGCGCGCTCCGCATAAGCGAAGTAAAGACCGGCCAGGGCCACCGGGCTGAGGCCCGCGCGCCAGTAGACGGAAATGTAATTGAGGTAGACCCCGTTGAACATTTGCGCCAGATCGCTCACGCCCACGAGGGACGTGCCGCATACGCCGACGCTCTCCGCGCAGGAGTCGTCGGGATCAACCCCGTCGCGGCCCGGCTTGTCGAGCCAGACGTTCAACTCGTTCTGCCCGTTTTCCAGCTCGTGGCGGGCGATCGTGTTGAACTCCTTCGGGGTGGCGAGGGTCAGCTCCTGCGAAATCCACCAGGGTTGTTGGCGGTAGCCGCCGTTGCTGCCGCCGCGCACCTTCGTGCCCTTGCCGGGCAGGTCGTCGCCCCATTGCACGAGCTTTTTCGCATGCTCATACGTATAGAGGGGCTGCAGATCAAAGCCTTCGTAAGTCGGCGTGATCATGACCTTTTCGAACGGAGCGCCTTTCAGCAGCTTGTCAGCGGCTTCCTTCCATTGTTCGTAGGTGTGGGGAGAGAACTCCTCCAAAAGGCGTGGGTTCTGGGACTCGGTTTGCTCTACGTCTTTTGCCATCGCAGTTTCGAAGATGATGTGGCAGATTGGGTGCGCCGTGGGGCGCTACGGACATGACTTTGGTAGATTTACTGATACGAGCCAAGCTTTTTATTAAGCATTTCTTATGGTAAACCCATTCCGGCATAAGCATTTATTGGCATCTTTCAGTCAACAAGCGGCCGATTGCTCGCACTCCTGACAATGGGGTGTCAAAAGTAGGCACTCTTCGCCTATCATACGTAATGCTTATCATGCTTCCGGCCTGTCATTAAATTTTGTAATATTAGGTCTTGCATCGACGGAGTGTTTCTTCTACCGATCATGGCATCTGATCTACCGGATAACTTCCCTTAACTCTTTCGAGCGCCATGATTACTCAAATCGACCATATCGGAATCGCGGTAAAAGACCTGGACGAGGTCGTAGCCTACTACGAAAACACCCTGGGCCTCCATTGTGAAGGCAAGGAAGAAGTGGCCTCGCAAAAGGTTCGCACTGCTTTCTTCCACGTGGGCGAAGTCCACATTGAGCTGTTGGAGCCCACAGATCCGGAGAGCCCGATCGCCAAGTTCCTCGAAAGCCGGGGCGAAGGCATCCACCATATCGCCTTCGGGACGAACGACATCGAAGGGCAACTGGCCCACGCCAAGGGCTCCGGCGCCCGCCTGATCCACGAAGTGCCCTTTGAAGGCGCGGCCAACAAGCTGGTGGCGTTCCTGCACCCCAAGAGCACCCACGGCGTCCTGACCGAACTCTGCATGCCCAAGAGCTAAGCGCCGACCGGTCCCCATCGCACCAATATAATTTCTACTAATCGAAAGTACACCAATGCCCATCGACCCGAAATTGATGGAAACCCTGGAAGCCCGGCGGCGCGAAGCCGAACTGGGTGGGGGTGAAAACAAGATCGAAAAGCGCCATGCCAAAGGGCAGATGACGGCGCGCGAACGTCTTGCCGCCCTCTTTGATGCCGATACCTTCCAGGAGTTCGGCATGCACGCCCAGCACGCCTGCACCGGCTTTGGCCTGGCCGACAAGAAGATGCCCTCCGATGGCGTCGTCACCGGCACCGGCTATGTGAACGGTCGCCCGGTCGCAGCCTTTGCCCACGACTTCACCGTCGGCGGTGGCGCCCTCGGCCGCATCCACGCCAAGAAGGTGTGCGACCTGATGGACTTCGCCATGAAGGCCGGCATGCCCGTCGTCGGCATCAATGACTCCGGCGGAGCCCGGATCCAGGAAGGCGTCGACTCGCTTTCCGGCTACGGCCAAATCTTCTTCCGCAACGTGGCCGCTTCCGGTCTCGTGCCGCAGATCGCCATCATCGCCGGCCCCTGCGCGGGCGGTGCCGCCTACTCGCCCGCCCTGACGGACTTCCTCATCATGGTGGAAAACGAGTGCACCAACATGTTTATCTGCGGCCCGCAGGTGATCAAGAGTGCCACTGGCGAGAACGCCCGCCTCGACCAGTTTGCTACGGCGCAAGCCCAGGCCTCGGTCTCCGGCAACATCCACATGTCGGCCCGCGACGACAAGCACGCGGTGGAGCTCGCCCAGCAGCTGATGAGCTACCTGCCGTCGAACAACCTCGACGATCCGCCCCACCAACTGACCGAACAGGTCAGCATGGACGAGATCGAAGAGCTGAACGAGGTCGTGCCGGAAAACCAGAAGGCCCCGTTCGACGTCCACACTGTCATCAACAAGATGGTGGACGAAGGCAGCTTCTTCGAAATCATGCCGACCTTTGCGGCTAACCTTGTGACCGGTTTTGCGCGCATCGACGGCTGCGTCGTCGGCGTGGTGGCCAATCAGCCCAAGGTCAAGGCCGGCTGCCTCGACATCGATGCTTCCGACAAGGGTGCCCGCTTCGTCCGCGTCTGCAACATCTACCAGATCCCGATCGTGACGCTGGTGGACGTGCCCGGCTTCTTCCCCGGCCTGAAGGAAGAGCGCGGCGGCATCATCCGCCACGGTGCCAAGATGCTCTTTGCCTACGCGGCATCGACGGTCCCCAAAATCACCGTCATCATGCGCAAGGCCTACGGTGGCGCTTACCTCGCCATGTGCTCGAGCGACCTGGGTGCCGACCTCGTCTTTGCCTGGCCGACCGCCGAAATCGCCGTGATGGGTGCCGAGGGTGCCGTGAAGGTGATCTTTGGCAAGGAGCTGAAGGACGCCGAAGATCCGGACGCCCGCCTGCAGGAACTGGTGAGCGAATACCACGACATGTTCGCCAGCCCGTATCAGGCCGCCGCCAACGCGCTGATCACCGACGTGATCAAGCCGTCGCAGACCCGCGGCGCCGTTTCCCTCGGCCTGCGCACCCTGCTGAGCAAGCGCGAAACGCGTCCGCCCAAGAAGCACGGTAACATCCCGCTCTAAGCAACAGCCGAACTGCAGGGGGCCGGCCTGCCCTGCCCCCTCCTTTCAACCGTATTAAACTCGCCTTTTGATTCAATTGGCCAAAAGCTGGCCCCGCCCATGCAACTTCCCATCCTTGCAGTAGCTACCTTATCTGACTCCGTCCCGCACCTGATCGGCTTCGCGATCGTGCTCGTGGTGCTTATCGGCCTCTGGGTCTTGACCGACGTGATCGGCATGATCCTGCCCAAGCCCAAAGCAGCCGTTGCGAAAACCGCCCAGCCGGTCGCAGCGGCCCCGCAAGCAGCAGCGGCCGCTCCGGCAGCCTCGGACGAAACAGACGAGATGGCCGTCATTGCCGCCGTAGTGGCGATGCTCCTGGACGAACGCGCCCACCGGATCGTCTCGATCCGCCAGCGCGGCACTGACTGGAGTCGTGAAGGGCGCCGTCAGCACCACGCCTCGCACCGCATACGCTGATTCATTCACCATGTTGAAGTCCTACCTACTGGCAGCCTTGGAACAGGCGCACTACCAGCTGGAGGCAGACGGCTCCATCCGCGGCAGCGTTCCCACCTGCCCCGGCGTCTGGGCTCGAACCGGCACTCTGGAGCAATGTCGCAGCTCGCTGGAAACGCTTCTTGAGCAATGGATCCTGCAACGGGTCTGGGCTCATGAACCGCTCCCGGAGATCAACGGGCAAAAACTGGCCGTGCACGTGCCCGGAGCCGACTTTGCCCCCACCACGAGTGTCGCACCGCTCAGCCACGGTTCAGCCGCCATGGCCGGGTTGACCCCCGAAGAAGAAGCCGCCGCCATCTTTGCCTTGGTAGGCATGATGCTCGATCAGCAAAAGCACCGCATCGTTTCAATTCGGCCGGTGGAATCCGCCTGGAGCCGCGAGGGTCGCCGACAGATCCACGCCTCCCATCGACTACGTTAGTTCCTTATCCTCAATTTTCATCCCCCAAGCATCTTTATAACCATGAAACGCAAGTTCCGCATCACGCTGAACAACAAGGTCTTCGAGGTCGAAGCCGAAGTTATCGAAGAAGGCGGCAGTGCAGTCGCGTATGCCCCCGCAGCCCCGGCTGCGCCTGCCACGCCGGCGGCACCTGCGCCTTCCGCAGCGCCCGCTCAACCAGCCGCCGCCCCGGCACCGGCCCCTGCCGCCGCTCCAGCGGGTGCAGGAGACGTGCCCAGCCCTCTGGCGGGCAAGGTGGTCAGCATCGAGGCCAAGGTCGGCACCGCCGTCCAGCCCGGGCAGACCATTATGATCCTCGAAGCCATGAAGATGAACACCGAGGTGACGGCTCCCCACGCGGGCACCGTCCAGGCCGTGCACGTAACGCCAGGTGATGGCGTTGATGAGGGCCAATCCCTCATGACGATTGCGTAGAGGGGAGAAGCCTTTTCCATGCAAGAGCTTCTCCTAGATTTCTGGCATTCCACCGGTTTTACCGGTCTGGAGTGGGGAATGGTCGCGATGTGGATTGTCGTGGGCGTTCTCCTCTACCTCGCCATCGCGAAGCAGTTTGAGCCGCTCCTGCTGGTGCCCATCTCCATGGGCGCCCTCCTGGCCAATCTGCCGATTTCCGAGATCATCATGAGCCCTCCGGCCAGCCAGATCCAATGGGTCGAGGTAAGCGAGGTTCAGGCGGGTATCCCCACCTATACGCTCGATGAGTATCCAGCGGTGCCGGCCGACATTCTGTCTCCCGCTGAGGCAACGAACGCCAAGCCGCACAAGCTGAAGCCCAACCACGAGTTCACCATCCTCAAGCAGGTCGTCGACGGCGATCGCGTGTTTCAGCAGGTGGACAACGTAACCCCGGGCGGTTTGCTCTACTACATTAACCAAGGGATCGTGCTCGGCCTCTTCCCGCCGATTATCTTCCTCGGGGTCGGTGCGTTGACGGATTTCGGCCCGCTGATCGCCAACCCGCGCACGCTGTTGCTCGGCGGCGCCGCCCAGTTCGGCATTTTCGCCACCTTCCTCGGTGCGGCGGCTACGCCCTGGTTCAGCCTCAAGCAAGCGGCCGCGATCGGGATTATCGGCGGTGCGGACGGCCCCACCTCCATCTACACCGCTACCCTGCTCGCACCCGAGCTACTGGGGGCGATCGCCGTGGCAGCCTATTCCTACATGGCGCTCGTGCCGGTCATCCAGCCTCCCGTCATGCGCCTGCTCACCAGCCCGGAAGAGCGCAAGATCCGCATGACGAAGCTGCGCAACGTATCCAAGCTCGAAAAGCTGGCGTTCGCGGTCGTGGTGATGGCCGCCTGCTGTATCGTGGTGCCCAGTTCGGCCCCGCTGATCGGCATGCTCTTCATCGGTAACATTCTCCGTGAATGTCAGGTGACGGAGCGCTTGGTGAAAGCGGCCCAAAACGAGATCATCAACATTGTCACCATCTTCCTCGGCGTAGCCGTAGGCCTCAAGATGGAGAGCCACAAGTTCCTGAACTTCCAAACGATCGGGATCCTGGCGCTCGGCATCGTCGCCTTCCTCGTCGCGACTTCAGCCGGCGTGTTGATGGCGAAGGCGATGAACGTCTTCAGCAAGAACAAGATCAACCCGCTGATCGGCAGTGCCGGCGTCAGTGCGGTGCCGATGGCCGCCCGCGTGAGCCACGTGGAAGGCCAGAAGGCCGACTCCTCCAACTACCTGCTCTTTCACGCCATGGGGCCCAATGTGGCCGGCGTGATCGGCAGTGCGTTGGCCGCCGGTTACTTCATCTCGGTGCTCGGGGGTTGATTCGTTCCCCAAATTGTTTTCAACTGCGGCAATGGGCTCGGTGCTCATTGCCGCTTTTTATAAATTCACACCTTTCCCGACGTTCCGCGAATGGCAGCGTCCCTTGCTGGAGCTTGGCCAGAAGCTCGGGTTGCGCGGGACCGTTCTGATTGCCGACGAGGGCATTAACAGTACGCTCGCGGGACCGCCCGAAGGCGTGCGCCAGTTTCTGGTCTTCCTCGAAGAGCAGGCCGAACTGGGCCCGATCGAGCGTAAATACGCGGAAAGCGAGCAGATGCCGTTTCGCCGGTGGAAGGTGCGCCTGAAGAAGGAAATCGTCACCCTCGGCCAGCCCGGTATCGATCCCAACCACATCGTAGGCACCTACGTCGACCCGGAGGCCTGGAACTCCCTGATCGCAGATCCCGAGGTCGTGGTGGTCGATACGCGGAACGACTATGAAGTCGAGCTCGGCACCTTTCGGCGGGCGCTGAATCCCAATACCGACTCATTCCGGGAATTCCCCGAATGGGTGCGGGAAAACCTCGATCCAGGCCAGCACAAGAAGGTCGCTATGTTTTGCACCGGCGGCATCCGCTGCGAGAAAGCTACCGCCTATCTCAAGCAGCAAGGCTTCGACGAAGTCTATCACCTCAAAGGTGGCATCCTCAAATACCTCGAAGAAATGCCCGCCGATAACAGCTTGTGGGATGGTGAGTGCTTTGTCTTCGATGAGCGCGTGACCGTCGACCATCAACTACAGCGGGGCGACTACGAACTGTGCGGTGGTTGCCGTCATCCGATCGATGCTGAAGACAAGCGTAGCGCCTACTTTGAAGAGGGTGTCTCCTGCCCGTATTGCTACGAGGGTTTGACCGAGGAAAAACGGGAGAGCCGCCGCGAGCGTCACCGCCAGATGCAACTGGCCAGGCAGCGCGGTTACGAGCATCTGGGGGCCACCCTGCCTCCGCCAGCCGAAATGTAGTCCCGCTCATTGGGGTTTCCAGTTGCGCCACGGGCGGAAAGGATAGATGCTAAGGGCATTCCGATGGTTGAGCTTTCCAGTGATCTGGAGATTTCTCTCAGATTGCCCGACCTCTGGCAGCAGGAGGCCATTCGTGCGTTACAAGCGGGGAAGGATGTCGTTGTCGATGCCCCCACCGGCGCAGGCAAGACCTACGTCTTTGAGCAATGGCTGGAAAAAGGCCCGCGCGGTCAAGCCATCTACACTGTGCCCACCCGGGCCTTGGCCAACGACAAACTGCTGGAGTGGCGCGCCAAGGGCTGGAACGTCGGCATCGCCACAGGCGACCTCGCGGAAAATCTAAACGCACCTGTCGTGGTGGCCACCCTGGAGGCCCAGAAGAGCCGCCTGCTTGCGGGCGAAGGCCCTGCCCTGCTCGTGATCGACGAGTACCAGATGCTTGGGGACCCCAGCCGCGGCACGAATTACGAGTTGGCCATCGCCCTGGCCCCCGAAGAGACCCAACTGCTGATGCTGAGTGGCTCGGTCGGCAACCCCGAAAGTGTGGTCGCCTGGCTGCGGCGTCTGGGCCGGCAAGTCGAGCTGATCCAACACCTGGAGCGTCCGGTGCCGCTGGACGAGATTCATATCGAGGCCCTGCCGGAAAAGGGCATTCCCGCGAGCGTAAAAGGGCTCTGGCCACGGGCGGTAGCGCGAGTGCTCAAGGCTGGTATGGCCCCACTGCTTGCCTTCGCCCCGCGGCGTAAAGCGGCCGAGCGCCTTGCCATTGAGATTGCCAAACAGCTCCCGGAAGAAGATCCGCTTATCCTTACGCCCGAGCAGCAGCAACTGGCCGGCGAGACGTTGACGCGCCTGCTCAAGGCCCGTATCGCCTTTCACCACAGCGGCCTGAGCTACCGCCAACGCGCAGGGCTCGTCGAACCACTGGCCAAGGCAGGTCAGCTACGCATTGTCGTTGCCACGATGGGCCTGTCTGCCGGCATCAATTTCTCCATGCGCAGCGTGCTCGTCACCGATCGGGAGTTCCGCGCTGGTGACCGCACCAATCAGGTGCGCCCCGATGAGCTGCTGCAGATGTTCGGGCGCGCGGGCCGACGCGGCATCGACAAGCGAGGCTTCGCCCTCGTTTTTCCCGGTGGTCCTCGGCTGCACGAGGCCCGACCGTTGCACTTGAAGCGTCACTCCACCGTCGACTGGCCCAGCTTCCTTTCAGTCATGCACTTGGCCAATGTCGCGGAAGAAGATCCTGTCGTGGCTGCTCACAGCGTCGCCAGTCGCCTCTTCAGTGCCGAACGGGTGCCTTTGGGGCTGCGTGAGTTTTCGATCAAAGGCGCCCGTCCGCGCGAAATAGAGCAGCCGCAACGCATCCACCGACAGGAAGTTCGAGAAATCCAGAACCCCGACGGCGAGTGGGAACGCCAGCGTGCCCCGCAAAAAGGGCCGCTCGGGCAGGTGCTCTTCTATCGGCGCGGGCAATGGAAAGACGCCCTCAGCATTCCCTCGACGCTGGAACAAGTCCCCGTGGGCACCCTCTGCAAGCTCAAGCAGAATGGCCAGGTGGTCTACGGGCGCGAACTGCCACTGGCACGGCTGGGCCGCGGCGAGGAAGAAGGCGAGCTGGTGTTGACCAACTGGGTGTGGAAGCAATTGAAGCAGAGCCTGCCCCAGCCTCGCAAAAAAGGGCCGCGCCTCTCCCGTCATCGCTGGTCGCTCGAAAAGCTGGAAACGGAGATCTTGCCTCAATTGCCCGCCTGGACGATGGGAGGCCGCGCGGTGGAAATCGAGACGCGGGGCGACACTATTGCGGCACGCCTCGACTACAGCCAGGCCGTCGCCTACGCCTACCGCGACAGCGCTGGCCGCTACCTGCTCGGCCCGCCGGAGCGCACGGTGGAGCTCATGGCCGACCTACGCCTTTCCGGCGAAACCAACGAGGGCTCACCCATTGCGGGCCCCACCCCGGCGGATGCGTGGTTCCAGCTCGGCCTGATCGACCGGGATGCGCGCCCGACCCGCCGCGGAGTGCTCTTCAGCTATTTCAACCACGGCGAAGGTCTCGCGGTCGCCGCGGCGCTCGAAGATCGTACCTATCCGATCGAAGAACTGATCTTCGACATCGCCAATCTACGAGCCGGGCACCGCTTCCACATCCACGAGGAATACTCGGGGCGGCTCGGCAGCATTTGCCGTAGCACCTATCGCAATGCTTCCTATCGGGGGTATTTGCGCAAGGGCGTGCCCCCGGAATATGGGGATGGTGCCGCCGAAACCTTGCGCCGCCTGGATGCCCAACCCGGCATCAAGCACCAGCTGATGAGTGAGGATCTACTGAGCGGCGACATCGAGCGCGCACGACTCGAGTGGCGCAGCCTGCTCAACCACATTGCGCACGCGCCGGATCTGGAGTGGGAACGCTGGCTGGAGTTGCGCGACCACGCAAGATGGCTGGTCAGCAGCATGCCGGAAACGACCTTCCACCCGGAAGATTTACCGGCTCTGACGCCGAGCCAGCGCAAGCGGCACAAGAGCTTCCTGCGCTTCGAGTAAAACGGCGCACTGCTTGGGCCCAGTCAGCAGGCCGGAGAGCCCAAGGCGCACTTCAGCACCTTCAAGCTCCCTGCCGCGGGGTCACTGCTTCTCCATGCTGGACGCCAGATATTTGCCCGTGCGCAGCATCTGAGACACGAAAGACATTTCGTTATCGTACCAGGCCACCGTTTTAAGCATTTGGACTCCAGAACCTTGCGTCAATTTGGTCTGCGTAGCGTCGAACAGCGAACCAAATCGCATTCCCAGGATATCGCTGGAGACGATCAACGCCTCGTTGAAACCGAACGATTCGTTCGATGCTGCCCGCATTGCTTCGTTGACGCGATCGACGTCCACCTCCTTTTCCAACACAGTAAAGAGTTCCACCAGCGACCCCGAATCCACCGGCACCCGCTGAGAAGAGCCGTCCAGTTTTCCGGCTAACTCCGGGATCACCAGACCGATCGCTTTGGCGGCCCCGGTCGAGTATGGCACCACGTTCGTCGGGGCGGCTCTCAGCGCGCGCAGGTTACCCGTGGACCGCGCCGTGTCCAACAAGGGCTGGGAGTTCGTATACGCATGGATGGCGGACATCTGCCCGGTCACAATCCCAAACTCCCGATCCAGCACTTTGGCCATCGGCGCAAGGCAGTTTGTGGTGCAGGAGGCGCAGCTGATGACGCGATCGCCGCCGTCGAGAATCTCATGATTCACGTTGTATACGATCGTTTTCATGTCATTGCCCGCCGGGGCGGAAACAATCACCCGCTTGGCCCCGGCCGACAAATGCTGCGAAGCTTTGGGCAGAGTCGTGAAGAATCCGGTGCATTCAAGCACGAGATCGATGCCGAGGTCCTTCCATGGCAACCTCGAAGGATCCTGTTCCGCATAGACGCGAATGGGTTTTTCCCCGACCGAAATCGAGTCCCCAACCGCGCACACCGCCCGATCCCATTTACCCTGGGCCGTATCGTATTGAAGGAGATACGCCATCGCCTCGGGCGAGCCCAAATCATTGATGGCAACAACTTCAAATGCGGGATCTTCGAGAAGAGCACGGCAGGCCAGTCTCCCAATCCTGCCAAATCCGTTGATCGCTACTTTAATCATCTTTACTTCCAGTTATGGAGCTGGACCAGCGCCAGCAACCGAGAGAGATGATAGCAGATTCACTCTATGGCGGAAATGACAGCAAACCGGAAAATTCTGCCACGCAAACTTGAGCTTCACCGTCCGGCGCGAGCCTACACCTGCTCCAGCTCGCGTTCCAAGCCCCAGCAGGACGAAAAACGTTCGCGATACTCTGAAGGCGTTATGCCTAGATGCCGCAAAAACATCTTTCGCATCGTGTCTGCACTCGTGAGACCACACTGGGCCGCTATGGCATCAGAGGACAGGCGGCTTTCTTCCAACCGCTGACGAGCCTTTTCGACCCGAAGCTTTTCGAGGAATTTTGCCGGGGTCTCACCCGTCTCTTTCGCAAAGACGCGGGCAAAATTCCGCGGGCTCATCTGTGCGCGCTCGGCCAAAGTCTCGACCGACAGAGGTTCACTGTAGTGATCGGCGAGCCACTCCAATAATTTCTGCACTGGTTGGTAGTCGACATGCTGATTGGACAGGGAAACGCTAAACTGGGATTGGCTGCCAGGACGTTTCATGAACAACACCAACTGCCTTGCGACCTTGAGCGCCAACTCCCGACCGTAGTCCTCCTCGACCAAGGCCAATGAGAGATCGATGCCGGCCGACACACCCGCCGAGGTGTAGACCTTTCCGTCGCGAACAAATATCGGATCCTTCTCCACTCGGATATCCGGGTACAGGCTGGCCAGCTCTTCACACTTAACCCAATGGGTGGTCGCGCGTCTACCGCTCAAGAATCCGCACTCGGCCAAAATAAAGGCACCTGCGCAGATCGAGCCCATACGTCGGCACAAAGGAAACTGGGATTTCAACCAATCAAGCGCCGCATCAGGGAATTGAAGCCCCTGCGCACGCCCGGTCACCAGGATCGTGTCGGGAACAAAATCAATCGTATCGATCGTATAATCACAGACAAAAGGGATCCCGCACGAGCTGCGCACCGTGCGGGAGCCATACGCTGCGACACAGGAAACGCGGTAGGAGCCCTCCTGATCCGAGGCCGTGGCCAGGCAATCCGTTGCCTTGGAAAAAACATCCGCAGGCCCCGCGACATCCAGGATGGTTACGCCGGGGACGACCAGTAGCACAATATGTTTTGTATCGCTCACCTACAATCAATCGACCATGAGAGACATACTGTGGGAAGTCGCCGCCACCTTAGATTTGCTGCCGGTGAAACCATGCCCGCATGAGCCGCACAAGTGCTTCCCGTCCTTGTCGATCAGCTCTTGTTGTGGCGCTGCAGGTAGCGCAGAAACAGTGTCATCCGCTCCTTGTGACCCTCAGAGTCCAAGGCTTCGAAACGCAAGGCTTCGGTTGCCGGCAGAGTTTCCGCGACCGGCTTCACCTTCAGCTGGTACTGCTCACCTTCCTTCACCGTCACGACTTCGACATTGTAGCCCTTGAGGTCGTTGATGTTGGTGATCTCGACCGGTTGGCCCTGCATGAACGTAACATCGACTGTCTTCTCCTGGCGACCTTCATCCACCCAAGCCAGCAGGCGCGGCTCCATCTTGTAGCGGGCCGGGATGATCGTTGTCAGCTCCAGGTTGTAGTTACCGTGGTCGGTGTAGACGCCAAGGTGCTTGCTCTGACGTCCCTGACGTTGGCCGAAGGTAAAGACTGCCGTAATTTCGCCAGACTCGCCCGGGGCGTATTCGTGCTTCTTCAGCTCGGGCACCGTGCAGCCACAGGAACTCTGCACGCGCTGAATCAGAATCGGTTCGTCGCCCGTATTGGTGAACTCGA
This sequence comes from Puniceicoccaceae bacterium 5H, assembly GCA_009772895.1. Taxonomy (GTDB): domain Bacteria; phylum Verrucomicrobiota; class Verrucomicrobiia; order Opitutales; family Oceanipulchritudinaceae; genus WOUP01. The sequence goes on along the minus strand of WOUP01000001.1, from coordinate 235,516 downwards.
AGACCCCGACCGATTCCTCCATGTCTGGAGTGGCTTCGATCGTGATCTGGGGATTCTCGAAGCTGAGCTCGGCCTGCAAAACAGCCGTAAACCCGCACAGAAGAGCCCCGAACAGGGCCACCAATTTCATCCGCTTCATAGCGGCTAGATTGCGCCAAGGTGCGAACGTCGTCAAGCCGTTGCACGACGGACAAAAAAGCCCGTCCGCATTGGGACGGGCTTGAAAAGAAACTAGTAGACGTCGCGCTGGTAGCGCTTTTCCTTCTGGAGCTTTTTGACGTAGGCGGCGGCGTCCTCCTGGCTCATCCCGCCATGCTCCTTCACGATGTCGATCATGGCCTGGTGGACGTCTTTGGCCATCCGACTCGCGTCGCCGCAGACGTAGAAGTAGGCGCCTTCCTCGATCCACGCGTAGAGCTCCTTGGCCTTCTCGCGCATGCGGTCCTGCACGTAGACCTTCTTGTCCGTATCGCGGGAGAAGGCGACGTCCATCTTCGTGAGGATGCCAGACTTGAGGTAATCCTGCCACTCCGTCTGATAATAGAAGTCGTAGAGGAAACGCTGGTCGCCAAAGAACAGCCAGTTGCGCCCGCGGGCGCCCGTAGCCTCGCGGTCTTCCACAAAAGAGCGGAACGGTGCGATGCCCGTGCCCGGCCCGACCATGATGATGGGCGTATCCGGATCGGCCGGCAGCTTGAAGTTCTTGTTGTGGTGCATGTAGACCGGCACCGTGTCCCCTGCTTGCACGCGATCGGCAAAGAACGTTGAGCACACGCCCTTGCGCTCGCGGCCATGCGCATTGTAGCGGACCGCGCCGACAGTCAGGTGCACCTCATCCGGGTGCTTGCGCAGGCTGGAAGCGATGGAATACAGGCGCGGGGGTTGCGAGCGCAGCAGGTTCAGCAGCTGGTCGACAGTCAGGCTGTCCGCAGGCGGAAACTCGGCGAAAAGGTCGCGAATCTCGCGGCCCCAAAGCCATTCGCTCAACTTTTCCTTGTTCTCGTCCTCCAGCATCTTGTCCAGCGCCTTGTTCTTGGCAAAGGGCAGATACTTGCGGACCAGACTGCGGCTCAGCGAAGTGATGTCGTAATCGCGCATCACGAGCTCGGTCAGCGACAGCAGCTCGCCGTCGACTTCCTTCAGCTCGTCGCCACGGAAGCCGGCCATACGCAGCACGTCGTCGGCCACCTCCGGGCAATTACTCGGGATGACGCCCAGGGCGTCGCCCGGCTCGTAGGTCATGCCGGAACCTTCGAGGTCGATCTCGACGTGCAGCACTTCCTTGGCCGAGCCTTCGGCATTCATGACGAAATTGTTCTTAATCTTCGCCGGGAAGGGGTTCTTCTTGGAATAGCCCTCTTCCTTTTCGAGGCCGGGCATCTTGAAGTCGGACGGGACTTCGATGGCAGGAGCCGCGGCCGGTTCAGCAGCAGGCGCAGCCGCCGCTTGCTCCTTGACGCCGGTCGCTTCGACCATCTTTTCCATCGCGCCGTTGAGCCATTCACGGAAGGGCGCTTCAAACTCCACGTCGCAGTCCTGGCGATCGTAGATACGCTCGGCTCCCAGATCGGCGAGGCGCTTGTCGAAATCCTTACCGCATTGGCAGAAGTCGGCGTAACCGGTGTCACCCAAGCCGCAGACGGAGAAGCGCATCTTCTCGAGCTTGGGCGCCTGGTCACCCATCATGAACTCGTAGAATGGCGTCGCGTTCTGCGGCGGTTCGCCCTCACCCCAAGTGGAGACGATGACGAGCACGTTCTCTTCGTCCTTGATCTTGGACATGTCGTAGTCGGCCATGTCCACCACGGTGGACTTGAAGCCGGCCGCCTTCGCTGCCTTGTCAGCCTCCTGGGCGCACCCTTCGGAGTTGCCACTCTCGGAACCGAAAAGGATGAGCAGAGGCACCGTCGGTGCGGAAGCCGGAGCCGCCGCGGCCGGCGCCTGACTGGTTTTGGCGGCGCCGCCCCCCAACATGGCTTGGCCGAGAGCCCCGAAATAGCCCCCCAGCCACATGGCCTGGGCGGGTTGCAGGGTCGGTAGCAGCGCGTTCAGCGCCACCTTCTGTTCATGTGCAAAAGGTGCGTTGTCTGGGATTTGAATATTCTGCGGCATTGCGCGAAGGTTACAACTTCAGGACGTCAGATGAAGCCCTTGATGACGGGAAGGTTATAGTAGCTGAAAACGAGACGTGTCAAATGGCGAGAGCCGGCAGTTGATTGCCGGCCCCCGCGTCAAGAGGATCAGACCTGGATGGCCTGGAGCTGGCTGTCGAAGGCGAAGACTGCCTTGGCCACTTCGGGTGCCGTGTAGGGCGTCACGCGCTGGAAGTGTCCGAGAGACGTCTCCCAGTCGGCGAGGATCTCGGCCGCCCGGGGGCTGTCCGTAAGCTTGCGGTGGAGTTCCACCAGCTTGCGCAACGCCATAATCTCGCCGTTATCGTCGAGACGCTCGAGGTAGACCATGTCCGGGTTCAAGTTGGCCGGCAGCTTGTTCTCGGGATCGTAAACAAAAGCCACGCCACCGCTCATACCCGCACCGAAGTTACGGCCCGTATCACCGAGCACGACCACTGTGCCGCGCGTCATGTATTCGCAAGCGTGGTCACCCACCCCTTCGACGACAGCCGTCGCACCGGAGTTACGGACGGCGAAGCGCATCCCGACCTGGCCGCCGGCAAAGAGGTAGCCGCCCGTCGCACCATAGAGGCAGGTGTTGCCCGCGATGGTGTTTTCGTGCCACGGATACTTCACGTTGTCCTTCGGGCGCAGGATGATCTCGCCTCCGTTCATGCCCTTGCCGACATAGTCGTTGGTGTCGCCAATGAGCTTGATCCGGATGCCCTGGATGAGGAAGCAGCCGAGGCTCTGGCCGGAGCTGCCCTTGAGCTCAATGTTGATCGTGCCGGGCTCGAGGCCGTGGTTACCGTGCAGGTAGGCCACTTCGCCGGAAATCTTGGTGCCGACGTTGCGGTCCACGTTCACCACCTTGTACTTCTGCGAGAAGACAGGCTTGCGGTGGGTCACGGTTTCCTTGGCGTCCTGCAGGATCGAGTCGTCCAGCGTGCCCTGGTTGCCGATGCGCTCGTTACGGGCGCGGGTGTGAATGCGGGGCTGCTCCCAAGTGGGATCGACCGCATACAGCAGGCGCGAGAAGTCGAGGAAGTCGGTCTTCGGGTTACGCGGATCGTTGATCTGCTGCAGCATGTCGGTGCGGCCGATCAGCTCGTCCATCGTGCGGAAGCCGAGCTTGCTCATGATCATGCGCACATCCTGAGCGACCGCGTTGAAGTAGTTCACCACGTATTCCGGTTTGCCGCGGAATTTAGCGCGCAGGTCTTCACGCTGGGTCGCAACCCCCACCGGGCAGGTGTTGAGGTGGCAGACGCGGAACATGGCGCAACCGCCGGCGATAAGGGCCGCAGTGCCGAAGTTGTACTCCTCGGCCCCGAGCAGCGCTGCGGTCACGATGTCGCGACCGGTCTTCATGCCCCCGTCGGTGCGGAGGGTGACGCGGCTGCGCAGGTCGTTGAGCATCAGCACCTGGTGGGCTTCGGCGAGACCGATTTCCCACGCGGAGCCTGCGTGCTTGATCGAAGAGATCGGCGAAGCGCCCGTGCCACCGTCGTGGCCGGAGATGAGGATCACGTCGGCGTAGGCCTTGGCCACACCGGCGGCGATCGTGCCCACGCCGGAGCTGGAGACGAGCTTCACGCACACCTTGGCGCGCGGGTTTACTTCCTTCAGGTCGAAGATCAGCTGGGCCAGGTCTTCGATCGAGTAAATGTCGTGGTGCGGAGGCGGCGAAATCAGCGTGACGCCTGGCGTGGAAAAGCGCAGACGCGCGATCAGCGGACTGACCTTCCAGCCCATCAGCTGACCCCCTTCGCCCGGCTTGGCCCCCTGGGCGACCTTGATCTCGATTTCCTTCGCGTTGGCGAGGTATTCCGCCGAAACGCCGAAACGGCCCGAGGCGACTTGCTTGATCGCACTGTTGGCACTGTCCCCGTTTTCATACGGGTGGAAGCGCACCGGGTCTTCGCCGCCCTCACCGGAGTTCGACTTGCCGCCGATCCGGTTCATGGCGATGGCCAGCGTCTCGTGCATCTCGGGCGAAAGCGCACCGAGGGACATGGCAGCCGTGGTGAAGCGGCGGCGGATGTCTTCGACCGATTCTACCTCGTCGAGCGGCACCGACTTCTTGGCCTTGGCTTCCGGATACTTGAAGCGCAGCAAGTCCTTGATCGTAACCGGCGGGTGGTTGTCCGAAGCTTCCTGCCAGGTCAGGTAGCTGGAATAGTCCCCGTTCTTGCGGATCAGGGAATTCATCCCCGACACGACCTTGCTGCTCCAGGCGTGGTATTCGCCCGCGCCCTTCTTAGCCGGGGTCAGCCAACCTTCGTGCCACAGCTCGGAGGGGCGATCCATCGGGAACGCGTTCTGGTGGCGACGCAGGACTTCCAGCGCCAGCTGCTCATAGCCGATACCTTCGATCGGGCTGGGAGTGCCCATGAAGTTGGCGTCGATGAGCTCGGAGCTGAGGCCGATGGCTTCAAAGATCTTGGCGCCCTGATAGCTGAAGAGCGTGCTGATGCCCATTTTGGACATGATCTTCAGCAAGCCGGCATCAATGGCCTTGCGGTAATTGTAGAGGGCCTCTTCCGGCTTCAGCTTGGCGACGGAGTCTTCCTCGCCCGCCTCGCGCAGGATCTTGCGGATCACATCGCAAACGAGATACGGGTAAACGGCATTGGCGCCATAGCCGAGGACCGTGGCCATCTGGTGCACGTCGCGCACATCACCGGTTTCGGCCACGATGTCGCAGTCGATCCGGCGGCCCATCAGGACCAGCTCGCTGTGGATCGCACCGACGGCCAGCAACATCGGGATGTTGGCGTGCTCGCGGTCCACCTTGCGGTCGGAGATGACGATGATGCGGTAGGGCTTTTCTTCGAGTGCCTTGCGCACCTGCATGCGCAGGGCTTCGAGGTATTGCTCAAGCGCAGCCGGGCCCTCGGCCACCGGGAAGATGGCGTCGAGCGTCAGCACCTTGTCCTGCAGGAAGTCCGTCTCGGCAATCTGGCGGAACTCGTGGTCGAAGAGAACCGGAGACTCCAGCGCGAGGAAGTGATGCTCCTGCACGCGGTTGTCGAACAGGCCGACACGCCCGCCGAGGTGCATCTTGAGGGACATGACGGTGCGTTCCCGGAGCGAATCGATCGCCGGGTTCGTCACCTGGGCAAAGAGCTGCTTGAAGTATTGGTAGACCAGCTTCGGGCGACGGCTCAGGACGGCCAGCGGCGTATCCTCACCCATCGCGCCGATCGGCTCCTTGCCGTGCTCCATGATGGGCTTGAGCAGCACGTTCTCCTCGTCGAGATCGTAGCCGTGGGCCACCCGCAGCGCGGTGATGGCGTCATCATCCGTCGTGCTCTGGTCGAAGGTGGCGGACTTTTCCGCGTCTTCGCCCAGGTTGTGGATGTGCTCATCGCACCAGCTCGAATAGTCGAAGGTGTCGCCGAGACGCTCCTTCAACTCGTCGTCCTCGAGGATCAGATGGTCCTTGAGGTCGACCGCGAGCATGCGGCCCGGCCCGAGGCGGCCCGCCTGGACAACTGGCGTATCCCACTTGGGGATGAGGCCGACTTCGGAGGCGAGGATCACGGTACCATCTTCAAAGACCTTGTAGCGCGCCGGGCGCAGGCCGTTGCGGTCGAGGGTCGCCCCGATGTAGCGGCCATCGGAAAACACGATCGCGGCGGGGCCGTCCCACGGCTCCATCATCACCGCATGGTACTTATAGAAATTGCGGACCTTCTTCGGCAGCTGCGGGTTTTCTTCCCACGCGCAAGGCATCATGATCGCCGCGCTCTCGATGGCCGGGCGACCGCCCACCGTCATCAACTGCAGGCAATTGTCGAAGCTCGCACTGTCGGACATGTCTTCCTGCACCATCGGCACGAGGTCCTGGAAGCGGTCACCCCAAGCGCCCGGAGCGTTGGAGTATTCGCGGGCCCGCATGTTATTCCGGTTGCCGCGGATGGTGTTGATCTCACCGTTGTGCGCGAGCATGCGAAACGGCTGCGCCTTGGCCCAGTCCGGAAACGTGTTCGTGGCGAAGCGCTGGTGGAAGATGGCGAAGGTCGAAACGAACTTCGGGCTCTTCAGGTCGAGGTAAAACTTGCGCACCTGCGGGGCGTGGAAGAGCCCCTTGTAGGTAATGCTGAGGTGCGACAGGCTCACCACGTAAAAGTCGTGGACCTTCTCTTCCGCCGCCAGGCGCGTGCAATACTTCTGCGCCAGCAGCAGACTGCGCTCAAACTCGTCGTCCTTCAGGTTCTTGGGACGCTGAATGAGCACCTGGAGGATTTCCGGGCGCGTCGATTCCGCCTTGCGGCCGAGTGTGCTGTTGTCGATCGGGACTTCCCGCCAGCAGAGGAACTTGAGACCCTCGCGATTGATCGCCTCTTCGATGATCTCCTTGCAACGGTTGATCACCTTCTTGCTGCCACGCGGCAGGAAGAACATCCCGGCGGCCAGATCCTTTTCTTTCGGCGCCTTGATACCTTGTGAGGCGAGATGTTCGAAGAAAATCTCGTATGGAAGCTGCGTGAGGATACCGGCACCGTCGCCGGTAACGGCGTCGGCGTCGATGGCCCCACGGTGGGCTAGATTGCACAGACCGGTGATGGCCCCATCAATAATTTCATAGCTGGCTTTGCCATGAAGATTAGCGATAAAGCCCACCCCGCAGGCATCGTGTTCCTGCGCGGGATCGTAGAGCCCCTGCGCGGCGGGACGCAGCGCGCGGTGGTTAACGGTCGTGCAGTGAATAGGCGCGGACATAAGGAAGGAGGGTTGTAGGAACAAGACCTGCAATGGCAAGGCCAGAATATAACCAGCGGGTAAAAAATCCGTTACCCGACACGAACGCCCCGGCAAGGAATCCCTGCCAGGGCCTGTCAAAGTTTACAGCTGCAACAGCTGTAGGCTACAGGCTAGAAGAAGCGGATGGCCTGGGACCGTTGACGCGCGTGCTCTTCGTCGGAGCAGGCCGCATTCGTCGGCACGTCCGGCTGGACGTCGTTCGCCTTCACCAGTTCATTGGAGAGCATGTATTGCTCGACTTCTTCGCCCGAGACATCGGCCAGCATGACACCGTCGATCATCACGCAGGGAGACAGCGGTTGCCCGGACAGGCGAACCATCTCTTCGTAGTTGCTCGGATCGTTGATGATGTCTTTGTCGGTGTACTCGAGTTGGTACTTGCGAAAAATAGCGCGGACGCCGTTGCTCCACCCGCAGGTGGGTTTCAAGTATGCGACGATTTCCATAATGCCGTTCACCCTCTAAGGTTCTTCCGCTATGTCAAGACTGCGTCTGCTAGCGGATTGCGATATTTCTTATATTACGTGAATTTACCCGTAATTAAAGCACAAACTGGATCGACTCCTGGAATGCTGCCGTTACGGGTATCCGCCCCCATCTAGAACAAGCCATGCCTGACTACCGTGGACGAATCGCCCCCACTCCCACCGGGTACCTCCATCTAGGCCACGCGCGCACGTTTGGTTGTGCCTTTGAACGCTGTCGCCTGGCAGGCGGCACCTTGATCTACCGGTTGGAAGACCTCGATCAGGCACGTTGTCGCCCGGAATATGCCATGGCGGCGATGGAAGATCTGCGCTGGTTCGGCCTCGACTGGCAGGAAGGGCCCGACGTCGGCGGCCCGCATGCTCCCTACATTCAGAGCCAACGGGGAGACTGGCACCGAGCCATCTGGCGGCGCCTCAAGGACCGCGGCTGGATCTACCCGTCTCACCATTCGCGCAAGGAGGTGGCCGCCGCACGCCAGGCGGCGAATGCGCCGAACGAAGGGGATCCGGCCGAGGAACTCTTTCCCACAGACCTCCGCCCTACCCCGGGAACCGGACAAAACCGAACCGAACCGGGTGAGGTAAACTGGCGATTTCGCGTGCCGGATGGCGAAACGATCCGGTTTGAGGACGGCCGCTGCGGTACCCGAGCCTATACGGCCGGTCGGGACTTTGGAGACTTCATTGTGTGGCGACGGGATGGGTTTGCGGCCTATGACCTGGCAGTGGTGGCTGACGATCATGCCATGCACATCACCGAGGTCGTGCGCGGAGAAGACCTCCTGCTTGCGACAGCCAGGCAACTCCTGCTCTACCGAGCGCTCGACTGGGAACCGCCAGCTTGGTATCACACTGCTCTGGTCCGCGACCACGAAGGCCGGAGGCTTGCCAAACGGCATGCAGATTTGAGTATTCGTGCATTGGCGAGCCTCAATTGGAAAGCTTCGGACCTCTGGCATCACCTACCTGAAGGCTTTTCCTTAGGTTAAGGTGGCGCTTTTTGTTGCCTTAGCGACCAAAGATACCCAAGATATACGGTTTTGATCCGAATTCCATTTCCATGCCGCCCGTGATCTGCATCATGCCGCCTTTACCGCTGTCGTTCGTATGACTTGGGAAATCGCTTTTGTCATCTTTCTGCTGATTGGCTCCCTGGCTAGTTTCATCTGGGAAAAGATACCGACCGATGTTACCGCGTTGATTGTCTTCGCGGTGCTACTGGTAGCGGCACAAATGCCGTTTGCCCACGATCTGCCCCGGGTGGACGAGTTACTGTCGGTATTTGCCAACCCAGCACCCGTGACGATTGCGGCGATGTTTATCTTGAGTGCAGCCCTGGAAAAGGCGGGGGTGATCGATACCATCGCAACCTGGACGGACGGGATCGCCAAACTGGGCTACCGAGGATCCCTTGTGGCTATCATCCTACTGGTGGCCTGCATTTCGGCCTTTATTAACAATACGCCGGTGGTGGTGATCTTCATGCCGGTGATCCTCAGTTTTGCGCGCAAGATCAACATCCCGGCGTCAAAGTTCCTCATTCCCCTTTCCTACGGCTCGATTTTCGGCGGCGTCTGTACGCTCGTAGGCACGAGCACCAATCTGCTGGCCAGCGGTCAGATCGTAGCAGCCGGACAACCGGCGCTTGGTATGTTTGAACTGGCCCGCATCGGCGTGCCGCTGATGTTTATTGGCACGGGTTTTCTGCTGATTTTTGGCCACAAGCTCATTCCCCACCGCGAGACGCTGACGGCGATGCTGTCGGAGGAAGAGCGCAAGGAGTTCCTGACCGAAGCCTATGTGCGCCCCGGTTCACGTCTGATTGGCGAGACGATTCGCGATAGTGGTATCATCAAGACCAAACAGATGCGGGTGGTGGAAATCATCCGCAACGGCGTCGCCGTGCAAGGCGATCCGCGCGATGTGCCGCTCCAGATTGGCGACCGGCTCGTGATTGCCGCCCGGCCTCAAGGCGTCGCCCACGCCGCCTCGGTCGACGGCCTCAACATCCGCGAAGGGAAGGAAGAAGAAGGCCTGGAAACGATCTCAGCTCACTCCGGGGCCATCGTGGAAGGCGTCATCAGCCCGCGCTCGACGCTGGCCGGGCAGACCATCCGTGAGATCAACTTCCGCCAGCGCTTCCGCATGGTGGTGCTCGCCCTGCACCGCCGCGGCATGAACCTGCGCGACCAGCTCGACACCGTGCGCCTCGAGCGCGGGGATACCCTGCTGCTGATGGGGACCGACCAGGCGCGCGAGGCCCTGCGCCATAGCGACGACCTGTTGCTGCTCGATCGCCCGCCGACGCACGCCACGGGCAACCAGAAGCGCAATGCCTGGATCGTCAGCCTCTCGCTCGTCGGCGTCATCTCGAGCGTCACCCTCGGCATCATGCCAATCTCGGTCGCGGCGATCGCCGCCGTCGCCATCATTTTCCTCTGCGGGTGCATCCGACCCGCCGACGGCTACGACGCCATCGAATGGAGCATCCTGGCCCTGATCTACGGCATGCTGGCCTTGGGCGCTGCCATGGAGACGACCGGTGCCAGCAAGCTGTTGGCCGATCTCATGGTCCACGTCATCTCCCTGGGCTCCATGCCGAGCTTGCAGCCCTTCATCGCCCTGGCCGTGCTGTACTTTGTCACCAGCCTGCTGACCGAGCTGCTTTCCAATAACGCCACGGTCGTCCTCATGGCGCCGATTGCGCTCAGTCTGGCCGGTATTCTGGGGCTCGACCCGCGCCCCTTCATCATCGCGATTTGCGTGGCCAGCTCGGCCAGCTTCGCCACCCCCATCGGCTATCAGACCAATACCTACGTTTACGGCGTGGGCGGTTACAAGTTCGTCGACTTCATCAAGGTGGGCCTGCCGCTCAACGTGGTCTATTTCCTCACGTCCATTTTCCTGATCCCGATGCTCTGGCCGTTCCAGTCGATTTGAGTTAGCGACCAAATTGACTACAGTAGGAGTATTCAAGCGAGTGTTTAACCCCTCGCTTTTCACGCAAAGACATGACGAAACTTTCCCTACTGGAACTAGTCCGCGTTACCCAGGAAAAAGACGCCGGCCAAGCGCTCCACGACGCCCGCGATCTGGCGGCTCATGCCGAGGACTGGGGCTACCAACGCATCTGGGTCGCCGAGCATCACAACATGGCCGGCATCGCCAGTGCAGCCACGTCGGTCGTGGTCGGTCACATCGCCGGCGGCACGAGCAAGATCCGCGTCGGCGCCGGTGGCATCATGCTGCCCAATCACGCCCCCTATATCATTGCGGAGCACTTCGGCACGCTCGAGCGGCTCTATCCGGGGCGCATCGATCTAGGGCTGGGCCGTGCGCCCGGCACCGACATGCCCGCCATGCAGGCGATGCGGCGCAAATCCAACGATCCGGAACACTTTCCGCAAGACGTGCTGGAGCTGCAGGCCTATTTCTCACCGGAAGAACCGGGCCAGCGCCTCGTAGCCGTACCGGCGGCGGGCGCCAATGTGCCGCTCTGGATTCTCGGCTCAAGCAACTTCGGCGCGCAACTGGCGGGGGAACTCGGCCTACCCTACGCCTTCGCCTCCCACTTCGCGCCCGATATGCTGATGACCGCGCTGCGACAGTATAAGGCCCGCTTCAAGCCCTCCAAGCAGTTGAAGCGTCCATATACCATGGCCGGAATCAACGTGATCGCAGCGGAGACGGACGCGGAGGCGAAGCGCCTGGCTACGACGCAGCAAATGTCGTTCGCCAACCTGATCCGTGGACAACGCGGGCTCAGCCAGCCACCGATCGACGACATCGAGACCTATTGGTCACCCTTGGAAAAAGCCAAGGCGAAGCAGATGCTTGCGCGATCGGTCATCGGTTCACCCCAGACCGTGCGCAACGGCCTGCAAGCCTTCATCGAAGAGACGGGGGTCGACGAGCTCATGATTGTGTCGGACATTTACGACCATCAGGCGCGGTTGCTCTCGGTACAGTTGATCGCGGAGGCCATGGGCGTCCACGCCGATGCCCCAAAGCGCTAGATGTAATACATCTCTTCGGCGGCAGTGCGCATGAGGTCTTCGACCGTAAAGCCGCGGGTCTGCTGCTCGAGGTTTTTCACGACCTCACTCCAGACCTGCTGCACATTGCGCGCACTCTCGCCCTCGCTGCTGGTGGAAAAGCCCAACAGCTCGCCCTCTACGGCGCAGACGATGTCGTAGAGGGTAATTTCGCGCGGGGAGCGAGCGAGCGCATAGCCGCCCTGTTTGCCGCGCTTGCTGATGATGACGCCGGCGTTGCGAAGTTCATTCAGAATCTGCACCAGGTAGTTTTGCGGGATCTGCTCAGCGCTGGCCAGGTCTTCGATGTGGGGCAGCTCGGCCTGGCCGTAGGCACGACCCAGTTGCGCCAGGACCTGACATGCGTAACCAACCTTCAGTGACAGTTTCATAATGCCCATGGTTATCGGCTCTTATCTTGGGCCGCAAACCCAAAATACTTCCATTAGCAGTTGTCACCTTAGCATTGCCTGATCAGACGGATATGTTACCGTGCTGATAGACATGGCGGAAAACTGGCATTTCGAAATCACCTTTTGCGAGAGCGTCCTGCGACAACAGCCTCTGGACGCTGATGTCATGGAAATGCTGGCGGGCTACTACACCAAGGCGGGGCGCATTGACGATGGACTGGAGCTGGACCATCGACTCGTCGAGCTCTGTCCGGACAATGCCACCCACCATTACAACCTCGCCTGCAGCCTCGCGCTCAAAGGGCGCAAGGACGATGCGGTAGAACGCCTGCGCCTCGCCCTGCAGAAGGGGTATAGCGACTACGAGTGGATGCTACGCGACGAAGACCTGCAGACGCTGCAGGGGTTCCCTCCCTTCGTGAACCTGCTCGCCGAGTTTGAAATCCGGCGATAAGGCACTACTGGTTTCTTCGCTCAACGCCGCATCCGAAAGTTCATGATCCGTCTCCTTTGCCTCTGCCCTTGCCTCTTTTTGTTTGTTTTACGTGCCGCGGCCGTTCCGCTGCTCTGGCCCATTGACGGCCCCTCGATTCTGGAGGGCGACCAGCTGGAAGACTGGGCGCAGCCTACCGTGAGCGGCGACCCGGAATCGGCCTTGTTCGGCTGCGTGCGCACCAATGGTCACCGCTTTCACGAGGCACTCGACATCGCGGCGACGCATTGGGACAACCGCCGCGAGGCCACCGATGTGGTCCACGCGATCATGCCTGGCCGCGTGGTCTACATGAACCCGATTGCCGGCGACAGCTCCTTCGGCCGCTACGTGGTGCTCGAGCATACTGGGCTCAAGCCATCGGTCTACTCGCTCTACGCCCACCTCCGTTCCATCGACGACGACTTGAAGGTGGGCCAGGACGTGAAAGAAGGCACCAAACTGGGCATCCTCGGGCGCAGTGCTAGCTACTCCATCCCGCGCCAGCGGGCGCACGTGCACCTGGAGATCGGCCTGCGCCTCTCGGACGACTTCCAGAGCTGGTATGACCGTCAGCCCTTTGGCTCCAAGAATCAGCACGGAATCTGGAACGGCATGAATCTGGTCGGTTTCGATCCCCGCGAGTTCTACACCTTTTTCTCCAATGGCGAGGCCGACGATTTGCAGCTCTTTTGGGCGAGCATGCCTCCCGCCGCGGTCCTGCAGATCCGCACCCGCGTGATTCCCGATCTGGTGAAGCGCTATCCCACCCTGCTCGACGGCCCCCTGCCGCAGAGCGTCGAAGGCTGGGAAGTCAGCCTCACCGGTTACGGGCTGCCCCTCACACTGCGCCCTCTCTCACAGGATGAAGCGCAAGGCCTGGGCGACTACGGCGCGGTCAAGATCGTAGCCGTCGATCCAGAGCAGCTCGAGAAGTTTGCTTGCCGGGATGTGGTGAAGTGGGATGGAGAAACCGCTCGTCTCGACAGCGAAGGCAAGGATCTGCTCAGCCGGATTTTCGATATCCGAGAGTAGCCCCGTCCATACGCCAAAGCTCCTCGCGGGACGGCAAGCGTTTTGCCAACACGACATGAATGTCGCGTGCAGATTGCTTCATCTGCTTGTTGACGCTCCCATAGCGGCTGGCGCTTGGAATTCAAATCTTCCTGATTTACAGCATATTGCAGGCTTGAAGGGCTGGCGTTGGCATGGGGCATGATATTCAGAGGGCAAACCACAACCCCTGAACAGCCATGAAATATCAAAAGATCATTGCCCTCACCACCACCATGCTGCTGGCAGGCGGACTCTTTGCCGAAACGGATTACGACGAAGCGCGCCAGCAAGGCTCCACAACCCCTGTCTACCATACCGATCAGCATCACGACCAAGCCCAAAGCAGCGATTCCACGACGGAACGCAAGATCGGTCAGGCGCGCATCGGCGCGGAGATTTACGGCCCGGATGGGCGTATGCTCGGCCGTGTGACGGACGTTGAGCACGCAGACGATAAGGTTGTCGCCTATCAGGTGACGGCCATCTCCGCAGACGACAAGAGCGGCGAATCGACTCGCGTCTCAGCCAAGGATCTGCGCTTCAGCACCGACAATACCGTCGCGACTGCGTCGAAGAAAGTTCGCGGCACCCTGGCGGGCTTGCCAACGAATCAGGAAAACGCCCGCCACAAGGCGGAAGAGAAACAGATGCGCCACGATGCGACAGCCTCGACCTCAACCGAGACGGAGCAGGACAAGAGCATCCATCGTCGCCCACCGGTCGGCGACATGAGCATCAGCGCCGACATGTCCATGGGCACGGACCGCCCGCTGAGTTCGGAAGAAACGGCCGACCCGGTGACTTCAGACGAAAGCCAGCAGGTCGCGCAAGACATGGATCAAGAATCAACTGCTCTGATGCAGCGCCTGCATGAAGACCTGAAGGGCAGCCCGGAAGTCCAGGAAGATTTGCAACAAGTGAGGATTCAGCGTGAAGGCGATGCCTTGGTGCTCGATGGCCGCGTATCCTCCGACCAAAGCAAGGACTCCATCGAGCAAGCGGTCAAGAAGGCCACTGCGATGAATGTCCGCAACAAATTGGAAGTGAAGCAGTAAGATAGATAGAAGCAGTAACAAGCAGAGGTGTTGAAGGCCGTCCTGTGTTGGGGCGGCCTTCTACTGTACCCGCTCCGGCAGCACGTGTCGCAAGGGCAGGAACATGCAGGTGGATGTACCGATCAGCAGGCAGGAAAACCAGGCGGTAACCGAGGGTTGCGCGTAGCTGAGAATCGCGTAACCGAGGAAAGGTGCCAGCGCCGCACGAACGCCCGTAAGCCCGCCGTGAATGCTCATATAGGCTCCCACCAAAGGTGGTGGCGCCACTTTCGTCACCCAGATTTGCCAGAGGATGCCCCCGCCCCCAAACGCCATGCCCAAGAAGGCCGTGCCGATGGCGAGCTGCCACATTTCGCGCGCGTTGAAGAACACGGCGATGTAAACGAAGAAACACAGGTTAACCGCCACGCGCGTATAGATCAGGTTGAAGCGGTCGAAGAGATATCCCCAAACGAAGGTCGAAAGAATGCGGAAAACGGCGACGTTGGTCACCAGCAGCAGGCTGATCTCCGTATTGGAGAGCTGAAGGCCGTACTGGGGGTTCGCCAGATATTCTGCCCGCAGCGGCAACATCATCAGATTGCCCACACCCAATAGCTTCCAGGCAATCAGCATCTGGCGGAAAGTCTTGTCCTCCCGGATCAACTGCAAGTGTTGCAACGGGTTGCGCACGGTCAGGTCCTTGGCAGGTGCAGACGGAATATGCCAAAAGGCGAAGGAACCCACGAGGCCGACTCCAGCCGCGATCCAGAGCAGGATGCGGTAGTTTTCCAGGTCCGCATCCAGCAGCCAGCCAAACAACGTTGCCGCACCGATGCTCGATGAGGCCAGCAACAGGTTGGCGGCGGCCAGACGCTTGCCGCGCTGCTGGGAAGGGTAATTGTTGGCCAGCAGCTGCGTGAGCATGGTCGCCGCCTGCGCCACAAAAACGGGGAACAGCAGCATCAGCACCACGTAGCCGACGATGGTCGGCATAAACGAGGCCCCCACCAGGCACACGGAACCGCCAGCGCAGAAGATCGCAGCCGCCGTTGCCTGCCTCACTGGCATACGGGCCACCAGGGGCATGACAAAGAAGGCCGAAAGCAAGCCGATGCCCCACCCTGCAGCGATGAAGGGCTTGAGCGTCTCACTCGCGTGGAAGTAGCGAATGGCGATCACGAGCGCGAACGCCTGCCAGACGCTCTCGAGCACTCCATGGCAGGCGCCGCGAACCAGGTCCCAGCGGAAGGTTTTCCGCGTGACCTCGGGTGTCGGATCGGCTGTGGCCGCAGCAGACGCGGATGCGCTCACTAGCGCTTACTCCACTCGAGCATGCGGCGGATCGGCAATTCGGCCCGCTGGCGGAGATCTTCGTCCATTTCGATGCTCGGCTCGAGCTTGAGCAAGGCATCGCGCACCTTCTCGAGCGTGTTCATCTTCATGTAACGGCAGTTGTTGCAGGCGCAGGTATCCGTCGGCCCGGCAATAAAGGTCTTGTGCGGGATCTCGCGCTGCAGGCGGTGGATCATCCCCGTCTCCGTGACGACGATAATGCGCTCGGCGGGCGTGTTCTTGCAGAACTGCACCATCTTTTCCGTGGAGCAGACTTCGTCCGCCAGATCGCGCACAGCCTGCGTGCACTCCGGGTGGGCAACCACCGGGGCGTCCGGGAATTCGCCGCGCACCTTTTCGATCGCCCGGGTCGTAAAGAGCACGTGGGCGTAGCACGAGCCTGGCCACAGGCGCATCTTGCGCCCGGTCTGCCGCGAAACCCAGGCCCCGAGGTTTTGATCGGGCACGAAGAGGATCTCCCGGTCTTCGGGGATCTGCTCGACGATTTTTACCGCGTTGCCGCTCGTCACAATGACGTCGGCCAGTGCTTTGACTGCCGCCGAGCAATTGATGTAGGCGACGGTATAGAGGCCGGGGTTGGCGTCCTGGTAGGCCTTCAGTTTTTCCGGGGGGCACGAGTCGCTCAGCGAGCAGCCGGCTTCGGCGTCCGGCAGAATCACCGTGCGCTGCGGGTTCACGATCTTGGCCGTTTCCGCCATGAAGTGAACACCACAAAAGAGGATCACATCCGCATCGGCATTGGCCGCTTCATAAGCGAGTCCGAGGGAGTCGCCCAGATAATCGGCAATACGCTGGATCGGCTCGATCTGGTAGTTGTGAGCCAGGATGACGGCGTTGCGTTGGCGCTTGAGCTCCAGAATCTCTTCCTGCAGGGGCGTCAAAGGTGCCGCTTCCTGCACGGGATTGAATACCTGCGGCTCATAGTTGAGGGTGCCAATGGCCATAATACTAGACAAGCTAGGCTACCCCCGCGAATCCTGCAAGCCCGGAGAAAGCCCCCAAGATCAGCCCGTCAAGCCGTCCTCATCCTATCCAGTTGGGTTGGCCGGCAAGAAGAAAAAACTCACGAGTCTCAAGCATCTCAAAGGGAAGTGCTTACATGATAATTTAATTTAAACGCGGATATGCTTAGCTTGTGTTCAAGTGTTTTATGCAGTATAAATAGGATCCCATTACTCCTAAACAACCTCAACACAATACACCTTATGGGACCCGACTCATTCATTGGATCAATTGAAATATTCGGCGGCGATTTTGCTCCTCGCAATTGGGCGTTCTGCAACGGCGCCCTGTTACAGATTGCACAATACCAAGCGCTCTTTTCTATCATTGGCACAACCTACGGAGGCGACGGACGTGTAACGTTTGGGCTACCCAACCTCCAGGGTCGAATTCCGCTAGGCCAAGGCACAAACCCCTACTCAGGCACAACGTATACCCGCGGTATGATGAACGGTTCCGAAACCGTATCGCTCCTTCTAAGCCAGATGCCGGAACATACACACGGCGCCACAGTGCAAACCGGTCAACTGATCGCCAAGACCTCGCAGGCCACCGCCACAGCAACTTCTTCGAGCCAGTTGTTCGCCAGCGACCAAAACGCTACCCAACCCACGGCCACGACCGGCGCATCTCTGGCGACAGTAGCCCAGACAGGGCGCACCACCACGCAATACGATACCTTCAACACAAATACCCCCGATGTGGAGTTGAACCAAGGGTCGGTCATCACCAGCACCCAGGTATCCCTAAGCGATGCGCCGGTGGATGGCTCCTTTCACGTCACCAATCAAACGACAGGAGGTGGCCTTCCCCACACCAATATGCAGCCGTTTCTGGTGGTGAATTTCGTCATTTGCCTCGAAGGCAATTACCCTCCCCGCTCCTGATCGGCTCAGCCGTCCACCCGGGCCGCGGGCCTTCTACATAATGGAGCCGGAGTCGACACGGATACGCCCGGAAATCTGAAAAGACACAGACCGTATTGACGATCATCGACTCGGCATCCTGCAGCACCTCTTCACCGTAGACCTGCACTTCGGTGAAGAGCGTCAGCTCCTGGCCCTCGCAATGCGCCCTTTTCACTTCTAGTTCGACTGTGGTCGGCGGGGTTTCGGCAGCTGAAAGATCGCCCAAATGCGTCCACTGATAACGCGCAGGAGGGACGCGGCTCATCCCACTCGGCCAGCGAGGCTCGCGGTTTTGATTCGAAAGTCCCCAGAAAAGGGAGATCCGCTCGGGGATTAAAACGCCCCCCGGTGAAAGCAGTCCTCGAGCTTTTTTCACGACTGCCATTTGCGGTTCCCGCACCAGTGCGGCCGCCATTACTTCGCAGATAATCAGATCGTAGCGGTGGGGCGTCTCCCAGCTCATGAAGTCCGCTGCATACAGATGGATGCGGCGTTGGTCCAGCTCCAGGAGGTCCAGGCACGTCTGCAGCATGCGTGCGGATGACGGATTCACCTCGACCAGATCAACTCTCTCCAACGCGCTGGTTCCGCCCATAACCAACAGCGGCATCAATAATGTCGCGTACGGACCTGTACCTATATATAAAATACGCAACTTGGGCCGTGTCTGCCAAAGGTCTCTCATTGCAGCATGAATACCTCTGGTAAACTTTGCGGTGCGTGCAGCATCCTGAACACAAAGCCCTGCATCGAACGATGAAATAGCCGTACCTGCAGGAGTAAAAATTTCATCAAAATCCAACGCCGGATCGATTGAACTGAAGACGCGGGCCAGAGATGAAGCATAGGCGCCGCTCTCTACTTCATGAGATAGAAGCTGCTCGGTCAGAGATCGGAGCTCAGCGGCACGCATCTCAAGCATTCAAGACTTTTTATATGCTTCTTCAATAAGTTATTAGAAACATCTCGTCGGTAAACCGATTGACTCAAGACAGATGAACATTCAGCTTGTTACCGTTACATAATCGTCGAATTCTCCTGCAATACGCATCTCCCCTATGAATCGTCCTATAGCTTTCTCCCTGCTCGCCGGCTTATGCTCGGTGACGGCCTCTCAGGCGGCTGTTCTGCTCGAAATCGATATCAGCAATCCGGCGGCGGTCCGCTTCACTGCGACCGACAACCTTGCGGCTGCCAATTCGAGTTACAACTCGAACATCAATGGCGGTATCACCATCGAGAACTTTTTCACCAGCAACACGATTGAAGTTGCGGCGGGGGCTCCAGTAGGCGGCGATCTGTCGCCCGTCATCGGCACCACCGCCACCTACAATCGGTACGGCACCTATCAGTACGACAATACGATCAATTTTGGACAAGGTGACGATCTGAGCGTCTATACGGCGACCAACGAAGGATCCGAAAGCCAGGTCTTCGACACCAGCAGCCCTGCGTTCACCGGAGAGGCCGTTTTTGACTTTTCTGCATTTGCCGCCTCTCTGCCCTCGGTGGGCACCTCCGGTAACATCTACCCGGGATACACCTTCGAAGCGGAGCCGACAGTAGGCCAATGGATGGTCGTCAACACTGCCATTCCGGAACCCTCCACCTATGCTGCGGGAGTCGGCTTGCTGGCGCTGGGGATCGTCTTCTATCGCCGTCGCACCGCGTAGCCAGGCGGAACCGATCTACAGTCTTTCCATCCCGAAGGCGCGCGAGCATTGGCTGGCGCGCCTTTTTTCGCAGGTATGTTACCCGCCAAAAATCAGCGCCTGCAGCTCAAAGAAAAAGGCGTCGACCGGTTCGCGCAGCAGAATCAGGTAAACCAGCGCTCCAGCAACCAGCATTGGACCGAAGGGGATCGGCCCAGTGTTCTCGATTTCCCATTCATCGGGATGCTTTGCCGCCAGCTCAAAGGCTTCGCGGTAGCCCTGCTCGGCCGAAACCGGTTGAGACTCCGGCACTATTTCACCAGCCTTGCGCGGCCATACGGCTTTCAGGCCATACCATAATGCCAGGCATACTGTGCCGATTGTCGCGCCGCCAAAGAGCGCGAACAGCCCGCCCTGCCAGCCGCAAAAGGCGCCGATGGCAGCCATCAGCTTTACATCGCCAAACCCCATCGTCTCCTTCTTGAGCAGGGCGCTGCTCAGGATGCCAATCCAGAGGATAAGCGCAGACGCAACGAAGCCGTTGATCACGGCAGACAACCCGGACTGGAACGCATCGAAGAGATAGAGGTCACCTGAAACCCCGTGCAACTGCGGCCAGGCAAAGCTGGCCAAGACCCCCAGAATGAAGCCGCCGATGGAAGTCGAATCCGGGATCTCCATCGTATCGAGGTCGACAACAGCCGCGACGACCATCAAGGAAACGAAGACGGCAAAAATACCAGCCGCTACGGGTGGATACTGCAACCAGACGCCAAGGAACAGCAGGCCCACCAGCAACTCGACCAACGGATAGCGGATACTGAAGGGACTGCCGCAACACCGTGCTCGTCCCCGCAAAATGACCCAACCGAGGATGGGGATGTTATCATGCCAGCGGATCATCTGCCCACAGGAACAGTGTGACCGGCCGCCCAACGTTTCTCCACGCGGCAGGCGGAGGATGACAACGTTCAAAAAGCTGCCGATGCAGGCTCCGAGCACAAAAGCAAAAGAGCCGAAAAGCCAGGGGAAGGGTGCCAGTATCGCTTCGGTCTCCATGGTCAAGCCAACCGGGGCGCCAACGCCAACGCCACCGCGGCGCGCATCGTCTCGAGTCGCACCGGCTTGCCCGTCCAGCGCTGAAGGGAAAATGCACCTTGGGCGACCAACATCGCCAAGCCATCCGCGTAATCCCACGAGCGGGCGTCGGCCGTGCGCCGCCAGATATTGGCGCAGCCATAGGTTGTGTCGTAGATCTGCGTGCCGTCGCCGAAATGGTCCAGGCTCATCGGCAGCGAGTCGTCCTTCTTCAGGCCTTGGGTGGTCGCGTTGATGATCAACGGCGCTTCGGGCAAAGTCTCGGGAATCTCATCGAAGGCAAAACCAACGACTCGCGGCGCTTCCTCCACAAAAGGCGGCTGCAAGGCCTTCATCAGCTCGTGCAAGCGCTGCGGGTTACGGTTGCCGATCCAGAGCTTGCGGCAGCCCTCCTTCAGTAGCTGCACCGCGATAGCGCGCGCCGCACCGCCGGCGCCCATTAGCACTACTTCACGGTCCTTCAGCGGCCGCCCCAGCTCTTCCCGCACCGCGTGGCTGAGCCCCTCGCCATCGGTGTTGTAGCCCGCATAGCCCTCTTCCTGGGCAACAAGTGTGTTCACGGCACCCATTTCCCGGGCGGAAGGATCAATCGACTTCACCAGCTCGACCGCACGCACCTTGTGCGGCACCGTGAGGTTGAGCCCAAGAAAACCTTTGGCATGGAAGCGCGGCAGCGCCGATTCCAGGTCGTCGGCATCTACCGCAAAGCGAAAGTAACTCCATCGGGCGAACTTCGAGTCCTCTTTGGACAACTCGGCCAGCGCAGCCCGGTGCATGATGGGGCTCAGCGAGTGAGTGACCGGCTGACCCAGGACGGCCAGCGAGGGACCGGCAAACGTCCACGACTCCAGATCGTCCAGCGTATATACGCGGTCGGGAGGCACCACAGCTTCAGGATTCGGCATGACGCCGGTAAGTCTCTTGAAAGGTACGGACAAAGCCAGCGAAAACCTTCGCCAGGCGCGGGTTGTTCCGCACCGAATACTGGTGGACGAGGTCCCGGCAGGCGCGGCAAAGTACCGCTCCGACGGGCGCCGGGCCCATGACTTGCACCGGGTGCAGGCCTTGCTCCTTGTCGAGCATGCCCTCAACTTCGTCCGGCAGCCGGAAGCGACCCCGCTCAATCGGGTCGATGTAAAAAGGGATGCCTTCGCTGAAATGGGCCACCAAAAAGTGCTTCGGCAAGCTGATAGGCGAAAGCTCGAGCCCACAGCGATCCGCGACCAGCAAATAGATGGCGCTGAGGATGAGCGGACCGCCCTTGCGGCGCATCAGTACGGAGCTCAACAGGCTGTTATGGGGATCGTCGAGATCCTCGGCATTGGCGCGAAAGCCATACTCATGAAAGAGAACCCGATTGATCACCTTGCAGCGCTCCCAGGGCGTGCTGGGCTGTGGGCTCAACTCCAGGCAGCGCTGGGCGATCACCTCCAGCTGACGACGCGCCACCTCGAGCGCAAAATCCGGCTTGGCCACGCGATTGAGCAACAACAACCCTGTCTCCAGCTCATAGTGGAGACTCTCGATAAAGCGGACGAATTCGGAGGCAGGATTCGGCCCCTCCAGCTGCTCAAGCAAACGCTGAGCGATCGTCACGCGCTGGTCTACTTCCTCGCGCATCACCTTGCGCAGCAGGCTCAGGCCAACGTCATCCAGGCGCTTGAGTTCGGCCAGGAGAGCCTGTTGCACCACCGGGGAATCGTCATCGAGCAACGCTACGATTGCGGCCTCCCGATCTGGACTGAGGATCCGATTTGCCACGGGAATAGTTCAACCCATAAGAAGCTGCGCCCGCAACTCCAAACCGCAGCGATCAACCGCGCTGGCCAAAGAGCGCGCTGCCCACGCGAATCAACGTGCTGCCTTCTTCGACCGCTTCACGCCAATCCCCGCTCATGCCCATGGAGAGCACCGGCAGCGGTACCCCAAACTGCTCGGCCAGCCGATCTCGTGTCTCCCGCAAACGGGCGAAGCAGCGCCGGGCCACCGAGCGGTCGTCCATCTCCAGTGGGGCAATCGTCATCAATCCGTCTACGATCAGATTTTCGCAGCCTAGAGCTGCTTCGAGCAGTGCAGGGGTCTGCTCGACCGTCACGCCGTATTTGGCGGGGTCTTCACCAGCATTCACCTGCAAGAGGACGGCGCGCTTTACCCGCGCTTCGCCGGCATAGCGATCCAGCAGACGCAGCAGCTTGGCGCTATCGACACTCTGAATGCGGGCGAAGTGCGTCACCCCCTGCCTGGCCTTGTTGGACTGCAGGTGACCGATCAGCTCCCAGGCGACCTGTTCCGGCACCTGTTCCTGTTTGTCCACCGCCTCCTGGACACGATTTTCACCGACCCGCTTCAGGCCCGCTCGTGCGCACCAGGAGACCGCTTCGGGGCCCCAAGTCTTCGTTACAGGCATAAGCTCAACTTCATGGCGCGCACGACCACAACGTCCACAAACTGAACTTATCTCGCGTTCCAGATCGGCTAATCGATTTGTAAAGCCGTCATAAGTATAACCCTTTGAAATCGCAGACATCTTGATAGATTAGCTATTATTATATTGAAATGCGCATATTGCCCCGCTATCAGACTACATTATGCACATCGAGAACTTCAAAATTTTTTCTGATTTAGTCGAGAGTCAGAGTTTCTCGCGAGCTGCCAAGCTAAATGGAATTACCCAATCGGCCGTTAGTCAGCAGCTCCGCTCGATGGAGAAGCATTTCAAGGTCCTCATCGTTGATCGAAGCCAGAAGCAATTCCGCCTCACCCGCGAAGGGCAAAAACTCTACGAGAGCGCCAAGGATATCCTCCACCGGTACGAAAAACTCAATAGCGAGTTGCAGGAAATGCGCAAGGTCATCAGCGGGACCATCCACATTTCCACGATCTACAGCATTGGCCTGCACGAGCTGCCCCCTTACATCACCAAGTTCCTGAAGGAATACCCTTCCGTAAACGTACGCGTGGAGTATCGACGCTCCAACCTCGTCTACGAAGACATCCTGCACAACTCGGTCGACATGGGCCTCGTCGCCTACCCGATCAAGATGCGCCAGTTGGACGTGGTGCCTTTCCTCGAAGACAACCTCGTGCTCATCTGCCACCCCAAGCACCGCTTCTCGGATATGGAAACGGTGGACCCCAAGCTGATCGGTGAGGAGAAGTTCATTGCCTTCGACCAGGACATCCCCACCCGCAAGGCGACCGACCAGATCTTCAAGGAAGCCAAGATCGAGTCCGAGCCAGTGATGGAGTTCGACAACATCGAGACAGTGAAGCGTGCGGTCGAGATTGACGCCGGCGTGGCGATCGTACCGCAAGCCACCATCCGTCAGGAGGTCGCCCAAGGGCTGTTGCGCGAAGTGCGCCTCGGAGGTCACATCAAGAACGCGACCCGCCCGCTGGCCATTATCCACCGCAAGGGCCGTGTGCTGACGCCTGCCATGAAAAAGTTCATCGCCTGCCTCACCGGCAAGCCTTACGAGATGGACAAGACCGAGCAGGCCGAAAACAGCCAGGGCCAGGAACACAATGATGGTTCCGAATCGGCCGCCTGAGTGCCCGAGGAAACCGACCAGAAATCATTTCTTTAGGTTGCTTGCCATCAACTCTTTGCTATGCTGCAACATATGAAGTTTGGCTGGAAGCAGTGCGTGATGGCTCTTCTGTTGGGTTTGGCCACGCTCGGCGCGGCTGGTTGTGCGGTGGTCGCTGTCGGCGCTGCCGCCGGGGCCGGCGCGAGCACAGTGGGCTATATCCGCGGAGAGTATGTCGAAAACGTTCCCGTCTCTCAGCAGCGCCTGAGAGAGGCCGTAACAACCGTGGCCCAACAATCCGGCCTCGCGTTTATCAACGAGAAGACGGACGAACAGATTGTCGTCCTGACTTACCGTGACGAGAAGGACGACAAGTGGGTGATCGCCCTCGACCCTATTACGGAGAACTCGACGCAGATCCGCGTGCGAGTGGGCCTCTTTGGTGACGAAGGGCGCAGTCGGGCCTTTCTGGACCGCGTGAAGCGCTATCTACTTTAGACAAGAGACGCACATTTCTTCTTTTTTGACGAAGCCCCGGCCCCTCCGGGGCTTTTTTCGTCTCCTTCGGCGAGCAGGCTCTTTTTCAAAAAATTAAGGGGCCGGACGAAAACCCCAAACGTCCGGCCCCACTTTCTTCCCAACTAGGGATTAATCCGTTATACCCCATTAACTGACTGACTTATCTTGCCAAACCATGCTGTTGGTAATTGACTGAAACATAAAGAAGCAGCCGCGGTGCCAACCCACTTCTTTTTCCGAAAATCCATCCTCTGGGGGGCAAGTTGTAAAGGGTGCGCACAATCTGCGGGCGGCAGTTGACAGGAGATGCCTAAATTTGTCCTCCCAAGCTCTCGCCGTGGAGAAAACTGGACAAAAAAAGACCCGGCTCCACAGCGGGAACCGGATCTACGAAAGGAACGAAAGTCTCAGGCTTAGAGAACGTCCTTCAAGCCGGAGCCCGGCTTGAACTTCACGGCCTTCGAGGCCGCGATCTGGATCTTTTCCTTGGTTTGCGGGTTCATCCCGGTACGGGCCGCGCGTTCCACCACGGAGAAGGTACCAAAACCGACGAGGGTCACGTTCTGATCTTCCTGAAGACCTTGCTTAATGCCAGCGATCACAGCGTCGACGGCACGTTCGGCAGACGCCTTGGAGGTTTCTTCACCCAATTGTTGCCGCACCGCTTCGACTAACTCAGCTTTTTTCATGTTAATAGAATCCTTTGCTTGTTGGTTCAGAAATAGATAGTCGCGCCAAGGAAAAGCACCGGGTTAGGCCTTCGTCAACCTATTTTCCCCGCTAGATGCTCCCGGAAGGCGCTTATTTGCTGGAATCCGGCCCTTGACCCTCTTTCTCTGATGGAGAGAAGCCTTGGCGACCTTGCACCGCCTTCTGCAAAAGCTCCTGCAACGCCTCCACCGGCGTTACGTCCTGCTCGGCAGAAAGCTGCTCGGCCCGCTTGAGCAGCTGCTTCGCCATGGTTTTCGCCTGCTGCGGCTCCGCCCCCAATCGCTCGAAAATCGTCGCCACCTGATCCACATACGGTCCTTCACTCAACGCGCTCATCCGTGGGCTCCGTGGAGATAGATCTCATTGGAATCGATCCGCAACGGCTGGCTGTCGGAAAGGGCCTTCACCTTGATCATGGCAAAGCCTTGGTAACCATCGAGCGTCGTCACGCAGCTGCGCAATTCCCCCACCTCCTGGCCGTCCTGATGGATCTTTGAGGGCACGGGCACCTCCCGAGGTAGATCAACCGCCACCAGGCGCTTGGAGGCCCGATCCAGGCGCGCCATGCGGTTCACCACTTCCTGCCCCAGATAGCAGCCCTTCTCCAGCGACACCCCGTCCATCAATCCCACCTCGCCCGGCGTGTCTTCCGGGCCTGCTTCGGCGGGGACACGCGGCAAGGCCGCCTCGAGGCGCAGCGTCTCGACCTCCTCGGGGGAGAGGATCTCGAACTCGTCCAGGTCTTCCAGCGAGGTCGCCATCGGGCGCGCCAGCTCCGCGGGGCATAGCACTTCGAGCCACGGCGTGCGGGCACGGCGCCCCTGGAAGACGATGACGCCACCCTGCTGGATGAATGCACCTCGTTCCGGCGCGGCGATCACCGCATCGGGCAGGGTCGCGCCATGGGCGGTCGGCACGATGCTCAAGAGCTGCCAGTTGTCCGTCAGGTCTTCCAATTCCACATCGTCAGCCACGATGTGATGCTCGAGCTTTTGCTGCAGCAGCTCGGCTGGCGTATGGTAGCTCAACAACAGAAAGGCCTCTGCCTCCAGTTGCAGCACAAAACTGTCTCCCTGGATGCGCCCCCGGTGATCGAGCCAAAGCCCGTAGCGGACACTGCCCGCCCCACCGCGCAGGTCCTGGCTGCACTGGCTCTGCAAAAAGTCGCCTGCATCCTCACCCGTCACCCGGATGAGGGCGGCCGGTTGACTCCAGAAGTATGGAATTTCCGCCATGGTGCCTGTTTGTAAACACGCTCGGGTGTGGCGACAAGTCACCTTTCCGCTTTAAATCTTGCCCGTCCGTCTCCCGGAGTGCGTAATGCTCGTTTTTCGCTTCCACATCAGCCGAAAACCGCCGTGCAAGCCCCGCAACTATCCGACACCAACGTCATTGATTACAGCGTGCTGCCTGCGCCTGAATTGCTTTGCCGTGAGATCGCCCGTCCCGAACCGCAAGCCAACTTCATTGCTCAGGCGCGCGAAGAGATCAACCGTATCATCTTTGGCGACGATCGCCGCCTGCTGGTCGTAGTAGGCCCGTGCTCGATCCATGACACCCAGGCCGGGCTCGACTACGCCCGCCGCCTCGCCGAGCTCGCGCCTCAGGTCCAGGACCGCCTGAAGCTGGTCATGCGCGTCTATTTCGAGAAGCCGCGCACGACCGTGGGCTGGAAGGGCTTGATCATGGACCCGGACCTCGACGGGACCGCCAATATCCATGACGGCCTGAAGGTCGCCCGTCAGTTCCTGCTGGACGTGCTGGATCTCAAGCTGCCGACGGCAACCGAATTTCTGGACCCGATCACGCCCCAGTACATCGCAGATCTCGTTTGCTGGGCAGCCATCGGCGCCCGCACCACCGAGAGCCAGACCCACCGCCAGATGGCCAGCGGCCTTTCGATGCCGCTCGGCTTCAAGAACGGCACCAGTGGTGACATCAAGGTAGCGATCAACGCGATCAAGGCCGCGAGCCAGCCGCAGACTTTTCTCGGCATCAGTCATCAAGGGCTGGCCAGCGCCGTCAGCACACGCGGCAATCCCTATTGCCACCTCATCCTGCGCGGCGGCGACAAGGGGCCCAACTACGATGCGCCTCATGTGGCGGACTCCGCCGAGCTGCTGCGCAAGGCGGGCCTCAAGCCGGCCGTCATGGTCGATTGCAGCCACGGGAACAGCAACAAGGACCACCGCCGTCAGCCGGAGGTGTTCGGCAACCTGCTGGATCAGTCGCTCGACGCCTCGAGCTCCGTCATTGGCGCCATGATCGAAAGCAACCTGGAGGATGGCAACCAGCCCTTCCCCCAGCCGATCGATCAGCTGGCCTACGGTCGCTCGATCACCGATGCTTGCATCGACTGGGACACCACCGAGCGCATCATCAGCGAGGCCTACGAAAAGATCGGCCCCCGCTTCGCCTAAGGGAGGCATTCAGCCCTGGCTTCGACGTATAGAGCCGGTTCGCCCTGCTCTATTTTTTGCACAGGCCCTGAGGCGACGCGCCGCTTCGGCGGGATCTGCCGCATGAGACAGCGCCGAGACCACCGCGATTCCGTCGACGCCCGCCGCAAAGACTTCTTCGGCGTTTTGCTGCGAAATACCTCCGATGGCGACCGTCGGTAGGCTGCATTGGGGTGCCAGCGTCCGCAACGCCTCCAATCCCATCGCCGGGGCGGCGTCGTCCTTGGAGGAGGTCGCAAAGACCGGTCCGATGCCCAAATAGTCGATCTGCTCAGGATCGCACGCCTGCAACTGCTCCGGGGCCGTGATCGACAAGCCCAGGAGCTTGTCCGGGCCCAGTAGCCGCCGCGCGACGGTCACTGGCAGGTCGTTCTGCCCCAGATGCACTCCGTCGGCCTCTACCGCCAACGCCAGGTCCAGATAATCGTTGATGATCAGCGGCACCCCCATCCCTCGCAGCAGATCGCGCAGCGTCAGGGCGGTATCGTAAAGCTGCCGCCGACTGCCCGTAGAGGCGCGGTATTGCACCAAGGTAGCCCCACCCTCGATCGCCTGCTCAACTCCCGTCAGGAGGCCGTTGGAGTAGTGTTCCGGAGCGTCGGTGACGAGATAGAGCGTGTAGTCGACTTCGCTCATGCCAGGCTGGCGCGTTCGGCAAGCGTCTGCGCGTCGAGCTCGTCCAGAGCATCCAAGAGCGCGACCTGAAATGAACCGGGCCGCATCGAAACCTTGGAGGCCAGCTCACCGGCCACTCCCATGAGCACCGCGGCCGCCACCGCGCCTTTGAAGGGGCTGGGCTCCACGGCGGCACATGCGGCGGCAATAGCGCCCTGGGCACACCCGACACCCGTAACCCGAGTTAGCAGCTCCACGCCATTCGAACACTGGCAAACGTGCGTCCCGTCGGTAACCAAATCGACTTCCCCCGTCACCAACACGGCACCCCCGGTGCGGTAAGCCAGCGATTTCGCAGCTTCGAGTGCCTTGTCGGAGGTATCGCCGCTATCGACGCCGCGCCCCTGGCTTTGCTGGCCAGACAGGGCAATGATCTCGGACGCGTTGCCGCGGATGATGTTGGGGCGATAGTCCACCAATCGGCGGGCCAGGAGCGTGCGCACGCTGAGCGGACCGACCGCCACCGGATCGAGGACCCATGGCTTGCTGGCCCCGACGGCGGCATGCACCGCCGCCTCGATCGCGGTTTGCTGGGCTTCGTCGAGCGTACCAACGTTGATCAGCAGCGCATCTGCCATGACGGCGAACTCAGCCGCTTCTTCCGGGTGCTCGACCATGGCCGGAGCCGCGCCGAGAGCCAACAACGCGTTGGCGGTAAAATTCTTCACGACCTGATTGGTCAGGCAGTGGATCAGGGGTTTACGCCGCCGCAGTTCGTTGAGGATCGGAGCGGCGCTGGGGTTCTCGATGATAGAGTTTGGCATAACAACGTCCTTTCCCGGCTATAGTCGCCCCGCAGGCCAACCTGGGTCGGCCTTTCGGTGACGATTCCTTCGCCGGCACAATCCGGAGCAGGTTCGACGGGTATTTTCTCAGCCCTTGTGGGCACCCCGTGTCACGCTGATAAGCCGCAGCATGACGGCAGAAAACGCCAATGTCAAACTGCGCACAACCAAAGCCCGGCCAAAGAAAAGGCCGTGCCGCCTGGAGCGACACGGCCGATCAAGACTGCCCTAAATAATACTCTGCCGAAACTATTTCACGAACCAGCCCCAGGCTCCTGTTTCGCTGTCCGAAGACTCCTGAATATAGACCCAACCCAGATCGGTCCAGATCCAGGGGGCCTCCTTCACGTAGACCTGGCCGAGCCAGTCTCCCGTGTCGGCCCAGTCGTCCGTAATCGGGTAGCCCAGCCACATCTCGGTCGCCGCGGCTTTCGTATAGACCGCAAACGCAGCATCGGCGTTTTGACCGTTGGCCAACGTGCCCGTCTTGAAGAGCGCCCCATCCGCGTAAGTCGAGTTGGTCTCGCTAAACCTGGCCCAGTAGAACGCGGCACCGTCCGGGTCCTTGCTGACTTCAAACAGGTAGTTGTGGCCAGCCATCAACGCCACTTCGTCGGCCTCCGTGAAGTCGAGTTCCACGATGGAATAATCGAAGCCGGCATCGATGGTGAAGGTGGTGGAGACCAATTCGGTCCCGCCCGTATAGCTGCCTTCGGTCAGCGCCGTGCCGGACGCACCGAGATCGTAGACCTTGATGCTGTGCGAGCCAGCACCCCCGGAGGCAAACATGAGGGCGATCGAATCGAGCGTCGTATCCGATGCGACGCGGAAGCTCTGGGCGACATACGTCGAATCCACCGCCTCGACGCCGCCTTCGCCGCTGTGGTCCGAGGGCAGGGCCAGCACGGGATTGTCGTTACCGGCCAAGAGAGGCGTGCCCGGCCAGGCCGTCGGGCCATTTTCGACGGATACGCTACCGTGGTTGGTCACCTCCACGGCGCCAAAACCTGTCGCAGCAAGCAGGCTGAAAGACGTGAGGGCAAGAACGGGGAAAAGATTTTTCATAGTCGAATGTAGGTTGAAGTGTTCCATGATGAGCGTCTATTTGGAGATGTAACCCCAGGCTCCCGTTTCGCTTTCATCTGGGTTCGGCATCCAGATCCAGTTGTCGCCGGCCCAAATCCAGGGGGCATAGCCAACGTAGATCTTGCCCAGCCAGTCGTCGGTCTGGACCCAGTTGTTCCAGACATCGTAGCCATACCAGTCTTCGCTACTCTGGACATACTCGCGCAGCCACTGCAGGGCCGGGCGTTCATACCCGTATTCATCGACCAGGAAAGCTTCTTCGTCGGTGCGCCAAAGGCCGATGCGCCAGCCCCAAAGCGTGATGCCGATCACGTCGGGATGCTCCCAGAAAACCGGGAAGACACGCTGGTAGTCCGCCAGTTGGACGGTGTCGGAGTCATCGCCAGTGGTGCCGTCGATGTCCATTTCCGTGACCATGATCGGCAGGCCGGACTCGGCGAGGCGGTCCAGATTGGCCTGCATCGTGTCGACGGAGCCACGGGTTTCGAACGCGTGGCACTGGATGCCGATGACGTCGATCAGGTTCTCCGCCTGCAGGTCTCCGATGATGTCCAGATAAGCAGTCGTGTTGCTGTTACTGCCCACGACGCCGTATTCGTTGATCATGAGCTTCACCGACGCCGGGAAGGTGTCCCGCGCCATGCGGAAGGCGGTGAGAATCCAGTCGTGGCCGGAGTCGCCGATGCCGCCGAGGGCATCGATGTAATCCGCGCGATCGGAAGTCCCATCCGGAGCGGCATGCAGCGGCTCGTTGACGACTTCGAGATAGTCGAGATCCGGATAGCGCTCGGCCACGGCATCGAACCATTCCTGCAACTCGGCCAATTGGTCGGAGGGGTCGAGGCTGCTGATCCACCCCGGCTGTTGCGGGCCCCATACCAGCACATGCATGCGGAAGGGGAAGCCGTTTTCCTGGGCAAGGTTGTAGGCCTCATCGAGGTCCGCCCAATTCATGGTGTCGCGGGTACCCTCCACGCTGCCCCATTTGCCGGCATTTTCCGGCACGACCTGATTCCAGTAATAGGTGAAGTTCTTGGCTTGCGAGTCCGCGTAGGCACTGCCGAGGAACTTGGACTTGGCGGACGCGATCGGCGGGCCCTCCGGTTGGTATTCCTCGGGCACACCCTCGGTGCCCGGCAGGCCGTTCTCGATCTGATTGACCGTGAAGCTGTAGCCGTGAGGACCAAAGGCGAACTTGTCGATACGCAGACCGTCCTCGCGGCCCGCGAACTGGAACGTCTGGGTCAACACGTTATCAGGGACAGTATAAGTGAGCGCAGCTTCTTCGGTCTGGAGACGGACCCATTTCCAGGCCTCAGTGGTGGCCTGACCTCCATCCGCAATCAATTGGTCGTCCTCCGTATAGCCCATGGCGGCGGCGATCTGGTTCATCGTCACCCATTGGGCTTCGTCGTCGACGGCGGGAGAACCGAAGGCGTTTGCATAGAAAAAGCTGTCGTCGCTGTAAGTTTCAGGGCCGACATAAAGACGCGCATACAGATCGTATTCGCCCGCCTGAGAGAAGGAAGGGGTGAGCGTGACAACGTTGTCGGCGGAGCCGGGAGCAGTGCCGGCAGCGGAGGTCGAGATCTCCACCCAGCTGACATCGCCTTCGGAGCTCGTGACCATATTGGAACCGAGCACACCCGACTCCGCTTCAATCACGTAGGCGGTATTCTGGGCATGCAGGGGGGTAGACGCGGCCAACACGACCGCGAGGGTACTTAGGGATATTCTCATAACACAGAAGGGGTAAGTGAACAGTTGAAGTTTATCGTGGCATGGTTGCTCCCCGAGTGTTTGCTGACTCTAACTTTAGAACCTCTCGCCTGAACTTGTCCGCGTGATACAAATCCCGGTGGGAGGGTGCCGGAGCGTCCTCCCACGGTCTGATTTCTGCCCCCTTCAGGTCGCGCCCCGTCCCAACTTTCATGTTATGTTAACCGCCTTCGAATTCCCCTACGCCTACCCTTTCGATCATGCGCCTTCTGTGCCTTTTCATCAGCCTGCTGCTCATCTTCGCTGCTGCCACGGCCAAGCCCTTGCAGTCAGCGGCCCCGAATGATGCCGATATTTTCCCGCTCATCCGACAGACCAAGGCCGTGCCCCTCCTGCTGGCCGAGGATCTTCCAGCCCCGATCACTCGGGCCGCACACGACCTCGCCGCCGATGTCGAACGCGTCACGGGCCAGCGCCCTGAGCTGCTTCAGGACACCGCTTCGAATGCAAAGACTGTGGTCTTGATCGGGCAACTGGATCAGCAACCCATCCGCCGCCTGGTCGAGGCTGGGAAGCTGGATGTGCAGGATATACAGGGCCAATGGGAGTCGTTTGTGATCCAGTCAGTGCAGGATCCTTTACCTGGAGTGGACACGGCGCTCGTCATTACCGGTAGCAACATGCGCGGTACCATTTATGGCATCTACGAAGTTTCCCAGGCCATCGGTGTTTCGCCGTGGTACTGGTGGGCAGACGTTGCGGTCGAGCACAACCTGCAAGTCGCCCTTCCCGCGGGTCCATACGTCCAGGGGCCGCCGTCGGTAAAATACCGGGGCATTTTCATCAACGACGAAGACTGGGCGCTGCACCCGTGGGCGGCCCAGACTTTTGATCCGGAACTAGGCGACATCGGCCCGAAGACCTACGACAAGGTATTCGAGCTTCTACTACGCCTGAAGGCCAATATGATCTGGCCGGCGATGCACGAAGTGACTAAGGCGTTCAACCTGTATCCCGAGAATGCCGAGCTGGCCGCCAAATACGGCATTGTCATGGGCTCGTCCCATGCGGAGCCGATGCTGCGCAACAACGTAACGGAATGGACCCTGCCGAAGAGCCACTTCAACTATGCGACCCATCCCGATGAAGTCGCGGATTACTGGGAAGAACGCGTGCGCCAGAACGGGGACTTCGAGAACATATACACGCTCGGCATGCGCGGAATCCACGACAGCGGCATGACGGGCGGGGCCAGCGACGACGAAAAGGTCGCCCTGCTCGAACGTGTGATCAAGGACCAGCGCGACATGTTGCGCGAGCACGTAAACGAAGATGTGACCGAGGTGCCCCAGGTCTTTACGCCCTATAAGGAGGTGCTCGACCTCTACCGCAAGGGCCTGCGGGTGCCTGAGGACGTGACCTTGATGTGGCCCGACGACAACCACGGCTACATCCGCCACTTTCCGACGTCGGAAGAACGCGCCCGGGAAGGTGGCTCCGGGGTCTATTATCACATTTCCTACCTCGGCTCCCCCCTCGCCTACCTCTGGCTCAACTCCACCCCGCCGGCCCAGATCTGGGAGGAAATGGCCAAGGCCTACGAACTCGGCGTACGCGATCAATGGATCGTCAACGTCGGCGACATCAAACCGGGAGAGATCGGGATGGAGTTCTTCCTGCAAATGGCTTGGGATATCGACCGCTGGAACCTCGATACGTTACCCGACTTCCTGCCCACCTGGGCTGCCCGGGAGTTTGGCCCCGAACATGCCGACGCCATTGCGAAGCTGATGCGCGGCTACTACCGGCTCAACTTCCAGCGTCGCCCGGAGCACCTGCAATGGTGGCTGCCCTACACCCGAGAACGCGACAGCGCACTGACCGAGCAGGAACGCCTTGAGCGCACGGCCGCTTTTGCCGCGTTGGTCCAGCAGGCGGAGGGCCTGACCGACCAGTTGCCGGAGGCCGATCAGGATGCCTTTTACGAGCTGGTCTACTACCCCGTCGTCGCGACGGCGATGGCCAACGATCGGATTTTCTACAACGAGCTCTACCGCCACTACTTCAACCACGATCCGGCCCTCGCCCGGCAGTATGGGCTGAAAGCCCGCCAGTCTGACGCACGGCTGACCGAACTGACGAACCGCTACAACCACGAGATCGCCGGTGGCAAGTGGAACCGCATGATGGCGGTCGAACCGGCGGATAACATGTGGCGCTCCTTCCGGACCGTGCCCGTGGTGCTGCCCGCGGAGGGTCTGGTGGCGGAAGAACTCGACGCAAAGCTCTTCCCCCGGGAAGACATCGGCGGGCTGTTGGCAGATGCCCAGGCCCCGAAGCGCTTCGTCGAGCATGAAGGCGTGGTCGCCATCGAGGCCGAGCACTTCACCGCTCGTTCGGCGCCCGATGAAGCAAGCTGGCAAGTGATCCCGGAATTGGGGCGCACGGGCGATGCGGTCGCTATCTTTCCCGTCACCGCCGCTTCTTTCGATCAGACCAACCGCACTTCCAAGGCTGCGGCGCTGGAATACGCGATCCGAACGACCTCCTCCGGCGCCGCGACGCTGACCCTCGACCTGTTGCCGACCTACCCGATTGACGAAGGGCACGGCTTACGTCTGGCGGTGGGCATCGACGACCAGGCCCCGCAGCAGGTCAACGTGACCCGCCATACGGGCAGCAAACAATGGAAGCAGGCCGTGCTCGACCATCGCCTGCAGGTCGAAGTATCGCTCGGCGAGATTTCAGCGGGCTCCCACCGTCTGAAGCTCTACCAGGTCGACGCCGGCGTGGTCGTGGATAGGATGGTGCTACACTTTGGTGAGCTCCCGCGTGGCTACCTCGGCCCGAAGGAGACGGCAGAGTAAATCAGTTCGCGAGCACCAGTTCGGCCGGACTGAGAGTTCTTTGATACGGCTCCGGCGGCATCTGGTCCGTTACCACCACGTCCAGATCGTCCGCCTGACCGAAGAAATAGGAGGAGCTGAGCCCAAACTTGGTGTGGTCGGCCAGGAGCACGACTTGCTCAGCTTGCTCGAACAGGGCGTATTTCAGCGCCGCCTGGCTTTCGGAGGCTTCACTGAGTCCGCGCGTCTCGTGCAGACCGCGGCAGGAGAAGAAAAACTGGTCGATCTTGTAGCGGCGCAAGCTGTCGATCGTCGCCGGTCCCGTAAAGCTGAGGGAACGTCGGTCCAGATTGCCGCCCAACTGGATCACCTTGACGTCCGCCAGATGGCTGAGCTGCGACACGACTTTCTGCGCATGCGTGATCACCGTCAGCTCACGATCCTCAAGCAGGCGGGCCAAAGCCAAAACCGTGGAACTGGCGTCCAGAAAGATGCTGGACCGCGGTTCGATCAACCGCAGCGCGCGCTTGGCAATTCTGGCCTTTTCTTTGATTTGTTGCCCTTCGCGTTCCTGGTAGTCCAGTTCACGGTCCAGCGACACCTCAAGTACCGCGCCGCCGTGAGCCCGCTTGAGTTTGCCGGAATTCTCCAGCTTCAAAAGATCTTTACGCACCGTTTCTTCGGTTACGTTCAGCTGTTCGGCCAGCGCAGCGGTGCGAACCGCACCCGCTTCATGCAGCGTTTCAAGGATGATGCGATGTCTTTGGGATGCCAGCATTTAATTTTGGTTTTCTGTGTTTTGCTTTGACTTTGACCTAATTTGTGGGCTTTGTCGAGTCTGACGCTTCGAGGCAGCAAAAAACCCAACGAAACAGCGTGGAAAAACCAATTTCGCGCGTCGCCATCCCCTTCCTTGTCTATTCCTTTAGTCCACTCAACTTTTCACGGAACAAGGGCGTCCAACCGGTGATTGCCGTAGACGGCGGTCTCGCGGAAGCCCCCTCCGGTTATACCGACTTTTATGCCTACTCCTGAACCCCATTCAGCACGACATGTTTTCATCGCCATCGATTGCGGTGCCTCCAGCTCGCGAGTCATCGCGGTCGTGTGGCAGGATGAACGGCTGAAACTGCACGAGTTACACCGTTTTCCCACGCCTTTCTACGATCGCAACGGCGGCCTGCACTGGGACCTCCAGGTCATGCAGGAGGAGTTTCTGCGCGGGTTAAAGGCGGCAGCCGAAACCTACGGCTCGGACATCCGCTCCATCGGGGCGGACACCTGGGGCGTCGACTACGTGCTGCTCGATGCCGAGGGTAAAGCGCTGGACGATCCTTTCCAGTATCGCGACGGGCGGACGGATCAGATCGTGCCGTGGATGGACCGCAAGTTCTCGCCATTCGAACGCTTTCGAGAGACGGGCATCCAGAACCAGTTCTTCAACACGGCCAATCAGCTTTGTGCAGACCTCCAGCACGGCAACCAGCTGGTGACGCAGGCCGACCGGCTGCTTTTCATGCCGGACTGGATCAACTATCTGCTCAGCGGCGTAAAAGCCAATGAGTTGACGGATGCCAGCACGTCTCAACTGATGGACACTCGCCTCGGCTTCCATCCCAAATTGCTGCAGGCCTACGGCATTCCCAGCAGCGTCTTCTGCGACGTGGTGCAACCGGCGACCGTGCTGGGCAGCCTGAAGCCCGCACTGCAACGGGAGCTGGGCGTCGACTTCAAGGTCGTCACCGTCGCATCCCACGACACGGCCTCCGCCTACGTCTCGGCGCCGTGCATGAACGCATCGACGGCGTTCCTCAGCTCGGGCACATGGTCGCTCTTCGGCGTGGAAACGCGCGAAATGGTGCTGGCAGAGGAAGCCTTCAACTCCGGCATGACCAACGAGGCCGGCGCGGAAGGCACCAACCGTCTGCTGCGCAACATCGTCGGCCTCTGGATGATCCAGGAGTGTGTTCGCGACTGGCGCGCAAACGGAGAAAAGGTCGACTTCGGCGAACTGGACCAGGCCTCGGCCAAAGAGCCGGCCTGGCGCGTGTTGCTCAATCCCGACTACGGCCCTTTCCTCGTGCCGGGTGAGATGCCGGAAAAAATCCGCGAGTTTTGCCGCCAGACGGATCAGATCATCCCTGAGACCAAAGGCGCCATCATCCGCGCGATCCAAGACACGCTGGCATTAACCTATCGCCGCACCCTCAACGCCCTGCGCGACCTGACCGGCCTTTCGCTCGAGCGCATCAACATCGTCGGTGGAGGCGCCCAAAGCCGACTGCTCAACCAGCTGACGGCCGACGCCACCGAGTGCGAAATTCTGGCCGGCCCGATCGAAGCCACCGCGCTCGGCAACGCCATCATGCAAATGAAGGCGATGGGAGTGATTGAGGATATGGCGGCAGGGCGTAAACTGATTCAAGAGTCCTTCCCGCTCGACCGGTACGCACCCCGCCCTGTGCCGGACCTGGCCGCCGTGGTCGCCCGTTTCGACGCCATCTGCCAGCAAACAGCCTAACCCCGCTGCTTATGCAAACTTTAGATCGTCCCCGCAGTCCGCACATCCAGCTGATGTCCACCTGCCTGTGTGACGCGTTTTTTGACGACGTCGCCCGTGCCACGGTGGAAGTGCTGGAGTTTTTTGGCTGCACCGTGGATTTCCCGGAAAACCAGACCTGCTGCGGCCAACCCGCCTTTAACGGCGGCGATTGGAAGGCCGCGCGAACGGTGGCGCGCCACCAGGCCCACGCCTTTGCGGGCGACCAACCCGTAATCGTGCCCTCCGGCTCCTGCGCTGCCATGGTCTTCCACGGCAACCTGCTCGCGTTCGAGAAAGAGACGGACTTGCCCGAGATGGAGGACTTCGCCCGCCGCACCTGGGAGCTTTGCGACTTCCTCGTCAACGGTCTGGGCGTCGAGGCCATTCCCGGTCGCTACCAGGCCAAGGTGGCCGTCCACAACTCGTGCCACACCCGCGGCTCGGGCACTGGTGCGGCCATGGACAAGCTCCTGCGTTCCATCGACGGCGTGGAAGTGGTCAAGATCGGTGAGCCGGAGCAGTGCTGCGGCTTCGGGGGCACGTTCTCCGTGGCCTTTCCCAATATCTCGTCCTCAATGGGCAAGATCAAAATCGAAAACCTGCAGCAGGAAAAGCCCGACCTCGTGGTCTCCGGCGACATGAGTTGCCTCATGCACATGCGTGGGCTGGCCCAGAAAGCGGGCGTCGACTACAACGCCCAGCACGTCGTCCAGCTCATCCGTGACGCGCTGCGCAACGAAGGAGCCCTCTAATGAAGCACCAGGAGATCGATACATTTTCCGAGGTGTTGGCGGCCGACGTGAAGGAAGCGGTCCGCGCTGGCTCCGCCTCAGGCGTCAGCAAACGTCGAGAAATCCTTGCCGCCGACTTCCCCGACGCCAACGCCATCCGCGAGCTGGCCGGACAGATCAAGCAGCATACGCTCGAACACCTCGACACCTATCTGGAGCAGGCGGAGCAGAAGATGCGCGCCAACGGCATCCAGGTCCACTTCGCATGGGACGGGAACTCGGCCAAGGAGCAGATCCTCGAGATCATCCAGCAACGCAAGGCCCGCACCATCTGCAAGTCGAAGAGCATGGCGAGCGAGGAAATCGAGCTGAACGATTTTCTGACCGAAAAGGGCTATGACATGGTCGAAACCGACCTCGGCGAGTTCATC
Source organism: Puniceicoccaceae bacterium 5H (assembly GCA_009772895.1). Taxonomy (GTDB): domain Bacteria; phylum Verrucomicrobiota; class Verrucomicrobiia; order Opitutales; family Oceanipulchritudinaceae; genus WOUP01. Next base: position 197,085 of record WOUP01000001.1, on the reverse strand, counting down.
CTCCAGCTCGACGAAGACCACCCGAGCCACGTGGTCAAACCCATCATCCACAAGAACCGCCGCCAGATCGCCAAGACCTTCGAGAAACACGGCCTCGGCGAATACAATGACGAGCCGGAAGTCATCACGCAGCGAGCCCGCAAGCACCTGCGCCAAAAGTATCTGCAGGGCGAAGTGACGATGACGGGGGGCAATTTCATCTCGGCCGAAAGCGGTCGAATGGTGATTGTGACCAACGAGGGCAATTCGCGCTTCGGCCTTGCCGGCGCCAAGTGCCACATCGCCCTGATCGGCATCGAAAAGCTGGTGCCCACCGACCGGGACCTCGGCGTGATGTTGAACCTACTGGGACGTTCCGCCACCGGTCAGCAACTGACCGTCTACACCGAATTTATCTCCGGCCCGCGCAGCGAGAGCCAGCCCGAGGGTCCGGAGGAGATGCACGTTATCCTCTTTAACAACAACCGCACGGAAGTGCTGGCCTCGGACTGTCGCGAGATCCTGCGCTGCATCCGCTGTGGGGCCTGCATGAATGTCTGCCCTGTTTACCGTCAGTCCTCCGGTCACGCCTATCGCTCCGTTTACCCGGGCCCCCTGGGGGCGGTGCTCAGCCCGCTGCTTGCGGGCAAGGCAGGCTATCCGGAATTGGCGGACCTGCCGAAAGCCTCCAGCCTTTGCGGCGCGTGCCAGGAAGTCTGCCCGGTCAACATCCCGATCCCCGACTTGCTCTTGCGCCTGCGCAACAAGGCCAAGACGGAGCACGCGGACAAGGCGGCCATCGGCACGCCGGACATGACTTTGTGGTCGGAGCTCGCGACGCACCCCAAGGTTTGGCGCACCGCCATGAAGTCGGCCAACCTGCTGAACGGTCTGCCCTACGACATGATGCCGATCGCGCCATTACGGGCCTGGACGCGCCAGCGCACGCTGCCGAAATGGCAAGGCGGCAAATTCCGCAACTGGATGAAGGAACACCAAAAGGAGCGCAACCATGAGCGATGACCGCAGCCGCATTTTCGCCGCTATCCGCGAGGCTCTCCAGCCCCTGCAGTCCGCCGGCAAAGCGTCGCCCTACCCCGACTACGAAGTCGGCCAACTCACCTCCCTGCCCCGCCTCGGCGCGGAAGAGAGCTGGCAGGCCTTCGCCCGCAACCTGGCCGCCGTTAACGGCCACGCCTATGAGAAGATCGAGGAATGCGCTGCCTTTTTGCAGGAGCATGGCGTGACCGAAGGCTATTGCGACCCCGAACTGATCGACCGCCTGCGCGAAGGTCTCGGCTCGGCCTTTACGCTGCATCCGGAGTTCGACCGCGCATCGCTCGAACGCTACAGCTTCGGCATCACCAAAGCCAGCGGCATCATCGTCGAAAGCGGCACCATTATCCTCAAGGACCGCGGCACCTCTAATCGATTGGGTGCCCTCGCCCCCTGGGTGCATGTCGCCGTTTTGACCGAGGAAGCTCCTATCTTTTCCACCATGAGCGAGGCCCTGGCAGAGCTGGGTGACGATCCCAACGTCATCTGGGTTACCGGCCCGTCCAAAACCGCCGACGTCGAGGGTATCCTCATCGAAGGCGTGCACGGGCCCGGCCAGCAACTCTGCCTACACCTCTCCTAAACCGAAGACTCGACCACACACCATGACCGCTCCTTACGATTTTGCCCGCGAAAGCTACGCCAGTCTCGGCGTCGACACCGAGGCAGTCCTCAGCACGCTCGCCCAGGTCGCGATTTCCCTGCACTGCTGGCAGGGCGATGACGTCGGCGGCTTTGAAAATGCCGACGGTGAACTCGGTGGCGGCCTCGCCGTGACCGGTAACTACCTCGGCAAGGCCCGCACCCTCGCGGAATTGCGCCAGGACCTCGATCAGGCCCTGAAGCTCATCCCGGGCACGCATCGCCTCAACCTGCACGCCATCTACGGCGACTTCGGCGGCGAGACCGTCGACCGCGACGCCATCGAAGTCAGCCACTTCCAGAGCTGGATCGACTGGTGCCGCGAGCGCAAGATGGGCATGGATTTCAACCCGACCTGCTTCGGCCACGAGAAGGCCGACGATGGCCTGACCTTGAGCCACCCGGACACCAGCGTACGGGATTTCTGGATCGAACACTGCAAGCGCAGTCGCGAGATCGGTCGCGCCATGGGTCAACAGCTCGGCAGCCCGACCGTGACCAATGTCTGGATCCCGGACGGCATGAAGGATCTGCCGGCCGACCGCTTGAGCTACCGCGCGCGTCTGGAAGAGAGCCTGAACACGGTCTTCGCCGAAGACATCCCGGCATCCGAGCACCTCGACGCCGTGGAGTCCAAGCTCTTCGGCATCGGCTCCGAGAGCTTTGTGGTGGGCTCGCACGAGTTTTACCTCGGCTATGCGATCAAAAAGCAAAAGGTGCTGTGCCTCGACGCCGGCCACTTCCACCCAACGGAGAGCATCGCCGACAAGATTTCCTCGGTCCTGCTCTCGGTCCCGCACCTGTTGCTGCACGTGAGCCGCGGTGTCCGTTGGGACAGCGACCACGTGGTGTTGCTCGACGATCCGACCAAGGCGATCATGCAGGAACTCGTGCGCTGCAACGCGCTGCCCAAGACCCACATCGGGCTGGACTTCTTCGACGCGAGCATCAATCGCATCGCCGCCTGGGTCATCGGCACCCGTGCCGCCCAAAAGGCCCTGCTGCAAGCGCTGCTGGAGCCCGCCGAACAACTGAAGCAGGCCGAGCTTTCCGGCGACTACACTACCCGCCTGGCGCTCTTCGAGCAGGCGAAGGCCATGCCGTGGTCGGCGGTGTGGGAAGAGTTCTGCCAGCGCCAGGGCACGCCCGGCGAAGCTGCCTGGCTGAAAGAGGTCAAGAGCTACGAAAGCAACGTGCTGAGTCAGCGCTAAGAGATCCATTCATTGCTACGCAAGCCGCCCGGTAGACTCCCGGCGGCTTGCCTGTGTACCGGCGTCTAGCTCACCCGAGAGACGCTGCACAAAAAAGCCTCCGCACCAGGCCAGGCAGTGCGGAGGCGAAACATATCAACAAAGCTCCTGTCTGAAACCCTTGCCTGTCTAGAAGCTCAGGTTGGTCGTCAGGAAAATCTGACGCGGCTCGCTGATGCGATAGTTGGCCACGGTCCCGTCCCAATTGGCGTAGATCGGCACGAGGTCTTCTTCGGCGAACACGTCGCGGATATTGAGTTGGATGCTGGCGTTGATCTTCCCGTTATTGAGCTGGAAGTCATATTTGAACCACAAGTCGATGTGGGTCAGGTCATCCCAACGATCGGCGCCCACATCCGTGTCGTAGATCGGGCGGTTCGCGTCCGTCTGGTAGTATTGCCCTTCCTCATTCACGAGGCCGTGGTAACCCACGATCGCCTTCGCTTCTGTACGGATGGCACCCCCCACACTGAAGTTTTCGAACATACCTTCGGTGAAGCGGTAGTTGGTGATCAGATTGGCACGCCATTCACGTTGTCCGTAAGGTGCCGCCCCTTCCAACTGACGCGCTTCCGCCACGATCGCATCGACGACCTGATCGAAGTAGGTGGCTACGTCCTGATTCCACTCCGTGGAGTTGGGATGGTTCGGAATTTCCCCGAAGCCCCACCCCGTCCAGAAGTTCTCGACGTTGATGGTGTTACCCGGAGTAGATGTCTCGTATTCACCCGCCAAGTCCGGAGCGCTGGCGCTTTGCCAAACTTCCATTCGGTCGGCGATCCATGGCTCATATTCAGGCAGGATGCTGTCATAGGCGGTCTCCTGTTTGGCGAAGACAAACTTGATGTTCCAGTTTTGCATCGGGTTGTAGATCAACTCGAATTCGAACCCTTCCGCGGTGTTTGTCTGGGTCGAAGCGACCGGGAAGTCGGGCCAGGTATAAGGCTGGCCAGTCAATTCCTCGACCTGAGCAATCTGGGCATCGGTCAGCGAAGCCTCCCGGAAATCTTCGTCACTGGGATCTTCCCCACTGCGAATGCGCACCACAGTCTCGGCCCATCCACGAAGATTGGCGGTATCCATCCGGGCGGTCCGATCCAACAGTGTGGTCGCCTGGCCGGCCCGCTCCGCAATGGACTTCGTTTCGAAGAAGTTCAGGCGAGCAATCAACTTGTTGTCGAACATATTGATCGACACCCCGTAGTCCTCGCCCTCGCCTGAGGGAATGGGTAGGGTATTGCCATAGATACTGAAGGCCTGACTCGGGGGCGGACTGAAGTTCTCCGAATTATTGTAGTGGAGGTGCAGCCACGACAGCGGCTTGACCACGATGCCAACCGTACTGGTCGTCTGCTCGATCGTTTCGTAAGGCATGAAGCGTTCCCGCAGCTTGTCCACGTTGGCGAGGCGGTAATCGTTGGATGGCGGGTAGAGTTCAGAGGTCGTCAAGGCGGGTTCGTCGCCGAGAACACCCAAGGTGTTTGCCTGCGCCTTCCACTCGTCATTGCGGATACCGAGCGTCGTCACGATGCGATCATCCAGGAAGAAGCTTTGCAGCACACCTGCGTATGATTCGATTTGGGAGTGCTGGACGCCCACGCCATTGCCGGCATCGTAGTGCACCGCTTCCAGCGTAACAGGATCGGCCTGGAATTGCCCGGTCTCCCAATTGTAGGCACGGATCGATGTATCCGTCACACCACCATAGCCAGGAACGCCGAAGCTGGTGTCGCTCCCGGCCGTAATACGCATCTGCGTACTACCGTAGTAAAGGTTACGAGGGATCTTGCTGGTATCATTGGCGTAACGGAAGTTCTCGCCCTTATCATCTGTTACCCAAGGATCGACGGACGGCTCTACAAACGCGATCCGGTGGCGGTTGTAGTAGTCATAATCTTCCTGCCATTGATAGAGGCCCATCAAACGATGCCGGCCAAACCACTTCATCCAACCGTCGTATTTCGTGAAGTCTTTTTCATAGGCCAACATGGCGCGAACGACGTCGCGGTCATGGCCGGAGCGGACGAGATCCTGCTGATAGTCTTCGGCATACGGCAGTAGATAGTTGGGGATTGGGCTGCCATCGATATCGTATTTATTGGTATCGATATAAACCGTCACCGGCGCTTGCTGCCCCATCGGATAAAACTCGAAGGCCTTGTAATTCTGACGGAACCAACCGGCCGTGAAGTAGAGGTCTTCGATGATTTTTTGCTCGAACTCGATGTTATAGGTTTCGGCGTTGAACTCCCCGAAGTTGGTCGCCTGCAGATTGACTTCCGTCCAATCGTAAAGAGCCTTATCCGTAATAGCAGGAGCCGTCCAGTTGGAGGCGAAGTTATCCGGCGTAGGCGGTAGGACAGACTGGGTCAAACGGCGGCTGAACATAGCAGCACGAGCAGGATCTTCAGCGAGCCAAGCATCCCGGGTCGTACCCATGGCGTCGAAGTCTGGGAAGTGCTGATTGGCTTGGCGCTGAATGAAATCAAAGCTGCCGTCGGATTGCATGCGGATAACACCGGAGCGACCATAAGCAGTAAAACCAATACCGGGCACGTACTGGGGTGAGTCTAGGTTCGTCAGAACCGAGTCACCGGTAAAATCCCCCGCTTCTGCATTATAGGTGTAGTTGAAGGGCACAATTTCACCGGTATCGAGATACTCGATCTGTTGGTTCACCGTGTCCCATACCGGGCGCCCGGCTTCGAGCCATGGCGTGATGCCGTCGCGCGGCATGATGTAGTTTGGCAGGCGCTGATCGCGGCTGTATTTCTCGAAGAAGGCCTTGATCGTACCGCCCTTCCAGGGATTGGCCGTCACTCCAATGGTGGCGCGCCGCTGAATATCCTGAGAGGGCTTGCGGCTGAACTCCTTCTCGTCGTAGACGCCCGCGACGAATACGGCGAGGCGGTCGTCCAGCATCGACTGGTTGGTCGAGGCGCTGGTGCGAACACCATCAGTGCCGACCCGGAATTGCAGGTCGGTCTGGTCGTCACCGAGCACGCCGTAGCCTACGGATTGGTTGACGATACCGGCCGGGCTGCCCAAGCCGAATAGAATCGAATTCGGGCCGCGATTGATTTCGATCGACCGTACGTTATAGGCGTCCGCCGGGATGCGGGCCAGGGAGGGATAATAGTTCCAGCCGAAGTCCGGTGCGGTGAGACCACGCACACGGTTGGCGGTCGTCGCGGTCGCACTGACGCCGCCGTTGGTAGCAGAACCGCCGACGTTGTCCTTCAGACCGCCACGATTGAGTTCGATCGGCGTATAGTTCAGCGCACCTTCTGTGTTGGCTTCATAGAGAAAGACCTCGTTGAAGCTGGTCGCGCCCGTGTCTTGCATCTGCTGTTTGGTCACAACAGTAATGGGAGATGCAAGGTCTTCAATGTTGGTATTGAGGCGGCTACCAGCCAGGGTATTGGAGGCATAGTAACCGATATCGTCCTCGCTGCTGCGCACCTCGAAAGGCGAGAGCTCGAAGACTTCGTCATCCTCTTCGGAATCGGACTGGCTCCAGGCATGGGGAGCTGCAGCCAGTAATAACGATAGAGACGCGAAGGGGAGTAGTTTCTTGCAGAGGGGAATCTTGCACGTAGTCATAGTGTACTGCATTCGTTAGAGTTGTGACAATAGGCACAAACCTACGGCGAGCATGAACAGCATATATGTTCATACCGATTCGGTCAGTGAACTGTCGGGAGTAGCTGGGTTAGTGAGTACTGCCTGAGTAGCTTGGGGTAAACAACTGGGCATTGGTTAGACCCAGCGTGGTTCTAGTGTTCTAACAATACACCCAAACGGCAATGTTATGAAAATCTGACAGTCACATACAATGACTAATAACCGTATAACCTTACTACAGTTACCTCACCATCAATAGTTTATGTCCGACAACAATACATCTTGACTTCCGCACATCGAGATACCATCGGGCGACTTCCATCGGCATAGACACCCCCTCTCGGGCGGCCTATGCGATACATAAAAAAAGCGGAGCACAAAGGCTCCGCTCGATCAGGTAAGAGATGTGATGCCGAATTATACCGCTTCGCAGTATGCTTGAGCTTCCACTGGAGCCAAGGTAGGCCCCGGCTTCCAGGCCGCGGGAATAGTCGTCGTACTCGGCGTTTCTGGAACACCGTATTCATTACGGTGCAATTGAGCGATCAGTTGCTCCATCGCCCGCACACCAATGAGATAGGGCCGCAGATCCAGCCCGCCAGCTTCCATGTTGCTGGTCATCACGTTCAGGCTGCAATAGCCATGAGTTCCCGGGACAGATGCGCCGAGTTCCTCCATCCACTGCACGACATCGGAGCGGTGGGAGAGGACGACGTCAGGCTTCTCACTCTGAAACCAGCGCTTGAAGGGCGTTGGGTCGAGCGCATTGACCATCAGTGGCGGCACGCAGGTAAAGCAGTCGTTGTGCTCGTGGAAGGTGCGGAAAGCCGCCTCCCAACGGTAAAGCAGCCGCCGGTCATGCGCTTCTTCCATCACCAGACCGGGCCGCTCGTAACCGAGTTCCTTCAGTCGATGCATGGCAATGACCATCGAGCGGAAGTGGTCGGAACAGACGGAGTTGAGGCCGGGCTTCTCGATGATGTAGTCGGTGTAGATGCCAGCGAAGTAACTCCAGTCCAGATTCGCGATATCGGGCGAGATGCCCGCCGGCAGCAGGAAGACGCCGCGGATACCGCGCGATTTCAGGATGGTGTTCAGACGTTCGACCGACAAGTGCTCGCGGCCGAGCACAAAGAGTTCAGTCTTGAAGCCGAGGTTGTTGGCCGCCGCCGTTGCCCCGCGCATGAGTTGCCGGTGGTAGGACTGTGCGGTGCTGGGACGCTGCTTGGCGTCTTCCAGATCGATAACGGCCACAACGCCGCGGAAGGTGCCGACGCCAGACCGGCGCATCTCGGACATCAGCGCGCCGGCTAAGGGATTGTACTGGTAACCCGCCTCTTCTGCTGCTTCCAAGACCCGCTTGCGCGTTTCTTCTTTAACTCGAGGGTTGTTTCGCAGGGCATCTGAGACGGTTGTATGGGACAGCCCGAGGGTACGGGCAAGTTCACGAACCGATTTTATCGCCATAGGAGTAGAGAGCCGTGGTAAAGGGTGATTTTTGGGGGTATGATTGGGTGAGATGCGGCTCTGACTGTCAGATTTGAACCATATTGCCGCTGATGGCAAGCGCTTTATTAATATTATTTAAACAGCCAGCCCGCTACTCACCCCCTCTGGTTAAAACCCCTTATCCATGATCGTCAATTTACGATGATGCGTGGCTATTTTTGCGCTAAATGCTTCTTCATAATTCTTCCCGTCCCAGGGTCGCACTAATCGGTGTGACCGGATATGCTCAGATCTATCTGGATCTACTGCGCGAGGCCAATCAACAAGGGCGCCTGCAGGTTACTGCCGCTGCCGTCATTCCAAGCCAGCAGCAACTCGAGGCGGTCGGGGAGCTCCAGGAGTGGGGGGCTAAAATCTACCCATCTTACGAGGAAATGCTCGAGAAAGAGCATGGTAATCTCGACCTCTGTCTGATCCCTACAGGCATCCAGTGGCACGCGCGTATGACGATTGCCGCGCTCAAGGCGGGAGCCCATGTGCTCGTCGAAAAACCGCTCGCCGGAAGCAAGGAAGACGCCCAGGCGATCCTGGATGCGGAGAAGAAGTACCAGCGCTGGGTAGCCATTGGTTTTCAAGATATTTACGCAACTGAAGCCCGTTGGCTGAAGTCCCAGCTTGTGGATGGTTCTATCGGGCGTTTGAAAAAAGTCCGCATGATTGGCATCTGGCCGCGACCACGAGCCTATTTCGAGCGCAACAGCTGGGCCGGAAAACTCTATGCCGACGGTGCTGCGGCAATGGACTCCCCGCTGAACAATGCGTTCGCCCACTTTGTGAATCTTTCCCTTTATTTTGCAGGGCGCAAAGCGGAATCGGCCGCATCTGTCGAGATCAGCCAGGCGGACTTATTACGAGCGCACGACATCGAGAGCTTTGATACGGCGGTCGTGCAAGCGCGCTCGGACGACAATGTAAGATTCTGGTTTGGTGTGACCCACTCGTCGCGACAACTGCGCGAGCCCGAGATTCACATTTACGGTGAAAACGGCTATGCACAGTGGTTTCACGATCGCCAGTATGTGCTAGCACCTAATGGCAAATCGGAGATACGACGTGACGGTCCAGACTACGCCAAGACGCGGCAACAAATGTTCGACGCGGTCTTGGCGCGCCTGCAGGATGGCGTCACGCCCATCTGTCATGCCTCGACGGCGCTGCCCCACACGCACCTGATCTCCGACCTGCACCAGAACTTCCAGATCCACACCTTCGACGAGGAGGAAATCTCACACGAGGTGGTGAATCCGGAGCAGGGAGAGATCCCGGTGGTGAAGGATCTCGACGACGTGCTGGACCGTGCCATGAAGCAGGATGCGGCGTTGTTATCAATCCGACCCTACAAACTTACCGAACTTGCAACGTCATGATACGCAAAGCCTTCGTAATGAGCGTCAATGAGGGGATGGAAGCGGAATACGAGCGCCGCCACTCACCCATCTGGCAAGAACTGGCCGACACCCTGAAAAGCCACGGCGCACACAACTATTCCATCTTCCTCCACCCTGACACCCGCCAACTTTTCGGCTACGTCGAAGTCGAAGACGAAGCCCGCTGGGATGCGATCGCCCAGACCGCAATCTGTCAGAAGTGGTGGAAGCACATGGCGGACGTCATGCCCGCCAATCCGGACAATAGTCCCGTTTCCCAGTCGCTAACCGAGGTCTTTCACCTCGAGTAGCCTTTTTTATTTCCCTCTCGTTCCCCCAACCCCATGAAGCAAAACGTTTCCCGCCGCGATTTCGTTAAATTCAGCGCTGTAACCGCAGCCGCTGCCTGGCAACTCTCCCACAGCCTCGGCGCCCAGACGCCCCCGACTGCCAAGAGCGCCCGCACATTCTCCAAAGGCGGCCCCACCCGCCTGCAATGGCTCGAAGAAAAACCGGCGCTGAATCCCGGCACCACCTGGGGCCTGGCCTGGCCTCGTGGCGCTCACAAGGCCAATGCCAGCTTCGCCATCACCGATGCCAAGGGCAAGAAACTGCCGTTGCAGACCTGGCCGACCGCCTACTGGCCGGATGGCTCGCTGAAGTGGACCGCCCACGCCATTCCCGCCGGTGAAGTTTCGGCAGGTGAATACAGCGTAGAACCCGGCGCGACTTCCAAGCCGCGAAACCCCGTCAAGGTGATCCGCGATGGGGATGCCATCGTGCTGGACAACGGCATGGTGCGTTGTGTGGTGCCCCGCCGCGGAGACGTCTTCATCCAGAGCCTCGAGCGCAACGGCAAGGTCACGGCCAAGGACGGCAAGCTGATCGGCATGGTTCAAGGATCCCCGGACATCAATGCGGATGTCTCCGAGTTCCAGGGTAAGGTCCAGAGCGTTGAGATCGAGCAGGACGGCCCCGTGCGCGGCGTCGTCAAGATCACGGGTCAGCACGTAACCGAAGGGGACGTCAGCTGGCTGCCCTTTACGCTGCGCGTCTACCTCTATGCGGGCGGCGAGTCCATCCGCGTCAGCCACACCTTCATCTACGACGGCGACGAACAGAAGGACTTTATCCGCGGATTGGGCGTGCGTTTCACGGTGCCGATGCGCGACAAGCCTTATGACCGCCACCTCCGTCTGACTGGCGAAGGCGAAGGCCTTTGGGCCGAAGCGGTGCAAGGGATTACCGGTCTGCGCCGTGACCCGGGCAAGGAAGTGCGCCAGGCCCAAATCGACGGCAAGAAGCTGCCGCCGCTCAGCGAATGGGACGAGCGCGTGACGAGTCGCCTGCAATACGTGCCACAATGGGGCGACGTTTCGCTTTCACAACTTTCGGCCAACGGCTTTCAGATCCGCAAACGCACCAAGGAAGGCTTCGGCTGGATCGACGTCGACCAGGGCCACCGCGCTTCCGGTGTCGGCTACGTGGGCGGCGCTTCCGGTGGTCTGGCCTTTGGCATGCGCGACTTTTGGGAGTTGCATCCGACGCAGATCGACATCCGCAACGCCCAGACCGATGCGGCTGAAGCGACCCTGTGGATGTATTCTCCTGACGCTCCGCCCATGGATATCCGCTTTTACCATGACACCATGGGCATGGAGGACTATCCGGAGCAACTCGACGCCCTCAACATCACCTATGAGGACTATGAGCCGGGCTTTGGCACCCCCCATGGAGTGGCCCGCACCACGGATCTGACGTTCTGGGCTCTCGATGCGACCCCGAGCCGCGAGCGCATGGTAGACATCGCCCAGGCGACCGCCCTGCCTCCGGTGCTGACCGCGCGTCCGGAAGACTACCTCAAGGCGGGCGTTTTCGGCGGGCTTTGGAGCCTGCCAGACCGTTCCAACCCGGCCAAGGCCAAGATCGAAGACCGCCTCGAGTGGTCGATCGATTACTACCGCAATCAGGTCGAGCAGCGCCACTGGTACGGCTTCTGGAACTACGGTGATGTGATGCACACTTACGATGCCGACCGCCACGTCTGGCGTTACGATGTCGGTGGTTTCGCCTGGGACAACTCCGAGCTTTCACCCGACCTCTGGCTGTGGTTCTCATTCCTGCGCACAGGCGACCGCGGCACGTTCCGGCTCGCCGAAGCCATGACGCGCCACAACCGCGATGTCGATATCTACCATTTGGGGCGCTTCCAAGGCTTCGGCAGCCGCCACAACGTCCAGCACTGGGGTTGCAGCGCCAAGCAGCTGCGCATCAGCACCTCGGTCTATCGCCGCTTCCACTACTACCTCACGGGCGACGAGCGCACCGGAGACGTGTTGGAAGAAGTGGCCCAGGCCGACCGCGCGCTGGCCGGTTTGAAGGCGACACGCAAGCTGCCCGAGCAGATCCCGACCCCGGAAGGCGCGGATGCCTATATCGGAGTCGGCACGGACTGGGGTTCGGTCGCCGCCAACTGGCTCACCGCCTGGGAACGCTCGAACGACCCGAAATACCGCAAGTGGCTCGAAAACGCCATGCGCACCATCGGTGGCATGTCCATCGGCTTCTTTAACGGCGGCTACGGCTTCAATATCAAGACGAAGGAGCTCATCCCGCCGAAAAACCCGGAAGTCGGGGTCTCTCACCTCAACGCGGTCTTCGGCTTGGTCGAGGTGTGCGCCGAGCTGATCCAGCTGATCGACGTGCCGGAGTTCAAGCAAGCCTGGCTCCAGTACTGCGAGCTTTATAACGCTTCTCCCGAACGCCAAAAGGAGGTGCTCGGCACGACCCTGCGCGGGACCAGCCTCAAGGTGGCCCACTCACGCCTCACGGCCTATGCCGCCGCACAAGAAGACGATTCGCAGCTGGCCCAACGCGCCTGGAAGGAATTCCACATCCACGAATGGGGCCCGAAGCCGACGATCGAGACCCACCACATCGAGGGGCCCAACGTGCTGAACCCTGTCGACGAAGCTGCCTGGGTTTCCACCAACGACAGCGCCCAGTGGGGTATCGCCGCGATCGAAAACCTCGCCCTCGTGCCCGACGCCATCTCCCGCAGCTAGTCCTGCCCTTCCTTCCTGCCCCTACCCTTCACATGTTCCGCCGTATTCCTTCCGCCTTCCTGCTCGTGTTTCTGAGCTGGTGCCTTTGTGCAACCGCGCACGCCCAGCCGGATATCAACACCCAGCCCTCGTTTAACTACAACGACTTGCCCCGTCCTCCGGAGAACCTGCAAGGGTTTATGCTCGGAGAAACCGGAGGCGAGCTGGTGCTTGCCGGCGGTCGGGATACGGAGACGGGGGAGCCCAGCGCCCAAGTCTACCGCTGGGCGCAGGGCAGTGAGAGCTGGGCTTCGGCCGGTGAGCTCAACCAGCCCCGCGTCGGCGGAACGGCCGTCAGCACAGGAGACGGGCTCATCTGCATCGGCGGCAGCGTCGACGGAGAACCGGTCGACACGGTGACGCGCCTGCGCCTCGAAAACGGACAGGCCGTCACCTCAACCCTGTCCTCACTCCCGGTGGGTCTGGTTGAACCGGGCGCCACCATGCTGGAGGACCGGCTTTATGTGGCGGGCAGCGCCGAAGGGAAAAACTACTTCCTGAGTATCGATCCGTATGATGCGGACGCCCAGTGGGAAGAGCTGCCGGCATGGTCGGGGCAGCCGCGCCACAGTGCCGTCCTCGTGGCCTCTCTTCAGAACCTTTACCTGTTTGGGGGAGAAAACGCCGCGGGCGAGCTGGTCCGCGACAGCTACACCTACAACGATCGCAGTGGCTGGAAGTCCATTGCCGAACCGCCCATGTGGGGGCCCAACACCACGGCCATCCCCTTTGGTGAGTCCCACATTTTCGTTTTTCCCGGCAGTAGCGAAGCCAATCCTTCCGACGGCAGCATCCTCGCCTATCACACCTACACGGACACCTGGATCACCGTCGACCATTGGCCCAACGATCCGCCACTCTACCCGCGCGCATTTTGGCTCAACGGCGATCTGGTGCTCGTATCGGAGCACGCCATGCGCAGTATCGAGGTGCTGCCGCTGGAGACCAATTACGGTTGGGTCGACCACATCGTAGTCGCGCTCTACCTGCTCGGGATGGTCGCAATGGGCCTCTACTTCGTCCGCAAGGAGAAGAACACCAAGGACTACTTCCGCGGCGGCCAGCGAGTGCCCTGGTGGGCGACCGGGATGAGCCTTTTTGCCACCGCCGCCAGCGCGATCAGCCTCATGGCCATGCCAGGCAAGTCCTACGCGACGGACTGGACCTACTTCGCCATCAGCCTCTATTCGGTGATCTGCCTACCGCTCTCGATGTTCCTGCTGGCCCCGCTGGTGCGCAAGCTGAACATCTCGACCGCTAATGAGTATCTGGAACTGCGCTTCGGCCTCGTAGCCCGCATGGTCGGCAGCCTCATTTTCATCATCGGTCAGATCCTCGCCCGCATGGGTCCGATCATGCTGCTGCCCTCCATCGCCATGTCGGCCATTACGGGCATCGACGTCTGGATCTGGATCCTCGTGATCGGCACCACCACCACCCTCTATACGTTCTTTGGCGGCCTCTCGGCGGTTATCTGGACGGATACGGTGCAGGGCCTTGTGATGCTGGTGACCGTCTTCGGCTGTCTGGTCCTGATCATGTTCAAGCTCGACATGCCGTTCGACCAGATCTGGACCACGCTCGAAGCCAACGACAAGTTCCACATGTTCGACTGGCAGTGGGACGTCACCTACCCGACCGTCTGGATGGTGTTCATCGGCACCGTATTCATCACCCTGCAGGGCATTGGGGACCAGAACTACGTGCAGCGCGTGCAAGCCACGCCCACCCTGAAGGACGCCAAGCTCGCCATTGCAACGCAAATGGCCGTGGCCGTGCCGATCAACCTGATCCTCTTCGGCCTCGGCACCGCACTCTACATCTTCTACCGCCAGCACCCGGAACAGTTGAACCCGGTGATGAAGACCGACGGGGTCTACCCGCTCTTTGCCGCGCAGCACCTGCCCCCGGGCGTCTCTGGCCTGGTCATCGCCGCCCTGCTCGCGGCCTCGATGTCCACCATCTCCAGCGCCATTTGCAGTGTGGCCAATCTGGGCGTGGACGACTTCTACCGCCGCTTCAAGTCCGACGTCAGCGACCGCGAGTCGATGATTCTCGCCCGTGTGCTGACCGCCCTCGTCGGTCTGCTGGGCATCGGTGCCGGTCTCTTCCTGGCCACCTCCTCGACGCCTTCGGTGTGGGACCTGGCCCTGATCATCACCGGCCTGGTGGGCAATGGCATCGTCGGCTTCTTCGGCCTCGGGCTGCTGACCAAGCGTGCGAACGAGATCGGGGCCCTCGTCGGCCTCGCCGCCGGCATGGTCGTGGTGTTTTACCTCCAGGAATACACCGACGTGGTCTTCTGGCTCTATGCACCGATCGGCTCCTTCGTGACCTTCACGGTGGGCTATCTGGTAAGCCTCGCCACCGCCTTCTATCCTCGCCGCATCCAAGGGTTGACCGTCTACACCCTGCGCGCTCAGCATTCGACTCCTGAATGAGCCAGGATACCCCTATCTTCGCCTACTTCACCGGTAACGGAGCCGACGGCCTCCATCTGGCCGCAAGCTCCGATGGCTTGAACTGGACGCCGCTCAATGACGGCCAGCCGATCCTCGCTCCGACGGATGGCCTGATGCGGGATCCCTACCTCTACCGGGGGCCGCGCGGCCGTTTTCACCTCATCTGGACGACTCACTGGGACAGCGAAGATATCGGCTACGCCTGGTCGGACGATCTGATTCATTGGAGCAAGCAGCGCCGCCTGCCGATCATGCAGGGCATCGGCGGTGTCTGCAACTGCTGGGCGCCGGAGATGGTCTACGATCCAGAAAAGGACGAGTTCCTGATCTTCTGGGCTTCCACCGTCGAAGGTACATTCACGGAGACGGCGGGTGAAACGGAGAATAACTACAACCACCGGCTCTGGTGCACGACGACGCGTAATTTCGAAAGCTTCAGCCCGGCGGACATCTTTTACAATCCCGGCTTCAACGTCATCGACGCGACTCACGTAAGCGGTCCAGACGGTCAGCATTGCCTGATCATCAAGGACGAAACGCTCAAGCCAGTCCGCAAGCATCTCTTTGTCGCCGAAGCTCCGCGCCTGCGCGGCCCCTACGGCAAGCCTGGCCCCGCCATCAGCCATTCGTGGACTGAGGGGCCGGCAGTGCTGGAGCGCGACGGCGAGATCACGGTGTTCTTCGATTGCTATACCAAGGGCCACTACGGCGCCGTGCGCACGCGCGACCTGCATCGTTGGGAGGATATTTCCGATCTGATCTCGATGCCCGAAGGCGCACGCCACGGCAGTTTTTGCCGCGTCCCCGACGATTTACTCGAAGCCCTCAAGGCACACTACCGTTCTGCATGAGAGAACAGGCATAAGGTAACGTTTGCGAACTGCCCCCCCCCTCAAACGCACACGAAAGAGGATTTTTTACTCCCCAAAGGCAGGCGCGACATTGTAGACTCCTTTCCGCCAAGGTTGGTCATCATCCCCCCTCTGATTGATCTGCTCCCAAGGCACCTCATATCTAGATTCAACCTACCCAAAGACTCCTCATGCAAACGATGACCACGCTGTTACGCGGTGCGATCGGCACCGCGGCGCTTCTCACCCTACCCTATGTTCACGGTCAAAGCTCTCCCAGCATGACTGATATCCAGATCGACGCCAACACCGTCGAAGCCCACGTCCACCCCGAAATCTACGGCCACTTCGCTGAACACCTCGGCCGTTGCATCTACGGAGGCATCTGGGTCGGCGAAGACTCCGACATCCCCAACACCAACGGGATCCGCAACGACGTCGTCCAGGCATTGCGCGACCTCGACATCCCCGTGCTGCGCTGGCCCGGCGGCTGTTTTGCCGATGAATACCACTGGAGGGACGGCATCGGCCCGCGCGAAGAACGCCCGGCCATGATCAACACCCACTGGGGCGGCGTCACCGAAAACAACCACTTCGGGACCCATGAGTTCATGGAGCTCTGCGAGCAACTCGACACCGACGCCTACGTCGCCGGCAATCTCGGTAGCGGCACGATCCAGGAAATGATGAACTGGGTCGAATATATGACTTCCGATGCCGACTCTCCCATGGCCAACCTCCGCCGCGAGAACGGCCGCGATGAGCCGTGGGATGTGCAGTATTTCGGCGTCGGCAACGAAAGCTGGGGCTGTGGCGGCAGCATGCGGCCCGAGTATTACGCCGACGTCTACCGCCGCTACAACACCTTCGTAAAGGACTACGGCGATCACATCTACCGCATCGCCTGTGGAGCCAACGGAGACGACCTGAACTGGACGGACGTGATGATGGATCGCGCCGGCCGGAACATGGATGGCCTCTCCCTGCACTACTACACGCTGCCCACCGGCAATTGGGGCGACAAGGGCCCGGCTACCGGCTTCGGCGAAGATGCCTGGATGTCGACCTTGAACAATGCGCTGCGCATGGACGAGATCCTGACCAACCACTCGGCCGTGATGGACAAATACGACCCGGACAAGAAGGTCGGCCTGATCGTCGACGAATGGGGCGTATGGACCAACGTCGAGCCCGGCACGAACCCCGGCTTCCTCTACCAGCAGAATTCCCTGCGCGACGCCCTCGTGGCAGCCCTGCACTTCAACATCTTCCACAAACACGCGGACCGCGTGCGCATGGCCAACATCGCCCAGACCGTCAACGTGCTGCAGGCAATGCTGCTGACCGACGGGCCCAAGATGGTGAAGACGCCGACCTACTGGGTCTTCGAGATGTACAAGGTCCACCAGGACGAGGATCTGCTGGGCCTCGAACTCGACTCGCCCGAGTATGAGCACAACGGCCAGTCGATCCCGCAAGTCTCCGCCACCGCGACGCGCAACCCGGAAACAGGTGTGATCCACGTCTCCCTCGTCAACACCTCCCCGGAGCAAGCGACGAAGATCGCGGCCAAGCTGGAAGGCTTCGAAGGCAAGACCGTCAAGAACGGTCGCATCCTGACCGCCGACGCGATCGATGCCCACAACACCTTCGACGACCCCGAGCACGTCCAGCCCAAGCCCTTCAGCGCCGTCACGTTGGAGGATCATGAGCTGGCCCTGACGCTGCCGGCCAAGTCCATCGTGGTGCTCGAGTTGCACCCGTAATCCTCTACATGAGTTTAGCGTCTTCAGAACAAAGCTCCACCGTTCGCGCGGTGGAGCTTCCTGTTAATATGGTTCGATGGTTATGGAGCCAGCGCCGCCGCTTCCGCTCCGGCATGTTGCTCGCCTTCTGCCGCATTCTCACGATCGCGCCGCTGCCGTTGATCTTCCAGCACATCATCGACAAGTTGATGCCGGAGGAGAACATTGCGCGCATCCTCGAGCTGTCGGCTCTGACTGTCGTGCTGCTGATCCTCCATCACATCCTCAGCATCCAGGGGGCGGCCCGCATCGGCAAAGCCGTCGCCCAACTGATTCTCGACCTGCGCGGCCAGATCTTCCAGAAGATCCAATACCTCAGCTTCGGCTATCTGGACCAGCAAAAGACCGGACGCCTGCTCTCCAAATACGCTTTCGATACGCAGAAGATCGAGACGGTGCTGATGCCGATCCTCAACTTCTTCCTGCCCAATGTCTTTTACAGCATCGCCACGTTGGCCATCCTCGTCTTTCTCAACTGGAAGCTGGCCATGGTCGTCGTGCTGTTGCTGCCCATTTTTGCGCTGATGCGCAACCGCTACTTCGAGAATTTCCGCCAGCGCAACGAAGCCAGCCGTGTCGCCAACGAAAACATGGCTGGCACCGCGAGCGAGTTCTTTACCGCGCTGCGGCTCGTGCGCTTCTACGGTGAAGAGCGGCAGGCCGAGAGCATGCTGCAGGTCTCAAACGACGAGGTGGCGCGCCGCCGCGTCGAGCTGGTGCGCGTCTCCAGCAGCTTTGCCTCTTTCTCCTATGGCGCGATCAAGATGCTCTCGCTCGTCGTCGTGGCCGGGGGCGCCATCATGGCGATCCACGGCCAAGTGAGCACCGGCACCGTGTTGGCGTTTGTGGCGGGCCTGCCCTCGCTGGTCGATCCCATCCAGATGTTTGCCAACATCAGCGACCAGTTTTTCCTCGGTCAGGAGGCCTACAAGAGTGCGCGCGAATTGCTGATGGCGCCCTATGTCGAGCAGTGGAAGGGCTGTGAACGCCCCGAACCACTGAAGGGTGAAGTCCTTTTCGATCGGGTCACCTTCCGCTATCCCGACGCCGACCGCGATGCCTTGGACGCGTTCAGCCTGCACATCCGCCCCGGGGAAAAGGTGGCCCTGGTCGGCGCTTCCGGCGCGGGCAAGAGCACGGTGGCCAACCTCATGCTCGGGCTCTATCAACCCGCCGAGGGCGAAATCCGGGTCGACGGCATTCCGCAGGAGCACCTGGACATGCGCTGGTTGCGCCAACGCGCTGCCATCGTCCTGCAGGAGAGCATCATTCTCTCGGGCACCATCGCGGACAATTTGCGCTTTGCCAACCCGCGCGCCAGCGATGCCGAACTGCGTGACGCCGCCCGACTCGCGCGAGCCGACGCATTTATCGAACAGTTACCCCAAGGCTACGATACCGTGGTCGGCGAACGTGGGGCTCAGCTTTCCGGAGGCCAACGCCAGCGCCTTTCCATCGCCCGGGCCCTCTTGCGCAACCCCGTGCTGCTGATCCTCGACGAGCCTACCTCCGCCCTCGACTACGAGAGCGAACGCCAGATTCAGGCCGCTCTGGAGACGCTGGCCGAAGGGCGCACGGTCGTCACGATCGCGCACCGTCTCAGCACGATTCGCGACGCCGATCGCATCCTGATCCTCGAACAGGGCCGACTGATCGACCAAGGTTCCTATGATGAACTGGTCGAGCGCGACGGCCCTTTCCAACGCCTGTTGGCGTCGGCCCAGGGCGCCTAGGGCAGCATGACTTCCCACACCTTGGAGAGCGTCGCCGTCTTGCCGTCCGCATTCTCCACGGTCAGAATGATGGTGTAGTTGCCGGGCTCCTGGTAGCGGTGCACCGGGTGTTGCTCGGTCGAAGTTTCACCGTCGCCGAATTCCCATTTCCAACGTTCGGGCTCCCCGGCGGAATCATCGTGAAAGGCCACCACCCGGCGATCGCGGTCCACGATTTGAGCCGACCATTGGGCATCAAGACCCGGTTGCAGCGCCGGCTCGAGCGGCATGAGGCGGAACGCCACCAACTGAGAAGCCTGGCCGTACATGGTGTGTGTACGCGAGAGGATCCAGAAACCATTGTTACGCGGGCTGTCGGCATCGTCGTAGTCGATAATCGCCCAGCTCAGGCCGATCAGGTCGTCTTCGTTCAGCTCGGCCTGCACGGAATGCTCCGGACCTTCGCCTGAGGCCCAGTTGAAGGGCGTGATCCAGAACTCGAGCGTCAGCCTACCCGATTCTCCGGGCTCGAAGTCGTAATCGTAAGCCGCATTGGCATACGGCAGTCGCTTCAGCCATTGTGCCGGCCCCCAAAGCATCGTCCAGTCCTTGTCCCGAGCGGGCGTGAAGACGTGGTAGTTCTGTGCGTGGGCGCCGTGCATGCGGTAAAAGGCCTGCGCATCGCTCTGGACCGTTTCGTTTTCGCGAAAGCGGCTGATGAGCGGGCCACCGGAGAGGTCCGCATCCACCACAATCTCGAAGGTGTCGTTCTTGAGGTCACGCCCGCCGAAGTCCCAGTAGTCGTCGTAGGCTTCGTAGAGGAAGTAGAGGCGGTTGAGCCCCTTGACCCAGGCGACGCGCACGGAGACATCGAGGTTCTCCGGGTCCGCCTGCTCGTGCTTGCCCGAATCCTCCCACAGTTCATCCGTGCCGATGATGTAACGCGCGGGCACCTGCGCCCAGTCATCTGGCTTGCCGTCGATGCGAGGAATTTGATCGGCCGGAAACTGGAAGATCGGGAACTCGGTATCGGGGCGATCGACCGCCCACAACGAGCTGGCGGTGCTCAACAAAAGCGGAAACAAGTAGCGCCGCTTCATTCCGGGCGCTTGATCTGAATGTTTTCGACTTCAATGCGACTCAGCACCGTGCGAAAGGCAAACCAGCCTTCGTCGAGGAAGGAATCGTCCTCGTAATCAAAGATCAGCTCGCCGTCGCGGTAATACTGCGCCCTGCCGTCAGCCGCAACCAGACGGATCTGGTAGGTATGGTCGGGCTCGATCATATATTCCGGCGCGCTCAAGTCGTGCTCGGGCAGCAACGGGCGCTTGCCCGTGCCGGTGTAGCGACGGAAGCGCGTAGTGGAGTTGTAGTTGCCGCCATAGCCGACGTAATACGTTTTCAGGCCGTCGTAGGAGGCAAAGCTGCCGTCGCGCCCATGGCTGGGGTCGAAAAGGTCGTCCGGGTGGTCCGGGTCTGTCGCCATCCAGAAGCAGTTGATGTCCGAAACGCGCGCTTGGGAAGACGCGCGAATCTCGTACGTGATCTCGACCGGTGCCTCCAGCTTTTGCTTGAGCCAGACCGAGCAACCGCCTTCGTCAGCGATGATCAACTTGCTGTCTTCGGTCCAGACGCGGCCACCGGGTTGCTGTTCCACGACCCAATCCGAGAGGTCGCCATCGAAATCGCTCTGGTAAATCATGTCTGTATCCGTCGAAGCTTCGGGGGTAGTATTGTCCTGCGGGGCGCATCCGGCGAGCAGGCCCAATGCGAGCAAGATACCTGTTTTGGGAATCATACCGTCTGATTAGCATCCCGTTGGCGTCTAAGCGAGGGCTACCAAGACTTTACAGTCAGAACGCGCGCAAACCTCTATCTATCCGATCCCACCTTTATGATCCTTCCCAAGCTCCCGAACCGCATCGCTTACGGCGGTGACTACAATCCCGAGCAATGGACCGAAGACGTCTGGCAAGAAGACATGCGCCTGATGGTCGAAGCCGGCGTCAACTTCATCAGCGTCGGCATTTTCGCCTGGTCCCGTATTCAGCCGGACGAAGAAACCTATGATTTTGCCTGGCTCGACCGGGTGCTGGACCTGCTGGCCGAAAACGGCATTGGCGCCTGCCTCGCGACCGCGACGGCCTCCCCGCCCCCCTGGCTTTCGAAGCAATACCCAGACGTGCTGCCGGTGACGGACGAAGGCGTGCCGCTCTACCCCGGCTCGCGTCAGCATTATTCCCCCAGCAGCCCCAGTTACCGCAAGGCGGCGTCGGCCCTCGTGCGTAAGCTGGCAGAGCGGTATAAGGACCACCCGGCACTCGTGGCCTGGCACATCAACAATGAATATGCCTGCCACATGAACGAGTGCCATAGCGAGGCCTCGACCCTCGCCTTCCGGGCCTGGCTGAAGGACCGCTATCAGACGATCGAAGCGCTGAATGACGCCTGGGGCACCAACTTCTGGAGTCAGCGCTATTCCGATTGGGAGCAGATTTTTACGCCGCGCAAGGCCCCCTATTTCCCGAATCCCAGCCAGCAACTGGACTTCAAGCGCTTTACGAGCGACGCCTTTCTCGAGTTGTTCAAGATGGAAAAGGCGATCGTGCGCGAGGTGACGCCGGAAATCCCGGTCAACACCAACTTCATGAGCTTCTTCAAGCCGCTCGATTACCTCAAGTGGGCCGAGGAGCTGGATTTTGCGTCCTGGGACAGCTACCCGGATCCGGTCGACGAACAAGCGGGCCGCGAGACCGCCGCCATCGGGCACGACCTGACGCGTTCGCTCAAGCCGGGCAAGCCGTTCGTCCTGATGGAACAAGCCACGTCGGCGGTCAACTGGCGCCCCACTAACCTGCCCAAGCGCCCCGGCTTGATGCGCCTCTGGAGCCTGCAGAGCGTTGCGCGCGGCTCCGACGGGGTCATGTTCTTCCAATGGCGAGCCTCCCGCGCCGGCGCCGAGAAATACCACAGCGCGCTGGTTCAGCACTGCGGCCCGCAGAAAAGCCGGGTATTCCAGGAGGTGAAAGCTTTGGGCAACGAGCTCAAAAAGCTCTCCACCCTCGCGGATTCCACCATCCGTCCCAAAGTGGCCATCGCCTTCGACTGGAATTCGTGGTGGGCGCTCGAACTCGACTCCAAGCCCGGTCAGATCGATCTGATCCCGTGGGTGCAGCGCTTCCACAGCTGGCTCTTCCGTCACAATATCGCGGTCGATATCGTACATCCCAGCGCCGATCTCTCAGGCTACTCGACGGTCATCGCCCCGGCGTTGTACCTGCTGAGCAAGGACGACGCCCAGAATCTGGAACAGTTCACCGCCAACGGGGGAAGTCTGCTCACGACCTATTTCTCCGGGATTGTGGACGAGCATGATCGCGTCGAACTCGGCGGCTATCCGGCGCTTCTGCAAACGACGCTCGGCCTGTGGGTGGAGGAGTGGCATCCGTATCCAGAAGGTCGCTTCAATCACATGGTATTCGTAGACGGCCAACCCTCCGCACGCGCTGAACATTGGTGCGACATCGTACACCTGGACGGGGCTGAGGCGCTGGCGACATTCGAAGATGATTTCTTCGCGGGCCAGGCTGCGTTTACGCAGCACTCGCACGGCAACGGCAACGCCTTTTATCTGGCGACCCGCCCCGACGACGCCGGTCTCGACCGGGTGATGCAGCGGGTCATGGACAGCGCCGGTATCTCGCCCTTCCTTCTTGTCCCGGAAGGGGTGGAAGTCAGCGTTCGTGAAAAGGATGATCAGCGTTTCCTCTGCCTACTCAACCATACGGACGAAACGCAGGCGATCGACTTGCAAACCCTTCAGGGGCGCGACCTTGTATCGGGTGAGAACGCTACGGGCTCGTTGAAACTGCAACCGCTCGACGTGCGCTTCCTCGCACTACAGTAGATCCGCCCCAAAGGGCTTTCCTTAATGATTAAAAATGCCGTCGAATGAATCGACGGCATTTTTAGTTGGCTATCTTTCATCGGAACGATGAAGAAGCGGCTTCAGTGTGCTTATTCTACCTATTCCAATCCCCAAGTATTTAATCTGCTCCCCTATGCATAGCTGAGGTAATCGCTTCCAAGGTAGCACTGAGCTAGGGACAAACTACGATGACATTGCCAAAGTGCAAAGACCTGCAATTCTGACGGTAGGAAGAACCGTGACTGCGCAATTTACCGTAACTCCATGACCGAACCCTTTACCCTAAGCCTATCCATAATCGTCGTCCGCCCGACTTTCATACAGTCAGAACGCACTTCCCTCTCCCCATCCACGCCAGGAGGCATATAGTGCCTGCATGAGCCATGACGCCTCGGACTACCTTCCTGCATCACTGCCTGGCAAAGTGGTCGCTCCCGGAGACTTCGTCTTCGGCGCTTCTCACTTCGACCACGGCCACATTTACGACCAGGTTCGCGGCCTCATCGCGGCGGGAGGCACCTGCAAATACCTCTACGACCCTAACGCGGAGCGCTTTGAGCCCCTGCGCGAACTGATCGACGCGCACGGCATCCAGATTGCCGACCGCTTTGAGCAGCTGCTGGAAGACCCGGAGCTGCACCTCGTCACGTCGGCGGCCATCCCCAATCTGCGTTGCGAGATCGGCCTGCGCGTGCTGGAGGCTGGCAAGGACTACTTTACCGACAAGGCGCCGTTCACCACCTTGGAACAGCTCGCCGAAGCCCGCCGCGCGGTCACCCAAACGGGCCGCAAATACATGGTCTGCTACTCCGAGCGCCTGGTCAATGAATCGGCTTGGCAGGCGGGCGAACTGATCCGGCAAGGCGTCATCGGCCGCGTGCTGCAGGTGCTGAATCTGGCTCCCCACAATCTGGGGGCAGCGGGTCGGCCGGAGTGGTTTTTCCAGAAGGAGCGCTTTGGTGGTATCCTGACAGACATCGGCTCCCACCAGTTCGAGCAATTCCTCGCCTACGCGGGTGCCACCGGCGGCGCAGTGGAGTTTGCGCGTGTGGAAAACTTCGGCAACCCGGACCACCCGGAATTCGAGGATTACGGGGAGGCCTCCGTTACCCTCGACACCGGTGCCTCGGGCTATTGTCGTCTGGACTGGTTCAACCCCAAAGGCTCACGCATCTGGGGCGACGGCCGTACGTTCATTCTCGGCGACCAAGGCTACATGGAGCTGCGCAAATACATCAACGTGGGCCGTGAAGACGGGGGCGACCGCATCTACCTCGCAGATCAGAAAGACACTTACGAGATCGACTGCCGCGGCAAGGTCGGCTTTCCGTTCTTCGGGCAACTGATCCTCGACGTGCTCAATCGAACAGAAGCCGCCATGACGCAGGCCCATGCGTTCAAGGCGGCTGAATTGTCTCTGGAAGCTCAAGCGTTGGCCGACGCGCGGCGCGACCAACGCTGAACCGCATTCACGCTAGTCGTGATCCTTTTCGGGAACCGGGACCATGATCAGGTCCAGGTTCTCGCCCTGGCTCAACATGCCCGACTGGATCAGCACATACTGACTGTCGGGGCTGAAGATCGGGTGCGTGTGATCGGGGCGCATCTGGTGATTGGTGGTCAGCAGGGTGCGCTTGCCATTGTCGCGGTCGATCAGGAAGACATTGCCCTCAAAGGTATCGCCCACTGCCCATTCACCATCGGGTGAACCATTGCTGTGCCAAAAGCCACCTTGCGTGCCATTGGGCAGATCTTCTTCCACCTGACCGAGAATCTTCATCGAGTTGGTGCGCAGGTTGACCACCGCAATGCCGGTCGGACGTTCGCGCAGATACGGCAGGTGGCCCATGATGTTGAACATCAGCTCGTCCTTGCCGCAGACCGTCTCGTGCGTGATCCATTCGTCTTCGGTTTCCGGGTAAACGGGGCGGTTGCCGGAGCCGTCGGCCTGGACCATCCACATACGCTGCGGGGCGTCGCCCGTCGTCTCGTGGCAGTAAATGATCTCGCCCGGCTTCCACGGATTGGTCTGCACGTGGCCCATGCGGAAGTCCACGTCGATGACCTTGGTGATCTCGCCCGTCTTGATGTCGATGCGGCGGATCCCGCCCGGACCGCGTCCGTTGAGCTCAAACCGCTTGCGCGCGGCCTCGCGGGAAGCGTTGGGATCGGTGTTGCTCTGGTCGATGTCACGACGACCCTTCATGAGGGCTTCGCGCTCCTTGGCCCGCGCCTTTTGCTCGGCTTCGGATGGTGCCCAGCCGACGCCCCAATACATGGCGGAATCGTCGGGGTCGAGGGCCATGCCGCCGGACCCGTGCAAATCCTCGGGCAGCACGACGACAACGCGCTCATAGTTCGACTTGTCCTTCACGTTGCCCTTCAGCGCGTCGGGGATCAACTTCGCGAGGTCGAGCTCCACCAGCTCCTCGGGGCGCTCTTCGCCCTCCTTCACGAGATCGGATTTGCCGCCGCGTGTGTAGTAGAGCTTCATCGACTTCTCGGAGAGGTTGATGCTGCCGACATTGGTATCGGGCTCATCCGTCAGCTGGATGATCTTGCCGTTGTCCTGGTTGACGAGAAAGATCTGGCGGCCGTGGTCGCCGCGGTCGGAGCGGAAAATGATCCACTGGTGGTCCACCGTCCAGGTGGTGTGTGTCTGATAAGGCTTGGAATCGCTGGCCGGGCCTTCGGTCAGGACGATCATCTCGACGCCCGTCTTTTCGTCGTGCATCGTCCGTTTTTCAGACGGGTAGACTTTGCCAAAATTCGATGCCAGCAGCGGACTGGCCAACATCGCCAGGGTCGCAAACTGGAGCAACATTCTACGGGGTAGCTTCATAAGGATAGAGGGGGTTTCGGTTATGCCATTAATGCGCCCTGATCCTACTGCTTTTACCTCAAGAGCGGCAGGCATCTCGGCATCTGACGGTATGAATCCAGCTACCTGCAGCACCACAGCTTCCTTGCAGCCTTGCGCCGACTCCTGTTGCCGCAGAAACTGCGTGTGGGCTTCCAACCTGCTCACCATCCACCATCGCTGAGAGAATTTTGGCAGCATCCTGGCCGGCAACGTGGTCGATTGTGACCTCCACCCTCACGTGGGCATCCCTGTCCACGCTGTCTGTCTTCATCCCCGGCGCTTTTATCGCCTATGCCCTGGCGCGCCACCGCTTCCCCGGCAAGAAGCTAATCTCGACCGTCGTAACGCTGCCGATGGTGCTGCCGCCTACAGCCGTCGGGTACCTGTTGCTGAGCCTGCTGGCCGACGAAGGCTGGCTGGGGCGCGAGCACCTGGGGTTCAGCCTCGACATTCTGCTGACTTGGAAGGGCGTGGTGCTCGCCTGTGCCGTCATGTCAACCCCGTTGGTCATTCGGACCGCCCGGGTCTCGTTTGAGGAAGTGAACCCGCGCTACGAGGCGATGGCCCACACCTTGGGCTATGGCCGTCTGCAGACGTTTTTTCGCATTACGCTGCCGCTGGCATGGCGGGGCTTGCTGGCGGCGGCCGTGCTCGGCTTTACGCGAGCGATGGGCGAATTCGGCGCAACTGTCATCGTGGCCGGCAACATTCCCGGTCGGACCCAGACGCTTTCGTCCGCCATCTATAGTGCCCAACAGGCCGGTAACGATCAGCAGGCCAATTTTCTCCTGGTGGTCGCGCTGGCGATCGGCTTCATGGCAGTGTTTCTGACGGAGTGGCTCGCCGACTCCACCCATAAACCTTCGCGCCGCGCTTCATGACTCCGGCCCGCCTCAGCTTTGATCTGGAGGTGCCGCTGGACCGCTTTGCCCTCAAGATCTCCCACCATTGCGAACACCAGATCCTGGGCTTGTTCGGGGTCTCGGGCTCCGGCAAGACGACCTGTCTCGAAGCAATCGCAGGGCTGCGATCCTCCGCCAAGGGTAAGATTCAGCTGGGCGACGAAGCCTGGCTTGATAGCGAACGCGGTATCCACGTGCCCTGCCATCGCCGGGACATCGGCTACGTGCCGCAGGAAATGCTGCTCTTTCCCCACTACGACGTGACCCGCAATCTGAGAGCGGGCCGCGAACGCGCGCAGATGAACGGAGTGGACTTTCAGCAGACCTTCGAAGCCGTCACGGAAATCCTTGAACTCGGTCCCCTGCTGCATCGTCGCACCCGCGATCTCTCCGGCGGCGAACGCCAAAGGGTCGCGCTGGGGCGAGCCCTTTGCTCCGGCCCCAAGCTCTTGCTCCTGGACGAACCGCTGGCCGCTCTCGACCAGCGCCTGCGCCAGCGCATCCTGCCCTTTTTGCTGCGGATACGAGAGTCGTTCCAGTTGCCGATCCTCATCGTCTCCCACCACCCGGTAGAGCTGCAGGCGCTGTGCGACGAAGTGCTGGTATTGAAAGAGGGGGCGGTCATCGCCCAAGGCCAGCCCCAAAGCGTTTTCTCCCGGCCCGACGTATTCAATCTGGCGGAGAGCCAGGGCTTTGAAAACCTTTTGAGGGGAACGATTGCGCAACATTACGGACAGACGACCGCATTGAAGCTGGCGGACGGACAGCATCTGATCGTTCCGCGGAGTGAAAGACCAGAGGGGCAATCCCTGTTGGTAGGCATAGCCGCCCACGAGATCCTGTTGGCGGGGGAGCGGCCCCGTGCACTCTCCGCGCGCAACTGCCTTCGCGCCCGCATCGCAACGCTACAGCAGACCGAGGATCTGGTGCTCGTCTCGACCCAACTCGACACCTCCGATCGGGCCCGAATCGTGGCCGAAGTGACGCCGGATGCTGCCCGAGAGCTTGGACTAACCGCAGGTGGCGACATATTCCTCGTCATGAAGGCGAATTCGGTTCGTTTGTACGAGTAGTCGTGCTCGCTATACTCGGCTGATATGGGGAGGCTTTCAGCGAGCGTCGACCTCGCCGCCTTCTCCCTGTAGCAAGGCGACTTCCAAACGTCTATCCCCGTGCCGCATAAAGAATTTTTGCGTTAGCTTGAGTGGCACCTGAAGGTGGTGTATCATCCGCTCACGCGGGGAGCGACGGGCAATGCGCCCTTTCCCCGCTCCGACTCTCTACAGTCTCTCCTACTTGTAGAGCTACAGCTCACACATGTCCTGAAATACAGAATGGCAAGCAGTAACACCAAAGAACAAGGACAGGACCCGAACAACGACCAGGAAAAAGAAGGTTGGTTGAGATTCGACGTGCATCCCTACGTCTTCTTTATCTCGGCCGCGATCATCATCGGTACCGTCATCGTTACCCTGATCTTCCACGATCAGATGGACAATGTCTTCTCCACGATGCAGTCCTGGATCGCTACCATGGGTGGCTGGTTCTTCGTCGCTACGACTAACATTATCCTCCTATTTGTCTTCTATTTGCTGATCAGTCGGTACGGAGATATACGCCTTGGAGGGCACGATTCCAAACCCGAGTTTACCACCATGGGCTGGATGGCTATGCTATTCAGTGCTGGCATGGGGATCGGGCTGCTCTTTTATGGCGTAGCGGAGCCTATTTTCCACTTCAGCGGGTCACCGCTCGCCGAACCGGAAACGCCTGAAGCCGCCCGCGTGGCAATGGATATTACGTTCCTGCACTGGGGCCTGCACCCCTGGGCGATTTACTGCCTCGTAGGCCTGTCACTCGCGTTTTTCTCTTTCAATCGCGGCCTGCCGCTTTCCATTCGCTCGGTTTTCTACCCACTCTTTGGCGAGCGCATCCACGGCTGGATCGGCAACGTCGTCGACATCATGGCGACGGTCGCCACCCTGTTTGGCGTCGCCACCTCCCTAGGCTTGGGCGTGCAACAGGTCAATGCCGGCCTCGACCACCTGTTCCACATCGGGCAAGGCAATATGATCCAGCTGCTGCTGATCGCTGGCATTACCGCGCTCGCGACCTGGTCGGTCGTCAATGGCCTGGATGGCGGCATCCGCTTCCTCTCGGAGATCAATCTCTGGATCGCGGCGGCGCTGCTTGCCTTCGTGCTTCTGCTGGGCCCAACCCTGTTTATCCTGAATGCGTTCATCGAAAACATCGGCTTTTACCTCGACAGCCTGCCGCGCCTGGCAACCTGGAACGAAACCTACGACGCGGGTAGTTGGCAGAATGATTGGACAGTCTTCTATTGGGGCTGGTGGATCGCGTGGTCTCCCTTCGTGGGCATGTTCATCGCCCGCGTGTCTTACGGACGCACGGTGCGCGAATTCATCCTGGGCGTGCTGCTCGCGCCGACGCTGGTGACGTTTTTCTGGATCACCACCTTCGGTAATACGGCGCTGAACATCGAGATGTTCGGCTCTGGCGGCATCATCGATGCGGTGCGCGAAAACATTCCGGTCTCCCTGTTCATCGTGCTGGAAAAGTTCCCGCTCTCGATCGTGACCTCCATCCTCGCGCTCTGCTCGATCGTCATGTTCTTTGTTACGTCTTCGGACTCCGGCTCGATGGTGATCGACATCATCACCTCCGGCGGCGACCCCGATCCGCCTATCCCGCAACGCCTGTTCTGGGCGATTCTGGAGGGCGTCGTGGCGGCAGTCCTGCTCTTGGGCGGCGGGCTATCCGCACTGCAAACGGCGGCCATCGCGACGGGCTTACCTTTTGCCATCGTGCTCTTGATGATGTGTCTGAGCCTGCATAGAGGCTTTGCCAACTACAAGGACTCGACGGTCGGCTTCACCTTACCGACTTATCACAAAGGCGAGCGCCTGAAGACCGTCGTCAGTCGGCTGACCCCCGCCACCTCCGGCAACCGAGAGCTTTGGGTGCGGATCGGCGGCAAAAACAAGTCGCAAACGCCTCCTTCCAATCCATCCACTTGATCTTTCACACCCAACGGCGTTCCCGGCCGAGCTGCGGAGCGTCCCTTTTTGCTTATGCACCAGACCATGATCCAACGCTACGAGAACGGCTGCATGATGCTGATGAAGCGCAGCAGCGGCAGCGTTCTCTACATTGGAACCGCCTTTATCGTTCACTCCGAAGGCTACCTGCTTACCGCAGCCCACATGCTCAGCCCCGACGACGAACTGGTTGTCGTGCCGGCGGCGCAGGCAGGCAACTTCACGCCCTTCAGCATGGAGGTGGTGACGCCCTACCCGGTCAAGGTCGCCCAGATCGACCAGTCGCGGAACGTCGCACTGCTCAAGATGGAGTTATCCGAGCCGATTGCCGCACCGGACCAGATCATCGGTAATCCGGACAGCTCATTCGAAGGCACCTATGTCCTGACCTTTGGCGTGCCGTTCGGCCATTTGCGCATCCACAATATCATGGTGTTGCAGGGCATGATTTCGGCGCGTCTGCTGTCGCCCAATGAAACCAAGCTGTTCCTGTTCGATGCCGTAACCCACCCCGGAACGATCGGCGGTCCGCTGGTCAACTCCGAAGACGGGCGCATTATCGGCATCATCCAAGGCCGCTTCGAGCCGATCAAGGTGACGCAACAGGAGACGCCCGAGGACCTCGGCATTGCTTCCCACCTCTCCTATGCGGTCTCGATCGAATACGGTCGCGAGCTAGCCGAGAAGGAAGGCATCGAAATCTAGGGATTGCTCCAGTCCATTCTTTCACGGGACCATCGGTAGGATGGTCCCTTTTTTTGTCCTGCTTCACCTACGCGGGCGGCAGATAGCGGATCAACTGGCGGAGATGCTGCGACTGTGGGTACTGCTGCAGTGCCTGCTCGAGCCACTGCCGGGCCTCCTGCATGCGTCCTTGCTGAATAAGGGCCACGACCAGATTGTAATACCAGCGCTCCGGCGAGGCCTCTCCATTCTGCTCAATAGCCAATTTGAAATACGCGATCGCATCCTCCGACTGCTGCTCGGCCGCCGCCAACAAACCCAATCCGAAAGCCGTAAGCCCCGCGTCGGGATGCTTCAGTCGACTACGCTTCAACAATGCCTCCGCACGATCCGCTTTGCCCAGCCCATCCAACGCCACCGCCGCGTTATAGGCAATCTGCGGCGAATCGTTGTCCAAGCGGGAGGCACGCTCATAGAGGCCGACCAAAGTCGCCGTGTCCTCACCGTGCGCTTGCGTCCATTGGGCATAGCGCCAGAGTCCAAGCGGTCGATCGGCATTCACCTCCAGATAGGCCTCATACTCCTCGGCTACTGCCGCTGGAAGCGTAATCTGGCGATCCACCAGCGCTTGGGCCGCGGACAAACGCACCACGCGCACCGGGTCGTCGAGTGCGGCTCCTAGCTGTGCCTCCGTGCCAGGCAGTTCGGCCAGCACCGTCACCGCCTGCGCCCGCTCCAGCGGAAGATCGGACGCCAACGCTTGCCTGACCTGCTGCACGGTCTGCCGGTCGATCGGCAACTGGCGCATCCAGCCGAGGTAGGTTGCCCGCCAGTAGGCATTCTGATCTTGTGCATACAGTTCGTGCAGCGATCCGACGGCCGACGCATCCCCCTGCTCCAGCGCATGCAGGGTCTGCGCCCGCAAACGCTCGAAACCTCGGCGCTCGGCCCCATACCAGGTATCTGCCCATTGCTCCGCCCATTCCAGCGACTGATCTTCGTGACACTGCGAACAGGCATTCGGTACACCCAGTTCACGCGTCAAAGTAGGGTCGGGACTTGTGAAGCCGTGGTCACGCCGGGGATCTCGATCCATATAGGTACGCTGCGGCATGTGACAATTGATGCACAAGCTGCCGGTCGAACCGCTGGCGTGGTGGGTGTGCGCACTTTCATCGATGATCACGGCGCCCTTCGCGCCCGTCTGGTGGCAGTTGAGGCATAGCGCGTTGTTCCGAGCGGGCAACACCGTGCCACCGTGGTGCGGCTGGTGACAATCCAGGCAGGTTAGGCCGGCGTGCCCCATTTTGCTGTAGCGAAACGAGGCATAGACAAAATCTTCGTCCCGAGCCTGCCCGTCGGGGAAGTAGACACCCGGTTGATCCGCCAGACTGAGGCGAAAGTGGTCTTCATATCGTTCGCC
Source organism: Puniceicoccaceae bacterium 5H (assembly GCA_009772895.1). Lineage (GTDB taxonomy): Bacteria > Verrucomicrobiota > Verrucomicrobiia > Opitutales > Oceanipulchritudinaceae > WOUP01. Next base: position 164,865 of record WOUP01000001.1, on the reverse strand, counting down.
CGCGTGGAAGTCATTGACGGTCAGCTCTTCCCGGCGCGAATGACAGCTGGCACAGTTCTCCATGTGCTGCACCGCCGTCAGTTGAGCCGACGCCACTTCGCCCGCACGGGCTTGCGCCACATGTGTCTTCATCCCGCTATGACATTGAATACAGGAGATGGCTTGCGCCTGCCACGTACTACGATAGCGGTCCTGGCCAATGTCATAGCGCTTACGATAATCCGTCATGTGGCACCAGGCACAATTGGCATTCCAGTTCATGCCCTGCCCGCTCCAATGCCCCCAATCGCCAATCTGACGCGGTTCGCCGGACTGGACATCGAACCATTCCTCTTGCGCCGGATCATACGCAGCCGCATGTGTCTGCCAACGACCGCCCGGCCCCGGCACGAGATACTGACGCAGAGGTGTGGTACCGATGACGCCAACCGCCGGCAAGGGGCCCGCTTCTGGATGCCCTTCGATAAGCTCCGGTCGGTCTTGGGGTATGATCCACATCTGACCGCCCACGCGCTTCGGTTCGTACGTGATGCCGCCCAAGGTCACCGATTGGCCGCGCTTGAAAGCCCCCGCATCCTGGGCGGAAGACACGCTTCGATTTGCCTTTGCATGATGGCTGTTACGCCAGTCGCGTAACGCCTTTGCATGGCACTCGCCGCACGTCTCCGGGCTTGCCCATTCCGGCAAAGTCCCGCCGCCTTCGGCACTCGCCATCTCAATCGGCGCCCACTGCGCGGGCAGCTCTGGAACGCCGCCAACCTGCCACCACCAGGCGCTCAACCCTAGAGCCGCGATGATAATCAGCCCAAACAAGCCAGTCCAAAGACTTCGGTGAGAAAAGAAAGCAAGGCCAACCATTGCCCATAATCCTTGTAGCCCTATGCTAAACTACAAGCGTAATGACAGGCAGCGTATTCGCAGTGATCCGATGTTTCTCCAGTCCCGCCGACGCTTCCCGGGTGAGGAGGACACAGTTTGGTTGCGCAAGGTATGAAGGTAGATCGTGAAGACAGTTCGCTCGTTGTATTGGTGAGCCGTGACCGGGCCCTCACTGAGTCGTTGAGGCGTGCGCTATCGGATGAGTTCAGCCTTGTGGCTCTCCACGATGTAGATGAGGCCGGGGCCTTTCTGACAGGAAAAGGCAGGCGCGTCGGCGTCGTCGTGGCACCGGCTGAACTCCAATTGGGCAACGGCAAGGCTTTCCTGAAATACGTCCGTCACCACCATCCGCAGATCCTGCAGATCGTGGGAAGCAACGAAAACGACCACCACACGGTGGACGGAGTGCTGGACGGTTCCTACTTTGACTTTATCCGTAACCCGTGGGAAGCGCGCCAATTGAGGAGCGCCTTGCGGCGTGCCCTGGCATTTCGAGAGGCTGAGCGCGAACGCACAGAACTGAAGCAAGCCCATCACCATCAAATTCGGCGTCTGCAATTTCTGGCGCGCTTGAAAACGCTCGTGGCGGTGGGACGCACGGCCGACGGCCAGACGCCCATCCTGACCCACGCGCTGCTGGCGTATTCGAGGGCCACGGTGCCCGTATGGGGCCAACTTTGGCCAAGTGTAGAGGAAGAGACGATTTCCGATTTAAGCCAGGTCGTGCAACGTGAGCTGGCCCCGACGGTCGCGGTCGCCGAGCGACTCAAAGAAATCGCCCAGCAGGTGGACGATGCCCCGGACATAGAAACGGCATTCCAGACTTTCTGGACGAATTGGGCTCTGCAGACCGGCGATTCGTTCGAACATCCCCAGTTCCATGCCCCCGGCAAGAACGCCCTCCACTGGAATGGACAGCGCCGACAGATCCTGGGCAACCTGCTGTCACTCTTCAGCCCCGGATATCCTCACAGTGCCGTGTTCCTGTTGCTTCAGCTTATTTGCAGCTGCTATCGGCAGGGGCACGCAGTCGAGCTAAAGCTCGACGATGAAGAGGTCTTCAGGCTGCATATCCACCCGGACTTGACCCTCGAGAAGGAACAGTGCGCGATCCCTCTCGGCAAGCGTCTGGATGCGCTGGCCCGCGAACTCTGCGCATGAAAAAACCCGCCCCTCATCGGGGCGGGCGAAAACAGAAAGCAATGCTGAAACGTAAAGGGCCTTAGGCCTTCTTGCGGAAGTGCAGGATGCCCCAGGAAAGGGCACCTTCTTCGCCAGCGCGGATCCAGTGGTTGAGACCCGTCTTCATGCGCTCGATGTAATCGTCGCTCACGGCGCCCTTCAGCTCGGTTTCGCGGCTTTTCAGCTCTTGCAGCACACGAGAGTAGTGCATCACGAGCTTCTCGGTCGCGCGCTCCACTTCGACGACTTCCCAGCCGAGCTCCTTCGCATACTGTTCGTATACTTCGATGGAACCCATGGAGCTGAGGTCGATGCGGGCGAGCACCGGAGCCAGCAGCTTTTCGTCGACGTCCGGCTTTTGCATCGGGTCGGTGAAGATAAACTCACCGCCCGGCTTGAGCACGCGGTCCACTTCCTTGAAAACCAGCTTGCGATCACCGCTGTGCAGGATCGCATCCTGAGACCAGACCATATCGAAGGAATTGTCTTCGAACGGCAGATCTTCGAAGGTGCCATCGACGACGTCGATGCGGTCATCGAGACCCTGCTCCTTGTTCATCTGGCGGTCACGGTCGTTCTGAACCACGCTCAGGTTGAGCGCCGTGCAGTCGTAACCCTTGTTCTTCACCAGGTAGCGGCAGGAGCCGCCATAGCCAGCACCGATATCCAACAGACGCGCGCCCTCAGGCTGCTTCAGCTTCGAGGCCATGCGCTCCACTGTGCGGCGGCTGGCATCGAAGATGGGCTCTTCCATGTCCTTGTACCAGCCAATGTGGATGTCTTCGCCGCCCCAGATCTGGTAGTAGAAATTGTCGGCGTCGTTGCTGTCGTAGTACTGACGAGCTTTTGCTTCGACTTCTTGTGCGGAGGTATTGCTCATTCGTATCCTTGGCTTACGCGTTTTCCTCTTCCGTCGGATAGGCCTTCTCTGCTACGTGGATGTAGAAGTCCGGCTCATCCTGGCGATAGGTTTCCTGGAAGTCCGCGAAGGTGTTGACCTTTTGGAAGCCAACTTCCTCCATCAACCGCCGGGTATAATCCTTGCGCAGGGGGAACATGTTGAGGTGGTACTTCGAGCCATCCGGGAACTGATAGCGGAAGCGGGCCAAGCCCTCGTCCACGTGCTCCGGTTCGGCCGAAACGTTGTCACCGCAATAATAGAACGTGTGCTTCGACTTGAAGCCCTCGTCCATGATCATGTCGTAGTTGCGCTGGTCCAGGATCAGAACGCCGTCATGGCGCAGGGCGGCATAGAACTCAGCCAGGGCCTTGCGGCGATCACGCTCCGAAAACAGGTGCGTGAAGGAGTTACCGAGGCAAATGATGGCGTCGAACTTGCCGTGGATGTCACGGTTCAGCCAGCGCCAGTCAGCATTGACCGTGCGCAGGACATGACCGTGCTTACGGCCATTCTGGAACGCGCGCGCCAGCATTTCCGGCGAGCCGTCGGCACTGACGACGTCAAAGCCTTCGTTGAGGAGACGGACGGAGTGGAAGCCAGTCCCGGTAGCAACGTCCAGGATCTTCTTCGCACCGCGCTTCTTCAGCAAATCCATGAAGAAAGCGCCTTCACCTTCGGCACGACCCTTCCAGTCAATGAGGTCGTCCCACTTGTCCACGAACCCGTGGACGTATTCGTCCACGTAGTGATCGGTGCTGCGCACCGCCAGCGGATCATCGCCGTAATTCTGATGTGTTCGAGGTTCTGAGCTAAGTTGATTCATGAGGTCAAGCAGCTATTTAGCATAACGTTACTCACCTGATCAGAAACGATCAGGCAAGGCATGCCCGTAGCGGGCAATATAACAGGAGGTAGGCCAGCCGCTGCAGCCGGCGTCCTCCTCTGACGGCCACCTCTTCACCCCCGGCACCACGATGGTTCAGCCTCCAAATAGATTGGAAACTGTCTCGGCTACGGTCGCTCGCAACGCTGCGGGCGGCACGATAGTCTGGTGTTGGGCGAAAGATAATCGGTGGTTTTTGTAGGACCGGCGTCCTGCCAAGGCCCCAGCGGCAGATGCGGGTCCGATCATTTAAGTAGTTCGGGGCCTTATGCTATTAAGCCAAAGGTTTCGCGCCGGAAGTGCAACCCCTTATTGTGACTTTCACGCAACTTTCCTTCGCAAATCCTCAATATTCACGATCCTAACAAAAAATCGAATATCTCCAACCGGTTATAGCCCAGTGGTAAATTGATAAGCATTCCTTATCTTAGGAGCTTCTACTACGTTAGCCGCTTCAACCCTCTACGTTTGGAGTGGGACGTGATGCCGCTTCAGCAGCGGGTAAAGCGGTAATGCGAGACGTGCCATTGCCAACCATCCCTGAAATTAAAGAGCTCGCTGCAAGCGAGGTAAAACATCCGCCAGCGCTGGAACCACAACCGCGCCTCAGTTTCACTGCCGTAAGTTTGCTCAAACAACGGCAGAATCCGAGACTTGGCCTGGTCGTGGCGATGCAACCACGCCTCGAGCGTGCGGGCGTAATGCCGTCCGTTGACGCGCCAATGACCCTCTACAAGCAAGTCCTCCTGGAATCGCAGCAAGAGGTCGTCGCTCGGCATCGTGCCCCCGGTAAAGAAGTAGTGCGCCATCCAGTCGTCTTCCCTCCCCTCGTCTTCAAAGTGGTAGGCAAAGGTATGGTGCACGAAGATGTGGACAAACAGCTTGCCGCCCGACAACAGCCAGGAAGCGATCCGCTGCATCAGCTGCCGGTAGTTTTTCATGTGCTCGAACATCTCGATCGAGACGACACGGTCGAAGCGCTCCTCCGGCGCGAAGCTGTTCATGTCGGCCGTCACCACCCGTAGGTTGGTCAGTCCCCGCTCGACGGCTTGCGCCTCGATGTAGGCCTTTTGCGTGCGGGAGTTCGAGACCGCGACAAATTCGCTTTCAGGGAAGGTTGCCGCCGCAAAAAGGCAGAAGCTCCCCCACCCACAGCCGAGTTCCAACACCCGTTGCCCCGGCCCGATGTCCGCCCGTTCCAACACCTGCTCCAAAGCCGCCACCTCTGCCGCCTCGAGATTTTCCACGCCCGCGGGCCAATAGCAGCAACTGTATTTGCGCCGAGGCCCGAGCGCTTCACTGAAATAGGCGCTCGGCAACTCGTAGTGTTGCTCGTTGGCCTTGTCTGTCGCCAGCGCAATCGGCTGGCCATCGAGCTCCGCCACCATGTCGTCAATGGACACGTCGTGCCCACGCGCCGTCTCTTCTCGCAGCTTCGCCGCCAGCTTGCGGCGGATGGCCCAGCGCACCATAAAATCGGGAAAGACGCCGCGTTCGGCCAGAGCGGTCAGGTTCAGGTTGTCAGTGGGAGCTGGCGCGGCAGGCGTCGCGGTTTCGGAACCAGGGGAAATCGACATGAGCATTCAGGATTGAGGGATGGGACGTGCAGGTTTGCGCGGGAACCAAGGCACGAAGGGGCTGGTTTCTTGTTGATAACGACGGTAATCCTCGCCGCGGTGTTCCAGCGACTGCTGTTCGGCATAGGGAATCCCCGTGCCCTTGAGCAGGATCGCCAGCATCACCGCCGGGCCCAAGCAGGTCAGCGGCCACCACGCGGCCAGAGAGGTCCCGAATAGAGCCACACCGGCGATGGGGTAAGCCAGCCAATGACACCATTCGAAAAAGTAGTTGGGGTGACGCGAGTAACGCCAGAGACCCTTGCGACAGGTAATGCCCTTGTTCCGCGGGTTTTCCTTCCAGGCATGCAGCTGGTTATCGGCGACACGCTCCAGTAATACGGCCAACAACACGATCGCGGCACCGGCGCCGTCCCAAACCGAAAGGCCGCGAGGATTTTGCATCAAGAGCAGGATGGGAGCCGTCAGCAGCAGGGTTGCGAGGCCTTGCGCTTGATAGAACCAGAAGAAGTGCAGGTGGGCGTGGCGCCCCCAATACGCCCGCAGCGCCCGGTAACGTGGGTCTTCGCCTTCCCCTGAGAGCACACGACGGGTGAGGATAAACGTGCCAAGCCGCAAGCCCCAGAGGCCCGGCATGAGCGCCCACAGCAGCCGCCTATCCGGCGAGCCATCGGCCATCAGCGCAAAGAAACTGACCAAAAGGGCCAGACTGTAAGGCCAGCCCACGTCCACTGCCGTCGCATCCTCACGCCGCCACTGCAGGATCCACAGGAGGGTGTAGACCACGAAAAGCGCAGCCCAGCCGATGAGTAAAGTCCAGAGGTCCGCCTGGTTCATATCCTATCATACCTTGGGTTTGGGCAGGATGCGACTCATCCCGCCATCCATGCTCCAGACTTGGCCCGTCACCCAATTCGCCTGATCGCTGAGCAGCCATCGGATTAACGAAGCCACCTCCTCTGGATCACCGATACGCCCTTGCGGGTGCATGCTGGCGGAGACCTTGCGCATGGTGTCGTTGGCGAGGAGCGGCCCGGCAGCCGGCGTATCCATCAGCCCGGGAGCGACCGCGTTGACGCGCACCCCGAAGTTCACGTAGGTCGCAGCCGCCGCCCGGACCATGCCCTCGATCCCGGCTTTGGCGGCGGCAATGGCTTCGTGATTCGCCAAGCCACTGCGTGCGGCAACCGAACTCACAAAGACGATGGTGCCGCGCTTTTGCCGGCGCATGGGTTCCAACGCGGTCCGCAAGGCGATGAAGGCACTCGTCAGGTTGGCGTCCAATACGCTCCGGAACTCTTCCTCCTTCATCAAGTGGGCCGGCTTCAGCGCAATGTTGCCGATGGTATGCACATAGCCATCCACGCCCTCCAGTGCCTCCTGGCATTGCTTAAACGCCGTGGCCCAGGCGTCCGCATCCAAGGCATCGGCCGCAAACAGCGGCACGTCTGGATTGGCCTGAGCAAAGGCATCGCGTTTCGTCGATCGTCGAGCGATCCCCGCAACCGGATGACCCTCCGCTCGCAACTGCCAGGCCAAGGCACTGCCGAGGCCGCCCCCGATGCCGCCGATGACCACTTTCCGCGTTGAATCGTCGTTCATCGCCGTAAAAATCCGTCGACTCAAAGCTTTTTGCAACGGCGGCCCGTCGGCAGCACATTTACCGATCATGAGTGGTTTTTATGGGTGGCGGATGGTTTGGTGTTGGATGCTGCTGGCGGGCGGTTTAGCCCCAGCGACTTCGAGGGCCGAAGATTTCTTTTTTTCGGAACGTCAGAAGATTCAGGGCTGCAGGCTCAGCAAAGCCACTGAGGGCGAATTGCGCTGGCTTTTCTTCACCGTCTGCGAGGGGGCGCTCTATACAGTAGACGGTGTGATGCTCTCCTGGCCCGAACTGGAAGACCCTTTTATGCTCGAGCTCGCCTATCACCGAGAAATCAGCGTGGAGAAGCTCCAGGAATTGAGTCGCCGGGTATTCAACGAAAACACGACAAAAATCGAGCGCAGGCGACTGCAGGACCAACTGGCGCAATTTCACACCAGCCTGCAACCCGTTCAGCCGGGCGATCGCTATGCCCTGCTCTACCAACCTGCGCACGGCACGACCCTGCTCCACAACGGTCAAATCTACATCACGATCCCGGGCCGCGATTTTGCCCGGCACTATTTCTCCATTTACCTCGGGACGCACCCCATCAACGAGGACTTCCGGGACGCGTTGCTGGACCGATGAGGTTGATGGCGCGGGAATTGCAGGCATAGTGGGTTATGCGCCTTCCCCATAATCCATCCCAGTGGTTTCTGGTCGGCTCGATCGCGCTGATCCTGGCACTCATCATCGGCTATTTTTCCGTCGACAGCTTCTCGTCATGGCTCAACCACGCCTACGAGGTGCTGACTTCGGATGACAAAAGCCGCATCCGGGAATGGGTTTCGCAGTACGGGCTCTGGGGCCCGGTATTGATCATCGTCGCGATGGTCGCGCAGATGTTCCTGATCGTGATGCCCACGGTGCTCCTGATGATCATTGCGGTGATGGCCTATGGCCCCGTCTGGGGAACTATCATCAACGTGACGGCCATCGTCGCGGCATCCTCGATCGGCTATGCCTTGGGGCGCGCATTGAGTGAGGCCTCCCTGGAGCGCATGATCGGGGAACACACCGTGCACAAGGTCTCCAAAGAGGCCGACCGCTACGGGGTGTGGGCGGTGATTCTGGCGCGGTTATCGCCCTTTCTGTCGAACGACGCCATCAGCTTTATCGCGGGCGTCATTCAGATGGGTTTCTGGCGTTACCTCGCCTCCACCTTGGCCGGCATTCTGCCTCTGGCTCTCATGATCGCGTATTTCGGCAAAAGCAACGACAGCATGAAGACGGGCCTGCTCGTCGTCTCCATCGTAGGCTTGCTGGTGCTTGGGGGCAAAATCTGGCTGGACCGCCGCACCGACCGCCAAGAGAAGCGTGGGTCGGAGGCTATTTCTTCCGGAGCCTAGGCGGAAATCGTTTCCATCCGCAGCTATTCGACAGGCGAAAACAAAAAAGCCGATTCAATTTCAACGACTTGCAGAAGCGTGCGTGATTCTGGCTTAGAAAGAAGCCTAGTCAAAAACAACATCCCGCTTCACAAAACAACCTCCATCCGTGCGGATGGAGGTTGTCTTTTAACGGAAAAGTTTGCGGTCCTTAATCGTCCTGGCCGTTGAGGCGGAAGAACGACGGCGTCTCCGGCTTGTGCTCGACCTTTTGGCGGCGTTGCGTTTCCACCTTCTTGGGCTTTTCCGCATCGCTCACGTTCAGATCGTGCTCGTGGTGGCCGTTGCCGTTACGCTTGTGCGACACTTCGGAAGATTTGGCGCCGAAGAACGAGGACTCGTGGCGGTCGCCTTCCTCATCGTCTTCGTCGTCATTGTCACTGTCGTGCTCTTCCCATTCCACGTTTTGGTGGCGGCCATAGGAGGCTTCCTCGGGATGCTGGCGAGCAGCAGACGACTTCATCTGCTCATCCTGCGAGAGGCCGATCACGTGGAAGAGGTCGCGCACCGCGTTGTCGAGGGAACGGGACTGATCCATCAGCATCTGGCTGGCACTGGAGGTTTCTTCGGCGAGGCCGGCATTTTCCTGGGTCAGCTTGTCGATGTCGCTCACCGCGCGCTCGATCTGGGTAATGCCCGACGATTGCTCCTTGGAGCTCGCGGAGATCTGACCTACCAGCTGATCGACGTCGCGGGAACGATCGACGATCTGGCGGAGGCTCTCGCCCACCTTGTTGCAGATACGCACGCCATTGGCGCTCTTCTGGAGGCTGTCTTCGATCTTCGCCGACGTTTCACGCGCGGCTTCCGCACTGCGATGGGCGAGACTGCGCACCTCGTCGGCCACCACGGCAAAACCGGCCCCAGCTTCACCGGCGCGCGCCGCCTCGACGGCAGCATTGAGCGCGAGGAGGTTGGTCTGGAAAGCGATTTCGTCGATGGTCCGGATGATCTTGGAAATATTGTCGCTGGAAGACTGAATGGCGTTCATCGCACCCGTCATTTCCTCCATGTCGCGCGAGCCAACCTCGGCTGCGCTACGAGCCTCCGTCGCGAGACGGGAGGCTTCTTCTGCATTGCCGGCGTTGCTGCGGGTCATGCCGGCCATTTCCTCGAGGGAAGCGCTGGTCTCTTCGAGCGAGGCGGCCTGGCGACTGGCGCCGTCGGCCAACACTTCGCTACTGCGTGAGATCTGACCCGACGCGTCGCGGGTTTCGCTGGCGCTGCGGAAGATGTGGTTGGCCACGATCTGGATCCGCTTGGTCGTGCTGCGCACGATAAAGAAGCTGAGGATAAAGATCGCAATCACACCCGCGATACTGACGGCCGTGACCAGAACCTTGCCCGAAGCGGTGGTCTCTTCGACCTCTTCGTTAAGCTGGGATTGCTCGCGGTTCACGCTCTCCTGCAGCGCGGCGATCCCCTCGGCAAAGCTACCCTTCAGTGGGCGCAAGGTGTTGGCAATCAAATCGTTATTTAGAACGACCGACTGATTAAGATCGGCGATCCCGGCAGAAAGCCCCACGAGTTGGGTTTGCCACGACTCGAGCCGCGCGTAAGCTTCGGCGTCGAAAAGGGTCTCATCGAGCTCACGCAGCTCTTCCAGCTGGGCCTTGAGCTCTCCGATGTCTTCGCCGAGTTTCTCCAGCTGCTTGTCGACGCCTTCGATGATCGAAGGGTCGCCCGTGCGCAGGAACTCCTTCAGCGATGACTCGACCGAATAGAGTTCGCCCAGCGAGGTGGCAGAAGACAGCGCCGCCCCCACGTTACCCGCTGAACGGGCATCCGCGAGGTAAGAGGCAATCTCCTTTTGCAGGTAATCGACCTGGGGGCCGATCTGATCGTCCCGCAGGGTGGCGATCTTCTGATTGGTTTCGGCGATCTGGTTAAAGACTTCCGCGTGTTGCTGCAGCGTTCCGTCGAGCTGAGCCAGTGCCTCCTGATTGGAAGTGCTCGACTTCTGCAGGTCAGCCAGCCGCTGGTGCAACTCTTCGTGCTGGTTCAGCGCCTCGGTGAGATTCTCTTCTGCGTTGGTCGCGAGATACTCGTTGGTCGACGCCCGCAGCTGCTGAATCTTCGCCTCCAGGTGGTTGACGTTGTTGATCTCTTCGGTGCTGGCAATGGCGGCGTGGAAACTCTTGTTCAGTTGGACCACACCCACGTAGCTGCTGGCTGCGATACCGCAGACCAGAACCACTACCAGCACACAGAGCGCGATAATGCGCTGACCCAGACTCAGATTCTTCCAGCTCATAAGGGGTAACAGGGGTAAATTACGATTTGTATTGGATCGGCACGAACACGATCACGTTGACAGGGCTACCGTCCTTCTTGCCGGGGCGGAATTTCCACTTTTCAACCGCCGCCAGCGAAGCGGAGTTGAGGCGATCGTCGGTGGACTTGGCCACGAAAGAGCGGCAAACATTGCCCTTGGAATCGATCACGATGCCGACGGAGACGACGCCCCTGATCCCATCCAGACCATCGAGGTCGGGGCCCACCGTATGAATGGGTTCCGGCGGTTGGTCGGCTTTGATCTCGGCCAGGTGATTGGAATCAGCCGACGCCCAATCCTGGACGGCTTGCTGGCCTTCGGGCGACAAATCACTGAGCTTGATCGACTCCACCGGGCTGTCATCGGCTTCTCCGGCCGCGTGGTAGAAGACCTTGCTACCAGCGAGCAGGATAATGTCGGCGTCTTCGGTGCCACCGCTTGCCATGGTGAGTTGGACTCCGGCCTGAGCCCAGGACGTAAGTGCGAGAAAGCAGGTTAGCGCGAATATGGAGGTTTTCATCTTAAAACAGGAAGGGAAAGCTTCGGTTGGACTTAGGGTTTTCTACGCAGTGCAACGTTCCCTAAAAATTCGTGCAACAGATCAAAAACTTTAGTGAAAAAGATCATATACTTGGCGGTATTCTTATGAAATCGTCCATAAACTCCTCAGAAGATGCGTCGATCTAATGGGGGTAGTCATTCACAGCTATTCCAAACTGCCCATGTCTGCCGCTGACTTCGAAGTCCTTCTGAACCGCCTTTTAACCGAGATCATGCTGGCCCGCGCCGGTCAGGACGAGGGGATGATCCCCGTCTACGCGCTACTCTCCGAATGGGCGGATCTGGATCTCCCGGTCCACCCTGCCCTGACGAGTTCCCGCGACCGGGCCAAGAGCCACCTCGACCAATTGCTGGATGAGGCCAAGCCTTGGGAGGCAGAAACGATCACGGACCTGAAGCAGTGGCTGCAGTGGTGCGAAGACAACGCTGCGACCGCGGTCGACGGCGAGTTGGACAATTACACTTTCAGCTTTGAAGACGGCAGTGAGCCTGTGGCCGAAGAAGCGCCCGAGACGGCACCGGAGGCGTCTGAGCCGGAAGCAGAGCAGCCCCAGCGTATCGACCTCGAGTCCGACCCCGAGCTGCTGACCGAATTTCTTTCCGAAGCCTACGAACACCTGGAGGTGGTCGAGCAGCAAGTGCTGACGCTCGAAAACGATCCGCAGGATGCGGAAGGCCTCGCCGCCGTGTTCCGCGCCTACCACACGATCAAGGGTGTTGCCGGCTTCCTTCAGCTCGAGGCCATTCAGCACCTCGCGCACGAGGTCGAAAGCCTGCTGGACCTGGCACGCAACCATACGATCAGCCTCGACGAGCGCCTGATTACCCTGATTTTGCAGTCCCGCGACCGCCTGTTGCAGCTCACCGAGCAAATTGAAAAGGCGCTGCACAGCGGCCAGCAACCCTCCGAAGTCATTCCCGTCGGGAGCTTGATCGAAGAAGTCAAGCAGGCAACCCAGGCCGCCTTGCGGGGAGAAAGCGCTCCGGCACCGGAACCCATCGCTCCGACGCCTCAACCGCAAGCCGCCGAGGAAGAGCCGGACGCCGCCACCGAAGAGGAAGAGGTTGCCGAAGCCCTCGAGCCGGAAATCCAGGAGGTGGCCAATGCGCCCGTCTCCCTGGCCACGGCTCGCGCCGCCGAAGCGCTGAAGGACTCGTCCGACAATCTGGTCACCTCCGCCAAACGCAACGCAACCATCCGCGTCGACTATGAGAAGGTCAGCAACTTGATGGACATGGTGGGCGAGCTGGTGATCGTGGAGAGCCAACTGGCCTCTGCCAGCGAGGAAGTGGTGAACACCAACCAGCACCTCCAGCGCATCATGAACCAGTTGAAGCGCATCACCAAGGACCTGCAGCACACGTCGATGGCGCTGCGCCTGGTGCCGATCAAGCCGAGCTTCCAGAAGGTAGCCCGCATGGTGCGCGACCTCTCCCACTCCTTTGGCAAGAAGGTTGAATTTTACATGGACGGGGAAGAAACGGAGCTCGACCGCAGCGTGGTGGAGCAGATCGCCGATCCACTCGTCCACATGGTGCGCAATGCGATCGACCACGGGCTGGAGCCCAACGAGCAGGACCGCGTCAATGCCGGCAAATCCGGCACCGGCCATATCTCGCTCAAGGCCTACCAGATGGGCTCGACCATCGTGATCGAGCTTTCCGACGATGGCCGGGGCCTCAACAGCGAAAAGATTTTGAAGAAGGCGTTGGAGCGCGGCCTGATCGACAGCAACCGCGACCTGACCAAGGAAGAGATCTATCAGATGATTTTCCTGCCGGGCTTCTCCACCGCCGACAAGGTCACGGATATTTCGGGCCGCGGCGTCGGAATGGACGTGGTTCGCCGGAATATCGAAGCCCTGCGCGGCACCGTGCAAGTGGAGTCTCAACCCGGCCAGGGCACCACCTTCAAGATCAAGCTGCCGCTGACCACCGCGATTATCGACGGTCTGGTCGTGCGCGTGGGCAACGAGAAGTTTGTGCTGCCCACCGGGAGCGTCCGCCAGACGATCCGCCCCGAAACCAAACAGATGCGCACCCTCTACGGCAAGGCCGAGGTGGTGGTGCTGCGCGACGAGATTGCACCGGTCATCCGCCTGCACCAGGAGTTCGACATCGAGGACGCCATCACAGATCCGACCAAGGGCAACCTCGTGATCAAGAGCCTTGGGCCGATGATGCGCCGCGTGCGAGGCGTCTCCGGCGGAGCCATCCTTGGCGACGGCACGATCGCACTGATCCTCGACCCATTCTCCATCGTCGCGGCGGCCGCCGACCTGCCGGACAATGCAACGGCCGGAGCCGTGGTCTCCGCCTAGCGACAATCCCAAGACAGATCACTTTTCAAGGAGCCGGACAAACGGCTCCTTTTTTATGCCTCGCCAAGGAGATCCTGCGTGCCGGTGATGGCGGTCTCGGCTAGTAAACGTAGGCCAGTTCCAGCTGCTTTTCGATTTCCTGCTGGTCGCGCTTGATCCGTTGGAGGCGCTGGGACAGCGAACGCTTGCGCTCCTTCAACGTCTTGAGCTGGTACTCGCGCAAGCGCCGCACATGGCTGGGTGATCCTCGACCACCCGCTTCCCTCACCGGCTCGCGGGTCGCTGGGGCCGAAGAAGGGGCAAAAACCGGCTGGGGCGAGGATTTGAGGCTGCCCATGATGCCAGCCATAACGAGGCCGAGCCCGATGGTGCAGTAGACGACGTTGAAATCCTTGGTGAAGATAATGCCGTTGTAGAGAAAGAAGATACCCAACAGCTCCGCCGCCAGCCCGCCCAGCGTGCGATGAACGCGCGACGTTCTGGGCGTCTCGACCACCCGCGTGGTGCGAATGGTCTCAACCTGGCGCTGTTCGGCCTCGACCAGAGAATCGTAGCTCTTGGTCTGGCGGTCCAGCTCCTGATCACACTGCCTCAGGCGCTGCTGTAGCTCCTCATATTCCTTGGCCTGATCGCTGGCCTGCTGCTGGAGCGTGCTTTGCCGCTGCCGCCAGATCTCCTGCACTTGCGCGCGGAAATGGCCGTCGCGGTCAAACCCCGTCAACTCGGCATAGGCCAACACCGGGCGCTGCAGCTCTGGCGACAGCTGATAAAGGCCGTCGACCTCGAGAAAGGCCTCGGGGCGGGCCTTCATGATGGCCTCGAGTGCAGCGGCCTGCACGGAATGGTAGACGTTTTTGAGCAGGTCTTTTGTAAAATAGAAGAAGGGAGCGAAATAGACGATCTGGCGCCGGATCATCTCGTCGGGCAAGATTTCGCACAGATCGTTGATCTCCCGCAGCAGGTGGTCGGGCCAACGGGGGCGTTTGATCTCCTGCTCGGCATAATCGCAGACTTGTTGGCGGAACGCTTCCGTCCAACCGGGGAAGCCCGGCAGCTTCTGCACCTCCTGGTATTGTTTGATGAATTCCTTCCACTCTTCCTGCGTCACCTTGCGTTTCAGCAAGATTTCGAGACCGTCGCGGCAGCACTGGTTGAGCGCGCAGGTTCCATGCAGCAGCGGATGCTGGCCCTTGGGGAAGAGGTCGAACAACGAGGCGGCAAATCCTTGCTGGGAGGCATGGGCGCGCGCCGCCAACTCCTCCTCGCCCAGGATGATCAGCTGGCCAGGATTGCCTTCCGCCTGCGCCTGAAGCATCGGATGCCTCGTGCGCGGGACTCCCATGGCCGTCAGAATATCCTGCGTAGCCTGAGCCCCCAAGGGAGGCAGCAGCAACGTCGTCGGCTGCAGGTCCCCCACCCCGTAATCCATCCAGGCATTGCCGGTATCGTCGGGATCGCGCCCCGTCAGCACAAAGTCGAGGTGCTGGATAATGTCGGACTCGTCGGAGCGCAACATGCGGACGGCAGAACGCCACTCCCGCAGCTTGAACTCCGGCCAGCTGGCGAAATCCTCGAGGATGAACAGGCAACGGGTCAGCGGGCTCCAACCAGAACTCGAGCGGGCTTCAAAAAGGTCGATCAACGTCCCCGCCAGGTCCGAGCCCTCCCGCTCCTGCCGGTCCGCTGCAGCCTTGAAGGCATCCACCAGTCGTTGCAGCTCCGGCTTCAGGCTGACGGTGCGGCTGGCGGCCAACTTCACCAAACCTAGCTCACTCTGCATCATGTCCGCTCGGGTCAACTCAACCACGATGGCGGGACGCTGCTTGCCTTGCAGATAATCGACGAACTCCTGGATCAACCGCGTCTTGCCGACGCCTTCGACTCCGGTGACGATGACGCACGAACTGCTACGGGCATAGGGCATCGACAGCCCCTCGACGAGGGTCTGTAACTCGGCCTCCCGGCCCATAAATGGAAGTTCCGTGGCCACGCGATCAGAAGGTATGGACGGGTGATGTCAGATTGCGTTAAAAAGTCGGTCTGCGGCTGCTCGTCTTTAAAAAAAGCGTTTCTCATTAGAAAAGTTCTTCTCTTATAAAGGATTCCTGCAGCTGTCCGATATAAACGCTGAGGCCTTTCATGAAACACGATTCTCGCCCAGTCTACCTGCTGCGCCTGGCGATCGCCTTGATACCCGCCATCTTCTGGGGCTGCCAGAGCCATGCTCCGGGAGACGCTCGCGTACCGGTCGACAACGTCTATGAAGTGGACGATGAGTTGCCCAGCCACATTCAGCGGGTGGCGCTGCTGCCGGTCTACTGGGAAGGCTACCAGCCTTACACTGACGATTATGTGGACGAGGTCGTGGCCCAGGCCTTGCGTGAATCCACGCGCTTTGAAGTCGTCACGATCCCGCGCGAAATTATGCGTGACTGGTATGGCGATACCCAGATCAACAGCCAGACTCGACTCCCACGCGACCTGCCCCAGCGCATCCTGGACGATTACGGCGCTACGGGCTTGATGCTGGTGGACTTGAATCATTTTCGACCCTACCCGCCCATGGAAGTTTCCATGAAGGCCCAGTTGGTCGACATTTCGACTGGAGAAACCGTCTGGACCGTCGATCATACTGAGACAGCAGGCAATCCAGCCCTGCAAGAAGCAGCTGAGAAAACCGAAGCAGACAACCTCGACGCCCCGGTCGAAGCCTTTGCTCAACGGGCCAGCTACAGCCCACGGCGGTTCCTGGCCGTCGTTTCCCAATCCCTCTTCCACACTTTGCCCAAGCGCCACTGAGCCATGAGGATCAACAACGATCGCCGAGTCTCCTCCTATAAGTCCGTTCGCCGCAATGGCAGCAGTAGCGGTAGTGCTTCCGCCTCCAGCCTGCCCTCGCTCGAGCCGGATCAGGTGGCCCTGAACCAGGTCCGTGAGATGGTCGACCGCCTGATCACCATGCCGGAAGTCCGTGACGAAGTGGCCGAACTCGCCAAACGCCTGGCCCGCGATGCCAATTACCCCTCTGCTGACATTGTAGACGAACTTTCGAAGATCCTGGCCAAAGCCATTCGCCTATGAGCTCTGCCGCGCAGCCCATGCCCCGCCCCGAGGAAGCCATCCGGCACCGCATCGACAATGTGCCCCAACTGGCTTCCCTCCGTAGTATCAGCAACGCCCTGAGTAACCTCCTCAACACGGAGTACAGCTTTACCGCGCAGATTGCCGAGATCATCAGCCGCGACCCTTCCCTTACCTCGCGCCTGCTCAAACTGGTCAACTCGGTCTTTTTCGGGATTTCGCACAAGATCACCAACATCGAGGAAGCAGTCTTTTACCTCGGCCTGCGCCAGATCAAGGAACTCGCGCTCGCCACGCCCGTGATCGAAGACTTCGAGCAGATCCAGCGCAGCGTAAAGGGCATCGAATGGCGCAAGCTATGGCAGCACAGCATCGGCTCTGCCCTGCTCACGCGCGAGATTCTGGCCGTGGCCGACATCACCTACGAGGACGATACCGACTACCTGATCGGCCTACTGCACAAGGTGGGCAAGATCGTAATGGCGGCCGCCTTTCCAGATGAGTTTGTGCAAATCCATCAGCAGACGTGGACATCACCGCGAGAGGTCGCCGAGGAGGAGCGCCGGCTCATCGGCTGGGATCACGCCCAGATGGGCGCCTATTATCTGCAAAAGAACCGTCTCAAGGCGGAGATCTTCGAGGGCATCGCCCACCAGTTTTCTCCTACCCGCGCAGGCCGTTACGCACTGACAGCCGCTGCGATTCAACTCGCGGACCAGATGCTCGTGCAGGAGGGCATTTTCGGCATCGAGAACATCGAACCGGTCGAGAAGGAAGAAGAGGACGACGAACCAATGGAGCTGCACGAACAGCCGGGCTGGATGCTGCTCTTTGGCGGCAAGCGCCAACAGGCCAACCTCGCCATGGCGTCCCTTACCCGCACCTTGAAGCGCCTGCCCATGACGCTCGAAGGCATGGTGTAGGGCCCAAACCGTCCGCAGGATAACGTTTGGCTTGTATTGGGCCGCGCAGTGGTAAAGGCTTAACCCTTATGCGCCTTATCGCCACGCCGTTTCGGTTCTGGTTCCTCAGCCTGATGCCGCTGGCGGTTCTCATCTTCGCCAGCGGATGTGCCTCCACGCCACAAACGGTTGAAATCCAGCCGGTCCAGGTCCAGACTGGCGGTGCCTATCCACTTCAAACCGAAGGAGGCCTTGGCCACGTCTATCTACCATCGGAGGTCACGCAACAGCCTGCGCTGCTTGAACCCCTTCGGCTAAAAGAGCCTGTACCTGTCTCCGATGCGGGTCACACGCCCGAGGTCGTCCTAACTTACGAGATAGTCGCGGATGGCAGAGTCGGCTGATTCGAGGTCGAGGCAACAAAATGACTGGTCCTTCAGAGGCGCCATTTTGGAAGCATTGGCGGAAGCGAACTTCGCTCCAGCCCACATCGGCGATGAGCCCGTCAATGTGCGTGTAACGCATCGGTTCACGCTGCCGCGAACAAGCCTTCTCCTTCCAGATGCAGTAGAACGGTCTGGCCCGCTCAATAGCGGCCGGGGGCGCCCCCGTAAAAGCAGAAGATCTGGACCATCTTGACGTCAGCCCCCTTGGGGCCGGCCTTGACCCGGTGTGACTGACCGCACTTGGGACAATTACCGACGTAGGCGGTGCCCTCCTTGTTCAGATAGAGGCGACCGTAGATGTTGCACGGCTGGAAGTGCGCGCCGATAAACTTGCGGCCTGCGGAAGAGGTCTGCATCAGGCACCTTTCCGCTTTTTCTTCTCCAGCTGATCCCAAATTGCATCGAGACCGGCTAACATACGCACGGCTTCACCCCAGTTCTCTTCCTGTACCGCGGTCTCGCAATACTGGTAGATGCGGCCCAGGCCCAGTGCGATCTCCGGCATGCGTTGGTAGTCCAAGCCGTTGCGGAGGTGCTGAAGCCCGACAAGCGTCTGCTCCTTCTCCTGCTTGGTGCAATGCTCCAAAGCACGACGTGTCACATGGCGGAGGCGTTCCATGGGAGTGGAGCCTGCAGCTTGAGCTTTTTTGTAGGCGGCCGGCACGTTTCGATTCATGAGGTAGTTACCGAGGCGACATCTGTCGAAGTAGCCGTCGGCATGCGAATGTCAAACGTTTCTGCCCATAATGCGATATTGAGCAGCGGCCACAACGGCATGTTGTAGGCGCGCTCACCGGAACGTTCGAGCAGGAAGGCAACGGCATCTCCCCGGCAAAGCTCATCGACGATTTCTGAACCGAGCAGCGTATCGCGCGCGAACTGCCGCCACGGCCCCGCCAGCATTTCCTGGAAAGGTGTGGGGAACGAAACCTTGCGGCGCGTCAGGATTTCCGGCGGCAGGTCGTTGCGGAAGCCTTCGCGTAAAACCCGCTTGGGCAGCACCAGCCCTTGGGCGTCCAGCTCCTGGGCGTTGAGCGTCTTGCCCTCCTTGCGCGCCTCGTCGTCGATCCAGTCCAACTTGAGCGCGTCGGGCAACTGGAATGCCATGCTCATCAGGCGCGGATCGGTAAAGGGCACCCGCCCTTCCACACTCGCCGCCATCGTACTCGAATCCAGGCGGCTGAGCAGCCCCTCGAGGTTGATCTGGGCATGCAGGTGCAGGTAACGATCCATGGGGGTCAGGTCGCTCAACCCCTCGAGCACGCGGAGGTAATGCAGGAACATATGTTCGTCTTGCTGCACGCCCTCAATGGTCTGCTCGTTGAGGATCTGGAACTTCATCCCGAGCGGCACCCACGAATTGAGCCGGAAATAATGTTCGGTCAGATTGCCGAAGCGGTCTACGCCGTAGAGTCGGCGCAGCGACTTCTCGTAGGCCTCGCGCTCGGCCTGCGGCCAGTGCTCGAGCTCATGTGCGCGCTCAAAGTCCCAGGCGGAAGCATAGGGTAGCGTATAGCCAGCAAAAACCTCGTCGGCTCCCTCCCCGCTCAGCGCCACAGTATAATCGTTGCGCAAGGCGCGGGCCAGGCGGTAGATCCCGACTTCGTTGGGTGTGCTGAGCGGCTGCCCCTTCTGCTCCAGCAAATATTGCCAGTCGTCCAGATAGTCCTTCTCGTCCAGCACGATCTTCCGGCAGCGCAGCTGCAGGGCATCCGCCGCAAGATCGACATAAGGGAACTCGTGATAGGCTTGCCCGAAGGTCCCCTCGCGCTCATAGCCCACGGTATAACAGTGGTAGCGTCCTCCGGTAATAAGGCTGGCCTGGCTCGCGATGATACAGGAATCGAGGCCGCCACTTAAAAAGCCCCCCAGCGGGACGTCGCTCACCAACTGGCGCTCCACTGCAGCTCGCACTTCGGCGCGAATCTCCTCCGCAGCATCCTGGATGTCACGCGGGCGCTTGGAGGCGGGCGGCACCACGGGCAATTGCCAGTAGCGCAGGGGCATGGCCTTGGGCAGGCGCGGGCTGAGCTCGAGCAGGCTGCCCGGCTCCAGCGTAGACACGCCTTCGACCAGGGTGCGCTGGCCCAGCGTGGTGCGGATCGTGGAGAGATAGTGCGAAAAGGTGACCAGATCCAACTGGCGCTCCACGCCCGGAAAGCTCAGCACCGAGGCCATGGACGAGCCGAAAAAGCAGCAACTGCCGACAAAGGTATAATAGAGCGGCTTCACCCCGGCATGGTCGCGCGCGAGCCAAAGGCGCTGCTCCTGGGCGCGATAAAAGGCGAAGGCAAACATGCCGTTGAGCTTGCCCAGTGCCTTGCGGCCCCATGCCTGCAACGCTCGCAGCAAGACCTCGGTATCGCCCTGACTGACGAAGGTGTGTCCTTCGGATTGGAGCAGCACCCGCAACTCGCGGAAGTTGTAGATCTCGCCATTGAACACCAGCACATCGCCGGTCTGCGGGTCTTTCCAGGGCTGCGGGCTGCCTTCCACATCGATGATGCTGAGGCGACGGTGCGCAAAAGCGTATCCCGGCCCGTTGGCGAAGCCTTCAGCATCCGGGCCTCGTCGTTCCAGACAGGCCGAGGCGTCGCGCACCCACTCCAAAGGCAAGTGCTCTCGGGTGGTCGCATCAAAGGCTCCGGCTATTCCACACATAGATCAAAGGGGGGGGACGACAACTACGTAAAGGGTCGGCCCGAATTCACCATAGTTTAGGTAAATGCGACGGCTTCGCACTCCCAAAGGCGGAAAAAGCTTCCCCCTTACCGTCGTTTCCTTGGGGGAAAGATTTTCCCCCAGTCGCCCGGCAATTTCGCCGGAGGCACGCATTATTTTTTATCCAACTGAAATCAAACAACTTACACTGTTTGGCATCGGTACCGCTTAAAGTTGGGCAGCGAACACAGCGGCCCGCCGCCGCATCGCGAATCACTCAACTACCAAATACTCAACTTCCACTTTAACCAGCTTCGGAATTATGAGCGACATCGCACTATCAACCGGCATGCGGGCGAACCTGGTCTCGCTGCAAAAGACGTCGAACCTGATGAACAAGACCCAGGAGCACCTCTCCACGGGTCGCAAGGTCAACAGCGCCATCGACAATCCCCTCAACTTCTTCGCAGCCTCCAACCTCAACGACCGTGCCTCCGCGCTCGAGGCTCGCCTCGACGGCATGGGCCAGGCCATCTCGACCCTCAATGCCGCCGATACGGCCATGACCTCCATGCGCAGCATCGTCAGTGCCATGAAGGGTGTCGTAGACGAAGCGCTCTCCAGTTCCGACTCCGGCGACCGCGCTTCGCTCGGCAAGCAGTTCAACGAATTGCTCGTCCAGCTCGAAGGCCTCTCTCGCGATGGCTCCTATAAGGGCATCAACCTGCTGAAGTCGGCCGAAAGTGGCCGCACCGCCGGCTCCACGACGCTGATGACGGTGCAGTTCAACGAAGACTTCGGCGACAGCACCCTCTCGATCAAGGGTGTGAACATCCAGGGCTCCACCGGTGGCGTCTCGCTCGACGCCAATGGTGAAATTGCCAACGCCTCCGACATCACCAGTGCCCGCTCCAACGGCACCAGCACGGTTTCTCAGCAATACGCGCTGACGCTCAACGTAGACGGCACCGGCCTTACATCGGGCGGCACCGGCACCGCCAACCAGTCCGTGGTGGGCATCCGTGCAGCCGACATCACCGGCACCGCCTCCGCCGCGGAAAATGCCAACGGCACCGGCCACACCTTGAGCTTCGTCGACCCGGACACCTACCAGGCCAACCTCCGCGCCATGGTGCAGGATCTCGAAAAGTTCGACCAGGCCCTGGTGAATTCCTCCAAGCAACTGGCCCAGAACGTCAACATCGTGACGGTGCGCCAGGACTTCACCACCGACCTCATCAACACGCTTGAGGAAGGTGCGGACAAGCTGACGCTCGCCGACCTGAACGAAGAAGGTGCGAACCTGCTGGCCCTGCAAACGGCCCAACAGCTCGGCACCCAGTCCCTCTCGCTCGCGTCTCAATCCAACCAGTCCGTTCTGAGCCTCCTGGGTTAAGCCCCGGGAGCCTCCTTCTCTTTTTTCCGAGGGCCCTCCGGTCCTCCTATAGATTTTCGGCCGTGAGCTCGTTGCAGCTCCGGCCTGTTCTTTGACATCCCCTTCTCACCTTCCGAGCTACCTTTAGAGACTTTGGAAGGCCCCACGGTGGGGTCTTCCTGGAGCTAGAACATCTCCATCATACCAGAAAGGTAGCCAAAATGAACTCAATCGCCATCAGCGCGGGCATGCGCGCTAACCTCGTGTCGCTCCAGCAAACCTCCAAGTTGCTGGGCACGACCCAAGAACGTCTGGCCACTGGCCGGAAGGTGAATTCGGCCGTCGACAACCCCACCAACTTCTTTGCCGCCTCCAACCTGAACGACCGGGCTTCGCAACTCGAATCCCGTCTGGACGGGATGGGTCAGGCCGTCAGCACCCTCGAAGCCGCCGACAAAGGCATTACCGCCATGCGCGGCATCGTCAGTGCGATGAAGGGTGTCGTTGACGAAACGCTGTCCAGCTCCGACTCCAACGACCGTGCCAGCCTGGGGCAGCAGTTCAATGAACTGATTTCCCAACTGCAGAGCTTCGTGAACGACTCCTCCTACAAGGGCGTCAATCTCCTGAAGTCCGGCCAGGCTGACCGCACGAGCGGTGGCACGGAGACCTTGACGGTGCAGTTCAACGAGAACTTCGGCGAATCGCAGCTCTCTATCTCGGGCATCAACGTCCAAGGCTCCACCAGCGGCGTCAGCGTCGATTCCAATGGTGAAATTGCCAACGCCTCCGATATTACGGGCGCGCGCTCTGTGGGCACCAGCACCGTGTCCCAGGAGTATGCCATCTCCCTCAATATCGCCGGCAGCAGCATCGCCTCGGGTGGCACCGGCGCCGCCAATGCGGCTGTCGTGGGCATCCGTTCCGCAGACATCACCGGTAGCGCCGCCGCCAGCCAAAACGCTGATGGCACCAGCCATGCGCTGAGTTTCGTGGATGGAGACAACTACCAGACCAATCTCCAGCAAATGGTGAAGGATCTGGAGTCGTTCGACCAAGCTCTCGTCAATACTGCCAAGCAGCTGTCCCAAAACGTGAACATCGTGTCCCTGCGACAAGACTTCACGACGGACATGATCAACACCCTCGAAGAAGGTGCCGACAAGTTGACGCTGGCCGATTTAAATGAAGAAGGGGCGAATCTCCTGGCGCTGCAAACCTCGCAGCAACTCGGGATTCAGTCGCTGTCGTTGGCCTCCCAAAGCCAGCAGTCCGTCCTCAGCCTCGTGGGTTAATCTCACGGATAGCGACCCAGATAAAAAAGCGCCCCCACCCGGGGCGCTTTTTTTGTGCGCAGAAACTTTTTTGCAAAAACGAAAAAATTTCCCTCAACCGCGCCTAGGGCATCCGACTTATAAGCCGTCAGCAAGAAATGCTGATGCGGCAGAAGCCGCCAAAACCACTAAACCACCAGAAAGGTAGTATCATGAGCAACATTACGCTGTCCGCAGGTATGCGGTCCAATCTCGCGTCTCTCCAGCAGACGAACAAGACTCTTACCACCGTCCAGGAACGTCTTTCGACGGGTAAGAAGGTCAATTCCGCGATCGACAACCCGACGAACTTCTTTGCTTCGTCCAACCTGAACGACCGCGCCACCCAGCTGGAAGCCCGCCTCGACGGCATGGGCCAGGCGGTCAGCACGCTGAATGCGGCTGACAACGGCATCACCGCCATGCGCGGTATCGTCTCCGCCATGAAGGGTGTTGTGGACGAAGCCCTCGCTTCTTCCGACTCCAACGACCGCGCCAACTCCGGCAAGCAGTTCAACGAACTGATGGTCCAGTTGAACCAGTTCGCGGCCGACGCCTCCTACAAGGGTGTGAACCTTCTCCAGTCCTCGCAATCGGACCGCACCACGGGCGGCACCGAAACGATGACGGTGCAGTTCAACGAAAACTTCGGCGGCTCCACGCTGGATATCACCGGGGTCAACGTTCAAGGTTCCACCGCCGGCGTCACGACGGACACCAACGGTGAAATCGCGAACAACTCCGACATCACCGGCGCCCGCACCGTCGGCACCGCCACGGTTTCCCAGACCTACGCCATCACGCTGAATGCGGATAGCTCCGGTCTCGCCTCCGCCGGCACCGGCTCTGCCAATGCGGCTGTCGTGGGTATCCGTTCGGCCGACATCACCGGCTCCGCCAGCGCCGCGCAGAACGCGGACGGCACGGGTGGCTCGCTGAGCTTCGTCGACGCCGACAACTATCAGGGCAACCTGAAGCAGATGGTGCAAGACCTCGAGGCCTTCGACCAGGCTCTGGTGAACAATGCGAAGCAACTGTCACAGAACGTGAACATCGTGTCGCTGCGCCAGGACTTCACCAACGACCTGATCAACACCTTGGAAGAAGGTGCCGACAAGCTGGTCCTCGCCGACCTGAACGAAGAAGGCGCCAACTTGCTGGCCCTGCAAACCAGCCAACAGCTCGGTATCTCCTCGCTGTCGCTGGCCTCGCAAAGCCAACAGTCGGTCCTCAGCCTCGTGGGTTAAGGACGCGGCGGAGATTCCGTCTCCTCCATTTGAAAAGGGCAGACCGTTTTGGTCTGCCCTTTTTGCTATAGATAAACATCTTACGCCGTAAACAGCGCAAAAGGCACTAAGCATGCTTATCTTTCAGTCGACTTCTATAACCGGAAAAACTTACCCGCTATGGAGCGACTCAGCTCAACGCAGATCCGAGAATTCATCGACCCGATGGCGTTTACCAAAACGCGATCCACGGAAACGACGTCCGCCGAGTCCGCGCGGGAGAAGCGGATCGTCACCAGCAGCGCCAACGAGTCGCTGTCACTGATCCTGGGTGCCATTGGCCGAATCGAAGACCTCGAATACAACCTGCAGTCCATGCGGGAATATGCGGTGGCCGGAGCCAAAGGCGGCCTCTCGGACTACAAATACGACGAGTACTACGGGGCACTGCGGTCATTGACCACGGGTTTCGAGCAGGTGGTCGGTGCCACGACCTTCAACGAAAAAGCACTTTTTGATGGCCGCGACATCGTGCTCAACACGGGCTCGAGCAAAATCGACCTCAACGTCAACAGCCTGAATCTGTCGGGCGAGGACTCCCTGGACCTGATCAAACGGCCATCCGGGGCAAAAGTGACCGTCGGCTACGATGTGGCGACGTTGGTCCGCAATCAGGGTTCAGGGCTGCGCGGGCTTGATATTTCTGACGCGAAGGCAGTCGAACGCACCGATTTTTTGCCGGAACTCGAGGACGGCACCTATAAGCTCGAGATCATTTACGAAGGACCGGGCTCTTCCATTGAGCTGCGCGACCAATTCGGCAAGCTGCTCGAAACCAAGGAAGGTGTAGATTTGAGCGGCTCCGGCCAGGAAAAGGTCACCCTCGACTCGGGTATCGAACTGACCATCGACAAGCTGCAACTGCTCCAGTCTTACGACAAGTGGGACTACGAGAACGACGGCCCCGTCTCCCTCTACGCCAACCTCGATTACCAGAAGGTCTATTTTCACGAATTGCAGGACGGAGAAGAGGCTGCCAACCAAACCAGTTCCGTGGAGTGGAATTTCAAGGGCACCCGCGATTATACCGGCCCGGCCATCAACCTGCTCGACATCGAGACGAACGGCATCGACACCGACAAGGCCGAACTCGACACCGGCGTCTACAATATGAAGGTCATCTATAAGGGTGAGAAGTCGGTGGTAGAGCTTTACGATGCCGACGGCATGCTCAAGAGCCGCGTGGGAGGAATCGACCTGACTGGTGACGGCGAGCATGACATCGACCTGGGCACGGGCGTACGCTTCACCTTTGAAAACAACGGTTACGGTCCGAACGACGAAAAGACGCTGCACGCAACCTTCAACTACACCGCCGCCGATCAATACAAGCGCGATTTCGACTTCCAGGACTACATCGCCAAGATTGACTCAGCCCTCGAAGTGCTCTCAGAACAAAAGCAGGTGTTTGAGGACGCTCAGTCTCAAGTGACCGAAGTCGTGCAATTGCAGCAGGGCGTCTCCAGCGGCACGGGCGCCGGAGCCGGAGCCGCGGCCATGCTCGGCGCAGCGGGCGGTTCTTCCAGCGTGCTCGGCCTGTTGGGCTCGGCGGGCGGCAACAGTAGTATCTTCGGCGCGATCAACGGCAGCGGCTCGGCAACCTCACAACTGAACGCTACGGCCACCCAAATGCTGTCGACGCTCGGCTCCGCCGGCACCGCGAGTGCCAATCTGTCGTCCAGTGTCATGAACTACTAGGTCGATGTCTGCCACCTCCTATCCGCCCCATCTCTACCGCAGCTCTGGCTACGCCCAGAGTTTCGGGGAGTGGATGCACCCGGTGGATCTACCGCGCGCGGGCGGTTATTTGCTGGCTCGCCAATGGCAGGCGCTCGGTTGGGATTTGATGGCGCCCTACCCCCTGTTGTCGCTACGCAAGTGGCAATACCTCAGCACCGACCTCGCGAACCTCGGCGAAAGCTATACCAGCCTCGTCGCGGTAGTGGATCCGCTGGCTGACACCACACCAGAGCAGCTGAGCAGCACCTTTTCCGACCTCTGCCGCCCCTTCAAGCAACACCACCTGGTGGACCTCCAAGCAGAGCCGACTCGCCACTTCAGCAGCCATCACCGGCGCTATGCCAAAGCGGCCGCCAAGGCTGTGCACGTGGAAGAGCTTTCAATACCATGTGACTACCTGGATGACTGGTGTGCGCTCTATGACATCTTGATTCAGCGCCACGAAATCGGAGGACTGACACGTTTTTCGCGCGCCAGTTTTTCCGTCCTGCTTTCACTGCCGGGCTGCCGGGCCTTTGCGGCGCGCAGCCACGCGAGTGGCCAGATTGTCGGCATGATCCTGATGGCCGACGCCGAAGGGGATACGCACTACCATCTGGGCGCCTATAACGCCGAGGGTTATGCGTCCAAGGCCTCGTTCGCTCTCTTTGCCACGATCATCAACCAATACGCCCGCAAAGGCTATCGTTACCTCAACCTCGGCGGCGGTGCGGGCTTCCGTGATGATCCAGAAGATGGTCTGGCGCGCTTCAAACAGGGTTGGGCCAGTTTTTCTCGCCCCACATACCTTGTCGGTAAAATTCTTCATCGCCCCCGCTATCAACTTTGGCAAAATAGTGCCGATGCCCTAGAGAGTGGCTTCTTTCCCGCCTATCGGGATCCAAGCCTAGTCAAGAACTCTCAGCCCGCACCTGTCCATGCATAGCTATCAATATAACCTGGGCCTGAAATTCGCTGCCGTCGCCGAACAGCACGCGGACCGCATCGCGCTGCGCTACCCTACCGGACATACTTTCACGTACCGCCAATTGCTGATGCGTGCGCGCCAGTTCGCACGCCTCCTCCTCTCCCGCGGAATGACCGCCGGAGACGTGCTTTGCATTTTCCACAACCAGTCCTTCGACGCCTTTGCCGCCATGCTCGGCGCGATGAGCGTGGGCGTCATCTATGCCAACGTCGACCTGAGCAGCCCTGACGCCCGCGTCTTGCGCATGCTTCAGCAAGTGGAGCCCCGCCTGATCCTCGCCGCCCAGCCCAACCTGACCCGGGCCGGTAGCCTGGCGCAACAGGTGGGCTGCCGCCTCGAGTGCTTTGAGGATCCGCTGCTGCAAACGGAGGTGATGGCCTACCCCAGTGACGCGCTGATCGAGACGCCTGCCATCACAGGCCAGCATCCGGCCTACCTGATGTTTACGTCTGGATCCGCCGGCTATCCCAAGGCTTCGATCGCCACGCACGACAACGTGCTCAACTTCAGCAACTGGGTCCGTGAGCGCTTTCTGATCGGGCCGGACGACGTGTTCACCAACCTGAACCCGCTGGCCTACGACAACGCAGTCTTCGACTTTTTCGGCAGCCTCTTCAACGGCGCCGCCATGATCCCCTTCAGCCGCGAAATCCAGACGCAGCCACGCGAACTCGTCGACGCTATCAACGAACTGGGTTGCACCATCTGGTTCTCCGTACCCTCGTTGCTCATCTACCTGTTGCGGCTGCGGGCACTGCGTCCGGGTGATCTGCGGGGCCTGGGCACCGTCGCATTTGGCGGAGAAACCTTCCCCAAGGCGCCGTTGCGCCAGCTGGCCCGTCATCTGGGCGCCGGCATCCAACTGATCAATGTCTACGGCATGTGCGAGACCACCAGCATAGCCGCTGCCTACACTTTGAAGCAGCGCGATCTGGTGGATGAAAAGCCCCTGCCGCTGGGCCACCTGGGCGAAAACTTTCAAGGCTATGTGGTCGACGAAGTAAGGCAGCAGGTTCCCGAAGGCGGCATTGGCGAGCTCTGCATCAGCGGCCCGGGGCTTGGGCTGGGCTACTATCGCGACCCAGACCGCACTGATCGGGCCTTTATCCGCAATCCCTGGCGCCTGAACTACCGCGAAACCCTGTACCGGACCGGCGACCTCGTGCGCCAGGACCCGGAGACCGGCTACTACGTGTTTCTGGGCCGCAAGGATAACCAGATCCAGCACGAAGGCCACCGCATCGAGCTGGAAGAAATCGAAGCGGCACTGGGTGCCCTCGAAGGCATCTCCGAATGCTGCGTCGTCTACCACCGCGACCCCAACGGGCAAGGCCGCATCGCCGCCTATGTCAATGCGAAGGACTTCGACGATCAGGTGATG
Organism: Puniceicoccaceae bacterium 5H; assembly: GCA_009772895.1. Lineage (GTDB taxonomy): Bacteria > Verrucomicrobiota > Verrucomicrobiia > Opitutales > Oceanipulchritudinaceae > WOUP01. Next base: position 136,101 of record WOUP01000001.1, on the reverse strand, counting down.
CTGACGGCCCTGCGTTGCCGCTTGCCCAGCTACATGCTGCCGCACCAGATCATTTCACTTTCACCCCTGCCGAAGAATGTGGACGGTAAGGTGGATCGACACCAACTCTCTGCGATGACCCTATGAGCAAACGCCTGCTTGTGTTCGGCGCCGGCAATGTGGCCGACGTCGTCTCCTACTACTTCAAGTCGGATTCTCCCTATGAAATTGCTGCCTTCGTGGTGGACGGGGAGTTCCTGCGGGAAACGTCCTTCCTCGGGCGCCCGGTGGTAGCATGGGAGGAGGCACAGCAGACATTCAGCGCAGAGGAACACCGTATCTTTGTGGCCCTGGGGCCGCAGGAGCACAACCAGCTACGCGCAAGCAAGCTGGCGCTGGTCGAGGCTGCGGGATATGAGCCGGTCAGCTATATCAGCTCACGCTCCGGCATCCCGTCGATCCTGTCTTTTGGCAGCAACTGCCTGATCCTTGAGCACCAGGCGATCCAGCCGGGCGCCCGCCTCGGCAAAAACGTGTTTGTGTGGAACAACGTGCTGATCGGGCACCACTCTTTTGTCGGCGACAACTGCTGGCTGGATTCCATGGCCGCGGTGGGTGCGAGCGTCACCGTAGGTGATGGCACCCGCGTGGGCATCAACGCCACCGTAGCGGACAAGAAGCGCATTGGCACGAGCTGCGCCATCGCTCCGGGGGCGGTCGTGACTCATCACCTCCCCGCAGGCGCGACCGTCCATGCCCCGCAAGGGATCGTAACGCCTGCGCAGGCCGCACTGTAAGCTCGTACTATGGAAAGCGCGCGCTACCTCCTCATCGGCAACCGAACGTATACCTGGAGGAGGATGCGTGAGCTGGGGCTTACCGTCGAAGTTGCCGCCGCCGAGGGATCATATCTGGAGCGCGCGTTGAGTGCCGAGGAAGTCCCTTATCAGCCTTTCCGCAGCAAACGGCAGTTGATGGACCTCATCACACGGTCCGATTGTGACGTGGTCGTTTCCAACGGCTGTCCCTACATCCTGCCCGTTACACGCCTGCAAGAGACCTGTGCCCACCGGATCTTCGTCAATCTGCATCCGTCGCATTTGCCGGACCTCAAGGGCCCCCACCCGATCAATGGCGCGCTGTTGTATGGTAGGGATTGCGGTGCCAGCTGCCACCTGATGGATGACGGTGTGGACACCGGGCCGGTTATCGCCCGCATCCGCATCTCGTATTCGCCCGACCTCGAGGCTCCCCTGCTTTACCAACTCTGCTTCCGAGCAGAAGCAGACGCGTTCGAACTGGCCATGCGCCGAGCATTCGAACCGCTGGATCCAGATCAGGTCGTGCCTGACCCGCCCTATCTACCCTTGGTCTACTATGTCGCGACGGAGGAAGACCAGTGCATCGATTTCAGAGAAGATTCTGAAGCAATTTACCGCCGCATTCGCGCCTTCAGTACCCCCAACCGCCCTGCCTTCTTCGAGGCGAACGGCCACCGTTTTACCGTGCGCGATGTGGAATGGGTCGAAAACAGCTATCTGCGGTCGAAGCGGGACCAATATGCGGACCGCTCGGTCGTGCTCGTCTATGAAGACCGCGTGCTCGTCCGCATCGGGGACACCTACCTGAAGCTGAAGAGCGTCGAAGGTCCACTCGAGGCGTTGCCCGAGGGGCTCCCCCTGCTTTAGTCGACGCGGAAAAGACTTCCACCAGAGGTAGGGAAAGCCTTTCCGCAGCGAATGGCAGAAGCACGGATAAAAACTTATTACGCTATTAATTAGCAACTTACAACATACGGCATCATGCCTGCTTATTCGTGGGCATGAACATAGGAATGGCGCAAAGTGCAGCCGCGATGCACGGCCTGGAGCAATGGCAGCAAGCGGTGTCCCACAACCTGGCAGCAGCCCAGGTCGCGGGATACAAGCCTTTGCAAGGTTCCTTCGATGCCACCCTGGCAGGCAAGATGCCCGGCTCGACCAACTCCGAACTGCTGGCAGACTCCGTGGACGGTCGCTCCCCCACCTACCATCAGAGCCGCAACTTCACCGGCGGTGAGATCCGCTCGACCGATAATCCGAACGATCTCGCCATCACTGGCGAAGGCTTCTTCGGCATCGAGGCCCCTGATGGTGAGACGATGTACACGCGCAACGGCGAGTTTCACATCAGTCCGGAGAACTACCTCGTGACCAGCAACGGCTCCCTCGTCCTGGGTGACAGCGGCCCAATCGAGCTGGACCCCACGCTCGGACCGATGAAGGTCGCGGCGGACGGTACGATTTCCCAAGGCTTGCAACCGGTCGGCCAAATCCAGCTGACCCAATTCGAAAACCCGCAAAACCTGGTCGCGGCCGGCGGCTCGTTCAAGGTGGATCCGGACAATGATCCGGGCGCCACGACCCTGGCCAAGGAAAACGTCCAGATTGCGCAGGGCTTCGTCGAAGAGGCCGGCGTCAAGCCGATCGAGGAAATGGTCAACCTGATCACCATCTCCCGAGCTTACGAGACTCACCAGAAGATCATCCAAAGCTACGATCAGCGTCTGCAGCAAACGATCCAGACGCTGGGCGACACCCGCTAATCCTTGACCTGGTAATCCGATGAACCTTTCCCTCTACGCCAGTGCGACGGGCATGGAAGCCCAGCAGCTGAACCTCAACAACATCGCCAACAATATCGCGAATGTGAATTCGACCGGTTACAAGCGGTCGAGGGTTGAGTTTCAGGACTTGCTGTATCAAAGCCAGGCGCCCAAGGGCGGCGATGCAGGCGGCGGCGGCACCACCCCCACAGGCATCGAGGTGGGCAACGGTAGCCGCGCGGTCTCGACTACCAAGATTTTCTCCCAGGGCCAGCTGACCCAGACGGATAACCCTTGGGATACGGCCATCGACGGCGAAGGCTTTTTCCAGCTGACCAAGGCCGACGGCACCACCGCCTACACCCGCGACGGTTCCTTCAAGATCGATGCGACTGGCCAGGTGGTGAACAACGACGGCCTCGTCTATACCGGCATCGGCGCCGTCCCGGCCAACGTGACCGGCGTCTTTATCGCCCCCACTGGGGAGGTGAGCTTTGAAACACCGGGCGGCATCGTGCCGGGCCCGACCATCCAGCTCGCCCGCTTCAGCAACCCGAACGGCCTGAAGTCCCTCGGCGGCAACCTTTACCAGGAAACCCAGGGCTCCGGCGCCGCCGTCGTCGGCACGCCCGGGACTGATGGCATGGGCATCTTGCGCCAGAACTATCTGGAGATGTCCAACGTCAACGTGGTCGAAGAAATGGTCAGCATGATCGTCGCCCAGCGGGCCTATGAAATCAATTCCAAGGCCATCCAGACCAGCGACGAGATGATGTCCACCGTCAACCAGCTGAAGCGCTAATGACCCGCCTTTTGCAGTCCATTGCCCTGAGCCTTTCCCTCGGCTCCGCCCTCCTCGCCGCACCGGCGAAGATGGACAGCCTCATGGCCCTGCTCGAACCCGCCCCCATCGCGACCCGGGAAGTCGTCGAACCCACCGTCAAAGCGCCCGCCGCACCTGTCGCACGCCCCAAGGCCCCCGTTGAGCAAGCTCCCGTAGCCCCCGTCACGACCTTCGAGCTCGACCGCACGACCATCATGGCGTTGCTGCAGTCCGCACTGACGAACTACTACAGCCTGGAAGGCGAGTTGGTGGTGCACGCGCAGGAAACCATCCGCAGCGTGGAAGTCGGCGGCAGCTACGACCTGAAGATTCTTTCCGCCCCTTCGACGATCAGCCGCTCCCTTTTTGTGCGTTACCAGATCATGAGTGACGGCAAGCCGGTCTCGACCGGCGCTCTCCATCTGAGCGCCGAACACTGGCAAGAGGTTTACGTGGCCCGCCAGCACGCCCGCCGCGGCGAATCGCCTTTTGAGGGCGACCTGATCCGTGAGCGCGTCGATACGCTGCGCCAGAACTACGAACTGGTAGACGCCGGCATCGACCTCTCGGATTACGAACTCGCGCTCCCCACGCAACCCAACCGCCCGCTCGGCTGGCGCAACCTGACGACCCGCCCGCTCGTGAAAAAGGGCGCCATCGTCGAAGCCCAGGCCCGCGATACCGGCTTGCTGATCACCGTGCCTGCCGTGGCCCTGCAAGACGGTCAGCAAGGCGAAGTCATCCGCGTGCGCAACCTGCAAAGTCGTCAAGACATCACCGCCCAAGTCATCGATGAAAACCTGGTGCAAGTCCATTTCTAGCCTCGCCCTCGTGCTGACCCTCTCCCCTCTGAGCGCGGAATCGCTCTGGAAGAAGGCGACCAACGACGAGCGCGGCCTCTACACCCGCCAGACGGCCTCCAAGGTCGGCGATATCCTCACGGTGCTCGTGAGCGAGACAGCGGCTATCTCCGCGACTGGGCCGAACGTGCAACAGGGCAATCAGACCTCCTCGCTCAAGTCGGAGATTTTCCGCCTGATCGACGAGAAAGACCTGCACCCGCTCCACATCGGTACCAACAGCAGCGGCGAGCCGATCGAGGTCGATCTTTCCAGCATTTTCCGCGGCGACTACAACAGCGGTGACGCGAGCTACGACCAGACGATGTCCATCGCCCAGGTCCCCGTTTCCGTGACCGTGGTCGATACCTTGCCCAACGGCAACCTCGTCGTCGAAGGCGCCAAGGTCGTCTCGATCAACGAAGAGCGCCTTTACGCAGTCCTGCGCGGCGTCGTGCGCCCGCAAGACGTCACCCTCAGCAACACCGTCACTTCCGGTCAAGTGGCCAACGCCTATGTCGAGTTCATGAGCGAAGGCAGCCTGAGCGACGCCCAGAAAAAGGGCTGGCTCACCCGCATGATCGAAGGCGTCAACCCGTTCTGATCTCCATGTTGCGCACCTACATCATCAGCCTGATCGTCCTGCTGCTCGCCCTGCCCTGTGCCTATGGGTCGCGCATCAAGGACCTGACGGTCGTGGAAGGCGGTCGGTCCAATCAGCTGATCGGCTACGGCCTCGTCGTGGGCCTGGCGGGCGATGGTGACGGCACCAGCAACAAGGGTACGCTGCAATCCGTTGCCAACCTGCTCTCGCGCTTCGGCGTGCAGGTCGACTCCGAGGACGTGAAGAGCGACAACGTCGCCGCCGTCATGATCACGGCCGAGATTGGGGCGTTCACCCGCGAAGGCACGCGCCTGGACGTGGTGGTGAGCTCCATCGCCGACGCCAAGACCATCCAGGGCGGCGTGCTGCTGCAAACCCCGCTGCGCGGCGCCGACGGTGTCGTCTACGCGGTGGCGCAAGGCCCGATCGCGGTCGGCGGTTTCCTCGGCGGCGCTGGCGGTTCCACCGTGCAGAAGAACCACCCGACGGTCGGCCGCATCCCCGGCGGGGCCATCGTGGAACGCGAGGTGCCGACCAACATCGTGACGCGCGACGCGCTCAATCTGTTGCTGCTCAATCCCGACTTTACGACGGCGGTCCGCATGGCCCAGTCGATCAACGAACGCTTCCCCGGGGTCGCCCAAGCCACGGATGCTTCCGCAGTGAATGTGCTGATCCCCGAAGATATGCGCGCCCAGCTCGCCAACTATCTGGCGGTGGTGAATTCGCTGGAGGTGGTGCCCGACATCACCGCCCGCGTGATCATCAACGAGCGCACCGGAACGATCGTGGCGACGCAGAATGTGCGCATCTCCAAGGTCGCGATCAGCCACGGCTCACTCACGGTCAGCATCAGCCAGAACAACCGCGTCAGCCAGCCCAACGCCCTGGCGCCGGCGCCGCCGGCAGGGGCCGAGCCCACCCAGACACCCGACGGTGCAACCGTCGCGCCCGGCGGCAGCACGGTGCTCTACGGCAACACGGAGACCGAAGTGACCGAAGGACAAGGCGGCTTCCGCGTAATCGACGACCTGCCGACGCTCGACCAGCTAACTTCTGCCCTCAACGCTCTTGGGGTCTCCACTCGCGACATGATGTCGATCCTGCAATCGCTCAAAGCCGCCGGAGCCCTGCAAGCCGAACTCATTATCCAATAGCGCCATGGACATGATCAATGCCATCAGCCCGATGACCACCGACGCCGGCCAAATGCGCGCGCAATTGGCACAGGCCGGGGCCAGCCAGGGCGCCGGCGAAGTCGAAATGGCCGCCGATCAGTTCGAGGCGATCTTCGCTCGCCAGTTCCTCGAAGAAGCGATGAAGCCGATGTTCGAGGGCGCCATCTCCGAGTCCGGCACCGGACCGGACCTCTACCGTTATTTGCTCGCAGACAGCCTCTCCCAAAGCATGGCCCAGCGCGGCGTCTTTGGCCTGGGCAACGTGCTGCAACACCAATTGCAACCCGCAACCGGCTCTGAGCCGGCCGAGAATTCCACCGCACAATGATCGCTCTAGACGAAGCTCAATGGCAGCCGCTTGCCACCGCCTTGCGGAATGAGGCCCAGGAATACGCCTGGTTGCTCAGCCTGCTCGAGCAGCAGCAAAAGGGCATCCTCGAGCAAAACTACGCCGAGTTTCCGGAGCTGACGCACTCCATCGACGAGCAGCTCCGCACCACCGCCGAAAAGCGCAACAACCGCGAAATGCTGGCGCAAGAGCTGCGCCTGCAAAACGGTCTGGACGAGCAGGCTACCTTACGGTCGCTCATTGAGTTGATCGAAGGACCGGTGCGCGGTATGTTCGAGGAGCTGCTCAACGAATTGCGCAGCCTCACCGAGCGCCTGCAAAACCGCTCGCGTCAGAACAAACTCATGCTGGCCCGCGCCAATGAAATCTCCCGGGAGCTGCTGAGCTACCTGCAGCCGACCCAAAGCCAGACGACTTACACCCAACGCGGCTACCTGGCTTTCAAGACCAACAGCCGCAGCACCTCGCTGAGCGTCAAGGCTTAACGACCATGTCCCTCCTCCACGGCATCTCCACCAACGCGCAGGCCCTCAATACCTACGGGCGCGCCTTGCAAGTGACGGGCAACAACATTGCCAACGTCAACACGCAGGGGTACGCGCGCCAGGTCGTGCAGGTCGGGTCGAGCAACAGCTACACCCAGGGCCGCTCCGTCCAGTCCACCGGCCTTTCGGTGACTGGCTACAGTGACGTGCGCAACTCGATGCTGGATGCCCAGATCGTGCGCGAACAGAGCGTGGCCAGCCGCTACGAAGGCGAGGCGGAAATTCTTTCCGAACTCGAAACCTTGCTGGGAGACACCCTCGGCAACACCGAGGCGCTCTCCACCCTCGAAGGTGCCTCCGAAGAAACCCTCTCCGGCGGGTTGCGCGGTGACCTGCAGGCGTTCTTCTCCTCCTGGGATGCCCTGGCGGCCGCCCCGAACAACAGCTCTGCCAAGGCCCAGGTGCTGGAAAACGCCCAGACGTTGGTCGAAAGCCTGCGAGGCACCGATGAGCGGCTGGCCGACTTGCAGAGCGATCTGGACAATCAGGCCAAGCTCGAGATCGGCACCGTGAACGAGCAACTGAGCCTGATCGCCCAATACAACCGGCAGATCTCCAGCCTCGGCCCGAAGCAACAGGAGCAGGCCAACGAACTCGAGAGCCAACGCCAGCAGGCCTTGGAAGAGTTGGCCAAGCATATGGATTTTGTCGCCCAGCCGCAGGAAAACGGCATGATCAACCTCGTGGTCACCACCGAGGACGGCGCCAACCTCAACCTGCTCGAAGGCAGCGGCACGACGCTCAAACTTTCCTGGCAAGACGGCAAACTGGTCGGCGGGCCGGACGCCAACCCCCTGCGCGTCAACGGCGGGCAGCTGGCGGCGATCGAGAGCACCCGCAACGGTCTCATTGCGGATACGCGTGCTTCCCTCGACGCCGTGGCCGGCCAGCTCGTGCAAGCCACCAATGCCGTCTACAATCCAACCGGCGCCGCGGGTGAAGACTTCTTCCTCGCTACCGGCCAGACCGCCAGCTCCATTGAGCTCGAAGCGGGCCTGACCACCACGACCCTGCGCGCCAACACCGTCGGCAGCGCCTCCAGCAACGACGCGGCGCTCGCCATGGGCTCCCTCGCCACGCGGGAGTTTTCGACTGCCGCCGGTGAGGTCGTCGATGGCAACCTGGACAATTACCTGACGGACCTGACCGTCACGATCGGGGCTCGTGTCCAGGCCTCCCAAAGCGACTCGGATGCCGAATCGGCCATCCTTTCGTATCTCAATACGCAGCGCGACAGCGAGATCGGGGTCAACCTCGACGAAGAAGTCGCCCGCATGATCCAGTTTCAACGTTCGTACCAAGCCACCTCTCGCGTCATGCGGGCGATGGACGATATGTTACAGGACCTGCTGAGTCAGATCTAATCACTGCTTATCCCTGCTGAACAATGCGCGTCTCATCCGATTCCACTTCGACCATCCTGCCCCAGCTCAACCAGTTGCAGGCTCGCCAGAGCCAGCTCCAGAGCACCATCAGCAGCGGCAAGAAGCTGACGACTGCCTCGGACGCCCCCGCCGACGCCGCACTGGTCGCTCGCATGAGCACGGAGCAACAGGCAGCCGTCTCCTATCGCCGGAACGCCGACCTCGCCATCACCTATCTGGAAACGAGCGATCAGCAGCTCTCGATGCTGAACCAGTTCCACGATCAGGCGCAGGGGTTGCTTGAAAACTATCAGGCCGACCCCAGCGCGAGTCAGCAACAAGCCACCGTCGAGACGCTCAACGCCTTGCTGGAGCAGATCAATTCCACGGTCAACGATACGGTCAACGACCAGACGATCTTCGGCTCCGACGGCGTCAGCACCACACCTTTTACCACCACCCGCGACGCCGACGGCAACATCACCTCCTTCACTTACGAAGGCGGCACGGGCGACTGGAAACTACCCGGTAGCGCCACCGCCCAAATCAGCGCCGGCACCAGCGGTACGACCAATCAGGGCCTGGCCGACTGGGCTAACCAAGTCGTCGCGTTGCGCGATGCCGTGGCCGCCGGCGACACCACTGCGCTGACCGCCGCATCCGACGGCCTGGGCACGGCCGAAGATAACCTGCTGGTCGCACAGGTCGAGCTGGGCGGCAAACTGGCCCGTGCCGAAGCGGTGCGCACCTCGGAAGACAACCGCTACAACCTGCGGCAGGACAGCATCAACCAGCGCACCGAAGCCAACGTGACGGAAGCGATCGTGCAATTCAACCAGGTCAATCAGGCATACCAGGCCTCCCTGCAGGTCGCGAGCATGACGATGAACCTCTCGCTCGTCGATTTCCTCTAATTTTTACCAAAACCATCCCGCATTTACCCGATCTATCCAGAAAGGATTCTTTATGCCATTGAAGATCAAGCTCAAGCCACACGAGCGCATCATCCTGGGAGGTGCCGTGATTACCAACGGTCGCAACTCCACCGAGTTCACCATCGATAACAAGGTGACGCTCCTGCGCTCGAAGGACATCATGACCGAGGAGATGGCCAACTCTCCCAGCAAACGCATCTACTTTGTGTTGCAGATGATGTATATCGATCAACGCCGCAGCAAGGAGCAGTACGACACCTACCTCAGCCTGGTGAAAGATCTGCTGAAGGCGGCCCCCAGCCTGACCGATGTAGTGATGGACATCAGCGAAGCCCTGCTCAACGACGACTTCTACAAGGCCATGAAATTCGCACACACCCTGATCGATCGCGAAACGGCCCTCATGAATCGCGCCCTGCACCCTGATCAAGAGTCGCAGGCGTAACGCTTAACCTTTGAACACCTTAAACCGTAAGCAAAGATGATGACGATGGCTCGCAAACCTGCCGCCTCGAGCTACGAGAAGATCCGCATGCAAACGCTGTCGGGTCGCGACATCGAGGCAGCGGTCCTGGAGAAGGCAGCCTTCAAGCTGCGCCGTGCTCAAAACCAGATGACATCCGGCAAGATGGACGACGTGACCGAAGAGGCCATGGACTTCAACAAGCGGATCTGGGATGTGCTGCGTGCTGACTGGCAAAATCCGGACTCACACCTACCGAAGGAAATCCGGCAGAACCTGCTCAGCCTGGCCGTGTTTGTGGTCAAACAAGGGCTGGAACTGCGGGCGGACCCCCGGCCGGAACGCCTCAACTCCTTTATCAGCATCAACGAATCGCTGGCCCAGGGCCTGCGCGCACGTGCCAGCAGCGGGCAGTAGACGAAACGGCGCCGATGGACCCAACGCTCGAAAACATCCTCCGGCAACATGAGCGCGGAGAACAGGCCGCCGCGCGTCAAGCGTTGGCGCGCTACCGCCAGAGTCACCCGCAGTCGGTTCGAGCCTTGGCCATCGATGCCCATTTTACCTTGGAGGCAGACGAACCGGAGGCCGCGGAGCGCCTCTTCCGTCAAGCCATTACCCAGCAGGAGCGCAGCGCCCACCTGCACAATGGTCTCGCCAAGGCGCTGCAGCGTCAGGGCCGCCTCGCGGAGGCCATCCGGGAATATGCCGAAGGTCTCCGGCTAGCTCCCGAAGACCAGGCGGCTCTGCAGGCCCTGGTGACGCTGCTGGACCAGAGCGGCGTGCAGGAGCCGATGGCCGAAGCCGCCATCGAGGTAATGCTCGCGCATTACCAGAAGCAGGTGCGCGCCCATCCGGACAAAGTCGAGCACCTGGCCCAGTTGGGACACCGGCTCGACCTTTGCCGGCGCTACGACGAAGCCCAGGAGACGTACGAAGAAGCATTGCGGCGCCAACCGGACAGCTACCGCCTGCACAACAATCTGGGCTTGCTGCACTCGCGCCTGGGCCGACCCGATCAAGCGCTGCCCCATCTGCAAAAGGCGGTCGAGCTATCCCCCGAGACGCCGGAGCTCCACCTGAACCTGGGCGAGACCTATAATCGCGTTCAGCGCTGGGACGAGGCGATTCGAAGCTTTGAACGTGCGCTCGAGTTGCGTCCCGACTTTCCGGAGGCAGCCCTCAACCTGGCCGCGCTTTACCGCGATCATAACGATTACACCCAAGCGCTGCACTATACGGAGCGCGTACGCCAACAGCATCCGGAACGCGCGGGCACCTACAACATGCTCGGTGTGATCCATACTGCTCTCGGCGACAGCGAGGCCGCGGTCGATGCGTATTACCAGTGCCTCAAACGTTCGCCGGGATCGTCGCTGTATCACAGCAATTACCTGCTCAGCCTGAACTACGACCACCGGCAGACCGCCAAGAGCCTCTACGAAGCCCATCGCGAGTTCGCCCGCCGCTTTGAGCCGCAGATCGAAGAGCCCGCATTTCCCCAGTCCGTCGCTCCGAATCCCTCCCGGACACTCCAGGTCGGCATCATCTCGGCCGACTTCCGGATGCACTCGGTAGCGTTTTTTCTCGAGCCGTTACTGGACCAGTTTGACGGCGGTCAGGTCGAGATCCATTGCCTCAGCAACGTCTCCCGCCCGGACAACATGACGGCGCTGCTGCGCAGCCACGCTTCTCACTGGCACGACATCTATGGGCGGGCCCCGGAGGACGTGGCCAAGCTGGTGCGTCAACTCGAACTGGATGTACTGGTCGACCTCTCGGGCCATACCGGTTACCACTCGCTGCCGGTGTTCATGCGCCGCCCGGCGCCCCTGCGCGTCAGCTGGCTCGGGTATCCCAATACGACCGGCCTGGATGCGATGCAGTATCGCCTGGTGGACGCGGTGGTAGAACCGGAGGGTGAGGCCGACCGCTATTCGAGCGAAAAGATCGTGCGCCTGCCGGAGGGCTTTCACTGCTTCCGCCTGCCGCGCGAAGCCCCCGAAGTCTCGACTCTGCCGGCGGAAGCAAATGGCTATCTGACTTTCGGCTCGTTCAACAATTCCTCCAAGATTACGCCGCAGGTCGTCGAAGCCTGGGCACGCGTGCTGGTGGCGGTTCCGGATGCCCGGCTCGTCTTGAAAAACAGCGGCTACATGCACCCCAACCGCAAGGAGGAGGTGTTGCAGACCTTTGAGGAGTTGGGCGTGAGTCGCAACCGCATAGAGATGCTGCCGCGCACGCCTGACATTGCCGCCCACCTGGAGCTGTATGCGCAAGTGGACGTCGCCCTCGACACCTTTCCCTACAACGGTACCACGACTACGCTCGAAGCGCTCCATCAAGGCGTGCCGACCCTCACTTTGCTGGGAGATCGTCACGCATCACGCGTGAGCGCAAGCTTGCTCGAGCAGCTGGATCTGGGCGAGTTTGTGGCGCAAGATGTCGACGACATGGTGGCGCGCGCGCTCTGGCTGTCGCAAAACGTGCCAGTGCTGGCCCAACTTCGCCAGAGCCTGCGCGGTCGCTTCCGCGAATCGGCCCTCGGTGATTATTCGGCTTTTGCGCGCAAGCTGGAAAACGCGTTCCGCCGCATGTGGATCGATTGGTGCGCCGACGCCGGAGCCGAAAAAGAGGCCCGGCAGGCAGCGGAGGAAAAACTTTCCGCTCGCGAGGCGCAGGTTTCCGCGCGCTGCCGCGCTCGTCGTGGCATGTTTGCGCAGCGGCGCGGCAAATGGAATGAGGCCAAGGAACACTTTACCGCGGCCCTCAAAGCCGCCCCGGGCATCGCCTTCGCCTGGCAGGCACTGGCCGACATCCATTACCGCGAAGGTGATTTTGCCGCCGCGCGCCCGGCCTACGAGCATGCGGTCGAGCTCTTGCCGCGCAACGCGCTACTGCGGGCCAATCTCGGCAGCTGCTGCCAGCAACTGGGCAACCTGCGCGCCGCGATCGAGCACTTTACCGCCGCACTGCAACTCGAGCCCAACCGGCCTGGCGTCTGGTTGAATCTGGGCGCCACGTGGCAAGCGGCCCGCGATTGGACGGAAGCCGAAGCGGCGACCCGCAAGGCCCTCGAATTGATGCCCGACTTGGCGCCTGCCTGGAGCAATCTCGGCAGCATTCTCAAGGACCAGGGTCGCTTCGACGACGCGCTTCAGGCCTTTTTCCGGGCCATGGAGCTCGATCCGGAAGACGCCAACGCCCACAGCAATCTGTTGATGGCGCTACAATACGTCGAAGGTATTACCGAAGACGAACTTGCGGGGCAACATGACGCGTGGGTCGTCCGCCACGCCAACCTGCACCGGGTCGAACTGCCGCCGCGCAACTACGACCGCCCGCTACGCGTAGCCTACCTCTCGCCCGACTTCCGTCAGCATCCCGTCAGTTCCTTTGTAGAGGGGCTTTTCGGGGCGCACGACCGCGAGCAGGTCGAGGTGTGGATGCTGCATGACAACCGGCGCGACGACTTCAATACGAAGCGGCTGGCCGAAGTTGCAGACCATTGCGTGAATGTAGCCGGGCTCCCCGATGCTGACCTCGCCCAGCGCCTCCGCGATGAGAAGATTGATGTATTGGTAGAGCTGAGCGGCCATACGGCGCATCACCGCCTGCAGCTCTTTGCCCAGCGGATCGTGCCGCTGCAACTGAGCTACCTGGGCTACCCCTTCCCCACTCGCCTGCCCAACTGCGACGGCTGGTTGACGGATGCGACCATCGCCGGCGACCGCGAGTGGGAAGTGCCGCCGCTCTTGATCGAAGGCGGTGCCCATGCCTTCTCCGCTCCGGCCGCAGCCCCCGACGTCAATGCCCTGCCCGCCAGCCATCGCGGCTATATTACGTTTGGCTGCGCCAACCAGGCCACCAAGCTGAGCGAGAGCACGCTGCGCCTGTGGTGCCGCCTGCTCAAGCGCCAGGCCAACGCGCGGCTGAAGCTGAAGGCAAAGCAGTTTACCGACGCCGCTTTGGCGGGATTGTTCTTCGAACGGCTCGCCGCGCTCGGCTTTCCCCTCGATCGGGTATCGCTGGAAGGCTACCGCCCGGAGCCGGACGCGCACCTGGCGTTTTACCACACCGTCGACATCGCGCTCGATCCCTTCCCCTACAACGGCGTGACGACGACCTGCGAGGCCCTCTGGATGGGCGTGCCCGTCGTCACGTTCGCCGGAGATCGCCCGGCGGCGCGCCATGCGGCCAGCCTGCTGCAGCAACTGGGCAAGCCCCAGTGGATCGCGGCGGAGCCGGAGGCCTACCTCGACATCGCGGCGGCCTTGGCTTCGGACCTCGAGCCTCTGGCTCAGGAGCGCGCACAGCTGCGCCACACCCTTTCTTCGTCGGCCTTGGGCGATGCCCGCAGGCTGACCCGGGAGCTCGAACGGCTCTACCGGCAACGGCTGAACGCCAACCGACCCTCACCCGTCTCCTGAGACGGATCAGCCCCCATCTTCGACATTTTTCGACGTGACTTCCTCCCTGACCTACAGTGATTCCACCGGTGCCCAGCACTACAAAGCAGCTCGCGCCACCTTGCGCGAGGCCCAGGACCGCAGCGACGTGTCCAGTGGGCTGCGCCATTTGACGGCAGCCGCCGAAGTCGGCCATGCCGAAGCGCAACTCGAGCTGGGCACCCTCTACGCCACCGGTAAACTGGTCGAAAAAGATTACGATGCAGCCCGAATCTGGCTCGAATCTTCCGCCGAGCAGAATAATGCCAACGCGCACTTCAACCTCGGGGTCGGTTTCTCCGCTGGCTGGTTCGGAACATCGCCGGACTATACCAAGGCAGCCGAGCACTATGCCGTCGCCTCCGAAAGCGGCAATGCTTCGGCCGCGCTCAACCTCGGGATGCTGCATTACTATCAGCAACTGCCCAACCCGAAGCCTGCTTTGGCGTTCGAGCAGTTCCAGTTAGCCGCGGCCGGCGGGCTGCGCGACGGGCATTACAGCCTGGGGGTGTGCCTGACCGAAGGCTACGGCACCGAAGCCTCGGAGGAAGCCGCTTTCCAACACTACAGCATCGCGGCCGAGCAAGGCCACGTGAGCGCACAGTTTAACCTGGGCATGTATTACGCCACCGGTTCGGAGTCCGTCGAGCAAGACCTCGATACGGCCGAGCGTTGGCTGGTCCAGGCTGCCCAGGCGGGGCACCCGCGCGCGAACGCCCTGTTGCAGGAGCTCCGCGCCGACTAGAGTTCGTAGCCCAGGGCATTGCACGCCTGCACGTAATCCGGCAGCTGGCGCAGCTGCTCCATCTGCCGGGGATCCAGGATCTTGCGCTCGACAGGCTTAATGACCGTAAACTTCGATTCGTCACCGGTGTAATGCGGGTTCGTGTGCCACTTCTGCAAAGCCGAACCGTCATAAGGCAGATCGAGCGCGGTCGCGATCTTGCGCAAGTGCTCGGCTGGCTGGCGCGTGAAATCCTCATAACGCGTAAAACCAATCAGCTGCGCCGTTTCCGCAAAGCGGCGGTAGGACTTGAAAAACTCCAGCGCGCTCAACTGACCCTGCATGATGTCCAGGCGCGCCAGGCTCAAAAATTGATCCAGCGGGTGGCGCACGGTAATATACGAGCGCACGATAAAAAGCTCCGACAATACCTGCGCGGTCGTCAGTTGATAGCTCGGCTCCTTCAGAAACGGGCGGGCAATAAAGTCCAGATGGGTCCAGTCGCGGATCAACATGCGACCGCCGCGTTTTTCCACCCGCACGTGCAGCTCCATCATAAAGTCGGCAAAGCCCATCGCGCCGCGCTCCTGCAGCATGCGCATCTCCTGTTCGTTAAACAGCTGATACCACTTTTGTGCCTGCGCAAACGGGTTTTGCGCCGCGATCGCCTGCTGGTAGACGGGGGCCACCTGCCCCAGACGCGGGTGGATCTCGCTAAAGACGTAAACCCCGGGCATTGCTCCCAGACAGCGCGATAACAACGTACCCCCTGAACGGGCCATGTGGTGCAATACCCTGATTATTGGCTTCGCCATAGCCCCGATAAAAACTAGTCTCCGCTCCCTCAGCAATTGAAAAGGTAACCACCGCCGGCCAATGTCCTCCGCTCCTCCCATCTCCATCCTCGTTATTTCCTACAAGTTCGGGCCGTATCTGCGCCAGTGCCTCGACAGTCTGCTCAAC
Organism: Puniceicoccaceae bacterium 5H; assembly: GCA_009772895.1. Lineage (GTDB taxonomy): Bacteria > Verrucomicrobiota > Verrucomicrobiia > Opitutales > Oceanipulchritudinaceae > WOUP01. The sequence continues at coordinate 120,303 of WOUP01000001.1, read as the reverse complement.
CAGACGCTGCGCCCTTCACAGATCGTGGTGGCCGACGATTGTTCGCCAGATGACTCGTGGCAGATCATCCAGGAATACGTGCAGCGCTATCCGGACATCGTGGAGGCGCACCAGCCGGAGCGAAATATCGGCCCCAAGGAAATCGGCGCCTTTGCCCGCCAGTTCCCCAACCGCGAGCTCTTTGCCTGGATCGACGGCGACGACTACTGGCACCCGGAAAAGCTCCAGCGCGAATGGGAAGCCATGCAGGCCACGGGAGCGCGCGTTGCCTATTCCAATACGGCAACGGTGGACGAAAATGGCACGATCCTCGGCTATTTCCACAACCCCACCCTGCCCTCGATGCCGACCGGCGACGTCTTCATGCCGGTGCTGATGCGCAAACTGTTTTCCAATACCGGCAACATGTTCCGCAATCACCTGACGTATCTCGAGGATCTCAAACGCATCCACTATATGCCGGATTTGAGCATGGATAGCGGCTGGGACTACGAGGAAAAGCTGATGCTGGCCGGCCACCTGACCTTTGCCGCCACCGACCCCTCCAAGCCGATGGTGTTTTACCGGCGGCACTCAAGCAGCTTCAGCCAGAGCACGGCCGGCGATACGAAACATGTGAAGGCGGAGCTTCGCGTGCTGGAAAAACACCGCGACCTGTTGGGAAAGCGCAGCCCGCTCGAGCAAGAAATGGGCGAGCTCTACATCGACATGACCACCGGTGCCAATCGCCAACACTTGCCGCCGGAGAAGCAACCGCGCTACGAACCCGCCAAGCTGTATGAGCTCCACAAGCAGCGAGTCCAACAGAGCAGCAATCCGGAAATCCAACAGCTATGGCAGCAAGGAGCCGAGTTTTTCCGCATGCTCAAACTGCACGACATCAAGGAGAAGCTGATCGCCAAGCAGGACGAACAAGCGCTGTTGGCCTACATCAAGCACCTGCCGGAGGACCCACAACTGCTGGAAGCGATCTTTTGCCTTACGCCGGAAATCTTCGGCCGCCTGCAACAGGCGTTCCGGTCCAACATGGCGAAGATCCAGCAGCAGCAATCGTAGTCGGAGCAACGGCGGGAGTCGCCCGAAGCTCAGGCGACCTGGGCACTCGTCCAATTGCTGAGCATCTCCCGCATTTCCTCGACAATCGCCACCTGCACGGCCTCCTCCATGGTGTGGTAGAGCGGCAGACACACGATCCGGTGCGCGAGATCTTCTGAAATCGGGCACGGGTGCGCGTTGTATTGCGGGTATTGCTCCGACAAAGAGGGCGAGAAATAGCGACGCGGGTAGATGAACTGTTTGGCCAGGCGCGAAAGCAGCGTTTCGACCGCCGCTTCGCTGGGCAGCAGCACGGGAAAATAGGCGTGATTGTAGCCGCTCTGGATGGAGAGCCCCTGGAATTGCAGGCCTTTGGCGTCTTCCAGCAAGCTGGTGTAGCGCACATGCTGCTGACGACGGCGCTCGAGGATTTCGTCTGCAAATGGCAGGTTCGCCAGGCCCATCGCCGCATGCAGCTCGCTATTCTTGCCGTTGACGCCGATCAGCTCCGTCAGGTCGCCTTGCTCCATGCCGAAGTTACGATGCTGATCCACCCGCTTGGCCGCTGCTTCATCGCGGAGGACGACGGCCCCACCTTCGGTAGAATGAAACAGCTTGGTCGCATGCAGGCTGAGGATCGACGCATCGCCGCATTCCAGCACCGAGCGCCCTTGCCACTGGACGCCAAAGCAGTGGGCAGCATCGAATATCAGCTTGATGCCACGACGACGGGCAATGGCTTCAAGCGCCACGATGTCGCAGGGATTACCGAAGACGTGCGTCGCCACGATCGCTCGCGTCTGGGAGGTAATGGCAGCTTCGACCTGCGCGGGATCGAGGTTGAACGTCACCGCATCCACATCTGCGTAGCGCGGCGTACATCCCTCGGCCACAATAGCGGAAGTCGTCGCGATATGGGTAAAGGGCGTGGTCACGACTTCGCCCTTCACCTCCAGTGCGCGCAAAGCCAATTGCAGGGCCATCGTACCGTTGGCGACCCAGCGCAGGTGCGCGACATTCAGGTAGCTGGAAAGCCCCCGCTCGAACTCCAGGGCCAGCGGCCCTTGATTCGTCAGGTATTGGCGCTCCCAAATTCCCGGAAGGTAGCGCTCATAGGCTTCCCGGGGAGGCAGAAAAGGCTTGGTGACATATACCGGTTCGGATGGGTGCATGGTAAGACCTTCTTTGTCTCCCGCTTCACACCTAGGTATATCGACCCGGTAGATAAGTAGTTTAGCCACCTTTACTGTTTTTTATCACGGATTTAGCATCTAGGGACTCCCCTGCGATAAAGCGTTGGATCAACCTGTCGTATAGTAAACGCAGATGGCATTCGGCAAACACAGGCTACAGCAGGAACTCGAGCAACAAAAGGCTCGGTGTCAGCACCTCGAACAGGAGCTGTCACGCCGGGAGTTTTGCTCACGTTTCGTGGAAGCCGACGAGGCAATGCAGCGACAGTTGAAGCTATACTCGATGATCGTCAGCAAGACATCCTCGGGCATCGTAGTGACGGACCCGGAGGGGCGCATTGCCTGGACCAACAAGGCCTTCGAGGAGCTGAGCGGCTACCATCTGCAAGAGATGGTGGGCAAGTATCCCGGAGCCCTCTTTACCGGCCCCGATACCGACGGCCAGGTCGCCGCCTACATGCAGGAATGCGTCCAGCACCAGCGCGGGTTTCAAACCGAGATCGTCAGCTATGCCAAGGATGGCCGCCGATTCTGGATGGAGATCGACGCCGATCCGGTTTTCAACGACGACGGGGAGCTCCTCTACTTTATCGCGATCCAGACGGATGTCACGGAACGGCGGCGCACCCACGAGGCACTACGGCAGAGCCAGCGACGCCTGCAGGACCTGTCCGAGGCCTCGGGTGAATTCATCTGGGACCTCGACGAGCTCGGCTACATCACCTACGTCTCCGAAAAAGTCCGGGATATCCTGGGCTATCGCCCCGAGGAGATGATTGGCAACCTCTGCTTCGAGTTCATGCCGGCGGATGAGGTCGGCCCGAGAAAGGCATTTTTCGAAGATGCCCTGCTCCATCAGGAACCCGTGCGCGATCTCGAGCACCGCTACCTTTCCAAGAACGGGAAGGTGGTCTGGCTCCTGACCAACGGGCTTCCGCTGACGATGGACGCGCATGGTTGCCGGGGCTTCCGAGGATCGAGCCTCGACATTACCGACCGCAAGGAGGGCGAGGCCCAGCGAGCCCTGTTACTGCAGGCACTGGAGAGCTCCAGTGAGGGGATCGCGATCACCGATTCTGCGGGCCGGTTCACGTACATGAACCGGGCTCATGCCGTGATCTTCGGCTACGCCAGCGCAGAAGACCTGATCGGCCAGGACTGGTCGGTTCTCTATTCCGAAGAGGAGGCGGAACGCTTTCTGCGGGAAGTATTCCCCGTCATGCAACAGGAGCGACGCTATCACGGGCGTGCCCGCGCCCTCCGTCAGGGAGGCGAGCCGTTTCTGGAAGACTTTTCGCTGACGCTCCTGCCGGGCGGCGGCATCCTTTGTGTTTGCCGCGATGCTACGACCCAAGCGCAAGCCGAGGAAAACCTGCGCACGGCCAAGAACGAGGCCGAACAGTTGAACAAGCGCCTGGAACGCGAGATCCTGAAGGCGCAGCGCCTGGCCGAGGAAGCCGATCGAGCCAACCGGGCCAAGGGCGCCTTTCTGGCGAACATCAGCCACGAACTGCGCACCCCTTTGAATGGCATCCTGGGCTATTCGCAGATTCTGCTCGGGCAGGAGTCGCTGCAAAGCAGTGACCGACAGGGGGTGGAAACGATCCAGAAGTGTGGGGAACACCTGCTCGACCTGATCAACGACGTGCTGGACTTTTCCAAGATCGAAGCCGGTCGGGTCGAACTTTCCCCGCAGAGTTTCAACTTGCGCGCCTTCCTCGCCGAATTGATCGAGATGCTGCGTATCAAGGCCCAGGCCAAGGGCTTGCAGGCCGACCTGGAACTGCCCTCGCAAGGTCTACCCGAAAACGTGCTCTTGGATCGCCGGGCCTTGCGCCAGATCCTGATCAACCTGCTGGGCAACGCGGTGAAATTCACCGAATCTGGCCGCGTAGTGCTCTCGGTTTCCTGCCGAGCGACATCGGACCGCCCCCGCCTCGTCGTTCAGGTTTCCGACACAGGTCCGGGCATTCATCCCGACCAACAGGAGGTCATCTTCGAAGAATTTTACCAGGGCAATCCCGAGCAGACCTACCACGGGACTGGCACCGGGCTAGGCCTTGCCATCAGCCGCCGTCTCGTGCGCGCCATGGGGGGCGAGCTACGGCTCGACAGTCAGTTGGGTTCCGGCGCGACCTTCTGGTTCGAGATCCCCCTCGATGAATCCACTTTATCTTCCACCCCGGAGCAGACCCAGCCTTCCTGCACCTTGCTAGGCTACCGGGGAGCGACCAAGACCCTGCTGGTGGCGGACGATGTCTCCCACAACCGACGGGTCTTGTGCACGTTCCTCCAGCAGCTCAACTTCCACGTAGTCGAGGCCAGCAACGGGCTCGAGGCCATTCGCCGTCTGGAGGAAACGCCGGTCGCAGCCTGCTTCATCGACATCGCGATGCCAGAGATGGACGGCGTCGAATTCGCCCAATTTCTGCGCAATCAACCCCAGTGGCAGCACCTCCCGACTTTCGCCACGACTGCCTTTTCCTCCGGCTCTTTGGCCGAATTTGGTCAAAGCGCGCTCTTCAATGCCTTCCTCAGCAAACCGCTCGACCTCGCTCACGTAAAGGACGTGCTGACCCGCCATCTCGAGCTGGATTGGGTGTGGCAAGCCGCTGACGAGATGAAGCCGGAAGACGCCCCATCCGCCCAAACCGAAGAACCTGCCATCCCGCCCGAATACCTGGAACGCCTGCTGTCTTTTTCCAATGACGGCAATATGCGTGCGGTCCGGGAAACCTTGAAAGAGCTGCCCGCAAACAGCCAATCGCTGGCTCAGCTCCGCCGCATGGCTGAATCCTACGAAGTTGAAGCGTTATGCCTGTTGCTGCAACAGATCCTCGCCGAGCCAGCCCGATAGAGGCGCAGGCCCAGACCGTCCTGATCGTCGACGACGTGCCCACCAACCTCGCGCTGCTGGAGGATTTCCTCAGCGCGCACGGCTACGACGTAATCATCGCCGAAAGCGGTAGCAGCGCCTTGAAACGGGTCCAATTCCGCCGCCCCGACATCATCCTGCTCGATATCATGATGCCGGGGATCTCCGGGTTTGAAACCTGCGAGCAGCTGAAAGCCGATCCGCAGACCCGCGATATTCCGGTCATCTTCATGACGGCACTGGATGAAACGACGAACAAGGTCCGGGGCTTCCAGATGGGTGCCGTCGACTACATCACCAAGCCACTTGATGCCGAGGAAGTCTTGGCCCGCCTGCGTACCCACCTGACCTTGCGCCAGCTACAACTGGACTTGCAGCACGAAGTCGAAGCCAAAAACCAGGCGATATCCGACCTCGATGCCTACGCCCACACCGTCGCACACGATCTAAAGGGGCCGTTGAACAACATGAGCGGCTTTGCCCAGATCCTGGAGCGCGATGCCCAAAAGATGCCGATGGAAAAGCTGCAGGACTTCTGCGGCATCATCTACCAGTCTTCGATCCGGATGAGCAACATCATCAACGAGTTACTCCTGCTAGCCAGCGTCCGCGATGAAGATGTCCCGGTCCAGCCCGTCCCGATGAAGGCTTGCTTTGATGAAGCCATGCGTCGCCTCGCTTCCACCGTCGAAAATTCTCAAGCAGAGTTCGAGCTGCCCCAAAGCTGGCCGCTCTGCACCGGCTACGGGCCCTGGCTCGAGGAAGTATGGGTCAACTTCATCAGCAATGCGGTCAAGTATGGCGGCAACCCTCCCCACATCCGCATCGTGGCAGAGCAACGGCACGAGCAAACAGTTTACTACGCCATCGAAGACAATGGGCCGGGCGTCAATGCCGAGATGCAAGACCGCCTGTTCAAGCCTTTCCAGCGCCTGGAACGCGTCAGGGCCCAAGGCCACGGCCTCGGCCTCTCCATCGTAAAACGCATCATCGAAAAGCTCGGGGGCAGCGTCGGCGTGGAACCCGCCACCCCCCAAGGCGGCACCCGCTTTTACTTTCTACTTCCATCCGCCAACTTTTCCCCCACCCCATGACGCGTGCGGCTCAGCCTTACCTGTATTTTGCCGAAGACGACCCTCAGGCACGCTTGTTGATCGATTATCAACTACGCGGGGGTAACGTCACGGCTCGCGGCTTCGAAAACGGCAACGACTTGCTTGCCGCCATGCATCCCGATATCGAAGTCGTGGTGACGGACCTGGATATGCCCGGCATCAACGGGCTCGAACTGCTGCGTGAGATCAAGAAACAATTTCCGAACACCGAGGTGATCCTGCTGACGTCGCTCAATGAGGCACGCTCGGCCGTCAACGCCCTGAAAGAAGGCGCCTTCGAATACCTGACGAAGCCATTCGACCCGGTGGAACTGATCCACTCTGTCCGGCAGGCCCAACGCGTCTACCACCTGAACCAGGAAAACCGCGACTTGCGGGCGAGCGTGGCAGGACCTTCCCACCGGCCGGATCTGGTCGCATCAAGCCGCATTATGCGCAACATCCTGGACAAAGTACCGCGCATCGCCCAGAGCGATAACACGGTGCTCCTGACGGGTGAAAGTGGCACCGGCAAGGGCGTCATGGCCCGCTATATCCATAGCATCAGCCCACGTGCTCACGCTCCCTTGATCACGGTCAGCTGTCCGGCCATTCCTCGCGACCTGATCGAATCGGAGTTATTCGGGCACGAAAAAGGCGCATTCTCCGGCGCGATCAACAAACGTATCGGCAAGGCGGAAATGGCGGCCGGGGGGACCTTGTTCCTCGACGAGTTGGGCGAGATGCCGCTGGACTTGCAAGCCAAGCTGTTGAACTTCCTGCAGGACCGCTTTTTCTACCGCGTCGGTGGCTCCCAACCGGTCGAAGTCGATATCCGCGTAATTGCTGCGACCAACCGGGATTTGCTCAAAATGGTGCACGCCGGCAACTTCCGCGAGGACTTGTACTACCGCGTGAATGTCTTGCCGGTCGAGGTGCCTGCATTGCGGGAGCGGCGGGAAGATTTGCCGGGCCTGGCAGAGCGTTTCCTCAACCGTTGCTATAAACGCGACGACAACATCCACGACTACTTTAGCCCTAGCGCTCTGGATGCCATCCGGGCATATGACTGGCCAGGCAATGTGCGCGAGTTGGAAAACATGATGGAGCGCCTGGCGACGTTCAACGATCCGGGCGAGCTCATTGGAGTCGACCAACTGCCCCGAGAACTGCGCGGAGCGGCCCATTCGCCGACGGCAGCCGCGGAGGTTACCTGGGGTCAGGATCTGTTGGCAGGCCGGACGCTGCGCGAGGTAGAAGCGCTCGCGATCGAGCAAACGCTGGTGCGCTGCGGCGGGAACAAGGCGCAGGCGGCACGGGTCCTGGGCATCAGCGAAAAGAGTATCTACAACAAGCTGAAGCGAGCCCAGACCGCCGATTGCTAGGCGTATCGTCTACCCGGCCGTCGCCATCGTGTCGGCGGCGGGGCTGTCTTCCTGATATTTGCGCAAGGCTTCCAGGAGATGGCTCGCATAAACAGGCTTGGTGAGGAAATCGTTCATGCCGGCATCCTTGGCCTCTCCGCGCACCTGCCCCAGCGTATTGGCGGTCAATGCGACAATCCACGGCTGATGCCCCTCTCGGCTCCGGATGCGGCGGGTCGTTTCCAACCCGTCGATGCCCGGCATCTGCATGTCCATAAAGATCACGTCGTAATCTCGCTCCGCCACCATCTGTAGCGCCACTTCACCTCGATCCGCCACGTCGGCCGTCAGGTTGTAACGCTTGAGGATGTGGGAAGCAACCCGCTGGTTGATCCGGTCGTCGTCGACCACCAACACGGCCAGCTTTTCCTCAAAGTCGGCTTCAGGCATGATCTGCATGCGTTGGCCCACTCGGTTTTCGGCCAGTTCCTGACTCGCCAGATCCAGTTCGACAAAAAATTCGGAGCCGTGACGGCAGTCGGGATTCAGGCCGATTTCGCCTCCCATGGCGTCCACGACGCGCTTGCAGATCGCGAGCCCCAAGCCGGTCCCACCGTAGCGGCGCGTCGTGGAGCTGTCGAGTTGGCTGAAAACCTTGAAGAGCTGATTGCGCTTGCCCGGGTCGATTCCGATCCCCGTATCGCGCACGACCAGACGAAGACGATAGACGCCGCCCCCGGTCTGCTGGCCCGTAATCTTGAGCCGCACTTCCCCCTCTTCGGTGAACTTCACCGCGTTGCCCAGCAGGTTTACCAACACTTGCTTGAGTCGCACGATGTCACCACAGAAGACTTGGGGCAGAGAGGGTTCCACCGCCGCGACCAGACTCAGGCCCTTCTGTCGTGCCTGTGCCTCAACGGTTTGCATAGCGCCACGCACCAGTTCTTCCAGCCCGAAAGCGCTTTCGTGGAAGAAGCCACGGCCGCTCTCGAGTTTGATGAAGTCGAGGATGTTGGAAATGATCTCGGTCAGCGTCTGGCTACAGCTCTGGATGATGCTCACGCACTCCTGCTGCTCCTTGTCCATGCCGCTGCCTTGCAGGAGCGAAGCCATGCCGGAGATACCGTTGAGCGGCGTCCGGATTTCGTGGCTCATGACCGCGAGGAAGTCGGTTTTGGCCTGGGCGGCCTGGTCGGCCAGACGTTGCAGCTCCTGCGCGCGCTCGAGCGAGACCCGCAGTTCGGCATTGGCCTCCTCCAGTTTGGCGTTTTTGCGATTCAGCTCCGCCTCCGCCAGCTTCAACTGCGTTACATCGGTGATGATGCCGATGTAGCCATGGTGCCCCTCGCGCCCACCCAGTGGCGTGATTTCGACACTGACCCAACGCTCCAGACCGTCGGTTACCTGGCGCAGCCGACATTCGCGTTGATAGCGTTTGTCGTTGCCGGAAAGGGAGGTCAGCAAGCCTTCCGAGCCCTCCAGAATCTGGAGCGGATCCTTGCCTAGCAATTGCTCGAGCGACACCGAGACCATGCCCAGGAGAGCTTCGTTGGCCCAGTTGAGATGCCCATGCCGGTCGGCGATGAAAACGCCGCAAGTCGTGCGTGAAGCCACCACCGAGAGCTGCCGCAGCTCTTCAACCATGCGCTGGGTGGACTCCCAAAAGATGCGCTTCTGGGCTCGGTTGCGCTGTTGCAGCGCCTGCAGGATCACCCGTTGCAGCACCCCGGCTGTCAACCGCTCGTGGTGCGACCAGTCGCCGACCTCGCGGCGCCTGAAAAAGAGGAAGTAAGACCCTTCTTCGGATTCGAAAGGCACTGCGGCCACAGACCATTCTCTGGTGCCGCTCCACTGATCGAAACGGGGTTCCCCCGGCAACATCAGTGGCTCCAGGCCGGTATTATATTCCCGCAGCAATTGCAGCAACTCGAGACGTTGTCCCTCCGAGGGGGTGTCGCCGTGCGTCTCCTGATTGTCCTGGTAGAGTAGCGCACCGCCCTGGCTGTTCAAAAGGTGTTCCGTGATCTCCCAGAAGCTGGGCGAAGGCTTGATCTCGTCTGCCTGGCAATCCAGGCCTTCGCGCAGTTGCTGAACGAGCGCCTCTTCAATCACCGGCGGCTGAGCCGAGGCCAGGCGCTGGGCAAGATCCCACACCAAAGATGCGAGCTGGTTTTGCCAAGTGTAGGTTTCTTCCACCGAGGCCAGAGTCGGTACGACCAGATAGCCCCAGATGCCTTTGGGCAGCACAATGGGCAACTGAAACCAGTCGGGCGAAAGATCCGGATTCGCGTCATCCGCAGCTGGCACATAGCCGGCGGGGTGATCCTGATTGGCGACCGTCACCCAATGGATGTTACCGCTTGCGGAGCTGAAGTGCACCACGGCGACCCAATCGGTCTGCGTCAGTTCCAAGGCACGCGAAACAAGCCTGTTACAGGAGGTGACGATATGCCCGCCTTCTCCCCGGGCCAACTTCTGCGAGAGCTCCTGTACTGCGGTTAACATCAACTACTATTAGTCGGTTATTTCACCGGTAATTTTAGGGTAATGCACCCCGGGCGCCGGAAGCCAGCAAATTGTTGGCCGTCCGGCTAGCCGTCGTAGACACACCGCAGCTCGATCCGCTGCCCGTCGCTGCAGGTGATGACGACGCGTTTGACGACGCCGTCTTCCGCTACCGTCTCCACCCGGGGGCGCGCTCCTTCGGCTTCGCACACCACCTGGTGGTTCTGCCCTTTCAGCGCCGGGAGCGCGTCGGTGGCGGCAGCGCCGGAAGCCGCCTTGGCTCCGGCAGTGGGCTGGTGGCCCCATTCGATCGTCGGTCGGTTGGCAAGAAAATCGTCCATAACAACAGTTCCTTTTATCGGCGCGGAATGGCCAGGCTCAACTCAATCCGATCCTGCGACGGGTCGCCCGGCTCGTATTGCGGCAGAGGGTCGCGATCCGCATGGCCGCTGACTTCCTCCACGCGAGAGGGTGCCAGAGCGTAGAAGACCAAGGCCCGCCGGGTGGCGTTGGCCCGGTCTGCCGTCAGTTCGAAAAGCGTATAATCGGGGTCTGCAATGGAATGGCCCTTGGAAGAGTAGGCGTCGATCTTGACCTGCAAGACGTAGCTGTCCATCAGCCAGGCCAGGTTACGCATCACCAACTCCCCCCAAGGCGTAAAGTCAGCCGCGTTTTCCTTGAAGAGCGGGCGCTGGGGACGGTCGAAGATCGTTACGTTCAGACCATTGTCCGTCACCTTGATGATCACCGGATCAGCCTCTTCGTTCTCCAGATCGAGCATGCGATAAAACTCGCGTGCCATGTCGTGCAGCAGGCCCATGTCGACCGCGGCCGACATCAGCTCTTTTTCCTGCGGTTGCGAGACGATGGTTGTATCTCCATCATCCAGCAGACCTGAAGAACGCTCCAATGGTGAATTGAACGGGTTTTGGAAGTAGCGTGAAGTTGCCACCAGGACTTCCGTATCCTGTGACATGATCCACAAGACCATGAACAGGGCCATCAGCGCGGTCACGAAGTCCGCGTAGGCCACCTTCCAGGCTCCTCCTCCTTTACCGGCCATTGCGCATCAACCTCCTCAACCCAGTTCCTTGAGCATTTCCTCGAGCTTGTCGGCCTCGATCATGAGATCCTCCGGCAAGCCGCGACGGGCGATTTCCAGCGCCATGATGGGCGAAAGGCCGCGGGTGAAGCTGACCACAGCGTTCATCATCGCGCGGTAGTAGGAGAGCGCGGTGCTGTGGCGAAATTCGAGGTTCTTGGCCAAGGGGTTGATAAAACCATAGGCCATGAAAATACCGAGAAAGGTGCCGGTAAGCGCTGCCGCCACCTTGTGACCTACCGCCCCCGGGCCTTCGGAAATGGCCGACATCGTATTGATGATCCCCAACACGGCAGCCACGATGCCCACCCCGGGCAGAGAGTCGCCCACCAGCAGCAAGACGCCGGTGGTATGGTGCGACTCTTCTTCCATCGCATCCACCTCCTTTTCCATGATGGAGGAGAGCTGCTCAGGCTTGATCTTGCCGTCGATGATCGGACGCAAGGAGTTGATCAGAAACTCCTGGCGCTTGTGATTCTTCATGAACGACGGGTATTTGCTGAAAAGTGTGCTATTGGCCGGATCCGACATGTGCTCGTCCAGCGCCAGCAAACCATTGCGCCGGCCCAGCATGAACAGCTCGTAGAGCATTTTGAAGAGGTCGTCCACTTCTGCCTGCGTCAGCGGGGATCCCTTGAAAGAGCCGAGGACGTCGCCCATCAGTGCCTTCAGCACGTTGATCGGCGTGGAAATGATGAGGATGCCCAGACTGACGCCACCGATCACCACAAACTCCGAGATGTGGAGCAGGACCATCGGGTTACCGCCCGCCAGGATAAAGCCACCCATGGCGGAGATAAAGACAATGACGAATCCGATAATGATAAACATGGCGTGATCTAGCGGTCCATACGCTGGACGATGCTGCGCAGGCGGGAGATGGCCTTGGAGTGGATCTGGCTGATGCGCGATTCAGAAAGCTCGAAAGCGGCGGCGATTTCGGCGAGGCGCATGTCCTCGAAATAATACATGGCCAGGATCTTGCGCTGAATGTCGGGCAGCTGCTTGATGCCCTCGCGGATCAAGTCGATCGTTTCGGAGTCTTCGACCCGGTCGCGGGCGTTCGCCTGCGTGCGGTCTTCGATCGCTTCATGCAGTGAGCCGCGCTGGCTGTCCTGGCCCCCGTCTCCAAACAACTGATCGAGGTTGACCAGCGTGATCGGCTGGACCTGCTCCTGCAGCTGCTTGAAATCCTGCACCGGCATTCCCAACGCTTCGGCGAGCTCTTCGTCTTGCGGCTCACGGCCCAACGCCTGGGTTAGCTGATCGCGGATTTCGTTCAGCTGCTTAGCCTGGCTGCGCATCTTGCGCGGCAACCAGTCCAGCCGGCGTAACTCGTCGAGAATAGCCCCCCGAATGCGCAGAGAGGCATAGGCGCCAAAGGCGGTCCCCTTCTTCGGGTCGTAGTGGTGCAGGGCCTGCATCAAGCCTGAAACACCAATGCTGTAGACGTCGGCCACCTCGAGGGCGGGCGGCAAGTGCATCCGCATCTTTCCGACAATAGACTTCACGAGCGGCAGGTAGCGCTCCGCAAGCTCGGACGTAGAGTGAACTACCGTCCCGGAGGCGTTATATACGCCAGAACCGCTGCTTGCAGGCTGTTTAGATGCGCTCATCGAAGAAGATGCGTAGGAAAATCTAGGGTTTTGACACCCTTATATCGGCACAATCCAGGCGTTTTATACCTATTCCTCCGATTCTGTCTGCTGACTTTCGTCGACCTGTTGACGAACGGCTGACTCCGCTATGCTGACGTTCAACGAGTGGACGACCAATCGCACGACCAGGCCGCCGACCAGACAGCCGATTGAACCGTCCAGCAAAGCGCGCATCGGTCCATTGTTCAGGGCCAGGTTGGCCATAAAGGGTACGGCGAATCCAACGAAGCCGCCGACGAGCATGCTTGTTTTCTCAGGTATCAGGCGCATGATTCGGGTGGATTAGGGATCAAGGTTGCTCCAACAGCGCGGGCGGGAAGGTCCGCTCGAGCAGGCATGCGAACACGTCCTCGCGGATCGCATCCAACACGCTTTGGCTGTGGGTGACGAAAAAGGGCGACAGCTCGCTGCCCAGCAGGGGGCGCCAGAGGCGCGCGGGTGAGCGGACTTCGTCGAGGTGGCTCAAGACCCAGTGCGTGGCTCCGTAGTGCCGGGCTTCGGCCAGCTGATCCTTGATCAGCTCCGGGTCATAGGCGGCGTTGACAACGACCACGCGCGTGCGGACGTTGAGGTGGTCGAGGCGGCGTGCCATTTCCTGCCAGCTCTCGGCGTCGTTGATCGTGATGCCGGGCGTGTCGAGGTAGAGGCGGCCCTGGTTGTTCTGCAGGTCGCTGGAGGTCACCGGCTCGCGACGGAAGTTGACGCCCATGACTTCGCAGAAGGTATGTAGCGCATCGCTGGCGTTAGGCTGCTCATTCTCGAGCTTCACCACGCGCGGCTGCTCCTGGGCAAAGATCACGTCCTGGGTGATGCGCTTGCACAGGGCCGTCGTCTTGCCGCTCCCGGGGCTGCCGAGGAACACGATCCGACCGCTGAGCGGCGCATCGGTGCGGGCCATGAACACATCGCGCAGGAGCGAGGTAAATTCGAGCAGACCGCGGCGCAGCGGCAGCTGGCTGATGCGGCCCCAGTCTTCGCGGCTCTCGAATACGCTGAGCAGGGCCGAGTCGAAGCCCAATCGGCCCAAAACCGTGAGCAGGCCGCGTCCCTGGTTGTGCTCGGGCGCACCGCGCAGCTCCTGGTCGAGCGTCTCCCTGCGGGCGGCGGAGCGATAGGCATTGAGGGCCTCGGGGCCGCTACGGCGTACTGGCTGTTGCGGTGCCTCCTCGGGCACGGGCGGCGTCTGGGGCTGGGCATTGGCCGCCGAGGCCCCGGGCTGGGTCGACTGCGGCGGCGTTGCCTGTGGGGCTTCCGGCTCTTGAGCTTCAGGGCCTGGCAACGCTTCGTTCGGGACCATCGCGATGATCTCGAGCTTGGGCGAAGAAATGAAACGGGAGAGCCCCTGCCCGCCTACCTGATTGACCTCGAGCACGCGGGCCTTTGAGCCCATGCGTTCGCGAATGATCTCGACCGCCTCCTGCGCACTCTTGACCGTAAAACGGTATTTCTTTCCCGGCACGATACCGGGGGCAATGTCAGGATACTGTATTTCGGCGGCACTCATCAGGTGTTAGCAGATTGGGCTTGTTGAGCAGAGAGCGGGGCAGGAACGTAACCGACGGCCTCGACCTGCGTCTCGTTCGGAAGCTCCTGGTAAGCAAGCACGTGGAGTTGCGGGAAGCTTGGCTCGAAGAACCGGCGGAAGGCCAGTCGCAACTCGGCGGTGATCAGCAATATCGGAACCATGCCCTGCTCTATCATCTGATCGACCTTCGGGGCGAGCGTCTTAAGGATGTGATCGGTCAGCGAGGGGTCCATCGCGAGGCCGATCTCGAACTGCGTGCGCTTGACGCGGGGCAGCAGCTGTTGCTCGAGCATCGGATCGAGCGTGATGGCAAACATGCGATGGTTTTCCACCTCGTACTGCGCCACGAAGTAGCGGCCCAGGCGGCGGCGCACTTGTTCGGAAAGGTCGTCCGGGTTTTTGGTCACCGGGGCAAAGTCCGCGATCGTTTCGAGGATGACCGGCAGGTTCCGAATCGGAATCTTTTCCGAAAGCAGGTTTTGCAGCACGCGCTGGATCAGACCGACGTTCACCAGGTCCGGCAGCAACTCGTTGACGAGCGTCGGACTCTTGGCGCGCACTTCTTCGATCAGGCGCTGCACGTCTTCGCGCTCCAGTAACAGGTGCGCGTTGGTCTTCAGGTTCTCCGAGAGGTGGGTGATGAGGACCGACTCGCTGTCGACCACGGTATAGCCCTGTATCTCGGCGTTGCGGCGCTCCTCTTCAGTCACCCACACCGCTTCGAGACCGAAGGCCGGCTCCACGGTGGGAACGCCGCGCAGTTCGACCGGTTCACCGCCAACGTTCATGGCCATCCAGCGATTGGGCATCAAGGTGCCCTCGCCCACGACCCGTCCGCGGATCAGCAAGCGATAAGCGTTGGCCTCGAGCTCGAGGTTATCGCGCACGGCCACCGTCGGCAGGATCAAGCCCAACTCGGCAGCGATCCCTTTGCGGATGCCCGTGATGCGTTCCAGCAGGCTCCCGCCTTTCTCCACGTTCGCCAAGGGCAAGAGGTTGTAACCGAGTTCGACACTGATGGAATCCGTGGCAATGATCTCCGAAAAAGACTTTTCTTCCGCCTTGGCCTCGCTCTCGGCTTCTTCCGCCTCTCCCGGCAACGCAGGTTGTCCGGCCTTGCCGCCCGGCAGCGCGTTTTGCGCTTCGTCGCCTTCTTCTCCCCAGATCTCCGGGCCTTTTTTGGCCAGCAGGCGGGAAATAGCGACCAGGCAGCCGCCCAACAGCGCGAAAGGCACGAAAGGCAAACCTGGCATGACGGCGAACATCAGCAGCATGATCCCGGCAATCCCCAGCGCACGCGGGTAGCTCGTGAGCTGCTTGCCCATGTGCGTGCCCAGGTTGTTGTTGTCCGAGGAACGCGTGACGAGGATACCTGCCGCCACGGAGATGATCAGCGCGGGAATTTGCGAGACCAGACCGTCACCGATGGACAGCAGCGTATATTTTTGCAGGGAGTCCGTCAGGGACAAGCCGCGCTGCAGCACGCCGATGGAGATACCGCCCACCACGTTGACCATGGTGATGAGAATGCCCGCGACGGCGTCACCGCGCACGAACTTGCTGGCACCGTCCATGGCGCCGTAAAAGTCGCTCTCCTTCATGATCGACTCGCGGCGGCGGCGCGCGGTCGGCTCATCGATCAGGCCGGCATTCAGTTCGGCGTCGATCGCCATCTGCTTGCCCGGCATCGCGTCCAAGGTAAAACGAGCCGTCACTTCCGCGATACGACCGGCACCCTTGGTGATCACCACAAAGTTGATGATCACCAGGATAATGAAGATCACGGCGCCGACCACGAAGTTGCCCTGCACCACAAAGCTGCCGAAGGACTCGATCACCTTGCCGGCGTAGCCTTCGATCAGGATCAAGCGCGTGGTCGCGATATTGAGGCCGAGGCGAAACAGGGTCACTGCCAGCAACAAGGTCGGGAAGACGTTAAACTCGGGCGGATCCTTGATGTAGACGACCATCATCAGCGTCAGCAGCGAGATACCGATGCTGAGCGCGAGGAAAAAGTCCATGACCGCCGGCGGTACCGGCAGGATCAGCAGCGAGACAACGCCGAGCAGGCCAAAGGTGAAGGCGAGGTCGATGTTCTTTGCGACCCCACCCCAACGGCTCTTGGCGGGCCCAGCGGCTGGCGTTGCATCAGCCACGGTTCACCCCCTTGCTTTGTTGCTGTTGGCGCAGGCGTTTCTGGTAAAAGTATTGGCGGTGCGTGCGGTAGACGTGGCCCAGAATTTCGGCCACGGCCTGGAACATCTCACGCGGGATGGGCGAACCCACCTTGCCGACCTTGAAGAGCATGCGGGCCACGGGACGGTTTTCCACCATGGGCACGCCATTCTCCCGGGCCACCTTCTTGATGCGTTGGGCAAAGCGGTTTTCGCCCTTGGCCAGCACGACCGGCGCGGCATCGCGCCCGCGCTCGTAGCGCAGGGCGACGGCAAAGTGAGTCGGGTTGGTCACGACGACGTCGGCATTGGGTACTTCCCCGAGCATCTTGTTTTGCAGCAGGCGTGCCGCCATCTGGCGACGCTGCCGCTTGACCTCGGGGTTGCCCTCCTGGTTCTTGAATTCGTCAACTACTTCCTGCCGCGTCATCTTGAGCTCATTCCACTTCGACTGCTTCTGATAGAAGAAGTGCACTGCTGCGATAATCGTCATTGCCAGCAGCAAATAAATGAGCATTTCGAGCATCGTCTCGTACATGAAGCTGGCGAGGTGGGTAATCGAGACGGGCATGTGAAAGACGGGGTCTTTCATCACCTCGCGCACCAGCACATAGATAACGGAACCGACTGCCGCAAACTTGCCCAGATCCACGCCCAGCTGGACGAATTTCTTGGGCGATACGAGGTTCTGCACGCCCTTGGCCGGGCTCAACTTGTCCAGCTTCGGCTCCAGTGCCTTGGGACTGAGACGGAAGCCGGTCTGCAGGCCGCCGGCGATCACCGCCGAAAGCGTTACCGCACCCAACAGCGGCATGAGAAAGCCGATCCCCTCTTTCGCCAGGCGTTGGCTCCAGAAAGTCGCACCCTCGAGGTTCACGTTGAACTCGCTCATCCGGTAGAAGAGCGTCTTGGAAAACAACTGGAGCTGCTCGGCCTTGTGGGGGGCTTGAAAGGCCAGCACCGCAAAAGCGGCCGCCAATGAAAACGCGGCGCCAACCTCCGGGGCCTTCGGGAAGTTGCCCTGCTCGTAGGCTTCCCGCAGCCGCTTGGGTGTGGGATCCTCCGTCTTGCTGGATTTGTCCTGGTCGGCCATGGGACTAGTTGGGCAGCCAGCTCAGCATGCCTGAGCCCACCCGTTCGCCTTGTTGGTAAAGCAGTTGAATCAGCAGACCGGCGGACGCAGCCACCAGCCAGAGGCCCAGCCCCGTGCGCACCGCGAAGCTGACGATAAAGACGTTGACGTTGGGCGCCACCTTGCCGAGGACCGCGAACGCCAGGTTGACGAGGAACATCACGGCCAGAAAGGGCGCGGCCATCTGCAGGGCCGTATAGATCACATGGGCGCTGATCGCGATGATTTGGCCAACGCCGTAGCCGGCGGACAGTGCGTGCCCCACCGGAGCCCAGTGCAGGCTGGCCACAAAGGACTCGATCACGTCGTGGTGAAACTGGCCGAGAAAGAAGATCACGCCCGCGATGTAGTAAAGGAGCAGGCTCATGCTGCTGTCTTGCGTGCCTTCGACCGGATTGATCGTAAGGCTCATGGCGAGGCCGATTTCACGAGCGATGAACTGCCCGGCCATCTCGGCCACGGCAAAGAACAACCGCACGGCCATACCCATCATCAGGCCAACGACCGCTTCCTGGAGGCCAGCCACAATGACGCCGAGATAGCTTTCGGGAATCGTGACCGCCGGGGCTGCCCCAATGGCCAGATACGTGAGCAACAGCCCCAACAACACCCGCATGCGCACCGGGATCGCTTGCCCACCCAGCGGGGGGCATAGCGCCAGGATCACGCCGATCCGGATAAAGATCAGCAGCGCGAGGTAGATGAAGTTGGGGTTGAAAGGCAGCATGGATCTAGGGGGCCATTTCGGCCAGGCGCGAGAGGACCTGCGTCGTGAAGTCAACCGAGGAGCGCAGCATCCAGGGCAACACGGCAATGCCGATCAGGCCCACGCCGATGATCTTCGGCGCGAAGGTAAGCGTTTGTTCCTGAATGCTGGTCACCGTTTGAAAGAGGCTGATTCCGACGCCGATGGCCACGGCCGCCATCAAGAGAGGCGACACCAGGGACAGGCCCTGAAAGATCATCTGCTGTAGGAGATCTACGGTATATTCGATCGTCATTTTTACCTAGAAATTGAAACTTTCGACGAGGCCCTGCAGCACCAGCGTCCAACCGTCGACCAGGACGAAGAGCAGGATCTTGAAGGGCAGCGAGATCATGACCGGCGGCATCATCATCATACCGAGGGACATGAGCGTGCTGGCGACGACGAAGTCGATCACCAGGAAGGGGATGAAAATGATCACGCCCATCTGGAAGGCCGTACGCATTTCACTCAGCAGGAAGGAGGGCGCTACGACCGAAAGCGGCAAATCGTTCACCGCGGTCGGCCCCTGCTGTGAGATGGAGAGGAAGAACTCGATGTCTTCCCGCCGCGTCTGGTTGAGCATGAAGCCCTTCATCTCGGTCGTGGCGATGTCGAGCGCCTCTCCCGAAGTGATGCTCTCCTCCTGATAGGGCTGCACCGCCTGCTCGTTGATGCGTTGCCAGACGGGACTCATGATAAAGAACGTCAGGATGAGCGCGAGGCCCACGATGACCTGGTTGGGCGGCGCGGTCGGGGTGCCGATCGCCTGTCGCACAAAACCGAGTACGATGACGATGCGCACAAAGCTTGTCATGAGCAGGATGATCGTCGGCGCAAGCGTCAGCAGCGTCATCAGCACCACGATCTGGATGCCGACGCCGACGTCGTTCACGCCGTCCTGGCCGTTGAGGCTCAGCTCGAGGTTTACGCCGGTAGCTCCGCCGCCCGTATCCTGGGCGAAGGCAAAGAGCGGCAAAACCAGCAGAAAGATGATCGTGAGCCAGCGCTTCATTGCGCATCCTCCGGGCTTTCGGAACCAAACGCATCCCCGAAATCGGGCTCGTCGAGTTCCTTGAGCAACCTCACACCCTGCGGCCCCGCGGCCAGCAGCAGGCGCTTACCGTCGGCCGAAACGACCATCAGGTATTGGCGCTGCCCCAAAGGACGCGTTTCGAGGATTTTAAGGGTGCCCCCGCCGCTCTGGCCCTGGAGCTTGGCAAAGGGGTTGACGCCCTTCTTGGCGGCGATCAGCCAAGCACCTGCCCCACCCAGGGCGAGAATGGCGATAATCTGCACCCACAGCCCGAGATCGACCGCTCCACGGTCGGCATCCGCCACCTGGTTGCGCTCGGAGGGGTAAAATATGTCACCCGCGTCCGCGTTACCGGTCGTCTGAGCCCCGAGGGGCCCGCCCAGGCCGAAAACGGAGACGACTGCCAGCAGGATGAGGCGCCGGCTAGGCATTGGCGTCTCCTACCAACTCCGTGATTTTGACGCCGAAATTGTTTTCGACCACCACGACTTCGCCGTAGGCAATCAGCTTGCCATTGACGAGCAGTGCGACGGGTTCCTTGGCGTTTTGCTTGAGCTGCAGCACCGCGCCCGGCGTCAGTTCGACGATCTCGCGCATCGGCAACTCACAGGAGCCGAGCTGGATGGTGACTTCCACCTTGATGTCCATCACCCGGCTGAAATTCTTGGCTTCGCGTATATCCATCGGTGTAGCTTATTCGAAGTCGATGAGTTGTTCGGTGACTTGCACGGCAACGTGGCCGTCCTGCACCCCGACTTTTCCACGATAGGGCGCGGTGTTGTTCATCCGCAAAAGAGTTTTTTCCAGAACGTCGTTCGGCATCATGATCACGTCGCCGGGTCGCAGCATCAGCAGGTCGCGCACGTTGCACTCCACCCCACTCCATTCGGCCTGGATCGGCACCTGGATGTGGTCGTAGGTATTCCACCAGCGCTGGCTTTTCTCGGTCGTATTGAGCTGGCTGAACTTCTTGGCCTCATCCTGCAGCGTCTTCAACACGGGCTGGATGGTGTAATACGGCAGCGCGATCTCGAGCGTTTCGGTGCAGTCGCCCATGATCGCCTCGATCACCACGACGAGCAAGATGGTGTCGCGCGGTGAGGTCTGCAGAAAGCGGCCATTGTTTTCGTTGCCGATCAGCGAGGCGTTCAGCTCGTAGATGTCTTCCCACTGCTGGCACCATTCGTTGACGATCACCTCCACCACGTCTTCGATCAGCACGACTTCGAGCTCCGTCAGGTAGCGCTCGCCGCGGATCGAGTGGCCCGGACCACCGAGCAGGCGGTCGACCATTGTCATGGCCAGACGGGGGTTGATGTCGACAATGCCCACGCCGTTGAACTGCTGTAGCTTGAACAACGAGATGTGCGTGGGGCTCGGGATAGAGCTGGTGTGGTTCTGGTACTGGGTTGTGAAGAGCTTGGACATCTTCAGGCCCACATCCATGCGCAAAAACATGGAAAGACGGGCCGAGAGATGGTGGACGAATTGTTCATGGCGGATACGGACTTGCCGCATCTCCGACTCGGTCATGAAAACCGGATTCGAAAAGTCATACTCCTCGATCGTGATCTTCTCATCAGCTCCGACCCGGGCACCAGTGTGCCGGAATACCAGGGAACGAGGCGAAGTCCCCGCCTCCGCCATGATGGCGTCGATGTCCGTCTGGTTGAGGATATCGTCGACATCGTTCTGGTTAAAGAAGTCGCTGGGCGAGTCTTCCTGCAGGATGTCGGCTTCTTCCTCCTGCAGCATCATATCATCGCCATCTCCGTCTCCGAAGTCCGAGCCGCCGCCCTCCTTGAGGATATCGGAAATGCTCTCTTCGCTGAGAATGTCCTCGGCGGAGGCACCTTCATCCGAGTCCTGCTCCTGATTGAGCAGGTTCGCAATGTCGTCCTCGCTCAGGTTCTCGCTCGCGTCGCCCTCCGAGCCAGCGGAAGGCTCGAGATTCTCGTCGAGATTCTCTTCCTGAAAGTCGAGGTTTTCCTCCTGCGAGTCTCCGGGAAAGTCAGCCATGGATTCTCCTGACAAAAAGGGTGATGGAGCGTTGGGGCGCTACTGGGTCACGAAATCGGTAAAGTAAAGATTCTCCACGTACGGCCCGCCGAGGATCTCGTTGTAGGCCGTAATGAGGTCGGTCTTCACAATGTTCTGGATACCGGGCGTCTGCGTATCCACGAGGGTCAGCAGACTCAAGATCTTGAGGGTCGCATCGATGAGTGCGGGTTTGCGCGATTCGACGATGCCGGCAAAATTGGGGTCGCTGCCTTCGACGGCAAACTTGACGATAATCAGCGTGCTGGAAGGGCGCGCGAGGTTCGTCTTCATCAAGTCGAACGTCACCATGTTACCGTGTGCCGCAGAATCTCCTCCGCCACCACCGTGGCTGTCACCCCCGCCATGGCTGCCACCGCCACCGCTACTGCCGTGACTGCTGGCTGCTGGGGCCGCATGAGCGGCCTCCTCGGCGTGATCGCCCCCGCCGGCGAGCTCCGACTTGAGCATGGGCACCAGCACGAAGGCCGTCATTGCGTAGGAAAGCAAAGGCAACAGAATGACAACGGCGAGAACAGGAATCAAGGGGTTGCCACCGCCGCCGCTCTTCTTGGGAGTGGGCAACTCTTCAATCGTTTCCTTGTCTTTGGGTTCTTTGGCCATGACGTAAAATGGGGTTCAGCTTTAGTTTACGCCGGTTAGCGCTTCAGATTAACGGCTTCGTTCAGGATTTCGTCGGAAACCGTAATGATACGCGAGCCTGCCTGGAAACTGCGCTGCATGGTGATCATTCTAGCAAACTCGGACGTGAGGTCTACATTGGAACGCTCAAGGTGTCCTTGCAACACTTGGCCCATGGAACCCTCCGAAGGTACGTTGTCGAGGAAATTGCCGGTTAAGCCAGCGGCGTCGAAGTTGGAATAGAGGCCGTTCCCTTCCTGGTTCAACGCTTGCGGATCGCTGAAGTTGAGCATACGGATGGAGCCGCTCTCGTAACGCTGACCATCGCTCATCACCAGATCGAGCGTGCCATCCACCCCGATCTCGAAATCCACCACCTGAGGCGCGGAGGCATTGATGTCACTCAGCGTGTAGGTGGAGCCAGTGTCGGGGTTGATCTTGAACTGTGCGTCGAACTCGCGGTAATTGGCCGTAGCCGAACCGTCGTAGGTCGTGCCGTCGAGCACGATCGGTGTCGTCGCCAGCACCGCGTCGATGTCGGCTTCGGCCAGGACGCCGTTTTCCACCCCCTCGCGCAGCTCGGCCACACCGGTATAGCGGGCTTGCAGGCCCACGGTATCAGCCGCAGCCAGGGCGGTGTCGATATCGGCTACCGTCACGGTTCCACCGTTCAGCGCTTCGCGCAGGCTTTGTACCGTGGTGTAGGAGGTGCCGTTGACATCGATGCCGAGGCCGCCGTTCTGGGCCGCAAAGGCCGCGTCGAACTGGGTTTCGTTGACCTGTTGGCCAAGCACGGCATTTTCGAGCCCCAGCCAGCTCCCATATGCTGGGCCTACGGCCAGGCCGCCATTACCAGTGCCCAGCAATGCAGTCTCCCCTTCCGTCAGCGAATAGGGTTGGCCGGAGCTGGATAGTGGGATCGAAGTGAGTCCATTCGTCGGGGTTGCCCCGAAAATCAGATTCTGGTTCGTCAGTGACAGCTCGGGCGGATTGACGTTCAGGGTGGTTTCCACGCTGGGGTCCGGCTGGGTCGGCGTCTGCGCCTGATAGACGAGGCGGCCGGTGCTGTCCGCATAGACCTGGTAATTCATCGTGCCATTGCCAATGCCCTGCAGCTCATAGCCTTCGGAGGTAATGATGTCACCCGCCGTGTTCGTCGTGAAGCCACCTTTGCGCGTGGCATACGCATCGCCTGTCACCGGATCGATCACTTTGAAGAAGCCGTTGCCCGCGATGGCGAGGTCGGTGCTCTTGCCCGTCTGGTCGATGTAACCTTGACCAAAGTCCTGGCTGACTTTCGAAACCCCGACCCCATAACCGATCTGCGAGGCGGCGCCGTTGACCGAACCGCCTTCCTGCGCCGTCCGGTTGAGGAACTGGCTGAAGGTGTCGGAGAAGTCGGCGCGGCTGCCCTTGTAACCGACAGTATTGACGTTGGCGATGTTGTCGCCGATGACTTCCAGCCCCCGGCTAAAGGCATTGAGGGCGGAAACGCCGCTATTGAGGGATGCGAGCAGGGCCATGGCTTAAGCTTCCTTGGAGGTGGTCGCGGGTTGGTGGACTTCGGTGATCTGATCGAGCGAGTAGCTCTGGCCGTCGATCTGGATCTTCACCTCGCCCTTGTTCAGGCTCACGGATTCGATCTTGCCCTGGACGGTGGTCGTATCGTCGACCTGCACCGTCACATCCTGCCCGAGGTAGCTCTGGGCGATGAGGCTCGACTGCGATTGCGTGAGCGTGCTCATCTGGGTGTTCATGTCGGTCATCTTCTCCAAGGAACTGAACTGGGCCATCTGCGCCACGAACTCCTGGTCGTTCATCGGATCGAGCGGGTTCTGATTGGTCAGCTGGGTCAGCAAAAGGCTGAAGAAGTCTTCCTGCCCCATGCCCTCGGCTTCGTTAGCCTCGAGTTGGGAGTTGACGGCGTCGCGGATCGCGGCGGTGTCGGTAGATGAAGAAAGCGCGGTGGAAATGTCCATGGCCTTAGGAAGCAAGTTGGTTGGAAGCGGTGGGATCTACAAAATCGGGGGTGGAAATCGTGAGGCCGTTCTGGCGTCCGTTGGTCTGAACGCGTTCCCAGTCACGGGACAGAGCGCCTTTGAGTTCCTGGTTGGACGTCACGAAGCGGACCTGCAGCTGCGCGTCGCGCAGCCGGAAGACGACACCCAGTTGCTCACCGCCCTCAAGCGAGAGCTGGGTGACGACCTGTTGCTGCGGCGTCTTGGCCAACGCGTTCACGATCTGATTAACGCGATCGACCATGCGTGCCGCGTCCGGAGACTCGGACGCAGCGACCGCCGCGCTGCCATTTCCGCCGGAAGCATTCTCGGCGCGAGCAGTCGTCGGTTGGGTCGTCGTGTTCGGCATCATTCTATCTGAGGATGAAGCACTAGGCATACCAGCAGAAGCCTTTACTGGCGCTACTACTTGATCTTCTGCAATTTGCGCATTTGAATTCACACCTTGCGCTGCTGCCGCTTTTTGGGCTGAGGAAAACTTTTCCGCTGCCTTCGCCGCCGACACCTGGGCGTTGCGTTGAGCTTTCGCCGCGTCGGCCTCCTGATTTTGCAGCCGCATCTGGCGCATGGAGGGTGGCGGGGTAAGCGGTGCGTTGGCGGCTTGACCTTCCGTCTTCGCCTGCGCCGATGCGTCCACCTGGGATTTCGCCGCGGTCGTGGCCGTCTCCGCTGCATTCGTGGTGCTGGCGGTGGTGGTTTTGGCCGCACTGTCGGTCGCCCCCTTCGTTTCCGCGCCCCGACGCGTCATCTCACCCTGCGAGACGTTTCTGCTCCCGCCGGGCTGCCGGCGCTGGGCGTCTTGCTGTGCGACTTCGCGCTCACCGTCGAAGGCCGTAGGGCCGTCGCCGCCGCTGGAGCCCGCGTTCAAGGAGAGGGGCGTGGACGCAGATTCGCCCAGCCATCCGAAAGACATCAATGCGGCAAAACCTTCCGCCAGAGGATCCGCATCGGCGGAGGCCTTGGAAGAAGTGTTCGAACCGGCGTTGGCGGTCGGTGTAAGACCCGCACCGCCCAGATTGGAGACCTGCATGGTAGGTGGTGGATGGGGCACCGTCCTGCCTTCTGGCCTGTCGGTCCTGTTGGTGAGTCTGGCGTCGGGGCTTCTGCCCGCGACTTCGGCCCTTAGCGACCGCCGCGGCGGTAACGCATGAGCTCTTTGCTAAAGTAGGCGACGCGCTGGGCTTGTTTGCCGTCGGGGTCGTTCGTGACCATCGAGGCGAAGATCGCGCCGATGTTATCGGGCTTCATCTGCAACAGCAGCTTGATCACCTCCTCGTCCTCCATCTCATCGAGAATCGGCACCACCTGTTCCGGCGGCATCTGCGAGTAGGTGGAAGCGAGGAACTTCAGGTTCTTTTCCTCCTCGGCACCGACCTCCTTGAGGATCTTGGTCAAAGCGTTGCGCTCGTTGGCAAGGCTAGTGCGAAACTCCTCCAGCTCACTCATCTCGGCCTCGAGTGCCGCCTTGCGGTCATCGAGATCCTGCGAGCGCTTGTTGAGCTCCACTTCCTTATCGTTGAGCGTGCGCTGCATTTCCTCGAAGCGCGTAAAGGCAAACGTCCAGTATTCGGGCGTATTCTTGTCCGGCTCCTCCGAATGCGCTTCAGCCTCCGCGGGATCGGGCAGGTATTGAGCCCGCATGGAGTAGATCGTGCCCATCACCACCCCGAGGTTGATGAACAGGCCGACGATGGCGAGTAACCAAATGTTCTGAAGAATCTTCATCGTGCGTCACCTCCCGCCATCTGCTGGCGCAGGTAAAGAACCTGGACGAGGTCTTCCCGCTCCATCTCTTCGGCGTGGGCTTGCTCGCGCAAAAAACGTTCGTAATGGCGCTCCTTCAGTTTCTCGACCACTTCCAGCTCTTTTTTAGCTTCCAGATATGCCTGGCGCGCCTTCTCCAGCTCCTGCGAGCGCTGCACTCGTTCGCGCTCGGCCTGGCGTAGCGCCTCTTGTCGTGCCTGCAGCCCCGCGAGCCCCTGGCGGTGTTGCCCGACGGGCACCGACTGGCCATCGCGCATCCCGAGCAACTGACGTCCGAACTGCTGCTGCTCTTCGCGCGCACGCTGGGACTTCTGCTGGGCGGCGTCAAGCTGCTGCGAGGCTTGGCCAAAGGCCTGCATGGCCCGGTCCAGCGCTTGTTGACGCAGGGTGATCAGGGCTTGAAGGCTGAAGTGAAAACGCTTCATACACCGAGGACGGCAGAGAGGAGTTGAAAGGCTTGTTCGCGCGGCGTGTGCTCGTGCTGTTGCTGGCGCAGGACTTTCATCAGGCCCTCGCGCTTGGTGATCGCCTCATCCAGCTTCGGACTGCTGCCCTTGGCGTAAGCACCGAGGTTGATCATGTCTTCGTTCTTCTTGTAGAGCGAAAGCAAGTCGCGCGCACGCCCGATCTGTTGCTGCTGCTGCGACGTACAAACGGCACGGATCAAGCGGCTGACGGACCCCAGCACGTCGATCGCCGGATAGTGGTTGGACGTGGCCAACTCACGGCTGAGCAGCAAGTGACCATCGAGGATACCGCGCACGGTGTCGGCCACCGGCTCGTTCATGTCGTCGCCTTCGACGAGCACCGTATAGAGGGCTGTGATGGATCCGTTTTCCCCCTGCCCCGTGCGCTCGAGCAGGCGCGGCAACTGAGCGAAGACGCTGGGGGTGTAGCCGCGGCTGGCGGGCGGTTCGCCCACGGCGAGACCGATCTCGCGTTGTGCCATGGCAAAGCGGGTCAGCGAATCCATCAGCATCATCACGCTGGCGCCGTTGTCGCGGAAATACTCGGCGATGGCCGTCGCGAGAAATGCCGCCCGGAGGCGCAGCGGCGCCGCCTGGTCCGACGTCGAGACCACGACCACGCTGCGGGCAAGACCTTCCGGCCCCAGGTCGTTTTCGATGAATTCGCGCAGCTCACGGCCACGTTCACCGACGAGGCAAATCACATTGATATCGGCCGAAGCCCCGCGCGCGATCATGCCCATGAGGGTCGACTTACCCACGCCGGAGCCCGCGAAGACGCCGAGACGCTGACCGACACCAACCGGCGTGAACAGATCGATCGCCCGCACGCCGGTCTTGAAAGGCTCCTGGATCGGCTTGCGCAGCATCGGGTTGGGCGGGTCGCGGTGCAACGGCACCTTTTCGGCCGTATCCAACGGCCCCAGGCCGTCCATCGGGCGGCCCAGACCGTCGACCACACGCCCCACGAGCGAAGGCCCGACGGGCACGTAAGACTGCCCTTCGGCAGCTACGGTGCGGCAGCCCGGGTGGATGTGCTGCGTCTGCCAATAAGGCATCAACAACAGGCGACTACCGCGAAAGCCTACGACTTCGGCCACAATCTTGTGGTCACGCTGGTCGGAGTGAATCTCGATGATGTCCCCCACCCCGGCTTCCGGGCCTTCGGACTCGATGATCAGGCCGCGGACTTCCACCACGCGACCGGAACGCTCCACCGTGGTGGCACGGCGCACCCGGCCTTCCAGCCAATCCATGCGGTCGAGCATGTTCATCCGGCGTGCACCTCCTTCCAAAGCTTGCTCAAGCGGGTGTCGAGACGCGCGTCGATCAGGCCGAAGCGGCTACGCACGGTCAGATCGCCGGAGCGCAGACGCTCGTCGGCCCGCAGATCGAGGTAGGTCAGGTTGAGAGTGCCCTCCTGCTCGAGATGCTCGGTCAGGCGTTCGAGGTCGGCCGGGTTCAAATGGACTTCCACCCGCTCGCCTTCCGCCGGCTGCATTTCATCCAGGACGCTGGCGACGGCGTTTTCGAGCTGCGGCCCGTCGAACTGCATGCCCTCGAGCACTTTCTCCACCAGAGAGAAGACCAGCGAAGGCAGACGCTCAGAGCTACGGGTGAGCAATTGCCCCACCTCCTGCTCCAGACGTTCGAGCACGTTGTGTTGAAAATCGACGACTTCATCGCGCTGGCTGCTGAGTTGCGCCTGATAGGATTGCTCAGCCGCACGCTTGCCACGCTCGTAAGCTTCCGCGACGGCCTGTTCGTGTGCGTCGTAAGGCACGGGCGGAGGGCCGAAGCTGACCAGCTCCACGCCGCGCAAGCGACGCGTCAGGTGCAAATCGAAGACCTGTGAATCAGACCATGACATCGCCGCCTCCTTCGATCGTGATTTCGCCCTCTTCTTCGAGCTGGCGCACGTTTTGGATGATACGGTCCTGCGCGGCTTCCACTTCCTTCAGGCGCACTGGGCCGAGCATGTCCATTTCTTCCATGAGGGTCTCGGCCGCACGCTTGGAAACGGCGCCCAGCAGGGCCTGCTGCAGCGGCTTGTTGGCGGACTTGAGGGCCACCACCAGGTCGGTGCTGTCGATCTCGCGCATGACGCGCTGGAGGTCGCGCTGGGAAAGGGAGATGAGGTTCTCGAAGGAGAACATCTTGCGCTGGATGGACTGCCCCAGGGTCGGGTTGCGCTCGGTAAGTTTGGTGAGCAGCGTCTTGCTGAGGTTCTTGTCCAGCAGATTGAGCAGGTCGGCCACCGCGCGCACACCGCCACTCTGGCTCATGGAGGTCGTCTCCTTCAGGTTGGCGTGGCGGCGGATATTCTCGATCACCTTCTGCACATTCTCCGGCGTCGTCTGGTCCATCGTGCCGATGCGCTCGATCACTTCTTCACGGGTCTCGAGCGGAACCATCATCAGGATCTCCGAGGCCTTTTGCGGGCTGAGGTAAGACATGACGAACGCCAGCGTCTGCGCCTGCTCGTTGCGGATCAGGTTAAAGATCAGGCGAGTATCCATCTCGCTCAGCTCGCTCATCACCTCGGTGGAGGTGCTGACGGGCGAGATCCGGCCCATGAGCGAAGAAGCCTTGTAATCGCCCTTCGCCATCTCGAGGGCCTTCTGAGCGAAGGCCGTGCCGCCGAGGATGGCGCCGAAGCTGGTCCCGATGATCTCGGAAAACTCATCGACCACGGCTCGCTGCACATCGTCACCGATGATGCGGAAATTGGCGATCTCACGCACTAGCTGCTCGATCTCGAACTCGTCGAACTGCTGGAGGATCTGGGCGGCCTGTTCGGGCCCGATCACGATGAGGAACAGCGCAAGCTTCTGCATGCGGTTCAACCCTTCGTATTTAATGTCCTGGACGGCGTCGCTCATCTTCTTGATTCCGTTCGAGGCACTAGCCCTTGTTGCCCTGGCCCTCCGTCACCCAGTTTTTGAGCGCCATGCTGACGTTTTGCGGCTTGGACTGGATCAGCTCGTTGAGCAATTCCGGAGTCAGCTTCGGCGTTACGTCGCGGGGCTCGTTGGTGGGTTTTTCCTGGGTCGGTTGCACAATTTCGAAATCGGTCTTCTGGCGCTGCAGTAAACGCAGGAAGATACCAAACATGACAATTGCGACACCAAGGGCGAGGAAGTTGCGGATAAACTCCTGGTATTGGAAGAGCATTTCGACAAAGCCCGGCTTGGCCTCTTCGGCTTCATCCGCCACCATGAAGGGCATTTCCTGCACTGTCACGAGGTCTTCGAGGCGCTGGTCGGGGGCGACGCCGAGGGCGTTGCCGACCATGCGTTGCAGGCGGGAAATTTCTTCCGGTGTGCGGATCACGGGGGTCCCTTCCGCATCCAGTTGTTGCGCCACGACGACCGAGGCCGTCATGCGCTGGATCGTGCCGGGCGCCTGCACCACCTCCACGCGGGTGGAATTGATCTCATAGGAGGTCTGGCGCTCCTTGCGCGACTCGTTGGTCGTGCTGGAAGCTTCGGAACTCGGGGCGGCATCCCCGCCATCCGGCAGGTTCGCAGCCACGCCGGCCCCTTGCGTCGGCCGGGATTCCTGGCTCTGGTTGGTGTCTTCGCTCACGCTCTCCTGACGGATGACCTGGCTTTCCGGATCGTAAATCACTTCCGTGCGGGTCGCGGCATCGGTGTTGACCTCCACGGAGACCCGAGCGACCACGCCGCCCGGCCCGACGACCGGCATGAGCATGGACTCGACCTTCTGGGAGTAGTAGCGCTCGATCTCGCGGCGGAACTTGAGCTGCCCGGTCACTTCCGCCAGGCCCTCGTCGGTGCGCAGGGCTTCGCTCAACACGTTGCCGCGGTTGTCGACCACCGCCACATCGTCCACGTTCAGCCCTTCGACGGCATTGGCGACGAGGAAACGGATGGAGTTGACCGCGTCGAGTGCGATGGGCTTACCGCCGGTTTCGACAAAGACGGAGGCCGTGGGCCTGGAACCGCCGGGAGTCACCACCAGGCGGCTCTCGGGCTGCACCACCATGACGCGGGCCGAACGCACACCGTTGATCTGCGTGATGGTCCGGGCCAGCTCCCCCTGGATGGCGCGCATGTAGTTCGTGCGCTGCACAAAGTCGCTGATGCCGAAATTGGTCTGGTCGAAGATCTCAAAGCCCACACCGCCGCCTTCCGGCAAGCCTTGGGAGGCGAGATCCATGCGCAGTTGCGACATCGACTCGCGCGGCACATACACCGCGTTACCGCGGATCTCGTACTGCACGCCGTTGTCCTGAACGACCTTCACGATCGCAGAGAGGTCTTCGTTGTCCAGCTCGCCATAAAGCAGACTCATCTGCGGACGCCCGGACCACCACAGGAGCGCGCCCATGATGCCAAAGATAAAGAGCCCCGCCAGGATGACCGAAACCTTCTGGTTGGTCCCCAGTTCCTTCCAGAACTGTGTAAACTGTTCGACCACGTTGTTCATTCGTCAATCGCCTCTCGATAAAAGGGGTTCTACACCTGCATGCGCATCAGTTCCTGAAACGACTCCATCAACTTGTTACGGACTTCCACCATCATGGTGAAGGCCAAGCCGGACTCGCGCATGCTGATCATGGCCTGGTGGAGGTTGGTGCTCTCACCCGTCATCAGCTCACGGACTTCCGTCGCGGCGACATCCTGCTTGGCGTCCACCTCGCGGATGAAGTCCGTGGCGAGATTGCCGATGCCTTCGGTCGAAACACCGGGGACGCCAGTGAATTGGGTGCGGGCTACCGCATCGGGGGCCTGCTGCACCGCGCCGGGTCCTTCGACCGGGCGCTGCGAGGCCGCCGCCAGCTTGTCCATCCACTCCTGTCCGTTGCCGAACTGGCCGATCTGCTGGTTGATGTCGGCCTGCAGCTTCTGCGCGCCGCCCACCTGGTTTTGCAGCTGGCGCGCCTGATCCATGGCGCGCTGGGGGTCCAGACGCGTCAGCAGGGCAGGATTGAGGGAACCTAGGGAAGAAATACCGGCCATGATCTAGGGGAGGCTTAGATTTGCATCGCCTGAATGGCCATCTGCCGCGAGGTGCGGACGACACTCAGGTTGGCTTCGTAGGCGCGAGAAACATTGATGAGGTCCACCATCTCCATCGACGTCTTGACGTTGGGGAGGGAGACCATGCCGTTCTCGTCGGCATGGGGGTGGCCGGGCAGGTAGACGCGTTCGCCGGGGGTCTCGTCGACGTCGATCTTGGAGACACGCACGCTCCGGGCCTGTGAGCCCGCTTCCGCGCCCTTGGGCAAGTAGCTTTCAAATACCACCTGGCGGCGCTGGTAGGGCATACCGTCGACGTCGCGGGTGGTCTGGGCGTTGGCCAGATTCTGCGCCACCACCTCCATCTGCATGCGGGTCGCTTGCAGGGCATCGGCGGTCAAATGTGAGGCGGGCATGAGCTCCATGGCAGAAAAGGGTCAGGGATTAGCTGGTTTGTGTCCGGCCGGTGATGGCGGTTTCAATATGCTTGAGCGACATGCTCATATATTGAGTCATGAACTGGTAGCGCAGGGCGTTCTGGTTGATCTCCTGCAGCTCCTCTTCCATCGAGACGTTGTTGCCGTCGGGGCCGACGGTCCGGGCGGTGGGATCGGTTTCGATCGCGAGCGGAAAATTCTGCCCGTTGCCGATGTGGCCGGTCTCGAGTTCACGGCGGAGGGTGTCGGTAAAGTCGGCGTTGAGATCGACGCGCTGGTAGCCCGGCGTCGAGGCATTCGCCAGGTTTGCCGCCAACGCCTGATGCCGCATCGCCGTGGCATCGAGCCAGACGCGGGCAGCGGCATAGTTGGGTTGGGAGGCAATGGCTTCAAGCATGCCCGCCCTGAAGCAGAGCCGATACCAACCCAAACATGACTCTTCATTATTAAATAACAATCAGCGACTTATAAATCATTCATCTTCTTCACCCGGAAGTGCTGCGGAAACTTTTTCCGCTTGTCTGAAGCAAGAAGAAAACCTAGCCACTAGGTAAATTCACGTATTACCTGCAATGCTACTAAACCCTCAGAGGCTTTCGCCGAAATAATAGACAATATGTCTCGGGTGCCTTCGATTTCATCTTCATTGACGATCGGCCCTCTTTCTCAGGAAGAGTACGATCGCTTTAGCCAAGCCATTTACAAACTGGCTCGGATCAATCTCGGCCCCCACAAGAAGGAACTGGTGACGGCGCGCCTCTCCAAGCGTCTCCGCGCACTGGGGCTGCGCAGCTTCAGCGACTACTACGAATTCATCAATAGTAGCGCCGGCCGTGAAGAGTTGACTAATTTCGTCGACGCCATCTCGACCAATCACACGTTCTTCTTCCGCGAAGTCCTCCACTTCGAGTTCATGGCGTCGACCGTCGTGCCGGACCACGTAAAGGATGCGGGACGGCGCCCCTTGCGAGTATGGAGCGCCGCGTGCTCGAGCGGTGAAGAGCCCTACTCCATCGCCATCACGCTCGCCGAAACCCTACCGGCGAGTGCGCACGAGAGCTTTGAGGTGGTTGCCACCGATATCTCGACCCGTGTGCTGGCCAAGGCGCAGCAGGGCATCTACCCCGCCAACCGCCTGCAATCGATGCCGCCCGAGGTGCTCAAGCGCTATTTCCTGCGCCAGCCCCAGCCAGGCGACGATCCCCTCTTCCAGGCACGACCGCAGTTGCGTCAGCGGCTGAAGTTCGTCCACCTCAACCTTTTTGCCAACTATCCTTGGCGTGAACCGTTCGACGTCGTTTTCCTTCGCAACGTGATGATCTACTTTGACCGCGAAACTCAAAGTGATCTCATCCAACGTATTCTGCCTTGGATCCGACCCGGTGGCTACCTCATCACCGGCCAGAGTGAATCGCTGGGCCACAACATCAAGGCCCTGAAAGTTATTCGTCCTTCGATCCACCAAAAGAGTCATGGCTGATCTATCTTCCCCTATACGTGTCCTGATCTGCGACGACTCCGCCGTCATCCGCTCCACGGTCTCCCAATTGCTGCGCAAAGACCCGGAGCTGGAAATCGTGGGCTCGGCAGAGAACCCCTATCAGGCGCGCGACAAGATCCTCGAGCTGAACCCCGAGGTTTTGTTGCTCGACCTCGAAATGCCGCGCATGGATGGCCTGAGTTTCCTCGGCATCATCATGCGCGAGCGCCCCATGCCGGTCGTTATCTTTAGCTCGCTCAGCCAGCAGGGCTCCCGCATTGCGTGGGACGCCATGCAGCGCGGTGCGATCGAAGTGCTCGGCAAGCCGCGTTCTCCGCGTGAGCTGCATGACCTGGCCCCGATTCTCATTTACAAGCTCAAGGCGGCCGCCCTGGCGGGCCGGGGCAAGAGCTTCCAGAGCCATGTGGATGCAGCCGTGGCGTCCAGCAAGGCGCCTTCTCCTGTTGCCGCCCTCAAGGGGAACCAGGTCGCCACCGCCTTTACCCGCACGCATACGCCGGAGAAGGAACCGGTCGACTGCTCGCATCTCGATCCCAAGGCCCTCGTGCTGCTCGGCGCTTCGACCGGCGGCACCGAAGCGCTCAAGAACGTGCTGGTCGATCTGCCGGCCGATATGCCGCCGATCCTGATCGTGCAGCACATCC
This sequence comes from Puniceicoccaceae bacterium 5H, assembly GCA_009772895.1. Lineage (GTDB taxonomy): Bacteria > Verrucomicrobiota > Verrucomicrobiia > Opitutales > Oceanipulchritudinaceae > WOUP01. The sequence continues at coordinate 86,370 of WOUP01000001.1, read as the reverse complement.
CCGCCTATTTTTCCGCCAGTTTTGCCAATCGCCTGGACTCGCTGTGCAAGCTGCGGGTGAAGGAGGCCAAACATGGCGACGTCTGCCAACCCGGGCACGTCCTGGTTGCGCCGGGCAACTATCACATGACCGTCCACCCGACCACGGGCGGCTACCGCGTGAAACTTGACGAAGGCCCCCGCGTATGGCACCAACGCCCCGCCGTGGACTTGTTGATGAAAAGCGGAGCCCAGGCTGCCGGCATGCATGCCGTAGCGGGCGTGCTCACCGGCATGGGCCGCGATGGTGCAGAAGGTTTGCTTGCATTGCGTCGGCGCGGTGCGCTAACGTTCGCCCAAGACGAAGAAACCTCTGTCGTGTATGGTATGCCCCGCGCCGCCAAGGAGATTGGCGCCGCCCAACGCGTCCTGCCCTTGCACCGAATGGCTGCCTTTTTACAAGAAGCCACCCGCACCCGCCGCCGTCCGTCTCCGCCTACTGAACATGAAGTCTCCAGTGTCTGAATCAGTTCACTATGATCCGCTACAACTTGTTGTAGACCAGGATCTACGAGTAGTGAAACTCGATCCCGCGCTGCAACCACTCGTCGGCAGCGCCGGGGAGAAGCTGGAGCTGGCAGTCGTGCTCAAGGCGATCAATCCGGAGTGGGAGTTGCCGAAAGCGCCGTTTTTCGAGGCGGAAAACAATACGCAATTTCTGCCGTGGGAGCCTGGCCCGCCAGCCAGCCCTCACGGCATGCGTCTGCAGACCCTGCGCACGGGCGAAATCATCTGCTGCTCGCTCACCCCGGCGCTCGGGACCGCCCAGGCGGTGGCTGAAGCGGGAATGCATGACTTTCCAGACACCGAGCAGTGGGGCCCGGCGCTCTTCATGCGGCTGAAGAAGTCGGAGAATCGCGTCAAGATCTACAGCCACCACTTCCCGGGCTTCATGTATCAACAGCGCCCGGACTTGTCCTTCTCCTACCTCGACCCCTCGCTGCGCGATGCCTTCGGGCTCGACGTGAACCTGCTGCAACGCAGCGGCGGCGCGCTGATGGACCTGATTTACGAGAAGGACCGCGACTACTACCTGCACGAGGTGCAGCAGGGCGCAAAGAACAACGAACGCTTCACGCTCAATTACCGCCTCAAGCTCCCGCACACGGGTCAGATCATCTACCTGCAGGACTTTCGCTCGCCTGTGAAGTCAGCCAACGGGCTGCTCCTGGGATACGAAGGCGTGTGGCTCGACATCACGCGCCAGTCCGTGGCTGAAAAGCGGCTCTCGAGCGCGGGGTGGAAGGAAAGCCTCGCCACGCTGACCAGCGGGCTGCTGCACGATTTTAAAAACAGCATGACGGGCATCGGCACCCTCAGCGAGCTGTATTGCCGCTCCATGGACCCCAGCCATCCCTGGCACGAGGGCATGACGATGATCCGCAAGAATGCCCTGGAGGCCCAAAAGATCGTCCAGCGCATCATCGACCTCAACCGTGAGGAGGCGGGCAAACGCAATTACCATAACCTGCGTGAGCTGATCAAGGACCAGATCGACCTCGTGCGCATCGTCCTGCCCAAACACATGCGCATCGAGACCGACATCGCGGAAACGGATATCCCCGTCTACCTCGACGAGGTCGCGTTCCGCCAGATGATGCTCAACCTGGTCATTAACAGCCGGGATGCCAGCCCCCACGATGGCACGATCACCATCAACATGCGCGCCCTCGAAGCGGGCACGAACATCGAGGGCGATGTACCGCCCTCCGGATTTGTCTCCCCCAAGGAGGGTGCGCTGATCGAGATTGCCGACGAGGGCCACGGTATCCCCCCGGAAAACCTGCCGCACGTATTCAACCCCTACTACACGACCAAGGAGATCTCCAAAGGCTCCGGGCTCGGACTTTATAACACCAAGATTTTCATTCAGGACCACGGCGGCGAGATCACCATCCAAAGCCAGCAGAACCAAGGCACAACCATCCGCCTGTTTCTGCCCACGGCAGACTTTACCGAATCGCTCAAGCCCACAGGCGAAAAGCGCGACGGCGGTCGCCGCACCGAGCGCCGGACGGTGGTGATCTTTAACGAATCCAACGCCGCCGAATTGATCGACCATCTGCGTGACCAGCAGTGCGAGGTGATCGCCTTCGCCCAAGCCGAGCGGCTGCTGCGCTACCTGCCGGACGTACCTCCCGAGAGCAGCCTGCTACTACTCGTGGGCTCCCACTTCGGACCCGCCATGCAAAAGGTGGCGCGCGAGGTGGAGAAGCGTTTCCCGGGGCTCCGGATGGTACACGTGCACCCCGCCCACGACGAGGGAGACCTGCCCGCCGAATTTGAACACCTGCTCGAACTGACGATACCCCCGGGAGGCAAGCAACGCCGCCTGGTCATGCAAATACTGGATCTACTCGGCTGAGCCGCCCCTACCCCATGAAAGAACTGCGTTCGGTCCTTATTCTGGATGACGACAAGATCATCCTCATCGCCCTGCGGGAAACCATCGCGCCCGAGGGCTTCGAAATCGTGACCGCGGACCGCCCGCACGACGCGATCAAGCTACTGGAAGAGCAGGAATTTTCGATCATCATCTCCGATCAACGCATGCCGGACATGACGGGGCTCGAGTTTTTCGAGCACGCCAAGCGGATCCAGCCCAACGCTTCCCGTGTACTGATCACAGGCGTACTGACCCTCAACACGATCATTCAGGCCGTCAATGAAGGGGAGATCTATCGTTTCGTGGCCAAGCCGTGGATCCGCGAGGAAATCATCGCCACCGTCCACAACGCCCAGCAACGGTACACGCTCATCACGGCCAACCAACGGCTGCAAGAAGACGCCCTCCAGCTCAACGAGACGTTGACCGAAACCAACGCCAAGCTCGAGGAGCAGGTAGAGGCGCTGGCCAAGAGCCGGGCCGAACTGGATCAGGCCCACCTGGCATTGAGCAAGAATTTTGACCATTCCCTGCAACTGTATCTGCGCCTACTGGAGACCTACAATCCGCTACTGGGAGAAGAAACGCGCGCCGTGGTCGACCTCTGCCAGCACATGATCGACCTGGGCAAGTTCAACGAGACCGACGCGCACACGCTGAAGGTCAGCGCCTGGCTCAAGAACATCGGCTTACTCACCATCCCCCGCGACCTGCACAACCGCTACCGCAAGAAGCGCAGTGAGCTGACGGAAGAGGAGATCGCCAAGGTCGAGCACACCCCCATTTTCGCTCAATCGCTGGCCTCGTTCGTCGACAGCCTGAAAGGGGTCGGGGTCACGATCCGCGCGCAATACGAGCGCTGGGACGGCAAGGGCTTCCCGGATGGGCTTGCGGGCAACCTGATCCCACGCCCGGCGCGCTTCCTGGCCGTAGCCGTGTACTATGTGGAGTGCGGCCTCTCTCGCGAAGAGGCTCTGGCGACCATCCTGGACGAGTCTGGAAACCGCTTTGCCCCGGAGGCCGTGCAGTTGTTTGTGGATGCCAGCCGCCCCGCCCGGCTCCCCCGCACATTGAAGGAGGTAAGCCCCGGAGAATTGCGTGTCGGCATGACGCTGGCGAAGGATGTCTATAGCGCGGCCGGCCTGCTCCTGATCCCCGCCGGGCAGAAGCTCGACCGGCATATGATTGAAAAGGTACGCGGCATCGACGAGGCGTATCCGCTGCAACACCGGCTGCTGGTTTACAATCAGTAATGGCATTTTGAGAACGTGTTTTAACGAGGAAAAACGCGCTCTGCCTATCAAGCTGCATTCTGTGGTGCCGATATAGTGTGTATCACCCGGTTTTCACTCTGCTAACACTTTTGCTTCCATGCCGACAACGGACGTAGCCCCCACCGAAAAGAAAAAGGTCTTCCAAGGCGGTAAGTTCCTGACCTTCCGACTGTGCGATGAGTCTTACGGCATTGCCGTCCTGAAGATCCGAGAGATCATCCGCCTCCAGAAGATCACCCCGGTCCCCCAGATGCCGCACTACACGCGCGGCGTGATCAATCTGCGCGGCAAGATCATCCCGGTCATCGACATGCGCCTGAAGTTCGCGCTGCCCGAAGCGGTAGAAGACGAACGCACCTGTATCGTCGTGGTCCAGGTAGCGATCAAGGGCGAAGAAGAGGTACCCGTCGGCCTCATCGTGGATGCCGTGGAGGAAGTCACCACCATTTCCGGCGAACACATCGAGAAGAACCCTGAACTGGGCGCGACTCGCAAAAACGAATACATCCACGGCATTGCCAAGATCGATCAGGAAGTGAAGACGCTTCTGGATATCGACAAGCTGATCGCCGAAGAGGACGTCGTTCGCATGTAAGGCGAGAAAGCCCTTCGATGAATCCCATCCTCATCAGCACCCTCACCTACGCGGCGGAGAAGCTCGTAGATGGCGTCAGCTCCATGGCCTCTGCCGCCACCCGGAGCAGTGACGAGGCCGAGTTCGCCAAGCTGCTGGAAGCCCAGAAAGCTTCCCAGCCCCCCAGCGAGCTGCAAAAGCTGATGTCGGAGTATGGGATCAAGGACCTCGACGATCTTCAACGCGTGCTGGACCAGATGATGGAACAGATGCGGACCGCCTTCGGCCAAGCCGGCGGAGACGCCAGCGCCGACTCGTTGACTTTAATGCAGCCCGCCAGCCCGGGCGATAATTGGCTTTTGACTGACGGTCAGCACCGACTCGAACTGGTCGCGGGCTCGTCACTGGCCACACAGGCTGATCAGTATCAACAACTTCAAGCACTGGCGAGCAATTGGGAGCAGCATCCCTCACTTTCCGTGCAAGAAGTCGTGAAACAGGCCGATATTCACGCATAACCTTTTTCGTCCCCATGTCACTTTCCTCCGTAGCATCGCCCAACTCCGCCCAATCCGCGGGAGCCCCCACCCTTGGCTCACTTCTGTCAGAACGGATTGTGGTCGGCGTAGGCGACATGGCCGTCTCCAACCGTCAGTATATCACGACCAGCACCTACGCGCTGGGTTCCTGCGTCGGCGTCGTGGCGTATGACCCGACGGTCCAGGCGGGCGGCATCCTTCACCTGATGCTGCCGGAGAGCAAGTTGTCACCCGAACGTGCCCGCCAACACCCGGCGGTGTTCGCCGACACCGGCATCCCTCAATTTCTGAAGAGCCTGGTCTCCCTCGGGGCTCGTCCCGGCCGCCTGATCGTGTTCATCGGTGGGGGCGCCTTGACGCTCAACCAGGACAACGATCTCTTCAAAATCGGTGAGCGAAACGTGGCGGCCACCCGCCAGATTCTCGCCCACGAGGGCATCCAGCCCAAATTCTCCTCCGTCGGCGGCAACGCCAACCGGAGCGTCCACCTCGAGATCGGCAGCGGCAAAATGACCTTGCGCATGCCCCAGGGGACCAAGTCTGTCGTGCTCGGGTAATCCCCCAGCTGCCGTCCGAGACCCACCGGCTTGAGTCAAAAAGACTTAAGTCTACGGCAAGGGTGTCGTTGAAATAAGCAGAGGAATGTCCTTTAATTCAGGATATGACCATGCTGCTGAACGAGGTTCTCTATATAGACCTACTGGAGCGACATCTGCTGGAGTCTTACCTTGATCCCGATAGCGAATTGGGCCAGCAAATAGAGCGGCAGCGCTTTTTCAACTTTCAGCGCAGCGAGGCAACGCTTCGCCTCAGCTGGCCGCATCATCAAGGCCTGGGAACCTCTTCCCTGCGCGTGATCGTGCGACACCACCCAGGCCGTGAAGAAGAGAACCAGACGTTTGAGGTCCGCGTCGTCATGCCAGCTGTCAATCAGGACCGCCGCTATCTCCAGATCGCCGGCAGTGAACACGCGCTGCATCCCCACGTAGAAACGGTCGGTCAAGAGGTGTTCATGACCTGGCAGCGGTCGCTGAGTTCCACCACCGCCTGAACTATCTGATCCGCGATGGCATTCGAAAAAATATTGGTGGTCGACGACGATCTCATCATCCGCAAAACCCTCACGGCGCACCTGCAGAAGCAGCACTATAAGGTCGCCAACACGGAAAATATCGCCGACGCCCTCAAGATCCTGCAACAGGATGCCTTCGATTTGATCCTGCTTGACGAGCGTTTGCCCGACGGCGTTGGGTCTGACCTGCTGGGAGATATCAAGCAGACCGCTTCGTCCAGCGGATTTGTCATTATGATGTCGGGCTACGCCACCCTCGACGGCGCCTTGCAGTGCATGCGCCAGGGTGCGTTTGATTACATCGTGAAGCCTTTTTCGCTCGAGCAGATCGACGTGGCGCTGAAACGCGCGGAAAATTACGACCAGCTCGTCCGGGTCAATCAATACTACACCAAAGAACTGAACCAGAAGAGTGAGCTGATTGGCCAATCGCCGCCCATGCTCCAGCTCAAGAAGGTCATCCGCAAGGTGGCGGCCACCGAGGCCACGGTCCTGGTTTTAGGGGAAAACGGCACCGGCAAGGAGCTCGTCGCCGGGGAGCTGCACCGGCTGAGTAATCTGGCAGACCGGCCTTTCATCAAGGTCAACTGCGCCGCAATCTCGGAAAGCCTGATCGAGAGCGAGTTTTTTGGGCATGAAAAGGGCGCGTTTACGGGCGCGAACACGCGCAAGCCCGGTCGCTTCGAATTGGCTGACGGCGGCACAATTCTGCTGGACGAAATCGGTGAAATCTCTCCCCGTATCCAGGCGAAACTGCTGCGCGTGCTGCAAGAGCGTGAATTCGAGCGCGTAGGCGGCACCAAGACGATTTCGGTGAAAGTGCGCGTGATCGCCACCACCAACCGCGATCTGCTCGAGGCCGTGCACCGGGGCGAGTTTCGCGAAGACCTTTACTACCGCCTCAGCGTTTTTCCGATCGATGTCCCCTCCTTGCGCGAGCGGGGCGAGGACATCCTGCTGCTGGCCCGCACCTTTGCGCAGCGCTTTTCCCAGAAGCACCATCAGGCGTTTGTCGGTTTCACGCCCGAGGCAGAACAACGCATTCTGGCCCACCCCTGGCCCGGTAATGTGCGCGAGCTGCACAACACGATCGAGCGCGCGGTCATCCTGACCGAGCCCAACCAGCCGATTGAGCTCGCCGCCCTGCACCTGCCGTTACCCCGGCAATCCGCTCCCGGTTACGGCGCACCTCAAGGGCATGGCTATCCGCCAGCAGGCATCTATGGCAACTACCCGCGCCCGGGAGGACACGGCGAAGTCCCGCCCATCGTCAACAACGGCACTTTCTCGGCAAACCAGCCCCAGCAGGGTTACGGCTATCCTTATGTCGGCTACCCGGGCCACCCCGGTCATTTTCCGCAGTATCCCGGCGCCGTGCCGCCGCCACCCGCCACTGCCGCCCCATACGATGTGTACAGCCCGGCGCCGCAGATGCCCCCCGAGCCCCAGATGCCTCCGGAGGTTCCGGACAACCACAGCCCTGCTTACCCCCCAGCCGAAGAAGCGCCGCCCGAACCAACCTCCAAGGCAGGCCCTCAAGCGACCTCCGAGGCCGATTCTTCGAGCGAGTTGCTGAGCCTTGAGGACCTCGAGCGCCGACAGATTTTAAAGGCCCTCGAAGTGACGGAAGGAAATCGGGCAAAGGCAGCCGAAATGCTGAAAATAAGCACCCGCACGCTTCGCAACAAAATCAATCAGTATCGTGAAGAGGGCTTATTGATTGAGTAGTCCTAAAAACGCTTGTAAAGCGGACTACTTATTGCCGATCTATGTAGACGATGGCCACCGTTTTGATTGTCGAGGACGATCTCCTCGCGCGCACGCTACTGAAGAGGATGCTGGAAGGCGCCGGCCACAACGCCTGTTTCGCGGATACCGTTCTGGGCGGTTGGCAGCTGATGCAGTCCACCATTTCCGTGGACCTGATCATCCTGGACAACGTCCTGGGGGAGGAATATGGCTGGCAGTTTCTCCGCGACTTACGGGCAGACCCGATTTTCAAGCACATCCCCGTCCTCGTCTACACCGCCACCTCGGACCGTGGCTCGGTCATCAAGTATCTCAAGCTGGGGGTCCAGAACATCCTCGTAAAGCCCTACGCGAAAGGGCGTGTGATGCAGGAGCTGGAAAAGGCCCTGAGCTTCTCCTGGCGAGACAAACTGTTTGAACCCGCCGAACACGTTTGCCACCGACTGGATCTTTCCGACGACGAGTATTACCGCATGCTGCACATGAATGCGGAAAGCATTCTCGACGTGGTCCATAACCTGAAGGGGGCGATCGGCACCGCCCGAATGCGCAAGAGCGCGGCCTACCTCGACAAGCTCCACAGCATTTCCAAGGCCCTGGGGGTCACCGCCCTCGATGACATCGCCGATGGCCTGCACCAGCACTTGCAGAGCGAAGATCTGAATCAGTCGATCGCCGACCTGCGCCAAGCCGAGTTTATCGCCAAGCTGATGCAGCACCGCTTCGCCGTTCACTTCGAGATACAGAGCGAGAGCGATCTGAGTGAGAACATCCGCGAAAAGGAGCCCCTGGGTTCCGCCCGCCGCCAGCAGCGCAAACAAGAATGGGCGCAGCAAGCCCGTCACGCTGCCCGGGAGGCCTGGCAGCAGATGACGAAGGCTCCGTTTTACCAATACTCCAAGCTCTTCAGCCAACTCAATCTGCCCGCGCAGCGCTGGGATGAATCCGTGCCGGGCCTCAAGCTCGTCGACTATCTGCCCGCCAGCCTGAGCCATTGGGTGGATGAGCTGTTTACGCCCGGACGCGCGCTGGGGGCCCTCGCCACCGTGCCGGGTCTGAACGTGCACCTCAGCCGGCTCGTCTCGGAAGAAGGAGAGCGGATCACCGGCACGGCAGCCTTGAAAAAAGGTCTCGAAAAGTTCGGCGCCGGTCCGCTGATTGTCGCTCTGCTGCTCAACCTGTGGCAAGATGAAGCGCGACGTCTCGGGAACCCCATCGATTTGCGTCCTCTGGCGCGTTACACTCTCGGCTCGAGCATCCTTTATTGGGATCTGACCCGCAAACTACCGGTCGCACGTGAAGCCGCATTGGCCGGCATGATGCCCCTGCTTGGCCAATGGCTCTGGGCGACCGCCCAGCCCCTGCGCTATTCGCTGCTGGTGGCGTGGGCTCAGGCTAGCATGTCGTCGTTTCACGAAGCCAGTTATCGTATTTTCGGCGAACTGGCCGAAGATGCCGCCCAGCGCTGGCTGGTCGAACAGCAGGCCCCCTCCCCTCTGGTGGCCGCCGCTCGCGATTACACAAACCCGGATCGCGCCGAAGGCGAACAGGCCCGGGTGGTCGCCTCCATGGCTCAGCTGGCGGAAACGTTGATTGCCGGCGCCTCCATCGGTTTCCGAGGTTACCTGAACGAAGACGGCACCGATGCCTTCATTCATGCCACGGCCTGGCACGTCCTCGACGCCTCGCAAGTCGAGCTTTCGCTTTCGCCTTCGGAATTGCTGGCGGCGATGGAACCGCTGATCAAGCGCGTCCCACGCCTGGTCGACACACTTCAGGATCTGCCTTCGATGCCGTTGTTGGAAGAGGCTCCGGTAGACTGCTAGCGACGATCCAGATAAAAATGCGAGAGGCGCTCAATTTTACCGGACCTAAGCCGATATACCTAGTTAACTTCAAGTCTACCGCTAACAACGACCATCTATTTTGTCCCGCCAAGTATTGAGTATGAAAACAACTGCCTTACCTGAAAAGATTTCCGGAGAACGCCTCGAAGCTTTGGTGACTGAGGCAGTTGATCGGTTCTTCACCACCATGGTGGGAACGGATGTCTTGTTCATGAATTCGGACGTGGTCGAAGAAAAGGCCGCCGCCCAGCGCGATCTGGAGGCGGACGAACCGCCGCCCGCAGAAGAATTGCCCATCAAGACCAAAGGCCTTGTAGTCGCGGCGGTAGGCTTTTGCGGTGAACTCGACGGCGTCGCCTATCTCTACTTTACCGAAACCCTGGCCGAGAACGTGACCTGCGGTTTTCTGGGCATGGAAATGGAGGACGTCCGCGGCAACCACGAAGTGGTCAACGACGCCCTCGGCGAAGTCGCCAACATGACCATCGGCACGATCAAGAACACGCTGTCGCAGTTTGGCTACGAGTGCCGCCTTACGGTCCCCTCGATCGTGCGCGGCAGCAATTTCACCATTCAATCGGCTTCGGGCGTGCACCGCCAACGGTTCCAGTTCAAACTGTATCAAGAAGTTCTCCTCCTGGACATGATGTTCAAGAAGACCGCCTAGCTCCTACTTTCCATTTTCTAATCTTTTTTCCGACGCCCCACCCATGAGTCTTAAAATCCTCACAGTCGACGACTCCCGCGCCGTACGCATCATTGTCAAAAAAGCTTTCCGGAGCTACGACTGCGAAGTGCTGGAAGCCTCCAACGGTGTTGAGGGTCTGGCGCTGGCGGCAAAGGAGCAACCCGATATCATCCTTCTGGACGTCACCATGCCGGTGATGGATGGCATCGAGATGCTGACCAAGCTGAAGGCCGACCCCTCCCTGAAATCCATCCCGGTCATCATGTTGACCGCAGAAGCCGGCCGCGAATCGGTGCTCCGCATCGCCAAACTCGGCATCCGGGATTATATCGTAAAGCCTTTCAAGGAAGAAGTCCTGATCGAGAAGGCCGGCCGCGTAATCGATCTGCGCCCCGCCGACGAAAAGGTCAGCAAGGCCAAACGCCTCTCCGACACGGTCGACATCCTGGTCGTCGAAGACAAGCCGATCATCATCGACCAGATCAGCAAGGGCCTCGCCCACCTGCACTGGAAGATCCACGGCGTCTCGACCACGGGCGGCACGATCGACTTCTGCCAAAAGCAGATGCCCGACCTGATCATCATCAGCCTCTCGCTGCCTGAAGATGGTGCGTTCTCCCTCTTCCGCATTCTGCGCGCCCAGCACAAGACCAAGTATGTCCCGGTCTTCGGTCTCGCGGTAAAAACGGACACGGAGTTGCAGCAAAAGGCCCAGCAGCTCGGCTTCAACAGCATCGTAACCAAGCCGATCGACTTTGCGGACCTCGAGACGAAGGTCGCCAAGGCCATCAACCTCGATACCTCCGAGCGCTACTTTACCTACGACGAGGACTACCTCACCATCAACCTGCCGCACAACACCAACTCCTACATGCTGACGGAAGTGCAGAACTACATGAAGGGGAAGATTGCGGACGCGGTGGACAAGGGCTTCTACAAGGTCATCCTCGACGCTGGCCGCCTGCAAAAGATCGACATGGAAACCATCAAGCTGATGGTTCAGGCCAAGGAGATCTGCCAGGACCTCACGTTGACGCTGATCCTGGTCGGCAACGAAGCGGTGAAGGGCGAGTGCCGCGCCTACGAAGAAACCCGCAACTGGACGTTCTTCAACAGCGTTGACGAGGCCAAGAATCAGCCGATGGGCGGCTCCGGCGCTGCGCAGCCGGAAGCGGCCGAAATCGAGCTGTAAGCCCATCGCAACTACGATTTTGCAACGAGGTGATCACGTCCGTGATCACCTCGTTTTGTTTATAAAAAAAGGTTTAAGCCCTGAACCAGGGGCACTTCCAGTTTGACTCCTCTGGCAGCCTGATCAGCATCTGCCGATTATGTCGACTCGTCTCTGCGTCTACTTCGGGCACCATAAATGCGCGTCTACCTGGGTGGTCACCATCTGCCGGTTCGTCGCCAAATATACTGGCATGACGCTGCGTAGCTACGACAACTCTACCCAGTACAACCACGATCTGGTAGCAGATCTCAAGCAATACCAGCCCGAGATCCTGTGCCTGCGTAACGCCAAGGATGCTGAGCGACGTCAACTGCCGGAGTTTCGAGGCTTTCACATGATTCGCGACCCCCGCGACATCCTTGTTTCCGGTTATTTCTCGCACCTCAATACCCACCCGACCAAGTCCTGGAAAGGCTTGGAGCCGCACCGTGAAAAGCTGAAGAAAATCAGCAAGGAAGAAGGACTCATCGCCGAAATCGAGTTTAGCGAAAACGTCTTTCGCGACCTGGATGGGTGGGACTACAACCAGTCGAACGTGCTGGAGCTCAAATATGAGGAGTTCCTGGTCAACCCCTATCAAGCGATGCTCGATGCGTTCGACTTCGTGAACCTGGTTGACTGGGACGAGCCCAGCAAAGCTCAGTGGCTCGAGAGCTTCCTGGTGCTCTACAATCACAAGGTGCACAACAAACTGCCCTTCTGGCCCCTCTTCCCGCGTCGCGAGCAAATCCCCCACTACCTATTGCTCTACAAGTGCCATGAGACGCGCTTCTCCAAGTTGACAGGTGGCCGCCGCGAGGGCGAGGAAGATACCAAGAGCCACTACCGCAAAGGGGTCGCGGGCGACTGGATGGGGCACTTCACGCCGGAAATCGAAGCCGCATTCAAGGAACGTTTTCCTGGCCTTATCGAGAAGCTTGGTTACACTTGGTAGCCATGCCTTGGCTGCTGATCCGCCGCGTCTGCGTCCTGTTGCTTGCCCTGTGTCCCGCCTTGCCGTTGCAGGGCGAAGTCAAAATCGCCGTGCTGGGCGGTGACCAAATGCAGGCCTACGAAGTCCCCACCCTGCTGCAAAGCATGCTGCTCCACCGGGGACTGCAGGGACGTGTGCTGCAGGCGATCGCCCCAGGCGCCACTCTGGACGACCATATCCGCGGCTTGAAGGGACTGCAGTCTATGCGCATGGTGGCGGAGGAAAAGCCGACTTTCGTTGTCGTGCAGGAAGCTGCCGAGGCGGCCTTGGGGGATACGGAAGGCATGGTCTTCGTCGCAGGCAAAATGTCGACTGCCCTGCGCCAGGCGGGTAGCGAGCCGGTTTTTGTAGTACCTTTTCCACCATTGGGCAACGACCGTAACCGCCTGAAATTGATCGACGCCTACCAAGAGCTGGAAAGCCAGGCGAATGTCGCCGTTGCGCCGGTTGCCCAAGCCTGGCAGATAGCCGCCCAGCACAATCCGTCCCTCAAGCTCTACGCCGACCGCGGCGAGCCGAGTGCGGCGGGGGCTTACCTCACTGCTTGCGTGCTCTATAGTTGCCTGACGGGGACTTCGCCCGAAGGCCTGCCGCGCACCTTCCAAACAAAACAGGATGACGGCTCGGTGGCCACCATCCTGTCGTTGAGTGAAAATGATGCGCTCTTTTGCCAGCGCGTAGCGATCCGTGCGCTGAGCGAGGTCGGGCGCTAGCGGCGCCAGCGTGGCTTGTAGGAATCCGGCGCTTGATAGCCGCGGTTGCGCTTTTTCTTGCGCGGCTTGTCGTGCTGCATGGCCGGCGTATAGGCGTAGTCAAAGCCCTCGAGCTGCTTGCGTTCGATGCTCTTGCCGATGAAGCGTTCGATCGCGCCGAGGAAGTCCTTGTCCTGAGCGGTGTAGAGCGTCACGGCGTCGCCCGAACGCTCGGCGCGGCCCGTCCGCCCGATTCGGTGGACATAGTCTTCGGCGTTTTCCGGCACATCGTAGTTGATAACGTGGCTGACCCCGCTGATGTCGATCCCGCGCGCTACGATGTCCGTCGCCACGAGGATGTCGCACTTGCCGTCCTTGAACTCCTTCAGCGCTTTGTCGCGCTGGCTTTGCGTCCGGTCGCTGTGCAGGACGGAGGCAGAGCCCTCTTCCCGACCGTTGAGCCAGTTGCCAATGATGTCGGCCCCGGCCTTGGTGCGGGTAAAGATCAGTACGCTATGGTATTCGATGCGCTCCAGTAGCGAGACCAGCAGGTCGAACTTCTGACGATCGTCCACCGGATAAATCGCGTGGTTGATCGTTTCAGCCGGCTTGCGACCTCCGCCGATGCGGATCTGCGAAGGCTCGTGCAGCATGCGCTCGGAGAGCTTTTCGATCGCCGGCGGGATGGTGGCGGAAAAGAGCAGGCTCTGGCGCTTGTCCGGACACTTGTCCAGAATGCGGCGCACATCGGGCATGAAGCCCATGTCGAGCATCCGGTCGGCCTCGTCCAGCACCAGCACGTCGAGGTCCTTGAGCGTCAGGGCCTTCTGCTGCATATGGTCGAGCAGGCGCCCGGGGGTGGCCACCACGATATCGACGCCGGCATCGAGCGCTTCACGCTGGCGACCATACTTGACCCCGCCGTGCAACAGCACGACCTTCAGGTCGAGGTATTTGCCGTAGGTTTCGAGCTGGGCGATCACCTGTTGCGCGAGTTCGCGCGTCGGCTCGAGGATGAGGCAGCGGGGGTTTTTCTGGTGCCCGCCTTCCAACAGGCGCGTCAAAATCGGCAGGCAGAAGGCGGCCGTCTTACCGGTACCGGTCTGCGAACCCCCAATCACGTCCTTGCCCTGAAGCAGCAGGGGAATCGCTTCGGCCTGGATCGGCGTGGGGCGTTCGTAGCCCTTCTCGAGCACGGCCTTCAGCACCGGTTCGGCGAGACCGAGGTCAGAGAAATTGGGGAGCGTTGCGTTATTTTCGGGGGTCGAGGTCGTTTCGGTAGCTGTATCGATCATGGTTACTGGGTTGACGTGGCTCCAAAATCCGGGAGCGGCGGTTCCCAACCACGAATCGACGCGGGTGACCACCAACTCGGGGCCGTGGTCACTCGCGGAAATTCGTGGCTGGACATTAAAGCCTCTATTTAGGGCATATGAAGGCCGCTTGGCAAAGATATTTCCTGCCTTCAGGGCCATTAGGGAGGCAAAAAAGCCCTTGTCGCGAGAAAAACTTGCAGCCGCAGCAGACCGGATGCCTTTGACACCACGGAGGGGCTGTACTTAATCGCAGTTCATGCACCTTTGGAAATGGATGCCCGCCTTGGCCTGCGGCCTGCTCTTGGGCGGTTGTGGCGGGGGCGAACCGGAAGCCCGCACCTACAACGTGCCGACCGAGGAAGTGGAACCGCCTCCCAGCAACGGGGGCATGGCCAATGCACCCTTCGCCGCCAATGCCGGAGGCAACATGGCCTCACAGGATCTGCCCTCGGGCGCCGTCAACAATGGTGGCAACAACCCCGACTGGCAGGTGCCCGAGGGTTGGCAGGAAGCCCAGGCTTCGTCCGTGCGCCGCGCCAGCTTCGTCGTCCCGGGAGACAACGGCAATGGCGATGTTTCGGTCACGTCCTTCCCCGGCGATGTGGGCGGCGACCTGGCAAACGTCAACCGCTGGCGCCGTCAACTCAACCTCGCTCCGATCGGCGCGGGAGACCTGCCGGCTCAACTGCAACCCATCGAAGTAGACGGCATCGAGGCCAAACTGGTCGAGATGGCCAACCCAGAGGAACAGAAGGCCACGATCGCCGCTATCGTCCCGCACGAAGGCAACACCTGGTTCTTCAAACTCACCGGGCCGCTCGAACTCGTCCAGAGTGAGCGTGAAGCCTTCATCCGCTACCTGCAATCCGTCGACTACCCGTAGACCATGGCCCGCCCACCCCGTCCTTTCCTCACCAGCCTCGGCCTCGCCGGCCTCATTCTCGCCCTGTGCGGCGCCCTGACGCTGATCGGCAACGTCAGCGGGATCGCGCAGAACACGGCTCATTTCGTGCCCGCCGTTGCGCGGGAAAACCTGCCCGGCTTGATGCTGTCGACCGGCTTCTTCGCCGTGCTGGCACTCGTGCCCAGTTTCTTCACCAAGAAGCAGACACGGAAGCCGCAGGCGGATGACGCCAGCGAATCAACACACTAAACAAGCCATGCAGCGCAGCTTATAGATGCGGTTTTCCCTTGGAACGTTCCCGCTTTAGCTGCGTTGATAAGGCTGAATCCCTTTCCTAAACGGGTCCCTCACCTGCCCGCCCTCCCGACCTGACGTGAAATCACTGACTAAGTTCTTCAGTTCGCTACAACTGACCGTGATCCTGTTGATCGCCAGCCTGGCACTGGTTTTCTTCGGGACCCTGGATCAGGCCCAGTATGGCATCTACCATACGCAGAATCTCTACTTTGAGCACGTGGTCGCCATCTGGCACTATCCAGAGCAGTGGCCGGGGCATGAATTTTTCAGCTGGCTGCAACTGCCGATCCCAGGCGGGTATCTGATCGGGCCGCTGCTGGTGATCAACCTGGCTTTCGCCCATGTGCGCTACTTCCGCGCGAGCTGGAAAAAGGCGGGCATCGTGCTGATCCACACGGGCGTGCTGCTGTTGCTGATCGGCCAACTCTGGACGCAGATCCAGCAGGACGAATACGCCCTGTGGCTCAACGAGGGACAGCAGAAGAACTACGTCGAGCACTTTTACGATACCGAGATCGTCGTTACCGAAAAGAACGCGCCGCAGGAGGGCCAGGATCACGTGGTAGCCTGGGATGTAGACCCGCTTTCCTTCCGCGACCGCCCGGTCTTGAAGCAAGCCGAACTGCCCTTCCACGTGCAGGTGCTCGACTACTTTCCCAACGCAGCCATCCAGGCCAAGGCAATGGCCCCGGAAGGCGCGACCGATGCAGCCGCCTTTTATCAAGTCGATCGCGGTATCGTCAGTGAACGCGACCTGGTCGTGATGCCGGCCCGCGTCAGCTATCAACAGGGCGCGGAAAACTGGGCAACCGCCATTGTGGAGCTGCAGGGCCCAGGTGGTCAGGCGCTGGGCCGCTGGGTCGTCTCCGAAATGTTCCGGCAGGAGCGCCCCATGGTCATGTGGTTCCCGCCGCAGCGTTTTGAATACAATGGGCACACCTACGAGATCGCCCTGCGCAAGCAGCGGGAATACCTGCCCGCCTCGGTGGAACTGGTCGACTTCTCCCACGACCGCTACCCGGGCACGAACGTGCCCTACAATTTCTCCAGCGAGGTAAAGCTGCATGAAGCGGGCAAGGAGCACCCGCGCGAAACGCTGATCTACATGAACCACCCGCTGCGCTACCACGGGCTGACGTTCTACCAGGCTTCGTTCGGCAATGGCGATACCGCCTCGATGTTCCAGGTCGTGCACAACCCGGCTCAGGTCGTACCCTACATTTCGTGCATCATCGTCACGATCGGCCTGCTCTTTCAATTCTGCCTGGGTCTGTTCCAAGGCGTCACCCGTCGTAACAAAGCCCAGCCGGCTCCCCAGCAAGAAGCATGAAGTTCTCCGTCCGTTACGTCTTTTACGCTGCGCTCGCCCTGCTTGTCGGGGCCCTGCTCGTGCGCCACTTCAAACCGGTGGACTACCACTCGGACTTGAACCTGACCGGCTTCGGCGCCATCCCGGTGCAGTCGAGCGGCCGCATCATGCCGATCGACAGCGTCGCGCGCATCAACATGGTGCTGATGGCGCAGAAGGATCACTACACCAACGCGGAGGGCGAGCGACGCGAAGCCCTCAACTGGCTGGCCGACTTGTGGTTCGATCCGGCCAAAGCCGCCGAGGCCACCATCTTCCGCATCGATCACCCGGATATCAAGGGCATCCTCCACGCCGAAGGAGACAAGAAGAAGTATTTCTCCCTGCTCGACATCATGCCCCACATGCAGACCTTGCAGGAGCAGTTCGAGCTGATCGCCCCGGAGGCCCAGCAACGCGACGCCTACCAGAAGGGCCTGGCCAAGCTCCAGAACGCGCTGCACATCTACGATTCGCTTTCCGGTCAGGTGGTAACGCCACCGCTGATGCCGCCGCTCAACGAGGACTTCCCCAACCCATCCTCGATCTACGAATTGGTGCAGGGGCTGGGACGCGCCAAGGATCATGCCCCCGCGGACGAAAACCTGGCGGTGAGCGTGCAGCAGATGCGCCAAGCCCTGCAAATCTACTACAGTCAACTCGCCAACCAGCAGCTGATCCAGGCCTTCCCCGCGCGCAACGCCAGCGGGGCGCCCGTCCAGCGCGAAGGGGATGTGCCCTCTTCGGCCGACGTCAAGGCCGACAGCTGGCGCAGCCTTGGCGGGGTCATGCTGGCGGCCCTCGAAGGCGAACGCCTCCCCGGCAGCGTCATGCAGTGGGCGGTCGTGGCCCGGGCTTACAAAAACCACAGCGTCGAGCAGTTCGACAGCCAGGTCCGTATCATCAATGAGCAGTATCGGGACAAGCTGGGCAGCTCGGGCGGCAAGGTCCAGTTCGAGTTTTTCCTCAACCGCCTGAATCCCTTCCTCTTCAGCGAGATCGTCTATCTGCTGGCCTTCATCATCGCCGCGCTCAGTTGGGTCTTCATGCCCAAGACGCTGCGTCCCGCCGCCTACATCCTGATGATCGTGGCCTTCCTGATGCACACCTACGGCCTCGGCGCTCGCATCTACATCCAGGAACGGCCACCCGTCACCTCGCTCTATTCGTCGGCCATCTTTATCGGCTGGTTCGTGATCCTGCTTTGCTGGTTCATCGAAGACCGGTTCCGCTACGGCTTTGCTTCCGCCGCCGGTTCAGCTATCGGCTACGCCACCCTCATCATTGCCGCTCACCTCACCAAGCAGGAGGGCGACACGATGGGACCGATGCGGGCGGTGCTGGACAGCAATTTCTGGCTCGCCACCCACGTCCCCACGGTAACGATCGGCTATTCTGCGACCTTTCTGGCCGGCTTTCTGGCGATCATATACCTCGTGCTCGCACGCATCCCGGGGCGGCTCGACCCGCGTTCAGAAAAGGCGCTGCGGGGCATGGTCTATGGCGTGACAGGCTTTGCGCTGCTCTTCAGCTTCACCGGCACCGTGCTCGGCGGTATCTGGGCCGACCAGAGCTGGGGCCGCTTCTGGGGCTGGGATCCGAAGGAGAATGGCGCCCTGATGATCGTCCTGTGGACCGCCACCATGCTGCACGCGCGCTGGGGGCGCCTCGTCGGGCCCACCGGCTTTATGCAGATGGCCCTAGTGGGCAACATCATCACCGCGTGGAGTTGGTTCGGCACCAACATGCTTGGCGTCGGCCTGCACAGCTACGGGTTTATGGACAAGGCCTTCTGGAACCTGATGTATTTCATCGCCAGCCAGATTATCCTGATTGTGCTCGCTTCGTTCATTCGCCCGCGCCCGGAACACCCGGTGCGCCTCACCTAGTCTTCTCCGCATCTCCAAAAAAGAAGCCGACGAGTCGGAACAAACTCGTCGGCCACCATGGAATGCAAACAGGAACCCAGGTCGGGGAACTCCCCTTGGACCTGATACTGGCATAATAGCAAAAATTGGCAGCCGGGGTAAGGTGACAAACTACGTATTCTGCGGTCGCAGGGAAGCCATGAGTTGTGCTCGCGACTCCAGCCCTACCTTCTCATAGAGCGCCGCACAGCGATTTCGCAACGTGCCGTAGCCGACCCCTTGCCTCGCCGCGATCTGTCGCAATGAGCCTCCTTCCGCCAAGGCTGCAAGCAGATTCAAATCGGTCAGAGACAAGCCGTTGAGCACCTCGTCTCCGAAAGGCAGCCCCAGTTGCTGCTGGATCTGGAGGATCCGCGAGCGTAGAGACTGCCGCTGGTCGAGCAGACTCAAGGCTTCCCGGGCGGCCAGACAGCAAAGATGCAGCGTCTGACGTTCCCCCGCACTGAAGTCCCGCGCCGAGCGATTGATCGAGAGCACCTGCAGGTGGCCGTCGAAATGGCCGAGTGTAAAGATCACCTGATAATTGCCGGCCAGATGGCAGTAGGCTTCCCGATACAAACCCGTCCGGTAGAGCTGACGCTGGCTGCAACAGTCGGACATCGACAGCGGGCGCATGAGCGTAGCCTCCATTGAGGCATGCACCAGCACGGGGTGTTCTTCCATATAGGCGTTGATCGGCTCGAGGTAATCGTCCAGAGCCGAAGCCAGACTGGGCGTGCTGTACCAGCGGTCCATCAACAGACCGCCATCGGGCTGCAGCGTAAAGAGGTTCAACCCCGGATACTCGTTGTCGACCACCTGCGTAATGTGCAGTGCAAGACAGCGGGCCGCCATATCGACATCCCGGGCGTCCGCCATCGCCCGCTGCAGCTCGAGAATCCGCTTCCAATCCGCGCTTCTGACGCCTTCAAAGCCCATTTATCTTCCCTGCCAGATCTCGTGACGCTGGCTCACACCCAGCTTTTTGTAGATCGCCTGGACGTGCTTTTCGACGGTGCGCGGGCTGATTCCCAGCACCCGGGCCACCTCCTGGCTGGACTTACCCTGCTCGAGCCAGGCGAAAACTTCCCGCTCACGCCCACTCAGGCGGTCCGCTCCCGGCCCGTCTCCAGCCATCAGCGCCTTGGCCAGGCGATCCCAGGCGTCGAGCTGCCGCTGCCGTTGCGCGACTTCCTTGCGCAAGTCTTTGAGTTCAAGGTGGGGTGGCACGTCCATCTGTAGTGATTTTTTACAAATCGACGAGCGCGACTCCAGCTTTATTCCAAAAGGTATAGCGGCTTACGAAGTGGTAAACATCTTGACACTGTTGAGATGTATACGTATACAAAGCATCACTATGAAGGAGCTCACCTATCGGCAGCAGGAGGTGCTTGGGTATATCCAGGTGCACATGAAGGATCATGGCACTTGGCCCAGCTTTCGAGAAATCGAACAGCACTTTGGCTTCAAAAGCACCAATGCTGTGATGGGGCACATCAAGGCCTTGGAACGCAAGGGCTACATCAGTCGCGTGCCGGGTCAGGCGCGCACGTTTCGCATCAACCTCGCCCTGGACGAGGAAGAGCGTCCTGAGGAGGCCGAGGATGTGATCGAGATCCCCATTTACGGCCATATCGCCGCCGGTTATCCCGACGGCGTCGAACCCGCAGGTGAGATCGGTCGCCTGCAGATCGATGTGGAGAGCGCGGGCATCCGCCGGAGCCGTCGCTGCTTCGCCTTGAAGGTGCGCGGTGAAAGCATGATCGACGTGGGTATCCTCGACGGCGATACGGTCATCATCGAGCAGGCTCCGCCACGTCACAACGACATCGTCGCGGCCCTGATCGACGGCGAAACGACCTTGAAGCGCTTCATCTCGCTGCCGGGCAAGGCGCCCTACCTCAAGGCCGAGAACAAGAACTACCCTGCCCTCTTTCCCGTTTCGGAACTGGTCGTGCAGGGCATCGCCAAATCGGTGGTGCGCAACCTCTAGATCGAGTTTGCCGCTCCATCCTGTATCTGTTCTCCTGCCGCGGGTTCATGGAAAAGACACGCGCTCCTCGCAACCGCACCCTCACGCTCTCCGACGCCGACCGGGAACGCCTGCCCGGCCAGCTACTCGGAGTTGATGCGCTCCGCCAAGGGCTCAAGCCCGGCGTCGTGCAGGCAGATTTTCAGCAGATAGCCTCCATTCTACCCGAAGCGAGCTTTGACCTGCTGATCCTCGACCCGCCCTACAACCTGCCGAAGAATTTCAATGGGCTCAAATACGGGAAGCAGGGCGTAACGGATTACACAGCGTGGCTGGAACATATCATCTTGCCACTCAAGCCGCTGCTTAAGGCGCACGCCACGGTTTATATCTGCGGAGACTGGCTGACGTCTCACTCCATTTACGAGGTCGCGAGTCGACACTTTCAGGTGCGCAACCGCATCACCTGGGAGCGTGAAAAAGGCCGCGGTGCCGCCCGCAACTGGAAGAACTGCACCGAAGACATCTGGTTTTGCACTTGCGGTCCTGATTACTATTTCGATCTCGAATCCGTCAAGCTGCGCCGCCGGGTGGTCGCCCCTTACCGGGATGCCGCCGGCCAACCCAAGGACTGGAATCACTCCGCCAACGGCAAGTTTCGCGACACCCATCCTTCGAATGTGTGGACCGACATCACGATCCCATTCTGGTCGATGCCGGAAAATACGGACCATCCGACACAGAAGAGCGAAAAGCTGCTGGCCAAGCTGATCCTCGCAAGCTGTCCGGACGGAGGCTGGATCCTCGACCCGTTTCTGGGCAGCGGCACGACGGCCGTCGTCGGCCGCAAGCTCGGGCGCAACGTGCTCGGCATCGAGCAAGACCCCGAGTATTGTCTGCTCGCCCAAAAGCGGCTCGAAAGAGCACCCAGACAACCGAGCATCCAAGGCTATGCCGCCCAGGTTTTCTGGGAGCGCAATTCCACGCCCCAGAAAACTTGAGCGCGCTCCTTGCCCTCAGCACTTTCTCCACTCAAGCTGATGCCATGTCTACCTCCTCATCCCCATCCCTGGTCAAACGCCTTGCTCACGTCTGCCTGCGCACTTCTGATCTAGCGGCGACTCGCCAGTTTTACTGCGACGTGCTCGGCTTCACCCACGTTTTCGACTTCTTTCGCAAAGGTGAGGTTGTCGGCTTTTATTTTCAGGTCGCCGAAGCGCAATTCATCGAAGTCTTCTACGAGGACAAGATCGAAGCGGACAACGGCAGCCACGTGCTCTTCCACTTCTGCCTGGAATGCGAAGACCTCAAGGCGACGCGGCAGAAGCTGCTCGACGCTGGCTACGCCCCGGGCGAGATCATCATGCCCAAGGACAATACCTACCAATTCTGGGTCAAGGATCCGAACGGCATGGGCGTCGAGTTCCAGGAATACACCAAGGACAGCTGCCAGTTCACCGGCCAGGCGGTTTCGATGGACTAACGTGCGTCCGGCTTGAGCGAGTCTATGTCGTTCGCGAGGTCGACTCGGACGAGCGCCGCCACGAGTCGCGCCATCTGCAGCGGCTTCTCCTCCACCTGCTTGAACAGCTGCTGAGGATCCCCCGACAGTCCCAGTTTTTGCGCGGCCTTGGCCGCCTTTTGATCCACGAAAGGCGCCACATCGGTCCACACCGCCTGCGCTTCACGCAGGAATATACCCGAGCCGGTCGCACCGATGCCCTTGAACGCCTGCAGGTGCTTGCGTAGCACATCGACGTCGCCTCCGGCCTGCTGATGCAGTTTGCGCAAGTCGCCTCCATACTGCTCCTGCAGAATATCGCAGGTATCGGCCAACATGCGCGCAGTGCTTTCGTCGTAGCGGGCATACCCGTTTTCGTTCAGGATCTTCACGCGATGCTCCCACGTCGCCGCTGCCATCTTGTCCGGCGTGGTAAGCCCCGCATCCAGGAGCGCACGAGCCGCCCTGACCGCCTGCGGGGCACCGATCCGCGCGCTGAACAAAAGCGCCGCCGTCAGCAGTTGGAACAGCGAAGCTGGGTAGTCGTCGAGGCGAATGCCGATCTCCTCCGCATATGTCTGCCCGTAGCGATCCAGCAGTTCACCCATCAGTTTTTTGTCCTGGGTCACCGCTCAAGATAGTCCCGCACTCCAGCCCGCGCAACCGCCTGCACCCCGGCAAAAGGGCAAGATTTGATTGTAGCTGACGACACAAGAATGCTACACATGCAACAGGCCGGAGGCTGAGCCAGCTCCCGACTCCTTCCTTACCCCCACTAGATCCCCGCTTCAGGAATGAATCAACAAGGTGCGCGCTGGAAAATCGTTGCTGTGATCGTCGTGCTCATCGCTGTGGCCGGTGGTGCCGGCTACGGGTGGCTGCGAAACAGTCAAAAGGCTCAAATTCGGGCTTATGTGCCGGAGGTGCCGACCGCCAGCCTCAACAACGATCTCCTGCAAGCGCGCCTGGAAGATGCCACCGACCGCGCCCTCAATGGCCCCGATCCAGTCGAAGCTCTCGACGAGCTGGCCGCCGTCTACCAGGCCAACTGGCAACTGGACCCCGCCGAGACGGCGTTGGAAGGCCTGATCGAGCTGCGCGGCGACGCGAAGCATTGGTATCGGCTGGCCGCGCTCTACGAATCGCAGAGCGACTTCGAAGCCGCCCTCGGCGTCTTGCAGACGGTGGTGGAGCTGGCGCCGGCTTATGCCCCGGCCCAACTGCGCATCGCGAAGATCCATGTCGCCCAAAACGAACTGCAAGCGGCTCGCGAGGCCTATGCGGCGGCCTTGAAAATCGCCCCCCAGAATGGGCCAGCCTTGGTAGGGCTCGCCCGTATCGCCATGCGGGACGAGGACTGGGCGCAAGCGCGGAAAGATCTGGAGCAGGCCGTCGCAAACGATCCAACAGACGGCACGGCCTGGTCCGCACTCTCCAGCGTTTACGACCGGCTCGAACTACCCGAGCAAGCGGCCGAGGCACGGCGCGAAACGGCAGCCAATCCCGCAGGAGGCGAATACAGCGACCCCTGGACGGACGAGCTGGCGCTCTATAGCTACGATGTTTACCAGCTGCGCGTCTCCGCTTCGTCAGTGCGAGCCGCCGGCAATCGCGAATTGGCCCTCAAACTGTTCCAGCGCGCACTGAGTCTGGATCCGCAAAACGCCCAGCTCCACCGCGAACTGGCGATGCACCTCTCATCCATGGGAGAGGACGAAAAGGCGCTGAGTCAATTTCGCAAGGCAGCGGAACTGGAGCCCGAGGACTCCGACAATTGGAGCTACATGTCGCAATTTCTGCATGAGCGCGGCCTGGAGCAGGAAGCTGAAGACGCCGTTTGGAAAGGCTTGTCCTACAATCCGGAATCGCCGCCGCTGCTCATGTACAAGGGTAAACTGCTGGCCGACGATGGCCACTTTGCCGCCGCCCTGCAGGCGTTTGAAAAGTCCCGCGACCTGCGCCCCACCGAAGTTAGTGCCTACATCCAGATCGCTCAAATGCACTTTCGCCTGAACCAGATCGATGAAGGCATCGCCGCGATGGAGGAGGCCCTGAAGGTCGAACCAGACCATCCCCTTGCGCTGACTACGCTGGCCATCCACGCGATCGGTGAGGGCGACCGCGAGCGCGCGGAGAAGTGGCTGCAGCAGGCCAAGGCGCAATACCGGGTGCCGCGCGAAGACGTGGCCGAGATCGAACATCGCTTCCAGATGCGCTTCGGCGCCTTGTAACGCTTTCCTTCCTGCACCGTCACCATGAGCCCAAGAATCCTCTCCCTCCTCTTCGCGACCCTCGCGGGTCTCGCCCTCGTCCCGGGTTGCAAGCCGAAGCCCAAAGAACAAAAGCAGACCTTCCGCGAGAAGAAACAAGTCGCCGAACGTGAAGTCAGCGCACGCAACCTGTTCCAGCCCGAGGTCTTCGGTAATCCGCCCAGCGAAGACAATCCCTGGATCTCCAACGCCGTCGTTGTCGATTTGGATCAAGATGGCCTCGAAGACCTCATCGGCTGCGAAGGCCAGAAAAACACGGTCTTTTGGGTGCGCCAGACCGAGCCGGGCGTGTTTGAGGAGATCACACTAACGGACGAGATGCTCGCGCCGGCCCACGTCGATGCCAACGACATCGATGACGATGGCGATCTCGACATCCTCGTCGCCTGTATGGGGCAGATTTTCCCCAATAACGACCTCATCGGTTCCGTGGTCATCCTCGAAAACGACGGGCAGCAAAACTACACGCCGCATACGGTGCTTGACCACGTAGCCCGCGTCACCGATGTGCGGGCAGCCGATTTTGACGGCGACGGGCTGAAAGACCTCGCAGTGGCTCAGTTCGGCTACTACGAGGGCGAAGTCCGCTGGATGAAGAACCGGGGAAACTGGCAGTTTGACAGCGAGATCCTGCTCAGCCTGCCCGGGGCAATCAACGTCTGCATCGCCGACATGAATGGCGACCGCACGCTGGATATCGTCACGATCATTTCGCAGCAATACGAAGAGGTCTACCTTTTTCCCAACAACGGCAACGGCACCTTCGGCCAGAAAGTCCTGTGGGGCTCGACCAACCAGGACTATGGCAGTAGCAACATTCGCCTGGCCGATCTCAACCGTGACGGGCGTCAGGACATCCTCTACACCAACGGTGACGGTTTCGATTACGCAGAGCCGGGTTCGCGCCCCTGGCACGGGGTGCAATGGCTGGAAAACAAGGGCGAGGGCTTCTTCCAGTTCCACCGGATCGGCGACTTCAAGGGAGCCTATTCGCCCGTCGCAGCCGACTTCGATCTCGACGGTGATCTGGATGTCGTCGCCGTAAGCGGCTTCAACGAATGGGCCGACCCGAAGTCTGTCTCTGTCATGCTCTTCCGCAACGACGGCCAGATGAATTTTACGCCAGAGGTGATCGCCAATACCCCGACTCACCTCATCGTGGCCGACGTAATCCACATCCCCGGCGAAGCCCAGCCCAGCTTGATTACTGGCGCGTTCCTCGCCTACCCGCCCTTCGACCATAAGAGCCGGCTCACAGTCTGGCGCCCGACCGGAGAATAACGGTGCGGCTTCGCGCTTTCTCTGCACGGCAGACTATGGGCTTTACACACTTGGGCTGAGGTTCATGCTGCAGGGCATGGACCCGTTTCAGATTCGGCAGGCGATCCGCGAGGTGCGCACGCTGAAGCAGAACATTCTGGAGAAGCAGCGATTTCGCGGCTACTCGGGCCGAGCGCGCGCCTTGGGTGGCTTCGTCGCGCTAGTGGCCGGACTGTTGCTGCAGCTGACCCCGTGGGGCACCGCCTATCACCGGATTTTTGCCGTCTGGGGACTCGTCTTTCTGATCGCCGCCAGCCTCAACTACGGGTCGCTCGTATATTGGCTGCTGCGCGGGCGTGAGCCGTTTTTGTCCCAGCGCGTACCGCAGTTGATCGAGACATTCTGCATCTGGTTCGTCACTGGCACCCTAACCTTCGTGCTCTGGCGCCAAGGGCAGGCCGATCTACTTTACGGGCTCTGGATGCTCCTCTTTGGGCTCGCTCAAGTCTTCAACCGCACGCACCTGCCCAAGGGCATCGGCGGGCTCGGCGCCTACTACATGGTCTGCGGGGCGCTTTGCCTCTGGTTTTCTCCGGGGCTCTTCGCGCTACCGCTCGTGATGGGTACCGTGTTCTTCTTCGGCGAATTCTGCGGCGGCCTGATCTTTCACCTGGAGGGCGACCTCCGCCGCCTGCCCTGCTTTTTTGGCCTGGAACCTCGCGAAAAAGAGGTAAGCTCATGAGTGAATCGCTCCCCCACCAGAAACTGGAACGCCATTTCCACGAACCAGCACGACTGGCGATCCTCTGCCGCTTGATTCAGGAACCGGAGGGCATCAGCTTTCCCCGTCTGCGTGAAGAGCTGGACCTGACCTTCGGCAACCTTGATCGACACCTGAAAGTGCTGCACGAAGCAGGCGTGACGGAGGCAGAAAAGGTGCCAGCCAAGCGGCGTCCCCAGAGCATCATCAAGCTGACCGAGCAGGGCCGGACCGAGTTCTTGCGCTATCTGGACCACCTCGAGCAGATGCTGGAAACGGCCACCGATGCACGCCGCGCCCTGGAGGCCCATTCGGCCGCTGCCCCGGACTTTTCCGGCGCCCAGCCTCACCTCTCCTGACCCATGCCGCTGGAGGCAATCCAACAGCAGGCGGCCACCCGGGTGTGCATCCCGGGCAAAGTGGGCGGCGAACTCGCGCAAGGCCTGCTCGACGGCCAACCGGCGCTCGTCACGCTGCTCGCTTCGTCCGAGACTCATGCCACCGTCGCCACCGCGCACGAAGCCCGTGGCTTTTCGGTGAAGGTCCAGTCAGGCGAAGAGGCCGTGACCCATAAGGCAACCGCTGCACTTGAGCGCTTTCTGCAGGCTTATGGTCTTACCACCACGTCGGTCAACCTGGCGGTGCAGCTCGAGCGACAGACGCATCCCGGCAAAGGCCTCGCCACTTCATCAGCTGACGCCACGGCCTTGATTCGGGTGGTGGCGCAACATCTCGGTCTGCCGTATTCCGCCCAAGGCCTCTACGCCACGCTCTGCCAGGTGGAGCGCAGCGATTACCTGCTGAGTCCTCAACGGCTGCACCTCGCCTACCCCCGGGCGGGTCGTCTGGAAAATTTGCAGGTTTCGGTGCCACGCGGTATTTTCCTGTCCTTTGACACGGCTCCCGGCGAAACCGTCGATACCGAAGCCGCCGATGCGCTTGACGCCCAGCGAGCCGCCTTTGCCGAGGACTACCGCCGGATCTTCGACGACATTGCCAGTGGCGAACCGGAACGCATGGCAGCCGCTTCCCTGCGGAACGCAGAGATCTCACTCGAAGTGCTGCCCAACAAGCCGAGTTTCGCCGAGGTGATCGATTTCTGTCGGGAGAACGGTCTAGGCCTCACGTGCGCCAGCAGCGGGACTTACGCTGCGGTACTCATATGGGAGGCGGCGCTCCAGCGAGGTAGCCTTTTACGCGAGTTGAAGCGCGAGATCACGCAACGCTACGACAGCTTCACGACTGGAACTCTCGGCGAGTGGAGCGCCGAAGACCGTGCACGCTACGAGCAGCTGCTTTAGATCAGCGCCAGGATCAGCACCGCCCCAGAGAACATGCCGAGTCCCGCCCAACTGAGCCGAATCGCCGCCTCCAGATCGTCGAGCGCCGGAGGCCGACCTGAGGCGTTGAAGATGTGGCCCTTGTGGCGCTCGCCCTCGTAGTAGTTGACCCCGCCGAGCCGGATGTGCAGCACGTGCGCCACCGTCGCCTCCGGCCAGCCCGCATTGGGGCTCGCATGGCTGCGGGCGTCGGTGGCGATCGCCGACCAGGCACCTTGACGCTTCCCCAGCCAGAGCAGCAGCGCGGTCAGGCGGGCGGGCACCCAGCCGAGCAGATCGTCGACCCGGGCCGAAACCTTGCCGAAGCGTTCGTAGCGCGCGTCGCGGTGCCCGACCATCGAATCGAGCGTATTCGTGACGCGGTAGCCCAGCGCCCCGAACGGCCCCAGCAGCACGGCCCAGAACAGCGGCGCGAACACGCCGTCGTTGCAGCTCTCGGCCAAGGCTTCAATCGCGGCCCGGCAGACACCTCCCGCATCCAAGTGGTCCGTATCACGCCCGACGATCCAGCCCACGCGCTGGCGCGCTTGCGGCAGGTCGTGACGCCGCAGCGGCTTTATTACGGCTTGCACATGCCAGAGCAAATCCCGAAAGGCGATGCTCTGGTAGATGACAAAAACATCCCAAGCCGCCGCCAGCCAATCGGCGCAGGCTGCCAACGCCAGATGCACGCCCCACGCCGGGACGAGCACGCTGGCCTGAACCGCGAGGAAAAATAGCAAGCCGCCGCCGATCCCGTCCAAGTTGAGCGCGCGGAATTTGCGCTCCCAAAACACGCTGCAGGCGCCGGCCCAGCGCGTAAGGTGCGGCATCCGGCGCGGATCGCCCAGCACCAGGTCGAGCAGGATCGCCAGGAGCACCAGGTGCAAATCAAAGGCCCACATAGCGATAGACAGGCTCGAGGTCTAGATGCGCTTCCAGCAGGTCCGCCATTTGCCCGTAAAGGTCATCTTTATAGGCCTGCCAATCCTGCACGCCGGGGCGATAATCCGCGATGCCTGCCGCCTCGGCCAGCGCACGGCGCGTCTCCGCCACCTCGAAGAAGCCATGCAGATAGGTGCCCCAAACGTGGCCAAGCCGGACGCCCTCCGGTTTCGCTTTGCCACACTCCTCGATCTGCAACAGCGGCTGGTACGGCGTCTGGACGTGGGTCTCGCCCATGTGGATCTCGTAGGCCTGCCATTGCTTGCGCGCAAATGTCGCCTGCACCTGCACGACCCGCTTCTGCGCCACGTAAGCGGTTCGCAGCGGCAAGAGCCCCAGGCCCTCAACCTCACCGGCGTTGCCCGCGATTCCCTCGGGGTCGGAGATCGCCTCACCCAGCATCTGGTAACCGCCACAGATCCCGACCACCGGTGTGCCCTGCTGCACAGCGGCCCGAATAGCGCGATCCAGGCCTTGCTCGCGCAACCAGAGCAGGTCGGCCACCGTGTTTTTGGACCCCGGCAGCACAATGGCGCGTGCACCACCCAGATCCTGAGGCTTGCGCGCCCACTGCACCTGCACCCCTGCGTCCATCAACCACGGGTGCATGTCTTGGGAGTTGGAAATGCGCGGATAGCAAATACAGGCGATTTTCACCCCCGAACGGCTTGGCGCATCCTGGATGCTGTAGCCGTCTTCCGTCTCGGGTTGCAAGGCAGGCTGCATCGGCAGAACGCCGAGGTAGGGCGTCTCGATGTGTCGGGCGAAGTATTCTGCCGCGCCGTCAAAGAGCCGTACATCGCCGCGGAATTTGTTCACGATCAGCCCCAGACCACGCTTTTGCAGCGCTGGCGGCATGAGGTTGACCGTGCCGATCGCCTGCGCAAACACCCCGCCCCGCTCGATATCGCTGACGAGGATCCAGCGACCGTTCAGGTATTCGACGGGCCGCAGGTTCACGATGTCGCGGTCCATCAGGTTGAGCTCTACGGGACTGCCCGCGCCCTCCAGCACCAGCACGTCGCAGCGCACTTTCCATCCGTCGAGCACCGCGGCCACCTCGGCCCACAAGGGCTCGACATCGCGGTAGTAGTTGCCGGCCTTCACGTGCGGGCCCGGCACACCGCGCAGCACAACCTGCGAGGTCGAATCGCCGCTTGGCTTGAGCAAAACCGGGTTCATTTCCGCAATCGGACGAAGACCGCAGGCCTCGGCCTGCGCCGCCTGCGCCCGGCCAATCTCGCCGCCCTCGAGTGTGACGTACGAGTTGTTGGACATGTTTTGCGCCTTGAACGGCGCCACCCGCAGCCCCTTGCGCCGCAACAGCGCACAAAAGGCTGTATTGACCCAGCTTTTGCCCGCGTTGGACGATGTGCCGAGAATGGAAAGCGCGCGCATCACAGGCGCTCCTCGATCTGGTTCAGCGCCGTCATGAAGGCCGCAACGTCCGCCAGGTCGCGCACCGCCAGGCGGATGTAGTCACCCGTCATGCCCGGGATGTTGTCGCAACGGCGGACATGGATGCCTTTCTCCAGCAGTGCTGCGTAGAGCTGAGTCGCCGGCAGCAGGTGTTGGGCGACACGACAGAGGAAATAGTTGCAGGAGCTGGGCAGCGGGTCGAGCAGGCGACTTTGCTCCAGCAACTGCTGAAATCCGGCCCGCCAGATATGATAGTGCTCCATGCCGGACAGCGTAGCCGCGTGGGTTTCGGGGCTCAGAAACTCACGCGCCCACGGAAATGCCAACCCGCTGAGCGGCCACGTGAGTTGTCGGTCGCGCAGAGTCTCCAGCCAGGCCGCATTGGCGCTTGCCAAATAGCCAAGGCGCAGGCCGGGTATGCCCCAGGTCTTGGTCAACGAGCCCGCAACGACGAGGTTCGGATGCTCGTCCAGCAGCCGTAGCAAGGAGTTATCGAGCGCGCCCTGTGTGAATTCGATAAAGGCCTCGTCGACCACCCAGGTCACGCCGATCTGGGCCGTTTCCGCAATCCGGGCTGCCAGCAGCTCCCGTGGGATCAGCGTGCCGGTCGGGTTGTTGGGGTTGGCCAGAATAACGACCGAACCGGGTTGAAAAGGGAAATACAGCCACGCTTCGGGCACCTGCCATTGCGCCGGCTCCAGCACATGCAGCTGTGTCTCCTGCCCCAGCTGTTGGGCCAGAAAGGGATATTCCGCGAAGCACGGCATGGGCAGGTTGACGAGCCGCTCGCGAAAGAGGCTCAGCCCCAGGTGCAACGCCTCGGTGCCGCCATTGGTGCAGATCAGCTGCTGCGGCTCCACCTCCAGACACTTGCCAAGTCGCCTTTCGACTTCCCGGGCCGTCGGGGGCGGATACACGCTCAGCTCCTTTCGCCAAGACAACCACAACGCATCCGACACGCTCGGCGCGAGCAGGTTGAGGTTGACGCTAAAATCCAGTTCTACCTGACGGGAGTGGCGTCCGTCGATTTCTCCACCGTGTCCGGGGCGCATTGGGTTATTTCAGGTTGAGCGGCAGGCCCGCGACGATGAATTGCACGTGCGTGGCGTGGCGCGCAACTCGTTGATTGGCCCACCCGACGAGGTCGCGATAGGCGCG
Organism: Puniceicoccaceae bacterium 5H; assembly: GCA_009772895.1. Lineage (GTDB taxonomy): Bacteria > Verrucomicrobiota > Verrucomicrobiia > Opitutales > Oceanipulchritudinaceae > WOUP01. The sequence goes on along the minus strand of WOUP01000001.1, from coordinate 54,928 downwards.
ATTTTCCTTGCCCAGCGGCACCAGGCCCATGCCGATTTCGTTGCTGACGATAATCGCGTGGATGCCGTGGTCCAGCATTGCCTGCAATCCGGCATCGAGTTCGCTCAGGATAGCCTCGGCATCGGCCAACCGCCCCATAGCGTCCGCCAACCAAAGCGTCAGACAATCCAGCAGGAGCGTCTTGCCCGCGTGGGCCTCCGCGACCGCCACCAGGTCGAACAGGTCTTCCAGCGTCTCCCAGGCGGCGGGTCGTTGCGCACGATGACGCCGGATGCGGTCCTGCATCTCGGCGTCGAGATCTGACGTGCGGCAGGTGGCCAGGTAGACCACCGGGCGCGGGCTCTGTATTGCCAGTTGCTCGGCAAAGGTGCTCTTGCCGCTGCGACTGCCGCCCGTCACCAAGTGGATGCTACCGTTTGCGGCCACAGGCTAGGCGCGATAGAGGCGGTCGTTGAGTAACGTGCGCGCAAAAGCGGACTCGCTGAGTTGCTTGCCGGCACGGGCGAGCGCCAGCAGGCCCAGATCCGCCAGCGGCTCAATGAGGACGACGGACATGTAGGCCGCGCCGAAGCTGGCGACCGACTGCACGCTTTCGGCACCGAACCCCTGGCCGTAGAAGGCCCAGAAGGCGACCCAGGAAACGATACCACCCTGGTAGATCGCCGAAAGCTTGAACACCTGGCTGTAGCGCAGGTCGACGTAAGCCTGATTGGGCTCCACCACGCGGCGGGCGCACCATTGCATGGCAAACAGCGGCACAAGCAGGGTCGTGATATTGGCCCCGTATTGCGGCAAGTCGAAGGGCGCGAAGAACAGCCCCTGGATGAGCAGACCGGCCGCGAGACCCAAGGCGGCAGGCGCGGCCCCCAGCATTAACAAAAGGCTCGTGCCGAGGATAAGGTGCACTTCCGACACGCCGACCGGCACGTGAAAGAACACCTGGAAAAAGGTGAAGACGGCCACCGTGGCGGCGAGGGACTTGGCCGCAAAAGAAGTCAGGCCCTTTTCCTTGATGTGGTCGAGGGCGAGCTTGCCGAGGATGGAAAACGAGACGGCGGCAGTGCCGTAGCTGAGGGCCATCTTGGGCCCGTCGATCAGTCCTGGTTCGATATGCATGAGATTGGATGGTTGAGGTGATGCGTTACGCGATGGAGTTTTGCTGCAGCGCCTGGCGCAACGATGCGCGCAGGTCGTCCTCCAGCGCGACGTGCAGGCCGTGCCAGCCGAGTGCTTCGGCGGCCTCCACATGGCGTTGTTGGTCGTCGATAAAAAGACATTGCCCCGGCTCGTGACCGGAGCACTCGAGGGAACGCACAAAGATCTCCGGCCGAGGCTTGAGGTAGCCGCAGCGCCAGGAGTAAGTCACGGAGCGGTATTGCTGCAGCCAGGGGAACTGACGCTCTAGGTGGTCGGACTGGAAGCGGCTGATGTTGGAAATCACACCGATCTCGTAGTCTCGCTCCAGCTCTGCCAGCAGCGCCAGACGCTCGGGAATGGGCGCAAAGACGCCCTGCCAGATCCCGATCAACTGATCGACGCCGCCAGTGTATTCAAGCTCCTGCGCCAGCCGGCCGAAAAATACGTGATCGTCCAAACTGCCCATGAGGCACTCGATCATATCACCAGAGCCGTAGAAGCGGCGGAATAGCTCCTCCTCGCCCAGCAGCGTATGCGCACGCGTTTGTTGCCAGGCAGGACCGTGGTCGACGCGAAAGAGCAGATTACCAAGGTCGAATGCGATAAAACGGATCACGTGAGTGCGGAGAGGCAGATGATGCTCAGGATCTCGGCGAGCACGGCGGATGCTCCCAGGCAATCACCGTTGACCCCGCCGAGAAAGCGTTTGAAGAAGATCTGGCAGGTGCCGAGCGTCAACGCCTGCGCCAGGGCAAATGCCGCCAGCCAACGTGGCTCCCACAGGAGCGTGAGCGCCGCCAGCAGCAGCGCGCTCAGCACGATCAGCGGCCAGCCGGCGCGCTTGAGGCCCTTGGCGATGCCTTTGCCCGGCGCGTGCACGTAGGGCAACAACTCGAGCATCACGATCGCGGTCCAGCGGGTCCACCCCCCGGCCAGGACCAGGAAGGCCGGCAGCGCCCACGCGCCCCACCCCGTGAATTCCACGAAGCCTGCATAGCGGACCAGCAGCAGCAAGCCCAGCGCGGAAACGCCGAACGTGCCGAGCCGGGAATCCCGCATGATCTCGAAACGCTTCTCCACCGTATAGCCTCCGAAGGCGTCGGCCACGTCGGCAAAGCCGTCTTCGTGGAAGGCACCGGCCAACGCAATCATAAGCCCCGCCATCACGGCGGCGGTCAATCCGGGTGTCGTGGCCCAGCCCAGACCGTAGGCGATCGCGGCATTGACCGTGCCCAACGCCAAACCGGCCACCCAGAAGTAGCGCGGCAGGCGCATGTAGTCGCCCTTGGGCCCCAATTGCCAGGACTGCGGGACGGGCAAGCGGCTGATGAAGGCGAGACTGGTGAAGAAATAGCGCATGCGCTAGAGCTGCACGCCGGCAGACTCGAAGGTCGCCATCTGGTTGAGGCAATCCACGGCGTTGTGAATCACCCCCATGGCGACCGCTGCGCCGGTGCCTTCGCCCAGGCGCATGGCGAGGTCTACCACCGCGTCGAGTTGGTAGTGTCTCAGAAAGGCCTGCTGGCCGGGCTCGGCGCCCCGGTGGCCGGCGATGCACTTGCCCACCATGCGGGGCTCGAGCTCGAAGGCGATGCAGGCCGCGGCCGCACTGATGACGCCGTCGAGCACGATCGGGATGTTCTGGCTCGCCGCGCTGAGCATGGCGCCCGTCATGGCCGCGATCTCGCGCCCGCCGATGGAGGCGAGGATGTTCAGGGGCGACGTCAGCTCTGCCTTGCGGTTCTCCAAAGCCTGCTCGATCACCCGAATTTTCACCGCTAGACGATCGTCCGGCAGGCCGGCTCCGCGCCCGGTGATCTGGTCGACCGGCAGCTTCAGCACCGCCGCAAGAATGGCCGCCGAGGGGGTGGTATTGCCGATGCCCATCTCGCCCACCGCAAAGAGGTCCGCGAAGGCCGGCACGGAGTTCCACCCCAGCAAGAGGGCTTCGACCGTTTCGGCTTCGCTCATGGCCGGCGCCTGCAGGAAATTCGCGGTGGGGCAGTCCACGCCGGCGTCATAGGCCTTGAAGTCGATGCCGTTGCTACGGCAGAGCGCGTTGATCGCGGCCCCGCCGTTGGCAAAGTTGCGCACCATCTGCGCGTTCACATGTTCCGGGCACATGCTCACGCCCTCGGCGGCGATGCCGTGGGCGCCTGCAAAAAGGCGCAACGCCGGGAAGTTCACCTGCGGCTGGCGTCGGTGTTGCACCTCGCCCACCCAGGTCGCGATCGGCTCGAGACGGCCCAGGCTGCCCGGCGGTTTCGTCCGGGTGTTCCAGTCCTGGGCGATGAACTCGCGGCAGTCGACTGAGTTGTCAGGAAAGTCCTGAAGACGCTGGAGAAAGTCTGCGTAGGTATTGGGCATGAGGATGCGCGTAGGATCACTAATCGGATCGTGGATCCGCCTTAAGTTTTCCTTATTTCTAATTGACATAAAAACTGTCAATTCGAAACTCCATTTCACTGACACTATTTTGTCAATAAGCAACCATGCACGACGGTATCATCATCGCTGGCACCCAAAGCAGTAGCGGCAAAACGCTGCTGAATGCGCTGCTGCTCTGCGCCTTGAGCGAGCGCGGGATCGCGCTGCAGCCCTTCAAGGCCGGCCCGGACTACATCGATACCGCCTACTCGGCTCACTTTGCGGGCAAGCCTGCCTACAACCTCGATTTCTGGCTGATGGGCAAAGACGGCATCCGTGCCACCGCCCAGCGCCACACCTCTACCGCGCGCGGCGTGGTGGAGGGCGTGATGGGCCTGATCGACGGCGTAAGTCCCTACACCAGCGAAGGCAGCACGCTGCACCTGGCCCAGTTGCTGGGTTGGCCGGTGCTGCTGGTCGTGCCGGCGGCCAAACAGGGGCGCTCGCTGCGGGCCACGATCAACGGCTTTCTGGCGGAAGCGGATGGCCAGGTTGCCGGCATCATCCTGAACCAGGTTTCGGGCGCGTCTCATGCGGACTATTTGCGGCGCGCACTGCACGACTTGGCGGTGCCCATCGTGGGTGCCGTGCCCAAGCTGCCTCAGTTTGCGTGGCCGGAGCGTCACCTGGGGCTGCAGGCGCGGCAGGAATTTCAACTCCGCGAACGCCCGGCGTTTGCCGCCGCCGCGGAAGCACACCTCGACGTCGATGCCATCCTGCAGCTATTTCGCCCGGGGTCTGTGGCGGACGCCACCCCCTGGGCCGAAAGCGTGGAGCCCTTTGGGGAAGGTCGACGGCTGGCCATCGCGCAGGACGAAGCGTTTCACTTTTACTACGAAGAGAACCTGACCGCCCTGAAAGGCTGGGGCTTCGAACTCATGCCCTTTTCTCCGCTACACGACGCTCGCTTGCCGGGTGGAGTCGACGGCGTGATCCTGGGCGGCGGCTTCCCGGAAGTCTATGCTGAGGCTCTGGAAGCCAACCGCTCGATGCGGGAGGCTCTCGCGACGGAAATCCAACAGGGCCTACCCTGCTACGCCGAGTGCGGCGGCTTCATGTATTTGACCGAGGGCATCGTCCAACAGGGCGGCGAATTCCATGCAATGACCGGCGTCGTCCCGGGGCGCGTGCATATGGGCGACCGGCTGAAGAACTTCGGCTATTCCTGGTGTCACCGACCGGAAGACGGCGCCTCGTTCCGTGCCCACGAGTTCCACTACAGCGACTGGGATGCCGCCGAAACCCACGCAAATCTCTGGACGGTCAGCAAGCCTTCCCGGCAGACGGAGCGCACCGAGGGCTATGGACTGCCGCACCTGCACGCGTCCTACCTGCATTTGTATTTCCCCACCGCCGCCCTCTTGTTTCGCCGGCTCTTTGGCCGAAAGGAGGCCTGCGTCTGAATTCCCTCGCCCAACGCTTTCCCTTTGCCGCCATCGTGGGACAGGAGCCGATGAAGCTCGCCCTTTTGCTGCACGCGGTTTGCCCCCAGATCGGCGGTGTGCTCATTCGCGGGCAAAAGGGCACCGCCAAGTCCACTGCGGTGCGGGCATTGGCTGAATTGTTGCCACCGGTGCAGGGCGCCACCGCCTCAGCCATGCCGGCTCCCTTTGTCGACCTGCCGCTGGGCGCGACTGAAGACCGCGTCATCGGCTCGCTGGACCTCGAAGCAGCCCTGCAGACCGGTCGGCCTACGCTGCAGAAGGGCCTACTGGCGCGCGCGCACCGCGGAATTCTCTACGTCGATGAGATCAACCTGCTGGATGACTACCTGATCGACGGCGTGCTGGATGTGGCGGCTTCGGGCATCAATCTGATCGAGCGCGAGGGGCTGAGCGCCTGGCACGAAGCGGCATTTGTGCTCGTAGGCACCATGAACCCCGAGGAGGGAGATTTGCGACCGCAGTTGCTGGATCGCTTCGGTTTGGCGGTCGACGTGGAAGCCGAGCAGGACCTCGAGACCCGCAAGCTGCTGTTACGGCGCCGGGAGGCCTTCGATCTGCATCCCGCAGGCCTACGGGCGCAGTTTGAGCCGCAGACAACGGCTCTGCGCCAGCGCATCCAGGCTGCCCGCGAACGGTCGGAGCAGGTTCGACTGCCCGCCCACCTGTTGGACTTCATCGCGGAGATTTGCAACCGGCACCAAGTGGCCGGTCACCGGGCAGACTTGACGATCCAGACGGCTGCGCGCGCCCATGCCGCCTGGCAGGGGCGCCTTGAGGTGGAAGCGGCGGACGTCATGACGGTCGCGCCGATGGCATTGCGGCACCGCATGCGCACCAGTGAGCCAGCCGAGATGCCACCGCCGCCGCAGGAGGGAGCGGCGGACGAAGCGCCGCCCGAAGAGCCGGAGCCGCAAAACCAGACGCAACCGGACGACGCGGACGATGGTACGGAGGCCGAAGAACCGCCAGCGGGCAATGTGCCACCGCCACCGCTCGACCCGTCAGGGGACGACGTGCAACCGGCGGGCGATCCTTTCCCGGTGCGGCGCTGGCAGCAGAACGATTTGCGCAACCTGCGTAAAGGCTCGGGCCGCCGCAATCGCACCCGTTCGGCCACGCGGCAAGGCCGCTACATCAAGAGCACCTTCCGGATGCGCGATAACGATTTGGCCCTCGATGCCACCCTGCGCGCGGCGGCCCCCTTTCAACGTGCCCGCCGCGAGCGTAACCCCAACGGGCTGGCGGTGCAGGTCGAGCGCAGCGATCAACGCGGCCGCGTGCGCGAGAAGCGCGTCGGCAGCTTCCTGCTCTTCGCGGTCGACGCCTCGGGCTCCATGGGCGCACGCAAACGCATGACCGAGACCAAGTCGGCCATCCTCAGCCTGTTGCTCGATGCCTACCAGAAGCGCGACCGGGTCGCCTTGATCTCCTTTCGCGGGCGCAACAGCGAGCTGGTGCTGCCTCCGACCAACTCTGTCGATCTCGCGGCCCGCTTGCTCGGGACTCTACCGGTTGGGGGCCGCACGCCGCTAGCCTCGGCGCTGGTTGAAATCGACACAACGCTCACCCGAGCCCTGCGCCGGGAACCGACGCTCTTGCCCCTCGTGGTGCTCCTGACCGATGGCCGCGCCAACGCGGGCCTGGCCGACCGCTACCGCCCGCACGAGGAAGCGCTGCTGCTGGCCGGGCACCTCGGCCAGCGCTTCTCCCAAGCGCGTTTCGTGGTCGTCGACACCGAGCCGCCGGGCCTTTTGCGGCTGGGGCTGGCGGTCAAAATCGCGGAGGCCCTGGGAGCCGAATACTTCCAGACGGCAGACCTCAAGGCCGAGCAACTCATCGCGATCACCCGCACCTGAACCTTTCCGGCATGAAGAAGACTCCATATCCATTTGCGGCCATCGTCGGCCAGGAACGCATGAAAAAGGCCCTGATCCTGAACGTGATCCACCCGGGCCTCTCCGGCGTGCTCATCCGGGGCGAAAAAGGCACCGCCAAGTCAACGGCGGTACGCGCACTGGCCGACATCCTGCCGGAAATCGCGGTGGTGGAGGGCTGCCCATTCCAGAGCGACCCCGACCAGCCGGACCTCTACAGCCCGCACGTGCAGGAGCAGATCGCCGAAGGACATGCCCTCCGGCGCATCCAGCGCAAGATCCGGGTCGTCGAGTTGCCCATCAGCGCAACCGAAGACCGCGTCGTGGGCACCATCGACCTCGAGCACGCGCTGAAGCACGGCCAAAAGCAGATCGAGCCGGGCATTCTGGCGGCGGCCAATCGCGGCATCCTTTACGTCGACGAGGTCAATCTGCTGGACGATCACGTGGTCGATGTGCTGCTCGACTCCGCCGCGATGGGGGTCAACACGATCGAGCGCGAGGGCATCAGCTTCTCCCACCAGGCCCGCTTTACCCTGGTCGGCACCATGAATCCCGAGGAGGGTGAGCTGCGTCCGCAGCTGCTGGACCGCTTCGGGCTGTGTGTGACGATCGAGGGCCTGCGCGAACCGGAGCATCGGGTCGAGATCATCCGCCGCCGCATGGCGTTCGAAGCCAATCCCGAGGGCTTTACCGCGCAATGGGCGCTGGAGAGCGAGCGGCTGACTCAACGCATCGCCGAGGCCTCCCAGCGCCTGCCGCAGGTCGAGGCCGGAGACGACGTGCTCGAACAGATTGTACGCCGTTCCCTGGAAATGGGCGTGGATGGCCACCGCAGCGACATCGTGATGCTGAAGGCCTCCAAAACGCTCGCAGCCTGGCATGAGCGCACGGAAGTCACCGCCGACGACATCGCGGAGGCGGCGGAACTGGCCCTGCCGCACCGCGTGCGCCGTCAGCCGTTTGAAGAGCTGATCGGCCACGCCGGATAACCCCGAACATCCAGACTTTATGAATCGAAAACAACAAGCGAAGGCCCGCTCCGTCGAGATGCGCAAGGGCAACGAGCGCGGGCTGCACCTACTGCACACCGGTCACGGCAAGGGTAAGACCAGCGCCGCGATGAACATGGTTTATCGCCACCTGGTGCACGAGATGCCGGTCGCGGTCGTCCAGTTTGTGAAGTGCACCGACGAATACCCCGACGGCGACCGCCGCATGTTGCTGCGCCTGGGCGAATCGGGCTTCCCGGTGCAGGTGCACACGCTCGGCACGGGCTTTTCCTGGAATTCCACCGATGAAGACGCCGACAAGGCCGCCGCGCGCCACGCCTTTGAGCAGGCCGTAGGCTTTCTGCGTGATCCAGAGATCAAGCTGGTGCTGCTCGACGAGGTGCATGTGGCGATCTATCGCGGCTTGATCGACGAAGCGACGGTGCTGGAAGGCCTGCAGCAGCGTCACCCGGAGACGCACGTCATCACCACCGGTCGCCGCGCCCCCGAGAGCTTCATCGAAGCGGCGGACCTCGTGACGGAGATGAAGCTGATCAAGCACCATATTTCACAAAAGATCCCCGCCCAGAAGGGCATTGAATTTTAGGCCCGAAGACGACGCATGAAGACACCTGTAACGATTGTGACCGGGTTCCTCGGCAGCGGTAAGTCCACCCTGCTGATGAACCTGCTGACCCAATGCAAGGACCGCCGCATCGCGGTGATCGTAAACGAGTTTGGCGAGATCGGTATCGACGGTAACCTGATCCAGTCTACCTGCGGCTGCGAGGAGGGCAGCGTGATGGAACTGAAGAACGGCTGCGTCTGCTGCACCGTGCAGGAGGAGTTCCTGCCCACCATGAAAAAACTGCTGCAGGACGAAGAACCGTTCGATCACATCATCGTCGAAACCTCTGGGCTGGCGCTGCCCAAGCCGCTGCTGAAAGCCGTCAACTGGCCCGACCTCAAGCCCCTGCTGACTGTCGATGCGGTCATCACGGTGGTCGATGCAGACGGCTTGGCCACGGGCGAGATCTGCGACCGCGAACGCGTGCAGGCCCAACGCGAGGCCGACGAATCGCTGGATCACGAAACGCCGATCGAGGAGCTGTTCGAAGACCAGTTGTCGTGCGCCGATCTGGTAGTGTTGACCAAGTGCGATCTGGTGGAGCCGCAGCGCCGCGAAGACGTGACGCAAATGCTCAAGGCGCGCCTGCGGCCCAACATCCGCATCGTCGAAGCCGAACGGGGCAGCCTGCCGGCCGAGATCGCCCTGGGCGTCCAAGCGGGCGCCGAAGACGATCTCACCAGCCGCCGCTCGCGTCACGACGAACACCACCATCATCACGACCACGATCATCACCATGATCACCACCATCACGACGAGAGCATCGACACCGTCGCGCTGAAGCCTGGCCCGATCGCCGACCCCAAGGCGTTCGAGCGCGAGATGCAGGCGCTGTGCGACCGTTACGAGGTCTACCGCATCAAGGGCTTTCTCGATGTTGCGGGCAAGCCGATGCGCCTGGTGATGCAGGGCGTGGGCAAGCGCTTCGAAAGCTACTTCGATCGCCCCTGGCAGCCGGACGAAGAACGTCAGAGCTATGTCGTCGTGATCGGCCACGAATTGCGCAAGGCCGGGCTGAGCAACTAACCTATGCACCGACTGCGTACCGTCCCAGGCGGCTGGAACCCCGGCGAGGAAGGCGTCATCGAAATCGAGCAGACGCCCGGCGATGTCATCTTCCTCTCCGCCAGCGACACCGAACTCAGCTCCACCGTGGAGGCGTGGAAGCGGCTGCAGCACGCCCACGGTCCCCTGCCCTCCCTGCGCGTGGCCAACCTCGGCGCGTTCAAGCAGGAGCTGACGATCGACAACTACGTGGATGCGGTCGCTTCGCGCGCACGACTGGTGGTGGCCCGCCTGATGGGCGGCGTCGACTACTTCGGTTACCTGGTCGAGCAGTTGCAGGCGGCAAGTGAGGCCAGCGAAGGCGCGCTCGTCCTGCTGCCGGGGTTTGACGTGCCCGATCCGGAACTGCTCGAGCGTAGCCGGGGCGTGGGGACCGAAGACTACCAGCAGCTCGCCCGCTGCTTCAACCTCGGAGGGCTGCCGAATCTGGAGGCAGCCCTCGCGCGCCTGTTCAACCGCCATTTCAGCCTCAAGCTCCCAGAGCGCGAGCCGGCGCCCGTACCGGAGGTCATGCGCTATACGCCGGCGGGTGCCCAGCCTCCAACCGATGGAACGCCTCGAGTGGGCATCGTCGGCTATCGGGCGCACTATCTGGCGGACAATATGGCACCGTTCGACGCGCTTTGGCGAGCGCTGGAAGCAGAGGGGTTACAGCCGGTTTGCGTATTGGCGCATACGCTACGCGGTGAATCGACGATCAACGAGGTCATCGAAACGCTCACCGCACACGGCCCGCTCGATGGCCTGATCAATACGACGAGCTTTTCGACCAAGTCCATCGACGACGGCGCCGCCCAGTCCGGTTTTGCCCGACTACGGGTGCCCGTTTTGCAGGCGATGGTGAGCTCCTGCACGCGCGAGACCTGGCAGGCCGGCGACTTTGGCCTGCCGCCGACCGACATCGCGATGAGCGTCGCGCTGCCGGAGGTAGACGGGCGCATCATCACCCGCCCCTTTTGCTTCAAGGCGCCGTTTACACGCGACGAGGCAACGGAAAGCGATCTGACGCGCTATGAACCGCACCCCGAAGGCATCGCCTTTACCGCACGACTGGCCAGCGCCTGGGCACGCCTGCGCCACAAGCCCGCCGGTCAGAAACGCGTTGCCCTGATCCTGCCCAACTACCCGAACAAGGATGGCCGCCTCGCCAACGGCGTGGGCCTCGACACCCCGGAAAGCGTTGTGCGCATTCTGCATACCCTGCGCGCCGCGGGCTACGCCTTGCCGAACGATTTGCCGGCGGACTCGGATGCGCTGATGCAGCGGCTGACCGCGATGGTGACGAACGACCAGGACGCGCTACCGCTCAAGGATTGTGAGGTGCAGCTGGAGGACGCCGTGTTTCGTCAGTGGCTGGAACGGCTTTCCCCCGCGCTCCGTCAGCGGATCGAAGACAAGTGGGGCTCGCCGGAAGAAGATCCGTATTTCCAGCAGGGGCAATGGCGACTATCCGGAATCCGTCTCGGCCACTGCTGGGTCGCGATCCAGCCCTCGCGCGGGTTCAACCTCAATCCGGCAGAAGCCTACCACTCGCCCGACTTGCCGCCACCGTGGAATTACCTGGCCTTCTACGCCTACCTCGCGAGCGCGTTTGCGGCGGATGCGGTGGTGCACGTCGGCAAACACGGCAATCTCGAGTGGCTGCCCGGCAAGAGCCTGGCGCTGCACGAGCGCAGCTGCTTCCCGGCGGCGCTGCTGGATGCGATCCCGCACTTCTATCCCTTTATCGTCAACGACCCGGGCGAAGGCACGCAGGCCAAGCGCCGCACCCACACGGTGATCGTCGACCACCTGATGCCGCCGCTCACCCGGGCCGAAACCTATGGCCCGCTGATCGAGCTGGAGCAGAAAATCGACGAATATTACGAGGCCTGCGACCTCGACCGCGACCGGGCCGAACTCCTGCGCGGCCAGATCCTCCAGCTGCTCGACACCACCCACCTACGGGTCGATCTAGGGCTGGAGTCGGATAATCTGGACGAGGTGTTGTACCGGCTGGACGGGTACTTATGTGAGATCAAGGAAGCGCAAATTCGCGACGGCCTGCACATCCTGGGACAGGTGCCGGAGGGTGATTGCCTGCTCGATACGCTGATCGCCTTGCACCGCCTGCCAACGGGTGGTGCCGAAGGGGTGACGCAGGCGCTGGCCCGAGATCTAGAGCTCGACTTCGATCCGCTGAACGTAGCGCCGGAGACACCGCTGGCGGAACTTGGGCTCGACCATCCCGGCTGCCGCATCGCGGGCGACCTGATCACTGCGCTCGAAGAGCAAGTGCGGGCAGCCCTGCAGCACCTGCTCCAAACCGGAGCCATACCAATCGACCAGCCGCGTCTGGCCCAGGTTTTTGTGGCCATGCGGTCAAAGACGCTGCCGCACCTCGCGGCGACGACCGGCGAAATCGATGCGCTGCTGCAGGGCCTCGAGGGCGGCTTCATCGACTCAGGCCCGTCGGGTGCACCTTCGCGGGGACGGCTGGATGTGCTGCCGACGGGGCGCAATTTCTATTCGGTCGATCTGCGGGCAATTCCGACCCGGGCCGCTTGGGAGCTGGGGCAGCGCAGTGCCGAGCGATTGGTGCAGCGCTACATTCAGGAAAACGGTGAATACCCCCGCACGCTGGCGCTCTCGGTCTGGGGCACCTCGACCATGCGCACGGGCGGCGATGACATTGCGCAGGCCTTTGCCCTGATGGGCGTGCGGCCCATCTGGCAGGGGGTCAACCAGCGCGTGGTGGATTTTGAGGTGCTGTCACTGGCAGAACTCCGGCGGCCGCGGGTCGATGTGACGCTGCGCATATCCGGTTTCTTTCGGGATGCCTTCCCGGATGTGATCTCCCTCTATCAGGCGGCCGTGCGCAAGGTAGCCGAAGAAGACGAAGCGGCGGAGGACAACCCGTTACGGCAGGCCTGGCTCGACGACCGTCAGGCGTGGCAGGCGCGCGGCATCAATGCGGACGAGGCCAGCGAACGCGGCCTGTTTCGCGTCTTCGGCTCCAAACCGGGTTCCTATGGGGCCGGCTTGCAGGAGTTGATCGCCAACCGCAATTGGGAGACGCGCGAGGACCTGGCGCAGGCCTATCTGACCTGGGGTGCCTATGCCTACCGCGATCGCCAACGCTGTGTTTTGGCCCCGGAGAGCTTCAAGCAGCGCTTAAAGGACGCCCAGATCATCCTGCAGAATCAGGACAACCGCGAGCACGACATCCTCGATTCGGATGACTACTACCAGTTTCACGGGGGCATGACCAACGCCGCGGAGGTCTTCTCCGGGCAGCAAAAGCAGGTCTACTTCGGCGATCATGCGCGCCCGGAAAACCCGCGCATCAAGACGCTGAAGGAAGAGATCCTGAAGGTCCACCGCTCACGGGTGGTCAACCCCAAATGGATCCAAGGGGTGCAGCGACACGGCTATAAGGGCGCGTTCGAGATGGCCGCGACCGTCGACTATCTCTTCGCCTTTGACTGCACCACGCGCACGGTCGAGGACTTCGTCTATGAGGACGTGGTGAACGCCTACCTCCTGAACGAGGAGAACCGCCAGTTCCTCGAGCAGCACAACCCCTGGGCACTGAAGGACATCAGCGAGCGTATGCTGGAAGCGATCGAACGTGGCTTATGGAAGAAGCCCTCGCCAGCCATGCAGGATACCTTGCGGAATCTCGTGCTGGACAGCGAGGGCCAAATCGAGGATCGGCTGTAGATCCGGCAGTTGCCACCCAAGTAGCTTGGCTGTGCCTATTCCCCGGCAACCACCGGCCAGCCGTCCTCCCAGGTAAGTTCATTGATGCGCAGCTTCGGTACGCCCCGTTCGGTCGAGGCATCGTAACCGTGATAGATGATGTAGTCCTTGCCGCCAAAGGTGCCCACGGCGTTGTGCCCGACCCCATACCAGTCCTGATCGCCTTTGAGCAGGATCGTGCCGCCCCCTTCGAGCAGAAGCAGGTCGTTCTGGTCGACGTAAGGGCCCGTGACCTGCTCCGAGCGGCCGACGATAACCTTGTAGTTGCTGCGCGCGCCCCGACAGCAGTAGTCGATCGAAGCAAAGAGGTAATAGTAATCGCCGTGGTGAAAGATAAAGGGCGCCTCGATGGCGTTGGCACCCGGGTCGTCTTCGAGCTGCTCGGCATCCTCCACGCGGCTGGCGATGGTCTGCAGGTTCTGCCAGCAATCGGCTAGCTCCATACGGTCGGGCATCATTCGGGCGATCTTCAGGCCGCCCCAGAAGGAACCGAAGGCCAAGTAGGCACCGCCCTCCTCATCTTCGACCACGTTGGCGTCGATCGCATTCCAGTTCGTTACCCCCGGGTAGGAGCGAATCACCTTGCCGTGGTCGATCCAGTGGTAGTCCGGGCTCTTGGGATCTAGGGTCTTGTTGGTCGCCAGGCCGATAGCAGAGGTATTTTTGGCGAACGCCGAGGCCGAGTAATAGAGGTAGTACAGGCCGTCGTGATAACTGATATCCGGAGCCCACAGGTGCCCGCCAAAGCCGGGTATCTCGACCGGAATCCACTCCGGGTAGGGATGAAACACGGGTTCGCGGTGCGTCCACTGTTTCATGTCGGTCGACGACCATACGGCGATGCCCGGCCCAGTGGTGAAGAGGTAGTAAGTACCGTCTTCTTCGATCAGGACCGGATCATGGGCGACGACTTCATCTGTCGGCAAAGTGGAGCCAATGGGCGGTACCGGTGGCCGGTCTTGGGCCTGAAGGTTTGCAAACGTGGATAAGGTAAGTAAATATAGCAGAAAGACTCTCATGGGTGGATAAGGGACGGCATTCTGCCGCAGGTGGGGAGGAGCGGGATGACGGGGGAGCTGATTCAGGCGCAAGAAGGGCGGCCCAGGTCAGGCATGCCATTCTTCCACCCAATCTCTTTCACAAAGGTATGTCGGTTTGGATCCCAGAGCGGATCGCCCTGAATGTCCGTATAAGTGCGGGCATGGTAGACGAGCAGGTCCTTCCGGCCGTCTTCGGATGAGGTGAAGCAGCTGTGGCCAGGCCCGTAAATGCCATGCTGGTAGCAGCTCTGGAAGATCGGGCCGGGCGACTTGTTCCAGTTGGCGGGGTCGAGCAGATCCGCATCTTCATCGGTCCAGAGCAGGCCCATGCAGTAGTTTTCGTCGGTGGCACTGGCGGAATAGGTGATGAAAATCCGCCCTGCGTGCACGATCACCGCCGGGCCTTCGTTGACCCAGAAGCCGCGGATCTCCCAGTCAAACTCGGGCTTGCTCAGCATCACGGGCTTGGCGGCGAGCTTCACCGGGGTCTCCATCGGCGCGATGTAGAGGTTGGAATTGCCGGTGATGGCGGGATCTTTTTGCGCCCAAAGGTAATAGAGCTTGCCGCGGTGGCGGAAGGTCGTGGCGTCGAGGCAAAAGCTGTCCATTCCCGTCTCGATCTGTACAGGTTCGGTCCATTTGCCCTCCAGCGGATTGGCGCTGTCGGTCGAGATGGCATACATGCGGTGCTGGAAGAGATCGTCCTTGATCTCCCGGCTCGGCGCGGCGGCGAAGTAAACATACCAGCTGCCGTCGTGGAAGTGAATCTCCGGCGCCCAGATCAGGTCGGAGAGCGGCCCCGTCTCGGGCTTGTGCCAGACGTCTACGGGGGTCGCTTCTGCCAGACCGGCGATGGTCTTCGCCCGACGGACTTCGATGCGGTCGTAGGCCGGCACGGAGGCGGTAAAGTAGTAGTAGCCGTCGCTGTGCTTGTAGACGAACGGGTCGGCGCGTTGTTCGATGAGGGGCTTGAGCAACTTCATGGGAAAGGGTAGCTAGAGGGTGTTATCGTGGATGACGCCGGCGAGCGGCTTGAGCCCGTCGACTTCGCCGCGCTTCATGCGCTCATAGTAGGTGTCGGTGATGCGGTAGCGGAACATCAGCCAGCCCATGCCGACGTGGAAGACGCCCGCCACGACGGTCAGCATCAGCGCGATTCCCATCAGCGTATAATCGCTTTGCACCTGGTCGGCTTCGTAGTGGAAGACGACGAGCAGCTGGTTGGCGATCACACCCGCGAGGCCCATCCCGGCTTTCTGGCAAAAGGAGATGCCCCCGAAGGCCAACCCGGAAACCCGCTGCTCTGTCTTGGCCTGTCCGTAGTCGACGGCTTCGGCGATGGCCGACCAGAAGACCGGAGCGTGCAGATCGACCACGAAGGAGAGCACGGCGTAGAAGACGAAGGCGAGGGCCACGTCATCGGGCCCCACAAAGAAGAACATGCCGACACTGAGCAGCCCTACTGCGACTTGCGACCAGCGAAAGAGCCCGATCTTGCAATAGCGCTTGGTGATGTAGGTGGAGGCAACCATGGCAAGAATGGCAGACATCGTGCCCGTGCCGAGGAACCAGGGGATCAGGGTCTGGTCGCCCAGGTAATAACGCGCATAGTAAGCGGCCACAGAGTTACGGATGGTGTAGCCCAGCGTGCCGAGCACGCACACGCCGCAAAGCACCAGCCACTGGTCGTTCTTGACCAGTATCTTGGCCTGCTGCCAGAGCGTCTTGTCCTCCACGATGTGCTCAACGCGCTCATTCGTCGTGGCGAAGCAGAAAATGAGAAAAAACGTGGCGAGGCCAGCCATGATCCCCATCGCCAACTGATAGCCGTGGGCGAGATTGCCCCCGCCCCAGTTCTGGGCGATCCACGGCACTGCAATCGAAACGAGGAAAGCCGTTACCTTCGCAAAGAACAACCGGTAGCCATTAGCCGAAAGCCGCTCCTGCGGATCGTCCGTGATCACTGAGGGCAGCGATATGTAGGGGATCGTAACGGCCGTGAAGAGAACGGTGACGAGGATGTAGGTGGCGTAGGCGTAGGCCAGCTTGAGCCCGTATTCAAAATTGGGCGTGGTAAAGAGCAGGAAGATCGAGATGCCGAACGGCACGGATAGATACAGCAGGTAAGGCCGGTAGCGCCCATGCCGCCCCTTGAACTTGTCGGTCAGGACGCCCATCGTCGGGTCGGTAATCCCATCGATGATACGGACCAGCAGAAACATGATACCGACGTCGGCGGGTTTCAGCCCGAAGATGTCGGTGTAATAGTAGTTGAGGATGAGAAAGGCGGAGGAGATGACGACGTTGATCGCCATATCGCCGGAACCGAATCCGAATTTCTCCAGGACTGTCAGCTTCTGGGTCTTCATCTATTGGGGCGTGGGGGGAAGGAAAAGGAATATGCAGGCAGGGACGATCCGCGAGGCCACCCAGGACACCGGCCGCCCTGCTCGTGGGGGACCGGCATCCGGATGGTTCGTGGGTGGGGCTATCAAAAAGTGACGCGAACGGGCAAAAAAACGTTAGCCGCCAATCGCAGGCGCTTGCCCAAGGCGGGTATATCGCCTCCAAGGTCGGGAGCACCGCCGGCAAATACGTGGGGGATACGTCATGAGGTCCGAAGGGTTTTGGGGGTTGAGGAGACGCAGCCGGTTGACTGCGAGTTCAGTAGCGCACACCCTCACATGCGCCAACGGAGCTCCCGATCCGCCAAAATTATTTACATTTGCCGCAGGTTACGGATCCGCACCCTC
Source organism: Puniceicoccaceae bacterium 5H (assembly GCA_009772895.1). Classification (GTDB taxonomy): domain Bacteria; phylum Verrucomicrobiota; class Verrucomicrobiia; order Opitutales; family Oceanipulchritudinaceae; genus WOUP01. The sequence goes on along the minus strand of WOUP01000001.1, from coordinate 37,826 downwards.
AGTTCGGCAACGTACGTGCCCTACCCTACAGTGGCTTCGGCTTCACGCAGGATGATTTTGGCGAATGCCCAATCGAACCAAAAGCCCTGGACTGGCGTGCCTCGGTCGATCCGGGCCGGAAAGCGGTTTTCCATGACTTCGCGAGCCGCGTGGACCTGCTGCAATGCGTCGTCACGGCGCCCCAGTTTGAAGAGGCTCATGGCCTCCACCGCCCGAATCGTCGCGGTGCGGGGGGCGTTGCCATCGGAAAAACTCAGGCCGCGATGGCACCAGTCGAGCGCCTTTTGGTAATGGCCGCTGCGGTATTCGTAGAGCGCCAGCGACATCGACTGCCAAGCGGCCTGGAAGGCGTCTCCGGCAGCCGCAGCCTGCTCGCATTCCTGAGCGGCAAAGTCGGCGTAACGCTTGAGCGACGCCAGCAACTGAGGATCCGCCGGCGTGAGCAAACTGATTTTCACGATGCGATCGGAGAAACTTCCGGTGGTCGGAAAGCGATCCACCGCGATGCGCCGAAACTTCTCGTACGCCTCACGGTCGCCCAGCTCGATCAACACCGGCCCGAGCTCCAGATAATCGAGCGTGCGCACATCGGTGCCTTCAAACTCGTTGATCCGCAGCAGCACCGCGAAGCGTTCCGCCGCCTCGGCCCAGCGCTCGTTCAAGGCGTGCCATTCTCCCACCGAACGAAAAACGGCCGCGCCCTCGACGGTGGATTCGTTGAGCGAGATGTCCTGCAGCAGCTCGTCCGCCTCCTGATAGTGCTCCTGGCTGACCATCAGCGTCGCCTGGGTCAGTTTTTCACGCACCTCAGCTTCGTGGCGTAGACGCGCTTGCTGTTGCTCGGCCTGGACCGCACGTTGGCGGGCGTCACGCTCCTTTAGAAACAGGCGGGTCGAGACGCCGAGGGCCAGCAATAGCGTGGCCACAACCGCTGCGGTGGCCATAAAAACGGCGCGATTACGGCGCACGACCTTGCGGAAGCGATAGACCCAGCCCGGCGAATGCGCGAGCACGGGTTCGTGCTCCAGATAACGCTGGATGTCCATGGCCAGGCCATTGGCGGTCTCATAGCGCTGCCGGCGGTCCTTTTCGAGGGCCTTGAGCACGATACAGTCGAGGTCGCCCCGCAAGGTTGAGCTCATGCGAGAGGCTGGATTCTGGCGACATGCTGCCACTTTGCCCAAGGCTTCTGCATCGACGCCGGCCAGCATGGCAGAGGGCCGGATGGGTTGCAGACTGCGGAAGACGCGCCGCATCTCTTCCAGGCTGGACTCGCATGTCAGCCGGTCACCCAACGGCGTTTGTCCCGTCAACAGTTCAAAGAGCAGGACGCCGAGGCTGTAGATGTCGCTGCGCGTATCGACATCCATTCCGCCCAGCTCGATCTGCTCCGGGCTCATGTAGGTGGGCGTGCCGATCCAGAGCGCGGAGGTGCTCCACGAGGAGTTTTCATCCATGCGCGTCTCGGTGGCGCGTGCGATACCGAAGTCGATCACCTTGGGCAGCGGCACCCCGTCGTGCTGCGAAATCATGATGTTCGACGGCTTGATATCCCCGTGGATAATGCCCTTCTGGTGCGCGTGCTGGATCGCATGGCACACCTGGATAAACAAGTCGAGGCGCTGGCGAATGGAAAGCCGGTGACGGTCGCAGTAGTCCGTGATGCGCACGCCGCGGACGTGTTCCATCACAAAATAAGGGGCACCCGTGTCAGTCTCACCCGCATCGAAGACCCGGGCGATATTGGGGTGATCCATCATGGCGAGGGCCTGGCGCTCGGCCTCGAAGCGGGCAATCACGCTCCGGGTCTCCATGCCGACGCGGATGATCTTGAGCGCGACATGCCGCAACACCGGCTCTTCCTGTTCAGCGAGAAAGACGACGCCGCAGCCGCCCTCGCCGATGCGCTCCAGCAACTTGTAACGCCCGATGCGGGCACCGATCACCTCGTCTTCGCCTGGCTTCGGGGTAGAGGCGACCGTCGAGCGAGCCTGATGCTTCAGCCGCACGTAGGTGTCCGAGACGCGTACCTTGGGCGCGCCATTGGTAAAAAACAGATCTGCCTCGTCCTGTAGCGCCAGCAACTCTTCCACTCGCGCACGCAACTCCGGATGGTTCTGACACGACGCGTCGAGAAAGGCTCGGACCTTCGCCGGGTCTTTCAGCTCGATCGCAGCCGTGAACAGCTCCTCCTCGAGTTTGGCCATGTCGTTCATGGGATACGGGCGAACAGGGAACAGGGAACGCTATTGTTGTTGCTGGCGGATACAGCGAAAGAGCCAAGCCTTGGCGTAGGCCCATTGACGCTCCACGCTGCGCTCGCTCATCTCCATCGTCTCGGCGACTTCGGTAGTCGTGCACCCCCAGAAGACCTTCAGCTCCACGATGCGCGCCTTGTCGGCATCGTGCGCCTTCAGGCGTTCCAGCGCCTCGTCGATCAGCAGGATGTTTTCCTCGGGCGTCGTCTCGGCCAGATCGAGGTTTTCCATCTCGACCCGCATACGGTTGCCGCCGCGCTTGAGGCGTGACTTGCGCCGCGCATTTTCGATCAGGATGCGACGCATGGCCTGGGCAGCCGCGCCGAAGAAGTGTGCCCGATTGGCCCATTTGCGGCTGCTGTCGTCGACGATGCGCAGCCAGGCCTCATGGACCAAAGCGGTCGGCTGCAGGGTCTGATAGGAATATTCGCGCGCCATGCCGACGGCAGCGTGCTTGCGCAAGTCGTCATAGACCAGGGGGAGCAGTTCATCAGCCGCTCCGTTGTCTCCCCGGCCCAAGGCGCGGAGGCACATCGTGATATCAGAAACAGCGCGGGTCGAAGAACTGGGGGAATCGAGCGCACCGAGGCAACCTGTGGGGGCGTAGGTATTCATAGGGCTCTACTGGAGTATCTCGTGAACGTGGGGGTAAGGGACAGACCGACGCACAAACCGGCCATCCGCCCTCAGACGAGACGCTTCCATCGAGCCGACGCAATCAGTCGAACCGAGGCAGGAGCCCTGGACCGAACCGAGATAGTAGGATGTAGCGCAATACATGAGGGGTACAGAGGATGTTGGCTCCAACGCAAGTTGGGGGATGTGCGTCAACGGCCCACTGGACGCGCCAAAGACGCATCAATTCCCTCCACCGATGTGCGCTACTACATGGGAGTGAAGGTTGGGCCGCTATAAGGAGACTTCCTACCTAGACCATTTTCCGCGCACTAGGCAACGCTATTTTTGGTTTTCCCGAGGCGATTTCGATTCGACTCCCCTTTACTCCGAAGGGACGGTGATTCAACGAACGCCCGCCCGACCTTGGTCATCTTCATTGGAGAGGCTAAGCCAAACCCAACATTTCCCACCTCAAACCAAAACAACAGGACTTTGCCCAGATGACTTATAGTTTCCACAAGCGCCTGAAATGCAGCCTTTTCAACGCCTTAAACCGCCGCAAGACGTGGATAAACCGTGATATTCACCCTTTTTGATGGCCAAACAAGCATCTGCCAAAGCCTTCAGGCACCAGCTCAAACCAAATATTTTCCCAAAAAATCAAAACATTTAGACTTGCACCAATCTCCAGATCCAGTCTTGATGGGAGCACGCTAGGAGCACCCCACTCTACCTCGGCAACGACCCTTTTCTGCCCCGGACGCCATGCCTTCTTCAACCCAACCGCTACCGCCCCGCGCCTCGATCGAACACATGGTCCGCCGCGCGGTCTACAGCCGGCTCAACCTTCCCCTGCCCCGTTCGGCCCAAGGCCCGAGTCCTCTGGTCGTCAATGTGTCGGCCCGGCACTGCCACCTGACGCAGGAAGCCGTTGAAGCCCTTTTCGGCCCCGGCCACCAATTGACGCCGCACAAGTGGCTCTACCAGGAAGGCCAGTACGCGGCCGCCGAGACGGTGACGTTGATCGGCCCGCGCAGCCGGGTGATTTCCAACCTGCGCATCCTCGGCCCCTGCCGCACGCTGAACCAGGTGGAATTGGCCTTTACCGATGCCCGCGCGCTCGGCTTCGACATCCCCGTCCGCCTTTCGGGTGACATCGCCGGCACACCCGGCTGCATGCTGATGGGCCCCAAAGGCTTCTTCCGCATGGACGAGGGAGTGATCCGCGCCGCAATTCACGTGCACATGTCTCCCGCCGATGCGGAGTACTATGGCGTGAAGCACAAGGATTACATGCGCCTGAAGGTCCACGGCCCCTGCGCCACCACCTTCGACCAGATGCTCGTCCGCGTAGACCCGAGCTTCAAGCTGGAGGTGCACGTCGACACCGACGAAGGCAACGCCTGCGGCCTCGGCCCCGACACCCTTTGCGAGCTGATCAAATAGCTCATCCGCAACCCTATCCCTTTAACCACCCTTACTGAGAAAAACCATGAACGAATCAATCGGATTGATCGAAACCAAGGGCTTCGTGGGCAGCGTCGAAGCCGCTGACGCCATGGCGAAGGCCGCCGGTGTCAACCTCGCCCAGAACGTCCAGATCGGCGGCGGCTTCATTACCGTCGTCGTCACCGGTGATGTCGGCAGCGTCAAGGCCGCCGTGGACGCCGGTCAGGATGCCGCTCAACGCGTCGGCGAATTTGTGGCCGCGCACGTGATCGCCCGCCCCCACCCCGAGCTGCTCAAGCAACTGAAGCTCTAGGCCTGTCTCACCCGAATTCTTTATCCTCAACTTTTTTGCGACCATGAACAAAGCGCTCGGAATGATCGAAACCAAAGGTTTCGTAACCCTTTTTGAAGCCTGCGACGCCGCGCTGAAAGCCGCCGATGTCTCCATGCTCGGTTGGGAAAAGGCCGGCAGCGGTCTCGTCTCCGCCTACTTCTCCGGCGATGTCGCCAGTGTGAAGGCTGGCGTGGATGCCGCGGCCGACGCCGCCTCCCGTATCGGTGAAGTCGTCGCCGTACAGGTGATCGCTCGCCCCCACGAAGACCTGGGCAAGCTCGGGCCCTTCGTCCGCGCCTAACCTGTTTGCCGCTTCCCGCATGAAGATCCTCGTCGCCAACCTGGGTTCCACCTCCTACAAATACACCCTCTTTTCCGCCGGGCCGGATGGTTTCCAGCCCGTGGCCAAGGGCAAGTATGAGCGGGTGGAAGACCACGGGGAGGTGATCGAGCACAGCCTGCGGGAGCTGATCGAGCAGGGGCACATCGCCAACCTCGAGGAACTCAATGCGGTCGGTTTCAAGACCGTGATGGGGGGCGAGGTCAGCGGTTGCCGCCACGCCGATCAGACGGTGCTCGACGCCCTGGAACGCACGGCTCCGCTCGCCCCGGCCCACAATCCGCCTTATGCTGCCGGCATCCGCCAGTTTGCGCGGCTCGCCCCCAAGGCCGAAAGGGTGGTCCTCTTTGAAACGGCCTTTTACCAGTGGGTAGATCCGACCGCCAAGCGGTACGCAGTGCCCAAGGCGTGGTATGAAGCCGGGGTGCGCCGCTACGGCTTTCACGGGGCCTCACACAAGTTCGTGGCCGAGCGCTCTGCCCAGTTGCTCGACCGCCCGGACATCGTGGAGCGGGTTCAGAACCTCTACGCCGGCGATCTGCCCGTTTTTGAAGGCAAGCCGCTGCGCGTGATCTCCTGTCACCTCGGCGGCAGCAGCTCGGTCACCGCGATTCGCAACGGCACCGCCATCGGCACCAGCATGGGTTTCAGCCCGCAGAGCGGCCTGCCCCAAAACAACCGGGTGGGCGATCTCGACGCGATGGCGATTCCCTTTGCCATGAAGCATCTGGGGCTCTCCCTCGACGAGGTGGAGGCCCAGTTGACCAAACAGTCCGGCCTGCTCGGCGTCTCTGGAGTCGGCAACGACATCCGTGACTTGAAGGACGCTGCAGGTTCGGGCAACGGCGATGCCCAGGCTGCACTCGACCTCCTGGTCCACGAAATCCGCCGCTGGGCCAGCTCCTTTCTCTTCGACCTCGACGGGCTTGACGCCATCGCCTTCACCGGCGGCATCGGCGAATTCAACCCCGACGTGCGCGAAGCCGTCTGCCGCAACCTCAATTTCCTCAACCTCAAACTGGATACGGCCCGCAACGCCGATGTCATGGGCACGGAGGCCGACCTCTCCGCTCCTGGCTCCGCCGTGAAGGTGCTCGTCATCCCCGCCAACGAAGAACAGGTCATCGCGACCGAGACCTATCGCTTCCTGCAGCGCCAAGCCTAGGCGCACCGCCTTTCCCCAACCCTTTTACCGCAACACTTCATTCCCAATTAGCCATGTCTAAAGAAGCCATCGGACTCCTCGAAACCAAGGGCCTCGTCGCCCTCGTCAGCGGCACCGACGCCATGCTGAAAGCCGCCAACGTAACCCTGACCGGCCCGATGAAAAACGTCGGCAGCGCCTTGGTGACCGCTTCGGTGACGGGCAATGTCGCCGCCGTCAAGGCTGCGATCGACGCCGGCGCGGAAGCCGCCAACAAGGTCGGTGAGGTCGTCAGCGCGCACGTCATCGCCCGCCCCGAAGGCCAGATCGAGAAGATCCTGCCCTCCGAAGCTCCCGCTGCCTCCGCCGCCTCCACCCAAAAGAAATAAGCGGCCATGTTTCTGGCACGCGTCATCGGGAAGGTCGTCGCCACCAAGAAGGACGACAGCATGAAGGGGCACCGCCTCTTGCTGCTGCGCCCCATGTTGGTCGACGACAAGGATCCCTCCAAATTCCGCCCCGGCAGCAACACGGTTGTCGCGGTCGACCCCATTGGCGCGGCGCACGACGAAATGGTGCTTTTTGTCCAGGGCAGTAGCGCCCGCCAGGCCGATAACCTGAAGGCCCTGCCCGTCGACGCCGCCATCATCGGCATTGTCGACAGCGTCAATGTGCTCAACCAGAGCATCTACCAAAGCTCCGACGAGCCCGACTCCCAATAACCGTAACCCCGACTTTCGATGGACGCAGCCACGATCCAGAATATCGTCAAACAGGTCCTGGCGGAGATGAATGCCAACGGCAGCACTTCAGCCAACGGATCTGCCGGCGGACCCGCCATCCTCGCCCGCCCTTCTTCGCGCCCCGGCGTCTTCGCTGAAGCCGAACAGGCAATCGAAGCAGCCAACGAGGCCCAAAAGAAACTGACCCGACTCGGCTATGCCGCCCGCAAGGAGGCGATCCAGATCATCAAGCAGATGTGTGCGGATCGCGCCGAAGAATGGGGTAAGCTCGAGCTCGCGGAAACCAAGGTCGGCCGCCTCGACCACAAGATCGAGAAGCTGCACGGCATCTCCGGTCTGCCCGGCGCGGAATGGCTCTCGCCCTACGGCATGAGCGGTGACCACGGCATCTCGCTGGAAGAACAAGCCCCCTTCGGCACCGTCGCCGCGATTTCCCCCGTCACCCACTCGATCCCGACCATCGCCTCCAACGCGGTCAGCATGATCGCGGCAGGCAACAGCCTGGTGGTGAACGCCCACCCGGGCGGCGCCAAGTGCGCGGCCACCGGCGTGGCGGCCTTTAATGAAGCCCTCGAGGCCAAGCTGGGCCTGCGCAACCTCATCACCATCATCGAAGAGCCCTCTCTCGAGTCCTTCGACGCCCTGATCAAATCTTCCGGCATCGATCTGATTTGCGTGACGGGCGGCCCGGGCGTGGTGAAAGCGGCCATGGCCAGCGGCAAACGCGCAATCTGCGCCGGCCCCGGCAACCCGCCAGTGCTGGTCGAGCAATCCGCGGACCTCGCCAAGGCGGCACGCGATATCATCGCGGGGGCCTCCTACGACAACAATTTGCTCTGCATCGGCGAAAAGCAGGTCTTCGTCGTCGATTCCGTCTTCGATCAATTCCTGCGCGAGCTGGAACGGGCGGGCGCCATGCGCCTCAACGACAGCCAACTCCAGCGCCTGACGGATGTCGCCTTCACCTACAAGGCCGATGGCGGTGGCTGCTCCCACCCCGTGCTCAACCGCAAGCTAGTCGGAGCCGACGCGACGACGCTGGCTCAGGAAGCCGGGACCAGTGCCCCGAGCGGCACGGATCTGCTCTTTGCGGTGACCGACGCCGGCCATCCCTTCGTCGAAGAGGAACAGATGATGCCCATGCTGCCCATCGTGCGCGTGCGCGACGTGGAAGAAGGCATCGCCCTCTGCAAGGAGACGGAGCACAACTACCGACACTCGGCCATTTGCCACTCGCGCGACATCGGCGTCCTGACCGCGATGGGCCGCGCCTTGAATTGCACCCTTTTCGTGAAGAACGGGCCCTCCTTCGCCGGCTTGGGGATGGGCGGAGAAGGCTACCTCAACTTCACGATCGCTACGACTACCGGTGAGGGCATCGTCACGCCCGCCACGTTTACGCGCAAGCGTCGCTGCGTGATGGTGGACAACCTCAACATCGTCGGGTAATCGCCATGCTGCTCGCCCAGGTCGTCGGTCACGCTACCAGCACCATCAAGCACCCGAGCATGGAAGGGGTGCGGCTGCTGCTGTGTGAAAACCTCGACGACCAAGGGGCGGGCGCTGGCACCTTTTTCCTCGCGGCAGACTGGATCGGAGCCGGCCACGGCGCCCGTGTCTTCGTCAGCACCGACGGCTCTGCCGCCCAGCAATACCACCACGACCGCCACTCGCCCTTGCGCAACACCGTGGTGGGCATCATCGAATCCTTTGCCTGATCGCCATGAAAGTGTGCCGCGTCATCGGAGAAGTCGTCCTGAGCCATTCCATCTTCCCGGATCAAAGCCGGGGTCGGCTCTGCCTCGTGTCTCCGCTGGGCAAGGATGATCTGCTCAATCCCAGCGAAACCAGAATTTCCTCACAATCCAGCCTGGTCACATACGACCACTTGGGTGTCCACACCGGCGATCTCGTCGGCGTCGTGGAAGGCGGAGAGGCCACACGCCCCTTCAGCCACCCGATGCCGATCGACGCCTACTGCGCCTGTATCCTGGACCACATTCGTTACCAACAACCGGATCAACTTCAATAATGGCCAAAGTATATACCGCAAAAGAGGTTCAGGCTTTGCTCGCACAGGGCAAAGGTGAATCGGATATTCCGGCGGGTGCCATCATTACGCCTTCGGGTCGCGACTTGCTGCGCGGCGTCGGCACGGACGTTCGCGCGGCCAAGCCGGCGAAGCTCAACGGCCACCCCAGCACCCCGCCAACCCCGCAGGTGCCTGACTACGAATATCGCTGGGAAGCCGGGACCGATCCCAAGACCCCGGCCGAGATCCAGGCCTTTTTCCATTCCGAGCCCATCGAGGCGATCAAGCGCCGCATGGTCGACATCGGTCGCCGCATGTGGGAACGCGACTATACCGACGGCAACGGCGGTAACCTCACGGTCCGCGTGGGCGACAATCTGGTGCTCTGCACCCCCACCCTCATTTCCAAGGGCTTCATGGCCGTCGAGGACATGTGCCTCGTGGACATGGATGGCAACCAACTGGCCGGCAAGCTGAAGCGCACCAGCGAGTGCATGACGCACCTGGGCATCATGAAGCGCCAGCCCAAGGCCAAGGCCTGCTGCCACGCCCACCCGCCTCACGCCACCGCTTTTGCCGTGGCCAAAGTGCGTCCGCCGTCCTGCCTGATCCCCGAAGCCGAAGTGTTCCTCGGCCAGATCGGCATGGCCCCCTACCAGACTCCGGGCTCTCCGGCCAACGCGGACGCAGTGGGTGAAGCCGCCATCGACAACATGGCTGTGCTGATGGAAAACCACGGCGTCATCTGCTGGGGCAAGGACATCGAGGATGCCTACTGGAAGATGGAAAACACCGACGCCTACTGCCGCACCATCTGGGTGGCCTCGCAGTTGGGCAAGGAGTTGACCCCCATCTCCGGCACGCAGGCCCGCGAACTGATCGCCTTGCGCCAGTCACTGGGCATGGAAGACAAGCGCGCGGACTGGAAGGAATGCGAGCTGTGTGACAATTCCGACTTCCGCCCCGGCTTTTACAGCGCAAATGGCGGCGCTCCGGCCTCCTGCTCCATCTCGCCCGCTCCCGCCGAGGCACCTGCGGCCTACGATGAACAGGCCGAAAGCGTGGTGCGCATGATCACCGAGCAGATCCTCGGACAACTCAACCAACGCTAAGGAGGACGAACGATGAAAGTGACGATTATTGGCGGCGGCGGCCGCGTCGGTTCCAATGCAGCCTTTGCCATTCAATGCGGCGGGATCGCTTCGGAGATCCAGATCACAGACGTGAATCGGGACATGGCCGAAGGTGAAGCGCTCGACCTCCTGCACGGCGCCTCTTCCACCGGCGGGCAGCGCATCTACGCCGGCGACTACGAGCGGGCCAAGGACAGTGATGTGTTTGTCATCACCGCGGGTTTGCGCCGCAAGCCAGACGAGAGCCGCCTGGACCTGATCAACCGCAACGTGAGCCTTTTCAAGGGCATCCTGCAGAGCATCCAGCAGGCGGGCTACAAGCCCTGCGCCCACTTCTTCATCGTCTCCAACCCGGTGGATATTCTGACCCAGCTCGCCGCGGCGAGTCTCGATGTGCCAACGCAGCAGGTCTACGGGTTGGGCACGATGTTGGATACCGCCCGCTTCCGCTCCCTCATCGCCAATGAACTCGGCTATGCGGCCGATCAGGTGAAAGCGCTGATCCTGGGCGAGCACGGTGACTCCATGGTGCCGATCTGGTCTTCCGCCACGATTGGCGGGCTGCCGATGCAGGGCATGGACGGCGTGAATCCGGGCTTCCAGAACGCGATTTTCCAGCGCACCAAGACCAGCGGCGCCGAGGTAATCAAGCGCAAGGGCGGTGCCGGTTGGGCCGTCGGCGTGACGATCGCCGAAGTGGTCCAGGCGGTCGCGCTCGACAAGCAATTCATGCTGCCGGTCTCTTCGCCGCAAAGCGGTTGCTACGGCCTGCGCGACGTTTCCATCAGCGTGCCGACTATCATGGGCCGCAAGGGGGTGCTCGGGCATCGCGAAATCAAGCTTTGGCCCAAGGAAGAGCAAGGCCTGCAGGCCTCGGCCAACTCGCTGAAGTCGATCCTGCGCCAGGTAGGCTGAGCCTGCCGAAGGAACCATTCCTTTCTCACCACCCGCCGATGACGCCCCCGTGCGCATCGGCGGGTTTCTTTTGGCGGAAGTTGCCTTGGGCGAATCATGCGCCCCGGCAAGCAGGAGATACTCTCACGCCCGTAGTTGGTGCCAAACCAAGCGGGTTTTGCCCTGACACCAGAGAATGTATCTCCGTGCGAGGCACTCAATAAGGGGCGCGGGATATCCCGGGGCGCTCCGGCCATAGAGACGGCGTCCTGTCGGGCGAAGCGAGTCACAAAAAAGCCGCCTTCCGGGCGAGAAGGCGGCAGCGGGATCGCAGGGGAACCCGAAGGGCAGGATTGCCCGAAAGGTTAGTTGCCGAGCGGCTTGAGGTCGCTGCTGAAGGGGCTCGGTGCAAGATCGAAGCGATCGACGTCGTCGGGCTCGCTCGGGTCAAAGCCTTGGAAGTCGTCGCGCAGGTGATCGGCCAACGGCAGGTCGGACTCGCGGATGCCCTCCGCCACGCACTTGGCCAGCTCATAGGCGCCATAGTTGTCGTGGTGGGTCGGGTCCTTGCCTTCGTTGTTGAAGGCCAGAGGTGCCTTGTCTGGCCCAAGCGCTTCATAGAACTTCACGCTCATACGCTCGAGGTCGATCAGCGTCACGTCTTCCTCGCGGGCGACGTCGCGCATCGCCTTCGGATAGTCTCCCAGACTGCTGACGATCTTGCCGTCGTCATCGAAATTGCGGCGCTGCATGGAGGTGACCAGCACGGGCGTGGCGCCACGACGACGGGCTTCCTCGATCATGACCTTCAGATAAGCCTTGTAGGTCGTGTCGGCTTCGACGTAGGTCTGCGGCCAGTATTCCTTCTGGTCGTTGTGCGTGAACTGGATGAAGAGGTAATCGCCCTTCCCCATGTCTTCGAGCACTTTGGCCAGGCGCAGGCCGGTGATGAACGACTTCATCGTCTCACCCGACTCCGCGTGGTTGGCCACCGCGACCCCATCGCCGAGGAAGCGGGTCAGCATCTGGCCCCAGCTGGCGGCGGGCTCGTATGGCTGATCAGTCACGGTCGAATCCCCGATGAGGTAGACCGTCGGCACATCCATCGCCTCGAACGTCATCGCATGTACCTGCGGGGCGTCGCCGTTAAGCTCCAGCGTCAGCTTGTCGTCCCAATGCAGCTTGCCGACTTCGCGATCGTTGATCAGCACCTCCGTGCCACCCGGCGCATACTTTTCCGGCGGGACGAGGTGGGTGTCGCGCACGTTGACGACAAAGGAGCGCTCCACGAACTGGCCTGGCTCGGTCTGCACGTCTTCGACCATCAGGCGACGGGTTTCGGCCTTCACGGTATTGGCCGAAGCCTGGTCCTCCGCGCCAAACTCGATCGTAACGCGGTAGTTGCCGTCGTCGGCGCGGACGGAGAAGAAATAGGGCTCTCCCTCGTTGGGCATGGTGCCGAGGTCGTAGCCGAAGCCGGTTTCGGAGGTATAGGCATCCGAAGGCTCGACCGCGATGGCGTCGCCATTCTGGTCGCCAAAGGTAAAGCTCACGGGCTGCCCTAGCGTCAGGTCGACCGTCATGTAGGGCGCCAGCGGGTTGTCGTCCAGCTCGACGAGGCCCTCCGCCACACACTCGGCGTTGAGGATCGCACCGCGTTCGCTGGTGTGGGTGTGCGCGTCGCCAAAGAGCGGATCCACGGCCTTCTTGCCCAGCGCATCGTAGCGGTCGGCGATCAGGTCGTTGAGGTTGACGAAGGGCACGTCTTCATCGCGAGCGACTTGCTCCGCCCAGTCGGCATAGCTGTCTTCGCTGCGCTCGATCTTGCCTTCGTCGTTCCAGATCTTGCGGGGCACGAGGGAGCACATGATCGGGGTGGCACCCTTCTCCCGCGCCTGCTCGATGAACTGGCGCAAATACCAGCCGTAGGTGTGCACCACCTCGTGCTTGCCGGTCACCATGTTGTCGATCTCCTCGGTCTCGTCGCCGACGCCGTGGATCGTGCCCCGAGCGCGTTCGGCATCGTTGAGCGCGATGTTGTCGTTGTGGCCAAACTGCATCATCACGTAGTCACCCGGCTGGAGCATATCCAGCACCTTGTCCCAAAACGGGCCGGTGTAGTAAGTGCGGCTGCTGAGGCCGCCGACCGCGCGGTTGACGACGTTGATCTTGTTTTCGTTGAACCAGTAGTCGACGTAATCGCCCCAACCCCATTGGCCGTTGGAGCCGTCACCCCGACCGTTGCGCACGGTAGAGTCGCCGATCAGAAAGAGCGTGGGCAAGTCGGCCCGGGCCGGGCGCGGCAGGTTCAGCCAGGTGATGTCGTGCTTCTCGACCGCTTCACCCTGATCGGAGAGCCAGCCTTCGATTGGGCTCGGGCGCAGTCCTTTCAGACCCGCCACCACCGCCTCGGCGTGCAGACGCGCCCCCTCCGGGCCGGTGTGCGTGTGGTCGGCGGGATAGAGCTTGCTCATCGCCTCCGGGCCCATCGGCTCGAGCTTGTCCGCCGCAATATCCGTCACATCGACGAAGGGCACGTCCTCCTGTTTGGCGAGCTCGTAGGCCCAGGAGCCGTATTGCCCGGCGCCGCGCTCGAGGCGGCCATCGTTCCAGATGTTGCGCACGGTGAGCGACATCAGCACCGGCTGAGCACCCTTTTCCCGCACGTCTTTGATCATCTGGCGCAGGTAATGGCCGTAGGTATAGACGACTTCATGGCGCCCGGTCACGGCGTTGTCGATTTCTTCGCTCTCATCGCCCAAACCCGGCAACGAACCGCGAGCGCGCAAGGGGCGATCGGAGCCCGGCGGTTCCCGGTTGATCGCCCCGCCATCGTTGTGGCCGAACTGGATCAACACGACATCGCCGCGGTGGACGTCGGCCAGCATTCGGTCCCAATGGCCTTCGGTGATGAAGGTACGGCTACTGCGGCCGCCACGAGCCATGTTGTGGACTTCCACCTTTTCCGGGTCGAAATAGTCCGAAAAGGGCACGCCCCAGCCCATGCGCTCGTTGCCGTTGTGGGGCGCCGCCGTGGAGTCGCCAGCGATAAAGAGCTGCGGCAGGGGCTGCTCGGGCGGTTGGGGTTCGTTCGATTGTTTGTCCTGCGCCATGGCAGGCCCAGCTGCGATCACCGAGAGTGAAAACAACCAGGATAGAGTGCGTAAAAATCTCATCATCTCTGGTCTACGAGGGTTTAGATATCTATGGCACTGCAGAAGCCGCAGCCTGTCCATCCAACACCGGGTTTACAGTCAGAAGCCGAACGCAGAGAAGGCCCGCCACTTCCCCCCGGAAGTGACGGGCCCGATCCCAGTAGTTCCCGATTCCCAGCCTGCGGGCTAGAAGGTGAAGCTGTTGGTGAGGTAGAAGGTCGTGCCTTCCTTGATCCGGTAAACGGCGGGGCTGCCATCGGTCTGCACGCTCACGGGGATCAGCTCGTCGTCGGCGAAGGCGTTGCGCACGTTGAGTTGGATGCTCCAGCCGATGCCGTGCGTCAGATCGCGCTCATAACCGATCCAGAGGTCCAGATCCGACTCGGCGTCACCCTTGTAAGGGTTGTCGACGTCAAACATGTAGTCGCCGTCTTCGTCCTCGATCGTGGGATAGCCGAGCGTGACTTCATCCTGCCAACGCCAGCCGCCCCCGATGTTGACGCCCTCCATGAAGCCCTCGCGAAAGCGGTAGTTGGTCACCAGGTTGAAGCGCCAGGGCCGCAGTTCGGGCACGTCGGAGCCCTGCAGTTGGCGATACAGCTGGTAGTTGCCGTAGACCTCGGCCTGAAACTTCGAGCGCAAGGTCTCATTGGACACCTTGCCGTCTTCCCAGAAGCGCACGTTGCCCGCCTCGGTTTGATAGAAGTCCCAACGTTCTTCGATCCAGGCCGCATAGGTGCTGCCCAGGTTCAGACGCGTCGCGGAAGTCTTGGAGACGTTGAGCATCACGTTCCAGTTGTCGAGAATCTGGGCGCTCAGCTCGATTTCGTAGCCTTCCGACTCCGTATCGCCGGTCACAGCGAGATTGCCCGCCACACTGTTGCGGCTGTTGATCCATGAATCGATGCTCTCGTAGCTGCCATCGCCATACCAGGCGGCGGTATCGTAGCCCCAGGCATCTTCCAGCGCTTTGGGAGCCGGATTGGCAAGGTAGGCGTCGACGGCGGTCTGCATCTCCGCAATAGCCTGCTCGAGCGTCTGGCCCGCGCGCGGCTGGTAGGGCATGAATACATCCGGATCGTCCGGCGCATAGTCCGTGGTATAGCTGCCGACCGCGGTGTTGTTCTCGTAGGCATATTTGGCCTGAGTGGCGAACATGTAGGCCCAGGCCTCGCCCGCACCGATCAGGTAATTGTTGGGGATCGCCCCGGACAGTGTGGCGTTGCTGACCTTCGTTTCGTACCAGTTAACCTTGAGGTTGATACGGTTCTCCAGAGCCGAAACGGTCAGGCCGTATTCCGTCGTTTCGCCCTGGGGAGACGCCACCGGATCGGCGAAAATGTCGACGCGCCCGGCGGCCGGCTGGAAGTTCTCCGATTCGCCGTAGTAGACACTGAATTCGAGGCCATACGGCAGCTTTTCGTCGATGAAGTCCGGCGTATGCACCACCACCCCCCAGGTGAGCGAATCGCCGCTCTCGGAGTTGGTGGGATCGTCGGGGCGCACCCAGTTGGGATCGCTCAGGTCAAGGCCCGCATTGATGTCCGGGATGGAGCGCGGGTTGCCGGAGTTGTAGAACTTGTCCTTGTCCTTGCGCCAGCCGAGCGTGGGCACCACGTTTTCATCAAAAAGAAAGCCCTGCCAGATGAAGGCCTGCGACTCGATTTCATCCAGCTCCTTGCGGGCACCTGTGTAGAGGTAATCGCGCTCGTTGGGCTCCATGCCGTTCCAGATGGGCAGGCTTTCCTGCGACCAGCCCACATAGTCGCCATTGCCGGCGGTGGACCAATCCCAAAGCAGGATGGTGGAATCGTCGGGTTGACGCTCGGCCTTGATGCGGGAGATATCGCCCGCTGCCGCGGAGTCCATCCCCAACATGCTCGGCCCCAGGTAGCTCAAGGTCCCGATCTGGCGCCGCGAGTGCGAGATCGAGTTCCCCGGCGCTCCCGAGGCGGTGAAGGTGTCTGTTGCCGAGAAGGGCTCCCACGTGAGCGTGTTGACCTCCACCTCGTTGTATTGGTACATACCGGTGAAGCGGTGACGCCCGAAGATGCGTGCCATGGGGCTATCGGAGTCGAAGTAGTCGCTGAAGCGCACCTCACCGAAGACCGTCGCGCGGAAGGTCTCCCGGTCGCGCTCCTCGGACTGATTGGCCCCACCCCGGCTCAACACCATGGGGCGGCCTACGTTGGGGTTGTCCTGCCCGTTGGGCAACACGTCGAGCACGTCGACGGAGATCGCGTAGCCGTTGCCCGAGATCGCATGCTCCTGTCCTCGGTCCATGCTTTGCATGTCGTAGGCCAGCTCGAAACCGAGACGGTCGTCGAACAGGCTTTCGATGATGCTGGCGTTGAAGGCGTCGAAGTCGATCCACTCGTGCTTGTTCGGGCCGTCGAGCAGGTTATTGTAAAAGTCGAAGATGTCCGGATCGGTGAGCGACTTTTCCTTGTACCCGCCAATCGACGAACCTGGCAACCCGACCAGACGCGCATATACCTCATAGGAGGTAATGCCGCCGTAGCTGGAAAAGGGGGCGCTCACCCCGTCGGGTGTCGGGTTGCTGCTGTCGAACTGGGCATTGATCGCGCCCGTCGTCTGGGACGAGCTTGGATCTGGATAGACCATAACCGGGCCGTCGAAGACGTCCCCGGCGCGGCTGACCCCGGAGGGCGTGCTGACCCACGGCGAGTAGTTGGGATTCGGGTAGGTATTGTTGTCGTTGTCCGAGAACTGGGCGTGAGCCGCACCAAAGCCAGCCGGCATGCCCGCCGCCACGTAGTCCTCGTAGTCGGAGTTGTTCATGTCGAAGGCATTGAACGTCTGCTGGTAGAGCGACTCGTTCGCCGGATCGAACCACGGCGTGATCCGGTCGACGGGAGGCATCAGGCGCGGGTGGTTGGCCTCGATGTTGCCGTTTTCGTAGCTCAGCTTGAAGACCGTGTGCGCGTTGTCCGTATCGAGGAACTTCGGCTCCCAGCGGGCGGTGACGAAGTAGCGCGTGTCTTCCTCGTAAGCCGGCTCCTGCTGGTATTTCTGGTCGTCGTAGAGGCCGATGACGCGCACGGCGAGTTCGTCGGGCAGTACCTGCACGTTGTAGTCACCGACAAAACGGTGGCTGTCGTGGCTGCCATAGCGGTATTCGGCCTGGCCGAAGTTCTTGCCCAGCAGCGGTTCCTTCAGGTTGGCGTTGATGATCCCGGCCGGGCTGCCGATGCCGAACAGCATGGAGTTGGCCCCGCGCTGGATGTCGACACGGGATGTATTGTAGCTGTCCCACGGGATGTCCGTGAGGAAAAAGCCACGCACGTTGTCGGCTTCCGCCAGCCCACGCACGCGGGTGTTGGACTGCGGGGAGATCATCTGCGTCGTAGTCTGGCGCGCATTGGTGCCGTCGCCCACGCCGGCATAGTTGCCCTGCAGGCCGCCGACCTCGGTGCCGGTGGTATAGACCAGCAGGCTTTGGGCGTCGGTGGCTGCGGTGTCGTTCAGGAACTCCTGGTTCACGACGGTGATGGCGTTGGCCACGTCGCGAACGTCGGTTCGCAGGCGAGTGCCCGCCAGGGTGTCGCGGGCTTGATAGCCGATATCGCGCGAGGTAGAGATCTCGAACGGGCTGAGTTCGAAGACCTTATCGGAGTTGGGCGAATCTGGTTCTGCTTGCGCAAGAATCAGATGGGGAGACAGTAGGGGAAGGGAAAAGCCAATGGCTTTCCACCAGTCATGGGGTATCTGTTTCATGGGAAGTTAGGGCCTCAGGGCATGCGACAAGCGCGCATACCGCGGTTCTGGAAGGTCAACTTTCGGGGGAGTAGCGGCAGTCAACTGCCTTTGGAGCGAGCGTGTTCTACCCCCGATCTCTCGCTCACCCAATACTCGCACCGTTCTAACTATAGCAGTTTAGCATAGCCATTTATCCGCCTATTAATTAGGTATTAACGGTTATCAAACAACACGAGACAACCCCTCAAAGGCGTCCGCCTTCAAGCCGGTGGGTTACTTGCTGTTGCCATCGTGGCGGCCAATCTGTTGAACCCTCGCATGGAGTCATCAACGGATTTGCACCCCGTGCCCGTCGTCTGTCTGGTCCTGCGCGACCGAGCCGGGTACGTCTTGGCCACGCAGCGACCCGCCGGCAAGAAGCTGGGCAGTCTCTGGGAATTTCCCGGTGGCAAAGTCGAGGCGAGCGAGCATGCCGAAGCGGCGCTACGGCGCGAATTACGCGAAGAGCTTGAACTGAACGTCGGGCCGCTGACCCCGCTCATGCCCGTCGACCACACCTACCCCTTCGGCCCCGTGCACCTGATCCCATTTCAGCATGTCTGCGAAAACCGCCCCGAACTGGAATTGAAAGAGCATTCCGACGCCCGCTGGATCCGCCTGAAAGACTGGGAGCAACTCGACTGGGCTCCCGCCGACCTGCCCGTCATCGAGCAGCTACTGGATCAGGAAAACTGATTTCGAGAGAAAGGCGTTACTTTGCATTGTAATCGCTGCGTTGGCATCCAGATTTGCCCGCTCTATGGGTCATACTGGTTGCACTATTTATCCTCCTGAACGGGATATTATCTTTATCGTCTCCGCACTCAGTAAAAAGCGGCGGTCGGCCCTCTAGATCAAGTTCACCGCGTCCACATCGAGCACCTCGATGACTTCGGGGTCCCATTTGAACTGGGTGCGCAGGGCTTGAAGTTTGGGCACGAGACGGGAGGTGTTGGGCGTGAAATACCAGATCTGGAAGCGGTAGTGGTCCTTGATCTTTTCCACCGGACATGGCGCGGGGCCACGGATCTCGAGATTGGGCTCGTGGGGCAGCAACTCCTGCTCGAGGAACTTGGCCCATTCCTTGGCATAAAAGGCTACCTTGTCTGGATTAGGGCCACGCAGGAGGTGGTGGACCAGGTGCTGGAAGGGCGGATACTGGAACTCCTCGCGGCGGCCCAACTCATCTTCGGCAAAGCCGTCAAAGTCCTGCTGTCGGCCAAACTGAATGGGCTCTGAAAACGGCAGGTAGGTCTGCACCACCACCTCCCCCGCTCGTTCACCTCGGCCGGAGCGACCGGCCACCTGCACCAGCAGCTGAAAGGTGCGCTCCATTGAACGGAAATCCGGCAGGTGCATCGTCAGATCGGCATCGAGCAACCCGACCAGGGTCACGTTGGGAAAGTCCAACCCCTTGGCGATCATTTGGGTGCCGACCAGGATGTCGACCTTGCCCGCACGAAAGTCGTTCAGCACCTCGCGGAAGCGGTGCTTTTGCTGCATGGTATCGGCGTCGATGCGCAAGACCCGAGCACTCGGCAAGAGGCGCCGCGCAAAGTCTTCGATCTTTTGCGTGCCGGAGCCGCGATAGTGGATCTTGGGGCTCTTGCACTCTGGACAAACCTGCGGCACCGGGTGCTCCGCGCCGCAAAGGTGGCAGCGCAGTGTGTTGTCGTGCCGGTGGTGCGTCAGCGTGATCGCGCAGTGCTCGCAATAGGCGACCCACCCGCAATCCGGGCAGCGCACGCTGGAATCGTAGCCGCGGCGGTTGATGAAGAGGATGGACTGCTCGCCCTTTTCCAACCGGTCGTAAAGCTTGTCGGCCAGCAGGCGCGAGAAGAGCGGCGGTCCCTTGCTCTTGTATTGCTCACGGCGCATGTCGACCACGTGCACGAGCGGCAACTGCCGGTTGTCGACGCGTTGGGTGAGCTTGTTGAGCTGGTATTTGCCCTGCCGCGCGTTGTACAGGCTCTCGAGCGCCGGGGTCGCCGAGCCCAGCACGACGGTCGCCTGGTTGAGCATGGCGCGGTAGACTGCCACATCGCGACCGTGATAGCGCGGTGTCTCCTCCTGTTTGTAGGCCGGCTCGTGCTCTTCGTCCACGATGATGAGGCGCAGGTCCTGGATGGGCGCAAAGATAGCCGAGCGCGCGCCGACTACCACCCGGGCCTCGCCGGTCGAGAGGGCGTGCCATGCGTCGTAGCGCTCGCCGTCGCTGAGCAGGCTGTGCCACACAACCGCCTGTTCACCACTGGCCGCCTCCAAACGTGCCCGTAAGCGCCCGACCGTCTGCGGCGTCAACGCTACTTCGGGCACGAGAAAGATCACGCCCCCACCCTCTTGCAGCACGTGACGTAACGCGTGCAGGTAGACTTCCGTTTTGCCGCTGCCGGTGACGCCGTGCAGCAGATGGGCAATGAACTTCTTTTGGTCGATGCTCGCTACCAGAGCCTCTGCCGCCGTCTGCTGTTCTTCGTTGAGCACCAGATTCGCCACCCGCATGCGCTCCGCCCCCGCCAATTCATCCGCGTAAGCCTCGCGCTGCACCACCTGCTGTTCTTCGGAAAGGACGCCCTTGGCCACCAGCGCATCGACGGTCGAAGCGTTGGTCTTAAGGCGTTTGATCAACAGAGCCTTGGGCAGCGGGCGTTGCTCGAGTTGATCCCGCAGAAAGGTGTAGAGCTGGGCCTGCCGGGGGGCGCGCTTCTCGAGGTGCGCCAACTCGTCCGGCTCCAACTGGCGCGCCAGGGACACGAACTTGCGCTGTTGGACCTTCATCCCGCGCCGGACCGACGACGGGATCATCGTCTCGAAAATGCTGTTGAGATCGGCGGCGTAGTAGCGCTCCATCCACTGCGCCAGCTTCAACAGGTCGAGCGTCAACACCGGGAACGGCTGCTCCAGGCTGTGCACGTATTTCAGCCGTTCGAGCGGAAATGACGGATCGGTCTCCAGCGAGGTGACCACCGCCAGCTCCACCCGCCGCACCACCGGTACCTTGACCAGCGACCCGACCTGGACCTGCCCCGCCAGCGCCTCCGGCAAGCGATAGCCCAGCTCGCGGTCGAGGCGGGTCAACAGGCGCACGCTGATGGTGTCGGTCCGTTCAGGCATCCGCCATAGACAAACGAGCCGGCCGAAGGCGTCAAGACCGGCGCCGAAACAAGGCCGTCAGGAAGGATCCTCCGGTTCGGAGGATTTCCCGATTGATGGTCTGGATTCGCGCAAAGGGGGAAATTTCATTCTTGCGCGTCTACAGGCTGGACGTTTTTGTTACAGATGTCTCAATAAAGAACGGAATGGCCCAACCCGCAGAGCACAACCCCACCGATATGGACGCCGCGCGCGAAACCTTTCGCGACTTTCTCGGGCGCAAAGGCTTGCGGGTCACGAACCAACGCATGGCGATCTTCGAAGCCGCGTATCGCAACCCCGACCACTTCACGGCCGAAGAGTTGCTGGATCAGGCCCGCGACATCGACCGGTCGGTCTCCCGCGCTACCGTGTACCGCACCTTGCCGATCCTGACGGAGAGCAACCTGGTGCGCGAAATCGACGTGGGGAAGGACTACAAGTTCTACCTCGCCAGCCAGGGCAAGCAGGTGGAGCGCGCGCAGGTCGTGGATGTCGAAAACGACAAGATTTACGAGATCGATGCCCCGTTCCTGGAATGGTATGCCCGGTCCATTGCGGAGAAGGTCGGCCTCGAGGCGATTTCCTCCCGCCTGCAGGTTCAGGCCCGCCCGATTCGCAAGAATGATGACGCCGCCGACTCGGCTCAAAACTGAGCGCCCAGAACCCACCCGGCTCGACGTCATCGTGCGTGACTGGCTGCAGTGCAGCTGGAATCAAGCCCGGGCCGCGATCGCGAGCGGCAAGATCTGGCACGAAGACGGCCCCCTGACCGATCCGGGGCAACTGCTGACGACCGCTGAGCTGGAATACCGCGTCTATGCGCGCCGGGCCGACCGCGACAACCTCTTGGCGGCCGCCGCCGTCGCTGCGCTGACGGATGACTACATCGTGGTGCGCAAACCGGCGGGATTGATGACCGTGCCGTTCAAGAACGAGCGCGACACCCTGGAGGCGCGCGTGCGGCGCTGGTTGGGCAAGAAGCGCGGGCAAAAGGGCCGCCCTTACCTCGGATGGGTTCACCGGCTGGACAAGGAGACGAGCGGCCTCGTGGTTTTCGCCACGTCTACCCGGGGCAAGCAGGTTTTGCAGCATCAGTTCCAAACGCACGCCGCCCAGCGCGTCTATCATGCCCTGGTCGAAGGCCAGGCGGACAGTGCCACCATCGAGACCCATCTCGTAGCCAATCGCGGCGATGGCAAGCGCGGCTCATTGGAAAAGGTCCCACCTCGGCGCCGGCATCACCTCGGAGCGCCGCAGCGCGCCGTCACCCACGTGCACACGCTGGAGGTCGGTCAACGTATCAGCCGCGTCATCTGCCACCTCGAGACGGGCCGCACGCACCAGATCCGCATCCACCTTTCCGAAGCCGGCACCCGCATCGTCGGCGATCCCGTTTACGGTGAGACCCAACTGCCCCGCGAGATCGTGCCGCCGCGCATGTTCCTGCATGCAGTCGAACTCGCCTTCGACGACCCTGCCACCGGCCAGCGCGTCACCTTCGAAGATCCCCTGCCCGCGAGCTTCGACGCCTTTTGGCAGCAACTGGAGAGTTGAGGCAAGGCATCCAGCCCATCCGTGCGCCGGGCTTGCGTGGACGGGGGGATCGGGCATATAGTGGATTCCATGAACAAGGACGTGGTCAAGGTCGCGATCAAGGGTGTGATGCCTACTTCCAACGGCTGCGCCATCTTTCTGGGGCCGGAAGAAAAGACGTTTATCATCTATGTGGATACGATGATCGGGCGCGCGATCTCCGACATCGTCAATCAGGTGTCGCGTGAGCGGCCGATGACCCACGACTTGATGGCCAACATTCTGGTAGGCCTGGGCGTGGACCTGACCCGCGTGGTGATCAACGACGTGGAAGAACGCACCTTTTACGCCCGCATGATCCTCAAAATGGACAATGAGCTGGGCTCCAAGATCGTCGAGATCGACGCGCGCCCCAGCGACGCAATTGCTCTGGCCTTGCACGAAAGCAAGCCGATCTTCGCCTCCCGCAAGGTCATCGACGCGGAAGAAGACATGACCGAGCTGCTCGAGCGCATCCTGAAAGAGCAGGAGTAGCCGCCGACCGCCCGGGATTAAGGCGTTGACTTAAGTTCCGCTTCAGCGGATCGAATAGTTGCAGACATGCCTCTGCCTCCCCCGATTGTGCCGGACCAGCCGTGGACCGCGCTGGCGCCCATGCAGGATGTGACCGATCTGCCCTTTATGCAGGTGATCGGCCACTACGGCCCGCCCGACTACTTTTTTACCGAATACTTCCGCGTACACGAGACGTCGCGGCTGGAGCGGCACATTCTGGACTCGATCACTGAGCAGACCACGGGGCGACCGGTTTTTGCGCAGCTGATCGGGCACGATCTAGTGCACCTGCGCCGCACGATCGAAGAGCTGCTGAAGTATCCGGTAGCGGGGATCGACCTCAATATGGGCTGCCCGGCGCCCAAGGTATACAAGAAGAACGTGGGTGGCGGCCTCCTGCGCAATCCCGACGACATCGAGCGTGTGTTCGACACCATGCGCGAGGCCTGCCCCGGCCTGTTTACGGTCAAGACCCGCATCGGTTTCGACGACACGAGCCATTTCGACCGCGTGCTGGAGTTGGTCAATCAGTACCACGTGGACCTGCTGAGCCTGCATGGCCGCACGGTGAAGGAGCTCTATCGCAGTGAGGTGCACTACGACTGGATCCGCAAGGCGCGCGAGGGCGTCAACTGCCCCATGTTCGCCAACGGTAACATCAGCTCTGCCGCGCACTGCGCGGAGATCATCACCTACACGCGCTGCGAAGGTGCGATGATCGGGCGCGGCGCGATCCGTAACCCCTGGATTTTCCGTCAAATCCGCGAGCACTACGCCGGCCAGCCTGTTTTTGCGCCGACCCTCGCGGATGTGCGTGACTATGTCGACCGCCTGTGGGTCGCCACCACCCCAGTGCGCCCAGGCGTGCCGGACAACAAGCGCCTCAACAAGATGAAGAAATTGCTCAACTTCGTCGGCCAGGGCGTGGATCCCGAAGGCGCCTTTCTGAAAGAGATGCGCCGGGCTCGGGAGGTAGAGCCGTTTTTCGCGATCTGTGACCGACACCTGGGCGGGGAGCGGGCCTCCGAGCCTTTTTCCTGCGAGCCTTACGAGGGCGTCGTGGCTCGCCCCAACTGCGAGGTACCGATCAACACGGCAGACGGCTGCCGCCTGTAAGCAACGTTAGGGTGCTTATCGTATTTGCGTCTCAATACCTTTTTGCGATAGGTGTTGCAATTAGCGTATCGGGCACAAAGATTTAAGCTGTGTCACACGCCAGCCCCGCTGAATTAGCCCATTTCGAAACGCCCCCAGCCCCCGAACCTCCGGCGGACGCCGTCAACCGGTGGGAGTCGGCGTGCGTCGGGATCGCCTTTGCCACCATGCTCGCCGGTGGGCTGACGGAAGCCCTGCATCTGGCTCCGGTTGTCAGCGGCGTGCTCTACCTCGTCAGCTATCTGACGGGTGGCTATTTCGGCACGGTTTCGGCCTTGCAGTCGTTGCGCCAGCGCGAGATCGACATCGACTTGCTGATGATTCTGGCGGCGCTCGGGGCGGCCTACGTGGGCGCTCCATTCGAGGGCGCGATGCTGCTATTCCTCTTCTCGTTTTCCAACGTGTTGCAGGACTACGCCATGGGACGCTCGCGCAAGGCCATCCAGGCCCTGGCGAAGCTGCGCCCGCAAAAGGCCCACGTGCAGCAGGGCGACGAGCTGATCGACCTGCCCGTCGAGCGCGTGGAAATCGGCCAGTGCTTCGTCTTGCGCCCCGGCGAACAAGTGCCGCTCGACGGCCGTATCGTAACGGGTGAAAGCGCGGTAGACCAAAGCTCCGTCACCGGCGAATCGATCCCCGTGAGCAAGCGCCCCGGCGACGAGCTGTTTGCAGGCACGCTCAACACCCTCGGCAGCCTGACCGTCGAGGTGACGCGCCCCGCAGCAGACTCTACGATCGCACGCCTGATCGCGCTCGTCGAAGAAGCCCAGGGGCGCAAGGCGGCCAGTCAACGCTTTCTGGAGGCATTCGAGCAACGGTACGCCATCGGCGTCATAGCCTTTACGCTGCTGTTGATGGCCGTGCTGCCGCTCGCCGGACTGATCTGGAACGAAGCCTTTTACCGCGCCATCACCGTCATGGTGGTGGCCTCACCCTGTGCGCTCGTCATCAGCACGCCCGCCTCGATCCTCTCCGCCATCGCCAACGGTGCGCGACACGGCGTGCTCTTCAAGGGTGGCGCCCAGCTCGAGAAAGCGGCGGGCATCCGTACGGTGGTGTTCGACAAGACCGGCACCCTGACCACCGGCCAGCCGCAGGTAACGCGTATCCGCCCCCTGTTCGGCACTTCGGAAGCGGAGCTGCTGACCATTGCCGCCTCGGCCGAGGCCCACAGTGAGCACCCGCTCGGGCAGGCCATTGTGCGGGCCGCAGATGAACGCAAGATTACCCGGAACGGCGTCGATAGCATCACCGCCCAGACCGGGCGCGGCATCGAAACGCTCATCGATGGGCGACGCGTGTGCGTGGGTCGCCCCAACTGGGTCGCGCAGACGCTGGATCTCGCGTATCAGGACGTGGAGGCGCAACTCGAAAGCCTGGCGGCTTCTGGCGAAACCGTGATTGCGGTCGCAACGGCGGACATCGACGGGCAGCCTCGCTGGCTGGGGCTGATTTGTCTCGCCGACCAGTTACGCCCGGAGACGCGCGAAACGCTGCACCGCCTGAAGGAGGCCGGCATCCAGCGCACGCTGATGCTGACCGGCGACAACCGGGCCGTGGCCGAAGCGATCGCCGCCGAGGCCGGCATCGACGAGGTGAAGGCCGAGCTACTGCCCGAAGACAAGGTACGGGAGGTCGAGGCCCTGGCCGCCCGCGAACCGGTGGCCATGGTGGGCGATGGCACCAACGATGCCCCTGCCCTCTCCGCAGCGAGTCTCGGCATTGCCATGGGGGCCGCTGGCAGCGACGTAGCCTTGGAAAGTGCGGACGTGGTCCTCATGTCGAGCGATCTTCATCAGGTGGCCTACGTGCTGCACCTCAGCCGGGCCGCCAACCGCATCGTGCGCCAAAACCTCTACTTTGCCGGAGGCGTGATCGTGCTCATGGTGCTCGCGACGCTGGCCTTGCCGCTCTGGCAAGTGGAGGTGCCCCTGCCGCTGGGCGTGCTGGCCCACGAAGGCGGCACCGTGCTCGTCTGCCTCAACGGCCTGCGTCTGCTGGGGTTTGCGCCTAGGCAGGGCGCAAACGTTGGAGCGTAAGATATCAATCAAACGCGGCCCCTGACGCGGAACGCTCCACGTCAAGGTTGCCGCTTTCAGCGGACACGGGCTCGCTATTCGAACCTGATATCGTCGAGCAAGAGCGTCGAATAGGTCGCATCGCTGTGAACGATGCGGAGGTAGACCAAGTTTGCCAGGTCCACCGAACCGAAGGCTGCGATAGGAATGACCACGTCGCCGTAGCTGTCAGTCACGGTGCCATAGCTCGAAAGGGTCGACGAGGCGTGCTCGGCGCCGTCGTTGAGCACCAGATGCCAGTGAGCCTCTGTGTCGGAAGCCCACCAGTCACGCGCCCGAATGACCACGGAACTGGCGCCAGCCAGGCTGAGACCGATGTTTTCCTGATAGTATTCGCCAGAATTCGAGGCATTGAGCACGAGGTTGCCCACCGCATCGGAACCGAGATACCAACTACAGGTGCCACTGATCGACGCACCCAAATCGTTTTGGTTGGCGTAAAATTGAGCGGATGAGTCAAACGAATCGACCATCAGAGCACTGCCCCCACTGCTATCGGAAGGGGTCGCATTTACCTGGCTGGAGTTGGCGCTTGTACCGACCCCATTCGAGGCAGTTACGTAATAGTAGTACGTGGTGCCATTCGAAACGGTCGTACCGGTGTAGGAATTACTCGAGACGTTGGCAATAGAGGCGAACCCGCCCCCTGAACCAGTAGCACGGTAGACGGCATAGGAGGAGGTACCACTGACGGCATTCCACGAAAGCGTGACGCTGCCATCGGCAGCGGAAATGGTAAGACCAGTCGGCGCCGCGGGCGGACTGACGGAAGCACCGCCAGAGACCTCGATCTTGTCGATATCCGGAGCCCAACCATTCGGATTGTCGAAGGTGATCGACTGGCTGCCCGCACTCAGATAGACGGTGGTCGAGAACGACCCCACCGTATCCCAGCCTCCGCTACCGGCGAGCGAATGAGTCGAGGATGCTCCCCCGCTGATCGAGATACGCAAATCGCGCGCTTCGGCGGAAAGGTAATAGACGGTGAGCGTATGGGAACCGCTGGAACCGACGGCCAAGCTATTGAAAGTCAAGGCACTGCCATTGCCCAGATAGCCCACCTTCATGCCACCGGAACTGTTCGTGCTGCTGCTGACCACGGCGTCACCTGACAGGGTATTGCCGGAGGCCTCCGCTTCGTAAGTGACCGAGGAGCCAGATCCAGAGCCGACCGGGGTGGCACTTACCTGATTGGAGTCGCCGCTCGTACCGGCCGAGTTGGCCGCACGGACGACGTAGTAGTAGGTCGTGCCGTTGCTGAGCCCGGTATCGGTAAAGGTGGTACCGCCCGGATTGCCGATCACCGCGTAGCCCGAACCTGAGGTCGTCGAACGCAAAACGGTGTAGCTCGTGGAACCAGTCGATGCATTCCACGAAAGTGTGACGCTGCCATCCCCGATGGTAGGCGTAAGCAGCGAAGGTACTGCTGGAATCTGCACGCTGTTATTCAAAGAATAAGAGAGGCTTTGATCAGCCTGCAAACTGTCGAAAGCGCCCAGGTTCTGGCTGACCGCCGCCTGCCCTACGCCCACTCGTGCCAGCGGCGTGCGGCCACCGTTGTAGTAGTTGGTATTGGCGAAACGCAGGCTGGGCTGCAGTCCGGCGGGATCAAGGACAGAGAGCGCCAGCGTATAGGTGCCGTTGGGCACGGAACCCGGAACCGAAAGGTTTGTGTTGACCGTATGAGATTCGCCGGGCATCCAGCTGCGGATGTCGGTTGAGAGGGTGGTGCTCCAGACGGTTGAACGGCTGCTGTCGAGCAAGCTGACCTCGACAGGCCAGGCATAGTAGAACGGTGCGCTCCCCCTGTTTTCCACGGTGAAGGAAAGGCTCAGGCTGCCCCCGGCATTTACGCTGGCAGGCACGTTTGCCTCGGTCACGACAAAGCGGTAGCCAAAGGCCTTCTGCATGCGGGCGGCGTTGGCCGACACGGTGGAGTTACCGGCGGTGTACTCGGCGATCCAGCCCAGGCTGCTGACGTGCAGTTGCTCGATCCAGCCAATGACGTAGTCGGTGTTGGAATTGCTGCCCAGGGTGCCATCCGGAC
Source organism: Puniceicoccaceae bacterium 5H (assembly GCA_009772895.1). Taxonomy (GTDB): domain Bacteria; phylum Verrucomicrobiota; class Verrucomicrobiia; order Opitutales; family Oceanipulchritudinaceae; genus WOUP01. Next base: position 9,464 of record WOUP01000001.1, on the reverse strand, counting down.
TGCCGCCCAGTTGAGACTGGTCTCCCCAATCGTAGGCCACCTCGCCACTGATCATCTGGGTCTCCCACGTGTCACGCGCCAGCATGGTGTTGGCCCACCCCATGTCGTTCGGCAGGGCAAAAGAGTCCCAGATATAACCGATATCGTAGGCAGTAAACGTGTCGGCGTAGCGAACCATCACCTTCTTGTGCTGAAAGGCCGCGGCCGCAGCGTCTCCCATCGCTTGCTGAAAGGAAGCGGGGATCCGGTCGCTCCCGTTAATCTGGTCGGGATAAATGTTGTGTTCGCCCCACTTGCCCCAAAGCCCCATCTCGACTGCGGCAACGCGAGGATCATGGTCCCAGGCTTGTCCGAGCTTGGTGATCATCGCAGCAAGGCGGTCGCGAAGCGTCGTGGTGTTCCATTGACCGGCCGTACCGTCGTGAGGGATGTCGTTGGGCCAGAATTCTCCCGTGCCGGGATAGACGATGAGCACGCGCGGGATGACCTTGATGTTGTCGTCCTCGATCCCGGCCCACCGCGTATCGCAGTAGTCGATGATTTTCTCCACGCCGTCGTTGGCGCTCATCTCCAGCGACGAATACGGGATGTAGTCCTTGTAGACGGTCGCGTATTCATGGCTGGGAAAGGAGGATTGGTAGATGTAGCGCGACGGCCGGAAACCCTTCATGGGATTGCGAAAAGCTTCCGAAGTTTCGGTATAGGTGGTCGCGTGGCCGACAGCTGCGAGCATGAGGGCCGCGATCGAAAGACAGAGTTGGGCCAGGGGTTTTCTGGCGGAGAATCGGATCATGTGATTTTGGGGTAGAACGAGTCCTTTGCGGCCGGCGCCAAGCCCCCGGCTATCGCAAAGCGATACACCGGGGGAGCCGGAGCGGATATGCGGCTGCGGCAGACTCGAAGGGGTTAGAGTAAGACCGGATCAGGGGTGCCGGTGGAGTGTGAACGTAGCCACTCTACCCGCCGATGCACTCATTCCTTGCGGCCTAATGTGTGACCTCAAATGCACAAAATGTGATCTACTCACGCTTTCGCTCTAGCGATCCCGAGCCGAGGGCAAGCGTCTACCTTTTCAATGGTCTCGCCTCGAGCACGAGTACCTGAAAGGGCTCCAGTTCGACCTCCACCGCCTGCCCCTCGACCAGGCGATCGACGGGGGCCTCCGAATCATCGTAAGCGGCCGTCACGGCGTATTCGCTCCTGGCATCGGCGGGAAGTTCAAAGGCAGCCCCGACTTCCAGCGCAAATCGCTGGGGTTGGGCGGAAGGGTTACGCAACGTGACGATCCCCAGGCGTGGGCTCCAGGCCGCCCAGCCATACGGCTCCAATTGCGCCGGGTCGCCACCCAGCCAATGCGTATCGGCCAGCACGTCGGCATTGCGGCGCGCCCATTTTGCCGCTTCGGCGATGACGTCCCAATTCTCGGGCGTGAGCAGTTCCGGCGACAGGTAGAGCTCCTGCAATTGGGCGCCAGAGCCGAAATACGAGCGCACTTCGCTCGTAAAATCGGTGTCGTTCGTCGTAGCGAGCCGATCGGCGTGCTCCGCCAGGATGATCCCGTGGAGCATAAGCGAACCGAGCGGAAACAGAGGCGCGCGTTGCACCACGTTCTGATAGACTTGGGCATCCCGATAGGTGATCCAGCGCTGCCGGTCCGTGCCAACACCGGCAAAGTCGTGATCCGCACCGCCGCGCCAGATATTGTCGACATGCAGCAGCCACCACGGCGACGGCCACGTGCCCACGGTCTGGCTCACATATAGATCCGGCTCCAGCTGGCGCAACTCGGTGATGAGGTGCAACATCGCATCGAAATCACGACCTGCCGACGGATCGATCTTGCCGCCGTCCTTGGCGCCGATGCCGTCAAATTTGAAAAAGCCGACACCTCCTTCGCGGATTGCCTGCACGCAGAGGGCGCGGAAGCGCTGATAGTAGCAGTGGCCTGCGAGTGAGAACCCACCGTCACGAACCTCGAAGCCTTCGCCGGCGGCCGCGGCGAGGCGTTCCTTCTTCGGCTGGTTGTAACCACCCCACGGCGAGATCCAGATTCCCGGCACGGCCCCCCACTCGACGGTCGCCGTCTTCATATTCGCGAGGCCATCGGGCCAGCCGGCGTGAAACCGCCAGAGGGTCTTCGTGTCGTCCCATCCATCGTCGAGGACGAAGGCATCAATCTGCACACCACGCTGCTCCACCAGCTCATGGCCGAGGGTCTCGATCAGCTCGAGCTCTTCTTGCTCGGAAAACATGTTGGAGTAGCCGAGGTTGTACCAAGTGTTGTGCAGCAGAAAGGGCGCATAGGCCCGCGGACGTGCGTCGTTGAGGTAGGCGGCAAAAGCCCGGCGCAATTGCGAAGGTTCCGGCGCTTCTCCATACACGAGCGAAGCGACGGCCTGTTCCCCTGGCCGTAGGGGCAGCATGATCGGGAGCGCACAGACGATGCGCCCGTCTTCGAGCGTATTTTCCGCAAACGGGTGCTCGACGCCAACAAACGCGATGCCGGCCACGATGGGCGATCCGGTCGTCTCGCCCACTACATGCGCTCCGGCCGGCGCGGTTTGGTCCAACAGCACAATGCGTTGGAGCGGCAAGTCCTCTGCTCCACGGTTCGTAATTTCCAACCGCGTCCGTCGGTAGCCAGCCCCCACTTGCTCCTGCGTGAGGCGGACCTCCAGCGCAGGATGCTCACAGGTCAACCGCACCATCTCGGCATCATCCTTGGTGACTGCGTGCAGGTCGGAGCGGTGGATCGTCTGGCCGTCTGCCAGTTCGAGCCTGAACGCGGCCCCGTCGATCTGGATCTTATCGGCGGCAAAGGCTACACAGGCCGAGAGGATTCCGAACAAGAGTAGCAGGTATCGCATCACGATTGGGGTACAACGGGTTCAAGTTGAAGCAGTAGCACGCCGTGGCCGCCGACGGTGCCTTTGATCTCGCCATCGCAATCCGGCAGGTCGCGGCGCTGCCAGAGGTCGCGGACGTGGTGAGGTCCACCGAGGCCGACCTTCTCCATTTTATTGAAAAGAAAGGTCTGCGTTTGCTCCGAGCGGTTAAAGAAGGCTAGAGCAAATGCACCTGTCTCGAGCGGCTTCAAATAGACGTCGACGGCCCCCACCGTGGCCACGCGCACGGCCTGCCGACCCAGCGCATCCTGATTGATGGCGATGACCTCGTCATTGGTCAGGAGCGAGAGCGTAAAATCATCGAGTCGCTCCAAGTCGCAGCCCAACAACAAAGGAGAACTGAGCATGCACCAGAGTGACATGTGGCTGTATTGCTCATTGCGCGTGAGCTTGGTAGGGTGTTGGGTGTCTCCCCAACCGACGCGGCCCAGCACGAGCATATCGGCATCATTCCAATGTCCCGGACCGGCGGCCGGCGCCCAACGGTCTTGCGAAAAACCGATCTCGGAGACGCCCCAGCGCCATGATGCGTCGTCGCCCCGTAAATACTGCCACTGGTCACCAATGTCGCCCGTGGTACGCCAACAATTGGCGACCTCCGGTAGCTGATCGGCTAAAGACAGCGCGGCGGAATTGGAGAGGCTCAGAACGATATCGCGGCCCGAATCGCGCAGGGCCTCATAGGCCGTGGCCGCATGCGCAATGTCGATCGGAGCCCAGTCGTATTTCAGGTAATCGATGCCCCAATCGGCCCATTGACGGGCATCGGCCTCAATGAAAGCGTAGCGCCCAAAATGGCGACCCAGATCGTCGCCGGCCTCGGCCGCCCACGCGCCATCCGCCTGATCCGAAGAGCTACCGGCGAATCCACCGTAGGATGTCGTCCAGGGGGTCGAGTAGATACCGACCTTGAGACCACGGGCATGAATTTCGTCGCATAGGCCTGACAGGTCGGTAAATTTTTCGTTAGGTTGAAGAGCGCTGCCTTCCTGTCGCTCGCCTTGCCAGGCATCGTCGATATTGACGTAAGTCCAGCCATGCTGGGCGAGACCGGTCGAAACGAGCGCTTGGGCCGCGCGCAACACCTTCTCGCGGTCCACGTCCGTGCCCCAGCAATTCCAGCTGTTCCAACCCATCGGCGGCGTCAGGCAGATTTTCTCACCGCATTTGAGGACGAAACGTTTCTGGGCTTCACCTCGTGCATTACGGGCGCGCAGGGTCACTTCGTAGTCCCCGGCTTCCGCCAGACGGCCGGTAATGATCCCGGTTTCGGAGTCGACCGCGAGGCCTTCCGGCAGCCCCTCGACGGCATACGTCATCGGCCGTGCGCCGGTTGCCGGGATCGCATACAGGCAGGGGTGTCCCGGCCGCACGCCAAACAGCGACGGACCATTGATCCGGGGAGCCTGGTCGGAATGCGGCGCCTCGGCAACGACTTCAGCTACTGGGGCCGCGTGAGCCATCGTGGCGGCACCCAGCGCCAGCAGGCAAAGTCCAATCCCGTGCTTGCTCATGCTTGAGCTTCCTGAGCCGTGGTTTTCGACAGACGTACGAGCTTCATTCCGTGCGGCGGCAGCGTGACGGCAAACTCCAAGTCGTATACGCCCTCGTCTTGCCGGCTCCAGAGGTCGCGAACCGAACGGGGCCCCTGAATGAGCAGATCGTCCCAACAAAGGGTGACGGGCCTAGGCTGCTCGCCGAGATTGAAGAGGCCGATCGCGAGCCCGCCATCGGCCAGCGGCTTGGCCAGCACAGCCGTTTCAGCACCACCGCCAACCCGGACGGCCTGCCGGCCCAGCGCGTCCTGATTGATCGCGATCACTTCTTCGTTGGTCAGCAGGCGCAGCGTAAACGCGTCGAGCTCGAGCAAGTCGCACCCCAGCAGAAGGGGAGCGGACAAGAGGCACCAGAGCCCGAAATGGGTGCACTGCTCCTCCCGAGTGAGTCGTGTCGGCCGTACGGAATCGCCCCACCCGACGCTGCCGATCACAAGCATGTCGGGGTCGTTCCAATGCCCCGGCCCGGCAAATGAGCTCCAGCGATCCTGATTGAAGCCGATCTCCTTCACGCTCTGCCAAGTGTCCTCGATGTCGGCGGTCGTGCGCCAGCAGTTGGCGTAGCGGCTCCAGTGCGGCGCGTCCCAGTAGGGTGCCTTGTTGGAAAGGCTCAAGACGACATCGCGCTCGCTTGCCGCCAGTAACTCCGCGATCTCGCGAGTGTGCTCCACGTCATTGGGCTTCCAGTCGTATTTGAGGTAATCGACGCCCCAGGAGATCCACTGCGCCACATCCTTTTCCACAAACGAGTGGCGCCCATGCCGCCAGTTGAGCTGGCGCTTGCGATCCCATGCCTCGCCATCCTCACGGCTGATCCGATAAAACGCGTTGCAATCGCCCGTCTTGATCCACTCGTAGGTCCCATCCGCTGCGTCGCAATAAGAGCCGATGTGCCCTTCGTAGGTGCCGCACCAAGGCGTGGAATAGATGCCAAACTTGAGGCCGAGATCGTGGATTTTCTGCCCCAGCCCCGCCATATCGGGGAACTTCTGGTTAGGCTGGATCGAGTTGAGTTCCGAACCGCGCTCTCCCTGCCAACCGTCATCGACATTGACGTAAGACCAGCCGTAGCGGTCGAGGCCCAGCTCTACGATCGCTTCGGCCGCCCGCAAGACGCGATCCTCGCTGACGGCGCCGCCCCAGCAGTTCCAGCTGTTCCAGCCCATGGGCGGCGTCAGGGTATGGCGCTCCCCGACCTCGATCGTCAGCTTGCCCGTTGTAGTGCCATGTTGATTGCTCACACGCAAGCCAACGGCATAGGAACCGGGCGTGTTCACCGCACCGGTGAGGCGACCCGTAGCCGGGTCAAGGCTCAGCCCAGTCGGCAAATTCAGGGCCTCGAAGCGCAACGGGCGTTCCCCGGACACCGCGAGAGAAAAGAGAATAGGTCGGCCAAGTCGCACGCCGAAGACCTTCGGGCCGTTCAAACGCGGGCGAGTCTGATCCACCGAAGCGTTCGCGACCGCCTCGGCCGCGCTGTAAATCTGGCTCGTTTCTGCCAACTGTTCGTTCGTCGTATACATAAAAAAATTATCTGCTCACCGTTATATAAAATTAGAGCATGCGCCTCAGAGAATGACCCCGAAGATGACCACGAATCCGACCATCCCGAGGAAGCTGAGCGCCCACCAGAACGTCACGCCGGTATACCACTTCGTCCCAAGGCCACCGCCCAAGTTCAGCCGCTGCCAGTTAAGGGTCAGGTCGTCGGTGATCTGTTCGGGGCGCGGCGGCGCAGTCAGGAGCGAGAGCACGACGCCCAAGATCATGCAGCAGGACCAGTTGAGGATCCCCTGGTTGGCGTAGGGCCCGAGCCAGGCCGGCGCGTGACCGGTGGTTACCGCCACTTTGACCAGGATGCCGAGCGCAAAGCCGACGAACACGGTGATGGTTGCTGCCTTACCGCTCACTCGGCGCCAGAGCGTTCCCAGCAGGAAGATGGCGGAAAACGGCGGGGCAAAAAAAGTGTAGAGCTCCTGGATGTAGACGAAGAGGCTCGCCTTCATCGCGCTGATGTAGAAGGCACTGACAATCGACACCACGAGCGTCACGATGGAAGCCCATCGGCCGAGCGTGACGGAGGTATCCTCCGATAGATCCGGTTTGAAGAAGCGCTTGTAAATATCGAGGGTGACGACGGTCGAGGTGGAGTTAATGACCGCGCTGACGGTGGACTGGATCGCTCCGAAGAGCGCCGCGAGCAGAATGCCCTTCAGCCCTACCGGGACGAGGTCGCGGATCATGTTGATGTAGGTCCGATCTACCTCGGGGCGGATGCTGGACAGGTTGCCTCCCAGCAGTACCTCAGGGTGCATGGCGAAGAAAATCAGCCCCGGCACCACCACTACAAAGGGCAGCAGCAGCTTGAGAAAACCTGCGCTGACAATGCCCATGCGCGCGTCGTAAAGGCTGCGCGCCGCGAGCACCCGCTGGATCATGAACTGGTTGATCACCGTGTACCACAGCCCGATGTAGAAAAAGCTCAGCACCCAATGGCTCCAGGGAGTCGTCTCGTGCGTCAGCGGCTGGATCACGGAAAGCCGGTTGTAGCCATCGGCGCCGGGCAGAATCGCTGGCCGCACATGCTCCATCGCCTCGTGCCAGAGGCCGGCGTTCGCCTGGTTTCGCTCGATCATGATCATGAAACCATCCCAGACCGAGCCGTCTGGCCCTGCCAGCGCCGACAGCCCATACCAGGTCACGAGTAATCCGCCGCCCAAGGAGATGACGATGGTCAGCACGTCCATCCAGGCCACCGAACGCAGCCCGCCCAGCACGGCCCAAAAACCGGCCGCCAGTGCGATGATCACGATCGCCGCATAAAGGCCGCCATGAGCAACTTCATGCAACGGAGTACCCACGGTCGCATTGGCCCAGAGGTTTCCCAATCCCATCACACGGTCCAAGGCCAACCCGCCGCCGTAGAGCACGGGCGCAAGAAAACCAAAGATGTTCACGATCACCGTCACGACCGCAAAGAAAAGGCGGAGCGTGGAGCTGAAGCGGCGTTCCAGAAATTCGGGCGCCGTAAAGACGTTCGCCGACATGAGGAACGGAATGAAAATCCAGATGAGAAAGGTGAACGCGATCACGGAGCTCCACTCCGGCGTGGCGACACAGATCCCGTAGATAACCGCGGCCCCGACCATACCGATGAAATGCTCGGAGGAGATGTTGGCCGCGATAAAGGACGAGCCGACGACGTACCACGGCAGACTGCGGCTGGCCAGAAAGTAGCCGGAGCTCGTATGGGCCTGTCTCCGGGCCGCCCACCAACCGATCACGCTGAGCGAGATCAGATAGGCCGCGAAGGTCAAACAGTCCAGGGGATTGAGGGCTAAAGAATCGTTCATTTGGGGGAATGCGAAAGGAGGGGCGGCAAGCCGCCCAAAAAGAAAAGATCGACCGCCCGGGATGACTGTCGTGACCGGGCGGTCGATACGGTGCTAGAAGTTAAACTGCGAGCTCAGCGTAAACGTCATCGGCTCCGCGATGCGCCATTGGCAGATGGTGCCGTCGGGCTGCGCCGCCGTCGGAATGAGCTTTTCGCCCTCGCCGATATTGCGCACATTCAACTTTAGTTCCCAATCCACGTTGTTGAAGATATTCTCGCGGCGGTAGGTAATCCAGGCGTCGAAGTTCGTTTCCGAAGGCCCATAGTAGAGCGTCGAGTAGTCTGGGATATCGCCGAGGTCAGGGTCTTGCTTGAAGCCCGTCCCGATCAGCACCTCGTCGGCCCAGCGCACGGCACCGCCTATCCCGAAGTTCTTCAGCATGCCCTCCGTAAACGAGTAGTGGGTAAGCGCATTGAAACGATGTTCGCGCAGCTCGGGATTGGCGGGTTGGCCATCACCGTAGGTCTTGAGGTTGACCGTGTTGATGAACTCGTTCGCACGGTTTGCCCAGGTGCGGCCCGTCGCATCGGTCCAGATCTGGCCCGCTGGTCCTTCGAGCACCGGACGGATCTCGTTGAGAAACGCGGCGGCATCACGCGCCGTGTTGTCGTTGATCACTTCGGTTTCCGCAAAGTTAAAGGCGATCCGCCAGTTGGGCGTCGGGTTGAAGGTAACCTCGATCTCGGTCCCCTCAGACACCGAGTCGGTCGTCTGCAGCAGCACCCCATCGGTGATGGCTGTGGGGCGATCGCCTTCGAAGCCGAAGGTTTCCTTGATATTGGCGGCGAGCGGATCCGAGTTCCACCAGCTCAGGAATGCATCGCGCGCGGCCGGGTTGTCGTCGTTGAATCCGTTGGAGATGTTGACGAGCGCATTACCGATCCCGTCGCGCACAATGCTGTGGACGGCGTCACGCATGTCGACGCTGGTCCCGGTGAGCGAGGTCTCGAAGAAGGTAACCCGCAGGGACAGCTTGTTGTCAAAGGCCGTGAGCATCGCGCCGTATTCCTTTGTATTGCCCATGGCCGGATCGATCGGATCGCCGAACATGTTGATGCGCTGCGGCGTCGGGCTGAAATTGTCCGACTTGTTGTAGAACACGCTCGGCTCGAGGCCCCACGGCAGTTTTGCTTCGACGGAACGCGGCAGACGGCCCACGACACCCCAATTGAAGGAATCCTGCTCGAAGACCGAACTCGCCTCGGTCGGCAGCGGCGCCTTCGACTCGGAGAAGCCGCCCGGGTCGACAGTATTACTCGGCGCGTTGTAGAATTTCAGCTCGTCTTCGCGGTAACCGATCGTCGGGAGTATGGTGTCCCAGAGTATGCTGCTGTGCAGGATGAAGACGCTCGAAGTAACCACCGACTTCTGGGCGCCACCCGTCCAGTTGAGATCGACCGAGGACTTGTCGAATTGCGACCCCCGCTGGATCTGAATACCGGCCGTCTCCCAGGAGCCCCCGATCAGGTTGGCATTGGCGTGGTCGTCACTGTCGTAGACGTTACGGTAGTAGAAGCGGTTTCAAAACTCGCAAAATAAGCTTGTACTCTGCGGTAGATCGCTAAACTGAGTGAGGCGTGAGCCATTTGCATCGCTTTATCACTGAC